>JBGARF010000001.1:0-524404 GCA_044230345.1 Limisphaerales bacterium
AAAACCCACTGTCCGGAATTTTAGAGGGGGCAGAGGAAACGAAGTGGATGGCCTGGTGACCGTTTGCCACGATGCCCGAAAGGGCAGATACCCAGGAAGTTACTGGCCTAATCATGTTCGCGCCTCTGCTCCACTCGACGGCCAATCCCTCCGATTCTGCCAATGCTTGTGGCTCGTGGGGCAAATGGGCGAATCAACTGCCGCCGCCGCAGCCGCCGCAACCTCCGCCACAGCCTCCACCACCTCCTCCGTCTCCACCACCACCTCCGCAGCTGGCTCCGCCGCCGTTGCCGCAGCCGCCGCTTGCTGATGCTGCCGCCGGCGGGCGGAGCGAGGTTCTCAAGTCAGCGAGCGGAGTGCCCGCCAAGACTTCCAATCCATATAGGCCGATGGCCAGAGGCAGGGCGGTTCCGGAGAGCTCGGAGAAGGACGACTGCACCTTGTTGCGCAGGCCTTGGTGTTCGCGGCGCAACCGGGCGAGCACCGCGTCACCGCGGCGCGTTCGCAGAGGCCGGCGGGCAAAGGCGAGTCCGATGAACACAAACGACAACAGGCACGCCGCCACGAGAATCTCAACCGGCCGATTGCGGCTGAGGCCGACGAGAATTTTGATGCACCCGAGCGTCGGCACGAGTGCGGCGAGGACGAACGGGCCCCAGGTTGCCTTCGCGGCCTGGGAATCGGTGGGCACGAGACCTTGGCCCTGCAGGCTGTCCACCAACGATTGGGTCATCGTTTTGGCCAGACGGTGGATCGCGCTGGCCGACTGCATTCCGTGCGCCACGAGATGGTAAATGCCCTGCTCGAAGGGATGCGCGTTTTCGGGGAGCGGTTGCACCGCGGTCAGTTGTCCGGACGGGTTCGATACGGCGATGGCCCGGAGCTGCTGCAGCCGGGTCAACGCCGCGGCAATGGTCAGTCCGGGACCGTTAGCCAGGTAGGTAACGGCGTAGGCGTCGAGCGGTGGTGTCGGACCATCGGGAGCGTCTGCCGGCCGACGCCAGTTCCAGCGAAGGCAGGCGGCCGCGGCACACGCAACCGGCAGGGCGACGAAGTAGAACCCGAGGAACTCCGGGCCCTTCCAGTCCAGCGGTGAGATCATGGCCACCGCGTCGGAGGCGCAGCCGGCGCAGAAGAGCAAGAGCATGAGCAGCCAAAGACCGACGGCGGGTCGGGCGAGGCACAGCTGGAGGAGCGCCCGCGCCTCGCGCAGCAACGGTCCCAATAGCCGAGGCTTCGGCACCAACCAGTGGGCTGCCGGGTTGAAACGGACGGTGGCCATGTGTTCAGGAGGTTCTGGCCAGATGTCGTGGGGCGGATCTTCGTGGAAGAGCCGACGGTAACTCGCGCGGGTGTTGGCGTACCACAGGTCAAACTTGCCGCGCTCGGCTGGGCCGCCCTTGGTCGGGTGATGATGCAACGGGGTTCCGAGCACTTCGCCGCAGAAATCCTTCCAATACGATTGCGTGTAGAGCAGGTGCAAATGCCAGACTTGGTCTACGTCGGGGGAAGGGGACACCGGATGTCCGGCGGCGACGGCGAGGAAGGCGAATCGCTTGTATTCGCGGATAACCCGCTGAGCATACGATTTTGACCAGCCTTCATCCCGGGCCAGACGGGCTGAGAACGGAAAGGGCGCCGCGGCGTCGTCGAGGGAAAAGGATTCCAGCCGGGCGAGGAGCGATGCTTGTTCGTGGTTCATAGGGTTGCCATTCACACCCCATGCAACCGGAGAAGGGTCCAAAGGTAACAGCGAACGAGTTAACTATTTTGCGGCTGCCTCGACTTCCATCGGCGGGCGATCCGCCATGTGGCATAGCTGACGGCGCCGAGGCCCAGAAAAATGGCGGCAAAGAACACGGCGTCGCTGACCCAGTCGCGGGTTTGATAGATGATGACGAAGGGGGTGCCGGTGACGGGGGCAAACCCGGCCAGCCAACGCCCCAGATATTGGGGATAGCGGGCGGCAACGGGGTCGCGGAACTGGCCGTCTTGAACCTGCTGCGCGGAGGCGTTCTCGGGTTTGTCCAGGAGAAGGTGAAGGTGGGGGTGGCGAATGGGCACGGCGGGTTCCCGGGCGCGGAAGGCGGGGTGCAGCATGATGACAAAATCCGGAAGCTGGTTGGTGGCCCCGATCAGCGTGCTGGGCTGGTTGGTGTCGCAACGGGCGACGAGGACGGTTTTGCGCTGGGCGGTCGTGAGGCCGAGGCGGCCTTCGGTGGAAGAAGTGCCGACCGAGGCGGCGATGACGGCGAGCAAGGTGCCATTGGTGTCGCGGACGGCCCGGCTGATGGCGAACTTGTAGAGGCTGTCGTCGAACGAATGATAGACCCGGGAAAAGTACACCCCGCTGGAGTTGCTGCTGGATGCGCCGCGGAAGTAGTCGCGAAAGGATCGATCGTCGAGATGACTCTCCTCGGGCCAGCGGACGAGCTTGTGGCCGGCGGGATCCATCACGAGCCAATTCTCAAAATGCAGCCAGCTGCCAGCATTGGTAATCGAGCGAAGGAAAGCTTGGCGGGCAAACGCTTCGAGTTGCTTTGTGTCGCCGGAGGGCAGGAGCCCGCGCAATTCGGTGCTGGTGGCCGTCTCTTCCACCAGACGGCCGAGTTGGGACAGTTCGGCGTGGACCGTGCCGGCGGCCAGCCGCGCGGCATGCACGTTGTTGTCCAGCGTATCGCGTCGGAACAGGATGGCGGCCGCCGCCATCAGCAGGAGCAGTACGGCGGAGGTGCCGATCAGACCGGCTTCCGCAGGATGTCGCCGGCCCCAGCGCCAGAGGCGTTCGGTGCCGCTGGGTGGCCGCGCGAGAATCGGTTCGTTCCGCTCGAATCGCCCGACGTCGTCCGCCAGCTCTTGGGCGGAGGCGTAGCGACGCTGCGGTTCCTTGGCGAGGCACTTGAGGCAGATGACCTCCAGGTCACGGGGCACCTTTCGGTTCAAGAGACGCGGTGCGGCTGGTTCGGCGTCCAGCACCTGGCGCAGCGTGTCCAACGGTGTTTCAGCGCGGAATGGCGGCCGGCCGGTCAGCAGATCGTAAAGAATGGCGCCGATCGAATAGACGTCGCTGGCCGGGCCAATTTCACGGCGTTTGCCGGCGGCTTGTTCCGGCGGCATGTAGCTGGGCGTGCCCAGGACGGCACCGGAAGCGGTGAGTTCGGAGTCGACCTGGATCTGTTTCGCCAGGCCAAAGTCGGTGATGCGCGGCTGATCGTGCGCGTCGATGAGCACGTTGTCGGGCTTGAGATCGCGATGAAGGATGCCTTGCCGATGGGCGTAGTGGATGGCTTCCGCGATGGTTTTGACGTAGCGCACGGCCTGCTGCGCGGGCAGCGGCGTTCGGCGCACCACGTCGCCGAGGCTCTGGCCCTCGACATAATCCATGGAGAAGTAGTGGTGACCCTCCTGCTCTCCGACTTCGTGAATGGCGACGACATGGGGGTGTTGCAGGGTTGCGGCCGATTTGGCTTCGCCACGGAAACGTTTGATCTCCGCTTCAGTCGCGAGCGGGCCGGAAAGCATGAGCTTCAGTGCGACGATCCGGTTGAGGTTCCGTTGTCGGGCCTTGAAGACGATGCCCATGCCGCCCTGGCCGATTCGTTCGAGCAACTCGTAGTTCCCGAACACGCGGCCCGAAGCGTTGGTCCACTCGTCCAGGCGAACTGGGGTTGAGTCAACGACCTCCGTGGCGTTAAGGGCGAGGCCGACCAGGCATCGTGGGCAACGGCCGTCACGGGAGACGTCCGGGATGGCGCTGCCGCATTCCCCGCATTTTCGAGGATCAGACATGTGCATTCAGTTTCCGGTGCGCGTCGGCCGGCTTAGCCGGAACGATTCAGTTGGCCAGCAGGCGTTCGCTTGCTCTTCTTGCGAAGGCCTTCGTTGCTCGCTCGAATCAACCGCTGAGTGCGGCCAGCAGGCAGCGCAGTTCCTCTTCCACGTCCTGGGGACGATGCAAGGTGCATTCGATTTCGGCCTTCAGCAGTTGACCGTATTCGCGACGGAGACGGCTGACCGCCATTTTCACGGCGTCTTCAGTGCGGCCCAGGCTCGCGGCCACTTCGGCGTAGGAACGAGAGATCTGTTCCCCCGGGAGGAAGAGGCGCAATTGTTCAAACTGGCTGGCTTTGTCGTCGGCCGCGTATTTGGCCTGCAATCGATCCAGGACCAACTCCACGACCGTCTGCGCCCAGGCGCGGTCATAGAGTTTTTCGGGAGTCAAATCATGCGCGGGCTCGGCCAGATAGCGGCCCTCGGCGGATTCGAAATCGAGCGAAAGATGCGGGCTGCGCCCGCCGCGTTTGATCGCATTTTGCTTTTCCCATTCGTTCCGAACCAGGTTCTGCAGGCTGGTCAGCAGCCACGATCGGAAGCGCCCTGCGCTGGGATCGGCACCCTGAAAAATCCGTTTGGTCACGACGCGGCTGGCGAAGAATTCCTGGGTCAAATCCTCAGCCTCCGCGGGAGGATGTCCTCGCCGCCGGAGGTAGGCGTAGAGCGGATACCAATAGGCGGCGCAGAGCTTTTCCAGCGCGGCTTGCGCCTCCGGCGAGGAGGTCTCCGCGGCCGCCAGCACGACGCTCCAATGGGTGGACGCGAAGCGAGCCTCGCCCGTGAAGGGTCTGCGCTTTGGCTCCGGAATGGACATGCCCCATTTGTAGACCGGCGGTTGCGCCCGGGGCAACGGCGGATTCCGGGTCACCGGTTCAGCGATTCATGAGGATCGCGGGTTCGTCCATCGGGTTTTGAACTTGATACAGCTCGAGGGCTTGCAGGGTTAACTGGCTGGGTGAAGATCCGAGGTGTCCAAACGCCCGAATCGGGCTTCGGAATCGGCTGAGTGCGGTGATGCCCAAGGACGACTCGGCCCAGGTCAACATGCGATCGATCCGGCCTGGGAGCGCGGATTCGAAATAGCCCGTGCCGCGAAAATGGACGGTCGTCAATTGGAAGCGACCGCGTCGCTCGCGGGTGGAGGAATCTTCCATGATGAATCGGAGTGCCTCGGGACTGTGGTTGGAGATGGAATGTAAGTCCGCCGTCACCCAGACCGTCCGACCCAAGGGAGTGTTGGAAATTACCAGCTGGGAGCACTCGAACCCCGATCTCCAGTATCCGTCGATCCTGACCATTCGGCCGGCATATCGCCCGGGATTCGCGACCAGTTGTGCGGCATCGAGCAGCGGCGGCGGGCGACTGCACCAGACGGTGAGGACACCGAGCCCGATGCAGACCAGGGCCAGAGCCCACTTCAATCTTATTTGGGTCGCGCGAGGTGCCATTTCCATTCCATCAGACGATTCCCCAAAACCACACGTAACCTTCGTGAAAAAACGATTGAACCGGCGATTCACGCCGTTGGACGCAGATTTCATAACGTCGGTCGAGGACTGGGATCGGCGACAACCTTTAGATCACGACTTGGAGACGCAGGTTCGACGAAGCCCCGTCCTGATCCGCGTTCACCTGAGGCCATCGGCGGTTCTCCCATTTTACGCGGGGATCGGGGGCGATTCTGCCAGCGTTGCGACGGCGACGGAATTTGCTGCCGGTGGCCTTGGCGGCGGCAAAGATCCGGCGGGTTTAGGGTCGGGCACCGGAGTGAACATGAACCATTTGTAGACCGGTCGTCGCATCGGGGGCAACGGCGGATTCCGGGTGAACACGGGGCGCGCACCGGCGTCGATTGGTTGATGCGCTCTACATCCACGCGGACGCGGCGGCAGTTCTTCCACGAAACTTTGGTGACCGCGGGGTCTCTGCTGACTGCCGGCCCGATGAGCCTGGCGCAGGAGCAAAGCGCGGCGGGCGTGCCGGCGGGGCGGCTTCGGCGCCTGCGAAGGGGCGCAAATGTGTGCCGATGGTTTCGCTTCCCAGCGGATCAATCAGGGCATCTGCAGAATTATATTTCGGAGGCGGAAGTAAGTGGGATGGCGCGGCTGGGGTTGACCCACGTGCGGCTTTGTGTCGGGCCCAGTGTCGTCATGGACCCCGTTTCGGGAGCTCTTCGAGAAAAGCCGATCGAGCAGTTGGAATCGGCCATTCGCCGTTTCCATCGGGCGGGCCTGTTGGTGATGGTCGATCTTCACAACGAGGACCGGGCGGTGGAACTGGACCCGGCATGGCAGGATGCTTTCGTGCGATTCTGGGGTCGGTTGGCCGGGCGCCTCGCCAGCTTCGATCCTGAGCTGACCATGTTGGAGTTCGTCAATGAGCCGGTGTTTGCGAAGCGGGAGGACGAATGGAACGCGTTGAACGCGCGACTGGCGGCGGCGATTCGAGAGCGGGCTCCGTTGCACACGTTGGTCACGTCCGGCCCGAACTGGGGCGGGATTGACGGGCTCCAAAAACTCTCGCTGCTGCCGGATCGAAACGTCGTTTACTCCTTCCACTGCTATGATCCGTTTACCTTCACGCATCAGGGCGCCACGTGGTCGGGCGACGGCGTCAAGCCCCTGCGGGCCGTGCCGTATCCGTCCAGCCCGGAAGCCGTGGCGCCGTTGGTGGCCGCGCTTGAAGCGCAACCGGTCTCGAAACAGTTGCTGGAGAAATATGGCGAAGAACGGTGGGACCGGGCGAAATTGGGCGCCCGCTTTCAGCGGGCCATCGCTTGGGGAGCCAACCACGGCGTACCGCTCTATTGCGGTGAGTTCGGCGTCTTTCCCGTGCATGCGCGAGCGGAGCACCGCGCGCGCTGGTTTCGGGACTTCGGCTCGGTCCTGGAGGAGAAACAGATTGGCTGGGCTGTTTGGGGCTGGGACGAAGGCTTCGGCCTCAACCGTCGATTCACCGGCGGCAAACCTGTCGTGGATGCTGTCGTGGCGGAAGCGCTCGGCCTGAAGGGGTTGTAGCGCGCGGTGAAGCAGGCCGGGTTAGAACCCCTCCCTATTGATGAGGTGGTTCTAGGGCTTTTTGGCTGGCGGCGCTCCGTATGGTTTCAGGAAGGATTCCGGCACCGGGTCATGACCATGGTCCCGCCACCATTTCGCCCAGCTCGGTTTGTCCTGTCTGAAGTCTTGCTGGGTCAGCCGTGACAAGGCGGCGCGGGCCCAATTGCGGGTGTTTTGATTGCCGTGATCGACGAGGCTGATGAGGACCGGAACAGCTTCGGGCGCCTCCTGCCGGGCCAAGGCGGCCACCGCCATCCATTTCGCGCGGCAATCGTAGTCACGATCCGCCTGGTGAAAGCCCGCGACTTTGATGAGCCCGGGGACCAGGCGGGGATCCTTGAGGGCGCTCGCCTCAGCCAGTCCGGCGCAGAGGTGCCGTCCATATTCTCCTTCGCTGAACAATGATGCGAGGTGTCGAATTTTCTTCTCGCGTTCGGCATTTGGCAGATCCGCGAGGGCATCTTCTGGCAGCCAGAGACCGCTGCGACGGAAGGTGCGTGCTGTCCACAGGACATACTCTTTGATCTCCGCGTGCGCCTTGGCATAGCTCGCGGCGACTTCCTGCTGTGCCCGGTCGAGGTCTCGTGAACTTGATGCTCCGGCCTCGTCGGGTGCGGCCATGGTGATGCCCTGGCTCAGCGTGGATGCGACCAACAAAAACAGGAAAGGAAAGGGAGTCTTCATCGAAGGTTCGAGGGTTGATGGTGCGAGATGGATTTGGGCGTCGTGCCAAGCGATCTGACCAATGTGGCGCGGATGGGTTTCGATGTTTTTTGCGGGTGTGAGCCTTGGCCGCAACGATTCAGTTGGGCGGCGGACGGTTGCGCCGCAGATTCTTGCGAAGTCCGAGGCGTGAGGAGTGCGCATATGGAGATGAAATCCGTAAGCGACCAACAACGAAGGCCTTCGCACGAAGGTCAAGAAACCCGGCTGGCCAACTGAAACGTTTCCGCTTAGCGCATGGCCCATGCGCAACAGCTCCTTGGTCAATGCCCTCGAACGCCGAGGATATGGAGGTCGTCCAATTTTCGCTATGAACACGCTTCACGCGGTGACGACTTCATTGGAACGGTCCCTCAACCAGCGGCCGACCCGGCGGCAATTTCTAAAAGTTTCTGGCCGATGGGCCGCGGCCAGCGCGCTGGCGGGGGTCAGCCTGCCGCACGTGCATGCGGCGGAAGACAACACGATTCAGCTGGCCTTGATTGGCTGTGGGGGGCGCGGGGCGGGGGCGGTGGCGAACGCCATGTCGGCGGGCGGCTTGATCCTCGGTGACACGTCTGGTCGTCAGGCTTCGCCGGGTGAAGTCGCCACCGGTCCGGTCAAGCTCGTGGCCATGGCGGACATCCGGCGGGATCGGCTGGATGAGAAACACGCCGCCCTGCGGCAGGCGTTGGGCGATCGCGTGGACGTGCCGGCAGAGCGGCGGTTCCTGGGCTTCGATGCGTATCGACGGGCCATCGATTGCCTGCGACCGGGCGACGTGGCTCTGCTGACCACCTTCTCGTCGTTTCGCGCCCAGCATTTCGAATACGCGGTGCAGAAAGGGGTGAATGTGTTCATGGAAAAAACCTTCGGGCCGGACCCGGGCAGCATTCAGCGCCTGCTCAAAACAAACGAGCTGGCGGAGAAAAAGAATCTGAAGGTGGCCTGCGGATTGATGTGCCGCCACTCCTCGGCCCGCCAGGCGATGATTGAAAAGATTCGTGCGGGCGCGGTGGGCGAGGTGCTGAACCTTCGTGCCTATCGCATGGATGCGGGCTATTTCATGCCGCCGTTTGCGAAGAATCAGAACGAGCTGCTCTGGCAGCTGAGCCCCGGGCATGCGTATCAGTTCATGTGGTCGTCGGGCGGAATCTTCATCGAGTTGATGATTCACCAGATGGATGAGTGCTTCTGGATTAAGGATGGTTGGCCCGTCTCGGCGCATGGGGTGGGTGGTCGGTTTGCCGGCAGCACCGACGCCAGCCAGAATCTCGACAGCTACGGGATCGAGTTCACCTTTGCGGACGGCAGCAAGGCGATGGTCAACGGTCGTTACATCCCCAATTGTCACACCGAGTTTGCGACCTTCATCCATGGAACGAAGGCAGCGGCGAAGTTTTCCGGAGACGTCCACGCGCCGGACGCGTTCATCTACAAGGATCAGCACACGGACCGGGGCAATGTGGCGTGGCGGCCGCCAAAGGAGACCGTCAACCCGTGGCAGGCGGAGTGGGATGTCCTGCTGGACGCCATCCGGCAGAACAAGCCGCACAATGAACTGCGTCGGGCGGCTTGGTCCAATCTGGGGGCGATGATGGGACGGGCGGCAGTGCACATGGGCCGGGTCATCACTTGGGAGGAGATCTCCAAGTCGTCGTTTCGCTTTTGTCCCGAGGCGGACCAACTCACGTCGTCGAGTCCGGCCCCGGTGCAAGCGGACGCGGCGGGCCGTTATCCGGCGCCGGTGCCGGGCAGATGGGTCGAAGTTTGAGTGGTGTCCGCCAGCGGATCCCGTGACGGATCAGAAGCTGCGGTCGGCGGTGGTATGGGCCGCCTTGGGCAGGGTGGAACGACCATGGGATTTTGCTTCGGGTGCCTTGACCCGTTTCGGTTGCGGAGCCGGGGCCAGTGGTGTCAGCGCGGCGGGCGGCGTGTCTTCAAAGGTCAGCGGCGCTTCGTTCTCGTGGGGCGGCGGCAGGGGTATGGTGGCGCGCTGAGCGGTGGACATGAAGGACGCTGGAGCGGCAGCGTTGGGAGAATGGCCGACGAGATGTTGCAGCGTTTGGATGGCATCGTTGAGGGACGCCGCCTGGACATTGAGTTCCTCGCTGGCGCTCGCGGTTTCCTCGGCGCTGGCCGCATTGCCCTGCGTCACTCGATCGATCTGAGTGACGGCGGTGCTCAATTGCGCAATGCCGTCACTCTGCTCTTTTGAGGCGCTGGCGATGCCGGCCACCAGGTCGCTCAGAACCCTGACATTCTCGCGAATCTCCGTGAAGCTGCGGGCGACTTCACTGCTCAAGGCGATTCCTTCCCGGCTTCGGTTGACGTTGTCTTCCACGCGTTCCGCAGTTTCCCGGGCGGCGAGGGCGGATCGTTGGGCGAGGTTGCGCACCTCGTCCGCGACCACGGCGAAGCCGGCGCCGGCTTCACCGGCGCGGGCTGCTTCCACCGCGGCGTTGAGCGCGAGGATGTTGGTTTGAAAGGCGATTTCGTCGATGCTTTTGAGAATCTTCGTGATGTCTTCGCTGGCCTTGCGGGCGGCATCCATGGCGGTGAGGAGCGTTTCGATTTGGCGGGCGCCGGTGTCGGCCGAGAGGCGGGCCCGATCGGCGGCGCTGCGGGCGTCGTCAGCGTGTTCAGCGGTCCGGCGCGTCATGCTGGTCATCTGTTCCAGAGAGGCGCTGGATTCCTGCAAGGTGGCGGCCTGTTCGCTGGCGCCTTCGGCCAGCGTGTGGCTGGCCGCGGAGATCTGACTGGAGGCCGTGGCGAATTGGTTGGCGCTGTCGCCTAATTTTCGGCTGAGGCTGCGAAGGGCGGTGGTGGTGCCGCGGGCGACCCAAAAGGACGCCAGCACTCCGACGAACAGCGCCAGGCCGAGCCCGGTGTAGGTGGCGCGGAGGCCGCGGTGAGCTGCGGCAGCCCCTCGTTCGGCGGCTTGGACCAGGGTGGCCTCGCCATGGCGGACCAACTGTTCCAGTGAGGACTCGACCTTTTTGAAATCCGGGATGACGTGGGTCTGGCTGAATTCGATGGCATTGGTGTCGGCCGCAGAGCTCAGCCGCAGCAGTTCCTGGAACGACGTGGTGAGAGCCGCGCGGCTAGCCTTGTACGAGGTAAGCGCGGCGATGATCTCCGGGTGGTCAACGATCGATTCGTATTTCTTTTGCAGAGTTTCCAGGGCTGCCTCGTTCTCCTGAAAATTGGCTTCGATCGCAGACTTATTTGCGGCGTGGAGATGAGTCTGGATCAGGCCGAGATTCTCCTCCAGCAGCGAATGGGCGTGCAACACCGCGAGGGCTCCGGGCAGGTCGGAAGCGAGGAGGGATCGGGCCTGCCGATCAACGGCGCGAAACTCCAGCGTGACAAAGACTCCCAGGGCGACGACGACGGCGAGGACAGTCGAGAATCCGAGCGCGAGCAGTTTCTGGATGGTCAAATTTCTCATAGACAGTCGGTGATCCTGGCTGGACCTGATCCGCCGGTCGCAAGCGACCGATGCCTCGCCCCTTACCATCCCCTGATGCGCATCGGTCCACCCCCAAGGCGGATCGATTTGGCCATAGATGCCACCGGCTCTATCGTCAGGCGGCTGGAAATCATTAGCGGCAGGACCTTGACCGCCATCAACGCCGGCCCGGAGCGGCCGCGGTTCAATGGTCGTCAAATGAACGCAGCCTTGCCACCGGTGACGATTGATACCCGACCTATCTTTGCTCGAGGCGAGACCCCATGTCAGGAAATCGATGCCGTGTTGGCGCAGCTGGCGGTGGGACAATCGTTGGAACTAATTGCGCCGTTTGAGCCGGTCCCGCTCTACGTGAAGCTGGGGCGCCAGGGGTTTTCCCACGAGACCCGCCACGCAGGCGCCGACGAATGGCGGGTGATTTTTCGAAGAACGGCGCCAGCGATGGCGCTGGCGACCCATGGTCCGCAATGAAGCTCACCCGTCGACAATTCGGCCGTGACGTCCTGACTTCCATGGCGGCTGCCGGCTTGACCGCCTTGGTTCCGCTGGGAGCTGCGGAGGCTGAACGACGGCATCGATTGGGCGCCTGCGATTGGTCGCTGGGGCGGAGTGCTGATCCGGCGGCGCTCGAGTTGGCCCGTCAGATCGGCCTCGACGGGGTGCAGGTGAGCCTTGGCTCGGCGGCTGACGACATGCGGCTGCGGCGTCCGGAGGTGCAGGCGCAATATCGGGCTGAGGCGAAGCGGCTGGGCGTGGAAGTGCTTTCGCTGGCGATCGGCGAGCTGAACTCGATTCCGTATAAGAGCGATCCTCGAACCATCCCGTGGGTGCGGGACAGCATCGATGCCTGCGTCGCCTTGCGATGCCGGGTCGTTTTGTTGGCGTTTTTCGGCCGGAACGACCTGCGAGACGATCCCGCGGGGGTGACGGAGACCGTGCGCCGCTTGAAAGAGGTGGCGCCGCGGGCGGAGAAAGCGGGCGTCATTCTTGGCCTCGAGAGCTGGCTGAGCGCCGAGGATCATGTCCGGATCATCGAACGCGTCGGATCGCCGGCCGTTCAGGTTTACTACGACGTGGCCAATTCGACCGAACGCGGCTATGACATCTTTCGGGAGATCCGTTGGCTGGGGCGACAGCGGCTGATCTGCGAGGTTCATCTGAAAGAGAACGGGGCGCTGCTGGGGCGCGGCAGGGTTGATTTTCCCAAAGTCCGTGATGCCTTGGCTGAGATCGTGTACCGGGGCCCGATGCAGATCGAGGGAGCAATCCCACCCGGGGGAAAAGTGATCGAAAGCTACATTGAAAACCGCAAATTCCTTCGAACGCTGTTCCCAGCTGATGCCTGAGCCTGAGCCTGATTCCGCCGCGTGCAGTGACTGAACCGAAGGTCAGGGTCGGGCGGGAGCTTTTGCGGCCACCCGGGCCGCCCATTTTTCGGGCGTGAGCCCTCCTTCGTTGAGCAAGGTGACCTGAGTCCAGGACTTTCCCGGGATGCCTTTAGCGGTCGTCAGCCAATCAGCGAGGGGTTGGTTACGGACTTCGGGCAGGGGCCAGTCGCTCCCGGCGTCCCTGCATTCCTGGCGCAGCTTCTCCCAACGGGAAAGCCAGACATAACGGACGGGCAACCGGCCGAGTCGGACGCGGGCCAGGAATTCGGGGGCATCTTTCACGGCCTGTTCCGCCTCGGCCCAGAGGCGTTCCGCTTGCGACAGTGATTTGAAGCGGAGAAACGGAGCATCGGTGCCGGAATAGCACGTGAGCGAGTATCCCTTTGAAGCGTCGTGCAGCAGGTCGAGATATCGACCGATGGCCGGCGCGGCGGCGCCGTAGTAGCCTTCGAGAAACTCACGCACGAGCGCGCGATCGTCCTGTTCGGGGTTCCAAAGCAACTGGGCCAAAACCCAGGCGCGCAGTTCAGACATCTCCGAGCCGTGCGATTGATAGGCGCCCTGTTCGAAGACGCCGCGAACTCCGTGGTGGCGGAAGAAGCGCAGGTTGGCACCCAGCGTGAACCAATTCGGGTGTGGCTGCACGTAGTGTCCAAAATCCGTGGTGTAATCCCAGATGTAAAGTCGTTGGCACAACTTGGACCAGCCGCGGATGTCATTGGCGAACGCGACGTTGGAAGGATGATCCAGCGGCTCGCGAAAGTTGCACTCGATGCTGCACAGCCGGACGATGACGTTGGGGCGCGGGCGCAACGTTTTTGGCGGGCGACGGGTGTACTGGTAGGCCAGCGTGTCGATCGCGACGTGCGGAAACTCGGGCTCGATTTTTTCGGCGACGTAGTTGACGAAGGCGAGCATGGTGCCGGCGTGGGTGCCCTCGGCGTCGTCGAGAGCTTGGCAATCGGGGCACTGACAAGCACCGTGCCAGTCGTTCTGAGAAACGCTGATGATGCCGGCTTCGGGCGATTCGCGCAGCCAGGCTTTGACCCGGTCGACCATGAACTCGCGCAGCTTGGGATTGGTCAGGCAAAGCTGGGCGTGTTCGGTGGTGCGCTTTCCCTTGATCAGGCTGAACCATTCCGGGTGTTCGGCAAAGTGTTTCTCCGGGGGCACGAGCGGATAGAACGTGTGGACGAAACCCTTGTAGGTGATGCGTCCGCCCTGTTCCGGCGCGAGCTTGGACGACTGGCCATTCACAAGGTTGTGCCAGGACCAGCTGGCTTCGAAGGCCGGATACCAGAACGACTCGCGATATTCGAACGCTGGCTTTTCGCGGACGTTGAGGTCGCCGAGGAGCAGGGTTGGCCTTGCGGGAATCCGGCTGGCCCAGGGCGTCCACCAACGCACGCCGCAGTGCTGCTGCAGAAATCGGCTCACGGCGTAGAGCGTGCCGCGCGGGCGCCCACCCGCGAGCAACAACCGCTCACCGCTCGTGCGCATGACCAATTCCTCGCTTTGGAGCGAGTCCAGCGGCACATCGCTGAAGGCGCCGCGAGCCGCCTGGCCGGCGCCGACGAGAATCGCGCGGTCGGGCGCGCTGTTGTTGGTGGTGACGACGAACATGGTGCCGGTGATCTGGTGGAGTGTGTCCGCCAATTCCTGTGCGGCGAGGCGTTCGGGCGCCGTGGCGGCCGGGTCCACGATGATGATCGGCGAAGCGGCGCCAGGGTTGGCGAGGGTGAACGCGGCGGTCTCGATGGCGAGGCCGAACGAGATAAGCAGGGCCGGGAGAATCTTCACGCGTAAGGCAGACGCTGGCGAAAGGGTCGGCATTCTTGTGATCACCGCATTCCGACGTGCCGGCGGGCGCATCGATGGATCCAATTGTCCAGGAGACTTGATCTGAGTCAAAACGGTCACGAAGCCGACGCAGTCGAATTGTCCGGCACCGTCCAATCCGTGGCTGGCCTGTCCATGTCCCGTGGCGGCCGAGTCTCCGACGGCGCCGGCGAAAATGATGGCACGCGAAGATTGGCTGGAGTGGCGTTGGGTTCTGGCGCTGTTCGTGGGCATGAGCCTGGCCTCGCATTGGCCGGTGTGGAGTGGAGAGATTCTGCCGCCTTTGGAACGCGCACAATGGATCTGGTCCGCGGAAACCCAGAGCGAGTGTCATCTGCGCCGAGTGTTCGAACTGGCCACGGCGCCCGAGCGGGCAACGGTGCTGGTCACGGCAGACAACAGCTACGAGCTGTTCGTCAACGGCTCGCGGGTGGGGGCGGATGCCGGGGCAGATGCCGAAGTCTGGCAGTCCGTCGAGCGCTACGACATTACTTCGCGGCTGGTCAAAGGCCGGAACATCATTGGGCTGCAGGGCACGGATCTGGGAGGGGTGCGTGGGGTGGTGGCCGCGGTCCGGGTGGAGGCGGCGCTTGCCCCCGGGCAACTCGGAGGCGAGCAAGCTGCGTTCGAAGGGGTGACGGACCACACTTGGCGCGCGGCCCATGCGGGGCAGCCGGCGGACTATTCTCACCCTGAATTCGTCGAAGGCCCGGACTGGCACCCGGCGCGGGTGGTTGGTCCGATGGGGATGGCGCCGTGGGGCCAAGTGCGATGGTCAGAGGCGTCCGAGCAGGCGCGGGCATTGGCCCGTCGCGCCGCGCAGCCCGTGACCGTGGTGGTGGCCGGGGCGGGGTTCGAGTGGCCCGGCCCAGTGGCATTTCTGGCTGACGACTGCAGCGTGTACGTGCCCTCGCGAGGGGACGCCTGGGGGGTGGCGTTTCGGGTGGGCGATTGGACCCGCGCCTATACCGAGTTCGATCTTCCGTGTCCGTCGAAAATTGGACGAAAACTGTTCACGCTGGTGCCGGGGCCGGGCGCAGCGCCTCGACTGTTGCTGGAGGCTGGTGGTGGCGCGATTGGGTCGCCATGCGCCGCCGGCGACGGCCGGTCCGTCCTGGTGGCCATGGCGCGCGATGGCGACAAGTTCTTTCACCTTTACCGGGTGCCGCTCGACGGGGCTGCGCCCCGACAACTCACGGACGGCCCGTTTCACGACATCGATCCGGCGGAGTTGCCGGACGGCCGGATTGTTTTCACCTCCACGCGGATTGGCACATTTGAGGAGTATCATCAGCCGCCGTCGCGTGCCTTGTTCCGGATGAACGCCGACGGCTCCGGCCTGCATCCAATTACCACGACGCTCATCTTCGACAACGAGCCGAAGGTGATGGCCAATGGTCGCGTCCTGTTTGTTCGCACCGACAATTTCTTTGATCGCGGCAAGGTGGAGACGCAGCTGCACAGCATTCGTCCAGATGGCACGGACGGGCTGACCGAGATCGCGGCCAACGTGGGGGCGGACTACGGCGTGCGCTTGCGGGCCTTTGGCTACGGCAGTCCGGCGCCGCTGCCGGACGGGCGCCTGGCGTTCATTTCGACTCGGGGCAACTTCGTTGCCGGCCCCGGTCAGGCGGAGCGCGACTATCAGAGGCTTCCTGGACCCGTCGGGGCCTACGGCGATCTGGCGGCGTTACCGGACGGGCGTCTCCTTTGCACCGTGCTGCGCCCGGCGGTTAAGGGGATGACGTCAGATGTGCTCGGCTTGATTGATCCGCGGGACCCGGGGCAACCCAACGTCGTGAAGCTCTGGTCTTCCCCGGCGGGAACGATCCATTCGCCCATCTCCCTCGCACCGCGTTCTCGTCCACCCTTGATTCCAGATTATGTGGACCAACGCACGGCCGGACAGCCGGGTGCAACGGGTTTCCTGCTGTGCCAGGATGCGAGGAAGACCAGCAAGGGCAAGGCGGGCTGGGATCGCGTCCGGGCGGTGCGGGTTTTGGGCGCCATTCCGTTGACCGTGCGATCGTCTCATTCGCACATCGTGCACGTCGGGCATGAGACGGTCGAGTTGGGGACAGTGCCCTTGGCGCCGGACGGCTCGTTCTTCGTCGAGGTTCCGGCGGACATGCCGCTGGCGTTGCAGGCGGTGGATGCGGAGGGACGTTCGGAGCTGAACGAAATGTCGTGGCTGTATGTGCGGCCCGGTGAGCGCCGCTCGTGTGTGGGGTGCCACCAGCCGCGTGAGGCCGCGCCGGCCGCGGCGGCGGGAGGCATGCAAGCGCTGCGCAGCCCGCCGTTGGCTCTGCTTGGGCAGGGGGATCCGCATCGGTTTCGGGGCAATAATCCGGGCGTCACCGGGCTGATGGATCTCCAGTTCGAACGCTTTCGCGAGTGCGCGTCGCTCAACCTGCACTCCCTGCGCAATGGCGTGGACGCGAACAGTCCGACGGATTGCGCGTCGTTGATGCGCGTGCTGGCGGAGTCGGCGGAGGGTGATCGCATCTCAGCCGCGCAGCGCCTTGGGTTATATCGGGACAAGACGTCGGCGCCGGCCTTGGCGCGGGCGTTGGATCAGCCGGGCCGGGAACTGCGGGTGGCGGCAGCGCTGGCGCTGGCGACCTGTGGCACGCGCGAATCCGTGCCTCCCTTGATCGCGCTTACCGGTGACCACGACCTGCTGGTTGCGCAGGCGGCCAGGCTGGCGCTGGAGAATCTCACTGGAAAGAGGCTGGCACGAGCCGAGTGGCCGCGATGGGGCGCCACCAACAACTGGCTCGCGTTGGAAGCGGAGCTCGCGGGGACGCTGACGAATGCAGCTGCTTCGGTGGGAGTTGAAGGGGATGTCCGCTCCGTGGTGATTGCACTGGGGCACATTGGCGGTGGCCAAGGTCAGGCTGCATTGCGGAAGTGGGTGAGCCGTCAGGCACGCGTGAATCCGTATCCCGTCTTCGAGCGGGATAATCGCACGGACAACTTCACGTTTGCCGCCGACTCCGCACTGAACCCGCGAACACTGCAGGAGGCGGTGCGCGCTTTGGGGCAGGGGCCCGACCCCGATTCCCTCCTGCTCCTGCGCGAACTGCTGGCGTCCAACCTTGAGCCGCGGACAGGAAACCTTTTCCTTGCGGAGGCGGCGATGGACGCGCTCGGCCGTCTGGGAACTTCCGCCGCGGAGGACCTGCTCGTGAATTCGTTCCGTTCACTCACGGATTACTGGAGCTATGTCGGGTGGTACAGCGATCACCCGGCCCTTTATGCGTGCCATTCGTCGCCCATCCATGCCCGCATCCTCGGGGCATTGGAGCGACTCGGTTCGAAACGGGCGGGCCCTATCGCAGCGGCGATTCTCCGCTCCGTTCCCACCGATCCGGATCGAGGGCTGTTTTTAGCCAACGATGACTACGAGACGGTTGTCGGTCGTTTGCTTCGCCGGAGCGGGCGCGGCCCGGAGGTGGTGGAGACCTGCCTGGCGATGTTAGGCGACCGGGCGGCGAAAGCTTCGCCCGAAATCCAGACTGCGTTGTCCACCACGCACCCGGCCTGGGCCGGACATCCGGGTCCCGAGAATCGCGCGGCGCAAGTGTTGTCCTTGGTCGCCCGCGAAGTCTCGGACGGGCCGCGCATCCGGGCGGCGTACGAACGATTTCTAAACCGCCCGGAAGAGCCGGTGCATCGAGCGCTGGGGAATCCCACCTGGTCGCCGGTCCGGCACTGGGTGTTGTTCTACCTCGGACGAACGCTGGGCCAAGTGCGAGATCCTCATGCGGAACCTCTGCTGTCGTCCGTCTTGCGCGATGCCTTGCATGAGGCGCGTCACGGGCGTCCTGATCCCGCGACGCCGGAAATTCACCTGCTGCAGTTCGAATATACGCCGTGCTGGCGGGCTGCCGCCGCCTGGGCTTTGGGACGGCTTGGCGATCGTCGGGCCACGCCGGCTTTGCTGGGGGCAGTGCGCAATCTCGACAACGCGGTTGATGTTCGGCATGCGGCGGCGGGCGCGCTGGAGGCCTTGGCGGATCCGGCCAGCCTGCCTGCCTTGCGAGCATTGGCCGCGGGTTATCCCGAGTTCAGCACCCGTCGCGCGTTGCTGTCGGCCATGGCCACGGTGGAAAAAGCTGTCGCCAACGGCCGCCCCGTGGCGCGCGCTGCAGTTTCACCCTGAGCAACTCTCATGAAACAATTCGCCTTTCTCTTCCCTTTGATGGCCGTGTTGCGGGGCTTGGTCGGTGCGCCCGTGCGGGAGGATGTCGCCGGAGCGGGTGGGAATATTGTCGGACCAATCTCTCCCGCCGCTTTGGTTGCCTCCGGGGACGGGCGACGGCTCTTTGTGGCTGGAGCCACCGCTGGACAGGTCATGGTTTTCGACCTGATGAAACGTCAGGTCGTGGGAACAGTTCGGGTGCCCGAGGCGCCGTCGGGATTGGCCCTGACCCCGGACGGCAAGACGCTCTACGTCACCTGCGCCGCTGCCGACAGTGTGATTTGCGCGATCGACACCGGTCGAATGGAAACTACCGGGCGAATGGTGACGGGGCACACAGCCATGGCACCCGTTCTAAGTCGGGACGGTAAGACCCTTTTCGTCTGTAACCGGTTCAACCATGAAGTCGCGTGTCTCGACTTGGCGACCGGGCTCACGACACGGCGGGTCCGGGTTCCGCGGGAGCCAGTGTCGGCGGATCTGACGCCGGACGGCCGGTTTCTTTTGGTTGCGAACCACCTGCCGGCTGGGCGCGCCGACGTTGATGTGGTGGCGTCTTCCGTGAGCGTGATCGACGTGGCGATCGGGCAGGTGTGCCGGGAAATCGTTTTGCCGAACGGCTCCACGTTGGTGCGGGAAATTCGGGTCTCGCCCGACGGCCGGCATGCGGTGGTGGCGCATCAACTCTCGCGGTTTCATCTGCCGACGACGCAATTGGAGCGTGGCTGGGTTAATACCAGCGCGGCCTCCGTGATTGACGTGGCCGGGCTGAAGCGGATCAACACTGTGCTGCTCGACAACATTGATGCGGGTGCAGCCAATCCCTGGGCGGTGGCCTGGAGCGTTGATGGCAGGTCGCTCTTGGTGACTCACGCTGGCACTCACGAATTGAGCGTGATCGATTTTCCGGCATTGCGGGCGAGGCTTGAGCGGATCGCGGTGTCCGAGGTGGCGCGGAAGGTGGATTACACGGCGGCTTCCCGGACCGCCGCCGATGTGCCCAATGACCTGTCATTTTTGGTTGGCGTCCGGCAGCGCATCCGACTCGCGCCGGCCGATCGCGGGCCGCGTGCGGTAGTGATCGCCGGGGGACAAGCTTGGATCTCGAGCTATTTCTCGGACAGCTTGACCGTGATCGATCTGGGTTCCGCTCGTCCGACGCCTCAGACCTATCCGCTGCGCGTGTCCAGGGAGTCAAGTCGCGTGCGCCGGGGTGAGCTCTATTTCAACGACGCCACCCTTTGCTTCCAGGGCTGGCAGAGTTGCGCGAGCTGTCATTCTCAGGATGCGCGGGTGGACGGTCTGAACTGGGACAACCTGAATGACGGGATTGGCAATCCGAAAAGCGGCAAAAGCCTGCTGTTGGCCCACCAGACTGCGCCGTCGATGTGGCTGGGCGTCCGTTCCAACGCTCAAGTGGCGGTTCGAGCTGGCATTCGCAACAGTCTTTTCACCGTGCAACCGCCGGAGGTGGCGGAGGCCATCGACGCCTATCTGGAATCGCTTCAACCCATCCCGAGCCCACATCGGTCGAAGGGGCGCTTGAGTCCTGCGGCCGAGCGTGGTCGGAAGGTTTTCTTCAGCGAGGCCGTGGGCTGTGCCGACTGCCATGGCGGTACGCTTTACACGGATCGAAAGTTTCATGACGTCGGCACCGTGGGCCGGTTCGATCAATCGACCAATCGCTTTGATACGCCGACGTTGATCGAAGTCTGGCGAAGCGGGCCTTATCTGCATGACGGACGGGCGCCGACGTTGCGCGACGTTCTGACGGTCTGCAATCCTTCTGACCGTCATGGCGCGACCTCCCGGCTCAAGCCGGAGGAGATCGACGATTTGGCGGAGTTTGTGTTGTCGCTGTAAAGGGTGCTGAGCGCAGGCGGCCGGGTTGTTGGGAAATTCATCGTATGAAAACGCACGTGCGAAAAATGGGATTGAGGACGTTCGATCTCCGTCGAGTGTTTCGATGGGTCATCGTGATGGGAGTAGTCGCTGCTTGCGGTCGGACCGCGACATCGGCGCCATCGTCCGATCCGCCAAGGTTGAAGCGTTCTGAAAGTTTCCTGGGCATTCACTTCGATTTTCATGCGGGCTCCGACTGCACGGAGGTGGGCAAGAACACGACGCCGGAAATGGTGGCGACAATCCTGGAGCGAGTGCGGCCGGACTACATCCAGATCGATTGCAAGGGGCATCCAGGTTACTCGAGCTACCCGACCAAAGTCGGGAATCCGGCGCCCGGCTTTGTCGGTGACCCGCTTCGAGTCTGGCGCGAGGTGACGGCGAAACGGGGTGTGGCGCTTTACCTGCACTATTCGGGGGTTTGGGATTCGCGGGCGATCGAGCTGCACCCGGATTGGGCCGCACGAAATGCCGACGGATCGCTCAACAGGAACGCGGTGTCGGTGCTTGGTCCTTATGTGGATCGGCTGCTGATCCCGCAGCTCCGCGAGTTGGCGGGCGACTATCGCGTGGACGGCGTCTGGGTGGACGGTGAATGCTGGGCCACAGTCCCGGACTACGGCGACGCCGCAGAAGCAGCCTTTCGCGCCGCGACTGGCCGGACAAAGATTCCCCGTGAGCCCGGCGAGCCCGGCTGGTTCGAGTGGATGGAATTTCACCGGGAAGGATTTCGGAAATATTTGCGGCACTATTTGGCGGAGGTCAACCGGACCCACCCCGACTTTGAAATCGCCAGCAACTGGGCGTTCAGCGATCACATGCCGGAGCCGGTCAGCGCGCCGGTCGCGTTTTTGTCGGGCGACTTTTCACCGCAGAACAGTGTGAACTCGGCACGGTTCTCCGCGCGATGTCTGGCCAATCAGGGTCAGCCGTGGGACCTGATGGCGTGGTCATTCGCCAACGTCAAGAGCGGTCCCCGCCAGCAGAAATCCGCCCTGCAACTCCAGCGTGAGGCAGCGCTCGTGCTGGCGCAGGGCGGCGGGTTCCAGGCCTACTTCACCCAGCGACGCGATGGGTCGGTCGACCTCTCGAAAATGGACGCGATGGCCGAGGTGGCCCGGTTCTGCCGGGAGCGGCAGGAGATTTGTCACCGGGCGGTGATTGTCCCGCAGGTCGCGTTGCTTTATTCGCGGGCGTCGCACGCGCGGCAGAGCCCGCAGCTCTTTACGCCCAACAGCCCCACGGTGCGCTCGCTGCGGGGGGTGCTGCAAGGACTGGTGGAATCGCAGCAGGCCGTCCAGATCGTCAGCGAACATCACCTTCGCGGCAGGATGTCCGAATGGCCGGTCATCGTGCTGCCGGAATGCGACTATTTGGACGCGGAGTTTCACGATGAACTGGTCGCCTGGGTGAAACGAGGTGGTCGCCTGCTGTTGATCGGACCGAAGACCGCCGGGCTGTTTCAGCCGGAGGTCAACGTGACCTCGGCTGCCGTGTCGACGGATGCGTCGCCGGCGTCGGCGCCAGCGCGAGATTCAGTCCGCCTTGAAATCGGTGACCGGCGGGCTGAGTTCACCACGGCGTTTCGGGCCGTGAAGCCCGGGCCGGGGGTGCGAACGGTAGGGGTGATTCGTTTGGCGACCGCGGCGGCGTCGACCAATCGAGCGGTCTGGCCGGCGGCCACCATCGCCTCGATTGGGCAGGGAGCGGTGGCGGCCATTTGGTTGAATCTGGGCGAGCGTTGTGCCGAGGCGAAGACGCCGGCGGCGCGCGTGGTGGTCAATGCCGTGCTTCGCGAGTTGTTCCCGCGGCCGATGGTTGAAGTCAAAGGTTCACCTGACGTGGACGTCTCGCTGGCGCGCCAGCGCGGGAAGCTGCTGGTTCATTTCGTCAATACCTCGGGCCCTCATGCGTCCGAGCCGTTCGTGGATTCGCTGGTGCCGGTTGGCCCGCTGCAAGTGACCTTGCGCAGTGGAACGCGGCCGAAGCGCGCCAGCTTGGAGCCGGGCGGTCGGGCGGTGGAGTTCAACCATGCCAATGGGGAAACGCGGTTCGTCGTGCCGGAAGTGGCTGTCCACGGCGTGCTCGTGATCGAGTGAGTTGCTGAAACAGGAACGGACGGGCGCTACGACTGCCCTTGCTTTCGTTCGTTGGCGGCTACAGCACTTGGGTGCGTCCGGGCAGGGCGACGGGGTAATTACCGGCGGCGTCGGGCTGGACGGGCGCGGCCGCGGTGAGGGAATGGATGTGTTCGACCCCGGGCGCGAGCTGGGTGTTGGCATTGAGCGCTTCGTTCCACGAGATCAGTTTGCCGGATTCGACCGCCATGCGGCCGAGAATCGCGGTGAGGCAAGACTTGGCCGAGCGTTCGACCTCGTTGTAGGGACGGTCCTGGCGGATGGCGTCGAAGAGGAGATCGTGTTCGCGTTGGTAGTGGTCGCAGGGCGGGCCCTGATAGGTCCAGCTGACGTTGCTTGAGACCTGTTTGTGTCCCCGAAAGAGGCGGGGTTTGGGGATGCCTTCACCCAGCACAGCGCTGCCGCTGGTCCCGTGGATGACGTCGCCGAAGAAATCGTGGCAACCGGACATGTGCCGGCCTTGGGCGTGCATGCGCGTGCCGTCAGGGAAGGTGAATTCCGCGGCGCAATGATCGAAAAGCTGATCGGCTTCGGATCGAACCTGTCGTCCGCCCATGCCCTGGGCCGACTCTGGCCAGGCGTTCTTGGCCCAGCAGCACACGTCGATGTTGTGGATAAGCCAGTCGACGAGAAAGCTGCCGTTGAGCCAGGTGAAGTTGCTGTAGTTGGCGATCTGGTGCGCCAGTTCACTTTCGCCTGCCTTGCGCGGGCTGAACCCGACCGGTCCGTGCATGCGGTAAGCCCAGGAAGTAATAACTTCGCCGATGGCACCGTCGTGAATGCGTTGCATCGCCTCCTCCAGGGGGCGGTAGTGGCGACTCATCAGACCGGTGGCGACTTTGAGGTTTTTTTGTGCCGCCAGCGCGCCGGCGCTGAAGATGCGTCGAATGCCGGGCGAGTCGACCGCGAAGGATTTCTCCATGAAAACATTTACTCCCTTCTGGACGGCATACTCGAAGTGCATCGGCCGAAAGGCGGGCGGGGTCGCCAACAGCACGACGTCTCCTTTGCCCAGGGAATCGATGGCGTGTTTGAATCCGTCGAAGCCGACGAACTGCCGTTCCCGGGGTACGAACACCTGGGAGGCGTGTTTTGCTGAGAGAGAATGCAGGCTGGTCTCCAGGCGGTGTTCGAAGACGTCGGCGACGGCCCAGAGTTTGACCGGGCCTTGGGTGGCGAGCGCGTTGGCGGCGGCGCCGGTGCCACGTCCGCCGCAGCCGACGAGCGCCACTTTGACGGTGTTCTCCTCGGCGCAGTAACCAGGGCGGGGTGTCGTCACCGCAGCGGCGGCCAGCGCGGTGCCAGCGAGGGCGCGGGTGGAGGTGGCCAGAAATTCGCGGCGGGTGGAATGGGTGGACTGAGGCTCGGTGTTCATGTGGCGATCGAGTGGGTGCTGGTTACGGCGAGGCCGACGGAGGCGGGTTGCGAAGTGGCCGGAGCCCGGCTCGGCGATACGGCGAAAAGACGACGGCCTCGATCTCAACCAGCAGATCCGGGCGGCAAAGGTCTGCCTGCAGATAGATGGCGGGCACACGTGGAAACCGTTCCTCACAAATCTCGCGGCAGACTTCGTAGTCGTCCAGGTTTCGGACGTAGACCCGGAGCTTGGCGATGTCGTCGAGGGTGGCCCCCGTCCCGGGCAGGCCGTGTCGCGTGAAATTCTCCGGGGCGATCAGGAGTTCGATGTTCTCGATGGCTTGAAGGGTTTGGCGGACGATCTGCCCGGCGTGACAGGTGCCGGCGCGGACAACGCTGGCCGTGCCGGAGACGAGCGTGGTGACGAAATGACCCTGGATCACCGCCATGGCCCGCGAGAATTTGGGTGACAGCAGCGAGTAGCGTGCGTGGTAGGCGTAGGCCGGAGTTTGCTGTGGGTTTTCCAGCGGCAGGATGAAAACGTCCGGACGGGTGGATGCAAGGGCCAGGGCGGACAGCGTGAGGCCTGACCCGCTGGAGCCGATGCCGGTGCTGGCGGGGTAGATGACATCCGGCAACCAGGGAGCGCGCAATCGCGCGCCGAAACGGATATTGCGATAGAAATCGGTGCGAGCGCGGTTCATCTCCTGATAGCGTCGTCGGCCCTCGGGGCCTTCGGTGATGCGGTTGACGTAGATCCAAGTCCGCACGACCTGATCAAAACGGGCGCCGGCGCGGACGAGCTGTTCCCGGATCTGCTCGAACGCCGCGAGCGCCTCGCCGTAGGCGTCGTCGCCGGCCGGGCTGCGGACCCCGCCGAGGTGGATCCAGCGGACGCCATCGGATTCGATGGTTAGGATTTGCGGGCTGGGGCGTTGGACGACGATGCCCGGCCCGCCGAGCGCCCAGAGTTCGACGCCGAGATCCGCTCCACAACAGGGTGGTTGCACGACATAGGTCACCAGGGGCGGACGCGGGCCAAATCGGCTGGCGATGATCTCGCGGCAGGCGGTTTCGTCGGCCGCGTGACGCAGGAAGACCATCATGGTGGTGGCCGTCACGGGAACGGTCTGCCGACTGATCAGGCAGCGGAGTTGCGCGAAAAGGTCTTCAGCCTGTTGACGAAAAGGTCCGCGTCGTCCCGGGACCGCGAGAACGGCGAGTCGCGCGATGTCGCCCAGGTCGAGCACCGCGTGTCGCTCAGGGCCGAGGTTGAGTTCGCACGGCAGTCCGCACGGCGCCGGATGGCCGCACGGCGTTGGCAGCGTCATTCGACACTGATGCGGCCTGGCCGAGGTGCCCACGGCTGGGCGAGGACTGATGTTCGAGGGAGACGACCTTCCGGCTTCGCTGCAGCCCAATCCCGCCTCCGGCGTTGGGGTCGTTCGATTCACGTCGACAATAGAGACGCCCGTTGCGCCGATCGAACCTTGATGCTGATCAAGAAATCAGATGGTGCGTTGTGGTGGCTCTGCGTCGGTTCGACTCGCCCGTGAATGGGGAGAAGGCGACCGCTTCGACTTCCACCAACAAGTCCGGCCGGCAGACGTCGGCATGCAGGTAGATGGCTGGGACATGAGGCAGACGCCCTTCCACAACTTCGCGGCAGCGCTCGTAGTCGCCGAGATGTTTCACATAAACCCGAAGCTTGGCGATGTCCTTCAGCGTTGCGCCGGCGCCGGCGAGCCCGTGGCGGGCAAAGTTTTCGGGACCGATGAGCTGTTCAATGTTGTCGAGGGTCTGCGCGGTTTGTCGCATGACGTCGCCAGGGAACACCGTTCGCGAATCGACAATGCTCGCGGTGCCGGAGACCAAAGTGGAAACAAACTGTCCCTGCACCACCGCCATGCCGCGCGCGAACTTCGGGCTTTGGGGGGAATAACCGGCTTCGTAGGCGCAGGCGGGTTTCTGGTGCGGATTCTCGAGCGGCTGAAGGAAGACATCAGGACGGCTGGACTCCAGCGCCAGACAGGCCAGGGCGATCTGGGTTCCACGGGTGCCGATGCCGGTGCTGGCCGGGTAAACCGACGTCGGTGCGTTGGTTCGTCGAAGCGTGGCCCCGAACTTCAGGTTGCGATAGAAGTCGGTGCGGGCGCGGTTCAATTCCTGATAACGCTGGCGGCCGGGTTCGCCCTCGGTGATTTGGTTCACATAGATCCAGGTGCGGACCACGTGCTCAAAGCCGACTCCGGCCCGAGCGAGATGTTCGCGCGCCAGCGCAAAGGCGGTCGATGCTTCTGCGTAGCAACCGCCCGCGATGGCCGCTCCGTGCACACCGCCGCTATGGATCCAACGAATGCCGTCGGAATGCACGCTCAGGACGTCGGGGCCGAAGCGTTCGAAGGTCACCCCGGCTCCGCCTGCGGCCCAGAGCTCAATGCCCAAGGCTGCGCCGCAGGCAGGTGGCTGCACGACAAAAGTGCTGACCGGCGGCGCATCGCCGAAAGCGGTCTGGACGAGCTGTCGGCCAGCTGCTTCGTCGGCAGGATCGCGCAGAAAGACCATCAGCGTGGTCGGGGTCAGCGAGTAAGGTTGCCGCCGTAGAATGCAGAGAACCTGGGCCAACAACTCTTCTGCCTGAGACTGAAACGTGCCCCGACTGCCGGGGACTGCCATGATGGCAAAGCGGGCGAGGCTTCCGAGTTTTAAGACAGCGTGGCGTTCTGGACCGAGCTTGAGCTCGCACGGCAGACCGCACGGCGCCGGATGCTGACAGGGCGTGGGCAAGGCGATCCGGCAGCCATCACGGGTTGAAGCGGATCTCACGCCAGGCGACCCGGCGTCGGCGGATCGAATGGCCGGAGGCCAGGTGCTCTCCGAGAGGCTGGTTGGTCGGGTTGCGTGCATGCAACGAAGAACCGACGCACGGGCGGTGGGGTGAAACTTGATGCAAGTCAAGTTTCAGACCCAAGTCCCGGCGTCTGCTGGGTTAGTCCGTTGGAGATCCAGCGCCGCGTCTCCTTTGCCTTTGCCGCGCGTCTGCGGTGCCGTTCAACCAGCGGTCTTTCGCCATGCACTTCGAAAAACGAACGGTTGTTTTCGTCCTGTTTGCTCTCCGGTTGTTCATCGATGTTTCCTCCACGTTGGCGGCAACCGCTCCCGGTGGAACACCGCCCGAGTCACTGCGGTTGGCGTTCGTCAACGGACCGATGCAGGGAGTGCACGACATTGTTTTTGCGGCGCGTGGGGTGAATCCGACCGATGGTCATTGGTACGCCAACTTTGGCTACTACTCGGACAATCCCGACCGCAAAGCCTGGGTTGAGGGAACGAAACTCTATCGCTACAACCTGCGCACGCGGCAGTTGACGACCTTGCTGGCGGATCCTCGGGGCGGTGTGCGCGACCCCGCGGTGAGCTACGACGGCCGGAGGATTCTCTTCAGCTATCGTCCGGGTGGAACCGAACAGTATCACCTGTATGAAGGGGAATGGCGGGGGGATTGGGATTGGGATGGGGATGGACGGGGAAGCAATGGCGGGACGGGCGCGACCGTGGCCGAGGGCCAGACGGGCCGGCGAAATTCATCGTTTGCCATTCGCCAGCTCACCGGGGGTTCGTTCGACGACATCGAGCCCGCCTACCTTCCGGATGGCGGGATTGTGTTTGTCTCG
This sequence comes from Limisphaerales bacterium, assembly GCA_044230345.1. GTDB lineage: Bacteria > Verrucomicrobiota > Verrucomicrobiia > Limisphaerales > JADJPG01 > JBGARF01. The sequence goes on from JBGARF010000001.1 coordinate 27,566, forward strand.
AGCCGCTGCAAGCGATGGGTCAATTGCTGGCTGACGCAGGTGGCGGTGTTGCATCGGTGCGACGCTGATGGCTCGAACGTGCGCGCGCTTTCGAGCAACAATGAGCACGACAACACGCCATGGCCCCTGCCCGACGGGCGCATCCTCTACACCCGCTGGGAATATGTGGATCGGAGCCAGGTTCATTTTCATCACCTGTGGGCCATGAACCCCGACGGCACCTCCCAGATGACCTGGTTCGGCAATCTGCATCCGGGCATCACCATGATCGATGCGAAGCCGATTGCGGGAACCGACAAGGTGGTGGCCAGCTTCAGCCCGGGACACGGCCAGCGCGAACATGATGGTGTGGTGACGGTGGTTGATCCGAAAGCCGGCCCGGATGCCCCGGAGTTTGCGCGCAGCATCAGCCGTGGAGCGCACTTTCGCGACCCGTGGGCGTTTAGCGAAGACTGTTTTGTGGCGGCCACGCGCAGCTCGCTCGTGCTGATGGATGGCCAGGGGCGGACGGAGGAACTGGTGAAACTGCCGGCTGAGGATGTGGCGGCGAAGCTGGAGTGTCATGAGCCGCGCCCGCTGGCATCGAGATCGCGCGAGCCCGTGATCCAGCCCCGGGTGCGTCCGGAGGAAGCGACTGGGCGCATGTTATTGGCCGACGTCAACCACGGCCGGAACATGGTCGGAGTGAAGGCAGGTGAAATAAAAAAACTACTCGTCCTCGAAACCCTCCCGATGCCCATCCATTACACGGGGGGCATGGAACCGATCAGCTATGGTGGAACGTTTACCTTGGAGCGCATTCTGGGCACGGTGCCGGTCGAAGCCGATGGCAGCGCCTACTTCGAGGTGCCGGCGGCGCGCAGCGTGTTTTTCGTGGCCTTGGACGGAAATGATTTCTCGGTCAAACGGATGCAGAGTTTCACCAGCGTGCAGCCGGGGGAGACCTTGAGCTGCGTGGGCTGCCACGAACATCGGTCGCAGACACCGAGTGTGGACTTCCATCGCACCGTGGCGGTGAGCCGCCCGGCAGCCCGGATTGAGCCGATCCGCGACGTGCCGGATGTCTTCGATTTTCCCCGCGACATCCAGCCGGTGTTGGATGCCTTGTGCGCGGATTGTCACGGCTATGAGGCGACGTCCCGGGGCGGCCCACGGGCGGGGCGCCTGCTGCTGACGGGGGATCGCGGGCCGCTCTACAGCCAGAGCTACTATATGCTCACCGTGGCTGGACTCTTTGCCGACGGACGCAATCAACCGAAGAGCAACTATGAACCGCGGGCGCTTGGGAGCAGCGCGAGCAAGCTTTTGAAACTGCTGGATGGGGCGCATCATGGAGTTAAGGCGAATGCGCACCAGAAGAAGTTGCTGCGTTTGTGGATCGAAACCGGGGCGGCCTATCCGGGGACCTACGCGGCGCTTGGCTGTGGCATGATTGGCAACTATGCGGAGAACAATCAGATCAACACGGGTCAAAACTGGCCGGAGACGCGAGGGGCCGCGGAGGTGATCAAGACCCGCTGCGTGGCCTGCCATGAAACGCCGGCGCGACGCTTGCCGTTAACCCTGGCCGACGAACGCGGAGTCAGTTTTTGGCAGCCCAGCCTGGACGATCCACGCTTGCTCACCAGCCGTCATGTTGTGTTCAACCTGTCGCGGCCGGAAAAGTCGTTGATGTTGCTGGCTCCGCTGGCGAAGGAGGCTGGCGGCTGGGGGCGGTGCGTGCTGGCGGAGCAGGGCGGAGGCGGTGGCGCGGTGTTCAAGTCCATCGAGGATTCGGGATATCGGGCGATACTTTCCATGGTCAACGCCGGGCGGAATTTTCTCGATCGCAACCGGCGTTTCGACATGGCGGGATTTGTACCTCGCAGCGATTGGCTGCGGGAGATGAAACGTTACGGTTTGCTTCCGGCGGCGGTGAAAGCCGAGGAAGTCCGTGATGTCTATGCGATTGAACAGGACTATTGGCGGTCGCTCTGGCCACGACCGGACGCGTTCGCGACAAAGTAGCCGGATGAGTTGGCGTCCCAAATTCTCGCCGATGGGGACCTCGCCTTCGTGCTGGCGTAGCGCCGGGCCCTGCTCAAGACAGGCCCGACGGCTGGGAGCGGTTAAGGCGAGGTATGGATTCGGGAGCTCAACACATTAATTGGACTGGTCGTCGACGATTTGGCTGTGATGTGGCCCGGCCTGCGGCCGTTATTGCAGCACAGCTTTGCCGCGGTAATAGCGCGGGGGACGATTGGTGCGGGTTGTCGTGTAGACCACCGTTTGATTGTTGCCGAAGATGTTCGTAAAGCCGGTCACGGGTTGCCAGGCGGTGGCGCCGTAGTTGGTGGCGGTCTCCAGCGTGTAATAGCGGGCTTTGCCTTCGTAACCTGCGCCTTCCGCCCGGCGGGCGAAGAAGCTGACCAGCACCTGGCTGGTGGTATTGGTGATCGAGAGCTTGAGTCCGTCGCCGTTGTTCGGGTCCGTGCCGGCGATGTACTCCTGCAGATTGTTGTAGCCGTCGCCGTCCGGGTCACCATTCGGGTTTTGGCCGACTCCACCGAAGTAGGTCAACTCCCAGGGGTCGGGCAGACCGTTGTCGGACGTTGGGCGAACGTTGAAATCGGTGCGCTGAAAGCGCCCGCGTTCGGTCACCCGATAGGTGAGGGTGGCCAGGTCTTCGCTGTCGTTGCGCAAGACGATGAACAGCGTAGAACCGGTCACGGTGGTGTTCGTGCGCAGCGTGACGGGCGCGGTTTCCACGGGAATCTCCAGAAAGTAGACCTCGCCGTGCGCGGCGACGTCGCCGACCCGATAGGTGGCGATGGCCGGGCCGACGGCGGTGCGACGGGCTTCGATGACCAAGTCGGTGCGATCGGGGCCTGCCGGGAGGTTGGAGATGGTGATGGTGCCGAACAGGACGTTCGACGGTTCGGGCAGGACGGCGCGGGCGATGAACGGCACCGTGGCCAGGCACAGAGCGACGGCCAGGCCCAGGATGGTAGTGCGGCGGGCCGTGACCAGCGGATGAGAGTTGGAGTTCATGGATGGTTGCGTTGGGTGCTGCACGCGGTTTGCCTTAGTTGCCCGAGTAAGAGTAAGTCATCAACAGGAGGCGGATGTCGGTGACGGAGTTGATGAAGTTGTCCAGCCCGCGGTTCTGGTCGAACAGGAGCGTGCCGCCCGGGATGATGAGCATCCACTGCGTGTTCCAGACGGAGCGTCCCACGAGGCGGGTGTTGGCGGCGATTTGCGCGTCGTCCAGTCCGGCGAACGCCTCGGTGGGATACGCGCGCATGCTGGCAAATCGACGCATCTCACCGTAGGCGCCGCTCAGCGTGTCGTTGATCGGGATGAAGTTGGCGTTGCCCAGATCGGTGTTGCCGATGGGGAACGGCACGGGGAGGGCTTGATCGAAGATGCGCCATTCCCGTGTTGCCAGGGTGTCGCTTGTGGGAGAGCGCAGAACGTCCATGCCAACGGGGATGAGATACACGCGCGGCGTGACCGACAGGCCGGCGGAATCGTAGCCGTCGAACTGGATGCCGACCGCGTTGATCTTCGTGGCGAAGAAGGTGGGATCATACGCGCTGTCGCCTCCCGCCAGGGGCCAGCCGAAGAAGTTCAGGCCGAAGCTGACCGTGGTGGCGAAGGGAATCACCAAGCCTGGCTGCGGTCCGGTTATCTCCGGGGCGAACGGGCGGCAGTAGCGGCGGAATTCCGGGACTGTCCAGAGGTTCGGCACGTAGAATTTACGCAGCTGTTCGCGCCAAACTGGATCGGAGATGGCGTTGGCGGCGTCTGCCTCGGCCAGCGCCGCCAGCTCATCGGGCGTGGTGGCGATTCCATCAGGACCGAGGTCAGGCGCTTGATGGCCGCGAATGCGGAACAGTTCGCTGCGGAGTCCGAAGTGGCCAGTCTCCAATTGCGGGTTGTTGATGCCGAACTGGCCGCGGATGACCTCAAAGCTGGCTTCAAGCCGGGCGATGGAATCCGCGAGTCCAGGCGCGCCCACCGCGGGGTTCCCATCGACCAGCTGGCCGAGCGCGCGCTGCTTGATCAGATCGTTGAGGAACCGGCGTCCAGCCCGCGGGTCGGGCCCGAGGAAGCTGGTTTCATAGTCGTAAACCGTGGCGGCGAGATAGGAGTAACGCGCGGCGAGGTCGAATTCAGCCCGGTATTTTTGGATCGCGTCGTTGCGGAAGATGCGGAACGTCAGGTCCTGATAGCGGCGCTCGGTGATTTCCGCTGCGGTGTTGCGCCGGTATTGGACCAGCTGTTCCAGCACGCGCTGGCCTTCGGCCAGCTTGGAAAGATACTTCTGCGCGGCCTGACGGGTGACTTCAGCCTGATTGTAGGCCTCGAGCCGGGCGGCCGCTTCATTGCGAACCATGCTTTCCAGTTCCTTGACGCGCTGGAGCACCTCGAACCGGTTGTCCTCCACTTGCAGGGAGATGTCGCCATTCAGGCTCACCCGTTCCTTGTCGAGTTCGATCGATTCTTGAATAATCTGGCCAGCATCGGCGCCCGTCTCCAATCCCGCGACAATGGCAAAGACCGTTCCCTTGATCGCCAGTCGTGCGCCGGACAGGACGTCGTTGGCCAAGCCCAGGACTCGCGGAATGCCGTCCGAGCCCGCGTCAGCGTAATCCCTCAACACCGTGGCAACGCGGCGCAGGGTAATCGACGCGGCTTTGAAGATGCCGATGGCTGCGTTCATCCCGGTGATGGTATTGCGCCGCGACTCCATGATGCCGATCTTTGACGCATTGACGTTGTAATTGGCTTCGAGCAGGTCGATGGCGGCCAGGATATCCTGGATGAGACCGTCGTAATTCTGCAGGGCAATTTTCAGCTGTGCGTTGGCCTGGACCAAATCGGAAAGAGCGAACTGGAGTTCACCTTGCGCCCGCCGTTTGCCCATCGCGGGCGTCGAGGCAAATCCATAGCTGCCCGCCGACAGATGGTAGCTGACGGTCATGATGCCATTGGTGCTCGGGTCCAACGACGCGGGACCAAACCCAAGGAAGAAACTGTTCGTGCCCAACCCGGCGCCGGAGCGCGGCCGGGTAAAGAAGCCGGTGAACGTCTGTGATGGGGGCGAGTTTTCTCCGGTGATCTCGGTGACATCCACATACATGTAGCGATAGAGATCCGGGCCGTCGTAACCATTGGGATAGGTGCGACCGGAGCCAATGTCGCCCGCATAGGGATAGCCATAGATTTCGATGAGGCGTCCCTTGAAGTCGAACTCCTGATCGCGGTAGTTGCGCTGAAATTCATCGAGCGAATCCTGTTGCATGCGCAACTGCTGGCTCGACCGGTTGGCTTCGTCCCAGATCCGCGCGGCGTTGTTGAGCGTTTTGACGGCGCGTTCCTTGATCTGCTCGAAGTGCCCGAGGCCCTGCACCGCCTGCCGGCCGATCTGCGCGGTCGACCCGACGGCGTTGAAGGTGGGATCGATGTCGAAGACGACGGCGCCCTTGACCAGGCCGAGCGGATTGAGGCCGGCGTCGGCCATGTCGAGGCGGGACTGGATCTCGTTCATCTGGGACGTAATCTCGCTCAGCTCATCCACCGTCGTGCGGTCGACCTTTTCGATGCCGGTGTGATTGGGATTCGGATCGGTGGCGGGCAGGATGGTGTTCGCGGTGAGCCAATCGAAGTAGGCGCCCATGCCGGCGCGGCGGGCCCATTCATCCACGCCCCAGGCGCGATCCGGGTCGGTATCCTTGTAACCCTGCCATTGGCCTTCGGGATTCTCGGTGTAATTCAGGCGGTAAGTCAGATCGACGATCTCCTTGCCGGTCTTGGCTCGCGCCGACGCGGTGCGGGCGAACTTGCGTTCGTCGAGGAAGTCCACCTCGAGCGCCTGGCCGGCGACCGTTACATTCTCGGTGCGCGGCACCCACGTGAAATATGGGTGACGCAACAGTTCGTAGTATTTTCCGGCTGCCGTCAGGTAGTGGCCCCAGGCATCACCGTGGCCTTGGGGGTAGGTCACCCGGGCATCGCGTTCGTCGGTGAATCCGTCGGCAACGGGCCGGCCCTGGGAGTCCTGGGCACCGGACACGTCCTTGATGTTGTAAACCTGTTTGTAGGCCACTTCGCCTTCGCCGAGGGTGAAGTTCCAGACCAGGCGATTGTAGACTGGATAAGAGGAGACGCCGGAGCGCGAATCGTCCCGTCCGCGGAGCAGAGCCAGTTCTTCCTCCAACAAGGAATCGAGCTGATTTTGGAACGCGTAGATGGACGACGAGAGCGTGCCGTAGTCCGTGCTGCTGGAGCCGAACCCGATGGTGGGATCCTGCGCGTCGCCATACGCTTCATTGCCGAGCAGCATGTAGAAGTCGGCGATCTTGCCCGCCGCGAGCAGCAGGGCGTTGTTGGCCGGATCGAAGTTCACCTGGGGCACGCCGTCGATGCTCAGGCCGCGCGCGCGGCGTTGCACGGTCTCGTAGGCTTCAATTAGACCGATGCTGTTCAGATTGTCCGCGCTGGGATTGAACGCGATATCGCCCACGTAGCGGGGGCCGGCCTGCTGGATGGCGTTCACGTAGGTGGCCACCGTGTTGTCGTGGAAATCGGATACGCGCTGATCAAAGAGATTGAGCCCGCGCAGAACCCGTTTGACCCAGCCTTCCGCAAGCTTGGCGCGGGGTTCCTCCGCAGAGCCACCGGGATCGCCAACCCAGCCGCTCCACTCGTTGGTGCTGAGATTGATGTTGTAACCGCGATAACGGCAAACCCACCACGTGTCGCTCATCACGAGCAGGCCGGACTCGCCGCCTTCGCCGATGGTCACATCGTTGACGCCCGTGCCGGTCGGCGGTTGATAACCGGAGTAGGGGATCCAGCCATTGAGCGTGACCTGATCCGAACCCGCCGTGGCCACGGGCAGCGCACGCGGGTTGAAGTCAGCGGAGTCGAATTTGTAATACCACTGGAAGGTGATGCCGTCGGGATTGCCGCCAAATTCGCTGCTATGCCGGAAGGTCAGGCGTTGATCAAACACATTGTCGCCGGGCAACACCTTGAGATCGCCAAGGAACGGCCCGTCGTCGATGCGGATGATCTTCAGGGTGACGGGCAAGCCGGGCAGGCTGGGGTCATTGTTGAAGGCGAGCGTGACGTAGCGGGGTGGAATTCCGCAGGGCGCGCTGGACGCGACGCGAACGGCTCCGTTCTCGATCGTGGCGTTCAGGCCGTGCGTGCTCGCGTCCAGAACCGAGGTGCCGTTGGTCTCGTCGATGCGGTAGTAGACCAGCAGGTCGGTTTCGACTCCCTTCAGCCGTTTGTTCCGCTGGCTGGAGATCTGGAACGGGGAGCGGGCCGCCGTCCAGACGCGAATCTCGTCGACGTCGCCCCGGAAATAATTCGAGGAGGCGTTGGCTCCGAGCACGAAGCGGCCGCCGCCGGCATATGCGCCGGGGGTGACATCGCTGGCCGCCAGCACGCCGTCACGATAGATGGCGCGCCCGTTGGTCACGGCGTTAAAGGTGCAGGCCCAATGGTGCCATGCGGTGTCGGTCAGCCCCGGAGGCGCCGTCAGCGCCGTGCCGCCGAAGGAGAAGGTGAACGCTCCATCAAAGCGGAAGCCGATCGCCAGGCGCTCGGCTGCATTCGCCACGTTGTGACTGAAGATGTAGTTCGTGCCGGTCGTGACGGTGCGGCGGGCCCAGAATTCGATCGTGAACGAGCGGGCCGTCAGGTCGATGGAATTGCTGGTTGTCAGCGTGTCGTTGACGCCATCGAAGCGCAGCGCGTTGCCCGGAACGGGGCGGGCGGCGGGCACGCCACCGAGCGCGGCCGTCAGCGCCTTCGGCTGGCTGCCGAAACTTTCCGGCACGATGTTGGTCGCCAGCACCGTGAGCGTCACTCCAGCCGGCCTGGTCGTGGGCAATTCGGTCGAGTAATTGGTGGTGGTGACGTTCGTTTCCACGCCGGTGATCGTGCTGACGAAGGTGCGGTTGGAGCGCACGGTGTATTGGGTGACCAGCCCGAGGCGCAGCGCTTGATCGGTCGCACCGTCGGCAGGATCCAGATCGACCCGGTTGGGATTGCGTGACAGATCGTAGAGCCGGTCGATCAGGCGGCCCCAGCCGGAATCGCCGTCGGCCAGTTGCTTGATGCGATTGCGCTCGCGATTGGACATGACGTTGGGGAGGAGCAGCGGTTCGCCCAGGTCAAAAGTCTCGTCCAGATAACCGGCGAACGAGAGCCAGCGATTGACGGGGTCAAAGGTAAGACGCTGTTTGAGGGCCCAGGGCAGATCGACGAAGTATTCCTTGCCGGCGATGTTGCGACGCGCAATGGAGTCGGGGATGGCCACGTTGTCACGAATGGTCCGGGGCGTGAGCGGATCATAAAGGCGAGCGAGGTTGGTGACAAAATTCAGATCGTTGAAGTTGAGCGAGTCAAAAACCAGCTCCGCTCGCGCCTGATTCTTGATTTCGGGCAGCGTTCCGCTGATGGCAGACTCCCGAGGTTTGATCAGCGTCTGGCCGACTTCGAGGACGTCGTCGCGGTCGGGCCAGCGGATGTTGTAGGTGACGTTGACGGGAGTTCCGACGCTGCCGCCGGGCAGGCGGTCGAGCCAGGGAATGCACGTCGTATCGACCAAGTCGTTGGTGTTATTGCCGTTGAGATCGTACCAGAACCCGGGCTGGAGGCGGTAGAACCACTGGATGACCACGTTCGTGGTGTCGCCAATCGGGCCGGCTGCGCGCGCGTAAATTTTTCCCTGATAATCCTCCCACCAGGGCCCGGCCACGGCACGTGACTCGGGGCAGAGCGGGAGGGCGGTCAGGGGCAGGGGCGGCTGGATTTCCCTTCCGGCTTCACCTGGATAACGGAAGAACCACGGGGCCTCTTCCGCGACCACCTTGTAGACGCGGACTTTCCACAGGCCGGTGGCGGAGTCCCGATGCTTGAGCAGCGCGTAGGGTTCCGAATAGTTGGGCGGAGAATCTTGCGGTCCGTTCAGGTCGTTGCGCAGGGCGAAGAGCGCTTCACCGGATTCGCCGGGCACGAGCAAGGCGTGTTCTTCATTGGGATTGAATCCGGGCAAGGCCGGGTCGGCCTGATTGTAGACGCGGCGTTCCGGGAAAAGTGCGTCCGGCAGCGGGCCCGAGCCGATGGCGCGGGCAATGATGATCTTGTTGGTGGTCGTGGCCGGCCATTGGAGGTTGTAGCGCACCGACTGGCCGCCCCAGGCGACGCCGAGGCGGTTCGTCTGATACCACGCCACCACGAGCGGACTGAAGGAGTAGGGGGCCTGCGAGGTCGTGGGGGTGGCGGCGTTGACCGGGATGATGGCTCCGCGGCGCGAAACGCGATCGTAGGCGCGCTCGGGACCCGTGCCGTCGTAGAAGGCCTTCTCGAAGAGAATGTGGCCGTTCTTGCCAAGGTAATCGAAGTGATTCGTGTTGATGATGGTGTCACCGACAAACCAGCCGCGCTCGCCAAAGACGGTGGGGTTGTTCCAGAGATGGGTGCGAACCACATCGAACACAGGCTTGTCGACCTGCGGATCGGCGACGCCGTCCGCGCCTGTCTCCAGGTAGCGAATCACCGTATAGCCCGGTGAATGCGCCTGGAAGAGCTTGGTGTTGGGATCGACCGCCGCGCCCGAGCCGGCCACGTATTCCAGGGTCTGCCAGCGGTAGTTAAAGGGCACGCCCTGCGGCTCGATCTCGACCGGGACCGACGCGACGTGGCGGGTGGGCACGCGTGGCCAGATGGCGGCGCCCACCGTGATGATTCGGTTCGTGTTCACGACCAGGTTGGTGCCGACTTGGAGCACGTCCGCGGCGGACGTGAACCACTTCATGCGAGCCTTCACCGGGCGGATGGAATAGAGCTTGTTTTCGACGCCACTCCAGTAGAAGGAGTTTTGTTCCGTGTTGGCGCCGCGGTCGCCGAGCAACTCGATCTGTGGCGGGCGCGGATAGGCGCCTTCAGGGCGGGCGATTTGTTTGCCGACCACCCAAGCCGGAACGGCGAGGTAGGCGCGGAGTTTTCCGTCCGGACCGCGCCCGGTACCGGTGATCCAGCCATCCTTGTTAATGCTCCGGGCGTCCTGCAGGACCCAGCCGTTGTCTTCGGTCAAGAGCTCGTTCAAGTCGTAAAGGCGGCTGGCGCTAAAGAAAAAGGCGCGGCGCTCGTCGCTGGGCATCCGCGATTCGCCGACAATTTGTCCGAAATCATTGATCCCGCGGGCCTCCGCGCCTTGTGAACCCGAAATCAATCCGAGGTCGCGCACGCCGCGGCTGTCGCGCACGAACGCGCGGGGAAGGCTGTTGGCTGAAGGCTGGGAGGAGCCCACCACGTCGCCCAGATTATTGATCGCCAGCGCCCGGCTGCCGTAGTGCCCCGCAATCAGTCCCACTTCGCTCCAGCCGGCTCCGTTGTGGACCAACGCCCGTTCGGCGCCCGTGCCGATTGTTCCATAGCCGGCAACGAGCCCTGATTCATTCAGGGCGAACGCTTCCGTGCGATTGCCGTCGGCGAAAATTCCGAGGTTCGTGCCGTTCACCCCTGCGCCGGACCAAAGTGCGGCACGCAATTGTCCGTTGAGGGTGGCCACGCCGGCGACCCAGCCGCTTCCGTTGATGGCGCGGCCTTCGCTCGCGGAGCTGCCCACGCCGCCCACGACACTCGAGAGCGCGGCCATCACGCCCGCGCCTCCGTTGTCGGTCCAGATGAAGGCCCGCTGTTCGCCGCTGCCATTTTTGGAAACACCGGTGATCTGCGCGGCGTTGTTGATGCCCAGCGCGATGGAGGTGGGCCCGCCCAACGAGCCCAGCAGCTTGGGCGGTTCCTCGGTCTCGAAGCCTCGATTCAAAAAGGCGGCTGGCGCCGTCACGCTCGGCGTGTCGGCATACGCCGCCACCCAACCGGAGTCATTCAACGCGCTGCCATGGCTTTCCTGCTTGGAATTAACGGTGCCCAAATCAAACACCGCATAGGCCGGCTTCGGCACCACGCGAACGGCGAAGGAGATGGAGCGCGAGCCTTGATCCGGATCGACCACTTCGATCAGCACCGTGGTTTGTCCGAGCTGGCCGGGCACGGGAGTGATTCGCACCGTGCGATTGCTGTCCGCGCCACCAAAGACAATGCCGGAGGATTTGATCAGGTCGGTGTCAGCGCTCGAGCCGAACAATTGAAGATAGGTCGACAGCGTTTCCGCGTCGCCCACTGTCAACGGCAGCGGCGGCGAGGTCGTGTCTTCCTCGATCACCAGCGGTGGCAGCGACGTGATCGTCGGCAAGTCGTTGGCCTCCGCGACGCGGATGTACACGGTCGCAGGCGCTGAGGTTGCGCCTTCGGGATCGCGGACAACATAGGTGAAGAAGTCCGGGCCGTTGTAGTTGTTGGTCGGGCGGTAGATCACCGGGTTCTGGCTCGCCGGATTCCAGTTGCCCGAGAGGCGGTCGAGCGTGCCCGACGTGGGCGGGGTCACGATTTGAAAGGTCAAGCGGGTCCAGTCTTCGACGTCATAGGCCGGCAGGAACAGAGGCGTGGCGGTGTCTTCGTTGACCAGGTTGGTGCGGTAGGTCGGGTCGGCGAAGATGCCCGGCGCATAGGCGAAGGCTCCCGTGAGAGCGCCGTCGGTGGAATTGCCGACCGGAGTGAAGGCCGAATCGGCTGCGGTGATCGCCTGGTTTTCGTCGAAGCGCCAATAGACCCTCAAACCGGTTTCGAGCCCCGTCAGCGGCCGGTTGTAGTTCTGCAGGATCTCGGTGGGGCTGAGCGCGCGGTTCCAAACGCGGACTTCATCCACCAGGCCGTCGAAGCCGAGCTCGCCGCCGGGTGGCGGCAAGCCGAGGGCAAGCGCCGTGGAGGAGAAGTTGAAGTTGTCGGCGGGTGGAGTTTGCGCGCGGACGCGACCATTGATGAACACGGTGTAGTTGGAGACGGCTGGGTCCCAGGTGGCGGCCAGGTGCGTCCACTGTGCGACTGGAATCTCGAGATCAGCCACTTGAGGAGCGCCTCCCCATGCTCCGAACTGGAGTTGCAGCGAGTTGGCCGCGCTGCCCGGATTGAAAAGCCAATGGTGCGCCCCGCCGCCGTACTGACCGAGCACCAACATCCAGCTCCGTGTTCCTGGGGCGAGACCGGCCGCCGGCCGGACCCACGCCTCGATGGTGTGCGGCACCTTGCCGGTGTTCAAACCGTCCACCGCCGGCGCCTGCGCCCGTCCACCGCCGCTCAAACTCAGCGCGGTCATGGATCCAGCCACCGGCACGTCATTGACGGGCGTCACATTGACCGTGAACGTCGTGCTCGCAACCTGGCCATCACCATCAGTCACATTGATCGTGATCGTCGACGATCCGACGGCGTTGGGGAACGGCCGAATGGTGACGGTGCGGGAATTGCCGGCCCCACTGAAGCTGATGTCGCCCGGTGAAATCACCGCGGCGTTGCCGCTCACGGCCGTCACATGCAAACTGTTCAAGGGCGTGTTCCAGTCGAACACCGAAAAGCTGACGGTGACGGAGCCGTCCTCGGGAATGGTTTGGTTCGGGATGGTGCTGATCGTGGGCGGAGAACGGAACAGGTTGAAATTCACCCCGGACTGGCCGGCAACGGGCTGGGCGATTCCGGGCGAGAACTCGTAGGTGGGGAATTGCGGCGTGACGTTCCAAATCACCCCGGCGGGCAGGTTGCCGAACGAGTAATTGCCGTTGGCGTCGGTGGTGGTGACGAGGAGGCGGTTGAAGTCGTAATAGTAGGCGGTGAAACCGGTCCACGGGGAGATTAAGGTGGGCGGGAAGGGCGTCCCGCCCTGACCGGACCACGTGGCATTCAGGTTGATCCCGCCGCCGCATTCGAAGAAACGAACCTCGATGTCGTGCGCGCCGAGCGGGAGGAACGACTGGGCTAATATGGTGGCGGGGGCGTGGAGTCCGTCATTGTTGATCACCATCGAGCCGTTGGCATAGAGGCGGGAGCCGTCGTCGCTCGTCAGGGAAATGTTCTGGTTGCCGGCGAAACTTCCGCCGGTGCCGGTGGGGAAGATGATTTGTCCCTTGTAGACAGCGCCCAAATGATCGGTCGGCCCGCCGGACCAAAGCGGACCGTCGGTGCTCGCCTGGTTCAAATTGGGCACGCTGGCCACCAGCGTGGGTGGAATGATTGGGTAGGGGATCTGATCCACCGTTCCGGCGCAAGGCGGCATGCTCAGCACGATCGGCACCCCGGACACCCCGCGACCATCCGGCGTTTGGAGCCGGCCGGAAATGGTGTCGAGCGCCGACCGGGAATACAGGTTGAAGATTTCACCCGAGGTCAACGCACGGTTCCAGATGGCCAGCTCATCAAGCTGTCCGCGAAACACGTCCACATTCACGTTGACGCGGCCGAGGTTCAAGCGAGGGAGGGGAATGGCGGCGTTGATGGTGTCCTGCAACGTGCCATTGATGTAAAGCTGCGTCGCGTTGCCGGTGCCGGTCATGGTCACGTGCACCCATTGTCCGGCTGGGGCGGAGTAGTTGAACGCGTAGTCGGCGACCCCAAAACGGGTGAAGCCGAGACGACGCGTGTTGGGATACTGTTCCACCTTGATGGCGCTGGTGGCATCTGACAAAAGCGCGGAGGAAAGGCCCGCGGCGTCGGAGCGGAGCAGCCAGAACGAAAGCGTCCAAGGTGAGGCTATGGCGGGTTCATTGAGGTTAACGAAGTCGGTGGTGCCATTGAAATTGACCGATGCCGCGACCTTTCCGGAAAAGATGAACAGCCCGGAGTTGTTCGGCGCATTGGCCGTGATCATGTTGCGGTAGTAGTTCTGATCGCCAATCCGCAGCCAGGTCACCAACCCGGGCGTGTTGTCGAGCACCCGCGAACCAGGTTGCGGAAACGACCCGATATGCAGTGAGTTAACGCTGCCCACGTTGGCGGTGACGACATCCACCTGGCCGGGCTGGGTGAAGAATTGACCATCGGCAGAGACGCGGACGCGATAGAAGGCATGGACATTCGCGACCCCGAAGGAGAACACCGGGACGGAGTAATTTCCATTTGCGTCGGTGAAGCCGTAGGCAGCGTAGCTGACCCACCAACCCGGCGTCGCGCCGACACTCATCAACTCAACCTTGGCGCCGGGATACGGCGTCGTTCCGTCCAGCTGCGTGACCCGGCCGGTGACGTTGACGGTGGCGGCCGTGGCGGGCAGCGCCATGGTCGCGAGGAGAAGGGTGAGGAGAATGCCGCACCAGCCCAGGACGATTTTTAAGGTGTACGTTGTTTTCAAGTTCAAGCTCCTTCTGGTTACTGGTTCAACACACCCGTCTGAGACACGCGCCGCAGCGAAAAGCTCCCGGTGGCAGCGATGTTTGTTTTATGCAGGCCGCTCACCACTTCCCGATAAATACCGTCCAATCGCTGGTGCCCGTAATCCGGCGGGGCGTTGGCGGGCGGCGGTTCCAGCTGGAGCGCGATGACGCGCGTGATGTCGTAGGCGTTCTCCGATTGATGATCGGGATGATACTTATGACGGAACGGATTGGTGGGTAAGCTGGCGGCCAAAAAATTGGTCAGAGTGACGGTCTGGCCTTGGGCAAACGTGCCGGCAAATGGCAGGGAACGCCCCGGGAAATCAAAGGCCACGGTGCTGAAACGGCGGCCCACCGGCACGTTGTCGCGGAGCGCGACCCCGCGGAACTGCGGGATCAGGGAATCGTCGGTGAGCAGCACATGACGGCCGGGAGTGGCGGCGACCAGATGTCCGTCGACATCGTTGGTGAAGGTTCCGTCCTGCCACATCTGGAGGACTTCCTTCAGAAGTTGGGCCTTGCCGCTGTTGTCGACGTGGATGAGCAACCTCAGTTCGGCCGGGGCGCTGACGGGGCGTGGGGTGGGGTCATAGCCCACGCGTTCGATGACCAGCGGACGGTTGGTGGAGTCGAAACCATTGGTGACGAGGACGCCGGAGTGCGCGACGCTGACGTTGCCGATGCTGGCTGAGCCGATCCAGAGGCCCGCATAGCCGCGTGCCTGGAGCTCCAGCGTCCCGCTGGAAGCCAGCGCTGCCTGGGCCGTTTTCTGGGCGGTGACCGGCAGCAAGTAGCGCACGCCGGCGCCGTTGTTGACGGAGAGGACGGTTTCGTAGGCGGTGCCGGAGAAGGCGAGGCGTCGGATCGCCAGGCGCAGCGGGAGATTGGTTCCCGGGATTGCCGAAAGGGCCAGCGGCGTTGGGAAATTCGGATAGGTGAATCCGGTGGCCGGACCAAAGGCGCCATAAGAAAGGGCGTTGTTCGCCGGAGCGCACACGTCGCGCAACGTGATCGTTGCCGCCGTATTCGCCAGGTTCCGCATCGAGATCACCTGCACGTCGAGGATCTCGGCGAAATCCAGCGAGTCGCCGGTTTCAAGCTGCAGCGTGAGCGGCCCCTGATAGTCCGATGCCCCTTGGCAATAAACCCAATTGGCCTCCCCCGCGCGCATCGGCGTGGACGGGGTGACTTGGGCCCATTGCCCGGCCGGGTTCAGGCGGTATATCGGCTGCATGACCGATGTCGTGGTGTTGTAGTGCGCGGAGGATGGGCGGAAGAACGTTTGGAACGTCGGAGGCGCGGCCGGGTCCAGGGGAAACCCGACGAGATTATACGAGTTTGGAGCCCATGTGGTGCGCTTGAGCGCGGGCCGGCCCGTCACCGTCCACGTGGCGGCACTGGCGACTTTGATCAGGTACGGCTGGCAGCCGAGAATGGCCGCCAATCGATTGGCGCGCGATTCGAGGCGGTTGGTCGGGACATAAAAATTCCAGCGTTCGGAGTTCCACACGGGCTCAGCGAGGTCCTGGATGAAATCGACCGAGGTGGCGCGGTTTTGAAAAGCCCAGGCACTGTCGAGGGGTAGGCCGGCAAAGACGATTTCCGGTCGCGTGTTGGTGGGGATGAGTTCGACGAAGACCGCGTTCCAGCCGGCCTGCAGATTGAACGTCTGTGTCTGCACGGGCGTGGCTCCCAGACGGGGCACAAACCCGGCGAGCGCGGCGGAGCACAAGAGCAGTTGTGCGAGGCGGAGGGCGCATCGCCGCACGGGTTTTGGCGAAGTCGCCCGAACCGATGAAGCGTAGCGCCGAGATCGCCCCGTGACGGGGTGCGGAGCGGAGGCGATGGACTCACCAGGGGTCGACCTCTGGGTGACGGAGTCAAGAGCGGGCCGGTTCATAAATCAGTTTTTCTCGCGTGGTGTCTCGACGTGGGTGGGGCTGGGAGTTATGGGCTGGGCAGGGCGGGGGGCGGCGCTGCCGCCGTTGCCGAATCCGGCGGTGTCGGAAGCTTGACCGTCTCCAACAGGTCTCGGTTGACGGCGACGCGCAACCCGGCCTTTTGTCGTTCGTAGAAATCCTTCTGCCCGCGCTGTATCCGGTCCTGGTGCAGGCGCCAGGCGATGCGCTCGCGAACTTGATCCAAGGGCGCTGCCGCTGCCTCGGTCCGTTCCATCAACTTGACGAGGTAAAGTCCATCGGACGTCCGCACGACGGGACTGATTTCGCCCGTTGTTTTCAACGCAAACATTGCGGCGACTACCTCCTGGGGCCAGGCATAGTTCTTTTGCCCCTTGGTGATCCAGCCGCTGTCGCCACCGCGATACCGGGTGGCGGCATCTTCCGAGTGTTGTCGCGCCAAATCGCCGAAGGAAGGCTGCGCAGAGGCTTGCTGCACCGCTTCGGCCCGAATGCTTTCCGCGCGGCGCAGCGCCCCCTGTTTCTTTTCTTCGATGGCTTTCGGCGAAACTTTGAGGAACAGGAGAGCGCCCCGCACCTTTTCGGGCTGGCTGAACTCAGCGGGGTGATCTCGATAATAGCTCTCCACTTCTGCGGCGGTCGGGGCCGGGGTCTTTTCTTGGTCCGCGTGGTGTTGCTCTTCGTAACGGGCCACCACCATGCGTCGAAAGCGTTGGATCATTTCCGGATCGCGATCGAGGCCGGCGGCCTTCGCGTGGGCGAACGAAACTTCAAAGCGCACCATCTCGTCCAGAAGCGCTTCGCGATCCTGCGGTGTCGGCACTCGACCGCCCCCGCGCTGACTGCGGCGCGCCAACTCAGCCTCGAACTGCGCCACGGTGATGACACTGTCCTCCACCTGGGCCAGGACGGGTGGGCCACTCGGGGCCGTGGCCGCTGGTTCGGCGGGCTTGCGACATCCAATCGCAAGAAACGGAAGAATGATTCCGATTCCGAGATACCGATGTACAGCAGGTCGGAAGCTGACAAGACGGACGCCGAGGTTCATGGACTGATTGAAACGGAACTAGGGCGGGAAAGTTGCAGATTCCCCTTCGGTTGTCACTGACAAAACATTTTTTGACTCAGTCGATCGCAATCGATCATGAGTTGAGTCGACACTTCGGTGAGTTGGGCGGGCCGCGTGAGCCGCACGTGGTCTCGACCGCCGGTGCGGCGACCTCCGACGATGAACGGCGATCGGTCAAAGTTTTCGGATCGAGCCGTCGGTGGTGACGCCGGCGGCGAAGGGAACGGTCTCGCGTTGCACGCAGAGCCAGACGTCATCTTTCAACTCCGGATGCGCCAGGAGACGGCGGCCGTTGCGGGCATGTTTCATCGCGTCCAACAGATTGCCCTGGAGGAGCGGATAAAGGCGTCGGGCGATTTCGGCGGAGTCGGAGATGTGACCGCCGGCGAACTGTGGCCAGATGCGCTCGCAAACGGCCCCGGCCGCGAGCGTGTCTTCGAGTGCGGGTTCTTCATAGGTGCCGCCGCACACGAGGATCACGTGCGCAGGGTTGGCCTCGCGCAGCCAGTTGGTGGTGGCCCGCAGGTTGAGGAAAGAGCTGACGAGAACCGAACGGGAGTTCTGGCACGCCCGCAACGCACGGGTGCCGTTGGTCGTCGTCATGACGATCGTCCGGTTCTGAACCCGATCCGGCGTAAATTCGCGAGGGGAATTGCCGAGATCAAAATCGATGCTGCCCGTTTGGTCGGCCCGGATGCGCAGTCCGTTGCGTTCGCCGGCGAGGAGCACGTCCGGGCGCTCGTCCCGAATCGCCAACGCTTCGGGAATGTTGGCCACGGGGATGATGGACTCGGCTCCAGCCGCCAAGGCCGTGACCATTGACGTGGTGGCGCGCAGGATGTCAAAGACGACGCAAGTCGCCTGGCTCAGATCGCGAGTCGCCAGTTCGGCGAACTCCCCGGGCGCGAGTATGACTTCAAGTTTGGATGCCATCATGAATGCCGCGGCAGCCTAGGTGACCCGGCAGGAGAGGCCAATGACAAACAGTGCCCAGTGCGCAGTCCTCAGTCCTCAGTCCTCAGTCCTCAGTGGGCAGTGCTCAGTCCGCAGTTCAGTGCGCAGCGCTCAAATCGCAGCGGTGATTCCCCAGGCCGCCGACTGAGCACTGAATACTGGATACCGAAGACCGAAGACCGAAGACTGAGGACTGAGGACTGGAGACTGAGAACTGAGCACTGAGCACTGGGCACTGAGCACTGGGCACTGAGCACTGAGCACTGAGCACTGAGCACTGAGCACTGGCCCTCCACCGATTCGCGATTCCCGCCCAATCGTAGATTGGAACCAGCGGAAATCGAAAATCTTTCTGCTCGCCAAGAGCGTGGCTTGGGACGTAGACGAAGGGCATCCCATGAGTTCGCCCGGATTCGATGCTTCCGTGGACTGGCCGGTTTTGCGCCGCAAGGTTGCGTGGCGGGTGCTGCCGTTGATCTTCGTGGTTTACATCGTGGCCTACCTTGATCGCGCCAACGTGGGATTTGCCAAGTTGCGGATGGCGAGCGATCTGGGTTTTTCCGATCGGGTGTTTGGCTTCGGCATGGGGATTTTCTTCATCGGCTACCTGGTGCTCGAGATTCCCGGTGCGTTGCTGGTGGAACGATGGAGTGCGCGAAAATGGTTTGCGCGCATTCTGGTGACGTGGGGCCTGATTTCGAGTTTGACGGCATTCGTGCGCACACCGATGGAGTTCTATGTTGCGCGGTTCCTGCTCGGGGTGGCGGAAGCCGGATTCTTCCCTGGAATCATCGTTTACTTCACGCACTGGTTCGTGGCGGCGGATCGCGCCCGGGCTCTGTCGGGCCTGGTCATGGCGGTGCCGTTCAGCCTGGCGTTGGGCGCCCCGGTTTCGGGCTTGCTCCTCGATGTGAACTGGCTGGAGTTGGCCGGTTGGAAATGGATGTTCCTGCTGGAGGGGGTGCCGGCCGTGGTGTTGGGAGCGGTTACGCTGGTCTACATGACGGATCGTCCGCGGCATGCCGGGTGGCTGACGGCCGCTGAGCGGGAGCATCTGGAAGGATTGCTCGCGGCGGAAGCCCGGGCCAAGGAAGCGGCGACCGGCCGGACGTCGATCACGCATGCGCTGACGCTGCCGGCGGTATGGCTGCTGGCCCTAGGGATCTTCGCGACCAACACCGGGGGATACGCGCTCGCCTTCTGGCTCCCCACGACGGTGAAAAATTTGTCAGGAGGCTCGGACCATTCGACCCTGCTCTACAGCGGGATGTTCTATGCCTGCGGCCTGCTGAGCGTGTTCATTTCCGGGCAATCGTCGGATCGAACCGGCGATCGCAAATGGCATTGCGTGGGTGGGCAGGTCGCCACCGCGTTGTTCCTGGCGGGCAGCACGATTCCCGGTCAGCCATTCCCGTTGGTCATGCTCTGGCTGTTCGCCACGGGCTTGGCGGCTTACTTCTGGCCGTCGCCGTTCTGGGCCCTGCCTACCTTGACCTTGACGGCGGGCGCCGCCGCGGTCTCGATTGGGTTCATTAACATGTTCGCCAATCTCGCCGGTTATCTCGGCAACGATATCACGGGATGGCTGCGTTCCCGCGGGGCCGGGGAACGCACCTGCCTCCTGTTCCTGGCGGGATGTTATCTCTTGGGCGGTATCCTGGTCAGCCTCGTCCGGGTGCCCAAGGACAGTCGCCGATCGACGCCTAACTAAGAATGCACTGCCATGAGCTTGCTCCAACCTCGTCGTAGTTTTATCCAGCAGTCAACGGCCGCCGCCGTCGGCGTGGTCGCGCTGTCCGCCCTAAACCGCGTGCGCGCCGCCGGAGCCAATGACCGCATCCGCATCGGCGTCATTGGCGTGGGCGGCATGGGAACGGGGCACACCGGCAGCCTGGTGCGGAAGTCCGCGGAGGAGAACATCCAGGTGGTGGCCGTGAGCGACGTTTATCAGCGGCGCCTGAACCGCGCCAAAGGCATCTGCCAGGGCGAAGGCTATGCGGACTATCGGCGATTACTCGAGCGCAAGGACATCGATGCGGTGCTCATTGCCACGCCCGATCACTGGCATGCTCGAATTGCCATCGACGCGCTGGCGTCAGGCAAGCACGTCTACTGCGAGAAACCGCTGACGCACACGGTGGAACAGGCGATCGCCCTGCGAAACGCGGGTCGGGAGCACCGGGATCGAGTCTTCCAGGTGGGGCCCAATGCCACGGCGAACGACACGTATTGGCAGGCGCACGATGCCATCGCCGCAGGACGGATCGGCAAGGTCACCTGGGCCCACGCCAGCTACAACCGCAACGCGCGCATCTGTCTTTTCAACGAACACCAAAGAATTGATCCCACGGCCGGTCCGGAGAAAACCGGTGACGATCACATCGATTGGGACATGTGGCTGGGACACCAGTGGGGGCTCGCGCCGAAGATTCCGTGGAACCCGGAGCATTTCTTCCGTTTCCGAAAATATTGGCCCTACAACGGTGGCGTTGCCACGGACCTGCTTTACCACAAGCTCGCTCCGTTGCTGATCGCCGTGGCCGGGGCGAATGGCGAATATCCGAGCCGGGTCAATGCCAACGGCGGGTTGTACATTGAGAAGGACGGGCGGGACATTCCCGATGTGTTTATGTTGACCGCGGATTTTCCATCCGAGTGGTCGTTGTTCCTGGTCAGCACGCTGACGAATGATGCCGGGCCTGCCGATCGCATCTACGGCAAGCACGGCACAATGGAACTGGGCGGCGAGGCAAGCCTGCGGTCGAACGGCGATTTCAAGAAGGAGTTCCGGATGGCGAATGAAGGGCAGGACGATATCCGCCTGCCGCTGGCGCCCCGCCGGGATCTGGAGAACAATTGGATCGACGCCATGCGAGGGAAGGGGCAGGTGCACTGCAATCTTGAGCTGGGCTGCGCCACCATGGTCACCATCAAGATGGCGGTCGAAAGCTATCGCCAGCGCCGAACCATGACCTGGGATCCAAAGACCGAAAAAGTCGTTGGTTAAACACTGCAAACTCTCCGCTTCCTGCCATGCCCACCATCGCCATCACCGACTGGACGTTCCCTGACCTCGCCGTAGAAGAGGCCATTTTGAAAGCAGGCGGCATTACGGTGAACTCGCGCCAGTGCAAAACGGAAGCGGAGTTGATCGAGTTGTGTGCCGGGGCGGATGCGGTCATCACGCAGTTTGCCCGTATTAGTCCGAATGTGATCGGCGCCATGCGCCAGGCCCGGGCCATTGTGCGCTACGGCATCGGGGTGGATAACATCGATCTGCAGGCGGCGCGTGCGCGGGGGATCCCGGTGTGTAATGTCCCGGACTACTGCATCGACGAGGTGGCGGACCAGACACTGGCTTTCATCCTCGCACTCACCCGCCAGGTGGTGGCCCATCATGATCACTTGCGGGCGGGACAATGGGGCCTGTCCATGCCGCTCGCGGCGATGTCCGCCCTCAGCAGTCGGGCGGTGGGAGTGGTCGGCTTCGGGCGAATTGGGCGCGAAGTTGTGCGTCGGCTGCTGGCGTTCAAATGTCAGGTGCGGGTGTTTGATCCGGTGGTTCCTCCGGCCGAGATCGCAAAGACGGGCGCTGAAGCGGCGTCCTTCGACGATGTGCTGCGCGGAAGCGATGTGCTGACCCTGCACTGTCCGTCGACACCGCAAACGCGACGGTTGCTGAACGCGACGACGCTGGGCAAACTCAAGGCCGGCGCGTTGCTCATCAATGTGAGCCGGGGCGATCTGGTGGATCCCGACGCGCTCGTGGCGGCGTTGCGGGAGGGGCGACTTTCCGGGGCCGCGTTGGACGTGTTCGATCCCGAGCCTATCCCGGTGGATCACCCCATCCGCACGCTGCGCAATGTCATCCTTGCCCCGCACATCGCGTCGTGCAGCGTGCCGGCGGTGACAAAGCTGCGGGAGTCGGTGGCGGGGATTGCACTGGCCGCGGTTCGCGGCGGACGGTTGACGTCGATTGTAAACGGGGTGGTGCAAAGCTGATGAGCTGGGGCGGCGGCGATGCAGCATTCAACCAATGGGAAAGTGATGAGCAATACGCTGTTTGATTTGACGGGACGCGTGGTGATGGTGACGGGCGCGGCTCAGGGCATGGGACGGGCGATGGCTCTGGCGCTGGCCGAGGCGGGAGCCGACGCGGTGCTGGTTGACCGAAACGAGGCTGGCGCAGGGGACACAGCGCTGGCGATCGAGAAGATGGGTCGCCGGGCGATTGTCGCGGGCTGCGATGTCGCGGATCCAGTGGCGATTCGAGCGCTTTACGCGCGGCTTGATCATGAATTTGGGCGGATCGATTTTCTGGGCAACGTGGCTGGCGAAGGATTGCTGGGTGCACCGGAGAACATCACGCTGGAAGATGTGGAACGTTGCTGGCGCAATCTCGTTCTCGGCCGGTTCTGCCTGTGTCAGGAGGCCGGGCGTCGAATGCTGGCGGCGGGTCGCGGCAGCATTGTCAACATTGGCTCGCTGGCGAGCATTACCGCGCTGGGCCGCGGACACATCGCCTACAGCATGGCGATGGGAGCGGTCGCCCAGATGACCCGGGAACTCAGCACGGAATGGGCGGGGCGGGGCGTACGGGTGAACGCTATTCTCCCTGCGCAGGTGGTCAATCCAGGGCTGGAACAACGCATGGCATCCACCCCGGCTCTGCGGGAAAAATTCCTGAGCGGATTGCCGGCGGGGCGCCTGGGGCATCCTGACGATATCCGTGGACTCGCCGTGCTGCTGGCTTCAGATGCATCGAGTTGGATCACCGGGGCGCTCATTCCGATGGACGGAGGGAATCTTGCGGCCAATGCGGGGGCAACCATCACGAAACCCGAATGAACGAAATCATCGTGCCGCGACTGGGCTGGTCGATGGAAGAGGGCGCGTTTGTCGCCTGGCTGAAGCAGGACGGCGATGTCGTTCGGCCGGGCGATCCGCTTTTCAGCATTGAAGGCGACAAGGCCATTCAGGAGATCGAGTCGATTGATGGCGGGATCCTGCGGATTGCGCCGAACGCGCCCGCGCCCGGCGCCTCAATCCGCGTGGGCGATTTGTTAGGCCACCTCCTGTCGCCGCAAGAGGCGGCTGCGGGCGCTACTCCCGTTGAAACTCCCGAAAGCAAACTTCCAACGCCGAAAGACCAAGCCAGCGCAAGCGTGCCGTTACCGCGCGACCAGGCTGAGGCCTGGAAAGCCGCGGGGTCGTCGGCGGCACCGGTGGTTGAGGGGCGGAAGAAACCGGCCATCAGCCCGCGGGCCCGGCGGGCGGCCGTTGAACTGGGGGTGGACTGGACCCGGGTGAACGGCACGGGTCGAACCGGACGCATTCGAGAACGCGACGTTCGGAATGCGGCGGCGGGCCAGCCCAACCAACGCAGCCGCGCCACCCGGCCGGACGCTTCGCCAGCGGCGGTCTTTTTCGGCGAGCTGCTCCTGCGTCTGGGGACTCGAAATCACGAACGCTTTTCCCAGGCGCGCGAGTTCGAGGCGCGCTACACCGGCGCCGAAGCCAACGCGGCGGTTTCCCTCGCGGCCTTTGGCGGCAACGCCGGCGTCGTCTCGGCCGTGCCCGGACACGAGTTGGGCCAAGCCTGCTTGAACTATCTGCGGCAGTATGGCGTGGATGTGGAGCCAGTGTTGCGGTGCGGCGAGCGTCTCGGGACGTTTTACCTCGAGACCGGCGCGGCTCCGCGGGCGTCCCGGGTCATCTACGATCGCGCGGGAAGTTCGTTCTCACAGTTGCGGGCCGGGCAGATTGATTGGGAGTCGGTGTTGGCCGGGAAACAGTGGTTGCACTGGTCGGGCACGGCGCCCGCCGTGGGGCCTGGATTACCGGCGGTGGTGGCGGAAGCCTGCACGGTGGCGCGCCGGTTGGGCGTGACCGTGAGTTGTGATCTGAACTACCGCGCGCTGCTTTGGGACGCGGCGGTCGCGCGGGAGACCATGCTGCCACTGATGCGCAACGTCGACGTTCTCATGGGCAATGAGGAGCACGCCGCGCTGATGCTGGGCGTGAGCGAAAACGATCCAGTGGCGGTGGCGAAGGAATTGCGCGCCCGGTTTGGATTTCGAGCGGTGGCTTTGACGCGGCGCGAGGCCGATGCGGTGGCGCCCTGGCGCTGCTGGCTGTCCAATGACGCCGGGGTGTTTGCGAGCCGGGACTATCCTCTGGCGTCGGTCGATCGTATTGGGGCTGGAGACGCCTTTGCCGGCGCGTTGATCTTCGGATTGCTCAGCAACTGGGACGGCGATCAAGCGATCGAGTTTGCCGCGGCGGCAGGTGCGCTCAAGCATTCGGTTCCGGGCGACTTTAATTTGGTCAGCCGGGAGGAGGTTGGGGCGTTGGCCGCGGGCGACGTGGGGCAGAGGGTGCGTCGATGAAGAGCGTGTCGGAAAGGACGGATCGCGTGTTGGTGACCGGAGGCTGTGGCTTTATCGGCAGCTGGGTAGTGCGTGAGTTGCTGGAGCGCAGCCTGCGCGTGGTGGTGTTGGATGCGTCCGGGCGTCCGGCCCGTTGGAATCGGCTGATGGGAGCCGCGAGTCAGTCGGTGGAACTGGTGCAGGGGAGCCTGCTCGATCGCGAATTGATCGAACGGATCGTTGACGGCGGCAAGGTGACCCGGGTCATTCATCTCGCGGCCCTGCTGACGCCGGATTGCCAGGTGAACCCTTGGGAAGGCTGTCGGGTTAACGTGCTGGGGACCGTGGCGTTGCTTGAACAATTGCGGGCGGCCGGCGATCGCGTGAAGGGGTTTTCCTACGCCAGCTCCGTGGCGGTGTTCGGCGATGAGCCGGATCATGGGATGGGCGGTGTCGGTAGCGCCCACGCGCCTCTGACCTTTTACGGCGTGTTCAAGCAGGCGGTGGAGATGTTGGCGGACCAATACTGGCGGCATTTCCGCGTGGCTTCCGTCGGTATTCGTCCGCAAGTGGCCTATGGTCCCGAGCGCGAAGTTGGGTTGACTGCGGGACCCTCGTTGGCGGCGCGCGCTGCGGCGGAAGGGGCGGGTTACAGAATCGGATATCGAGGCCGGGTGGGTTACGACTATGTGGAAGACGTCGCCCGGGCGTTCGTGCGAGGCGCTCTGGAAACTCCGCCGGGCGCTCAGGTGGTGGATCTGGCGGGTGAAACCGCCGAGATCGAAGACGTGGTGAGCGCGATCGAAGCAGCCGCGCCCGCGGTGAAGGGACTTCTAACCGTTGACGGACCGCCGCTGCCCGCGCATCTGCCACCAGCCCCCAGGTATATCCAAACTCTCTTTCCGGACTGGCAGACGACCACCTTGCGCGAGGGAATGCGCCGGACAGTAGCGTTTTATCGGCGGTGATCGGGGTGCTTTTCGCTGGATTTGACGATGGCGTGAACAATGAGCATGTACAGGCCCACCACGGCAAAGCCGGAAACCACAATGACGAGCTGGGTCAGGGTCGGAGCGTGCATAGACAAGGCTGTTGGTGCGCTAAGGTTTTTTGTCGCGTTCTGTCCGGTCGACGGTCGGTCGGACCTCCTTTCATTCGCCGAACACGTCCGCATTCGCTGCGCTGAAATTGGCTGGGACTTAACTTTTCTTGCCGACCGCCCCTGCCATGGCGTATGGCAAGGGCGTGCGAATGAGTAGCGAATCAGAAGCGACCCCGGAAGCCGCGCCCGGCGTGAGCGAAGCCCAAGCGTGGATCGAGTTTCGGCCCTCGGGCATTCACGGCATGGGCGGCTATGCCCGAAGGCGAATTCCTCAGGGGACCGAGATTATCGAGTATGTGGGCGAACGCATCACCAAGGACGAATCAGTGCGACGCTGTGAATTGAACAATCCGTTCATCTTCACTCTCGATGAAACCCACGACCTTGACGGTGGGGTGGAATGGAATCCCGCCCGGCAGATCAATCACAGTTGCGAACCGAATTGCGAGGCTTTGGAAGATGAGGGGCGGATTTGGATCACCGCCCTGCGGAACATCGAAGCGGGCGAGGAAATTACGTTCAACTACGGCTATTCGCTGGAGGATTATCGCGACAACCCGTGCGCGTGCGGAGCCCCAGGCTGCATCGGCTTCATGGTGGCCGAAGAGTTTTTCGATACGGTCAGAAAGGCCAACGAATATCGGGTTGGATAGTTTGGCTGTCGGGTCAGCCGATTGGTCGGGCCGTTAAATTAGCCCCGACGGCTAAAGCGCAGGCCATTCAGCCATCCTGCGGGCGGATCGCCGACCCGCTTGATGAGGAGGCAGGGGTACCACCGACGGAGACAGCCTTCGGTCTGAACAGAACTCTGATCTGGAGAGACTCTCGACTGGGGATGCGACGCGGCCAACGCCGGGCGTGGCCGCGACGCTCAGACTAATGACGCTCAGACTAATGAGTCAGGCAGCCGTATTTGATGAAGCCGGCGACGAAAACCACCATGCTAATCGCCAGAAGGACCATGGAACCTTTGGCCGCCATCACCACTCCGGCAGCAAGCACAGCAGCGAGCACGAGCCAAAAAATAAGGCCAATGTAAAAACTCATGCCGGCGAAGGTAGGGCGAGGCCGGGGCGGATCGCGAGCGAAATTTTTCTCACTTTTGGCGGAGCCGATAGAACTGAGCTGGTTCATTCACACGGATCCTGCTGACGTGCACATTCTCATTGGTGGCAAACTGGGCGGGGAGGGTTTGGCTCCACCGGGTGGAATTGGAGCGACACTGAACCCGGTAAAAATAGGTCGCGCCGTCCTCCAGGCCCGTGAAGACATGCTGGGTTTGGGCCAGCCAGCCGCTGGAGATGGCGTGGGAGAAGTCCGATTGGCGCGATGTCTCAATCCGATATTGATTCGCCGCGGGCACTGGGCTCCAGGTAATCGAGTTCGTCAGCCCAGCCGTGAAGAGAGGTTCTGGGGCAAGGACGGGCGCGGGTAGACGAAAGGTTCCAGAGGCTGCTTGCTGCGAATTCGCCGCGGTGGCCGCGAACGAAACGCTGAGTAGGCAGAAGGTGATCATCTGGCGGCAAAACGCGGGAGGCCGAACGCAGGCGCGAGGTCGTCGCGAAAAAATCGGGGTCATGTGATTTCATCGTGGCCTTCGGGCAGGCGGATGTCACGCCTCTTGGTCGCTTGTGTTGGGGCGGGGTGTGATTAAAAACGGGTGATCCAACGGACGTTCTCACCCCTCACTCCGGCCCTCTCCCCGTTGAGGGGGTTGAGGGGAGAGGGAGTCGCGTGGGGCGCGAGCTAAACGCCTTGCACCCTCACCCACTTTTAATCGCACCCTTGGGGCGAATGACGTGGCTCGTTCCGGCGTCAGACCCACCGTCCCGATATGGATTGTCCGTGTTCACTATGATGATACCTGGAACGGTTTACCGACATGGCCTGCGGCCGGCACGCGGCGAGAGTGGTTTAGCTCGGGGCGTGCGGGTTTGGTGGACGCGCCTGGTGCTGATGGCCCTCGGGGCGACGATTGGGTTGCATCCGGTTTTGACGAACGCCGCGTCCCTCGATTTCGGCCGCGACATTCGCCCGATCCTTTCCGACAACTGCTTCGCTTGCCATGGCCCGGACAAGGACAAGCGCAAGGGTGGCCTGCGTCTCGACGTGCGGGAAGGCGCGCTGCAAAAGCTTGAGTCCGGTCACATCGCGGTAGTCCCCGGACACGCGGAGCAGAGTCGATTGCTGCAGGTGATTTCGATGCCGGCTACGGATGACGATCACATGCCGCCCACGAAGACGGGCAAAAAGCTTTCCGCCGCTCAAGTTGCCCTGCTGCGTCAGTGGGTGGCGGAGGGTGCGAAATGGTCCGAGCACTGGTCATACGTTGCGCCGGTGCGTCCGCCGGCGCCGTCCATCAAGAATCGGAAATGGCCCCGGAACGAGGTGGACCAGTTCGTCTTGGCGGAGCTTGAACGGAAAGGGCTGAAGCCAAATGCCGAGGCGGATCGCTACACGCTGATCCGCCGGGCTTCGCTTGATTTGATTGGCCTGCCGCCAACGGTGGAAGAGGTGGACGAGTTCGTACAGGACCGTCATCCGCGGGCGTATGAGAACCTGATCGAACGATTGCTAGCCTCGCCCCATTTTGGCGAACGCCTGGCCCTCGCCTGGCTGGATCAGGCCCGGTATGCGGACACCAGCGGCTATCATTTCGATGGTTTTCGGCAGATGCATTTGTGGCGCGACTGGGTCATCCGCGCGTTCAACGAGAACAAGCCCTTCGATCAATTCACCATTGAACAGTTGGCCGGCGATCTTCTGCCGGACGCGACCGTCGAGCAGAAGATTGCGACCGGGTTTCATCGCAACGTCATGACCAATGACGAGGGCGGGGCGGATCCAGATGAGTACCTGGCCAAATACGTCGTGGATCGAGTGAACACCACCGCCCAGGTGTGGCTGGGGTCAACCATCGGTTGCGCCGAGTGTCACGATCACAAGTATGATCCCATTTCGAACCGGGAGTTTTATCAGCTCTACGCGTTCTTCCACAGCGTGCCGGAGAAGGGCCTGGATGGCACTCGTGTGCGCAATCCGGCGCCGGTGATGAAAGTGCCCACGCCCGATCAAGGAGCGCGACTCCTTCGGTACCTGGAACGAATTCCAGCCGCAGAGAAGACGCTGGCGGAGCGGGAGGCTGAACTGCCCAAGGCTCAGGAAAGCTGGGAAAAAGAGATGCAAGCCGGCGCCCCTGCCGAAGCGGCCACGCCTGATTTGGTCAAGAGCATCACATTCGAGGAAACCGGTGAGAACGGGACAAACCGCGTGCCTGGTGTCATTGGCGCGGCGCTGGCGTTGCGCGGGGAGACCAACGGTGTCCTCAATTTTGGCCAGCCAATTTCTTTCGATGGCACGAATGCCTTTACCTACGGCGCCTGGGTCCGGCTGCTGGGCCGAACCGGCGCCGTGTTGAGCAAGATGGAAGAGGGGCCCGGCTTTCGCGGCTTCGACCTCCTGGTCAACGACGCCAAAGTGGAAGTTCACCTTGTCCACCAGTTTCCGGACAAGGCCATCAAGGTGGTGTCCAAGGAGCCACTCTCCACCAACGTTTGGACGCATCTCATGGTCACCTACGACGGCTCCAACAAGGCCGGCGGGCTGCGCATTTATGTCGACGGACGAAGCCGGGGTGTCGACGTGGCGGCCGACAAACTTTCCGGGTCGATCCGCACAAGCGCGCCCTTGTTGATTGGCGGTCGGCAAAAAGCTTTTCCGCTGAACGGGACGATCGACGAGGTGCAGTTCTATGGACGCCGCCTCAAGACCGAGGAAGTGGCGCGGCTGGCGGCCGACGGGCCGCTCGCGCTCGCCCGGCTTCCGGCAGCCCAGCGCAGCGTGGAACAAAGCGAGTTGGTGCGCCGGCACTTTCGCGAGTTTGAAGCCCGGGCATTCCTTGAAGCCCGGGAGCGGCTGGCCAAGCTCCGCAAGGAGAAGGACGAGCTGATGGAACGAATCCCGGATACCATGGTGATGGATGAGCTGGAAAAACCTCGCGATACCTTTGTGCTGGTTCGCGGTAATTTTCAGAGCCGCGGGGAAAAGGTCTCGGCCGGCACACCTGCGTGTTGGCCTCCGCTTTCGCCCACCCAACCGACCAACCGGCTGGCGCTTGCCCGTTGGCTGGTGGCAACCAATCAACCGCTGACCGCGCGCGTCACGGTCAATCGTTACTGGGGCATGTTGTTCGGGACCGGCCTGGTCAAGACGGCCAACGATTTCGGATCACAGGGCGATCGGCCGAGCCACCCGGATTTGCTCGACTGGCTCGCTTGCGAGTTCATGCGCCCTTCGGTTGGGGCTGGGCTGGCCTCGGCCGATTCGGCCCGGGCGGCAGCCCATGGCTGGGACGTGAAACATCTGCTGCGCCTGTTGGTGACCAGTGCGACCTACCGTCAGTCCGCGGTGGTCACGCCCGACAAGCTGGAACGGGATCCCTACAACCGGCTGCTGACTCGCGGGCCGCGGGTGCGGTTGGACGCCGAGTTGGTGCGGGACAATGCGCTGGCCATCAGTGGCCTGTTGAATCCGGTTGTTGGCGGCCCGAGCGTGAAGCCTTACCAGCCGCCGGGCATCTGGGATGGCACGGACCATAAATACGAGCAGAGTCACGGCCCCGATCTTTACCGTCGCGGCATGTATGTCTTCTGGAAACGCGCCGCTCATTACCCAAGCTTTCAAACCTTTGATGCTCCGAGCCGCGAGACCTGCACGGTGCAGCGGCCCCGGACCAGCACGCCGCTGCAGTCGCTCGTCGTGATGAATGACCCCGTCTACGTCGAGGCCGCGCGCGCTCTCGCCACCCGGGTTCTGCGCCCGGCCGGGTTGGAACTCGAGCAGCGCTTGGCGCAGGCGTTTCGCCTGACGCTGGCCCGTCCGCCCGAACGATCGGAATTGAACACCTTGATGCGCACCTTCCAGGAACAGAAGGCGGGCTTTGCCCGGGATCCGAAAGCCGCGCAGGAACTGCTCGGTGTGGGGGAATCTCCGCGCCCCGCGGATCTGGACGCCATTGATCTGGCCGCGATGACTGGGGTGGCCAATGTGCTGCTGAACCTGAACGAGACCATCACCCGCTGACTTTTTTGACGCACGCCATGAACTGGATTGACGATTTGAACAAGCACGCGTCACGGCGCGCATTTTTGGCGCGTGGATCGACTGGATTGGGCGCGCTGGCGCTGGCCTCGCTGCTGCCCGGTGGTTCGACGGCCCGGGCGGCGGCTCCTGTCCGACCGGGCGCACCACAAGCCGGTGGCGTGATTCAGCCGCTGCATTTGGCGCCCAAGGCCAAACGCGTCATCTACCTGTTCATGTCCGGTGCGCCGTCGCACATGGATTTGTTTGATCCCAAACCGAAGTTGAAGGAGCTGACGAATACCGAGCTCCCAGCTTCGGTGCGAATGGGCCAGCGCATCACGGGAATGACCAGCGGCCAGAAGCAGCTGTTGTGCGTCGGTTCTCCGTTCGAGTTCCGACGGCATGGGCGCAGTGGCATGGAACTCAGCGAGCTCTTGCCGAACATCGGGCGAATCGCGGACGACATTTGCCTGATTCGATCGATGTATACCGAGCCCATCAACCATGACCCGGCCGTGACCTATTTTGCCACCGGCCATCAGCAGCCGGGACGTCCCGTCATGGGATCGTGGATTACCTACGGGCTCGGGAGCGAGAATACGAACTTGCCCGGCTTCATCGTGCTGTTGAGCGGAGGTGGCGGGCAGCCCTTGCAGGCCCGGTACTGGGGCAATGGCTTTCTGCCCGGTGACTATCAGGGCGTGCAGTTTCGCGGGGCGGGTGATGCGGTCCTCTATTTATCCAACCCGAAGGGCCTAACCAGTGCGGCGCGTCGGAAGCTGATCGATTCGATGCAGGAACTGAATCGGCGGCAACTGGGTGTGATCGGAGATCCGGACATCGCCACGCATATCGAGAATTACGAGCTCGCCTACCGGATGCAGACGAGCGTGCCGGACCTGATGGATATTTCGCAGGAGTCGAAGGAAACCCTCGACGCCTACGGCGCCGTCCCCGGCAAGGCATCCTTCGCCAACAACTGTCTCCTGGCGCGGCGCCTCGCGGAACGCGGCGTGCGTTTCATCCAGCTTTGTCATCGCGACTGGGACCATCACAGCGACCTGCCCAATGGCATTCGCACGCAGGCGAAAAACACGGACCAAGCCAGCGCGGCGCTGGTGAGGGATTTAAAGCAGCGCGGATTGTTGGACGACACGCTGGTGATCTGGGGCGGCGAATTTGGCCGTACTTCCTACAGCCAGGGTGCCATTAAGAAGGACAGCTTCGGACGGGATCATCATCCCCGGTGTTTCTCCATCTGGATGGCCGGTGGTGGCATCAAACCCGGCCTGGTGTATGGCGCCACCGACGATTTCGCCTACAACATCGTCGAGAATCCGGTGCACGTGCACGACTTCCACGCCACCATGATGCATCTGCTCGGGATCGAACACACCAAGCTGACGTATCGGTTCGAGGGGCGGGACTACCGCCTGACTGACATCGCCGGCCAGTTGGTGAACGGAATTTTGGCGTAGGGCGGAGTAGCTCGCGAACCGTCTGGTCGAGCCTCTGGTTCATGGGAAGCTACCCGTTCCTTTTTGACCTGCTCACGGGACATGACCAGCGGACTGCTCCACCTCACCTGGTTCCGATCTCGCGCGGGCGAGTTCGGAACCTGCCCTCTCCCCCGCAGAGCGGCGGAGAGGGATTACGCGGTCGACCGCACCGACTAACAAGTTGCTCGATCTCCGCGCTGCCCGCCTGCGTGTCGATCCGGCCCCCGAAAGGCCACGACGTTGCCGACGGCCGATCCCATCACCGCGCGGTCGCTGAAGTTCCCCCTCTCCTTGGGGTGAGGGAGGATCGCGACGGCGGTTCGCGTTCGTCCGTTGCTGCGACCTATTCGAGGTTCAGGGGAAGCCACCCGTTCCTTTTAGACCTGCTCACGAGACATGAACCGGACACGTCAGGTAGGGCGGGCGCTCCGCCGCCCGCCGGGAAACACGTGTTGCGAACTGCTTACCCGGTCGTGGGCGAAGAACGGTGAAGTTGACCGCAACGGCGGCGCGCTGCGGAGAGCGCGCCCTACCTTGTCGGTTCATGGGAAGAGCCCAGGCTGGTCAGCTTTCTGCGCGTTTCCGCAATTGCAGGGCCCGTTTCACGCCTTTGCGGGCTGGATGTCGGAGGGCATGACGGATCAACCAGCGGCGCTCCGCTGAGGCATCTTTCAGCCAGGTCTCGCAAAGATCGAAGACCAGTTCCGGATGGTCCTTGGCGATGTCGCCGAGGTGATTGGCCACACTGCGCCGAACATAGAGGTCGGGATCGTCCTTCAACCGCTCAAGGATGGGCAGGGCAGGGCGGGGATCCTTGACGAAGGCAGGAATTCGCATGGCCCAAGGAAGGCGCGGACGCGTTCCTTCGGTGCAAAGACGTCGAACATGCGGGTCGGGGTCCCGGGTCCATGCCATGAGCCGCGCGAGGGTCCGTTCCGGCCAGCGGATCAGGAAGGGGCGAATGGAGAACTCTGCACTGAAACGCTTCGTCAGCTCGTATTGGGCTCGCAGCGAAATCTCGAACGGGTCTTCGCCGTCGTTATGTTCCGGGTCGAGGCCATAGCTGGCGACGAATGTCACGTGGGGCAGATAAAAGAATACCGCCAAACCGAAGTCCTCGGTCTGCGTCATGGGCGGCGTCAGCGATCGGAGGAGGATTTCGATGGCGTCCCGATAGCGCGACGGGAGGTGTTGGCGCAAGGCGCGGGCCAGGTGCTGGCCGCGTTGAAGAATGGCCAGCGGTTCGAGGCCGCGGTGCGCTGTCCGGCGAAAGGCAGCGCCGTCGAAGGCGGGATGCGTCAGGGATACATTGTGAATCAGGCAATCGATCGCCTCGCGATCGAGCAATGTTTTGAGCGTGCTGCCCTTTTGAATCGAGTGCGGCGCCGAGGGCAGGCGCGGGCCATGGTTCGGCGTGGCGGGCGGTTGGAGGCGTTTCTTCATGACAGTCAGCGTTCGCTGGCGACAAAGATGAGGAATGGAATCCGTGCTCCAATCAAGAAAATGGTTCAGGGAAGCCGCCCGTTCTTTTCGACCCGGCGTCTTCGCGCAGGCTCGGTCTGGGAGCGCCGGCATCTTGGCGGCAAAGTTCGGAGCGCTGGAACGATTGGCTGCAGGGCTAACGGGATGAATTCGCGAAACGGCCGGCGAGACGCCAGCGCTCCCAAGTGGGGGCCGAATCTAGTCCGCGATTTTACCAACAACTTCGAGCTGCACGGGCCGGCGTGACGGGGCACAAATCCGGATGGACATCGAGTCGGGGTTTTCGGAAGCATGCGGCATGACTGAACTGTCCGCTTATCGGAGCCTTCTTGCGCGCGCGCGGGAACTGGCCCTCGTCGACTCTGCTGCGGCGTTGTTGAGCTGGGATCAGGAGACTTACATGCCGTCCAAGGCATTGCCGTTTCGAGCGGAGCAGATGGCGCACTTCAGTGGCTGGAGTCATCGCCAGTTCACTGCGCCGGAGGTGGGCGACTGGATTCGGGCCTGCGAGGATCACGGCTTTCCGGAGGATTCGGGCGAGCGGATCAACGTCCGCGAATGGCGGCGCGCGTATGATCGCCAGACGCGTCTTCCGTCGGAACTGGTGGAGGAGTTCAGCCGGGCCAGCGCGCTGGCCCGCGACGCCTGGGTGGAAGCCCGCCGCAAGTCGGAGTTCGCGCTATTTCAGCCGCATCTCGAACATCTGCTCGAGTTGAGCCGCCGGATGGCTGAACAGTGGGGCTACGAGCAGACGCCCTACGACGCCCTGCTGGAAGGGCATGAGCGCCACGCCCGCGCGTCGGAACTGAAGACGATGTTCACGGCCTTGCGGCCGGCCATTGTGGCGATCCTGGGTCCGGCCGTGGAGCGCAGCCGGGCGATTCCGGAGAACTTTTTGGCGGGCGACTATCCGCTGGCCGGCCAGCAGGCGTTGAACCGCGAAGTGGCGGCGGCGTTTGGATTCGATTTCGAAGCAGGACGTGTCGACACCACGGCGCATCCGTTCTGCACTGGGCTGGGCCCGCGTGACTGCCGGTTGACCACCCGCTATGACGAGCGCGACTTTGCCCAGTCGCTGTATGGCGTCCTGCACGAAACCGGTCACGGGCTTTACGACCAAGGATTGCCGGCGGAGCACTACGGGACCCCGCTGTCTTGGGCGGCTTCCATGGGCATTCACGAATCTCAATCGCGCCTCTGGGAGAATCACGTTGGTCGGAGCCAAGAGTTCTGGGAGCATTGGCATGGGCCGGCGTGTCGTCACCTGCCCGACCTGGCGCGTTTTACCCCTGAACAGGTTTTTCTGGGCGTCAATCGCGTGGCGCCTTCATTCATCCGCGTGGAGGCGGATCAGGTCACCTACGACCTCCACATTCTGCTGCGCTTCGAGCTCGAGCTCCGGCTGGTGCAGGGCGAACTGAAGGTCGCTGACCTTCCGGGCTGCTGGAATGAGGAGTTCCAGAAATCGTTTGGGCTGAAGGTGCCGGAAGACGCGCAAGGCTGTTTGCAGGACATTCACTGGAGCCTGGGCGCCTTCGGCTATTTCCCAACCTACACGCTGGGGAATCTGAACGCCGCCCAGCTCATGCAGGCGGCGCGCGGTCAGGTGGCGGGGCTGGATCAGGAACTGGCCGGTGGTCGCTACGGTTCACTGCTGCAGTGGCTGCGCTCGAAGTTACACGGAGCTGGACAACGCTACACCCCGCAGGAGTTGATGCGTCGGGCCACCGGCAAGGTCACGGAACCAACCGCACACATCGCGGCGTTACAACACCGGTTCGCGGGCGTCGTTGGCTAAGCCCGAACGATTCAGTTGGCCAGCCGCCGTTGGCTTGAGCTTCTTGCGAAGGCCTACGTGGTTCGTCGCTGACGTATTTCATCTCAATACGCGCGCTCCTCGCGCCCCGGCCTGCGCAGGAATCTGCGGCGCAACCGGCCGCCACCCAACTGAATCGCTCCGGCTAAGGCTGCACTTCCACCCGATAGAAGATGACGCCGGCCTGGGGCACCAGCGATTCCACGTGGCCGAGCGAAGATGATGTGGCCAGGGTCCAATCCGTAGCGTTGAGCCAGCGGATGCGGTCGGTGGTGAACTGGAGCCGATAAGCGCGCCCGGGAACGGTGGGCCACTGCAGGCGGACCGAACCGTTGAGCAGCCGGATGGGCTGGATGAGATGAAGGTAGGAGGTCGGTTGATTGGGATCGGTGCCGGCCACAAACTCGGCGTAGTCCGTCACCCCGTCACCGTCCGTATCCGTGAATCGGGTGCGGTTTGGCGCGACGGCTCCGAAAGTCGCCTGTTCCCACTCATCAGCCATGCCGTTGTTGTTGACGTCGGACAGGCTGTAGACGCCGTGGAAGACGACTTCACCTGAAGGATCGAGGTCGTTGGTTTGCGGGGATGGCGTTCGGTAGTAGGGCACATCCCCGAAGGCGACCTGGTAGGTGCCGGGACGCGCGTTGGTGATGACCAGGCTGGCGCCCTGGCCGGCGCGTCCGCTCGGCCCGGCCATGACAAATCGCGCCTGCCACAGGTTGTTCGTCACGGTCACAGTTCCCGTCGGTATGTTGGTCGACGTGATCGCGATGTCATCGAGCATCCAGCCCAGGCGGGGAGTGGATTCGAAGGTGAACAGGATGTAGTGCCAGGCGAGATAGATGAGCTGTCCACGATAGGCGGAGAGGTCCACCTCCATCTCCTCCCATTCCCCGAATGAACTGTCGCTGGCCACCGCCAACGGAATGGCCGCTGTGTTCAGGTTGGTGTAGAGCTCGAGCGTTCCGTATTCGAAACCGTCGGGGTTGTCGGAAGGAACAAAATCATAATTTTGCAGGAAGCGCAGGGTAATGCGGCTGCCGCCATTCAGAAATATGCCGGGACTGAGGAGCACGGACTCCGCCAGGTCCGCCACCTGGCCGCGCAAGCTCGTGGCCCAGGCGTTCTCGGGCGATGCGGCGGTCGCACCGTTGGCCGGTTTACCCAATTCCCAACCCAGTCCGCTGTCTTCGATGGTGATGACCGTCCAATCCGTGCTGCCATGTTCGCCATCGTCAGACCATGGCAGGTAATTCGGTCTCAGGGTGGTGAACTGATAGTAAGCACCTTGATTGTCGTCGACCGTCGCGTTGCCGGCGAGGTCGCGGCTGATCACGCGGAAGTAGTAAGTGGTTTCGGGCTGAAGGTTTCCCACCACCAGCTCATGGCTAAGGTCGAGGTTGCCGTTGTATGCGGTCAAGTTGACGGGAAAACTTCCGGCGATGTCGCTGTATTGGATGAGGGCATCGGCGGGTTCCGAGGTGTCCCAACTGATGACGGCTTCGGTGTAGCCCGGTTCGATGGCCAACTGACTGATGACGGGCGGCGTGGTTTCGACGGTCGCAGTCGTGGAGCGGGTTTGTCCGGCCGAGGCGTCATGGTAATCGACGCTAAACGTCTGGCCGGATTGAACCTGAAGGGTCGGTGCTCCGGGCGGGGTCCCAGGCGGCTCCAGCGGGATGCTGCCCCGAAACAGCCCTCGGCGCGAAGTTTCCGTGATGACAATGCTGAGGCCGGCCGGTTGGGCCGGGGACGATGCCCGCACGCTGACCGTGCCGGTGCCTGCCAGGTCGAGATCTTCGACCTCGACCGTCGCCACGCCAGGCACCGTGTAGACTTCGCGATCAAGCGTGATCGTGCTGCTGCCCTCCGTCGGGGCCAGAAAGTTGAGGATGTTGCGAAGCAACGCCGCGCGATTGTTGTCGACGCCGGACCCTGGCGGGACGGCGTCGAGCGGGAAACTGAGGAACACCGTGCGACCGGGCCGATCAACTCCGGTGCGCGGTGTTCGCACCCCCACGACACTTGAGCCGGACAGCAGGATTGGACTACCAGACGTTGCGGCCAGCATCACGTCCGAAGCGTCCGCGGGAAGGCCCACGATCTCCTTGATGAAGTCGTTGTAGGGCGTGTAGTCCAAGGCCGTGTTGATGCCGGCGCCGATGGGATCGCCGCTGGCCCCGGCAATGGCAGGGACTCCGGTGTCTTCGGTGAACGATTCGACTCCGAGGACATCGCGGGAGAAGGTGGCGAGGCCGTCCGCCGGCAGGCGGGAGAGTGCTTCCATCGAGCTGAGAAAGAACGAACCGCCGTTCGCGAGGTAGGCGGTCACGGCGGCGGCGTCCGAGGTGGAGAAGGTTGTGCCTAACGAAAACTCGGCGACCCGCCAGAGGACGGCCCGGTATGGGGCGAGAATGGTGGGTGTCACGGGCCCATCGATCGAGGTGTCCCAAACTTCGTAGCTGACGCCCAATTGATTGAGCGGCTGGGTGTAGCCGGACAGGGGCGGGATCTCGAACAGATCGTTGTTGTAGGCGTCGACGACCAGCACGGTGGGCGCGGCTTCTGGAACAAATTCAAAGTATTGCCCCAGATTGTTGTTGGTCGACCGGTTGCCGGCTGCATCTTCCGCCACGATGTCGTAGTAGTGCGGAACATTGGGAGCCAGGCCGGTCAGGCGAACCTCGTGGCCCAGATCAAAGAAGCGATTGGTCACAAATCGAGTGGGCGGAATGGCGGTTCCGAAGCGCAACAGTCCGGTGGCGTCCTCGTCCGTGCTCCAGCCCACGAGTTGCTGGCCAAACTCAAACGATGAGTAAACTCCGGAGATGATCGGCGGCTGCAGATCGGCGCGGCTGAAATATCGCCGGGTCTCGCGCGGGCTTTCGTCTTCGTAAACCGCCTCGATAAAGTCGTTGTGCTGAACTTCAAGCCGGCCGTTCGTCAGAGCCGGGCCGATGGCGGTGGCGACACTGGCGGTGAACACGCCCGAGGCGCCGGCGGCGCGGAGGGTGATCCGTTCGCCCGCCGAATCCAGCCCGCTGCGCAGGGTGATGCTGGCAGACGGCTGTCCCGCGAGGTCCTGTTCGAACAAGGTCAGTTTCATCACGGCTGGCGCCGTGTACGCCCGCCGGTCAAACGCGAGAATGCCGGTGCCCGGACGGGCGAGAACCCCGGTGATCACCAGGGCGAAGTCCTGATCGACGTCCGCCGTGTCGATGCGCGCATCCTGCACGACGGCGCGAGCGCGGATCCGGACGAGATATTCCCCCGGAAGCGGCGCCGCGAGGTGCACTGCCTCAACGTTGTTCAGTGGGTCCGGCAGAGGAGCGTTCGGGACGGACTCGCCCTCCTCGAACTGGTTGCCGCGATAAACCGTGCCGTCCGGCCCCACCACTTCCAGGTCGAGATCATTGACCAGGGCTGGCACCGCGGCTGGAAAGCCCGGGACATCGGTGTAGGTCAGCGTGATTTTCAGAGCCTCGTCCGGGCTTTCCACCAGGATTCGGCGTTCGGAAACCTGTCCGCCGGTCAGTCGGATGGTTTGATCGACAAAGTCCAGGCTCCGGGTTGAGCCGATGATGCGGGTCAGGTCCACCCGGCCCCATCCTTCGTCGTTGTTCGGGACGGGCGCGGTTTCCACGGTGTCGTCCATGTCAGTGGCTGAGTTGATGAGCAGCGCCTTGACCAGGGCGGGGGACGGGGTCTGGTTCGTGTGGGTCGCGCGCCAGTATTGCACGAGCACAGCGGCGGCGCCGGATGCGGCCGGGCCGGCCTGACTGGTTCCGCCCTGATACAGATACGCATCGGAGATCGGCCACCAGGCGTTGTCGTCGTTCGCAAAAACCGAGCGCAACGACGCGATCCAGGTGCCGGGCGCGACCACGTCGGGCTTAATGCGGCCGTCTTCGCACGGGCCGCGGCTGGAGAAGTCCGCCATGGTTTCCTGGCCCGTGTTGTAAATGGGAAACTCTTCCAGGGGCAGGTTGAACCGATTGTTGACGGAGGCACCGGTCGCGATGACGTTCTTGGCCACGGCCGGGCTGCCAATCGTTTGTGCGCCTGGGCCGGCGTTGCCCGCGGAGAACTCCAGGATGTACGGCTGATCGCCGAACGTGAGGGCATCAGCGTCACGGACCAACGCGTCGAATTCCATCGCGCTCAGGTCATACCGGCCTTGAGTGTCGTCGCCCCAGCTGTTGGATCCAATGTCGGCCCCGGCTCGAACGGCATCGCGGGTCAGAGTCTCGAACGACGGAGGCGGTTCATAGCCGCCGGCGCCATCGAAAATGCGCTGCGCAATGATGCTGACCCCCGGCGCGGCGCCCAATCCAAAGAGCGCTCCGGTCTCGTCGGTTTCGCCCAACGCACCATTCCCGCCGACAATGCCGGCCACGTGGGTGCCGTGGCTATGTTCGTCCGAGGCATCCGTGAGATTGCCATAGTAGAAAAGACCGGCCACCCGCCCGGCAAGGTCGGGGTGCATGGTGTCAACATCGCCGGAATCGAGGCCGCTATCGGCCACCGCCACGGTCACTCCGGTTCCGTCAAAGCCCAGTCCCTGGGTGAACAGCTGGCCAGGCCCGCCGTCGCCCGCGATGATCTTGGAAGAGATCTCGTCGTTCAGACGGAACGTTGGCGCGGGTTCGATCCAAAGGACGGCGTCGGAACTGGCCAGCGTGCGAAATTGTCCGGGGACAACCCGGCCCCGCAGGATCGTGCCAAACCGCCCGCTCGCTTCTGTGTCGACCCGTCCAAACGCGCGACGCGTCGCGGCCAACTCCGTCGGCTTGATGCCTGGTGCGGTCAGGACCTTGACTTCGACCGCTTCGTTCGCGGCCAAACTGCGCACCCGCTTTTCCAGCGTGCCCAGCACTTTGTGCCCAGGCCGATAGGAATCCGTCCACCGAACAAACGGCAGGGCTTTGATCTCGTCAACCGCCGCATCGGAAAGCCGCGCGACGAACGCGTCGTCGGGCACGTAATGCAGCAGCTCAACACCCATGGTTCGAAGTCGTTCGCGCCAGGCTGGCAGCAGACGGTCTTCGAACTGGATGAGCTGCAGACCAGAGATCTTCCGGCTCGGTGCGGCGGAATTGGGTGCGGCTGCGCCGGGTGCCTGGGCCGCATTCGCCGGGGCGAACGTTCCGGGTGCCGGCTGATGTGCCGATGACGGGGTGGTGATGATGTAATCGTTGCGAAGACGGATGGATTTGGTCTGCGCGCTGACGGAAGCGCTCAAGAACACCACGCCCAAGCTCAAGACTGCCGAGATCCGTCGTCGGCAGGATACAAAGTGAAACATGACGAACGCACAGTAGCCGCTGAAGCGGATTGGCTCAAGTGGGGGAGTGTGGCCTCGATTCCCGGGTAAGATTGGAAACCCGCAGATGGACTCGGATGAACGCGGATAAGGACGGGGCTTTCGTCAAATCTGCGTCTCCAAGTCGTTATCTATAGGTTATCCCGGATCCGAGTCCTCGATCGATGTCCTGAAATCTGCGTCCATCGGCGTGAATCAGCGGTTCAATCGTCTTTTTTTCAGGAATCTTATGTGTGGTTTTGAGTGCGGGCGTGACTACCCGGATTCGCCGCTGAGCGACCGCACGCCGGGCATTGCACCCGGGGCGGTGAAGTTTGTTCCAGGTTCAATTGCCGCAGTCGCTCGCGTCGAGCCGGCAGGCAGCGTTCGCAGGACGAAAATTTCTCCAAATCCCATAGATCGCCAAACAGGCGGCCGCGGGCCGCGGGCAACCCCTGATCGAGCGCCGCTTCGAAGGTTTCTAGCTTGGGCAGGCTGAACTCACCCGCCGCCGCCAGTTC
This sequence comes from Limisphaerales bacterium, assembly GCA_044230345.1. GTDB lineage: Bacteria > Verrucomicrobiota > Verrucomicrobiia > Limisphaerales > JADJPG01 > JBGARF01. The sequence continues at coordinate 68,947 of JBGARF010000001.1, forward strand.
TTCCATGGCCCCGTTGCCCGCGCGCGTGGGGATGAGCGTTACCACAGTGGCTCCGCAGTCGAAGGCGAAAGCGATCGAACGCGCCGCCCACGGCAGCGTGTCGGACTCGTCCAGGAACGGCGGTTTGAGCAGGACGAACACCCGCAAGTCGATGTCGTGCGCCCGAAGGAACTCCGCCGCGCGGGCGAACTGTTCCTTGGTCATCCGCTTGTTCAGCTTGGGCAGGATTTCCGGATGGATTGTCTCCAAGCCCATCGCCACCTCCAGACGGGTGCCGGGGCCGAGCTGATCGCGAAACCGGCGGACGCGCTCATTCACCAGCGCCGGATGACATTCCACGATGACGCGTTCGAAATCGCGCGCCAGAGTGGCGATGGCGGGATGGTCTTCGGGTGGAATGGCGCGCGGATCGAAGAAGCTTCCGCTGTTGTAGAGCTTGAGTTGACGGGGCGCAGCTCCGGCCCCCGACCAGGCGGTGAGGGCGGCTTGAATCTGGGCGGGGATCGCGCCGGGCGGAGTGTCGGTGGTGAGCGTGTGCTGCCAGAGATCGCACATCAGACAGCGCCACGGACACTCCCGGTTGGTCAGCAGAATGGTCCCGACGGAAACGATCCCGCCGGTGTGCGAGCGTTCGGGCTCGACGAAAGAGGCAGAGGGCTGCCCGGGATTACTCGGAGCTCGCGGCGCGCGCCGCGCCAGAATCCAGGCGTCACGGGCGGCGGGTTGTTCCGGGTAGATCATCGTCATCGTTCCGGCTACGACAATCCCAGTTTGCGGAAGCGGGCGTTGACCTCCTTGAAGTGGAAGTCCACGGAGCAGAGCTTTTCCAGCTCGCCCTTTTTGAAGTGCCGCGCGACGGCGGGATCGGCCTTGAGCTGTTCCACGAAATCCGCATCGTCGCGGCCGGCGTGTTTGACCTGCCAGGTTTTCATGGCGGCATCCTGCACCAGCTTGTACGCGTCTTCTCGCGTCAATCCCTTGCGAATCAGCGCCAGCAGGACGGTCTGGCTGTTCCACATGCCCAGGCTGAGGCCGAGATTCCGTTTCATGTTGTCGGGATAGACGGCCAGTCCGTCCATCATGCGGGTGAGCAGCCCGAACATATAATCGAGCAGCGTGCAGGAGTCGGGGAAGATGATGCGCTCGACGCTGCTGTGACTGATGTCGCGCTCGTGCCAAAGGGCGACGTTCTCGAGCGCGGCGACGGCGTTGCCGCGAAGCACGCGGGCGAGACCAGTGAGCCGTTCCCACGTGATCGGGTTCCGCTTGTGCGGCATCGCGCTGGAGCCCTTTTGGCCCTTCGTGAACGGCTCCTCCGCCTCGAGCACTTCGGTGCGTTGCAGGTGCCGGAACTCGACGGCCCAACGTTCGATGCTCGCGCCAACCAGCGCGAGAGTGGTTTGAAACTCGGCATGGATGTCGCGCTGCACGACCTGCGTGGCAATGGGTGCCGGCCGCAGGCCGAGTTGCCGGCAGACCGTTGCTTCCACCCGGGGTGAGAGATGCGCGCTCGTGCCGACGGCGCCGGAGATTTTGCCAACGGAGACGACCTCACGGACTCGTTCCAGTCGTTCCAGTGCGCGCCCGAATTCGTCATACATGAGGGCGAGCTTCAGGCCGAAGGTCGTGGGTTCGGCGTGAATGCCGTGGCTGCGTCCGATGCAGGGTGTGAACTTGTGTTCCTTTGCCCGGCGGGCGATCGAGGCCCGGACCGTTTTGACGTCGGCGATCAGGAGATCCGCGCTCTGCTGCATCTGCACGCCGTAGCAGGTGTCGCCGACATCGCTGGAGGTAAGGCCAAAGTGAAACCAACGGCTGGCCTGGTCATTGATCTTTTCAGCCACGGCCGTGGTAAACCCGATGACATCATGATTGAGCGTTTTTTCGAGTTCGCGCTGACGGGCAACCAGGCCGGGGAGATCGGCGAACCATTGGTCGCAGCCGGCTTTGATTTTGGCGAAGTCCCGGGCCGGCACCACGCCTTCCTTGACCAACGCCTGGCTGGCCAGCAGTTCAATCTGCAGCCAGATCTTCAACTTGTTTTCGTCGGTCCAAATAGCCCGCATCTCCGGGCGCGAATAACGGTTAATCATGGGGCGGAAATTTAAGAAGAGCGGGGGCCGGTGTCGAGGGTCCAGGTGCGGCCGTCCGCAACCACCGATGCCGGGATTAAAAACATTAAAAACCGCAGATGAACGGAGATGAACGCTGGTGGACCGGATTGGACGCCGATCGTTCACGATCGACCCTGACGAGCACCTGGAGATGGCGATTCGGGGCTTTCTCCCCGTCCATTGGCCCGAATCTGCGTTTAAATTCGGTCGAAAATCTTTGTAAAGTTCCGCGGTGTGCTGCGCTGCTAGGGGTGGATCTGAGCGACCACGGATCGAACGCGGGATTGCCTTGAATTGGTCGTTTTGCTCTACTCTGGGCCTCTCTGGAACGGACGCCTTCGAGGAAATGCAGAAAAAAGATTCAGTGGCGCAGCTCGAAGTTGTGCGCTACGGGTTCACGCTCAAAAAAGCTCGGTTAACCATGAGAAGTCCTATTCATCGCGCGCTGGCGCTGGCGTTGGTCGTAATCGCCCTGGCCGTAGGTTCCGTCCGCGGAGCAGTCGATTTTTCCATTGAGATCCAGCGCGGCCGCAATGCGCTGCGGACCTATTGGGCGCCCGATGGCGAGTTCTACGGGATTGACGCCCGGGTCACCGTCACGCCGGTGGGGGCCACCAATTATCTGCATTCGCCCAACACCAACCACAGCTGGCGGGTTGGGCCAGGAGAGTTTGCGCCCGACCAGATCCTTCCGGGTAGTGGCGGACGCCTCTACTACGCGCTGGGCGAAGCCTTGACCGAGATGACCAATGGCCTTTGGACCCTGGTGTTGAACGAGAACGCTCCGAATCAGGAGGTGTATCGGTTCAAGATCGACGCCGGAGACATCACCACGAACACCCTCGCTTTGCCCGAGATCACGTTCCCGGCGGATGACTCGGCCAATATTTCGACCACTCCCGAGTTCACCTGGACCCTGCCGCGACCCGTGGGTTCGATCGAGCTCTCCCTTGGTGTCACGAACTCGGCCTACGTTTTTCTGCCGGCCAACACGACCACGTGGACGCCTGAATCTCCACTGACGCTCGGAGATACAGAGGTCAATCTTGTCACCAAGACCAACGGCGCGGGCTTGGTGTTGGTCGGAACTCCCACCAATGCCGTTGGTCAACCTCTGGCCGGATGGACGTCCACTTCCGTCTTGAATGTCCGCCGCACGCACCAGTTCTTCGTGGGCCCGCGACTTGGCGGGTCGTCGCTCATCGCGCACCTTCGTTTCGAGCAGGCGGACTTTTTGGGACTCGATTCGTCGCCCCGCAGCAATCACGCGAACGAGGCCTGGGTGGGCAGCCAGGCGGGGCAGGACGCGGATGGAATTGAAGGTTCCTCTCTCCGCATGACCGCGGGCGACCAGGCGGAGCTGCGCTGGGATCAGACCTTCGTCCGCCGAATTTCGCGCGGATTCACCGTCAGCGCCTGGATCAAGACTACCCAGGACTTTGGTCCCGGCGATGGCGACTGGGGTGCGGGGGTCGGGATCGTCGGAGCCCAAGCCTGCTGCGACGGTCGGGATTTCGCCCCGCTGGTTTTGAACGGAGGGTATGTGCTGTTTAACACGGGAGACGGCCAAGGCAGCGGCCAGACGCTGTCCTCCACGGAAGTGGCCAATACCGGCGATTGGGTCCATCTCGTGGCCACGCGGGATGGACTGACCGGGTTGATGAGCCTTTATGTGAACGGCGAACTGGATGGAACCCTCCAGCCGATGTTGAATGCTGTGCTGGATGCGCCGGACCATCTCACGGTGGGTAGTCTCGGCAATTTTAACAATCACTACGACGGGCTCATTGATGACCTGCAGATTTACACGAACGCCGTTTCCGCGGTGGAAGCCCGTTACCTGTACGAGCATCCGGGTGAAACGGTCGCCGGCCTTTCGGTCACGGGCGGTTCCTTGGGCGACGCGGTGGATGCGCCGCAGCTGACCTGGACGAGTGGCGGCGCGGCGTCTTGGGTTTACCAGACGGAGACCACCGACGACGGCGCAGATGCCGCGCAAAGCGGGTCGGTGCCCGAATTTGGCGAGTCCTGGATTGAAACGACGCTTGAAGGTCCCGGCGAGCTGGAATTCCGGTGGCGTGTCTCGAGCGAGTTTGACGTCGATTACCTTGAATTCACGATGGACGATTCCTTTCAGAGCGAATTGGGCGGGGACACCGAGTGGGAGAGCTACGTGCAGGATGTGCCGCCCGGCGAGCATCGATTCCGCTGGCGTTTCTATCAGCAGGATGTTCCCTCTGCCGGCATTCACGCGGGCTGGCTTGATCAGGTCCGTTTTCGGTCCGGCTCCGCGCCGGCGATCACCGTCGAACCGTTCGATCAGACCACCTACCCCGGCTATAGCGTGGCCTTACTGGCGGCCGCGACGGGCAATCCGACGCCGACGTGGCAATGGTACAAGGTTGGAGCGGGGCCGATTGCCGGGGCGACGAACGCCCTGTATGTGCCGGCCAGTTCCGGGACAGCGGCGGCGGCGGGGCAGTATTATGCGGAGGCGAGCAATACCAGCGGAACGACAGCGACCCGCACGGTGACGGTAACTTTTGCCAATGCGAATCAGCCCCCGGAGTGGTCGACGGCGTTTGCGTCGCCGCTCAGCTTTGGCGACTTGCAGCAGCCGAAGACCAACTACGGCATCGCCTGCCTGCTCGACCCGACGGGAAACATTTATGCGGCCAACTCGTTCTCGACGAGCAGCACGGAGATTGGGACCAACATGTTGACGGCGGGCCCCGGCCGGTTCGGGACCGCGTTGCTGAAGCACACTCCGAACGGCGCCGTGCTGTGGGCGCGCGGCATCACCAATGACGGAAGCGGCAATTCCTTTCCGCAATGCCTGGCCCCGGCCCCGGGCAACGGCGTCTACCTGGCGGGCGTTTTTCTCGGCACCAACTGGCTCGGCACCAATCGCCTGGTCGAATCCGCCGGCGCGACAGTGTATCTCGCCCGCTTCGACTCGGAGGGGCAGGTGCTCTGGGTGCGAACCATCGGCGGCACCAACGCTGCCTTCCTTAGCTACCATCAACTCGTGGCGGACCCAGCGGGGAATGTCACGGTGTCAGCGTTGATCCAAAACTACGCCAACGTTGGGCCGACCAATGTGGTGGTCAGCGGACAGCGCGGCGTGCTGGCGCAATTCGACGCGAACGGAGCCCTGCGCTGGGTCGACATGCCTTCCGGTTGGGTGCAATACATGGCGGCGAGCGGAGGCAGGATCTACGCCGCCCTGGGCGCGGGTGAGACCAACTACATCGGAGGAGCCACCAATACTTCGGATCGCCGTTGGATCTTGGCTGCGCTGGACGGAGCGGATGGCCGTTCACTATGGCTGCGCGCGTTTGGGTCGCATCGGGACGAAGGCGGTTTTCGCGACACGCCCGCCATCGCCGTTGCTGGCAGTGATGTGTTTCTGGTGGGCACAGCTTATGGAGCGAACGCCACCTTTGGTTCGATCTCCGTGCCGACCAGCGGCGGCCAATACTTGGCCCGATTCAACACCAACGGCACGGCCGAATTGGCGACGACCTTCGGGAGTAGCACCACCGTTCCGTGGGGGGCCGTCGCGGATGCCTCCGGGAATGTCTACGTGGCGGCCGACTACGATCATTACGCCGTGTTTGGCCAGCGACTGCTGGCAGGACCGCGCAACGACATGCTCGCCGAAGGTTTCCCCAGCCAGTGTTTTCTCGCCAAATTCGATCGACAGGGTGCGTTGCTGTGGGCGCGCAAGGCGGAGTCCGGAGCCAGCTATGTGAATGTGCGCGACCTGGTCGCCGCTCCCGACGGCGTCTGGGCTTGTGGCTTCGTCAGTCAGCAGGCGCGTTTTGGGACCTTCGACGTCTTCGGTCCGAGTGTGTGCATCGGTTCTCCATTCTGTTTCATTCAGGTCTTTGTGGGGGGCTGGCTCGGGAAAATCGTGGACGGCGTTGCTCCAACCACCATCACGCTGCTGAATCCGCGGCAGGACGGATCGCGTCTCAGCTTCGACTTCAGCTCTCAAGGCGGCCGCGCGTATACGGTGGAGTATCGCGACGACGCGGGCAGCGGGCCGTGGTCGACCCTCACCAATCTGGCTGGAGACGGAACCCTGAAGACCATCACCCGGCCGGCCTCGGCGCCTGCCCGGTTCTTCCGGGTCCGCACGCCATAACGTGAGGCCGCAACGGGCACCTCGGTGCCGGGGGCTCGGCTCCGCGTCCCCCAGGATTTCTCTCAGCTGGATGCAGCCCAGTGGCGGCCCTTGGGGGCGTGTGGAGGGTTGCCTGCCGGTCGTCGGAGTGGCTAGCTTTCGGCCATGCAACTTCAACGCCTTTGCGGCGCGGCAGTCCTCCTGGGTTTGGCCGGTCTGACCACCGTGGCCGCTCCAGCCGCCAATTTCCCCATCGTCGACAAAACACTGGTGGCGTGGATTGCGCCGGCAAACCTGGCGCAACGCGGTGGCAGCGTGTTGACGATGGAGGACACCGCGGCGCGCTTCGACGCGATCGTCTTTGGCGAACTCGCCCCGGCCCGCTGGATGGCCGGAAGCGATTTTCATCGGCGAACGCTCCGGGCCCAGGAAGCGTTGGCGGCCGAGACAGCGACGAGCGCCGAACTGGTGCAACTGGCGATTGTCTATCGCGGGCCCGAGGTGATCGTCTATCGCAACGGCCTCGAATACTCGCGCCATGCCCTCACGCAGCCACAGGTCTTCGATGACGACACGTTCGTGCTGATGGGGCCTAGGCATCGGGGGCAGGGGCAGTTCTTCGCGGGTGAAGTGGAGGATGCGCGGATTTATGCCAGCGCGCTTGATGCGGGACAGATCTCGGCCTTGCGGCCGAACGTGGAAGGGTCGTTCAAGCCCTGGGCCTGGTGGAGCTTCGAGGATTCCGCAGCCACTGAACGGACCGGCCGCCTGCCGCATGTGCAGCTATCGGGCGGGGCGGAAGTCCGGGCGGGCCGGCTGGTCTTGAACGGTTCAGGCGCGACCTTGATCGCTTCCCGTCGGCCAATGGCGGCGGGTCCGGGGCCGACCAAGGCCCTCACCTATCACCTGATGCATCCCGGGGGAGAAAGCTTGCCCGGCGATCCGAACGCGGCGTTTTACCTCAATGGAACCTATCATTTGCACTACATCCTGGCCCATCCGTGGAAAGGCCGGACCTCGTTTTCCTTCGTGCACGTCACCAGTCCGGATTTGCTGCACTGGAGCTGGCAACCGACGAAGTTGCAGCCGGCCTTCACGGGGCACGGCATGTTCAGCGGCACGGGATTTCTCACCAAAGAAGGACGACCAGCCGCGATCTATCACGGCGAATCTTCCGGGCGAAATCAAATCGCCATCGCCGCGGACGACAAGCTGACCTCTTGGGAGAAGCCGTACCCGGTGGAAGTCGTGAACGCCGATGGCACGCCGGCCAAGATGAATCATTGGGACCCGGATTGTTTTCTCATCGGCGACACTTACTACGCGATCTCTGGGGGCGAGAATCCGCCGTTGTTGAAGTCAAAGGATCTCAAACGCTGGACCCAGGTCGGACCGTTTCTGCAGCAGGACCGGCCGGATGTTGCGCGGGGCGAGGATGTCTCGTGTCCGAACTTTTTCCGGATTGGCAACAAATGGATGCTGCTTTGCATCAGCCATGATCTGGGCTGCCGCTATTACCTTGGGGATTGGGACGCGAAGGCGGAACAGTTCGTCCCGGAGCAGCACGCCCGGATGAACTGGCGTCGCGAGGGCCAGAGCTTGTTCTCACGGGAGTCATGGCGGGTGGATTTCTTCGCGCCGGAAAGCGTGCTGACTCCCGACGGCCGGCGCGTCATGTGGGCGTGGTGCGCCACCGTGGATCGAACCGACGGCCGGATGAGTGGAAAGACGATTCAATCGTTGCCGAGGGAATTGAGTTTGGCGGACGACGGCAAGCTGCGGATCCGGCCTTTGCGCGAGTTGGAATCCTTGCGGCACGACGCCGTCAGCTTTGGTCCGGTTGAAGTCGACCGGGTGTCGCGCAGTCTGCTGGCCGATCGGAGTCCGACCGGGAAAAAGATTGCGGAGCTGGCGGGCGACGCGATGGAGATCCGGGTCACGGTCGAACGCGCGCAGGCGGAGCGGAAGCTTTTTGGTTTCACATTATTTGCCGATGGGAAGGGGGGCGGCTTGCCGGTGTTGTTCCGCCCGGAAACCCACGCCTTGCGGGTTGGTTCAACCGAGGCGCCATTTTCGGTCGCTGACCTGCCGGCCGGTGAAGACGTGGAACTGCGGATATTTGTGGATCGTTACCTGGTCGAAGTTTTCGTGAACAACCGTCAGGCCGCTTTGGCGGCGTATCTCGACTATGAAGGGCGCTCCGATCTGGTGGCCTTCAGCGTCGGGGCGCCGACGACCTTAAAAACGGTCGAGCTTTGGAAAATGGAGCCGACCAATCAGGGCTTCCTCGAGGCGCAGACCAATCGCGTGTGGGAACCGTTGACAAAATAATGATGCCAAACTGTCGGGCCGGCGCGAGCTGGTCCACGTTGTTCTGCTCCCCCTGTGAACTGCCCTCTGCCGCGGCCGGTCCCAGCGCTCGTCGGTCCGTGGCTGGTGCCCGGATTGTGGTTCCTTGCCTGGTGCTGCTTGTCGCGCTGGGGGCAGTGGGTCCGCATCGTGCGGGCGCGCAGAGCTATCGCAGCGTTTACATCTCATCGCCGGGCGCGAGCGATGCCGACAAGATTGCCACACAGATGCTGAACGACGCCGCCTCGGGACGGTTTCGGAACACCTACGTGCGGCCGCCGAATCCCTTCGACCGAATGATCGAGGATTACGAGAACGCGAAGCGGGCGCGTTGGGCGAACATCGAGCGGGAAGCAGAGGAGGCGAAGGAGTGGCTTGAGCGATGGGAGGTGCAACGGAGGTACGAAGAGCAGCAGCGGCAGGAGAGAGCCCGGCGCGAAGAGGCAATCCGTGCGGCCAAGGCGCGGACAGAAGCGCTGCGGCGGGCGGTGACGCCGCTGCAGGAAGCCGCCAATCGATTTGATGCCGAGGCACACCTGGAGCTGGGCAGCCTGGTGGAAGATGGCCAGTTCGAACCTGGGGTGTTGACCCTTCCCCCTGGGATGACTCCGAAGGCCTGGGCGCGGCAGCGATACAACAACGCTCAAGTCTTGGGCTCCATGCTGGCAGTGGTCGCCGTCGGATCGATGGAAGAGAACGAGACTCCGTCCTTTGCCAGCCTGAGGAACAAGGTGGAATCCCTGTCCACGCCGATGGCGAAACGAAGTCATTTGGAATCACTGGCCGCGCGCGGGCATCTGGGCGCGAGCCTTTGGTTGGGCGGCTGGTATTCAGGCCGGCGGGTGGGGCTGGGTGCGGCCCCGGCGTTGCCCGGCGAAGCAGACGTACGGGCTTATGCGTTGGGTCATCTGAAGCGTGCGAGCGAGAAGAACCTGCCGTGTGCGGGAACCTGGTATGCGGAAACACTGCTCTCGGGCCGTCCGACCGCGGCGGAACGGTCTGCGTCGATTGAGATCCTTGAGCGCCTCGTCGCACCGGGGCCGAACCGGGATTGGGCGGCGGCGCCCGCGTTGATTCGCGAATTGTTGCGCAAGGCCAGAGTCGAGGCGGACATCGTGCGGCCGCGGGAGTTGATGGCTGCGTTGGAGGGCCTTCCCTATGTGCCCGGGCTCGATTTGGTGGCCAGCGTGCATCTCGACGGGAGTCTCGGCGAGTTTCATCCCGGTCTCGCCGCGCGAGCGCAGGGAAAAGTTGTCGTGGGCGGACCGCTGGTTGCCTATCAAGTTTGTCGCCTGACCAGTGCGGGCATCGATGCGTGGGCAGGTGTGGATTCGCCGCGGGATCCGGCCGTGGCGCTGCAGCGCTTTCACGAGGCGGTGGAGATGGCGAACGGCATACGTGGCGGGGTGCTGCCACAACACCAAACGGCCAAGGCCGAGGCGCAGCTGTGGCTCGCGTTCCTGCGGGCGGAGCAGGGCGTGACGACGCCGGACATGCCGGACCCCATCGAATTCCTGGCCACGTCCGAACTGCGCGGGCGTTCTCTGGCGTCCTTCCTTCACGCCTGCGCGGTGGCGGGAGATCGACGTTCCAGTGCCCAGCTGGTGCTCAACACCTGGAGCCGCTTGGGAAACAACCGGGTGTCCACCCAAACCCTGGCCCCGATCGAAATCTGGCTGGCCTTGCAATGCGCGCTTCGGGCACACGAACGCGGCGTGTTGCCGGGCCTCGCGCCGTTCGTGTCGGAAATTCGGGCCCTGGCTCCAAAAGACGTACCGATCTCGGGAGCGGCGCTCCTGGCGAAACTCTACTTCTCCGAAGTCCAGGTCCGTGACGTGGCGCGGCGCGAAGGAATCACAACCGTCCACGCCGCATTGGTCCGGGCAGCCTGGCGTGAGCCGAAGCTCTGGGCGCAGGTGGCGGCCCTCGTGGAGGTGTTACAGGTCGATCCGCTGACGCGTGACCAATGGACGAACGGCTGGCTGAAAGCGCTGCTGGAACACCACCCGGCGGTCAGCACTGAACAACGATTCTGGGCGGAGCAATTGGTCGCGCCCGACCGGGCAAAGCTGCGTGCGCCCGAGTCGACCGAGTCGAAGGAGGTTCAGGCGCTGCGGGCCAGTCTTAGCCTGCGCGCGAGCGGCACCCCGGCCGAGACGCAAACGGCGTTCGAACGCCTGCAGGCGCTCGGGCAGGCGGGCGGTTGGCACGCGCAGGCGTTGCTGGAGGACTTTGCGGACCGATACCGAACGGCCTATGCCCGCCGCCGTGACCTCGCGGGATTTCGCCGTGATGCCTTGGCGGCGGCGGAGTTGGTCGCCCATTGGCGCGAGCGCGGAGCGGCCTTCATCTATCCCGACTACGACCTTCGGCTGCGCGCCATGGGTGAGGCGTTGACCTTTGGCAGCAGCCGCTTTCAACGCTCGGCCCTCACGAATGCATTGGCGAACCATCGTCGGGCGGCCGAGGTGGCGTTGCTGCGGCTGACCGTTTTGGATGCCGATCCGAGAACGCCCCAGGAACGGGATGATGACGAGTCGTCGGCCCAGCTCTGGTTGCGTTACTGCGAGAACAACCACCTTGATCCGGCGACGATCAGCACCGAACAACGTCTGCAGCAGATTGGAGTCGAGCTGGCCCGGGAGTCGGGGCGCGACGCCGCGATGACGTTCCTGCTCCGACAGGCGGGGCATCGTCCGGGCATTGCTTGGGCCGTGGCGGAAGGCTACGCGAATGGATCCGGCCCCTGGCCGGTGGACCCTCGGGCGGCGCTGGCGATGTGGCGCCGGATTTCGCCGACGAATGATCCAGGCCCGAAGTTTTCCCAGCTGCTGGGTTGGGCCGAGACCGTGGCGCGGCAGGGCGGCCCGGAAGACTTCGCGGCCTTGCGGCGCTGGGTTCAAACGCCGAACTACGCGGTGCAGCGATGGCGATTTCCCAACGAGAACGGGTTTTCGCTCAAACTCAATCCGCCGATCGAGACCGCCGAGCGCGTGGCCGCAGCCGCGCTGGCCCGAGGTGTCGCCCGACCGGACGCGCCCACGCCCGATGAGCTGAGTTGCGCCCTGGATTTTCATCTGCTCGCCGTCGGGCTGGGTTCGTCGAAGGCGCTGCGATCGTTGCGGCAGTTGCCGTGGAACCAACGGCCGGGCGTGTCCGGCGCCGTTGCCAGGGCCTTGCTGGAGGCATCCACGTTGAACGCTCCGACCGCGCTGCCATTTCTGGAAAAGGCGGCGGCCGAAGGCGACACGGCGGCAGGCCAGATTCGCTTGAGCTGGGTCGACGCTCAGACCGGAACGCCCACGCCGCGCCTCCGGCGGATTCAGGAACGGCGCAAGGCGATGCTCAGCCTGTCGGAGGTGGTGCAGGTTGATCCGGCGCAGCCGGCCTCGGAAGACGAAAAGCGCGACCATGGGTGGCTGAGTCCGGAATTGGCGATGCTCGTGCGAGGGGTGACGAAAGGCGATGCCGAGGCGCGGCGGATTTTGGTGGAAGATCGGCTGATGCCCTCGGGATTGATCGGCATCACGCCGGATGAATGGGTGACCCAAGTTCGGCTGGCACTGCGCGGTAACGATCTCGCGGCGATTTCGGTGGCCGGCACCGAGGCTCCGGCAGTGTGGGCTGGGGCGGGGCGTTACTGGCAGCGGGGCGAGGCCGGCTGGGTCCAGGCCGCGCGAGTGATCGGCGAACTGGGCAGTCGGCTGGCGGCCCGCCAGCGGAATGCCACGGCCGAGGCCGGGGCTCTGCGGCCGTTGCACGAGATTGGATTGTTAGGCGGATACGGTCCGTCGTTCGATGCGCTGGTGAAGGAAAAGGTTGCAGCGTTGACTGCCGTGGTCGGCGCGGTGCGGACGCGCGCCAAGGATGATGTGATCCTCGATCTCGCCCGGTTACTCCTGGGGCGTGACCCGGGCAACCTTCTTTTCCTGGAAAAAAATGCGCGTCCGCTGCTGCAGGATTCGGCGCGCTGGAACCAAATGCTGCAGGAACAGAACCTGGCGGCCGACCCAGCAGGCGCGCTCACGGCGCTGCGGGAGTTCATCAACGCGGTGCAATCGAGTTCGGACGACGGTGGAAACTTCGCCCCGCTGGAACTTCGCGCGCGCTATGGTCGCACCGGGATGCAACTGGTGAAACGAGCCCGCGCGGGCGAAGCCCTGGCTGCTCGCGCTTTGGCCACCTTGGGAGTGGCGACCGGCGACTGGTCGTCCATTCTGCGGTGACAACCGGCCCCGAACCGGCCGTGCGCTAGCTTTTCCCGGCGTCCGGGATCTTGAAACCGATGAACGTGCCGGCGCTGATGCCCATCAGGCCAAGGAGCGTCGCGTTGAAATCCGGCATCGCCATCTTCGTCCAGACTTCGGTCACGAAGATGATGCCGAGGACGATGGTCCAGACGCACATCTGAAACCGGTGAAAACTCGTGATGCCGTTGTCGCCCAGCAGATCGAGCAGGGCCGCCGTGCCGCGTGACGAACGGAAGTAGCTAATCTGTTCCTCCAGCAACTTGCGTCGTTCGGTCAGGTACTCCTTCCGGCGGACCTCGGCTTCGGCCAGGAGCGATTCTTTCCGCCGGCTGGCGGCTTCTGCCTCTTGGAGCGACTGAAACTCTTCCTCGACCTTGCGCAAGTCGGCTTCGAGCGCAGCTGCGATTTCGCGAGGCCGGCGGGGTGGATGGCCTTGGTCGACGACCTTCTCATACGGATCGCGGCGCCGGCTCGAATCGATGACCGCCGAACTGACGGCGGTTCCGGCACTAATTCCAATCAGCATCAACGTCGATGAGTTCAAGGTGTCGGCGTCACCGGAGAGCAGCCAGAGAAAGAAATAAGAACCGATGACGAGAAAAAACCAAAACGCCATCTGCGCCCGGGCGAGGCTGAACGGCTTGGTGCCGTCAGGACGCAGAGGCAGGTTGGGATCGCGCAGGATGCCCGTCTTCCAGGCGAGCAACACGAACGCCAGCAGGGCGGCTCCGATGACCGCCAGGCCGAGGCGCAGTTTGCCCTTGGTTAAGATGACCAGAAAGAACGGGGACTTGTCGGCTTCGGGCATGGGGTAAACCCACGAGGGCATCTTGCGTCCGTCCAGAGAGCCCATTGAGACTTCCATCGGGCGTTCGAAGGTGAGGCCGGGGCTGCGGGCGAGTTTCTTCCAGACCTCTTGGTTGGCCTTGTTCTGTTCGAGCCGAACACCGAAGGAAGAGATGCGGTTGGTGCGCGACCCTTTCTTTCCGCCTGAGCTTGTCGGCACGGACTGCTCCCACTCGCTGAAAAAAACGGGGTGCAGGGAAAGCAGTGGGTGGCCGTCGAGGTACAAGACAAGCGGATCGTCGGGCGACTTGTTGACCTGCCGCAACCATTCGGAGTGATTGATGACCTCCAGGAAAAGATAATCGTTGGGGCCCGCGCGGCACGGCGCCTCGGCGATTGTTCCGGCGTCGTCCTTCACCTTGACGCTGCCGACTCCATAGGAAGGCTGGGTGCGAACGTCGTCGGCACGGACGAAGAACAAGGGAAGCAGGAGCAGGAGAACCACGGCGAATTTCCTTTGCATCCGACCTTGCCGGGCGGACCTGAATGGGTGCCTGTCTCTTGCCATGTGCTCCCGGTTATCATTCGAGCGCCCAGGCGTCAATGGCACATTCGAATCTGGGATCTCCGTGGTGTGGTTGGAAGTGGGTGATCCAACGAAACGGATCACCCCTCACCGACGTCGACGTTTGATTTCAGCCAGCGTTCGGCTGCGCGGTGCGTTGAGCAGAAGTTCGAGTTCGCCACGATCGGCGATGAGACCGTCTTCGAGCACTGCAGTCTCCGCCTGAAGTTCGGCGGCATCGCCTGCCTGATGGCTGGCGAGGAGCACCGTGACGCGGCGTTCGGCGCAAAGGCGCGCGAGTTGATCGAGCAGGGCCTGGCGAGTGAGCAAATCGAGGCCAGTGAACGGTTCGTCCAGGAGCAGGAGCCGGGGCTCGACGGCCAGGGCGCGGGCGAGGGCGACGCGCTGTTGCTCGCCGCCCGAAAGGCGGGCGGGCGTTCGATCGGCCAGCTGAGTCAAGCCGCACGCATCGAGGGCGGCGTGGGCGCGGGCGCGGCGCTCGGCTCGGGAGAGGCGCAGGCCGCTCAATCCCAGGAGGACGTTCCCGCAGGCCGTGAGGTTCGGCCACAGACCGAGATCTTGAAAGACCAACGCCAGCCCGCGTTGATGTGGCGGTACGACCACAGCCCCAGCCGTGGAGCAAAGGTGGCCCTCCATGGAAACCGTGCCGGAGTCTGGAGCGTCGAGTCCGGCGATGATGCGCAGGAGAGTGGTCTTGCCCGCGCCTGACGGGCCGGTCAGCCATACATTCCTGCCCGCAGCAAGCTCGAAGCTGAGCTGGCGCAGGACCAGCCGCCCGCCATGGGCCACGTTGATCCCTTGCAAGGCAACAAGGGATGATGATGCGTTGGCTGTGTTCAGCGTGCTCATTTCTGCAGACGCACTTTGGCCGGAGGCTGAATGATCGCAGCAAGGGCGGCGGCGGCGCTGCCGATGGCGAGATAGCAAAAACTCAGCGCAGCGACCAGTCGCTCGGACGCATTGTCCATGACGGTGAAGAGCCGCATGGCAAACGTGCTGCCGCCCGGCGGTTGCAGCAATTGACACGTGGTGACATCCGCGACGGCCAGCAATGCGACCGCGACGACCGCGACGGCCAACGCAGGCCGAAGCCACGGCAGCCAGATCTGAGCGATGGCGCGTGCGGTCGTCACGCCGTGGAGGGCCGCTGATTCGTTGATCGATCGGGGCAGGCGCGACCAAGGTCCCAACAGCAAGAGCATGGCGACGGGCGTCAGGCGCAATCCGAGCGCAATTCCAACCATCCAACCGCTGCGCGTCAGCCCGTCGAGCGAAGCGGGAGCCAGGGCCGCCAGTCGGGTCCAGCCCAGGGCCGGCAACGCCGGGGTCAACCCCAGGGCGAGCAACCCGGCGAAAAGGATCAGCCGCCGACGAGCCAAGCTGCGTCCGGCCGCCAGCACCAGAGCGAGCCCGAGACTGGTGGCCACCAATCCCGCGGTCAGATTGTACCAAAGCGTCGGGCCGAACGAGTCGTGCATGGCTTTCGTCGCGTAGTTCCAGGCGCCAGTGATGGGCGGATGAAACAGGGGCCGGAGCAGGCCGGCCACCGGCAGTCCAATCCCGAGCCCGACGGGTGCGACGATCAGGCCTGCAATGACCCAACGACCGCGCCGCGGTCGCCAAGCCTCCGGCTGTCCAAGATCGCGTCCCAAAAATTCGCGATTGGCCCAGCCAGCCCCTTGCCAGGCGAGGACGGCGATGATCGGCAGGATGGCGACGGCGAGCGCGAGTGATTTCAAGCCGGCGGCGGCGAGATCGTGGCGGGCGGCCAGGGCGATGAGGATGTCGCTGGAAGCGCCGTGGTAGCCCATGATTTGCGCCGGGCCGGGGTCCGCCAATGTCAGCACCGCGCCGAACAGGGCGGCGCAAAGGCCGGCGGGAAAGGCCAGCCGCGCGCCGGCCAGCAGCAAGGCGGGAACTCCGCCTGATAGGCGCGCGGACTCCACCGCGGCGCGAGAGATGGTTCGCGTGGTCAACAACGTCGCGAGCATGACGAGCGAAAGCGCCGGCGGCAGCAGCGAGAGGGTACAGCCGGGCAAACCGTCGACCCAATGATGATAGCGGTACGGCAGCCAGGCCCGCCATGACGCCCAACCAATCGCCCAAAGAAAAACCGGGAGGAAGAGCGGCGGCGCCAGTCCCACCAAAGCCCAACGGCGTCCGGGCCAGTCCGTGAGTCCAGCCAACACCCCGAGTGGCCAGCCTACGACCAGGCTGATGGCGGCCACCCAGGCCGCTTGCACAAAACTGCGGACAAGGGCGCCGGCGAAGGGCCCTTGCGCCACGGTGGACCAGAGGAGCCCTGGTCGCGATGGAGCGTTTTCCACCGCCAGCCAGAGGCTCGGGAAAAGGATCAGGGCCAGGACGATTCCGATGACCGTCCAGCCGGCTGCGCCGGGGCGTTCAATCCTGGCCGGGAAGTTCATGGAGGGTTCACGGAGAGGTGCGCCGACGGGATTGGGCTTCGACCCACTCCTGGAGAAAACCTTCCTGCAACGCGGGCAACCGGGCGGACAACTGAACGTAGTCGACGGTCATGGTGCGGAGTTGTGACAGGGAACGTCCCAGCCAGGCGGGTCGCGGCAAGTTGGCCCGCAGCGGCACTTGGGCGGCCTCACTTTCGGCCAACTGCACTTCCGCGCCCGGCGAAAGCAGGAAATCAATCAGGCGTTGCCCCGCCGCCGGATGGGGACCGCCGGCGATCATTACCACGGCGTTAGGCACAAGCAGCGTGCCGAGCCCGTCCGGATCCTGATCCGGGAGAACCAGCCCGACCGGAAGTCCGTCGCGTCGCGCGACCTCGACATCGTCGCTGTCCGTCCAGCCCAAGGCGTAGTCACCGGCCGCCACACGTCGGCGGACCTCCCCGTTGCTGGCGAGCAGGCGCACGTCGTTCGTCGCAAGCTGCCGGAAGAAATCACGCGCCGCTGCCTCGCCCCAGTGTTGGAAGAGCGCGGCGGCGTGCATCGAAGTGGTGCCGAATAGCGGATTGGCAAGGCAGCCACGTCCGCGAAAGCGCGGGTTCGCCAGATCGCGAATCGAGGTGGGGAGGAGCGGTGGGCTCAGGAGATTGGTGTTGTAGATCAGCACGCGGGCGCGAGCTGAAAAGCAGGTGAAATGGCCCTCCGCCTCGCTGAGCGCGGGAGGCAGGCCTTCGGCTTGAGGCGAGCGATACGGCCGGGCCACGCCGTGTTGCATCAGCACGGCGGCCCGGACGGGATCGCCGCTCCAGAAGACATCGGCCCGCGGCCGCGCCCGTTCGGCCAGGAGACGATTCAAAAGTCCGGTGCTCTTCGTTTCTTCTGTGTCCGATACGAGCTGAACCGCGATGCCGCTCTGCCGCGTGAACGCCTCGAGCACCGGACGGGCATAGACGTCGTCCACGCTCGAATAGACGACCACTGGGGAATTGGCCGCGGTTGCGGCAGTGTCAACAGAACGCCCGCAGCCGGCCAGCGTCAGCGCCAGCAGGAGGAGAAACAGGCAGACCGCCAATGGGATGGGCGTCGCCGTCGGTCGCTTTCGATCAGCCATGGGCGCCAGGACGGCATCGGCGCGGGGCCAGTCGGGCGCGTGCTGCATTGCTTTCAGGGGCCGGCGGGTTCGCGGAACATCGGATCCGTGAACAAGAAAATCTCACGCGATTCAGCGACCGCCAGCAGGCCTTGGGGGGTGAACGTGCAGCCTTCCACCTTGTCGTGGCGGAACTTTACCTGGACGCCCTTTTCCTTGTTGGCGCGGCTGACGTCACCGTCGATGGTGAACAGAAACGCCCCGGACTTGGCCACCAGGGCGAGACGGCGGCCGTCTGCGGAAAGGTCGGCCCCGGTGACGGGGGATTCGATCTTGGTCCGGGCGACGAATTCCAAGGTGAGCGGCTGCTTGGCGTCGGACAGCGGGAATCGGTGGATCTCCGCGCGCTCATCCTTGAACACCTTGGAGACGATGTATCCGTGATCGTTCCAGACGAAGAACGCCTCGGCGTCGAAGGGAGCGGCTGCGAACCGCAGCCGCCACGATTTCGTCGCATGCAGCGGTCCGGGTGGCCCGGCTGGATTGGGTTCGTCGACCTGATGCACGACGAGTTCGGAGCGGCGCGCTTCATTGTTGCCGATGTCAGCCAGATACAGATGCCGCTGATGGTCGATGGCGATGTCCTCCCAGTCGTTCACCACGCTGTCGACGAAGCTGAACTCGGCTTTGGGCTGGCCGGTGGGGTCGATCGCGTAGAGCACCTGGCGTTTCGGCCCGCCGCCATCGTTGTGTACCCAGAGCGTGCCGGGAAACTGGCGGCTCGCGACCACGCCCGAGCATTCCGTGAGGCGAGGATGGGCCAGCCGGCCGATCTGAAGCACGCCATTCCCGGCCGGGGTGCCCTCGGGTGCGACCGACTTGACCGTGCCAATCGGTTTGGTGTCGAGGTTTGGGCTTTGCGCCTCGCATCCCGCGGTTGCTCCGCCGAGGGCGATCAGGGCCAGCCAGAAACTGTATTTCCGTTGTCTCACGAATCGATTAGAGTTCGTCGCCCGCAGGTGTGCGAGGGACGCGGTTATTAGAGCCGCAAACACCGGAAGGGGCAAGTTATGGAATCAAATCCCATGGGCGCAGGCGCCCGCGCGGTGCTGTCGGTTCAAGGCATGAACTGCAGCGGATGTGTGCGGCACGTGACTGAGGCCCTGCAGGCGGTTGACGGTGTGGCCAGCGTGTTGGTTTCCCTTGCTGACGCCCGCGCCACCGTGCGCTGGCAGGTCGGCGCCAAGGCTGATCCCACGCGGTTGGTGTCGGCCGCCCGCGCAGCCGGCTACGCCGCCGAGCCGGTTACCGCCGCCGGAAGTGACACCGGCAAGGGAGCGGGCGCCGCCGCGGGTTCGGGGCAACCGGCCGGACGCTGGCGGATGGAGGTGTTGGCGGGGGTGGTGCCCACCGCGTTGCTCATGCTTGGTGAGTGGGCCCTGAGATTGACCGATCAAAGTTGGTATCCGTGGGTGGCATTGGCCCTCGCATCGATCGTCCAGTTCGGTCCGGGTCGACAGTTTTATCGAGGTGCGTGGAATCGACTCAAGGTCGGGGGCTCGAACATGGATACCCTGGTCGCACTCGGCTCCACCACCGCCTATGTCTACAGCCTTTGGGCCATGTTCGGTGCGGATGGTGGGCCAGGGACTCATTTGTATTTCATGGAGGCGGCCTCGATCATCACGTTGATCTCGGTCGGGCATTGGGCTGAGGCTCGGGTGAGCGATAAAGCCTCGCGGTCGTTGCAGGCCCTGATGACGCTGGCCCCGGCCACCGCCTTGATCCGAACATCCAGTGGGGCTGAGCAGGAAGTGCCCGTGGCCAAACTTGCCCCCGGGGATCTCGTGTTGTTGAAACCAGGGGCTCGCGTGCCGATTGACGGCGTGATCGAAGAAGGGCAGTCCGCCGTGGACGAATCGATGCTGACCGGCGAGTCCATTCCCATCGACAAGGGGCCCGGGGCCCGAGCCTTTGCGGGCACGTTGAATGTGAATGGGCGCCTGTCGCTGCGCGCGACCGCGGTGGGGGAAGAAACCGCGCTGGCGCACATCATTGCCGCCGTGCAACGCGCGCAAAACAGCCGGGCCAACATCCAGCGACTCGGCGACCGCGTGAGCAGCGTGTTCGTTCCCATCGTCGTGCTGGTCGCCTTGGCCGCGGGCATTTGGTGGGGCTTTTGGCCCAACGAAGCGCACGCCCTGTCGGAACATTTGGGGCACTATCTGTGGCGACCCCATGGCTACGCGACACCGCTGGCCACCGCGGTGATCACCGCGGCGGCGGTCTTGATCATTGCCTGCCCTTGCGCCATGGGACTGGCCACGCCGGCGGCCATCATGGCTGGCGCCAATGCCGCCGCGCGTCGAGGGATTCTCATCCGGGACGGCATCGCCCTCGAAAAAGCCGGCGTTATCTCGATCGTGCTCTTCGATAAAACGGGCACGCTCACCGCGGGCCGCCCAACGGTCATCCGGAAGCTGGCTCTCCCCGGGATGACCGACGCCGAATTGGTTCGATTGGCCTCATCCCTGGCCCGGCACTCGAGTCATCCGTTGTCCCAGGCGGTGGCGGCGCTCGGCGGCGGCGAGGCAGTCGGCTTGACGGAATGGGAGGAGCGGAGGGGAGCTGGCCTCCAGGCCAACGAGGCGGGGGCGCCGGGACCGGTGCGAATGGGGTCGCTTCCCTGGCTGGCCGAGTGCGGGGTGGAAACTGAGGCGATCGTTGCGACGGTCAACGAGTGGAGTGCGGATGGAGGCACCGTCTTGGGCGTCGCGCGCGGTTCGGCTTTGTTAGGTGTGCTGGCGCTGAAAGACGCGTTGAAACCAGGCGCACGCGAGGTGGTGGAGCAGCTGCGACGGCAGGGTTTGAAGGCTGGAATGGTGACCGGGGATCGCCAGGTGACCGCCCGGGCGATCGGGCGTCAGTTGGGCTTTGACGAAGCCGACGTGTTTGCGGAAGTGCGGCCGGAAGACAAGGCAGGGCTGGTGCGCCGTCTGCAGGCGGGCGGTGCCAAGGTGGCGTTTGTCGGCGATGGAATTAACGACGCTCCGGCGCTGGAACAAGCGGACCTGGGGGTGGCGGTGAGCCGGGCGAGTGACGTCGCGCGCGACGCAGCCGACATTGTGTTGCTCAAATCCGAGATCGAGGCAGTGCCTGAAGGACTCGGTCTCGCTCGTGCCACCTTGCGCACCATCAAGCAGAATCTGTTTTGGGCGTTCTTCTACAATGCCGTCGGCATTCCGCTGGCGGCGCTGGGTTTCATGAGCCCGATCCTTTGCGCGGCGGCCATGGGATTGTCGGATTTGGTGGTGATTGGCAATGCGCTGCGGTTGCTGCGCTGGCGGCCTGCCGGGGGCCGGCGGGACGCCGGGCCCTGAGCGAGGCCCGGTCCGGGCAGCGGGCCGGCTGCAGATTCGCGGCTGACGAAAGGGCAGGGAAACACTTACCTTGATTCGGCCGGCGGCTGTTTCCTTCGCAACCATTGGCCTGGGGCGGTGTTTTCCACGGGGACAGCGAAGAAAAGCACGAAGACGAAGCGGGCGGTTCGCGCATTCTCCGGGTTAAGCTTGTGGCCAAACCTCCGAAAAATGCTGTGGTGCAATAGACTTTGCTGACTTATGATTTGGGCCATGAAACGATCGATGGACACAACGGCTGCTCCGGTTCGAACGGGGCGGCGGGCCGCGCTGACGCTGACGGGTGGCTGTCTGGGCTGTCTGGTGGCCGGTGCGATCCTCGCCGGGTGGGCGGGCATTGCCGGGGCGGACACCGATTTGGCCCGATACAATTCGATCGTTGAACGCAATCCTTTCGGCTTGAAGCCGCCACCGCCGCCGCCGGATCCAGCCGCTTCCCAGCCGCCGCCACCACCCGTGCAGTTGGCCACCGTCAAGCTGACCGGGATTTTGAGCGTGCTCTCCAGCCGTCGCGCTTGTTTGGAGATCATCCCAGGGCCGGGCAAACAGTTGCTCAAACCGGTGCTCTCTGAGGGCGAGAAGGTGGAGTCGGTCGAGGTGGTCTCGATCGACATCGATAAGAATCAAGTGGTAATCAAGAACGGGCCGGTGACGACGAACCTGACCTTTGAGGTGGTGAAGTCGGCGCCGACGCCTCCGCCCGGCGGGCCCGTGCCCGGCCTGGTCCCGCCGGTGCTACCGCCAGGTGGTGGGGCGGTCGTGCCGCCTCCGCAAGCCGCGGCTTTCAACTACAGCCAGCCGAATCGAGGCCGGAGCGGATCAATTATGGCCGGCGGCGCACCCACCTATGAACCCGCGGCAGCAGCCAATCCCGGCGTCAATCCGGCTGCGAGCGCCGTCGGCAGCGCGGCTAACGCAGGCTTCCGCAGCATTCCGTCGCGCAACATGCGCGGTGGATTGCCACAGATGCAGGAGCAAAACCCGGGTATGACGCCCGAAGCGGCCGTGATCGATATGGAACAAAAGCGCACGATCAATCCGGCTTTGCCGTACCCCCCGACCGTGCTGTCACCGATCTCAGGACGCCCCTTGGCAGCGCCGCCACGGCCCGGCCAGTAGAGAGTAGGCAGTAGGCCAGTAGCCATTGCGATCCCGACCGGCTCGATACATCGAGCGAGGGATGAGCCGGAACGCTCTTGTGGAGTCGCCGCTGCCCTGGCCAAGAGGGTCACGGAAACGGCAGCTGGCCGACTGCATCGATTCGGATAATTTTCAGCAGAGGAGAAAAGGTGGCATACGCCCAGAGCGTCTGTCCCGTATTCCTCAAACGCACGGAGTCCATCGACCTCATGAACCCACACTCATTCCCCCCATTCACCCTTCGTCATCTCTCGTCCATGCTGGGGATCGTCGCCGTCTTGACGGCGTCCACCCAGTTGGCGCAGGCGGACGCTGACTATCACTCCATTGTGGTTCTCAATCCATTTCGATTGAAACCCGTCCTGCCGCCAAAGCCCATGGCGATGGTTTCGCAGCCCCCGCAGGCACCGTTGGCTGCGGTGGAGTTAACCGGAATCACCGATGTGCTCGCGGTCCGTAAGGCGTGCCTGGAAATCGTCCCAGCTCCCGGCAAAGCTCTGCTCAGGCCGGTGCTGGGCGAAGGGGAACGATCAGACTCAGTTGAAGTCATCTCGATCGACATCGTTCGGAACGAAGTGATCATTCGCAACGGACCCGTGACCACGAACCTGACGTTCAAAGTGGCGAAGGCGTCCAGCAGCTCGGTTCTTCCCATTCCCACGGTGCCGCCACTCCCCGCGCTCGATCGTCCCGTCGCGCGAGCGCGCCAGGTCATCGTCACCGGGGGCCCAACGACGACGCCTAACCTGACGGCCGGTGCCGTTGCCGTTGCCGCTGGCGCGGGCGAGCGGTTGAGCTCGGGATCCCAGGCGGTGGCGCCGACCTTGAGTCCGGTGGCTGCGGTTATCGATCTCGAGAAAAAACGGCAAGGCCGCCCGGCCTTGCCCTACCCGCCGACCCTGCTGTCGCCGCGCGCCCCGATTCGTCCGCCGTCCGGTCACCGATGACGCCCGAAATCGAGCCGGGGTGAGTCTTGTCACCAGCCGGCGGCCGTTGCAGGCTTGGGGCATGACTCCCCGACGAGTAGGATTTGTTACCATCGCGACGCTTTTTCTGGTGGCTTTGGTCCGGTCGCCGGGTGCCGGGGCGGCCGAGACCGATGCGATCGAAATGTTGCGCCGGGAAGTGGCGGCGCTGCGGGAGCGGGTGGCGGCTTTGGAGGGAGCCAACGTGCGCCTGAAAAAGGAGTTGGATGTGGAACGTTTGGTGGTGCGTCGCGAGTTGATCGTGTCGGACACCGGTGCGCCGTGGGAAGAAGGCTTTGAATCCCAGCAGATGCCGCGTGGTGTTTACGCGCGGTCGTTGTTCAACGGCGCAGGGGGACTGTGGGTGCGGAGTCGGCTGATCAAGGGCGAGATCGACGATCCGTTTGACGATCGATTTCACGCGCTGGAACGGGATGGGCGCGCACGTGGAACTCCGGGCCACATTTCCTGGAATGCTTGGCTGGGCGGCGCTTGGCGCCAGCTGGCCATCGTACAGGGTGAGATCCTGGAGCGAGCCGAGGCGCCGTGGGAGGAATACTCGGCGGGGCATCATCCGGGGCGACTGCGGTTTCAGACCTTTCGGCCGAACCATGACGAGCCGTTGACCGATCTGTTGTTGGGCCAGGGGAAGATGTCGCTGGGTGGCGGAGGGTATGGTGGTGGCGGCCTGCCGTATCCGCGCGAAGCATTGGAAATCTGGGGCGGCAGGTTGGTGTCACATGCGCTACCGGCTCCGCCGCGCCCGGCGGTTGTCCGCGACGATGCCTCCGGAGCGCGGCACTATGTTTTGATCGCGGTGGGCGCTGACGGTGTTGAATCGCCGGCGTCACCTTCGGCTCGAGCTGGAGGCCGCGCTCAATTGCGTTGGGACAGCGTGCCGGGTGCCGACGCCTACTTGGTGATTCGGGATGGCAGGCGGATCGGTGGGACGCTTCGGATGGAGGGGGCCGTGAAGGAATGGCGCGACCCCGAGATGATGCCATAGCCGGAAAGAGCCTATGCGTTTCGTCCTTCGGATTTAGGGCATCTGCTGAGGTGTCCCTGCATGTGCGTGTGGGGCTGAAAGTTACGCTTGACCCGCTGAAAGTCGGTGCCTAAGGTCGGCGCATCAGCGTCACAATCTGAATTGGGGGATTGGTGTTTAGATGTACCGCAAGATGGCACCTTGCGAGCTGTAATTTGGTGCGTCATTGCGCCTCCGGCGCTAACTCACGGAAGGACAAGTTATGGCCAGTGGAAAGGTAAAGTGGTTCGACAATCGCCGAGGGTTCGGCTTCATCGCGCAGGATCAAGGACAGGATGTCTTTGTACATCACACCTGCATCAACGGAAATGGCTACAAAACCCTCCAGGAAGGTGAGGTGGTCCACTACGAGCTCGTTCAGAGCGAGAAGGGACCCAAGGCCATGAACGTCAATCGGGTCAGAACTTAGGACACGGGGATTCACAAGGACCCCCAGGGGCCGCTCAGGATGAGCCGGGGGGGGTCTCTTTTTTCTTCCACCGCGTTCGCGATCGGCCCTAGCCTGCCGGCATGTCGGCTGGCTCCGGACCTCATGTAGGCAGTCTCTATATCCACGTCCCGTTCTGCGCGCGTAAGTGCGAATACTGCGCGTTTTACTCCGAGGCCGCCAAAGGCGACGTCGTGCAACGTTATGTCGACGCCTTGATCCGGGAGCTGGAAATCGTCGCTCCGCGGCTCACCGGCCCCGGCGCGGATGCCCATCCGCACACGATTTTTTTCGGCGGCGGCACGCCTTCCCTCCTGTCGCTTTCGCAATGGTCGAGCCTCCTGCACGCGATGGATCGCCTTCGCCTGCAGGGCGCATCCGAGTGGACGATCGAATGCAATCCAGCCACGGTGTCGCTCGACAAGGCCACCTTGTGGCGGCAGCACGGCGTGAACCGCGTGTCGATGGGCGTCCAGTCGCTGGACGAGACTCTGCTGGATCGACTCGGCCGCGTGCACAGCCGGGACATGGTGTTTCGGTCCTTCGACCTGCTGCGAAAGGCCGGCTTCGAGAATCTCAATGTTGATCTGATGTTCGGCATTCCGGGCCAAACGCTGGACGTGTGGCGCTCGACCCTCGACGAGGCCGTCGCCTTGGGCAGTGAACATCTTTCGTCCTACGAAGTCATCTACGAGGAGGACACTCCGTTGTTCGAGCAGATGAAGGCCGGAGAGTTCGAGGTGGACGAAGAGCTCGCCTGCGCCATGTACGAAGAACTGATCGACCGTTCGGCGGCGGCGGGTTACCGGCAGTATGAGGTCGCCAATTTCGCCCGCGACCAGCGCGCCACCAACCGTCCGTCCGGCGGCGTTCCCTTCTGGCCGGAGCGTCCCGTTGGTGTGCCTGCGTTCGCTTGTCGGCACAATCTCAATTACTGGCACGGTGGTGCCTACTTTGGGCTCGGGCCCAGCGCGGCCGGTTACGTGGACGGCGTGCGCACGCGCAACTGGTCGAACACGCAGCTCTATTGCGAGCAACTGGAGAAAGGCCGGCGCGCCATTGAATGGCGGGAGGAACTGCCTCCGCTGCAGCGGGCGGGCGAGACCGCGGCCTTTGGCTTGCGCACCAGCGTGGGCTGGGAGTTTGATCGCTTTACCAAGCTCACGGGCTTTGACCTGCGAACCGAATGGTCGACCGAATTGGGTCAGTTGGTCGAACGTGGCTGGGCAAGACGCGAGCCCGCCCGCTTTCATCTGACTCGAGCCGGATTGCGTTTTGCCGATGCCGCGGCGGAAATGTTTCTGCGCTGACGCAGAAGCCGAACTCAGGACAAGGCATGAACCAGCGTGAACTAGTTAGATTGGCGGGCCGACTGATGACGTGTCCGACCGCGCCTTACCACGAAGCGGGGGTGCGTGGTGTTGTGGAAACGATCTGCGCCGAGCACGGCCTGAAGGCGAAGCGCGACGCCTTTGGCAACGTGCTGATCCGCGTGGGTTCGGCGAAGGACGGCCGCCCCATCGCCTTCGCTGCCCACCTGGATCATCCCGGGTTTGCCGTGATCAAACGACTGGGCGCGCGGCGTTGGCTGGCCCAATTCAACGGCACCGTGCCGGAAGCCTATTTTAAACGCGGCCTGCCCGTGCGGCTTTTGCCGGGTAACGTTTCGGCCCGAATCGATCGCCGTTCGTCGGCTCCAAAACAATTTGAACTGGTCGCCGATCCACTGGTCGGCTCCGCGCCCCGGTTTGGGGTTTGGGAAATGGGCGATTTCGCAGTGCGCGGGGATCAGATTCACGGGCGGGCCTGCGACGATTTGCTGGGCGTGACGTCGGCGCTCGGCGCTTTGATTGATCTGCAGCGTTCGCGCGCGCGGGTGCATGCCATCGGCTTGATTTCACGGGCGGAAGAAGTCGGGTTCCAAGGCGCGCTCGCGCTCGCCGCCTCCGGGGTGTTGCCGAAACAAACGCTGATCGTCAGCCTCGAGACGAGCAAAGAAATCCCTCCCGTCAAGATGGGGGCTGGCGTCATCGTCCGCGTGGGCGATCGCTCGTCCATCTTCGGATCGGATGCGACCCGGTTTGTCACCGAGGTGGCGGGCGAGTTGGCTAAGTCCGCGAAACCGAAGCTCGGATTCCCGTTTCAGCGCGCTCTGATGTCAGGCGGCACCTGCGAAGCCACCGCGTATCAGGAATTCGGCTACGAAACCGCCGCGGTATGTGTCGCCCTCGGCAACTACCACAACTGCACGACGGACGGGCGCATCCGGGAAGAGTTCGTCAGCATCTCGGACCTGGGTGGAATGGTCCAGCTGCTGGTTGGGTGCGCCAGGCAGATGAAGAACTTCGATCGCCTCGTCGGGCGACTTCCCGCCCGGCTGCAGGATCTGCTGCGTGAGGCCCGGCGCAATTTGCAAAAGGGTTAATGCCTCCCCGCAAGTTCGCCTCCATCGGAGAACCTCAACCCGCAGCTCGGATGCGGACGTTGATCTCAATCGCGGCAGCCGCTGGCGTTCTCGCCGCTGCTGCGCTGCCTGCGGCGCCAGCGGGCAACTCGCCTCCCGGCCGCGCGTTGGCCGAAAAATACTGCACCGCGTGCCATCGGTTGCCGGAGCCGGAAGCGCTGACCAAGACGGCTTGGGTGCATCAGGTCATGCCCGAAATGGCCAAGTGGCTGGGCTTGGAGCGGGTTGATTTCGAGAGCATGCCCGACGGACGGTTGCTGGAGGAAGCCCGGCTTTTTCCCGGCACACCCAGCGTTCCGGAAGCCGACTGGTTTTCCACCTGGGATTATTATCGGGACGCGGCTCCGAGTGTTCTGCCGCCGGCACCGGGATCCAGCCCGGCCGTCGCCACCTTGCCTCAGTTCACGGCGCATGTGCTCAATCCGATCTCCGGCGCGCCCATGATCTCCCTGGTTCGCATCGATGCGAGCAATCGTCGCCTTCAGGTGGCGGATGCCTTCGCCGGACTCTACCTCACGGTCGATCCGCGGGGCGAGGTGCAGACCCGCGAACGTGTGGCGTCACCGGCAGTCGCCCTGACGAGCGGCCAACGTCGATCTTACCTGACCTTGATTGGGCGCTTGTTTCCGTCGGATGCCGAAGAAGGCGCCGTGTGGACGGTCCCCGATCAGCCGGGACGCGGCGCACCCCGCCCGGTGCTTGAACATCTGCGGCGGCCGACCGACGCCCTGGCGTTGGATCTCAACCAGGATGGTCGGGAGGATTTTGCTGTGTGTCAGTTCGGGCACCGATTGGGGCGGTTTTCCTGGTTCGAGAACCGCGGTGAAGGACGTTTCGAAGAACACGTGCTGATCGAGCGCCCGGGCTCGCTCGCGGTGCGCGCACTGGACCTGACCAGGGATGGCCGCGTTGATCTTGTCGTCATGACCGCCCAAGCCTGGGAAGGCCTCTACCTCTTCGAGAATCTGGGCGAAAGCAAGTTTCGGCAGCAGACGTTGCTTGAGAAGCCGCCATATTGGGGGCTCGCCGCGTTCGAATTGGCTGACCTCAATCAGGACGGTCGGGTCGACTTGCTGGTCGTAAACGGAGACAATGGCGACCTCGCGCTCCCCACCAAACCGTATCACGGCATCCGGATCTATTTGAACGACGGCAGGAATGGCTTCGCCGAATCGTTTTTCTATCCGCTGCCCGGTGCCTACAAGGCCATCGCCCGCGACTTCGACGGCGACGGTGATCTCGACCTTGCCGCGATCGCGTTTTATCCGGATTTCTCCGCCGCGGCGCCACAGAACTTCGTCTATCTCCAGAACGAAGGCGCCCTGAAGTTCACGGCGCGCACGTTGCCGGAAGCAGGTCGGGGCCGTTGGATGACGATGGACGCGGGCGATGTTGATGGCGATGGCGATGACGACTTGGTGCTGGGCTCGTTCGTGAAAGGGCCAACCACCGTGTCTGTGCCGCTAGCGACTCGGGATGCGTGGCGAACGAACGGGGCCGCCGTGTTGCTATTGGAAAATCAACGCAGGAAGTGATGTGGACGTGGGGCTGTCCGGACTCGGGCGCTGAACCCGACCTTCACGGCAAGAGTGCTTCCCGCCGGGCCGCCGGGATGCCGGCGTGGTCTGTGTTGCGGGCGCGGTCTGAAAATCGTGAGTTGCGCTCGGGAAGCGGTTTTCAGGTTGAACTTGCACCGGGCTTGACGGTTTACTTTGCGCCCTGATGAAACAGAAAGCTTACGCCCGCGCCGGCGTGGATATTGATCTGGGCAATCGCGTGAAGGCGACCCTGCCGCAACTCCTTGCCTCCACTCACCGACGCGAGGTGCTCGGCAAAGTTGGCGGCTTCGGCGGGCTCTTTGCGCTGGACCTCAAGCGCCATCGGCAGCCGGTCCTCGTCTCCAGCGTGGACGGCGTCGGCACGAAGCTGAAAATCGCTTTTGCCATGGACCGGCACGACACCATCGGCGAAGACCTCGTCAATCACTGCGTGAACGACATCGCCGTGCTCGGCGCCGAGCCGTTGTTCTTTTTGGACTACCTGGGAACCGGTCGCCTGGAGCCGCATGTGTTCACCGAGATCATCAAGGGATTTGCCCGCGGCTGCGCGGCCAACCGGTGCGCGTTGATCGGCGGTGAAACCGCCCAAATGCCCGGGTTCTATCAGGCGGGCGAGTATGATGTCAGCGGGACGATTGTCGGCGTGGTCGACAAGAGCCGGATGTTGGATGGAAAAACGATCCGGCGCGGCGACGCGGTGATCGGCATCGCCGCCAGCGGTTTGCACACGAATGGCTATTCGCTGGCGCGAAAGATCTTTTTCGAACAGCTGAAGCTCAAGCCAACGAGCCGCGTGCCCGAGCTGGGCAATACCATCGGCGACGAACTGCTCAAGGTGCATGTCAGCTACGGCCTGCTGGTCCAGGATCTGTTGAAGAAGTTCAACCGGACTGGCGCCCCTCGGGTGATCAAGGGCCTCGCGCATATCACGGGCGGCGGTTTTGTGGACAATATCCCGCGTGTCTTGCCAGCCAAGTGTGACGTCGTGGTCCGGCGGGGTTCCTGGGACATGCTGCCAATCTTCCGGATGATCGAAGCCCGGGGTGGGGTGCCCGCCGACGAGTTGTATCAGGTGTTCAACATGGGCATTGGGATGACGGTCATCGTTTCGGCGGATCGTGCGGACGCGGTCCTGCGGGCCATCCAGGCAGCCCGGCACCCTGCCTGGCTGATCGGCGAAGTTGTGCCCGGAACGGGCGAGGCGCGCGTGGAGTAAGCCGTGGTTGGGATTGAGCAGAATCCGTCTTCCCTTCGGCCGCAGAACGCCTAGCTTCTACGCGTCGCCCAAGGGCGATTGCCATGATCAAAGACACCATCGCGAAGATTGAGGAGCGCCTTGCCAAGACCGGCGCGCTCTCGTCGGAACAACGCGCGGACTTGATGAGTCTGTTGTCCACGCTCCGGGCCGAGGTGGACGGACTGGCCGCCACGGAACCGGAGCGAGCCCAGAGCATCGCCGGATTTACCGCCGTTTCCGCCCACGAAGCCACCCGGGAACAGAAGAATCAGGAGCTGGTGGACCTTTCACTGAAAGGGCTGGAACGTTCGGTGGAGGGCTTTGAAGCGTCCCATCCGAAGCTCGTGCAGGCTGTGAATTCCATCTGCACCACGCTGGCCAACCTCGGAATCTAGGCGAGCCTCGCCCGGCTCGGTCACTTTCGTCTTGCGTCCGCCGCGCCACTTCTCCTTCACTAGCCGACGCCTGCTGGCGTTTCTTCCCATTGGTCACCGCATGACGCGATGATTTTGACGCCGGATTCACCTGAACCGGCGTGGGCGAACGGGCGGCGACAATTATGGCTACGGCAAAGACGAAGACCAACTCCGGGCGGCGCGGCATCATCGCGGGCGGCAACTGGATCATCGATCAAGTCAAGCTGATCGACGTTTATCCCGAGCGCGAAAAGCTCGCCAACATTCGCAGCCAATACCAGGGCACCGGCGGCGCGCCCTATAACGTCCTCATTGATCTCGCCAAGCTCGGCGCCACTTTTCCGCTGATCGGCGCCGGCCTGGTCGGCAAGGATTCACTCGGGCAGGCCATCCTTGACGATTGCAAGAAGCACAAGATCGACACCCGTCTTCTGCGCACGACCGCCGAGGCGCCGACGTCCTACACCGACGTGATGACGGAACAATACAACGGACGCCGCACCTTCTTTCACGCCCGCGGCGCGAATGCCTTGTGGAAAGGCGATGATCTCGACTTCACCAAGGTCAAAGCCCAAATCTTTCACCTGGGTTATCTCCTCCTGCTCGACGAGCTCGATCAGCCGGATGCCAAATTTGGCACGAAGGCCGCCCGCCTGCTGGCCGCCGCCCAGGAAGCCGGTCTCAAGACCAGTGTCGACGCCGTCTCCGAAGACAGCGATCGATTTGCCAAGATCGTCACGCCGGCGTTGAAGCACGTCGACTACTGCGTCTTGAACGAGATCGAAGCCGGGAAAACGGCCGGGTTCAAAATCCGGCAGGCCGACGGGACCCTCGACACGGTCGCTCTCCGACACGCTGCAGGCGCGCTGCTTCAACAGGGCGTCCGCGAGGTCGTCGTCATCCATTTCCCGGAAGGCGGCTTCGCCCGAACCCGCAAGGGCGAGGATGTCTGGCAATCATCGCTGAATCTCCCTGGCAAATACATCGCCGGCAGCGCCGGGGCGGGCGATGCATTTTGCGCCGGTGTTCTCCTCGGCTTGCATGAAGGCTGGGACCTCAAGAAATGCCTGGAAACAGGCGTGTGCGCCGCGGCGGCCTCCCTCGCGGAACCCTCCTGCACCGCCGGCATGAAGCCTCTCGATGCCTGCCAGGCGCTCGCCAAAAAGTTCAAGTTCCGCCCACCGCTCGAAGCGCAGGACTGACGGTTTGCATTTTAGATTTTAGATTTTCGATTTGAGCGCGGCTCGGCGCAAGTGCGGCATCGGGTTTCGCAAGCCCAAGGCCCCAATCGAAACTCGCCAATCGCAAATCTAAAATCCTTCCGTCAGGCTCCAGCTGGGCTGGATTTCGTCATCCAAATCTTCCGACATTCCGCCGTTGCGCCGCAGCTTGCGTTCGGCCAGCACGGCAATCATGCCGGCGTTGTCGGTGCAGAGGGATTTCTCAGCCAGGTACAGCTTCAGCCCGTGCCGACGACAGCCCTCGGCCAAGGCCTGGCGAAGCCCCTGATTGCAGGTGACCCCGCCCGAGGCGGTGACACACCGCACGTTCAGTCTCCGCGCCGCTCGCAGCGTTTTTGCGGTGAGGGTTTCCACCATCGCGGCTTGCACGCTCGCACAGAGATCCTGAATCCCGACTGCGGTTTCGAGGACGCTTGGATTCTTTTGCAGAAAATAGCGAACCGAAGTCTTCAGCCCGGCAAAGCTGAAATCGTCGTTGTCCGCCCGGAGCAGCGGACGCGGGAAATCATGCGCAGCTGGATTGCCGCGGGCGGCGAGGCGATCCATTTCCGGTCCGCCGGGGTAGGGGAGCCCGATCAACTTGGCGACCTTGTCAAAGCACTCGCCCGCCGCGTCATCCAGCGTTGACCCCAGCACGCGGTGATCGAGTTCGCCCGCGACGTGCACCAGGATCGTGTGACCGCCGCTGACGATCAGCGAAACGTTGGGCTCGAGAAGATCGAAGCGGGCCCGCGGCGGCTGGCCTTGGATCCACGGAGAATAGAGATGGGCCTCGTGATGGTGGATGCCAAGGAAAGGTTTGCGAAGGGCGAACGCCATGGCCTGCGCAAACTTGAGGCCAATCATCAGTGCGTTGGGCAGGCCTGGACCGCGGGTGGCGGCGATTGCGCTCAGTTCGCCCGCGCTCACCCCCGCTTGTTTCAACGCGGCTGCAACCACCGCCGGTCCGTTGCGCAGGTGCTCGCGGGTGGCCAGTTCGGGAACCACGCCGCCATACTCCGCGTGCAGCGCGATCTGCGACGCCACCACATTGGCCAGGATTTCGCCGTCGCGGACAATGGCCGCGCTGGTTTCATCGCAGGACGTTTCCAGGGCCAGCAACATGAGGGGGGCGGATTTTTGATTTGCGATTCACGTCCGGGAGTTCGCCCAGCGTGGTGGCGTCGACGGGGTAGGGTGTATGGGATGGCGATGAATCGCCGATGGCAATTTGCACTGGTTGCCGTTCGAAGCGTAAAAAGCTCAGGGTTTCGCGGCGCGTTTGGTGTAAAGCGCGATGCCCTTGAGCACGTCCATGGCGCGATCGAGCTGGGTGTCACGCGCGTCACGCACCCGTTCCTGGTCGGTCTCCGGAAGTGACTCAAGGCCGCCGGGCGTACGTTTCAACTGAACATCGCGCCAGTCCTCGTCAGACATGGGCACCACGATGTCGGGCGTGATGCCTTTCTCGTGAATGACCTTGTGACTCGGTGTGTAGTATTTGGCGGTCGTCAGGCGCAACGCAGAGCCGTCCTGCAGCGGCAGGATGCTTTGCACCGAGCCTTTGCCGAAAGTTTGTTCTCCGATGATGATGGATTTGCAGACACCCAAGGTCGTGCAGTCCTGGAGGCAGCCCGCCACGATTTCCGAGGCGCTCGCGCTGCCGTTGTTGACCAGAACCACCACCGGCAGGGCCGGCAGCTTGCCCCGTCCTTTGCCGTGATACATCGACTTTTGTTTGCCATCACGGCCTTCGGTCGACACCACCAGCTGGCCGGCCGGAAGAAATTTTTCACAAACATGAACCGCTTGATCCAGCAGGCCGCCGGGATTGTCCCGGAGGTCCAGAACCAGTGACTCGGCGCCGTTCGAGACCAGCTTGCGCAGTGCGTCGTCGAGATCGGACCCGGTCTGTTCACCGAATTGCGTCAGGCGCACATAGCCCACCTTGCCTTCGTGCAACGGAAACTCACGTCGCCCATTGATGTCCTTGACCGTGTCGACTTTGATCTGGGCGCGGACGAGGGTGTAGTTCGTGGTGACGGACGTGCTGGGCCGAAAGATGGTCAACGTGACATCGGAGCCAGGCTTGCCGCGGAGACGCTTGACCGCGTCAGTCAGAATCATGCGTTCGGTGTTGCGGCCATCAATGCGGACGATGCGATCCCCGGTCATGATGCCGGCCTTGAACCCAGGCGTGTCCTCCATCGGCGAAACCACCGTCAGGTAGTTGTCCTTCACCGAAACCACGATGCCGACTCCGCCAAATTCGCCCTGGGTATCCTTCTTCAAGTCGTCATATTTGCTCGGCTCCATGAATTCGCTGTGCGGATCCAGCGTGCTGAGCATGCCCTTCAGCGCGCCATGTATGAGATCCTGGTAACTCAGCTTGTCGCCGTCGACGTATTCCTGGCGGATGCGATCGAGGACGACGCCAAACAGTTTCAGGTTGGGGTAGGCCTCGTCCTTTTCGGCGGCCTGAACATTGGAGAAATAGGCCTGCGCCCCGAGAAACAGGTTGATGGACAGGGCGGCGAGCAGGGCCCCATAGAGCAGACGTCGTTTCATAACGGCCATGGCAACTGCAATTGCAACGTGGCGGGACACTAGGACGCGCCGCCGGCCTTGGCAAGGGAAGTGTCGAAACCCCGAAAACGAAATCCGCCGGTAACCCCAGAGACCGGAATGGAAGACCGCCGATGAACGCAGACGGCCGCAGATGCTTCAGAATCCGCCAAAAGGTCTCGCTGAGGTCTTTATCGGCGTTGATCGGCGTGCATCTGCGGTCAACGATGCAAACGCGCTAAACCTTCCATCGCTCGCGGTGCGGGACGTCCAGCCACTCTTTCCGGCCGGTGCCATCGGCAAATTGTTCCCGCTTGGGGTTCCACTTCAGGGCAACGCCGTGTTTGTAGCTGAGATTTACCAAGTGACAAACCGAGACGGTGCGGGCGCCTGTCTCGATGTCGCAGATCGGCGGCTTGCGGCTCTGCATTGCCCCCAGCCAGTCCCCCTTGTGATCATTGCTCTGATAAAGGCGCAGCGAACCTTCCGGGAGAAACTCCTGGACGACCGCGTCGCAATCGGCCGGGGTGCGTGCTTTCTGGGTTGTTCCGCGCCAGAATTCGAATTTGCCGCGATTGACGTAGAGATGTCCTTCAGTGCCCGCGAACCAGATCCCGTTACCGGCTTTGTGCAGGACCTCGACCCCGTTGGCGTAGCGAAGGCGCACGCCCTCCTGCGCGTCGGGCTTTCCCGCCGGGAGGATTTCCACCGGGCCACTTTCGTCCATGCCCAGACCCCACTGAGCGATGTCGAAGTGGTGTGCGCCCCAGTCGGTGACCATGCCGCCGCCGTATTCCCAGTAGGCACGCCAGTTGGGGAAATGGGTATGAACGCCGCGGGGGCTGAGTTCGGAGTGATAGTCGCGGCGGGGAGCCGGCCCCAGCCAGAGGTCCCAGTCCAGTCCGGGCTCAGCCGCTTCGGCCGGGAGATCGCACGACTTTCCGGGGCCACCCACTCCGACCTCAACTCCGGTCAGCTTGCCCAGTCGCCCGTTGCGCACGAGTTCACACGCGACACGAAATTCCTTCGATGACCGTTGCATCGAGCCGGTCTGAAACACCCGTTTGTTGCGCCGGATCGCATTGACCATGGCGCGCGCTTCGTGGATGGACTGGCAAAGCGGTTTTTCGCAGTAGACGTCTTTGCCCGCGTTGGCCGCCGCCACGGTAATGTAGGCATGCCAATGGTCCGGGGTCGCAATGACCACCGCATCGATGTCTTTCCGAGCGAGCAAATCCCGAAAATCGTTGTAGGCCACGCACCCCTGATAACGTTTGTCCTTCAGCTTCGCATAACGATCGTCGACCTGACGACGGGCATGATCGCGTCGGCGCGTGTCGACATCGCAGACCGCCACCGTTTGCACGGAGGGATTGCTCAGGAAGCCCCCCATCAACCCGCGGCCCTGCGTGCCCAGTCCGATGAAACCCAGGGTGAGACGTTCGCTCGGTTTGACGTCGGCGGCCCAAACTTGCGATGGCAGCAAAAACGGGGCGACGGCCAAGGCGGAACTGGTCGTTCGTAGAAAGGAGCGACGGTTGGATCCCGGGTGGGCGGGCGACGTGCGGCGTTCGGTGGACATGAACCGCTTATCCTTGTTTCACCAGGGTTCGGCAAGCGCGAATAAACGCCTCCGCCATGTGGCCCGACGTAAACTGCCCGGCCACCGCCGCACGTCCCGTTTCGCCGAGTTCGCGAGCCCGCGCCGAATCGATCAACAGGGATTCAATCGAGTCGACCAAAGCCCCGATGTCGCCTGGTTCGTACAACACGCCGCCGCCGGTCGACTCCACGATCTCCGGAAACGAGGCCCGGCGTGGTTGCACCACCGGCACTCCGGCGGCCAGGGCTTCGATGAGATACAGCCCGAACGCCTCGTTATACGGGGCCGGCACGGAAAAGACGTTCAGCCCCTGCAGAAACGAGATCTTCTCCGCATGGGACACATTCGGGAAAAACTGTGCGTCGTCCAAATACCCGGCCGCCGTGAGTTTCTGCCGCTGGACTTCAACGAACGGCTCG
Source organism: Limisphaerales bacterium (assembly GCA_044230345.1). Lineage (GTDB taxonomy): Bacteria > Verrucomicrobiota > Verrucomicrobiia > Limisphaerales > JADJPG01 > JBGARF01. Next base: position 105,153 of record JBGARF010000001.1, read on the forward strand.
TCGCCCGGCCCGCAGCCGCCGCCGACGTGCAGCCGAAGCGATTTTCCCGCTGGCCGGCGTTTCAGGGCCAGAAATGCGTCGACGATTTGATCGAGCCCTTTCTCCCGGCACATGCGGGCAAAATACCCCAGAACAGGAGGACGCGAAGCAGGCGCCATTCGCACATCGTTCGGCCCCGGGTAACCCGCCAGCTGAATTCCGTTGGGCAGGATCGCAACCTGCCTCGGGCGCAAATTCAGTCGGGCTGACATCAGGTCGCCAAAGTATCGGCTCGGCGGCAAAAACAGATCCACGTCGCGACATCGTTCCGCCAAGGTGCGCCAGGTTTCCTCGCGGACCGCCACCGGCAGGGCATCCAAAAATGAATCTTCACCGGACAGCAGGCAAACGACGGTGGTCTTGAGCTCGCGTTTGAGTTCGCGTGCGAGGCCGGCCAGCAGCGCGTTGGACAGACACACCACATCCGGATGCGCCTGGTCCTTGAGCCACGAGATCAACTGCGCGAGCTCGCGGGCTTGATGGCCGTCTTCGCCGCGAATCATCGACAACGTGAGATCGCCCAACTCTTCCGCACGCGTTCCGGCCGCTCGTCCTCCGGCCCATTTCAACAGACGCCGCGAGGTCAGCGGCTTCAACATCCACGCCGGCAGATGGCGGAACAACGCGGACTTTTGTTCCAGGTAAACACTGATCCCGCTGAAGAAAATCGGGGTGGCCGCGCTTTGATCGGGTTCGTCCAAGGTCAGCGGCAGATAGAGCGGCACCATCAACGCATCGTGTCCGCCCCTTCGCAGGGCGGTGACGAGCGCGTTGTCCCGAAAACAGCCGCCGCAATACATGCCGCCGGCGCCGGGGGTGAGCTGGACGATGTTCACGCGTCCGACCTTAGGACGCCCTGGTCAACGTCGCAAGGGCGCGCGCGGCGTCTGGATTGCTGCGCCGCGTTATGCAACCGCCGCGGCCCAACGATGCCGTCGGACGATACCCATTTCCTTGATTTGCTGGGTTGGCGTTCATCATATTGCGTCCCGGCCAACGACGATGCGGGAACGGGAGATCGTGGTTCCAGGCCGGTGATGTCCCATCGGTGATGACCCATCGGTGATGACCCATCGGTGATGACCCATTGAAGCAAATGATGAAATTCTCCTTTTGGTTTGCGGCCGTGGTTGTAAGCGGCGCAAACGCCCAGGCCGCCGACCTCTCCGGGCACCAACTCTTGGTCACGTCGGTCCGTACTGGCGACACGGAGGTGTTCGTCGCCGATCCGACGACCGGCGACCTTTTCAACGTCACGCGCTCGCCCCAATCCGAAGACCGTTACCCGTGCTGGTCGCCCGACGGGAAACAGATCTGTTTCATGTCGGACCGTGAAGGCACGACAAACCTGTGGATCAGCAACGCGGATGGCTCGAACGTGCGGCGGCTGAATCGCACGCCGGACGTCTGGCGATTGACGGCAGTCGCGCGAGCTGGAGGCCGTCCGCCGGTTCGCGCCGGTGACAGGCACCGACCGCAGGACGTGAAGGTTGACGAATTTAAGGCGGTTCCTGCGTCAATGACATAGCCCGATCGATTCAGGTGGGCGGCGGACGGTTGCGTCGCAACAAGTTCAAGCAAACGGCTGCCGGCTCAGTCGCGATCGGCTCGAATCATGACCAGAAACTTTATCCCGGGCGTCTGCCTGCTGCTTTTCCTGGTGGGGGTGGCTGCACCTGGATTCGGCGCCGACCGTCCGAGCGTGCTCAGTCACGGGGCTAAGGGCGACGGCAAGACGTCCGACACCGCCGCCATTCAGGCCGCACTGGACGCCTGCCGTGACGCGGGCGGCGGGCAGGTGATGCTGCCGGCGGGACGTTATCTTTGCGGGACGATCCATCTCCGCAGCAAGGTCGCGCTTTGGCTTGAAGCTGGCGCGACCCTCGTGAGCACGACCAATCTCAACGAATACCATCAACCCGTCGTGCCCGACTTCCTGCCGGAAGCGAAGTGGGGCAAATGGCATCGCGCCCTGCTCGTCGGCGAGAATGTCGAGGATGTCACGATCGCCGGGCCGGGCGTGCTCGACGGCAACAAGGTCTTCGATCCGGCCGGCGAGGAAAAGATGCGCGGGCCGCACACGCTCGCCCTCGTGAACAGCCGCCGCGTCAATGTCCGCGACGTGACCTTCCTCGATTCCGCGAACTATGCGGTGTTTTTTCAGGTCAGCGACGACGTCGAATTCCGCAATGTGAAGTTCGTCGGCGGCTGGGACGGAATTCATTGGCGCGGCGCGCCCGACCGCTGGTGTCACCGGGTGAACATCCTTGGCTGCCAGTTTTATACCGGCGATGACGCCATCGCCGGACGTTATTGGGCCAACACCGTCATCCGCGACTGTGTCATCAACTCGTCGTGCAACGGCATCCGGCTCATCGGCCCGGCCACGCGGCTGACCATCGAGAACAATCTCTTCCGCGGGCCCGGCGAACAGGCGCACCGGACATCGGGCGAACGCCGTCGCACGAACATGCTCTCAGGCATCATCCTTCAGCCCGGCGCTTGGGACGCCACCCGCGGTCTCCTCGACGACGTGCTGCTGGCCAATAATGTCATGCAACAGGTCGCCTCGCCCGTGACGCTCTGGACCAAGCCCGGCAACATCGTCGGTCACGTCATGGTTAGCGGCCTGACCGCCACCGGCGTGTATCGCTCCGCGCTCTCCGTTGAAAGTTGGGCCGAGGAACCGATCACCAATGTTGTCATCCGCAGCGCACAGATCGAATTCACCGGCGGAGGCGCGTCATGGACGAACAACGCCGTGCGCGGCCCTGGCGTGGACGCGCGACCGCTGCCAGCTTGGGGACTATACGCTCGCAACGTCGAACGGCTGGTCGTGGAGGACGTGCGCTTCAGCCTCGCCCGCGACGACACGCGTCCCGTCGTCTACGCGGAACAGGTGGGGAAACTCATCCTGGACAATTTTCGATTCCCGCGCGTGCCCGGCGTGACGCACGCGATTGTCTCCACCAACGTCGACCAACTCGTGCAGGTCCCATGAAGCGGAGAGCGCCATGCTTGGCCGCGGGCATCCTGCTGGCCTCGTTTGCAGCCACGTCTTGGTCGGCCGCCCCGCTCCCGTCGCCCTGGCCCGTGGATCCGATGTGGCGCAATCCCTGGCCCGACGATTGGGAGCGTGAGTATCAGCAGCGAGCCCGGCACGTGCTCGAGGTTTGGCAGGGGAAGAAGCCCGGCGGCACCACCTTTGGCGAGAGCGAGAAGGCGCTGTACCCCTCAGCGATGTTTCAGTTCCTCAACGGCCGCACAAACGAGGCGCTCCGCTCGCTTCAGGAAGAGGACAACCAGGCGAAAGTTGATCACGAGCACACCCTTGGCTTGGATTTCTACTGGTGCTTCACTCTCAAGGGTCAGGTGCGGAAATATTTCTATTTCGGCCGCTGGCTCGACGGGGGCTATCGCCAGCGGATGTTCGACGCGGCGCGAATCTGGACGGAACGGGACCCGTTGCGGCGTGAGCATCCGCGCCACGGCAAGGGCGACCCGACCAAGGGCGTGTGGGGGCCCGAAAACAAAGGCTCCTGGGTCGACGTCCGGAACACCGACAACCTCCGCGCCATGCGCGACGTCGCGGTGTATTTGTTCGCTGAAGAGACCGGCAACGAGTCCACCCGGCGTCTCGCCAAACAGCGGATTACCGAATATGTGCAGACGCTGCACCACATCGGCATGAGCGAATGGGATTCGCCCAACTATCATGGGCACGGCTTGAGCACCTATGTGAACCTTTACGACTTCGCGCGTGACCCGGAGGTGAAGGCGCTCGCCAAAGGCGCTCTCGACTGGATGCTCGCCGCCGCCGCGCTGAAGTACCGCCACGGCGCCCTCGGCGGCCCGAACACGCGCGATTATGGCGGCCATACCGTCTTCGAGCAGGGCGCGTCCCATGTTCTCTGGCTCTACTTCGGCGACACCCCGCAGCCCGATCCGGACCCGGATCGGGACCTGGTGCATCATCTCACCAGCAGTTACCGTCCGCCGCGCGCGGTGGTGGAGCTGGCCCGGAAGCGCTTTCCGAAACCCGTCGAGATTCTTGCCACGCATCCGCCCTATAAGAATTGGAAACCGGGCGAGCCGGCGACACCCGAATACTTCGAGACGCAATACCTCGGCGAGACGTTTCAACTCGGCACCTGCACGGGCTCCAGCACCGGCGGTTTGTGGAACATCAACGCCTTCACTCTGGTCGCCGACAACTCGCGGCACGGCGCGGACTTCTTCTATGCCAACACGGAGAGCGCGCTCGGCCATTCCTGGAAGCGGCCCGGCGATCAGGTGGCGCAGTTCCGCAACCTTGCGCTCTGGCTCCGGCCCGCCACCGTGCCAACGGAATTTCATTTCCAGCTGCCGCGCACCGCCACGACTGAGTTTGCTGAAGGTTGGTGGTTCGTCGGGTTGGAAAAAACCTGGCTCGCGTTGCGGCCCATCGCCCTGTCTGGGCCGACGGAAAAGCCGTGGGCGGAACTGACCGGGCCGCCGCGAGGCAATGCGTCGGCCAGGTTGCCACGAAGCGCGGAAACGGAGCGCGTCTTCACGTTCGCGACCACCGGTGGCAGCCATGCGGGCTTTGCGTTGGAGATTGGCGAAGCGCCGCGCACGACGTTCGACGAGTTCAAGCGAGGGGTGCTCGCCCGCGCCCGCCTTGACCTCGCTCGCTTGCAGTACGGTAACGTACGTTTTACCGCGAGTGACGGCAGGAGACTCCAGCTCACCCACAATGCGAATGAGGAACGGCCATGGGTCGAGCGCGATGGGGCGCCGGTGGACTGGTCGAAGTGGCGGTTTGGTTACGCCGCGGCCGACGGCAACGCGGCGCCGATTCAGCAGGACTGGCTTAACGGCGAACTGCGCATCAACGCTGGCGGATGGAAGTTTTACTCGCGCGTTGATGCGCGCGGAAGGGGCCAATTCGGGGAAGGATCCTCAAGGGAGCGGTGAAAGCCGCGGGTGGGAAGTGCGGTGAAGCAGCGTCGACTCGAATTCCGCTAGCGAGCATCCACGGTCGGTGCGCGCACGGGCAGGGGGACGTTGTTGATTTCGATCCGGCCGGCGCGGTGGTGGAACCATTCCTCGCGACGGTTGCGGCGGGACTCGACTAGCGTTCGAAAAACCGCGGTGTCCGTGCGCAGCAGTTCCAGCGGCGTGCGTTCCGATTCCGGCACGTCGGCTGCCACGCGGAGGGAGCGGATAGGCACGTGCTGTTCGGGCTTGGCATAGAAACCCATCGGCTTCGGCCCGCGAGGCAGCACCGAGAGAAGCTCGATGCCTTGCACGATGCGGCCGAGCAGGGTGTCGTTCCGGTCGAGATGCCGCGGGGCGTGTCCGATCACGGCGAACAGTTCGGTGCCGCCGCCGCTGTCAGCGGCGTTATCCCGTCCGGAGCCGACCATGCCGTAGCCATGAACGAGCCACATCCGACCCTGACGTGGGTCGCGGGCCACCGGAAAACCGCCGGAGAATCCGACCTCGGGCGCGTAGACGTCGCCGTCCGGCAAGCGTGTGAAGGGGAGAAGCGGATCCAGCGGACGATCAAACTCCGGTGCGAGCGTGCGGGCAGCGCGTTGAACCTTGCGGGCCACCCCCGGTTTCTCCGCGTTGGGGTCGCCCCATTGCACGACGTAGTTATCCTGGACCCGCACGATGGCGAGCCCGTCGAAGTAATGTTCGCGGGCGAGCGCCTTTACATTCGCAACGTGGCGTGGGGCAAAGGCGGGAGCGAGTTGGATGATGACCCGGCCGGCGGCGAGTTCGAGATAGAGGGTGTTCTCCGGATCGAGCGGTTGCCAATCGGAGCGCTGCGTTGCGGCAAGGACTTCCGCCATCGTGGGCGCTGGGGCGCTCAGGCCGCGGTTTGACTTGGAACCCGGCGCCGTTGTGCAGCTGGTTCCAAGCAGAATGAAGAGGGTGAGACTCAACCACGGGCAGGCATGACGTAGCGCAGGCATGGCCTGAGGTTGCGTCGTGCGCTGCAAAAGATGAAGCGGGATTTTGGGGGGAGCCCGGGCAAGGACGGGAGTTGGTCGGAATCGAACTTGTGTTTCCGAGTGAGTGACCCCGCCCCGCGGCAGGCCTGGGCCTGGGCGGGGCGGGAGAGGATGACTGGCTTTTCAGGCGGCGACGCGTGGCGACTTGGCTGCAGGCCGTTCTCCGCGCCGAAGTGCGCTTTGGCGTCGGGCATAGTTTCGAGCGTCCGCGACTTTCTCGCGGAACAGCTCGGGCAGAACAAGCAGCGGCAGCGGCATGGTCCAAGCCAGGCCGGCGGCGTCGTTGGCAGCGCGTTCAAGGGCGGCGACCATCTCGGGCTGGGTCTCGCCGGCCAATTGTTCGTCGAGCAGGCGTTCCTTCAGTCGTTCGAAGTCGCTGGGCTCGGCGGCGCGAAAATTGGCCGGGGGCGTGACGGGCCCGGCGAACCGGGCGTCGGTTCGCGTGCGGTTGGGCAGCCGGCGTTTTTGCTCGGGTGCAGCTTTCATCGGTCGATTCATATTGGTATCGGTCGTTTTGCCCGAAGGGCGAGGAGCCCTCGGGGACTTGATCGGCCATCAAACAAATTAAACAAAAAACCCACGATTGACTGGCAATCGTGGGTTTTTGAAATTCAGGTTCTGTTCTGGTCTAGAAGAGAGCCTCCACGCTGCCAGGGGCCGGATGACGGCCGGCACCCGAAACGCACCAACCAATGGTGCGACCGGAGGACTGGGACCGCATCAGCGGTGCCTTTCCGGCGGGCTTGTTCAGTTGTTTTACAATCATCGTCATGGTCAACGAAGGCGGGAGAAAACCATAAATTGCCGGCTACTGTCAACCATTGATTGATCCCTCGTCTGTCTGCACCGGGTGCAATTAAATGCGGGTGAGGGTGCAAGGCGTTTAGCTCGCGCCCCACGCGTCTCCCTCTCCCCTCAACCCCCTCAACGGAGAGAGGGCCGGGGTGGCGTGAGGCGGTCCGTTGGATCACCGGTTTTTAGTCACAACCTCTGCCTGCACCTGTGAGCACCGGGTGCATCTCGAAGTTGTGGCAGCCGGTGGACTCGACCACGCCCTCCCGAATTCTCGAGGGCCAAGACGCTGCGGGAGGTTCGGTTGTGCGGTGAAGTCGGGTCCACAACTTAAAGCCGGACGGCCTGCGCCGCTCCAGACTGGGCGGCTTCGGGTGGTCCAAGCGAAGCACCCCGAGAATCCGCTTCTGGCGACGGGATGAATGTCGTATAAGGCGGCGGCGTGAATGATCAGGTGCAAGAAGCCGGACGGGTAGCGACGCGAACAGGGCGCATCATGGGCGCCTTGTTTTGTCTGGTCTTTGCCCTCTTCGGGCTGGCGGTGGCGGCGTTGATCGGGCACGAAGTCTGGCTTGAGGTTCAGCCTCATTTTTGGAAGACGACCGAATGTCGCATTGTCCGGTCGGAAGCAGCGGAGAAACAGCCGGGCCGGGGCGCACCGTTTGTGGTCAACGTGCGTTATGCGTATGCATGGGAGAAACAGCCCTACACTTCCGACCGGTTTTATCGGAGGGTTCAGACCTTTTCGGATCTGCGGGAGGCCCAGCGCTTGATCGACCCTTATCCGGCCGACGGCTGGGCGGTCTGCCTCGTCAATCCGGTCCGGCCGAGCGAAGCGGTCCTGCTGACCCGCTTTCCTTGGCTGGCGTTTGCGCTGGCCATTCCGCTGCTCTTTGTGGCGCTGGGCGCGGTGGGATTCTATGCCGCGGTCCGGTCGCCGGGAGCCGGGGATAAGAGTGTGCCAGAGGCCGCGGGGCCGGCTTCCTCCCGGGGTGACCCGGGTGCCATGTCGGGGTGTCTGTTCATCTTTTTCCTGCTGTTTTTTGCGCTGGGTGTCTGGGTTTTCTATCTGCTGTTTTTGCGACCGATGCTGCAGTCGCGTCAGGCTCAGTCGTGGCCGGAGGTTCCGTGCGTGATCCTCGCGAGCGAGGTGCAGAGGCTGCAAGGCGACAGTGGTTCCACCTATAGCGTGGACATTCTCTACGAATATGAAATCGAGGGACGAAGCCATCGAGCCAGCCGGCACAGCTTCGTGGCGGGATCGAGTTCGGGACGTGCAGACAAAGAGGCGGTGGTGCGCCGGTTTCCGCCGGGGCGCCGGACGGTTTGCTATGTCAATCCTGCGGACCCGACGGAGGCGGTGTTGGAGCGGGGCGTGCCGGGCGGGCTTTGGATGGCGGTTATTCCGGGGGCGTTTATGACGGCTGGTGCGTTTGGGATGGTCTATGCATCCCGGCGTCGGTCGGGTGGCGGCAGACGGATGACCGTGGTGGAAGCGGGGAGCGAAAGCGGCTCGGGTGGGGACGATCCGCGGCCGCGCGAAGAAAGCGGTGACGACAGCGAGCGCGGCCCGCTGGTCTTTCATTCGGCGTCCGGCCGGGTGGGAAAGCTGTTGGGCTTTTTCTTTTTTGGGGCGTTTTGGAATGGTGTCACTTCGGTTTTTGTCTGGCCGTTTCTGCAGGGGACCAAGCGGCTGAGTTCGGACTGGGGTCTGGCCGTGTTCATGATCCCGTTTGTGCTCATCGGTTTGTTTCTTTGCGGTTTGGTGGGGTATTACTTCCTGGCCTTGCTCGCGCCGCGAGCGCGCCTGACGGTGGCGCGGCGGAATTTGCGGATCGGGGAATCGTTCGACCTGGAGTGGAGTCTGGTCGGACGGGTGGAGCGGATCGAGGTGCTCCGGATTTACCTGGAAGGACGGGAGGAAGCGACCTACCGGCGCGGGACCAACACGACGACCGATCGGCATGTCTTTGCGGAAGTCGAGATTGCGACGGTGTCTGATCGGGTGGAGATGCGGGCGGGGCGGGCGCGGGTCTCGATTCCGAACGGCGTGGTGCCGAGCTTTGCGAGCAGGAACAACAAGATAGTGTGGAACCTGAGGCTGAAGGGGGACATTCGCATGTTTCCGGACATCGACGATGAATTTGCGCTGAAGATCGGGCCGAAGGCGGGCGGACGTTTGTCCCGGAAAGGAACGGCATGAGCACCGTGCGCATTGGGACGAAGGACGATCAGAAGGCGTATCGTCCGGGCGAGACGATTGAGGGGGCCATCGGCTGGGAACTGCCGGAGGCACCCGGCTCGATCGAAGTGCGGTTGTTTTGGCAGACCCGCGGGAAGGGGACGGAGGACGTTGAGGTGGTTGAACGGCTGCGGCTCGAACGCCCGTTGGCGCAGGGAGCGCATGCCTTTCGCTTTACGGCACCCGCCGAGCCCGTGAGTTTTTCGGGCCGCCTCATTGCGCTGAATTGGGCGCTGGAGGTCGTGGTCCTGCGGCAGGGACCCTCCGCCCGGGTCGACTTGGTCATCGCGCCGGACGGCCGGGAGATTGTGCTGGGCGGAGCGGCACCGGGCGCGATCCCTGGTTAGGCGGCGCGGGCAGAAATGAAGGCAAGCGACAATCCCTTTGCCACCTGTCGACTGGAAAGCCTGGAGTTCCAGCTGGAGGGCATGACCTGGAGCGATTTGTCGGAGCGTTTCGACGCCTTGGGGCGGCGGGCGGCTTTGGTGGGGAATCATGGGGCCGGCAAGACGACTTTGGCGGAGCAATTGGCTGGGCGCTGGCAGCAGGCGGGCTGGCGGGTTCACTTGGTGCGCTTAACCCGTGAGCGCCCGCGGATTGGTCGCGCGGATTGGACGACGAGCTTGGGGCGGCTTGGCCTGGAGGATCGGGTTGTGTTGGACGGGGCGGAGCAGCTGACGTGGTGGAGGTGGCGGCGATTTCTCCGGCGGACGCGGCGGGCGGGAGGCGTGTTGGTGACGACCCATCGCCCCGGGCGTCTGCCCACACTATACGAGTGTCGGACCGACGTCGCCTTGCTCAAGCGCCTGGTCGGACAGCTGGCGCCGACGCTCGATCCTCGGGCGGGCGGTGGCGTGGAGGAATTGTTCGAACGTCATCACGGCAACCTGCGGGAGGCGCTGCGGGAATTGTATGACGTGTGCAGCCGGGCGTTGTGACCCGGAGGCGAGCCCTGAGGGTCCGAACGGCAGCCGGTTACTTCCGGGCAGGGTCGCTGCCGGCGGCCGGCGACTTCGGGGCCAATCGTTCAATCTCCGCCTCGAGCCGGTTGAGCTCATTGGTTAGGTTCCGGCGTCGGGCGAGCGGCAGCATGGCCTGGAGGATCTTCAAGCGATCCGGGTAGTTCGGATTTTCGGTCAGGAAGGTCTGATAATGTGCGAGCGCGGCCTCGTCGGGTCCGGAAATCACCCGTTTCTCGGCGGAGGAAAGGAGAAGCCGCCGGCGTTGGGCGGGACTTGGTTTGCGTTTGAGCGCGGCTTCGTAGGTGTCAATGGCGTCGGTGAGCGCGCCCTTGGCCCAGTAGAGGTCGGCCAGTTTTTCCGTCAGCACACTGCTCGTGCGGGCGTCGGGCAGTGCTTCGAGCACCTGGATTGCCTCCGGAGTTTTGGCACCCGTGTTCAGGCGCTGATTGACGGCCATGAGGTAATACCATTCGAGGCGAGGAGAGCTGCGCCGTTGAAGGTCCTCCAACAGATCCGAGGGCGATCGGCCGAAGGGGCGGTAGAGCGGATCGCCAATGACCGTGGTTTGCCAAGACAGCACCGGGAGCGCGGCGTAGGCGGCTTCCCCAAAAGAAAAGCCCCTGAAAATGAAACGGCTGGCGAACTGGGCGACGTCGGGAGTGCCGGAAAGGTAGGGCTCATCGACGCACCCGAAGGTGCAGGTGGCCCCCTTTGCAAGCAGCGTGCCCACCCACGAGTTGGTCGCCCGGATGGTCGAGGCGCTGTAGGAATAGAGATGATACGCAAAGGCGCCGGGCATGAATTCCACCGACGGCAGCGTAAACGGGCCGGATACGGTCTGGTCATACCAGCCGGCATAGAGGGCGATCTGGCTGAGCGGATAGGCGGCGGAGAACGTAGGGCCGGCATTGTCCAGGATGGTCTCGAATCCGACGTTCTGGGCGACGTCGGCGGCGCCGCGCATCATCAGGTCACCGGCATAGTAGTTGTTGTTGGTCGGAAGGCCGCGGGCATCGAAGTAGGCGCGCCCCCAGAGCCCGTTGGTTTCGGCGTCTTTGGCTTGATCGACGAGCTGGCGGGCGATGGTGGCCGAGGGACCGTCCAGGCGGGTGACGAGGAACAATCCGTTGGCCGGATTCATCAGGGCTGCGTTGGTGGCGCCGAGGAACGGGCTGGGCAGGGGGCCTGTCCACGGGAAGCCGTGGCCTGCCAGGGGCGCGATGGCGAGTTGGTTGTCCACGGCGGCCTCATTGCGGCCAGCCATCTCCGGCTGAGGCGGGGCGGGTGTCTCCACCAGCGACGGGTCGCGAAGAATCCGAACCGGCACGCCGTAGCACAAGACGAGGTAGCGAATGCGCGCATCGATCACTCGCCGGAACGTTTCGCCCGAAGGCGAACGATTCGTGGCGGGACCGTAGGTAATGAGCTGGAGCGACTCGAGCTGGGCCAGCAATGGACGCTCAAGCCGGGAGAGGTAGTCCGCCCGATTGATGGTTTCAGTGGTGGGCAGGTCGAAGCCGAGGACCTGTCCGGAAGGGACGGCTCGCTGCCGCGCGTAATGCTCGGCGACGCCCTTGGATTCGGGAGTCGCCCGGTTGTAGACGACCACCACTTGCGAGCCCTGGCTGAAGACAAGGCCGGGGAACGCGACGGCGAGCAGGAACGCCGTGCAGACGGCGCGGCGACGGAAGAGGGAAGACAGTTTCATTCGATGTGGATGCGGAGACCGTCGTAGGCGAACCAGATGCCTTCGGGCAGTTCGGCCTGGGCGACGTCGTGATCGTAATCGTGAGTCAGGTGGGTGAAGTAAGTCCGTCCCGCAGCAATGCGTCGCGCCGTGGTGAGCGCTTCGTCGAGGCAAAGATGGGTGGGATGCGGAGCGAAGCGCAGGGCGTCCAGGACGAGGACGTCGACGCCACGCACCTGATCAACCACGGCGGGCGGCACTTCTTTGCAGTCGCTGAGGTAAGCCAGATGAGGCCGGCCGCCCTGGCGAAAGAGGAAGCCGTTGCTCTGGATGCGTCCGTGCGGCAGATCGAACGGCGTGATGTCGAGGTCGCCGATTTGGAAGGGGCCCGTGAAGACGTGTTCCTCCGGGATGAAATAGCCCTTGGGCCAAGGACCGGCGTGGAAGGCATAGCTGAACACGCGCCGGAGAACGTCCATCGTGATGGCGCTGGCATGGATGGGCAGGGCGGCATTGCCGCGCAGATCGCAGAATCTCCGGCAGTCGTCGAGGCCCATGATGTGGTCGGCATGGCCGTGCGTGAAGAGCACGGCGTCGACCTGCTTGACTTGCTCGCGGAGACATTGCAGCCGGAATTCCGGCGAGGTATCGACGACGAGCCGGGTGGCGGGAGTCTCGATGTAGATGGAAGGCCGCGTGCGGTGATTTTTGGGGTTGGCGAGGAACGAGGCGGGATAGTCGACCCCGATCATGGGGACGCCCTGCGAAGTTCCGGAGCCAAGAAAGACGAACGAGAGCGGCATGCGCAATTTTGTTTTGCGCGACGCTAGCACAGCGGCCAGATTGGGCGCGAACGATTTCTAAACCCTGGCCATGCTGACGACGCTGCGCATCAAGAATCTCGCCCTGGTGGCTGACCTGACGCTGGAACTCCAGCCTGGCCTCAACGTCATCACCGGAGAGACGGGCGCGGGTAAATCCATCCTGATCGGCGCCCTGAGCCTGGTGCTGGGAGAACGCGCGGACCGGACCTTGATTCGGGGCGGCGCGGAAAGCTGCTCGGTGGAGGCTGTGTTCGACGTGAGCGCGCTGCGGAACCCGCCGGGTCGCTGGTTGGACGAGAACGGGCTGGAGCCCTGCGAGGAAGGCCAGTTGGTCCTGAAACGGACGTTCACCGCAGCGGGCGCGAATCGACAATTCATCAACGGTTCACCCACCACCCTGCAGAACCTCGGCACGCTGGGCGAAGGGCTGGTCGACATTCATGGGCCGCACGATCATCAGTCGCTGCTGCACACGTCCCGCCAGCTGGCCATTCTCGATGCCTTTGGAAAATTGACGGCCGCCGGCGAGGCGTTCGCCGGGCTGGTCCGGAAGCGAACGGCGTTGCTCGCGCAAAAGGCGGAGCTGATCGTCGACGAGAAAACCTATGCGCAACAGCTGGAGCTGCTTCGATTTCAGGTGCAGGAGATCACCAGCGCGCGGCTCACCCCGGAGGAGGAGGAACAGGTCGAGGCGGAACATCGGCGCGCCAGCAACGCCGCGCGGCTGATTGAGCTGGCCCAGAGTGGGCTCGCCCTGGTCGATGGCGACGAGGATGGTCTGCTCAACCAGACGGGGGCGTTGGGGCGGACGTTGCAGGAGTTGCACCGCCTCGATCCGGGGCCCACGACGACCTTTGTCGAGCGGCACGAGCAGATGGTGAGTGCCTTGCAGGATCTGCAGCTCGAACTCTCGCGCTACGCCGATCGGGTGGAGGTCGATCCCGCGCGGTTGCAGGAGCTCGAGGAGCGCCTGAGCCTGCTGCACACCCTCAAGCGAAAATACGGCGGGTCTATCGCTGACGTCATCACCCATGGTGAGGAGGCTGGACGCCGGCTGCAGAGCCTCGAATCGCGCGATGCGGAGCTGGAACGGCTGAGGGGCGAGCTGGAACAGCTCGACGCGCAATTGTTGAAGGCCGGGCGCGACTTGTCGGCCCAACGTCGCAAGGTGATTCCCACCCTGTCCCGGGCGGTGGTGAAACAGCTCGCCGCCCTGGGCTTCAAGCAAAGCCAGTTCGACGTGCACCTGACGTCGGCCCCGGCGCTTCCGCCGGCCGGAGCGGCGGTTTCGTTGAGCGGTCTGGACACCGTGGAGTTCCAGTTTGCGCCGAACCCCGGCGAGCCGATGCACCCGCTGCGGGCGATTGCCAGTTCGGGGGAAATGGCGCGAGTCATGTTGGCGATCAAAACCGTGCTGGCGGCCGAAGATGAAATTCCAGTGCTCGTCTTCGACGAGGTGGACGCCAACGTGGGCGGGGAGACGGCTCACGCCGTCGGTGAGAAGATGCGGCAGATCGGCCGGCACCGACAGGTCCTGTGCATCACGCATCTCGCGCAGGTGGCGGCGCATGCCGACGCGCACTATGTGGTTTCCAAGCAGGTGCGCGACGGTCGGACCGCCAGCGAGATTGCCGTCCTTGAGTCGAAGGAGCGGGTGACCGAGCTGGCGCGCATGTTGGGCGGGCAAAGTGCGGCGGCGCGCCGGCACGCCGAGGAACTCCTCGCCCGCTGATCGTGAATTTCCACGAACAATTCGCCGCGCAACTGCGCGGGCCGTCGCCGATCCTGGCGCTGGCGCCCATGCAAGATGTGACCCATCTGCCGTTCTGGCGGGTGATGACCCAATACGACGGGGCAGATCTCTACTACACCGAGTATTTTCGCGTGCATGGCACGTCGAATCTCGAGCCGTGGATCCGCGACTCGATTGTGCGCAATCCGACCGGTCGGCCGGTCATTGCGCAAATGATCGGCAACGACATCCCGGCCCTGGTGCGGACGGTGCGACAATTGCAGGAGCTGCCGATCGTTGCGGTGGATCTGAACCTCGGGTGTCCGGCGCCGGTGGTGTATCGGAAATGCGCGGGCGGCGGCCTGTTGCGCGAGCCGCAGAAGGTTGACGCCATCCTGGGCGCATTGCGCGAAGCCGTGACGGTGAAGTTCACCGTCAAGACGCGCATCGGGTTCGACAGCCCGGCCGTCTTCGATCAGCTCCTGCCAATCTTCGCCCGTCATTCGATCGATCTGCTGACCGTGCATGGCCGAACGGTCGCGGAGATGTATCGGGGCGAAGTTCACTATGACTACATTGCCCGCGCGGCGGCGATGCTGTCATGTCCGGTGTTGGCGAATGGCAACGTGGATACACCGGAGCGGGCGGAGGCGGTGCTGCGGGAGACCAGGACGCGCGGCGTGATGATCGGGCGGGGCGCGATTCGGAATCCGTGGATCTTCCGACAGATCCGGCAGCGGCTGCGCGGCCAGCCGCTGACCCTGCCCACGGGGCGTGATGTCCTCGCCTACGTGCGGACGCTCTACGAGATGATTTGTGATCCGGCTGTGCGCGAGGCCGCGCAGGTGCAGCACATGAAGGCCTACCTCAATTTCATCGGCGAAGGCGTCGAACCAACCGGACGGTTTCTGCACGACATCCGGCGCGTCACCACTCGGGCGGATTTTTTTCGCATCTGTGAGGAACACCTGGACCATGCGAACCCGCTGACCCTGGAGACCTCGGCCGCACGACGACGCCGTGACGGGGTTGTGTTGGCCTAGAGTGTTGGATTGACAGGTTGCGGGCTCTCCGCGCCGCGAACCTTCTGGTCGATCCCTCGGTTCATGGGAAGCTCCCCGGCTCCTGTAGGACGATGACGGACGAAGGGCGGGAACAAAACGACGTGGTCGTGGCGGGGGCACGGCAGGTTTTACCGACTGCTCGGGAGGTCGGGCCGTTCGCCCCATGATTTCGCGCTTCTGAGGTGCTGGCATTGGCGTTGCTAAACAGGATCGGAATGAACGTCAGTATTTACCAGGCAGCTTCGACCATGCAGTCGATGGATCGGTGGCAGGAAGCGATCGCCGAGAACCTTTCGGCCGCCACGGTGCCTGGATACAAAAAACAGGAGATGTCCTTCGAGGCGGCGGTGGTGGGCAAGTATCCGGTCTCGGGTGCGGCCGTGCTGATGCAGAAAGGGCGGCCGGCGACAAACTTTCAGCCGGGAGAATTCCGGGTGACCAACGTCAAGACAGACGTTGCGGTGGACGGCAAGGGTTTCTTCGAAGTGCAACTGCCGGACGGCAGCTCGGCATTTACGCGTGACGGCGAATTTCACATCAACTCGACGGGCCAGCTCGTGACCAAGGAAGGGTACACGGTTCTGGGTGAAGGCGGGCCGATTCAGTTTGATTTGAACAATCATACGGAACTTTCCATTTCGCCGACGGGCGAGATCAGCCAGGGCGCGGACCTGAAGGGGCGCCTGCGGCTGACGGAGTTTGCCGATCCGAAGGCACTGCAACGAATCAGCGGCGGCTATTTTTCCGCCGCCAACACCGAGGCTGGCCCGACGGCCTCGACCGCGACCGTGCGGCAGGGCGTGTTGGAATCGGCCAACACATCCGTGGTTCGGGAAATGGCCAATCTGATGGTGGCCATGAGGACTTTTGAAGCCAACCAGAGGATGGCGCAACTCCACGATGATCGCATGGGCCGGGCCATCAGCGAGCTCACCGCCACGTCGTAACCTCTGATCCATGATTCGCGCCCTCTACTCCTCCGCCTCGGGAATGCAGTCCCAGCAGCTCAACCTGGACGTCATTTCCAACAACCTCGCCAACGTCAACACCACGGGCTTCAAAAAGGCCAAGATCGAATTTCAGGATCTTATCTATCAGACCACCCGCGCGCCGGGCGCGGACCAGGGCGGCGGCAATCTGCTGCCCACCGGGCTGCAGTCCGGGCATGGCAGCCGCGCGGTGGCCACCGCCAAGATCTTTACGACCGGCGAGTTCACCCACACCGATTCCCAGCTCGACATCGCCATCCAGGGCGATGGCTTCTTCGAGGTGCAGCTGCCGGACGGCACGCGGGCCTACACGCGGGACGGCGCGCTCAAGCGCGCGGCGGACGGTCGCGTGACCACCAGCGACGGACTGGTGGTGCAGGGAGGATTCCAGCCGATCCCGACCGGGACGACGGCCATTGCCATTTCACCCAATGGCGATGTGGAGACCCGGGGCGCGAACGGGACCCAAACCTTCAAAGTCAGCCTGGTCCGCTTTGCGAATCCAGCCGGGCTCGAAGCCATTGGACGCAATCTCTACCGTGAGACGGGCGCGTCGGGGACGCCCGAGATTGGCAATGCCGGTGAAAATGGTTTTGGCTCGATGGCCCAGGGCTATCTGGAGATGAGCAATGTCAAGGTGGTGGAGGAAATGGTGAACCTCATCGTGGCCCAACGGGCCTATGAAGTGAACGCCAAGTCCGTGCAAGCCGCCGACGAGATGATGCAATTGAGCAACAACCTCCGCCGTTAAGTCGTTCATGAACCGCCATGCCTTGACCGTGAACTTTGCCCGCACACGTGGCGGGCGCGCTGTGTTGCACGCGCTCTGCCTCACCCGAGGCCGCAACTGGCGTTGGCACCTTGGGGGCATTGTGCGCGAACTGTTCCACTTTGGGTCCGAGCGGCGACGGTCGCATCGCGCGGGTGAGGGTGGGCAGGGCCGATCAAGGCCCTTTTGCGGCCTGCATCTTGGCTTGCTGCTTGCCTGCCTGGTGGGTCATCGGGCGCCGGGTGCCGGGCCTGGCGCAGCGCCACCGGCGGCGCCAACGTTGCATCTGTTGACGGTTTCCCAAGTCGATGGCACCGGGGTTTTTCTTCAGCAGATCGCCACGATTGAAGGGCTCGAGCCCGAGGCAATGGCGGTCCCGGTCCGGCTGGGCGCAGCGCCCCGCTTCGGGCGCGTTGGCGTCTGGACCCGCGACCAGATCGCTGGCGCCTTGGCGTCGGCACGGCCTGATTTGGGCACCGTGCGCTGGACCGGAGCGGACTCGGTGCGCGTCGTTCGCCGAACGCGGCTGCTGCCGGAAAGCGAATTGCGTGATCTGTTGGCCGCCACGTTGCAGCGGGACACGGTGAAAGATCGGGGCGAACTGGAGCTGCGCCTGGCGCGTCCATGGACCACGGTGCAAGTCCCCGACGAAACGCTTGCCGTCAAGATTCTCGACCTGCCTTCCACGGGGATCAGCCCGCACTTCATCGTCCGCTTCGAACTGGTGGCCGGTGACGAGCATCTGGGCCCCTGGCAGGCCGTGGTCCAGGCGCGGCTGCTGCGCGACATCCTGATCGCGGCGGCTCCGATGCGACATGGCCAGCTCCTCGCGTCGTCGGATTTCTCACTGGAGCGGCGGGACATCCTGAATCTGCGCGAGCCATTGGATGAGGCCGCGGTCCGGGCGGGGGCGTTGGAAGTGATCGATCCGGTGCCGATTGGTCAGCCGATCCTCGGGCGTTCCGTTCGTCCGCGACCGGTGGTGCAACGCGGCATGGTCGTCGACGGCGTGGTGCGGGACGGTTCGCTGCACATTGTGCTGAAGGTTGAAGTGCTCGCGGACGGGCTCCCGGGGCAGCAGGTTCGGGTACGCAACCCCAAAACGAAGCGGGAATTTTATGGCAAGGTCAAAGACGAGCAAACCATCCTCATCAACCTGTAGAGGCGCAGCGACGACGCGGTTGGGGTCGCACCGGCGTTCGACCCCGGGTTCCGCGGCGGGCAGCGCGCCCGCCTCGGCGCGCGGGCATCATCCGTTTGCCCTCCCGCCAGGGCTTCGGGTGCTTCATCGACTGGCGGCGGCAGTGATGGTTTGCGTTTTTGCCGCGGCCGGAGCGGCCCGCGCCGAGATGGGTTCTTTGTGGAAGGCAGATTCGGCCCGATCGATGTTTGCCGACAAGCGCGCCCGATCGGTCGGCGACATTCTCACCATTCTTGTTCAGGAAAACACCACGGCGTCGAAGGACAACAGCACCAAGACCTCCAAGAAATCGAGCGTCAATGCGAGCCTCGATACGCTGCTCTACAGCCCGGCAGCAAGCGGGTTCTTGACCAAGGGCGGACAGCTTCCGGCGATGCAGTTTGGCGGGGCGCAGGATTTTGATGGCGGTGGAAAGATCAACAACAGTGAGCGGATCACCGGCCGGGTGGCCGTGCGCGTCGTGGATACCTTGCCCAATGGCAACATGATGATCGAGGGACGTCGGGAGACGTTCTTCTCCGGGGAAAAACAGGAGACGATCTTGCGCGGGATTGTGCGCAGCGAAGACGTTATGGCGAACAACACCGTCTATAGCTACAACGTCAATGACGCGAGCATCCGGTTCGTTTCCAAGGGAACCATCAGCGACAATCAGCGCAAAGGCTGGCTGCATCGGACCTGGGAAAAAGTGACCCCATTTTAAACGGCGGCATGGCCAAGCGGTTGACCGACATGATTCTGAATTTCCTGCTGATGCGCCGGACGATCCTAGTCTTCTTATTGCTGGCGTTGCTGGCGCATGCGGCGCCGGGTTGGGCCGGCACGCGGGTCAAGGACGTGGCCATGATCTCCGGCGCACGTGACAACCAGTTGATGGGATTTGGCCTGGTGGTGGGCATTGCGGGCGAGGGTGACAAGAACCCGATTTACACGTTGCAATCAGTGGCGAACTTTTTGCAGCGATTCGGGCTGAACGTGCCGGCTGCCACGCTGGCCTCAAAAAACGTCGCGGCCGTGATGGTCACCGCCGACATCTCGGCGTTCAAGAAGAACGGCTCGCGGCTGGATGTGGTGGTGTCGTCGATCGGTGATGCCAAGACCTTGCAAGGCGGGGTGCTGTTGCAGACGCCGCTGATTGGCGTCGACGGTGCGCCGTATGCGTCGGCCCAGGGCCCGCTGTCGATCGGCGGGTTTTCCGCGGGCAACGACACGGCGAGCGTGTCGAAGAATCACCCAACGGTGGGACAAATCGTGGGCGGTGCGTTGGTGGAGCGGGAGATTCCGACCGAAGTGGTGCGCAATCACGCGGTGGAATTGGTGCTGCGCGAGCCGGATTTCACCAGCGCCGCGCGCCTGGCGACGGCGGTGAATCAGGTATTTACCAACAGTGCAGAAGCGGTCGATTCAACCACGGTGCGCGTGCGCGTGCCGGAAACGATGGCGGCAGCTCCAATTCAGTTCATCGCCCGACTGGAGGCGGTGGAGGTCGAGCCAGACACGTCGGCGCGCATCATCATCAACGAACGGACCGGCACCATCGTGGCCACGTCCCGGATACGGATCGCATCCTGCGCAGTGTCGCATGGCAACATCACGATCAGCATTGCGAACAACGCGGATGTATCCCAGCCGGGTGCATTGGCGAACAAGGGAGAGACCGTGGTTACCCAACGGACGGACACCAGCGTGAACGAGCAGAAGGCAGCCCTGGTGACACTGCCGGAGCTGCCCACGGTCGAGAAGGTGGCGGCCAGCCTCAATTCACTCGGGGTGACGCCCCGGGACATGATGGCCATCTTCCAGGCCATGAAACAGGCGGGAGCGCTCCACGCGGAGCTGGTGTTGCGCTGAACCAAGCTTATGAATGTTTCCTCAACCCGCTCCGCTGGACCAACGACGAACGTTCCGATTGAGAGCCTCGCTGCGCAGTCGGGTTTGTCCGAGCGCGCCAAGGTGGCTGAGGCCAGCCGTCAGTTTGAAGCCGCATTGCTGCGGCAGATCCTCAATGAAGCCCGCAAGCCCGTCTTCGCCTCCAAGTTTACGCAGGCGTCGGCGGTGAACGGCATTTACGACAGCATGATCACGTCGCAGCTGGCGGACAGCATCAGCCAGAGCGGCGAGTTCGGGCTGGCACGCAGCTTGCAAAGCCAGCTGGCGCGGCGCGAACCGGCCGCAACCGACGAGGCCGCCGACCGCGCCCGCGATCCCAAGAATTCTCAACCTCCGTCATGACCCCTGTGCTCGACCAACTCATCACCACCCTCCGCGACGAACTCACACAATACGGCGAGATGCTCGCCCTGCTGGATCGCCAGCAGGAAACGACCGTCAATCGGATGACCGACGAAATGTTTGCGGCGACGGCTGCGATTCAGACCCATGCCCGCATCGTTCAGGAAGCGCGCGCTCAGCGGGACTCCGCCCAGCGGGCGCTCGCCCGGGATTTATGCGTGGCGGAGTCGTCGACTTTTGTCGAACTAACGCCGCTGTTGCCGCCGGACTATCGGCCGTTGGTTTCCTCCCTGGTGGAGGAGAACAATGATCTCTTGCGCAAGATTCAGCATCGCGCCCGGCAGAATCATCTGCTCCTGAGTCGGTCGGTGGAGTTGATGCAACAGTTCATAAACGCCTTGGCTCCATCAGCTTCGGTTCGCACCTACACCGATCGGGGGGCGCGGAGCGAGGCCCCGGCCACGGCCCCACTGTATGAAGCAGTCGGTTAAGCCGATAACCTGAGGGGATACACGATCTATGCTCGGACTATTCGGCACCCTGCAAATGGCCACCCGCTCGCTGCAAACGCAGCGGAACGGCACGGAAGTGGCCGGCCATAATCTGGCGAACGTCAACACGCCGGGCTACTCCCGGCAACGGGTGGCGATCGAATCGTCCATCACCGTGCGCTCAGAAATGGGTTTGCAGGGAACCGGCGCCGACGCTGTAGCCATTCGCCAGATACGGGATCGCCTCGTCGATCGCAACATCACCAGCGAGACGAGCGTGCGTTCTTCCTACGAAAGCCGGCAGCGCGCCCTTCAGTTTGCCCAGGCCGCTCTGGGCCAGGCCATCGATCGCCAGGCCACCGGGGCGGACGGAACCTCCGTGGCGGCGGGCGTCGGCGGCCAGCGCGGCATCGCCGAGGAAATGTCGGATCTGTTCGCCGGGTTCCAGAGCCTTTCGACCAACCCCACCTCTTCCGCCGAACGGCAGGTGCTGGTCATCAAGGCGCAGAACCTCGCCACCCAGTTCAACCAGGTGGCGCGTCGATTTGACGACCTCCGCTCGTCGCTCAACGAATCACTCGGCAGCGATGTGGACCAGGTCAACATCGCCCTGAACGACATCGCCAAGCTCAACGATCAAATCATCTCAGCCGAGCTGGGCACCGACGCGACGGCGAACGATCTGCGCGATATCCGCCAGAAACGAATTGAGGAGCTCGCCCAGTTCACCAAGATCGACACCGTCGAGAACGACAATGGCAGCGTCGACATCTCGATCGGCGGCGTCGAAATGGTCCGCGGGCGGAATGTGCTGGACACTCTGGAGACCTACGACGCCGGGGGCGGCCAGCAACTGGTGCGAACCGTGACGGGTGGAACGGGCCTGACTTTGACGGGCGGCTCCATGCAGGGGACGATCGATGCCCGGGATGGCGATCTCGTCACGCTGCGCGCTGATCTCGACACGTTGGCCTCCTCCCTGATCACCGAGGTCAATGCCGTTCACTCGACGGGCTATGGCCTCAGTGGAACCACCGGCGCCGCTTTTTTCACGGGGACGGATGCGTCCGACATCGCCTTCAACTCGAGCCTCGCGGACGATCCCACGGCGATTCAGGCGAGCGGCGTGTCGGGCGCCGTGGGGGACAATTCGGTGGCGGTCCAGCTCGCGCAGCTTTCCACGCAGAAGCATGCGGCGCTGGGCAACCAGACTTTTCTTCAGCACTACGGGCAGACCGTATCCAAGCTCGGACAGTACTTGAATGGAACCAACACGCAGCTCTCGAACCAGCAAATCGTCGAGCAGATGCTGTTGCGCCAGCGGGATTCAATCAGCGGCGTCTCCATGGACGAAGAAATGACCGACCTCATCAAATTCCAACGCGCGTTCGAGGCCTCAGCCAAGCTGGTTACGACCATCGACGAGATGCTGGAAACGCTGGTCAATCTCAAGCGCTAGTCGCCATAGCTCATCGCCATGCGAGTCACCGCCAACACTTTTCCCAACAGCCTGCTCAACCAGTTGGGCTCGCTCAGCCAGCGGCAAAACAAGCTGCAGCAGCAGGCAGCCACCGGCCAGAAGGTCGCGCTGCCCGAGGACGATCCAGTGGCCATGCGCCGCGTTCTCGACATGCAATCGGAGAACACCTCCAACGCCCAATACCAGCGCAACATCGCCCGCCACCAGGAAGTCGCCTCCGCCGGCTTCGGCGCGATCAAGTCGCTGAAAAGCATTTCGGATCGCGCGCGGGAGATCGCCATCTCCGCCGACAAACTCAAGTCCCCGGCGGAATTGAAGATTTATGCCAAGGAAGTGACGGAGCTCATCAAACAGGCGGCGCAGCTGGGCAATACCAAGAACCGCGGCGACTATCTTTTCGCCGGGACGCTGGTGGATCAGCCGCCCTTCGTCGTCACGACCGATGCCGACGGAGTGGTGACCGACGTCAGCTATCAGGGCAACACCACGGTGGCGGAGAGCGAGATTGACAGCGGGATCACCGTGTCGGCCCAAACTCCGGGGGAAAACACCACCGGGAGCGGTCCGCGGGGCATGTTTTCCGACTCGCGCGTGGGTGCGGACTTCTTCGGACACCTGATCGATCTGCAGGACCATCTTTTGGCTGGCGACGCGGCCGCGATTGACAGCACCGATCGCGCGGCCCTGGGGCGGGATGAAGACAATTTCCTCTATCATGTGGGCACCAACGGAGCGATCCAGTCCCGCCTGGACGCCTCGAAAGGCCTAACGACCCAGCGCATGGACACCTTGCAACAACTCGTGTCCAAGGAGGTCGATGCGGATCTCACCGAGACCATCGTGCATTTGACGCAGACCCAGACTGCCTACCAGGCCGCATTGCAAAGCGCCGGCCGGATCCTCGGCAGCTCCTTGCTGGATTATCTGCGGTAGAGATTGCGAGCGGCCTCCCCGTCGCCGGTTCAGATCTGGTGAGCAGGTCAAAAAGGAACGGGCGGCGTGCTGGGAGCGGCTGCAGGTAATTCATTTCTAGCTCAGCGGATCGATACAAATCCCATTCGGGCGGTGTCTATCGTGTGTATGCAAAACATCATGCGATCGAAACATGCGGGCCGGCCGGGAATGAACCGGATCTGGTGTGGGTTACTCTTGGGCCTGACGGGATGGGTTGGACCGATTTTTCCGCTGCCGTCGGCCGACGCTGCGGAAACAGGCGGCACTCCCGACTTTCCACCGGCGCTCAGGCGCTTTGTCGTGGCGAAAGAAAAGCAAGCGAAGCGCGAGGCGGAGAGGGTGCAGTTGGAGTTATCACCGGAGGTATTGGATTACTTCAAAGCGGCCGCTGATGGCGACTGGTCGCAGGCGCTCGGGATGTATCAGGACGCCCGCCGATCCGTGCGCGAATCGGATGATGATCCCGATCAGAGCTCGTTGGCTGCCGTCGCCCGCGCCACTTTGCTGGAGGTGCAACTGGCGTTGGAGCAGGTGATGGATTCCAATCCGGCGCTGGCCCTCAAACTCGGTGAGGCGATGATGGCGTCCGTGTCGAAAGGCGCGATCTACTTTGGCGGCACCGATGGCGGACGTGGATTGCCGACGGCGCTTAGCACCTCCCACGAACGCGGGGAGCCATTCTTCACGTTGACGCAGAACGCCCTGGCTGACGGGCAGTATCTGTCGTATCTGCGCGGCATGTATGGGACGAACATTGAGATTCCAGGGAAGGAGGATTCCGAACAGGCTTTTCAGGGGTATATCGCCGATGCGGAACGGCGCATGTCCCACGATCAGGAACATCCGAAGGAGCCACGGCAACTCAAGCCCGGCGAGAATGTTCGGACGGTCAAGGGCCGGGTCCAGGTTTCCGGCCAGGTTGCCGTCATGGCGATCAATGCGCGGCTCGCCAAGGTGATCTTCGAGCGGAATCCCGACCGGGAATTCTTCGTGGAAGAGAGCTTTCCGCTCGACTGGATGTATCCCCATCTGGCACCGGCGGGGATGGTGATGAAGCTGAACCGTGAGCCACGGTCACAGATTTCCGCGGCCGAGGTGGACAAAGACATGACCTATTGGGCGGGGCTCTTGAAGCCACTCATTGGCGAGGTCGCGGCGCCGGGCCTGACGGTGTCGAACGTTTTCCCGTTGGTGCGAAAGGTTCATGTGGAACGCAACCTGGATGGATTCAAGGGGGATGCAGCCTTTGTTCAGGCCGAGAACCTGCGGAAGATGTACGCCAAGCTGCGTGCCTCGATTGGCGGCTTGTACGCGTGGCGCATGAATCAGGCGTCGGATGCGGCGACGAAGCAGCGCATGGCGCGCGCTGCTGAGACGGCCTTTTTGCAGGCATTCCTGGTCTGTCCTTCCGGAACGGAAGCGGTTTATCGATATGCCGACCTGCTGGTGGGACAAGGCCGGGTGGGCGACGCCTTGCAGATGACGGAACTGGCGGAGGAGGCGGGATCGGGCGCGGCGAGCCTCGGTGCGCTCATCCGAGACCTTCGCCGGATGCAATCGAAGGCCGACGAAAAAGCCGGGAAAGCCGGCGATGCCCGGCCCTGAGCCTGCCGGGGCGGCGGACGGACTCCATTCCGTGCGACCGCCCACGCTCCTCTACAGTTGTAAAGATGATGCTTGACAATCTCTACAACTGTAAAGAACGTAGGCGCCATGAACGCGAGACCGGCGGAGTTGACGGAGTCGGAGTGGACGATCATCAAGTGTGTCTGGGATGAGGAGCCGTGCACGGCGCCGGCGGTGCAGGAGAAGTTGTTCCAGACCACCGCTTGGACGTATTCCACGGTGCGCACGCTGATGGATCGGATGGTGGCGAAGGGTCTGCTGGCGGCAGAGAAGGCGGGCAAGGTGACCGTCTATCGGTCGGCGGCGACGCGGGATCAGGCTCAGCGCGGGGAGGTGCTTTACGCGCTGAAGCATGCCTTCAACAACGCGCTGGCGCCCATGGTTCAGTGTCTGCTGGAGACGAAGGAAGTCTCGCGCGAGGAGCTTGCTGAGCTCAAACAGCTGATTGCGACCCACGAAAAGGATCAAAAGGATCAAGGTTTGCCGCGGGCCGCGGCCAAGCGGCCGGGCGGAAAGGGCGGGCGATCATGAATGCGCTGCTGTCGTGGCTCGCGTCGTCCACCTGGACGCCCGTGGTCCAGGCGCTGTTACATTCGCTTTGGCAGGCCGGCTTGATCGCGGTCCTGCTCGCCGTCAGCTATCGTCGCGCCACGCGGCCAGGCGCACGCCACGCGCTGGCGTTGGTTGCACTCGGCGGGTTGTTGGTAACCTCTCTCGTGACTTGGGCGGTGCTGAGCCAACCAGTCGGACCAGTCGGACCGGTCGGACCGGTCGGACCGGTCGGACCGGTCGGACCGGTCGGACCGGTCGGACCAGTCGGACCAGTCGGACCAGTCGGACCAGTCGGACCAGTCGGACCGGTCGGACCGGTCGGACCGGTCGGACCGGTCGGATCGGTCCCATGGCGTGCATGGCTGGCGCTGGCGTGGTTGGTTGGCTTTGGCCTGATGCTGGCGCGGGCGGGCACCCAGGTGGCCGGGGTGCGTCGGATCCGGCGGACAGCGCGGCTGCTGGACGACCCCGAACTGCTGGCGCTCTTGGCTGAAGCGCGACGAGCGCTGGGCGTGGTCCGACGCGTGCAACTGGCGGTGACCGATCGGCTGTCGTCGCCGGCGGTAATGGGCGTGGTTGCGCCCCTGCTCGTGCTGCCCGCCAGTCTCGTCACCACGCTGACGCAAGAGCAGCTTCGATTCATTCTGTTGCATGAGCTGGCCCACATTCGTCGCGGGGACTATCTGGCCAGCCTGTTCCAGCTATTGATGGAATCTGTCTACTTCTTCAATCCGGCGGTGTGGTGGATCAGCCTTCAGGTCCGGCGGGAGCGAGAGGCTTCTTGTGACTGGCTGGCCACCCACTTGAGCGGTGCGCCGGCGGAATATGCGCGAACGCTGGTTGAAGTGGCGGAAGCCGCCTTGGAGGCGTCGGCTCCATTGGCGCCAGCGTTTGGCGGCGATCGAAAGCCGTCGTCGCTAGCGGAGCGCGTCCAGCGTTTGCTGATTCCCGGTTACCGACCCGCGCTGCGCCTGAGCTGGCAGTCCATGCTGTCGGGGCTGATCATCGGAGCCGCCCTGCTGACACTTTCGGCGGTGGGAACCCGGTTCACCGTTGCCGCAGTGCTTTCGGCGCAGGAACGCGCCGAGCGGATTGAACGCAAGATGGCCGAATTTGGGGCCAGCGCGACATCGGCGGTGGACAGTCCTGACGCCCCGAAAGCGCGCGTATCGGGAAGAGTGCGCACCGAAGATGGCTCGCCGTTGCCGAGAATCGGGTGGATAGAGCTCTATTCCAGGCGGCCCGGACTGATGAGCGTGTCGAGCGTCAGGCTGAACCGGGACGGCACCTTCACCACGCAGGCGAGTTCAGGCCGGCACTGCTTCGGACTGAGCGTCCCGGGCTACGCCCCATCGATCAGTCGTCTGATCGAAACGAGCGGAACCAATCTGGTCGAGGAGGTGGAGGTGATCCTGACGCCTGGCTTTGCGCTGGAACTGCGAGTGGTTGACTCCGAGACAGACCAGCCGGTGTCCAACGGGGTGTTGCGAGCGTCTCAATGGGTGCGGGGCACGGGCCACAGCATTGGGCAGGCCCGAAGCCATCCAATCGACACCGGCGGGGTGGTGGAAGTCGGGCCGTGCGCTGAACCGGTGACCCTGAAAGTGGTTGCCAACGTGCCTGGCTACGAAATCACCGAGCAGGAGTTCACCTCGCTGCGTCGGGATGAACCGTTGCGGATGGCGCTGCGGCGTGGGCGAACCGTTTCCGGGAACGTCACCAGTCGGGTCACGGGACGGCCGCTCGCGGGTGCGACCGTGCGGGTGATCTTTGAAAAGGGCGCCGAAACGCGGCGCTACGAGTGGAGCGACGAGAGTCGGATTCTTGCCGTGACGGATGCGGAGGGGCGCTTTGCCGCGAATCAACTCCGGGCGGGAGTCAGCTATTGGCTGGGAGTCAGCGCGTCGGGCCACGAGTCGAGGGTGTTTCGGGTCACCGCTCCCGACCAGGTCAGCTTGTCGTTGGGACCCGAGCTTATCGTGCGTGGCCGGGTCTCAGGCGAGCTCGGCGCGCTCCAGCGGATCGACCAGGATTATTGCTTGTCGCGAAATATCTCAGAAGTCTATGACGGCGCCAGCTATGGCGATCACGAATGGATCCGGCTGCGCGTGACCAACGGAGTCGGCTGGTTTGCGTTCACCAACCGAATGGCAGGCGCCGTGACGGTCAGCGGCGCTGGTGTGCATGAGAAACGAATGATCACCGCGCCGGTGGATGATTGGTCATTGGAATTACGTCCCGAGCGCCTGAAGGAAGCGGCTCGGCCGAAGCGCGAAGTCGTGTTTCGGTTTCAGCCGGTGGGCGGCTTGCAGCCGCGCGGTGTGGTGGCGGTGCTCGTGCCGGACAGCCTCGATCCGAAGGAGCTGACCTCGCATTGGTCGGAGGTGCCCCTGACCAACGGTGAAGCGCGGGCAACGATCGCCTTGAGTGGAACGACTCGAGTTGAACCGCGGCGCACGATTGGCTTTTGGTTCAAGAGCCCGGATTACTTCACGATGACGAACGGCCCGGGGCCTTTGGTCGTCGACGTGCCCTGCCTTCCGGCTGGGGCTCTTTACGCCAAGGCCCTCAACGCGGACGGCACTCCGGCCGGCAGCCTGCATTTCGGCGTGATTGAAGTTTCTTCGGCGCCCGGGAGACGCAGCTCGGAGTCCATGGACGGGGGCAGCGATAGCTATCGTGACGATGGCCCGCGCAAGTGGTTGTCCGGACCGTTGCCGTTGGGAGGGCGCTATCAGGTCTATGGTTGGCGCGGTAACGCGTTTTGCCTGAGCCGCGTGGTTGCCTTGACCGAGGCCCAACCGGACGCAGAGCTGGAATTGCAGTTTGGCGCTGGGAGAACGCTGGAAGGTGTTGTGCTCGATCCGAGCGGGCAGCCGGTGCGTGAAGTGGACTTGAAAGTGTCGTTCCAGCTGCCGGGCGGCCGCGGATTTGGCTTGAAGCCAACCTTCACCGACGCGCAGGGCCGCTTCCGATTGGAGAACGCCTCGCCGGATCTGGGGGAATACTCGGTGGAAGCCTCCGTGCCGGGCTTGCGGTCTGAGGTGTTCAAACTCCGTTCCCCGTCGGCATCGCCGCAAATCATTCGTCTGGAACGCGGCCGCATGCTGGCAGGGCAGGTGGTGGAGGCGGGCACGGGCGATCCCATTCCCGGCATGGAGCTGCGGCTCGCGGATGTGGAGCGTCGCGTTTTCCCCATGCAATCGACCACGACAGACGGAGAGGGTCGCTTTGCCTTCACGTCACTGAGCGACGCACGTTATCAGCTCTTTCCCGATGACGGGCAGCCGATGGGAGAATTTCGCTTCGTCGCGGACGGGCGCACGAACGTGACGGTCGAAGTGAAGCTTTACCAGTGGAGCAAACTGACTCCGAAACGGCGGGATCGCTGAGGCCGATCAGGCTTCATAACGGACGGCGACGATTTCCAAGTCGCGGCGTCCGCCTGGGAGTTGCAGTTGGATTCTTTGTCCGAGCTGGGCGTTCAGGAGCGCGCGGGCTAGCGGCGATAGCCAGCTGATCCAGTCGCGTTCCGTGTCCACCTCGTCGAGGCCGACGATGCGAAAGGTTTCCTCTTCGCCGCGGCTGTCGCGCACGGTGACAAAGGCGCCGAAGCGTACGGATTCATGTGGAGGTGGGGGTGGGGGAACGATCTCGGCCGTCGGCAAGGTGCGCCGGAGGGCCTGGAGGCGGGCGGCGCCGGGCGTGCCGGGCGGCGGCGGTTGGGCTTCGAGGTGTTCCAATTCGCGGCGCAGGCGGAGCGCGCCGTCAGGCGTCAGGTAATTGCGCGTGCCCGGGGGAAGTGCGGGCGCGGGGCGGGGTGGGGCCGGGCGTTCTGGCAGGTCGTCCGATTCGCGGGTGAAAGCTTTGCTCACGGAAGTCCTTTTTCTGCGCGGTTGGTGGCGGTTACGCGAAACTCGTCTTCGATCTCCTGCCAGCGTCGGGCCATGGCAGCGGCGCGTTCCGGCTCGGACTTGCTCAGATCGATCTGTTCAGTGCGATCGCGGCCGAGATGATACAGAGCGTAATCGTTTGTGGCCGGGCGCTTGGAGACCAGCTTCCAATCGCCGAGGCGCAGGGCGCGGTTGTGCTCATGGTGAAAGTAGAGGTAGTCGCGGGCCACCGGAGTGTCCAGATTGAACGCGGGAACCAGGCTTCGGCCGGGCAGGGGTGGTGCCGGTTGATCGTTCCATGTGGGCGCGCGCTGCACCGCCAGCAAATCGAGCACCGTGGGCACAATGTCGATGAGATGGGCCGGCGTGTGTCGTAGTTCGCCCCGGGCGGTGATTCCTTGAGGCCAACAGGCGATGAAAGGTGTGGCGATCCCGCCTTCGTGCACCCACGACTTGTGGAGGCGGAACGGCGTGTTGGCGGCGGTCGACCATCCCGGGCCGAGGGAGAGATAACTTCCTCCGGAACCGGCGGCGGCGGACGCATCGTGCCGATCGCCTCGGTTGAGGAATTCGGCGCTGGCGCCGTTGTCGGAGGCGAACAGCACAAGCGTGTTGCTCAGGGCCCCCAGGGTTTGCAGCGTGTCGAGCACGCGGCCGATCTCGCGATCCATGCGATCAATCATCGCGGCGTGAATCGCCATCTTCGTGGCCTGGAATTCCTTCTCCGCCGCAGTCAGCTCATCCCAGGCGACGGCGCGGGCGACTTCGCCCGGGCTGATTTGAGACTTCAGCTCGGCCGCGCTGAGATTCCAATGTGGGACGAGGCCGGGCTCGCGCGGGCTGGGCGGCCCGAGAGCGAGGCCGAGTTGTTGCTGCTTGGCGTAGCGTTGCTGGCGCAGCGCGTCCCATCCCGCGAGGTAGCGCCCCTGGTGACGGGCGATGTCATCGACGGGCGCCTGCAGGGGAAAATGGGGGACGGTAAACGCAAGGTAGGCAAAGAACGGACGATCCTTGAAGTCGCGAGCGTGATCTCGGAGACAACCGATCAGGAAATCGGAGAAGGCGATCGTTGTGTAGTAGTTGCTGCCGCGGGCGACCGGCGGCTGCCGGACGTCGTCGATCCAAAGATTGTTGGGATAGAAATTTCGATCGTGGTCTTCGAGTCGATACGAACGGTCGAAGCCTCCGTCCGCCAGCGTTTTGGGCGCGCCGTTCACGTGCCATTTCCCGCTGTGATACGAACGGTAGCCGAGAGGCTTCAAGTAATGCGGCAACAATCGCGTCCAGCTCGGCAAGCGTCCGCGGGGTGGATCCATCCGGATTTGCTGCGGGTAATGGCCCGTGAGGAGGGCGGCGCGGGAAGGCCAGCAACGCGCCGTGTTGTAGAACTGGGTGAACCGGACTCCGCCGGCGGCGAGGCGATCCAGATTCGGCGTGGGAATTTCGCCACCGTAACAGCCGGCATCCGAAAACCCCATGTCATCGGCCAGGATGACGAGCAAATTCGGGCGCGCCGAAGACGCGGCGGACGCAGCCGGCGGGGCCGCGACGGTGGCCGCGGAAACGAGCGCCACCGCCAGCGCAACTATCCAGTGTTGAGTGATGCTCGGACGCATGGTTCGCGGTGTGTTACACCGGAGTTGAATTCACCGCAGCACCAAAGTGTCTTCAGCCCGGTGAATGCCGCGAAGCACGGGGCTTCGTCGCGCAGGTAAATCACGCTGGGTTCGCGGCGACCATCCGCAATCAAGCTTGGCTGGCGGGAGCGACGCCCGCTAGACTCGCCGCATGAAATCGCTTTGGAAGTGCCTCGCACCGTGCGGATGGTTGTCGGCAGGATTCGCGGTCATGGCTTCACTCGCTTCGATCAGTTCGACCTCAGCGGCCGCGTGGCGTCCCGTCGAAGGGCATCCAATGACCCGCTGGGCGGACGACGTCCGGCCAGGCAAGGTGCATCCGGAATACCCGCGGCCCACGCTGGTTCGTGAGCAGTGGCTGAATTTGAACGGCCTTTGGGACATCGCCATTCTGGGCACCAACCAGCCTCTGGCCCTCCAATACAACCGCCGCATTCTGGTGCCGTTCCCGATCGAGTCGGCCTTGTCAGGCATCAAACGGCCAGTCGGTTCGGCCAACCGGCTATGGTATCGACGCACATTCAGCGTGCCGCGCAGTTGGCAGGGCCAGCGCGTGCGGCTCAACTTCGGTGCAGTCGACTGGGAAGCGGTGGTCCGGGTCAATGGCCGCAACGTCGGAGTCCATCGGGGTGGCTACGATCCGTTCAGCTTCGACATCACCGATGCACTTGTGCCGGGCGACGACCAGGAGTTGGTGGTGTCGGTGTGGGATCCGAGCGATGACGGTCCGCAGCCTCGCGGCAAGCAGGTGAAAAAGCCGGGCGGCATCTGGTACACGCCCACCACGGGCATCTGGCAGACGCCTTGGCTCGAGCCCGTCAACGCCGCCTCAGTCGACCGCCTGAAGATTACGCCGAACTTCGATGCGGCGACTGTGACCGTGCAGGCGTTTCTGCAATCGGGCGCGGGTCCGTTGTCGATGATCGTGGAGGTGCTGGAAGGGCGTCGGGTCATTCAGGCGTCGACCAACGAGGTGTCGGGAGGGGAGGGAAGCAAGCCGGCCGTGACGTTGAGCGTGCCGAACGCCAAGGCCTGGAGCCCGGACTCGCCGCACCTCTATGATTTGCGAGTGACATTGCGGAAGGATGGACGCGTGGTCGATCAAGTGAAGTCTTACTTCGGCCTGCGAAAGATCTCGATGGTGCGAAGCGAATCCGGTGACCTGCGAATTCACCTCAACAACCGGGCTTATTTCCAGCTCGGCCCGCTGGATCAAGGCTTTTGGCCGGATGGACTTTATACCGCGCCGACGGACGAGGCGTTGCGTTGGGACATTGAGATGACGAAAAAGCTGGGGTTCAACCTCGCGCGCAAGCATGTGAAGGTGGAACCCGAGCGTTGGTACTACTGGTGTGACCGACTGGGCCTGCTTGTCTGGCAGGACATGCCGAGCGGCGATCGGAGTGCGGAATGGCATGGCCCCAGCGGCGTGGACGGAAAGGAAATGCAGCGCACGCCGGAGTCGAAGGCGATCTATGAACGCGAATGGAAGGCGATTGTCGATGCGCGTTACAATCATCCGTGCATTGTCACCTGGGTGCCGTTCAACGAAGGCTGGGGCCAGTTTGATACCGTACGCATTCTGGAGTGGACCCGAGCCTATGATCCCACCCGGTTGGTCGACGGCGCGTCGGGCGGAAATCATTTTCCCGCCGGCGACATTATCGATCATCATCAGTATCCCGGGCCAGGGGCGCCGAAGCGGGTGACCAATCGGGCGATGGTCCTTGGCGAATTCGGCGGCCTGGGGCTGCCACTAAAGGGGCACACATGGCAGGATGAAAAAAACTGGGGCTATCGATCCTTCAAGACTTCGGAGGAAGTCACCGCCGCGTATGAAGCGCTGCTGCGCAAGCTGCATCCGATGATTGGCACTGAAGGTTTATCGGCGGCGATCTACACCCAAACCACCGATGTGGAGGTCGAAGTCAACGGTCTCTTCACCTACGATCGGCGAGTAACGAAGCTTGATGCTTCGCGGGTCGCAGCGGCCAATCGCAGGATGTACACGGCGCCGCCGCCACCACCGCGGGTGCTGGTGCTCAGTCCAACAGCCCTCGAAGCCCGCACCGAATGGGCGTACGTGATGCAGGCGCCAGCGACCAACTGGATGGCGCCTGACTTCGACGACGCGTCCTGGCGCCGAGGTTTGGGGGGCTTTGGGACAGCCACCACACCTGGGGCGAAGGTTGGTACTGAGTGGAACACCACCAACATCTGGCTGCGACGCACCTTCGACGTGAAGCCCTGGTTCAAGGCGGCGGCGCTGCGGTTGAACGTGCATCACGACGAGGATGCGCGGGTCTACCTGAACGGCCGTTTGATTGCGGAATTGCCGGGTTTTATTGGCGGCTACGAGGTGGTCCTGCTGGACGAGCGGGCGCGTCAGGCGCTGATGACGGGCCCCAATGTCCTCGCGGTGACGTGTCGCCAGACCCGCGGCGGGCAATACATCGACGTCGGCCTGGAGGATGAGGCGGCGCCCTGAACGGGCGCCGACGCCTTGCGACAAATCTCAGCGCACTTCCAAATCGGCCACCGCCTCGCGGAGCTGAATAAACGCGCCGCGCTGGATCTGGATGACCAGTTCGATCCGCACTTTGTCGCCGGGCTTGCGGGCATTGAGCAGTTTGGCGAAGGCCACGACGTCCGTGATGGGTTCGCCGGCGGCGGCCGTGATGACCATGCCGTGCTCGAGCTTCGCTTTGGCTGCGGGGCTGCGGGCTTCGACATCGGAGATCAGCAGGCCGTTGACGCCGCCCAGTCCCATCCCCTGAGCGAGGCGTGGAGTCAGGTCTTGAACGGACAGGCCTGTCTTGTGCTGGACCAAGCTGGCGTTGAACACGGCGGCTTCCGACTGAAGCTTCAACGTGATCGTTTTTCGTTCGTGACCGCGCAATACCGTCAGGCTGATGCCCTGACGGTCCTTGCCCACGCGGAGCGTGTTGATGAACTGAATGAAGCCACGCGGAGCGGCGCCGTTCACTTGCACGATGATGTCGCCGCCGCGCAACCCCGCCTTCTCGGCCGGGCTGCCGGGCTGGATTGACTTGACCGTGAGCCGGGCCTGTCCGGCACGGACCACCGCGCCAAACCACATGCCGTCGAGCGTTTCTGGCGAGAAGATCTCCGCCAGCTTTTCAGAGACCCGCTTGATGGGGATGGCGAAGCCAATTCCTTGCGCTTCGCTGAGGATGGCGACGCTGATGCCAATGAGCTCGCCCTTGAGATTGACCAACGGTCCGCCGCTGTTGCCGGGGTTGATCGCCGCGTCGGTTTGCAGCCAGTCCTGCACGTCCATTGTCCGGCCTTCGGTGGCGGGCCGGCGGGTTTTTGCGCTGAGAATGCCTTTGCTGACCGAGCCGCCGAGGCCGAATGGGTTGCCCAGCGCGAGCACGGTTTCGCCCAGCAACAGATCGTCATCTTCGGCAAACGGCACCGGCGTGAACTTCTCCTCTCCTTTCGCTCGAATCTTGATCAGCGCCACATCCAACGCGCTGTTGACCGCGACGCGGTCGGCCTCGAACACCCGGCCGTCGTGGAGCGTGACCCAAACCCGGCGGGCCCGGCCGACCACGTGGAAATTGGTGAGCACATAGCCTTCCTCATCGATGACGACGCCGGAGCCGAGGCTGTATTGCGTGTTGGGCTGGCGTCGCTGGTAGGACGGCCCGAAGAAATCGCGGAAGATGTTTTCGAATGGATCGCGAATGGCGACGACCTCCTCAGTGTTGATGTTGACCACCGCGGGCATGACGCGTTCCACAGCGGTGACGGTGGCGTCGCGACGAATGTCTTCGACCGTCGCGGCCGGGGCTGCTGCTGCCGCAGAGAGCTGGCCGCCGATGAGGGTGGCCGCGCAGAGCTGGTGAAGTCCGAAGATCGAAATTCGGGAGGCGAGGAATGGTCGGGAACGCATGGCGGTTAGGTGAGTTTGAGATAGATGCATTTGAGGTAGTCGGCCTCAGGAAAGCGGGCGGTGTGATCCGGGGGATGCCCTACGGTCTCGAGTTCCTCGAAGTTGCGCCCGGCCCGGCGAACCGCCGTCCGGACGGCGGTGAAGAACTCGTCGGCCGAGACATGGGCGGAGCAGGAGGCGGCCACGAGAATTCCGTCCCGCTCCAGCAAGGCGGCGCCGCCGGCCGCCAGTCGGCCGTAGGCCTGGATGGCGCCGGCGCGTTCGGATTCGCGGCGGGCCATCGACGGGGGATCCAGAATCACGAGCCCGAAGCGGCGGCCGCCGTTGCGTTCGAGCCATTGAAACGTGTCGGCCTGGATGGTCTCGTGGCGGGCGGAGCGCACGGCGGGATCGTCCTGGTTCAGGGCGAAGTTACTCCGGGCCGACTCGAGCGCGTGCAAGCTGATGTCGAGGTCCGTGACCTGGCGGGCGCCGCCGCGTGCCGCGTAGAGGGAAAATCCACCGGAAAAACTGAACGCATTGAGGACATCGCGGCCCCGCGCCAGCGTGCCCACCCGTTGCCGGTTTTCCCGTTGATCGAGAAAGAAGCCGGTCTTTTGCCCGCGGACCACATCGGCTTCGAAGCGCAGTCCGTTCTCCAGGAATACCACCGGGTTGACCGCCAGCTCGCCTGACAACAGATGGCCATCCTCCCGGCCAAACTCTTCGCGCGCCAACTCCTGGCTGTTCCGGCTCAGCCTCAGGACCAGCGCTCCGGGCCGCAACAAGTCGACCAGCTGCGGCCGCAGCGCCTCCAGCCGGGGCAACCACGCTGCCGTGTAGAGTTTGAGGACATACGCGTCCGCGTAACGATCAATCACCAGTCCAGGGAGTCCATCGCTTTCTCCGTAGACGCAGCGATAACCGTTGGTGCCTCCGTCAAAAAGCCCCTTCCGACGCTCCAATGCTTCCGCCAGCCGCCGGCGCCACCAGCCGTCGTCGAGCGTCACGGGCTTGCCCGTGTGCAGAATCCGGACGGCCAGCGGAGAGCCGGGATCGTTCAGGCCGATGGCAAGAAAGCGATCTTCGCGGTCAAAGATGATTGCCAGTTCGCCCAGCTCACCTCGTCGGTTCGATTCGCGGATGCTGTCGGAAAAGACCCAGGGATGTCCGCTGCGAATGGCGCGCTCGGCCGCCGCCGTAACGCGCAGGCGCAGGCGCGGCGGTGTTCCGGACGGTCGATCGGTGGTCAATTTGGTCACGTCGAGGAAGAGAGTAGCAAGCCGGCCCGCATGGCTCAATGCCGGGAAGTTCACGGATGACCGCTCGAAGTCGGGCCCGCCTTCAAAGCCCGCTCGGGTGATCGACAAACGACCATGGCAATCGAAACCGGCGCGAAAGCTCCGCTGCCAGCGCCTTCACCCCGAAGGTCTCGGTGGCATAATGTCCGCCGTAGAGGACGTTGACGCCCAGTTCTTCGGCCAACGGAAAGGTCCAGTGCGGGCCTTCCCCGGTGACAAACGTGTCGACGCCTTCCCGCGCGGCCAAGGCGAGCTCCGCTCCCGCTCCGCCGGTCACTACGCCAATGCGCCGACAGAGCTCCGGTCCGCCCGGCAGCAGGATGGGCTGTGCGCCGACGGCCTGCCCGAGGCGCCGGACGAGCTCA
Organism: Limisphaerales bacterium; assembly: GCA_044230345.1. GTDB lineage: Bacteria > Verrucomicrobiota > Verrucomicrobiia > Limisphaerales > JADJPG01 > JBGARF01. The sequence goes on from JBGARF010000001.1 coordinate 141,885, forward strand.
TCGCGTGGAATCCGGGCCTGAGCTTGCACGCCGAGATACTGGTCTTTCTGGAAGAAGAAGGGACGGGTGGAGCCCAATCCCAGCGCGGCGCTAAGCTTGGCGTTGTTGCCCAGTCGCGGGTGCAAATCGAGCGGAAGATGCGAGCTGTAGATCGCCAGGTTTCCAGCGACAAGGCGTCGGATGAGCTCGTGCGTGCGCCCGGTCCACGGCCGGCGTGCGCTCCAGAATAACCCGTGATGCACAATCAGCAGGTCAGCGCCCGCCGCAATCGCGAGTTCCACGGTGGCCAGACTGGCGTCCACCGCGGCGGCAATGCGGGTGATCGTGCCGTCGTTCTCCATCTGGAGCCCGTTGACCGCGCCTTCGTAGTCGAGGACTTCGGCGGTGCGTAGCGTGCGATCGCAGTAACGGATGATGGCGCCGAGTTCGGCTTTCTGCTCCCGGGCGCCCGAACGGCGGCGCCCGGCTCGGGCCGGAGCGGCGGACGAGATAGTCATGACCGCAGTGTTGGCGGGCCGTCGCGCTGGAGACGAGGAAAATTTGGTTGGGCGGCGGGAACGCGTCACCTCGGCGACGGAATTGTCTTTCGATTGGGTCCAATAGCCGCTACGCGTTTGCAGGTATGAAGCGTCAGCTAACAGGCATCGCGTGGCTGGGAGGTCTTCTTTTCATCTGGAACGCGTCCGCCGCAGATCCACGTTTGTCGATCGAACTGGGGCCGGGCAATTCATTGGAATTGCTGCTCGTCCAGGCGGGAGCGTTTTCGATGGGCTCTCCGGCCACGGAGCAAGGGAGAAATGAAGACGAGCAGCCTCGGCCGACGACCTTGACCAAGCCCTTCTATCTCGGCCGCACGGAAGTCAGCGTCCGACAGTTCGAAGCATTTGTCCGCGAAACGCGGTATCGGACGGAAGCGGAGGACGGGAAGTCTGGAGGCTATGGCTGGGATGGGACGAAGCTGGTGCAATCTCCGCGTTACACGTGGCGGGCGCCAGGGTATGCGCAGACGCCGGATCATCCGGTCACGCTGGTCACCTGGAATGATGCCAAGCGATTTTGTGCGTGGCTTTCGAGCAAGGCCAAGCGGCTGGTGACGTTACCGAGCGAGGCGCAATGGGAGTATGCCTGTCGAGCGGACACCGTGTCCGCCTGGTCTGGCGGGCCAATGGATGAGGTGGCGTGGACCGTGGAAAACTCCGCCGGCCAGGCGCATCCCGTGGCCAGCCGAATGGCGAATACATGGGGCTTTCATGACATGCATGGCAACGTCTGGGAATGGTGTGAGGATTGGTACGGCCCGTATCAGCCGGCGCAAGGTCTCGATCCGGTGCAGCAGCGGACGGACTTGAGTGACAAGCCGCGGCGGGTGCTGCGAGGTGGCTCTTGGTTGAAAGAAGGGCGCCTCAGCCGGAGCGCAGCCAGGTATCGGAATGATTCGCGCAGTCGAAACCCCGACAATGGCTTTCGGGTGATGAGCCCGGTGACCGAGTCGACACCGGCTCCTCGAGCTGGAGCGAATTCAGCCGCCGGTCCCAATCCCAATCCAAATGCGACCGATGGAAACACCCCAGGCTCGAATCCTGCGCCGAATCCGAATACAGATTCTCCCAGGGCTGCCGTTCAAGGATCGACATCGCCTGGAGCTGCGACGTCGACGGCGACGGCGGCGACAGCTTCCCCGTCACCGTCGTTGGGCGCCGGCTCGCGGAGTCATGCGGCCGCGCCACCGTTCGAACCGACAGCACAGCGCATGGGCTTTCGGTGGAGCCAGCTGATTTCCTGGGGCGTTTTTGGAACCACCGCAGTCGTTGCACTATTCTTGATGGCCTTGATGGGAAAGGCCATCGCGTCGGGTGGGAAGTCTGTGCGTTCCGTCGGATCGGAAAGCCCGGGCGCCGTGCCTGCACCCAGTCGCGGCCGGCTGTTTGAGATTAGCCCGCAGTCCGACGGATTTTGGATTCTCGCTCGAGTGCCGGCGGGCAGTAACCTGCAATGGAGCTGTCTGGCGGCAGGGCGTGTGCTCGAAGGGGACATCGATTACCAGCCCGGCCCGCAAGGACAGTTCATCTTTACCGGCTCAGTCCCGTCGGAGATCAAGGTTCGAACGTTGGGCTCGGGCGGCCCGTTTGACGTAGCGACGAACGATCCGGGCGCAATCCCGACGACCGACGATCCCAACCTGCTGGGCCGGGCCGCGATGCTCTACGAGATCAACGATTCGATGCGGCGTTCCCGGGAATCGTCGAATCCTTCCACGAATCCTCGGCGGCGACGGAATCCCTCCGCGTATTAGCCTTCGCGTATTGGCGTTCGGACTGGTCCAACGGTGACACTTGCCCTGCACGAGTCGGAGCCGAGTTCGAGGCGAAGGAAGCGGTTTTCCGAAGTTCGACCATGACGACGCCGGGAGTCATTCTGATGTCAGGTTCTGGCGCGAACGTGGCCGGGGACCGCCGCTGGTTGGTCTCGCGCTCGCTACGAAGCTTTCGGCGGATTGACGTTCCGGACGGCGGGCTGATCGTCGCACAAACGGGTGCGTGGTTGCGTTCTGCTGGAATGACGAAACTGCCGCCGGGCGGGCGTTTCATCGGGGTTGGTTTGGATAGATCTCCGGCGAGCGTGTCGGTGTTGCGTCGGCATGGCGGGGATTTTGGCCTCGCGAGTCGTTGGAGGTTGCCTTTCAAACGGCTCCCGCCGGTTTGTTACTTCGCCCCCGAACTGGCGGCGGAGATCGATGCGCACGACCCGGCCGCGTCGGCGTGGCGATTATTGAAACGGGGACGGTGCCGTCTGGTGCATTTGCCGCAGCTTGATGTTCACCTCGACGAAAGACTGCGGGTGATTCAGGTCGTGACAACCCTGCAGATTGGCGGGGCCGAACGAGTGGCCTTGGAGTTGGCCGCTGAGTTGAATGACCAGGAGATTCCGACGCTGCTGGTGGCGTTGGGCGTGCCCGGTCGGGCGACCTTTCCATCGCCTGGCGCCTTTCTTGATTTGAGCCAGGCGAGAGATCGGATCGCCAGCCTGCTTGCGGCGGCCGCAGGATTTGGTGCTGACCTCGTGCATGCGCACCTGTTGGCGGCGTCTGAGCTGCGCGCGTTGAGCGCGTCCGGTCCTCCGGTGGTGATCACGCTGCACAATACGCCCGAGGCGTGGCCCCGGGGCACGGATCAGCTGACGTCGTCCGAGGTCGCTCTCGTCCTCGCGTGTTCGCGGGCCGTGGAGGAACGCGTGTCGCTCGACATTCCTTGTCGCACGGTTTGGAACGGGATCCGGCCCCTTTCTTCGATGGGAGAGGAACTGCGCACGCGTTACGGCGTTGGCCCGGATGACGTGGTGCTGGTGGCGTTGGCCAATGTGCGCCCACAAAAACGCTTCGAACTTCTGGGTGACATCTTTGCGGCGGTCCGGCAGCGCTTGTGCGGGCGGCGGTGTCATCTGTGGGTTGCGGGGCAGGGGACGGAGCAAATGTCATGGCCGGCTGGAACGCGCGCGTTCGGGCTGCTGACGGATGCGATGCCGTTGCTGCGTTCCGCGGATGTGCTGCTTTGCCCGAGCCGGCATGAAGGCCTGAGTTTGGTTCAGCTCGAAGCCTTGGCGTTAGGCAAGCAGGTGGTGGCCACCCGGGTGGGCGGCGCCCCGGAGGTGCCAGGGCTTGCCCTGGTCGAGGAGCAGGCGACGGCCGAGGACTTTGCGCAAACCACGCTGGCTGCATTGGCGCAACCGCCGCCTTCGTTGCCGCCTTCATTCACGCTGCGCGCGATGGCTGATCGCTACGCGCATCTCTATCGACGCGCTCTGGCCCCACCGTCGGGTCGGGGTGGCGGCGACGGACTTTGGCTGGTGACCAACAACCTGGGCACGGGCGGAGCCCAAAGTAGTGCGCGACGGCTGGTGGCTGAACTGAACCGTCGAGGGATGCGGGTGAGAGTCGCGACCGTGCAAGAGTCTTCCCGTTTCCAATCCGCTGGCCGGACGAGTCTGGAACGGACGGGAGTTCGGGTTTGGTGCCCGCCGGATGAGCTTGGTGACGACGCGGCGGGTGTCTGTGAAAAGTTGCTTGAACAGCTGGATGTCGATCCACCCTCGACGGTCTTTTTCTGGAACCTGATCGCGAGTTACAAAGTGATGCTTGCCGACGCCTTGCTGCAAACGGCGATCTTCGATGTCAGCCCGGGCGAGATGAATTTCGAGTCTCTCGAGCGCTATTTCGCCCGGCCGCGAACAGGCTTGCCCTACACGTCGACGAGGCACTACGGCCGTCGGCTCGCCGGCGCGGTGGTGAAATATAAGGCGGAGAAAACGCGGGCCGAGGAGGCGTTGCGATGTCCGGTCCACGTGATTCCAAACGGCGTGGCCGCGGCGGGCCTGTCACGTCAGTCCGGTGGCGCGGTGCGGTTTGTCACCGCCGCGCGCCTGAGTCCCGACAAACGCCTGGAGGAACTGTTGCAAGCACTGCGCCTGGCGCAGGCCGAACTGCCGCGGGGGTGCATGCTCCACGTGGCGGGCGGAGTGGATGGGGAACAGAAGGAATACGCGCGACAGCTGCGGAGGCTCGCTCGGGGATTGCCCGTGCGCTGGCATGGTCACGTTCGGAATGTGCCCGCGCTGTTGGCTAAATGTGACGTGTTCGTGATGATCTCCGAGCCAGCGGGCTGTCCCAACGCCAGCCTGGAAGCCATGGCCGCGGGCTTGCCGGTGGTGGCCACCGATCATGGGGGAGCGAGCGAGCAGGTAATTCAAGGCGTCACTGGGTTCCTCACCCCGCGCAACCAGCCGGGCCCGTTGTCGGCGCGGATGGTTCAGCTGGCCACCGATGCGGAGTTGCGTCTGCGCCTCGGACGAAACGCGCGGGAGCACGTCGCGTCGCGCTTCTCGGTCGCCTCGATGGCCGATGCCTATGCGCGGCTGATCAGATAGCTTTCGGACCGGTTGTTCCGGGATTGTTCCGGAAATGGCGTTCCGCGATCGGAACAACGCTCCGGAATCGGAGTGAGGGTATTCGCATGGGTTGCGCAGGGCGGGGCAACAGATGTTGCGCCGGCCGTGGGAAGAGCGTGGCACCGTGGCTGCTAGTCGGCAGATTGATTCCATCGGTGTATCAAACCAAGCGGCGATTGGCGGGTGGGCGGCCCGTTTCAAATCCGCGCAACAGGCACAATGCATTCATGAAAAACTCTGTCATCCATCTGATGCTCGCACTGGCTTCCCTGCCCCTGGCGGCATCACTGAACGCCCAAACCACGGTCAACCTAGTCGCGACCGATGATCAGGCTGCGGAGACGTGGGCCGGCCAGACGCCGAACCCGGGCGCCATTCGGATTGCACGAAGCGGGAGCACGGCGAGTGCGCTCGTGGTTTGGCTCAAGGTTTCCGGCACGGCGGTGCGGGGCTCGGATTATTCCCTTGGTGCGAGCGTCGGCAATTCGGTGACGATCCCGGCGGGCAGTGCGCACGTTGACGTGCCCGTGGTGGTGCTCGACGACCGGTTGCCCGAGGTCAAGGAGGCGGTGCGGGTTGATCTCGAGGACGAAACTCCCAGTGGAACCGCCGTTCCATACCAGATCGGCAATGACGATCGAGCGGAGATTGACCTTTTCGACAACGAGAGCCTGGCGCCGCCGCCCATGGTGAGCGTGGCTGGACTCAACTCCGGCTCAGAAGGTCTCGGCGGCTCCCCGGTCGCTGGCGTTTTTCGCGTCACTCGCGATGGAGATGCGAGTGTGGCGATTACCGTGGCATATCAGATGCGAGGGACCGCGACAGCGGGCGCGGACTATGCGGCGTTGCCGGGCTCGGTGGTGATCCCGGCCGGCAGCAGGGTGGCTGACATCGTGGTTTCGCCGGTGGACGACGCGGAATTAGAGGGGGATGAGACGGTGACTCTGGTATTGCTGCCGTCGACCTGTGCCGGCACCCATCCACCCGCGGCAGACTGCTACGCTTTTGGGCCCACGGTGACTGCGGACGTGACGCTGTCCGACAATGAAATCCCACCGGTCCGGGCGGTGGTGGATGTGGCCGTCCTTAACCATGCGGCGGAAGATGAGGCGGGCCGGCCAGCGCCGGGCGCATTTCGCATCAGCCGCAGTCAGAACCTTGCGGTGGCCCTGTCGGTCGCGTACTCGGTTGGAGGTGCGGCCACTCCTGCGGTGGACTACATCCCGTTGTCCGGCCAGGTGGACATTCCGGCGGGAGTTGCGTCGGTGGACGTGATCGTGACGCCGGTTGACGATGAAGTATTGGAGGTGGGCGAATCAGTCGTGCTCATGATTCTGCCGCCGAGTTGTCCGGAAGCCTTCCCGCCATCGAGTTGTTATATCGCGGGACAATCTCCGTCCGCGAGCGTGTCGATTCTTGACGATGAGATTGCGCCCGTGGTCAGCGTGACCGGTTGGCAGAACACCAATGTGGCCGGACTGCCGGCGGCCGGGTTCGGCGCGTTCAACGCCCACTCAACCAACGGGCACATTGTTTCGTATCAGGTAAGGGTCGACGGGGCCTTGCGATTCACCGGGGTCACCGACTACGCCCGGCCGCCAGCGCCCGGCACGCCGCTCGCGCTCGACTTTGCCATTACCAACCTCAGTGCTGGCACCCATCGGATCCAGGCTGTCGTTACCGACAACCTGGGCAACAGCGGCTCCGCATCGAACACCTTCTCTGTGGCCGTCATCCAACCGCCGCCACCCACGATTCAGTTTCTCGCCATCGATGACGACGCCGCCGAAACCGTTCCCGGCGAGCCGGCCAATCCGGGGCGGTTCCGATTCATACTGACTGGTTCACCCGACCTGGGATTTTCGTTCCTTTCGTTCAAGGGGCTGGCCCGAGAGGGTGCGGATTATACGATTGCCTACGAACCCGCCGTGCTTTCGACCAACGGCATCACCAACATCTGGTCCCAAGACATTGTCATCACTCCTGTGGATGACGCGATCACGGAAGGCACGGAGACGGTGCAGATACAATTGTGCTTCGTGATCATCGCGTGGATCTACGGCGTGGGCGCACCGATCGGGGTGGAGTGCACGGATGGAACAGCGGGACTTTATGCGGTGATTAACGTCCGTGACAACGACACGGTTTCGCCGTTGCCCATTGTCCGGGTGACTGCGGGCGACACCGATGCCCAGGAGGTTTCCACGCTTTCGGGCGAGCCTCAGAATCCGGGTGCATTTGTCCTGACCCGGACGCTGCCAGCCACCAACGATTTGGCGGTGCACTACCGGCTTGGGGGAACGGCGTTGAATGGAATCGATTATGTCACGGCGGCGGGCCTGACCATCATTTCCAACGGAACCACCAGCGCGACAGTCCCCGTGAATCCGATCTTCGATCCGCTGATTGAAGGCAGCGAGACTGTCACGCTGACCTTACTGCCGGCCGCGGGGGCGCCGTTCTACCTGCTGGACCCCGGCGTGGACAACTCGGCCACGGTCGTATTGCGGGATTACGCACCGACGAACATTCCCGTGGTGCGCATCCGGGCCACGGACAGCCAGGCGATTGAACAACCTTCCACCAGTCCGTATGCTGCATTCCGCATCGAACGCAGCGGGAGTCTGGCGGCCGAGCTTGCACTGCCTTATGACATTTCCGGCACGGCCATCAATGGTCGGGACTATGTGGCGTTGCCCGGCAGCGTGACCATTCCGGTTGGGGTAAGTCACGCGACGATCACGGTCATCCCATATCTCGACGGTGAAACCAACGAGCCGGATGAGACCGTGGTGTTGACGCTTCCCTTGCCGGACCCGGAAGTCTTTCCACCGCGTTACCTGCTGGGTGGTGCGGGTCCGCTGGCTGCGTCAGCGGGCGCGACGATTCGGGAGGACGCCCCTCCGCGGGGTCCGATCGACCGCTTTGAACGGGCCCGTCGTCTGCGGTTCCCCGGCCGGTATCGCATCGTGCCGTTGCCGGTGCTGCCGGTGGCTGAACCCGCGCCCGCTGCGGCTGCCCGGGGTTGGGTGGTTGAAGCCTCCAGTGAGCTGATGAGTTGGGAGGCGATTGGGGAGACCGAAGATCCGGAAGAGTTTGTGGATGTGGATGCTGGTGATCGGCCTCAGCGATTCTATCGCTTCCGCGAGCTGGCACCGGCGCCATGAGATCGGCCTACGCGGCTTCAGCCTTGCGAATTTCGGCGAAGACCATGACCCCGGCGCCGGTTTGGTGCAGCGAGTGGACTTGAACCTCGGTCTGTTGCCCGATGAAGGGCTGGCCCCCGTTGACCACCACCATGGTGCCGTCGGGAAGGTAGCCGACACCCTGGCCGCGGTCCTTGCCTTCGCGGGTGATGCGGAGGGTGAGCACGTCGCCGGCCAGGAGGATGGGCTTCAGCACGGCGGCGAGGTCATTGAGATTCAGATGGGGCACACCCTGAAGCTCGGCGACCTTGCCGAGATTGAAATCGTTGGTCACCAACTTGGCATCGAGCGACTGGGTCAGCTTGAGTAATTTGGCATCGACGGAGGTTTCGGACGGAATGTTGGTTTCCTGGATGCGGACCTCGATGCGGGGGCATTGGCGGATGCGGTTGAGGATGTCGAGCCCTCGGCGGCCGCGGGCGCGACGGGCGGCGTCCTGAGCGTCGGAGATGAACTGAAGTTCCTGGAGCACGAAGGCGGGGATGACGATGATGCCTTCGATGAAGCGGCGTTCGATCAGATCGGCGACGCGACCGTCGATGATGACGCTTGTGTCGAGCACCGTGAGGTTGTCGGGCTTGGACTGGGAGCGAAAGCGGATGTAGGGGATGATCAGGGCGAAATCCTCCTTGTTGCTGCGGAGGGCGAGGATCATGCCGAGGTAGCCGAAGCCGAGGAAGAGGCCAAGTTGGATGAGCCAGCGGGTTTTTTCGTCGGCGAACACGAACATCTGGGTATGATCGATGAGCCCGGCGACGAGCGTGCCGAGGAGGAGGCCGAACGTGGCGGCGGAGAACGCGCGCAGGGAGAACCCCTTCAGCATGTGGTCGAGGGCGACGAGCAGGCTGCCGAGGCCGAAGCCGATCGTGACGCCGTAGGGCCCGCCTTCGATGAGTTCGGGGCGGACCTGGCTGATTGCGTATCCGGCCGTCGTGCAGAGCAGCAGGAAGAATATGCGGATGACCCAGAGCGACATGCGCTGGAACTATTACGGCGGCGGCGGGAATTTCGTGAGATGAAATTTGTTTGGGCTTTGTTTTCCCAAAGGACTCCTTGTAGTTTCGCGCCATGCCGAAGCGCGCCGCGAAACTGGTTCGCGAAACGAAAGAAACCCGCATCCGACTGGCGTTGGAGATCGACGGGCAGGGACGTTCGTCCATCCGGACGGGCGTGCCGTTCTTCGATCACATGCTGACGCTGTTCGCCAAGCATTCGACGATGAACCTGCGCTTGCAGTGCCGGGGTGATTTGGAGGTGGACGCACATCATACGGTGGAGGACTGCGGAATCGCGCTGGGGCAAGCGTTCCGGGAGGCGCTGGGGGACAAGAAGGGGTTGCGCCGGTATGGCGCGGGGTTTGACCCGCGAAATCCGTTATGGGGCGAGGCCCACGTGCCGATGGACGAATGTCTGGCGCGATGCGTGATTGACTTTGGCGGGCGTCCGTATCTGGTATGGCGCGGTTTGGACAAAATGGCATTCAGAAGAATTACGGAGGCGGAAAAGCGACAAGACATGTCGTCCGCATTTCGGTTCGGGCTGGCGCGCGAGTTCTTTCAGGGCTTCGCGAACGAAGCCCGGTGTAATTTGCATCTGGAGCTGCTCTATGGGGAAGAGCCGCATCATGTTGTGGAAGGATTGTTCAAGGCGTTCGCGCGGGCGGTGGATGTGGCGTGCCAGCGGGATCCCCGCATTGCGGGCGAGTTGCCGAGTACGAAAGGACTGCTGTGAACGTCTTGCATCAGCCGGCGAACCGGGCTGAATAGCCCTCCGGACCCCTCCGTCGAAACATGGCGTCGCAACAGGAACAACCGGCGATTGGTGATGAAGTGCTGGTCCGGCGCTCCCAGAAGGGGAGCATGGAGGCCTTCGAAGAGCTGGTGGCGAGGCACCGGGACAAGATATTTGCCCGCGCGTTCAGCATGATGCGGAACGAGGATGAAGCGGTTGATCTGTCGCAGGAAGCGTGGGTGAAAGGCTGGCAGCGCCTGAAACAGTTTCAGGGCGAGTCAAGTTTTGTCACCTGGATGACGAGGATCGTCATAAATCTGTGCCTCGATCAGCTGCGGAAACAGAAGCGGCAGCGGGCCGAGTCGAGTGAGCAGTTGGAAGAGGATTTGGGCGGGGTGGAGCGGCAGATGCCGACCGTGGCCATCAACCCGACGGAAGGGTTGGAGCGGTCGGAGTTGCGGCGGCGTATTGACGAAGCGCTGGGCAAGCTTTCGTATGAGCATCGAACGGTGCTGATTTTGCATGAATTTGAAGATTTGGAATATAAAGAAATTGCGAAGCGGATGGAATGTTCGATCGGGACGGTGATGTCCCGGCTGTTCTATGCGCGGCGCAAGATGGCAAATTTGATGGCGAGCTACAAACGAGAGGAACTGAGTTAACATGAATGGCGAGTTGCAGTTGAAGTTACAGGCGTGGGTTGACGGGGAATTGACGGGCGAAGACGCCCGCCGCATGGAAGCCTTGGTGACCGGCGATCGCGAAGCCGCATCTCTGGCGGGAGAGCTGCGGATGACCCGAACCGTCCTGACCCAGAATGAGCCCGAACGCGCTGTGCCCGCCAGCCGTGAGTTTTATTGGAGCCAGATCCGCCGGGGAATTGAACGTGGCGAGATGACGGAAACTGCTCCGACGGCGCCGGAAGGAATGAAGGTTCTCTGGGGGGCGCTGCGCCGGTTCATGGTGCCAGCGTCGGGGCTCGCCCTGGTCATGCTGGTGGCCGCCCTTTCTGTCAAATTCTTCAGCCCAACCTCGTTGGAGGAGGCGGTGCAAATGATCGAAGTCGAAAACCTGTCCGAAGACATGTCTTCGATGTCGTATCGGTCGCACTCAGACAAGATGTTTGTCGTCTGGGTCTACTCGAAAGATCAGCCTGGGGCGGCGGACGAAGTTGAGTCGGAATCGGTGGACGACCTGTTGTTCCAATGAGGCAGACTCTTTTCCGTCGGGGGCCGGCCCATTTGATCACCGGAGGATTGGTCTTCGTCCTGAGCGCGGCTTCGCTTCTCGCCGCCAACGTCAAGGTTGAGGCCAAATTGATTTGGGCAACGGACGAGGCCAAGTCGCCCGACCCGAAGCACGTTCCCGTGGACGAGCCGACGGCTGGTCGCCTGCGCAAGGCGTTCAAATGGAAAAACTATTTCGTGGTTAACAAGGTGGTGAAGGATATTCCTTCCCGCGGCAGCGTTCCTTTTGAACTGAGCAAGAAGTGCACGGTGGAGATCAAGGAACTGGAAGGTCCACGCGTTGAAGTAACGCTCATCGGCGAGGGTAAGCCCGTCAACAAGGCGGTCAAATCTCTCAACAAGGGTGAGTGGTTCGTCTTCTCCGGTGACGACAAGAACCAGAACGCTTGGTTTGTGATCGTCACGGAGCTGGACCAGAAATAGACATTCAGATCCTGCCGGTCCGCCCCGTCGGCCGCGCTTTCTATCCGCCCGGATTGTCGGTGCGATCATTCCTGTGACCTACTCGGAAGCCATCGGCTTTTTGCGGGGCCTTCAGGTTTTCGGCCTTCAGCCCGGCCTTGAAACCACGCTCGAGCTGGCCGCGCGCTGCGGCTTTCCCCAAAACCACCTCCGGTTCATTCACGTGGCCGGCACGAATGGAAAGGGGTCCGTCTGCGCCCTCCTCGAGGCAGCACACCGACAGGCCGGGCGCCGGGTTGGGCTCTATACCTCGCCTCACCTCGTTTCCTTCGGAGAACGCATCCAGATGGATCGTCATCCAATGGGTGAAACCGATGTCGCGCGCTGGGTTGAAAAGGTGCAAACGGAACTCGCACGATCTTCCCTCGCGGGACGCGCGCCGACGTTCTTCGAATTCGTCACCGTCATGGCGCTCGGCTATTTCGCGGAGCAGGGATGCGATCTCGTCGTCTGGGAAACAGGCCTCGGCGGTCGCCTGGACGCGACGAATATTGTAAAACCAGAGGTCAGCGTGATCACCAACATCGACCTCGACCACCAGGCGTGGCTGGGAACAACGTACGAATCCATCGCAGCGGAAAAGGCGGGGATCATCAAACCGGGCGTGCCGGTCGTTACGGCAGCCCAGCCGGGGCGAGGGCGCGAGGTGATCGCGGCCGCCGCGGAGAGACTGTCTTGCCCCTTGACGATCCTGGATCCGGAGCCTTCGGTGGCCAAGGAACGGGTGCGCCGGGACGAGAACTCGAGGCTCACGGTGGTTGGCGAAGACGAGGCGTGGCGTTGGGCCTCGCAGGACGGAGGGGGAGCATGGCCGCGGCTGAACCTGGCCGGACGCCATCAGCGCATGAACGCCGCCGTGGCGCTGGCGACATTGAAGGCAATGGAGGCGGCCTGGCCCGTTTCCGCGGCGGCCATGCGGGCTGGTTTGGAGACGGCGAATTGGCCAGGACGGATGCAGGTGGTGCGTCGGCCCGGAGGATTGCAGGTTCTCCTGGACGGCGCGCATAACCCTGCTGGGGCGGAGGCGTTACGGGCCGGTATAGAAGACCTTTGGCCGGGAGTTCCGCCGGCTGTGATCCTGGGTGTTCTGGCCGACAAGGACTGGGAGGTGATGGTGCGCACGTTGGCGCCCATGGCATCGCGTATCGTGACCGTTCCGGTCGGCAGCACGCGAACCCTGCCGCCGGAAACGCTCGCGGCGGCGTGTCAGCAAGCGAATCCACAGATACCCGTTCGGGCATGCCAGCAACTGTCGGAAGCGTTGGCTGCGATGTCTGGCGAGCAACGCGTCGTCATCGCCGGCTCGTTATACCTGATTGGGGAGGCTGTGGAGCAATTGGGCGTCGCGGTGTCACCCGGTCCGTCTGAACGCGGCCTGAACGAGTGGAAAACGAACGAGGATCGGAATCAGAGCGCGGATTAGGGCGAGTTACCGGGCTGGAAGTGAGTCTTATACTTGGCCTGCGGGCGTCGGGTGCGTTGACTGGTTTCCGGGTGAGTCCTTTAATACGCCGGCTGGAGTCGGAATGACTTCGGACTTCGTTTCCATGAATTTGATCGAGCGAATCTGGCAGTCCTCTTTGGGGAAAAAGTACGTGATGGCGCTCACGGGGGCGGCTTTGTTTGTTTTTGCCGTCGGGCATCTGGTCGGCAACCTCCAGGTGTTTGGCCCCCCGGATCTCATCAACGGCTACGCCCATTTTCTAAAATCCAAGCCGGCTCTCCTGTGGGGTGCCCGCCTCGGGTTGCTCGCTTGTGTCGGTCTGCACATTGCCGCTGCCGCCACGCTGTCGGCGGCCAACCGCGAGGCGCGTCCGGTGGGCTATGTCGGCGGCGAAGCCTACGCCGCCTCGGCGCGGTCGCGCTACATGCTCTTGAGCGGCTCGGTCATCCTGGCGTTTGTGGTTTATCATCTCGCGCATTTCACCGCCTTGCTCCCGGGCATCAACGGGGCTCTGGATTTTCGGAAGCTCACCACGGACCTGCACGGCGAGAAGGTGGCGGACGTTTACGCCATGATGATTCTCGGCTTTCAGGTCTGGTGGGTGGTGCTGTTCTACCTCGTCGCGCAAGCGCTGCTCTTCATGCATCTCGGGCACGGGTTGGCGGCGATGTTCCAGTCGCTCGGATTCCGCAACCACGTTTGGTGGCCGCGAATTGAGGGCTTTGCGCGGCTGGCAAGCATCGCGTTGTTCGTGGGGTATGCCTCCATTCCGGTTTCCATCTACCTGCGAGTGGTGGGCGCTGACTATGCGGAAAAGGCGCGACTGCAGGTGGCGGAGGCGAAGCAGGCCGCCCCGGCAGCCATTGTGGCGGTAAAGTTTGCAGGCCAGGAAGGAGGAGGGCGCTGACCATGGCAACGTTGAACTCGAACATTCCGGCGGGGCCGCTCGGGCAGAAATGGGAGAAGCATAAGTTCTCCACCAAGCTCATCAACCCGGCCAACAAGCGGAAATACAAAATCATCGTCGTGGGCGCCGGGCTGGCCGGCTCCTCGGCTTCCGCCACCCTGGCCGAGCTCGGCTACGAGGTGCACAACTTCGTCTTCCACGATTCACCGCGCCGGGCCCATTCCGTGGCCGCACAGGGTGGCATCAACGCCGCCAAGAATTACCAGAATGACGGCGATTCGGTGCATCGCCTCTTCTACGACACCATCAAGGGCGGTGATTTTCGGGCTCGCGAAGCCAACGTCCATCGATTGGCCGAGGTGTCGGTAAACATCATCGACCAATGCGCGGCCCAAGGCGTGCCGTTTGCCCGGGAGTATGGCGGCCTGCTCGACAACCGATCGTTTGGTGGCGCGCAGGTGAGCCGCACCTTTTATGCCCGGGGCCAGACCGGGCAGCAGTTGCTGCTGGGCGCGTACTCCGCGCTGTGCCGGAACATCGCGAATGGCGGGGTTAAATCATACACCCATTCCGAGATGCTCGATCTCGTGGTGGTCGACGGCCATGCGCGCGGCATCATCGTGCGCGATTTGCAAAGCGGCGCGATCACGAGACACAACGCCGACGCGGTCGTGCTGGCCACGGGCGGGTATGGCAACGTTTACAACCTTTCGACCTACGCCCGCGGATCCAACGTCACCGCGATCTGGCGCGCCTACAAACGTGGGGCCTGCTTTGGGAACCCGTGCTATACCCAGATTCATCCCACGTGCATTCCGGTCAGCGGCGACTATCAGTCCAAACTCACCCTCATGTCGGAGTCGTTGCGGAACGACGGGCGGGTCTGGGTGCCGAAGCGGAAGGAAGACTGTCAGAAACGGCCGCAGGACATTCCGGAGGAGGATCGCGACTATTATCTGGAGCGGATGTATGCCGGCTTCGGCAACCTGGCCCCGCGCGACATCGCGTCGCGTGCGGCCAAGACGGTTTGCGACGAAGGCCGCGGCATCGGCGGGACCGGCCTCGGGGTCTATCTCGATTTTTCCGCCGCCATCGGCCGCCTGGGTGAGGCCAAGGTGCGCGAGCGTTACGGCAATCTCTTCGCGATGTATCACGAGATTACGAATGAGAATGCCTATCAAACGCCGATGCGGATTTATCCGGCCGTGCATTACACGATGGGCGGGCTTTGGGTGGACTACAACCTGATGAGCAACCTGCCGGGCCTGTTCGTGCTGGGTGAAGCCAACTTCTCGGATCACGGGGCCAACCGGCTCGGCGCCAGCGCCCTGATGCAGGGCTTGTCGGACGGCTATTTCGTCCTGCCGGCCACCATCTCGGGATATCTCGCCGGGCAGAACCCGGGGAAACGCCCGTCCACCGATCACGCCTCGTTTGCGGAAGCAGAGGAGAGCGTGCTGGGGCAGACCAAGCGCTATCTCAGCAACAAAGGTCGCCGGACGCCGGACAGCTTTCACAAGCAGCTGGGCAAGCTGATGTGGGAGTATTGTGGCATGGCTCGAAACAAGGCCGGGCTCGAGCAAGGCATCAAACTGATCAGCGAGCTCCGCGAGGAGTACCGGCGCGATGTGCTCGTGCTCGGCGAAGCGGGCGAATGGAACCAGTCGCTGGAAAAGGCCGGACGGGTGGCGGACTTCATTGAGTTGGGCGAACTGATGTGCCGGGATGCGCTCATGCGGGAGGAAAGCTGCGGTGGCCATTTCCGGGAGGAATACCAGTACACCGCGAGCGACCCAGAAACCAAGCAGGGCCTGGTTAATCCGGGCGACGTGAAACGTCGCGACGAGGAATTTGCCTTTGTGGCCGGCTGGGAATACGCGGGCGAGGGCAAAGCCCCCGTGCTGAACAAGGAGCCGCTCGTCTATGAGGAAGTGAAGATGAGCACGAGAAGCTACAAATGAAAGTAACGCTTAAAGTTTGGCGGCAAAAAAACCGGAACGCTTCCGGCGCCATCAAAACCTACGTCTCGCCTGAGCTGAACGAGAACATGTCGTTCCTCGAGATGCTCGACGTGGTGAACGAGGATCTGGCGGCCAAGGGTGAGGAACCGATCGCGTTTGACCACGATTGTCGGGAAGGGATCTGCGGCACGTGTTCGCTGGTGATCAACGGCAAGCCGCATGGCCCCCATCGCGGGGTGGCAACCTGCCAGACCTACATGCGCAGCTTCAAGGACGGCGACACCATTGTGATCGAGCCGTTCCGGGCGAAGGCATTTCCGCTGATCAAGGATCTGGTGGTGGACCGGAAGTCGTTCGATCGCATCCAGCAGGCTGGCGGCTTTATCAGTGTGCGCACCGGCTCGGCGCCGGATGCGAACAGCATCCCGGTGCCGAAGGAAAACGCGGATCTCGCCATGGACGCCGCGCAGTGCATCGGTTGTGGCGCCTGTGTGGCGGCGTGCAAAAACGCCAGCGCCATGTTGTTTGTGGCGGCGAAGGTTTCGCATCTCGGCCTCATGCCCCAAGGCCAGCCCGAACGCTCGCGCCGGGTCAAGGCGATGGTCAATCAAATGGACGAGGAAGGCTTTGGCGCATGCACCGTGACCGGTAGCTGCGAAGCGGTCTGCCCGAAGGAAATCAGCCTGGATTTCATCGCCCGGATGAATCGGGACTACGCGGCGGCCTTGCTGAAAGGCGACGCCAAGGCAGTCAAGGCGGGCGGCGCGGGTTAAGCCGGGACGATCAGTTGGCCAGCTGCCGTTGGCTTGATCTTCGTGCGAAGGTTTTTGTTGTTCGTCGCTGACGTATTTCATCTCAATACGCTCGCTCCTCGCGCCTCGCACTTCGCAAGAATCTGCGGCGCAATCGCCCGCCGCCCAACTGAAACGTTCCGGTTAAGGGCGCGCGTTCGAGTCAGGGTTGCGGCCGATTCTTCTCGCCCGCGGTGGAAGCGTCTTGGCGCAAGTTCGCGCGATTATAACCCGGCTGACTGAACCGTTGGGAGCACGGGCTGCGCCCCGCGGAGGGCGTGTTCTACCTTCGCCCTTCCCTTTTGCCTGGGCGCACACTACGGTTCGTCGGTGACCAAGCCCAGTCCCAGCCCGCTGTTGCCCAGCCTGCTGCTGCTGATTCCTGCCTACAACGAGGAACAGCGGATTGGCCCCGTATTGGCCGAGTATGCCGAGTATTTTCGCCAGTACTACGGTGGACATTTCCAGCTTGTTGTCGTGCTGAACGGCTGTCGGGACAACACGCTAGGGGTGGTGCAAAAGGCGGCCGAGACTTATTCCGAGATTAGCGCGTTGGAATTTCCAGCCCCGATTGGCAAGGGCGGAGCGCTGATCGAGGGGCTGAAACTCGCGCCGCTCTCTGATCTGATCGGGTATGTGGATGCGGACGGGGCGACGGCGCCCAAGGCGTTTCTGGATTTGGTCAAACTTCATGACCAGGCGGATTGCGTGATCGCATCGCGCTGGTTGCCGGGAGCCATTCTCCGGCAGCAACAAACCGGCAAGCGCCAGTTCGCGAGCCGGGTTTTTCACGCCATCGTCCAGGGGTTTTTCTGGTTGAACGTGCGCGACACCCAGTGTGGCGCCAAGGTCATGCGCCGCGAAGTGGTCGAGAAGATTCATCCGCAGCTGCGCATCGCCGACATGGCATTCGACATCAACCTTCTTTACTCGATCAAACGCGCCGGCTTCAAAATCCTCGAGGTGCCCACGGAGTGGACGGACAAGATGGGGTCCAAGGTCGTGCTCGGGCGCACCTCCCTCACGATGTTGTTGTCCGTGATTCGCCTGCGCCTGGTCTATTCTCCCTTCCGCCCTTTGCTCGTGTGGCTCCGTCCGGTCGAGACGTGGATTTATCTGAAGCTGAAAGCGCCGCCTCCACGCCGGGCCGAGGCGGCCAGTTGGGAGACGGACTTCTCGCACTGAGCGGTGCGGGGAGACGGGCAGGCACACCAGCTCCACCTATGCCGGAGTGGGTTGGAGTCCAGGGCCGTTGGTGGAGGGAGCAGCCTGAAGTGAGCGGGCCTTTTGGATCCGGGGCAGCAGTTGCATGGCGGTGACGAACAGCCCCAGGCCGGTGATGGTGGTGAGAATGCCCTGGAGGCGCGGGTTCAGCGCGGCAAGCAGGGTGACTGCCAGCAACAAGGTGCCCGGAAGAACGGTTCCGCAAAGGGCCAGTCGCCACTTCATGATGGTGATCGAGCGGAAGGCGATGATGGCGATGGACAGTGCCGCAGATCCAGCCATGGCGAAGGGCAAGGGCACAAATTCCTGCGCGAAGTACATGAGCGGATATGCGCCCGTGAACGTGCCCACCACGAGGAGAAGCATCCAGCGATCGTAGTTGGCAATCTGGCAGGCGTGAGCCACGAGACCGAGGATGAGGCCAAACAGGATCACACTGGCGGGGCCGAGCCAGGTGAGTTCGCCGAGTCGATCAATCGGCGCGATGCCGAGCACGTCCAGCATGATCGGACGGCCGAAGAGGAGGTTGCGATATTCCCAGACGTATTGGGTCTGGCCCGCGCTCCGCTGGTGGCGCGTGGGCTGAAGCGAGAGTTCGAGCATGCGAACACCGGACCCCACGGCCGTGAGGTCGATCTGAAATGAGTCGAGCACCCCGCCGGGCGGAGTTTGGAGATGATACAGGCCTTTGCCCACCGCGGTGTAGGCCATGGCGATCGGCACCGGTTGCGCCGGGAGCGAGCCGAACCACACCAGCTTGTCACCGCGGATTTCCACCTCGCGACTGGGCTGACCAGCGATGGATATCTCCAGATCAGCGAGCGAAATAATCCGGGGCGGGAGCGGCAATTGCAGTTCGCACGGCCCGGAGTTGCGCGGGTGAAGAGCCGTGAACCGGGCGCTGAATTGAGCGGTGTAGATGGACTCGGGATCGGCGGTGCCGACGCTGAGCTCCGGGCGGAGCGTAATCTGGGCGGCGAATGACTTTACTTGCGCCAGCGGGCGGCCCGCGGGCACGGCCAGCGCCGGGGGCTGATTCTCCGCCGAAATGCCGGACTCAGTCCGGGCCTCGGCACGATTGGCCGCTTCCAGGCTGGAGCGAATGGCCTTTTGCTTGGCCCGCGACAGCGCCGGCAGCAGCAGCCCGGCGAGGATGGCTACAATGGCCACCACGGCGAGCAGTTCGATCAGGGTGAATGCGGTCCGGGGGAAGCGGGGAGTTTTCATGGCCGATCCAGGTTGCAGGCACACACCTGAATTGGACCGCTCCCCGCCGGGAGCCTCACGCGTCAGCCGATCAGCTGTTGAGACGACGCAGTTTTAACGTGCCATCCTCCATCCGCCGCGTGGGAATGGCCGCCCGATCGAGATCGCCGCGCAACGTCTCGAACAAGTCCGCCGCAAATGTGCGATTGCCGATGTGCCAGGAATGATCGAACGAGCCGATGGATTCAACCTGATCCGCGGATTTCACCGAATCCGTCTCCAGCAGCGTGAAGTAGTCGGTGCAGTCGACGTCGATGGCTTTGTCCGGATGGTCGAGCGGCAGGCCAACGCGGCCAACGCGCGGGGCCAGGCCTACCCGCTTGACGTTGGACAGTTTGAGCACGGAGTCCTTGCGATTGGAGTAATTGGTCAGGCGAATGCAATGACGGTAGAGAGACTCGGTGCTGGCGTTATCGGCAGACATGGATCCGCTGGAAACGTCGCCGCCGATGAAGACGATCTGGCTGACCATCCAGGACGCGTTGCTGAGCTCGGTGTCGTCCGCATCGTCGAAGGCCTCGCGGATGACGTAGGCGCCGGTCGAATGGCCGATGAGGTGGACGTTGATGCAGCAATCGGGCGTCTGCCGGGCGGCGAACAGCTTGATGCAGTCGTCGACCAGTTTGATGGCCGTGGTCTTCGCGTCGTGCCGGTCTTCCAGGTAATTGATCGCCATGGCTTCGCTGGGCCAGTCGAAGGAAACCACGGCGCCCTTGTACCCGGCGGACGCCAGATCGGCGCGCAGGCGGCGGTGACGGTCCATGACGATCTGCTGGGAGTTGTTGTAGCCGTGAACAAAAACAAGAATGTCACCACGGGGCGCGTTGGTCCGGCTGTCCTTGCCCCAGATCGCCTGTTTAAAGAGGTCCCGGATCCAGGCATCGACCTTGCCGGCCTGATGCGCGGGCTTGGGGAGGAGCCCGTCCGGGACGGCGAGGAACGTGGTGTCGCCGGGTTCCGCGACGAATTTCCCGCCTTTAACCTGTCGAGTGCAGATGATGAAGTCTGTAGCCATGGTCTTTTGTGGTCTGGGTGGCGTCAGCCATCCGGGTTGTTGTGAGCCGAGAACAGGGATGATTTGCGGCGTTGAGTCGGGGGATGTCGAGCTTAGAATCGGCCTCGGCGACGGCTCCGCCGAGAACGGGTGTGATTAAAAACGGGTGATCCAACGGACGGTCTCACCGCCCACCCCGGCCCTCTCCCCGTTGAGCGGAGAGGGAGTCGCGTGGGGCGCGAGCTAAACGCCTTGCACCCTCACCCGCATTTAATTAATTGCACCCGCCGAGAACCGTGTTTCGACAAAAGATGATTTTGGCGACGCGTTCTGTCGTCGGAATCGAGAACAATCAAAACATCCAAAGCATGATTTGTGGGCGAGTTGCAGCCGGGCAAGGACCACGGGCGGGCCGAAGATTTCCTAGGATCAAACGATCGCAGGTGGCGCTGCTGGGTGCGCATGCGTTGGTGACACTGGGCCTGGTCGCGGCGGTGCGGGGAGCTCCCGTGCTGGTCACGGGCGAGGTGATCGACGACACGACGGGGCATCTGGCGCCGGCGCGCATCTACATC
Organism: Limisphaerales bacterium; assembly: GCA_044230345.1. Lineage (GTDB taxonomy): Bacteria > Verrucomicrobiota > Verrucomicrobiia > Limisphaerales > JADJPG01 > JBGARF01. The sequence continues at coordinate 162,634 of JBGARF010000001.1, forward strand.
CAGGACAAGGACGGTCGATGGTATTTTCCGAAGTCGGCGGCGCGGCAGGGAACCTCGATTCGCTACGAGCGGAAGAACGGTTCCAACCCCAACGCCGTGGAGATGCACGCCACGTTGTCGGCGCATCCGTTCACGGTGGAACTGGAGCCGGGCACCTACACGTTCACCGTCGAGCGGGGCAAAGAATATCGGCCCTTTGTGCGTCGCGTCGAGGTGGAGGCCGAGCCCTTGCGGCTGAAGTTTCCGCTGCGCCGTTGGATTCACCTGGCGACCGAGGGTTGGTTCAGTGGCGACGGACATGTTCACCGCGGTCCCGCGGATCTCCCCAACGTGATGCTGGCTGAGGACGTGAACGTCGTCTGGCCGATGACGAGCTGGACGACGTCGGATAACGTGCCGCCGTCACGATCGCCAAAGAACATGCCTGGAGCATTTGAATCCCGGCCGGTGCGGGTGGATGCGACGCATGTCTATTACCCTCGGAACACCGAGTACGAAATTTTCGAGACGAGCGGGATACGGCACACGCTGGGTGCATTGTTGGTGTTAAATCATCGTTCGGTGCTGGATTTGCCGGCGGTGCCGGTCGGACGCGTTGCGCAGCGGGCGCGGGCGGAGGGGGCCCTCCTGGATCTGGAGAAGCACAACTGGGATTGGACTGTGGCCATTGCTCCCGTCGTGCGCCCGGACCTGCTTGAACTCGCGAACAATCATCACTGGCGGACTGAGTTCGCCATCACCAACTGGGCCGTGGCTGCGCCGGAATGGATGGGGGTGGGCGGCGGCAGCGACGATGAACGGGCGTGGACGCTTTACGGGTTCCAGGTTTACTACGCGCTGTTGAACTGCGGGCTTCGGATCAAACCCAGCGCCGGTACGGCCAACGGCGTGCACCCCGTGCCGCTGGGCTTTAGCCGCGTCTACGTGAAGATTGACGGTCCGTTCAATTATGACGCCTGGGTGCAAGGTCTGACCGCCGGGCGCAGTTTCGTCACCACCGGCCCGATGCTCCTGGCCAAGGTGGAGGGAGAGTATGGCGGGCGGACCGTGCGGCTGGCGCCGGGCCAGCGCCGTCGGTTGACTATCGACGGGCGAGCAGTCGGCGAAAGCCCGGTGACTTTGATCGAGATCATCTGCAACGGCGAGGTGGTGCGACGGGTGCGCGGGCCTGTTCAGCGAACTCGCGACCGTGCCTGGGAATCACCGTTCCGCGAGGTGATTGAGGTGGATCGTTCCGGTTGGGTGGCGCTTCGTTGCTGGGAAGGACTGGACAAATCGCGGGTCCGGTTTGCCCATACGGCGCCGACCTGGATTGATATTCCCAACCAGCCGGTGCGTCCGTCGCGCCGCGAGGCGGAATGGCTGGCGCAACGAACCCAGCATGAGCTCGACCGAAGCCGGACGTTGCTGCCGCCCGCGGCCGTGGCGGAATATGAGCAGTCCCGGCAGTTCTACGAAGCGTTCCTCGAACGCGGAGAGTAGCGCCGCCGGCCCCTTTCTTGAGCCTGACCGGGAATCAGCCGGGCAATCCCGTGGGGCAGGCCCTTCGCAATCGACTTGAATACCCGTCGTGAAATCGCCACGGTCTCGGCGTTTCCCGGACCTAGAGATGAAGACACGATGGATAGCAGGTATTTTTTGCGCTGGTTTGGCGGTGGCTGCGCTCATGGTGAGTTCCTGCTCAACCGTACAGCGAACGATCGTTGAGGTGCCACTGGTGGAGGGGGCCCATTTCGTCGGCAACAAGGCATGCTTCGATTGCCATACCAACATTACCCGCGGCTTTGCGTCGAGCCCGCATGCACGCCTGCATATTCAGGGCGAGTCCATGGCCGGGCAGGCCGGCTGCGAATCCTGCCACGGCCCGGGCAGCCGGCACATCGCCGCAGGCGGCGGTCGCGATCGCTTCATTCTCAACCCCGGCCGAAATCCCCAAGCCTGTCTCACCTGCCATCTCCAGGTGCACGCTGAACTGCGCCTGCCCCACCAACACCCCGTGCTGGAGGGACGCTTGAATTGTGTCCAATGCCACGATCCCCACGGCGCCGATATCATGAAGCCCGCCCGGTCTGGCTTGGGCATGGCGCGGCTCAACGAGTCGTGCGCCGAATGTCACCGCGAGCAGACCAAGCCGCACGTGTACGAGCACGACGCGATGCGTGAAGGCTGCGTGACCTGTCATTCCCCCCACGGTTCGGTCAACGCCAAAATGCTGGTCGAGCGCGACAACAATCTTTGCCTGAAATGTCACGCCCAGGTGCAGAGCACGCCGGGCAACGTCGTGATCGGAACGGTCAATCACAGCCAGCTCCCGGCCTTCATCTCCCAGGGCACGTGCTGGTCCGCCGGCTGTCACCCGGCGGTGCACGGCTCCAGCGTGAGCCCGCTGCTGCATCACTAAATCAAAGGGGCAACCTGAGCATGAAGCACCGTCACGTCCAATTCTTCTCCCAGGCGCTTAAGCCAGTGGCCGCCGCCTTCCTGGCCGTCTCGTCGCCGGCAAAATCAGCCGTGGACGAAAGCCGGATTCCTGCAGCAGCCACGAACACCGTCGATTTCGTGCGCGATGTTCAGCCGATCCTGGAGGCGCATTGCGTGAAATGTCACGGGCCGGAGAAGCCCAAGAGCGGCTTTCGGGTCGACGAACGAGCGATGCTGTTGAAGGGCGGCGACGGTGGAGTCTCGGTGTTGGCAGGGCAGGGGGCCCGCAGTCCGCTGGTCCACTATGTGGCCGGGCTGGTGCCGGACATGGAGATGCCTCCGCGAGGAAAGGGTGAGCCTTTGACCCCAGCCCAGGTGGGCGTGCTGCGGGCGTGGATCGATCAGGGCGCCACGTGGGGCGGCGAGGCACCGGCCCGCACGCTGGTCGAAGTCTCTCCCACGTTGCGGTGGATCAGCATTGATGGCAATGAGCGCAAGTTTCGTGAGCTGGAATGGATGCGCGACGGCTGGGATGGCGGCCTGGAACGGTTTCGGGTGCAGGAGCAACTCACACCCGGGCGGCGCGTGACGGTGGAGGGATACGCCTTGCGCGATGACCACGAGGTCCGACTATCGGTGGAGGACAGTCGACGCTGGTTCGTGCATGCGGGGTTCCAGCAACATCGGAAATGGTTCAGTGACGAGGGCGGGTATTATCGCGGGTTCACTCCGCCGGTGGCGTCGTTGGATCGCGACCTGTTCTTGGATTGGGGCAAGGCCTGGATGGAGGTGGGCGGAACGTTGCCTTCGGGATTGCAGCTGCTGGCGGCTTACGAATTCCAGTTCAAGGATGGCGAAAAATCGATGACGCAATGGCTGCCTTCGACCCAGACCTTGACCGCCGGGGACGCCACCCGTTCGCTGTTGCCCACCAGCAAGGCGATCGACGAACAGGTTCATGTGCTGCGGCTGGAGGGTTTGATCGAATGGCCGCACCTGCGGGTTGAAGATCGGTTTCGCTACGAGCTGTCTGATTTGAAAACCCGGCACACCTCCGTGCTGAATGCGTTTCCGTTCACCATCTTTACCCAGCGCATTCACGAACGGGACCTGTTCAAGACGCTGGCCAACTCCTTCACCACCGAACTGGCCCCCGAAGACTGGCTTCTGCTGTCGGCGGGTTATTTGTATCGCCGAATGGACGGCACGACGGATTTCGCACAGCGCCCGGTGGACGCGGCAGGCAATTTGGGCCAGGGATTGCTCTGGAACACCCGCGGCGTTCCGTTGGAGCAAGCCGGGCATGTCTTCAACGCCAACGTTCAACTCGGGCCCTGGCAGGACTTGAGCGCCACCGCCGGCCTTCAGGCGGAATGGAATCGTCAGGAGTCCTTCGGCCGCGTGCGCCTGGATGAAACCGATCCCGGCGATCCATCGCTCGTCGTGACCAACCCGGCCTCCATTCAGGGCAACTACGATCGTTTTACCCTGCAGGAAAATGCCGGCGTCCGTTTCACTGGCCTTCCTTACACCGTGCTCTACGGTGATGCGCGCTGGCAGCAGGAAACGATCAGCCAGTTCGAGTCGATGGAAGCGGACGGCGTCGCGGGTCCCAGCGATTTTCTTCGCGATACGGACGCCCGCTACGACTGGCAACAATATCGGGCTGGATTTAACACGTCCCCGTGGGCTCGCGTTGCTTTGAACGGTTCCTATCAACATCGGATCCGCGACGACTCGTTTGATCACCAGCGCGACGAACGTCCCGTGGGCGGAGGCGGAGCCGGCTATCCCGCGTTTATCACCGCGCGCGAAACCATCAGCGACGAAGCAGCGCTGCGTCTCGTGGTGCGTCCCGTGTCCTGGCTGAAAACGACCCTGGCCTATCGGGTGATCGCGACGGATTTCCGGACGGACACCGATGCGGGAGCGGGGCCATTTGCAACTCCGGGCGGCTGGAATCTGGCGGGCAACTATGACGCTCACATCTATTCGCTAGGGCTGACGATGACTCCGTGGCGAAGGCTCTACCTGTATGGCTCCTTTTCGTTTCAAGACAGCCGAACGGTGGCCAATGCCAACGGCAGCGCGGCGATCGCTCCGTTCAAGGGAAACATTTACAGCGCCTTGGCCAGCGCCAGCTATATCCTGGCAGACCCGACGGACCTGCACCTGACCTACGACTTCTCCCACGCGGACTACTCGCAGAACAACGCCGCATCCGGGCTGCCCTTGGGCATCGACTACCAGCGCCATGGGTTGCGCTTGGGCTTGTCGCATCGCTTTTGGAAACGGTTCTTCACGCGACTGGAGTATGCATGGTTCCTCTACGATGAGCCCAGCAGTGGCGGTTTCGGTGACTACCTCGGGAACGGCGTCTTCGCCACGCTGAACATGCGCTGGCTGTAGCCGGAATTACTCCGCCATCCGGGCGGGCTGACCATCTGCGCCGGTGCCGTCGAGGTCGATGAGAATGTCGCGCGGCTCAGCGCCCTTGCTGGGTCCAACGATGCCGCGTTCCTCGAGGATGTCCATGATCCGTGCGCCGCGGCCGTAGCCAATGCGCAGGCGCCGCTGGAGCAGGGAAGTGCTGGCCTTTTGCTCGCTGCGAATCACCTCGATGCACTGCTCGATCAACTCCTCGTCCTCGTCGCTGCCGCCATCTGAGTCGATGCTGCTGACCGGCTTTTGGAGCTGCTGGTGGATCTCAACTTCGTAGCTGGGCTTGCCCTGGCGTGCGATGAAGTCGACCACGTTTTGGGCCTCCTGATCGGTGATGAGCACGCCCTGCGCGCGAATCAGCCGGGCGCTGCCGGGCGGGAGATAAAGCATGTCGCCCTTGCCCAGCAGCTTGTCCGCCCCCATCGCGTCAAGAATCGTGCGGGAGTCAACCCGCGAGGCCACCTGAAAGGCGATGCGCGCGGGGATGTTCGCCTTGATGACTCCCGTGATCACGTCCACCGAGGGGCGCTGGGTCGCCACAATGCAATGAATGCCGGCGGCACGAGCCATCTGCGTGATGCGGGCGATGGCCATCTCAACGTCGGCCGGCGCGACCAGCATGAGGTCCGCGAGCTCGTCGATGATGACGACGATGTAGCTGAGCTTTTCCGGTATGACGATGTCGTCTTCGCGCGGAACAACGATCTCCTCGTCAACCTCGACCGCAAAGCCGTCGGAGCCAGCCTCGACTTTCTCCTTCTTGGCCATGAGCGGCAGCTCGGGCTGAGGGGCGGGCTGGGCGGGTTTGTCCTTCGGCCGATCGTTGAATGATTTGATGTTGCGGACCCCGACGCGGGCGAAGATCTGGTAGCGTTTCTCCATCTCGTTCACGACCCAGCGCAAGGCGAGGATGACCTTTTTGGGGTCAGTGACGACGGGAACCACGAGGTGAGGGAGCGCGTTGTACTGCTGCAGTTCAACCACCTTGGGATCGATCATCACGAAGCGCAGCTGGTCCGGGGAGAACCGGTAAAGCAACGAGGCGATGATGGAATTGATGCACACCGATTTGCCGGAGCCGGTGCTGCCGGCGATGAGCAGGTGCGGCATTTCGGCGAGGTCAGCGATGATCGGATGGCCGTAGACATCCTTGCCGAGTGCGACGGGGATGCGCGCCTTGGACTTCGTCCATTCTTCCGCCTCGAGCAGGTCGCGCATGATGACCTTGGTCTTGACGAGATTTGGCACCTCGATGCCGACGGAACTTTTTCCGGGCACCGGGGCCAGGATGTGGATGCGTTCCGCCTTGAGGGCGGCGGCGATGTTGTTGTTCAGGCCGGCGATCTTTTCGAGCTTCACGCCGGGCGCCGGATGCAGCTCATAACGCGTGATGGTCGGGCCCTTGGTGATGTCGCCGAGGGCAACGTCGATGTCGAACTGAGCCAGCGTTTGCTGCATCAGCCGGGCATTCGCCATCAGCTCCTCTTTGGATTCGGTCGGCTTCAGCGTGGTGTCCGGCAGTTGGAGGAAATCGAGCGGAGGCAACTGGTAGTTGCCGATGATCGGAGTGGAGGCCACAGCGATCGGTTTCTTGCGCAGCGGTCGCCGGCCGAGACCGGTGTTGTCGGTAACCTTCGGATCGACCGGCGGCACCGGAGCAGCGCCCGGGGTGCTCGGTATAGTGGCGGCCGCCACGGCAGGTTCGTCGACCTTGTCCGCGTCGGGCTGGTCCGGTTGATCGGGCAGAGGCGTGGCTTTGCCGTTCTTCTCCGCCTTCTCGCCTTTGTCGTTCTTATCGACTCGCGCGTTCTTGTCGGACTCCTTGTCCTTTCCCTTGCCCAGAATGTCGCCGGTCGACGCGGCAGCGATCTCGCGGGCGGTGATGACCTCGCCTTCAAGCACGCCTTTCTCGATCGGAGGATCTTCAACCTTCCGGCCGGACGCCAGCTTTCCGGCGCGAGGCGCAGGGATAGAGAGGTCGCGAACGGTGGGTGTCGGAACGGGGCGTAGATCGGGGCCCAAGCCCTGGCCGGCCTTGGCGACGGGTTCTGGCTCAGGCTTGGCGTCCGGCTTCGCCTCTGACTTGGCCCGCTCCCGTTCGCGGCTTTTGTCGAGTTGTTCCTGCAGCTTGCGCGCCTGTTTCTCGAGCTCTTTCGTCCGGCGGGCGAGGGCTTTTTCCTCCGGCGACTTGCCCGTTTCTTCTTCCTCGGCTTCATCGGCCGCTTCGCCGGGGCGCGGGACCCGGGCGCGGAGCCATTCACCGAGCTGAAAATTGGTCAGGAACAGAAGGCTGATGATGTAAAGCGTGGCAAAGATGATGGTCGCGCCTGGACGGCCAAAATGGCCGAAGACCAGGCTGTTCATGAAATAGCCGATGTAGCCGCCGGCGCTGGACGCGTTGATGTTGCGCCGCAGGGTCTCCAATTGGGCCGAATAGAGGTCGAAAAGTCCGAGGCAGGTGAGGAAGAGCACGGCGGCCCACGGCCAGCGTCTTTTGAGATAGGAGAAAAACTCGAACAGATGGCCCAAGCCGAAAAGCAGCAGCAGGATCGGCAGAACAAAGGCGCCCGCGCCAAAGAGTCGAAAGAGCAGGTTGGCAAAGAAGGCGCCCGCGCCGCCGATCAAGTTGTGCGTAGCCTGGTTGGGCGGGACCCGATTGGAGTCGACGTCGTTTGGGTCAAAAGACAGCTGTGCGACCATCACGAGCAACGATGCTGCAATGAGCACGATGCCAATGATGTCGCTGAGTCCACGGTGTTCGGGGGTCGGTCGCAATTCCTTCCGAGCCATGCCGGAAAGCGTATGTGTCCCCGCCCAAAGTGCAACGCGCAAATTGACCTTGACCCGTCGGGAAATTCCACGACCGCGCCCTACCGCTCGCTCCCGGGGCCCGCTTCAACCAGAGGCTGGCCTGACTTGACCTCAGCGATGCGCTTTAGCAACTCGGTCGGGTCGGGCTTCAACGGGACAAGCCGTTCCATCCAGCGCAATCCCACCTCGCGCCGACCAGCCCCCACCTCGACGGCGGCAAGGCGCATCAGGATTTGGCCGGCCAAAAACCGATCCTGCGCCTCGGCTGGCCGAGGATCGTTGACGGCCCGCCAACGGCTCCAAGCCAGTTCGAGCAGATGCCGCGCCCGGGTTTCATCCTGCGCGTCCGCCCGCGATCGCCCAAGCTCGAAGAGAATCTCGGGGCTGTCCGGATTTGCCCGCAGTCCTTCGCGAAGAAACTCCTCGGCTTCGACCGGCTTGCCGGTCTGGCGCAGCCAGTAGGCGGCCACCGTGTACGACTCGATCTTGTTCGGGTCCAGCCGCGACGCCAGCTTCAGCCACGGCAAAATCTCTCGTTCCGCGTGCCGGGACTTGTCCGGGCTGTCCTCACCCAAATGAGTATGGACGGATGGAAAGTGCTTGCGCCCGTGCGCATCGATCCAATCGCGCGGTGGGCCGAGAAAGTGTTCTTCATCGCCGGTGTTTTGCCCCTCGCTGACCCCGGCGTCCTCGGCGATATGGGCGGTCTGGTGCGATTCCTGATTGTCGAAGACGGTGGGGTAGAAGCCGCTGTGGAAGTAGACATCGGCCTTCACATAAAAATGGTTGGCAAACAGGCGCCGTCCGTCGCCCAAAAGGGCGGTAAGCGGATCGCCGGAATCCGGCCGGCGCGCGGCGAAGGCGGACATTTCCGGATGCAGCTTCGTGGCCAGCACGAAGGCAGTGCCAAAGAGAAGCGTGCCTTGAAGCCAGGGTTGGCTGGCCACCCGGGCCAGCGGGCTGAGGGCGGAGGGTGGGTTCATGTTTTCGTTCTGGTTAGGTTAGTTGAGGGCCATGCGTCGGAAACGCGCCCAGGCCAAGCCGAGGAAGACGGCGGCAAAGGCCGCGCCATAAAGCGTGTCCTGCGCGATCACTGTCCAGTCGAGGGCGGGCCAGTTGTGGACGATGAGGTCGCGGACGTCGTACCATTCGAGGTGCGGAATGGCGAAGTAAACCGCTCCGAGCAGATCGCCCGCCAGCCCTTCCGTCCGGGCGGCGACCTTGTTCAGGTGCCGGCCGAGGAGGAGAATCCCGACGACGATTACGCCCACGATGGTGATCGTGGACGATGGCGCGGCCAGAGCGACCGAGCCCAGGAGGGTCAAGGCCACGACGACGGCGCAAAAGACGACGTGCAGCCAGTACGCCTGGAGGTAATTGGCGAGGGGCCAGGCGTGTTCTTTCGTGCCGCTGACCGCGGCAAAGAAGAGGTAGAACAGTCCGAGCGAGAGCGCGCACGCAGTCCAGCAACCGAAGAATTTGCCGAGCAGAACCTGCGCCCGGCTGACGGGTTTCGCGAGCAGCGGGAAAAGCGTCCGGCTCTCCCTTTCCGCGGGAATCTGGCGCGCAGCGCTGGTCACCGCGATGACCGCGGACGAAATCCAGATGAGCGTGAGACACACCTCCTTCAGGTAGCGGACGATGTGCGGGTCGCCGAACAGGTTGACCGAGCCCAGCAGCAGCGTGATGAGCGCGGTGAGGAAAAGCAGGACGTAGACGTCCTTGCGCCGAATCATTTCGAGGATTACGACGCCAGCAATAGCGAGGATGATGGGCATGAAAGGGAGGGGTTGAGGTTGAATCCGATGATGCGGAGGAAGGCTTGTTCGAGGTTGGTTTCTTTTTCAGAGAGGAGGCTGGCGACGGCGCCTGCCGCCTTGAGCTCACCTTGATGCAAAATGGCGACGCGGTCGCAGATTGATTCCACTTCGCCCATCTCGTGGGAGGAAAAGAACACCGTCTTTCCCTCGTTTTTGAGGCGTTGAATGATTTCGCGAACCTTCATCCGGCCGATCGGGTCGAGGCCGCTGGTGGGTTCATCGAGGATGAGCAAGTCCGGGTTGTTGATCAGCGCCTGCGCCAGACCGGCCCGTTGTTGCATGCCTTTCGAATAGGTGCGGATGGGCCGTTTCCGGGCATGATCGAGTTCCACCAGCTTGAGCACGGCGTTGATTCGTCTTTCCCGCTCTGGTTTGGGGATCTTGAAGATGCGCGCATAGAAGCGCAGCAGCTCCTCGGCGGTGAGAAACTTGTAGTAATACGTCAGCTCGGGCAGGTAACCGATGCGCTGACGGGCAATGGGCTGCCGGATGTCCGATCCGAACAGCGATGCGGTCCCGCTGGTGGCATGGGCAAAGCCCAGAAGGACGTTCATGGTTGTGGTCTTGCCGGCTCCATTGGGGCCAAGGAACCCGAAGACCTCGCCCGGATAAACGGCGAGATCGAGTCCCTGAAGGGCGACTTTGACGCCCTGGCCGACTTCCTTCGAACGGAACTCCACCCGGAGCTTCTCAGTTTTTAGGATCGGAGCGCGGCTGCTTCCGGATTGTTCGGTGAGTGCAGCTGAAATGGTCATGGTTGAAATGGTTTGGCGTCTCGGCAGCGACAGTGAGTTGACTACCGGATGGACACCGGGTTTACGAACGCGGTGAGTTGGTTGTTTCGAACGGGAACGAAGGCTTGCGACGCCATCAAGGGCGGCAGCGTGAATCCACTGACGGAGTTTCCGGCGGGCGCCGGTTCAGGCGAAGGCGGGCGGGGCGCGGCCCGACAAGAGTCGATCTGCCAAGGCGGGCAGAGGAATCCGCGGATCCCGCGCTGGGAGACTCGGACCAAAGACAAGTGGGGTCACGATGCACGGGGAAGCCGGGAGCAGTTCGACGGCCCCGGTTTGCAGCACCGTTAGCAGGCAATCATGCTCCGCGGCGTCCGCGTCCGGATGAATGTCCCGATGCAGCGACGGTGCGAATTGCAGGCCAAGGGCAAGGAGCAGATGCAGCGCCAGCAGCCAGCCGATGACCCGACCCCGGCTGGGGTAGCCCCTGTTCGACCAAGGCTGTGGCGTCTGCAAATTCATTTCTCGTTCCCCCGGACCATGAACGCATTTCTCATCGGTTCCGCGTTCATGGCGGTGTCTCTCCCTCACTATCGGTGCGTCCAGCGACAAACCTGAGGACTGTGGCGTTGCAAGTCGGATGCAAAATCGAGGGCGCACCCCGTGGTCGCGCCCGCCACGATTACCAAGTGACCAACAGGAGCAGGCAGAGAATGGCGACAATCATCTGACCGGGCGGGTAGTCGAAGTGGAGGGCGACGATCATGCCCAACAGGATCGCGAACAGACTGATTGCCGGCGCGACCAGAAACATGGGTTGAACGCGCCGGCACAGGTTCTTGGCGATCAGGGCGGGCAGCACCAGGCAGCCGAAAGTGAAAAGCAGACCAGTGGCGCGAATGGCCAGGCCAGTGACCATTCCGAGCGCACCGGACACGGCGATGGCCCAGACCCCGACGCTCAAGCCCACCGCCGCGGCCATCACCGGGTCGAGGATGAGCAGGGTCAGGCGTTGCAGATTCAACGCGACAAACGCCGCGGCGGCCGCCGCCAGCGCGGCAAAGACCAGCACCTCGCCGCGGGTGGCGCCCAGCACGGTGGAGGTCAGCACCGACTGGACATTCTTCATCCCAACGGGCGAGCGGGACAGAACGATGACGGTCAGGCTGGAGGCGATGAGAAACGTCCAGGCAGTCACTTCTTCGCGACTAACGCCACCTCGACGCTGGCGTCCGCGTCCGCCGGCGAGCAAGGCGGCGAGAACCGACAGCCCGATGGCGGGCAGCGTCGTGTCCGACCAGCCGAGGGTCAGCGCGAGGGCCACTCCAAGCACGGAAGCCTGAGCCACCGCAGCCGCGAGAAAGATCTCCTGCCGCCCGACTACCAGCACGCCGAGCAGACTGAGCAGCAGTCCGCTGAGGAGCGCGGCCAGGTAACTGTCCTGGAACATCGGCCACGTCTGCAAGAATTCAGTCAGCACGGCGTGCCTCCCCCGAGGATGACGATGTGGCCCGGGCTCGGACCGACAACGTTTGGTCCGCCTCGCGGCAGACTTCAACCGGCATGCCAAAAGTGGCCTCCAACTGTTCGGGGGTGAAGACCTCGCGGATGGTGCCGGCGGTGAGGCGTCCGCGCCGAAAGAGAGCGATGTGTGAAGCGCGCTGCGCGGCGAGGTTGAGGTCGTGGGTGACAAAGAGCACCGTGATGCCTTTCTGGCGGCTGAGGTCGGTGATGGTCTCGAGCAGGCTGGTGGCGGCGGCCAGATCCAGGCCGGCCGTGGGTTCGTCGACAATGAGGAGCAGCGGATCCCGGATCAGCGCGCGAGCCACGAGGGTTCGCTGGCGCTGTCCCCCCGAGAGTGTCCAGAAGCTCCGTTGACGCAGCAATTGAAGCCCCATGATTTCCAAGACGCGTTTCAGTCGCGACTCGCGAGTGCGGGCGTCCAGGGACAGCCCGACGGTGCCGGTTTCGATCAATTCCTCCACTGTGGTGGGCACGCCTGGATTAACCTCGGATTCCTGAGGCACGAGCCCGATCCTCGTCCGTCGCGCAAAGTCAGGCCGGAGAAAAATCTTTCCGCGCTTGGGCCGGACCGCGCCAAGCAATGCCTTGAGCAAGGTGCTTTTGCCCTCGCCATTGGGGCCGAGCAAACACCAGAAGTCACCGCGATGGACGCGCAGATTGACGTGGCTGAGGACGACATTCTGACCATAGGCGAGCGTGACCTGCTCCACCGACAGGATCGGCCGGGCGTCGGCGTCAGCCCCCGGGTCCGGCGCAGCGACTCGAGACAAAGGAGGGGAATCCGGCGGGGATGCGTTTGCGGTCGACATGGTGAATTTGCGGACAACCCTACTTGGCCGACTTCAAGGCACGCAGCAGCTGCTCCACGTTGTAGCCGACCATGGTGATGTAGTCGTCCGTTCCAGGTCTGCCTCCGGTTTGATGAACCATCGGCAAAATTCTGGCACCGGTTCGGGATGCAACAAACTTGGCGTGGCGTGGATCGAAATAGGGAGCGGTCAGGATGAGGTTCACCTTTCGTTCCTTCATTTGGTCGACGACCAGTTGCAGGTGTCGAATCGTGGGTGGGGAGCCTGGGGAAGGCTCGAGGTAAAAAAGAACGTTCAGTCCGAAACGGCGTTCAAAGTATGGCCAAAGATCGTGGTCACCGATCACCATGCGCCCGCGGTACGGCATCACGGCCCCAAGCCAGCCACCGAGTTGATGCTCCTTGAGCAAGGCATCGAGCTCTACCTTGGTGACCACCTGTTCGAACTGGAGCATCACCGCCTCAAAATCGCGATCCCTGGCGCACTCGGGGCCAGCCAGAGCGAGGGCGAGCCTTTGCGCGAAGGCCGATTCGCGCTGGAGAAATTCCTGGGACCATTGCGGACGCAAGAGACCAAGCCGATCGCGAATGGCCCGGGCAGCGCGCAAGCCTTCCAGCGGATCGAGCAGGTAGTGCGGATTGCCTTCCTCGTGGAACGTGCCGACGATGCCTACGCCCAGCGGACCTTCCAGCGGCCGCACGCCCCGGCCCAGATTGAGGTTCGCCCGCCCTCCAGGTTTGACCTCGGAGTTCTGCACGGGTGTCATCAGATCCCTCAACCAGGCGTTTTCAAGCCCAAGCCCCACCTGCACAAACAAGTCGGCCTGATTCAGCTCCCGCACAAAGCCTGGCTTGATCTCCAACGTATGCGGATCTTCCGGCCCCTGGCTCAGGCAGAACACCTTGACCCGCTCCCCGCCGACCTCGCGCGCCAGGCTGGCGACGTCGGTTGAGGTCACCACCACGCGCAGAACGTTGGTGTGACTCGAGCCGGCCTGGGCGGAAAGTCGGCCGGCAGAGAGGGTGCCCAATATCAGGAGCACGAGCGGAACGCTGAAGATTCTCAAGGGCACTCGCTCAACACCAGGTCGATGCACGGCCGGCGGCAACGTTGATGGCAGGCCAGCCGGGCCGGTTGGCGTTAGTAATTCGTTCATGGTCGTCGCGGTAAACACGGTAGTCGGCGTGTGGGAATAATGTTGATAGGTCGCCAGGAACTGCCTCGCGGAGAACGCGGTGCCGGGAGTCGTGCCCTGTCAGGAGAACCGGGGCGAAGTCCACGCAGCCTCGTCCTCACTTGTCAGCAGCGCCGGCACCGCGCTCCGAGAAGGCAGTGCGGTGCAGTTCAGGCCTGGCCGGCAGGGACATCCAAGATGACTTTCTCCCCGCGAAGACCGCTTACGTTGACGCCAGCCTCAAGGGTGTCCGCGTCGACGGATGAGAGAAAAGTGCAAGCCGAGGAATGTCCCGGTGACTCAGGCCCGGGCGGTCGGAGGAGCCCGCTCGCGCTGAGAGCCGATGAAAGGGCTTTCGAGAACGAAGGGAGCAGGGATGGTCTGTGGCCGGAGGTTGAACCGGAGCGATGGTCCAACGGGGTGCAGCGGGGCGGACGTTTGCACCAAAGCCGCGCCCAGCGTGCACACGAAACACATGGACTCATCCGAACTGTCCGGGGCCTCAGGTGCCTTGGACGACGCCGTGGAACGCAACGGAAGGCCCGCAGCGGTTGCGCCCGTCGGTACGGTATGGGCGGTCCCGCGCTGGCTGAGACCGTGTTGATGATGATGATGAAGATGAGAGTGGACTACAGATTCGAGGGTGGCCAACGACCACGCCATGGTCCACAACAGGGTCATCAGCAGCGCCAACCCGGAACGGGCGGCGGATGCGATGATGATGGAGCCCGGCTGCGGCATACGTTGTTTGTAGCGGACGGTGGGCTGCGCGGACAAATTATGTTTTTGCAACTCCGTTGCGAAGTGGAAGGGGATGAGTGCCGGGTGCCGGGTGCCGGGTGTCAGGTGTCAGGTGTCAGGTGTCAGGTGTCAGGTGTCAGGTGCTGAGTGTCGAGTGTCGAGTGCCGCGTGCTGAGGGCGGAGGGCCAACGCTCAGGATTGGCTTTTTGTTGGGGTCCTGTGGCGAGTGGCCCGTTGGCAGGTGGGGCAGAGGCCGTGGAATTCCAAGTCGTGCCTCACTTCAACGTAGCCATGGCGCGTCGCCACTTCGGCGGCGAGTGTCTGCAGGGCACCGAGACCCGGAAGACACTCAATCGTTCCGCAACGACGGCAGACCAGGTGATCGTGGTTCTCGCCCGGAATGTTCAGGACAAAGAAACGGGCCTTGCTTCGCAGATTGACCTGACGAAGCACGTTCGCCTCGCACATCAGCATCAGCGTGCGATAGACGGTCGTCGCGTCGCAGTGGCCGCGCAACGTGTCGTCGCAGGCGATCGAATCCAGGTTGATGGGCGTGTGTTCAGCGGCCAGAACTTCCAGGACCCGACGGCGATTGGGGGTGACCCGGATGCCGACCTTGGCGCAGGTTTGCAGGGCCCATGCCAGACGTTGTTCCGCCGCCGGATGACCATGCGACTCGTGGCCAAGGTGGGGCTCCTGGGGGCTGTTGTCAGGGGGGGATTTGGAGTGGGTCATAATCATCTGGGATCCACCCTGAGCCTCAGAAAACGGGGGCTCTGGGTCGTGGGCTGCAGGTCACGAATCGTGACGCGTTCGGTTAGCCCGTCCGGTTGGGGGGCGACCGCCAAAACTTCGGTCAGCGGGCTCCACCCAGCTGGCAAAACCGTGGTCGCTTCGGCTCGATAGGTAAAATCCAACGCGGGCAGATAGCGGACGTACGTCAGCGCACCGTAACTTTGGCCGTCAGCCTCGATGAAGGTAAACATCGGTGCGGCGGGGATCGCGTTGACGTTCGTGGGTGACAGCCCGAACGCGTATTCGTGCCAGTTATCGAAGGCGTCGCCGTCAGGATTCGCGGCCGCATCGGCGACGGCCGGATCAAAACCAGGTGGCCAGAAGTGCTTTTGCCACGTGACAAAATTCGTGGGCGGCGGCAACGGCTGCACGTGAAACGCAAAGGTGCACTCGCGACTGACGAGATTGGTGCTTTCGCCCACGCGTCGGCCGGTGACTTGGAAGGTGAGACAGTAAACTCCCGGCTGGGAGAAGCCCCAGTTGAAATGTTCGTGACTGCCGATGATGGGCGTGAACGCGTCGGCTGAACTGACGCCGTCGCGGGTGTTGATGCGAAGATTGAACTGCCCGGGCCCCACTGCCTGCCAGACCATGAAATAACCGGGTGCGTCGATCGCCTTCAGTTGCACCGTCAGCGGGCCGTTGAACACGCCTTGCGGAATGCCTTCGGCGGACACTCCGAGATAGAGCAGGTTCACGTTCTGTGATTGCGGCAGGATCCAAAATGGTTGCCCGACGTCCCCGAACGGCGTGCCGGCCGGCAACGTCACGCGCGAGGGCGGCCGCGCAATCAAGACGACCTGGTTGCTTCGGTAGTTGATGCGGTTGTCCTCGTCCCGTGCGACGAAGTCGAGCAGGTTGCTCGTCCCGGGACTGTAAAGGATGCGGAGATCCGTGTGCTCACGGGTCAGCAAGGCGAACGGGGTCTGCGCCGGAAGGGCACCCGTCAGCCCAAGAGCCAGCAACGTGAAATGGAACTTAAACTTCATGGGGTTGGTGATTGGTTTGGTTCAGGTTGGTTGATGGTCATGCCCTGACCGAGGTGAGCCTGCGCCCGGGATTGAGCTTGGAGTCATTTGGGGGGCTGCGCGAAATTATCGCCGGAAGCGATGCGCCGTTTGAGCGGAGCGGCCGGCAGAGCGTCGGCGTGCCCGTCCGCAAAAAGATAGTTGGCCGGGCCGGAGCTGTGGTCGGGGCGAGGCCCACCCGCGCGGTGCCGATCGGGCTGGATGTCGCCGAGCACCGCGTTCCAGCCGGAAAGCCAGTTGCGGGAGTGGGTGTGGTCGTTGTAGATCGTCGCCTCCATCGCATTGGCACACTCGAAGACGGTGATGGTTTCTGACGGCTTCGCCAGCGCGTCGAGCTTGCGATAGGATTCGAGGGTGAATCCGAATGGATCCACCGCGTCCACCGCGGTGAATTCATTCATGATGTAACTCGTTCCACTGACCGCCAGGCGCTCGTCAGCCTTGGGATCGGACGGGCACGCCCGAATCCTGTCCACGTTGGCGAGATCCGACGCGAGTTGATAGATCCACGACGCATTTGTTCCCGCCCCGTGGGTCGTCGTCGGCAGCCAGCCGTCGTGGTCATCAGCATACAGCCTCAAGCCGACGCCAATCTGGCGCAGGTTGGAGAGGCATTGGACGCTGCGCGCCCGCCCCTTGGCCTGGCCCAGTGCGGGCAGAAGCAACCCGGCCAGAATGGCAATGATGGCGACGACGACGAGGAGCTCAATAAGGGTGAAGGCCACCCTGCAAGCCGGACCGGTCGCGCGCGCCCCGTGAAAACGCGGGCGGGCGCGTTGTCGCTGACGCGACGAACACTGTTTCATAAATTGTCTTTACCTGTTGCTGAACGGAAGGCGCCGCTAACGGAATCTGGGCACGACGAACCATGGGGAGTGCTCCTCCGCGTGGGATGGGATCGGACTGAGTCTGGGTAACCTCCGGGCACTCGAGCACGGCGCACGCGGCAACTCAGTCCGGCTTGATGCTGTCAGCCGGCGCAGGCCGGCTTACGCTACAGAGAAGGGAGGGGCCCGACCGGGCAGAAGGCGATAGGACGGAGGAAGGGGAAGAAATGTCTGCGCGGGCCTCGGCTGGCTGGCAATACGCCCCGCGACCACGACAACCACGGCAGCCAAACCGGTCAGTTCAAGACCGCCCTGTGAAAGCAGGACGGCGAGACATTGGTGATCGGGATGGTCTGCGTCCGCATGAACGGAACGATGCAGATGATGATCAACCGCCAGAATCGAAGCGAAGAGGACCGAGCACACCATCACTGCGGCCAGCATGGCTTTGGCAGCACTCTGGAGAGAGAAGGGTTTCGGCTCTGCTTTCAAGACGGTCTCAAATAATCAGGTCCGCTTGTGGGTTGCAAGTCGTAATCCTGGATCAAACCGGCCAGCCGTGCATCTCCAAGTTGTTGGCAAAAGTTCGCGGCACGGCCGGACCGCGGGCTTTCAGCGCTTTCAGCCCGCAGCGGCTTGGTTCGAGGACGACGCTCGAAGGTTCGGACGCCCGTTGTCGGGTCCACCCGCTGCGGACCACCGGTCCGCGCTCCGCTCCAACAAATTCGAGATGCACCGACCGGCCAGCGTGTCCTCCCGTGAATGATGGAGTAGGCGCCAACCTTGACGTCCCGGCTTGGGAGATCGGGGATTCTCCGGGGGCCGATCGACGGTTTCCACCATTGATGCAAACGCAGACGCCCCGATTGCGAAGGCGGCCGGGGGATTCGACGGTACGTCGCATGATTTGGGAATCGGGACAACCTCGCGTCTGGTTGCGTCGAGCCAACCCGGAAGTGGAAGGCTCCGCCGCGCGAGTCGCGCAAGCACCGAAAGCAGGATTGCCCGTAGCCGGTGGTTCAACTCGCCGGAGTTGGGTGATTCCTTGCATGCTCATGCTGATCGCGCGCGCAGCCTCGGCCTGGCCTGACCTGAAGGTCGAACAGATCAGCCCCGCCCAGGCCGTTGCCGGTGGTCTGGTCAGTTACACTCTAACCTATTCCAACTCCGGTCCGGTCAACGGCGTGAACGTCGTTCTCAAGGATTTTCTGCCCGCCTACGTCACCGTCGTGACGAACACGCTGAGCGGCGGCACGCTGGCCAGCAACACGATTTCGTGGAACCTCGGCACTGTCGGGTCCCGCACCGGTGGCACGAAATCCTTCCAGGTTCGGATCAGCACCAATATCCCCACGAGCGCGATCACGAATCGCGCCCAGATTTTTGGCAGCGAGGCTGAGGAAGCGGGAAAAACGAATGACAACTCTTCGACGAGGATCACCCAGGTCACGACGTTCCCGCCACCTTGTCCGTCCAGCAGCTTCAGCTTCGATGGCAATACGGCGCTGTTCGGAACCGCCGGCAACCTCCGGACCTTCACGACAAACGGGATCGCGGTTAACGTCAGCGCCTTCAGCCGGGTCAAATCGTCGGGCAGTTGGGCGACTGCTTACCTCGGTTTGTATGGCGGCGGGTTTGGTGTCACAGACGGAAGCGAGGGCGACGGCAGCAACAACGCTCACGCCGTCGACAACATCGGCCGGGACAATTACCTGCTGTTCGAGTTTTCCCAGCCCGTCATTTTGAACCGCGCCAACCTGGGGTACGTGGTCTCGGACAGTGACCTGCGGATCTGGATTGGGAGCTTTGCCGATCCTTTCAACCGCCACCTGACCCTGAGCGACGCCGTGCTGAGCGGCTTTGGTTACACCGAGACGAATCTGACCGATAGTGCCGCCACGCGCTCGGCCTTGTTGAATGCCGGCGGCGTGGTCGGTAACGCGTTGATCATTGCAGCGCTGCCCGGCGATAGCGCTCCGAATGATCAGTTCAAAATCAGTCTGTTGGAGGTTTGCCAGCTCCGCAACCAGGCGCCTGTTGCCTTCAACCAGTCGCTGACCGGCATCGAAGACACGGTTCTGCCCATCCTGTTGACCAGCTCCGACCCGGACGGGCCCGTGACCAACTTCACCATCGTCACGCTTCCGACCCGAGGCACTCTCACGGGCTCTGGCGCGAACCGGACCTACACGCCCGCTTCCAATTATTTCGGCCCTGATTCCTTCACCTTCACCGTCAACGACGGCTCGCTCACGTCCGCTGTTGCCACCGTGTCGATCAATCTGACTCCGGTCAACGACCCGCCCGTCGCCAATGGTCAAAGTGTGAACGCGCTGGAGGACGCGGCCACGCCCATCACGCTGACAGCCACCGACCCCGAGGGAAACGCGCTGACGTACGTCATCGTTGGCCAGCCGACCAACGGAACCCTTGCCGGGAGCGGCCCTGCCTTCCTTTACCGTCCGTTCACCAATTACAACGGTCCCGATCGTTTCACGTTCAAGGTCAACGACGGTGCCGTGGACAGCGCGACGGCGAACGTGTCGATCGCCGTGACGCCGGTTAATGACCCGCCGTCGTTCGCCCGGGGCCCGGACCAGATGGTGATGGTCAACGCCGGTGCACAAACGGTGCCCAACTGGGCGAGCAACGTCAGCCCTGGTCCGGCGGATGAGGCTGGTCAGGCCGTCAATTTCGTTGTGACCACGGACAACAACGCCTTGTTCTCCGTGCTCCCGGCCATTAGCCGGGCGGGAACGCTCACCTACACGCTGGCGACCAATGCATTTGGTACGGCCAATGTCTCGGTCGCGGCCAGGGACAACGGCGGCACCGCGAACGGCGGTCAGGACACGTCCGCACCCATCACGTTCTCGATTGGTGGCAATGCGCCCCCGTTCGTCACGATCGTCACGCCACCCAGCAACAGCGTCTATTTTCCCTTTCAGCTGATTCCTTACACCGCCGTCGCCAACGATTCCGATGGCACGGTGGCGAAGGTCCAACTGTTCGTCGGCACCAACGTGGTGAGCACCTTCACCAACGCCCCGTACACGACGACGCTTTCAAACCTCGCGCCCGGGCCGCACCAACTCACCGCGCGGGCAGTCGACAACCTTGGGGCCGCCTCGACCTCGAGTGTGGTGAACATTACCGTTCTGGCCTCGCCGCCGATCGTCCTCGGGCCGCGGGAATACAACTTCCAGGTGACGCTGGCGGAACAGAAGATCAGCGTGGTGAATCCCACCCCGTATGCGCTGACCGCCGTGCGGGTGCTGGTCTCGAACCTGCGCTCCGGTGTGCGGGTGCACAACGCCAGCGGCACCAACAGCGCCGGGATAGCCTACGTGCAATACAATCAGGCGATCCCACCGTTCACCACGGTGGACCTCACCATCGAATATTTCACTCCGCTGGTGCAGGCGGTGACGGCCAGCCTGCTGGCCGAGGTTGTTCCGCTGGCGCCACCGCCACGACCGTTCCCGCCGGGGACGACCCTCGTTCCGACCAAGCGGCTGTCCACCGCGAGCGATGGACGCATGCTGGTCAGTTTCGACTCCGTTCCCGGCCAACTTTACTACATCGAATACAGCGACGACCTCGTGGTCTGGAAGCCGAGTTACCCGCCAGTCACGGCACTGGGCGTCGTTTCGCAGTGGGTGGATAACGGCTGGCCAAAAACCGAAAACCATCCTGCCTCAGTAAAGAAAAGGTTTTATCACGTCCTTCTGGGGCCAATTCCTTGAAGCATCCCATCATGAAAACATTCGTGGAACAGAAGTCTCCGTCGGGCCAAGCCGCCGTCGCGTCGGTTTCCGTGCTCCTGACGTTCGCCGCCGCCGCGGCCGCCGACGAGCCGGCGAGCGGCTTGCGCGGGTTCAATCCTGAAAAGCCGGAACGGTCCCGCAATCGATTCAGCCTCAGCTACCGTGCGGGTTTCAATATTACGGCCGATTTCAAAAACCTCGGTTTCCGACCCACCCCGTTGGATCTGCCGGCGGGCAGGACGTACGACGACGGTTTCGTTCTGCTGGAAACATCGGGGACGGCGGCCGGAAGTCCCGATGGTTTCACTTCACTTTGGCATTACGACAATCCGGGACAATCGGTGGCCAAAGAGGGAGGCGGCGGGAGCTTGTTCATGCACAAGGCTTCGAGCACTTCGCTCGGCAATTCTCTCGGCAACGACGGCGATCCGCAGCACGGTTTCGAGCTCACCTTTAATCGGGAACTCGGAACCGTCGGCCGATGCTTCTGGGGACTGGAAGCGGCCGTGGGTCTCATGGACCTGGAGATCCGTGATCATCGCCCGGTGGCCACTGCCGGCGAGGTGATTACCGACGAGTATAACGTCGATAATCTTTATCAGTTTGGGGCTACCGGCCCGACATTTCCCGGGCCGAGTCAACCTGGCCGCGCGCCCGCCAGCCAGATTATCGCCGTAAATCCGGATCCCCTGGTGCCGCGCTCAGTGGCCCCCTTCACGGGCAATTTAACCGGGCGGCGTAGTCTCGACGCTCAAATCGCGGGCTTCCGCCTTGGGCCATATCTTGAATACCCCATCACGGAAAGGTTCAACCTGTCCCTCAGCGGCGGACTGGCGCTGGCATTGATCCACAGTGATTTCAGTTTCCGGGAATCGCTCGAGCTGCCCGGTGCGGGCACGCTGTCCAATGCCGGTTCCAGCAGCCACAGTGATCTGGTCTTCGGCGCATACGCATCCGGCACGATCTCCTACGCGTTGAACCATTCTTGGGGCGTGTTCACCGGCGCGCAATACCAGTATCTCGGTCACTACTCCCACACGCTCAAAGGCAAGGAGGCCCGGCTCGACCTGACCGCACCGGTGTTCGTCACCCTGGGGGTGGGTTACTCCTTCTGACCGACGCAACGTCAACAGGTGAAGGAGAACGGCCTTCGCAATTCGCCCTCACCCCAACCCTCTCCCTCCGCCTTGGCTACGCTTCGGCGCGACGAGCTGGGGAGTGGGGGCGGCGACGCGCCCGCGCGTTTCGGTCATCAGGTCGGCCGTTGCAACGAATGTCTACGCGCAGCCTGATCGCGACGGGCGTCGATTGCTAGGCATGCAGGCCCTACTTCTCCTCGGCGTCGAAGTTGGGTTTGGTCAAGGTGGGTGTGCCTCCGGTCCATCGAGCCAGCCAGTTTTGGAATTCCCAGTTCCAATAAATCGAGTTCTGGGGCGTGAGAATCCAGTGGTTCTCGTTCGGGAACACCACCAGCCGCGCGGGCAGGTTCATGGCCTTGTAAATCCCATAGAGCGCGGTGCCATTCACGTAGGGCACGCGGTAGTCCAGCTGGCCATGGATGATCAACATTGGGGTCTTGAAGTTCTTCGCGTAGGTCGTGGGGTTATTGCGCTGCATGCCTTCCGGATTGTCCCACGGCGCACCGCCCAGCACTTTGGCGAAGCCGAAGCTCGTGGTATCCGCGCCGTATTGCGTGATGAAATCGTTCACGCCAGCGTGGTTGATCAGGCACGCGAACCGGTCAGTGTGGCCCGCCACCCACGCGGCCATATAACCGCCGTAGCTTCCGCCCGCCGCCGCCAACCGCTTCGGGTCGAGGTTCGAATATCGCGCGAGCAGATAGTCCGTGCTCTTGAGAATGTCCTCCAGCGGCTTGTCGCCCCATTCGTTCAGAATGCTTTGGCAGAACTTCTCGCCAAAGCCCGTCGAGCCATGGCGGTTCACCCACGTCACAACATAGCCGGCCGCGGCAAAAACATGTGCGTTCCACCGATAGTTCCAGGCGTCGCCCACCATGGTGTGCGGGCCGCCATGCATGAGCTGGAGCAGGGGATAAGACTTCGCAGCTTCGAAGCCGGGCGGGAAGAAGATTACTCCGTGGACTCGATCGCCCGTCGCGCCGTCGAACCAGTAGTCTTCGCGCCGGCCAAGGTCGAGTTGGGCCAGCAACGCCTCGTTGAAGCGGGTTAACTGGCGCGCCACGCCTGTCGCGAGGTCCAGCGCAAACAACTCATCCGGTCTTTCGGCGGTGCTGTTCAGAAACACCGCCACGCCGCCCGCCGCGTCGAAACCGCTGCTCGTCCCGGTCTTGAACACGGACGTAAACCCCGATCCGTCGGCCGCCAGCTTGAAGATCGGCAGCACGCCCTTTTCCTCGGCAGTCACCCAAAGGTTCTGCCCATCGGGCGAAAAAGTCGCGCTGCCAATCGCATAGTCCAACCGCTCAGTGAGCGGCGTGTTGGTGCCCGTCGTCAGGTCATGGCGCCACAACTTGGCGAACTCGCCATTGTAGTACGGCGTCTTCGTGCGCCGGTAAACGAACGAGCGGCTGTCCGGCGCAAACACGACGTCACCGTCGTTCCCCTTGTTGTCGGAGGTCAGGTTCTTCCGAACGCCTGAACCGTCAGTGGGCACCAGATAAATGTCGTTATTCAGGAAATCGTTGTAAGGCGGCGGGGTGGAGTTGATCGTCACGGCAATCAGTCGGCCGTCCGGTGAGAGCTCGAACTTCGCCTCCGGCGCGGTCTGCCCGGTGGTGGTGCACAACCGGTCGAATCCAGGCGTGAGATCGGTCAACGCGCGCGACGCGATGTCAACCAACACGAGCCGATGCGCCTGCCCCTCCGGCAGCCACTGATCCCAAAAGCGGAACTGCCGATCTTCCGTGGCTCTGGCCGTGACTTTCGAATCTTTGCGCCGCTGTATTTCTTTTCGCATCGCCGCGAAGTCAGCCTTGCCCAACTTGCCGGCCAGTTCGGGAATCACGCGCGTTGCCACGACGATCCGCTGGCCGTTGGGCATCCACTGCGGCGTCGACACGGAATAGGGTAGTTCCAGAATCTTTTCCGGCTCACCGCCATCGATGCGCATCACGTAGAGCGCGGCGGCCTCATCGTCGCCGCGCTTGGAAGTGAAGGCGATACGCTTCCCATCCGGACTCCAACGAGGCGACGCATCTGTCGCGTTCGGCGCGAACGTCAGCCGGCGCGGCGATCCGTTCGCCAGATCCACCACCCAGAGATGCGTCGCGCTTTTGTTCTTTTCGATGGACCACTCGGTCACCGTGAAAACGGCCGACTTGGCATCCGGCGACAACGCCGGGCTGCCCAGCCGTTTCATGGCCCAAAGATCCTGCGGCCGGATGAGGCGTTTGCTTTCGGCACCCAGTGTAACGGTCACGAGCCACGCGCTCGCGAGCAGGGTCACGAGGAAGGGGGAGAAGATTCGATTCACGGATAAATGGATTTGGTGGTTTGCTTTCGGACCTCGGGAAGTCAGCCCGGAATGGTCGTGGCCTGAGGTGAATCTGCGCAATCGGGCATCACATCGTGGAGAAGTCCCGCATCACGCGAAACTGCTACTACCAATTCGGGTATTGCTCGGGATTGGGGCCGGTTCGTCCCACGACCCGGGGATACTTGGCTCGGGCCACAACCGATTGGACTCGGCGTTCCTTTTTGATCTCAAACTTCCAGTCGTCGCCAAAATCGAACCAGTAGAAAAGCTTGAGCTTGTTGGGTAGCGGGAAGACTGCTTTCAACGGCGGGTCGCCCAATGTCCGGAGGCGGGCGGCCCACGCCTCGGCGGCCGCCACCGTCGGATCGACCGGTCGCAGCGGAAGGCCGAATCGACCAGCGAGCGATTGGAGCATTGAATGTTCGAATGGGTCTTCCGATGCCTGGAGCGAATACCGCGCGCGCGCACGCTCCGTTCGCGCCGCGTAAAACTCGTGCAAATGATCATCGTCGAACTTCACGGCGTCGATGATCGCATAATGCAGAGCCGTCAGTGTCTGGTCATCGCGCAACTCCAAAACGCGGACACATGGCGCCGTCAAATGTGCGCCCCAAATGCAGGTGGCGGTCAGAGTGTAGACAACCGCGGGCTCTTTCGGTCGGACAGGACTCTTCATGGCGCGAGTTTCCCCACTTTTTGCCCCATGTAAAGTGCTTCGCTCGGGCCTTCTCCGCGCATTTCGAGGTTGTTGGTCCGAAGCCCAGATCCCATCCGGCCGCCCGCGTCTCGGGTAGGGCGGTGCTCCGCCGCCGCGGAACGTGTTCGTCGACTTTGCGGCAGAAACTCCACCGAACCGGCTCCGGATTCCCCAACCCCTTTGAAATGGACGGCCCCACTCAACCCGACGGCGGAGGATTGCACCCCGCCCAGTCGAATGTTAGAAGCTGCGCCGTCAATGAACCGAATGACGACATGAACATCCTGCCTGCTTCCCATCCCGCCAGACACGCCACTCTCACCCTCGGTGCAATCTCGCCACGGCCACTTGCCTCCTCTCGCCGTGCAGTTCGCGCGGCGCGGAGCGATCGAAGGTGCTCATTGTCGACGGTCAGAACAACCACGCCGTTTGGCCCAAGTCGACGCTCATGATGAAGCAGTATCTCGAGGAGACCGGGTTGTTCACCGTGGACATCGCGCGCACGCGATACGTCTGGCAGTCCGAACGCGAGGCGGCGCTGCTGCCTTTGGCGAAGGCCGGCGATTCCATCCCGGTAAAGCAGCCCAAGGCAGACCCTGATTTCAAGCCCGACTTCACCAAATATGAACTCGTGGTGAGCAACTTCGGCTGGCAGGCGGCGGACTGGCCCGAGGAGACCCGGCGAGCCTTCGAAAAATACATGGCCGTTGGCGGCGGATTGGTCGTCGTGCATGCCGCGGACAACAGTTGGCCGACGTGGCCTGAGTTCAACAAAATGATCGGCGTCGGCGGCTGGGGGAATCGCAGTGCGAAGGACGGGCCTTATGTCTATTACGACAAGAACGGCAAGGTGGTTCGCGATCCCAGCCCTGGCCCATGTGGCAAGCACGGCCCGCAGAACGAATTCTTGGTCACCATCCGGGACTCCGGGCACCCCATCACCAAGGGCCTTCCGGATTTCTGGATGCATGCGAAAGATGAGTGCTACTCGATGTTGCGCGGACCGGCTGAGAACATGACGATCCTGGCCACTGCCTGTGATACGCCCGCACTTCAAGCGGCCGGACGGCATGAGCCGATGCTCATGACCATCCAATATCACCAGGGTCGCGTCTTTCACACAACCCTGGGTCACGACAACGAAGCGCTGGAGTGTGTCGGATTCATCGCCACGCTCCAACGCGGGGCGGAGTGGGCGGCGACGGGAAAGGTGACGCAGAAGATTCCGGCCGACTTCCCGGGTCGGGAAAAATCATCCCGGCGGCCGTTTCAGATCAAACCGCGGGAATAGATGCCGCTCACGAAAATTGAGCCGGGTGTGGTTGCGAGAAGCCGCCCGTTCCTTTTGGACCTGCTCACGAGACATGCACCGGCGGACTGCTCCACCTCACCCTGTCCAGACTCGCTGGGACGCGAGTCTGGACGTTCCCTCTCCCCCGCAGGGCGGCGGAGAGGGTGACGCAGGGGACGGTTCCAGTAAGAGGGTGCCGAATCTCCGCGCCGCGCGCCTCTGGGGCGTTCGAATATTTCAAGGGATAGCTATGCGTTTAGCCAAATCGCCAATCGCAAATATCGGAAATCAAGAATGGTCAGCCAGCCGTTCCTTTCGGACCTGCTCACGGTCGATGAACACTTCAAGCGTTGAATGGTGTTGGATCAAGTAACACGATGGAACGACCATCCGGATCGAGAACTATAAGGTCACACGGAGCGTCAGGCCCTCGGGCCGCTGCGATGAATAATCCACATGCCTTGAGGCGACTGACCACTTTGTCCGCTTCCCCCACCTCAGAGAACTGAACAACGATCTCAGTCGCCGAGAGTCCCGCTGGGTCCTCTGTCTCCGATAGCAAAAACTCAGTCCAACGTTTCCCAACGTGCCGATCATAGACGGAACTCCAGTATCGTCGGTAGATCGGTCAGATCTAAAGCCTTCGTCTATCGATGGCTCTAACCCTGTAGTCCAATCAACCCCGAGAGCCGCGTAGAAAGCGCTATTCCGGCAGAGCCAAGCTTCCGCGCGATTTTCCAGTTGTGCCGGGTCATTGAATGGCGATCCTACAGTCATGAAATCATCCCACGTTCGTAAGCTCTCGACGAGCCTGTGGAGCCAGGCCGCTCTTTGGATGCTGGCGGGGGCACTGATTCTTCTCGCCAGCGCAGTTCGCCCCGGTGCGCAGACGATTCTGCTCGTCACCCATACAGGAAACAATGGCCCCGGCTCGTTACGCCAAGCACTGGCAGACGCTGACCCGGCGGGGGGCAGCATCATCCGTTTTCCCGGTGTAAAGGGTAGCATGTACGGAGGGTTCACCATTGACCGCCCAGTGACCATCGAAGGTCCCGGCGCCGACCAGCTCGCGATCGTTGGCTTAAGCCGCGCGTTCAACGTGACGACGAATGTGACCAATGTGGTGATATCCGGTTTAAGCCTGATCAACGGGACTGGGTCCTCCGGCCTCAGCGGGCTTGGCGGCGGTGGTGGCCTTCGTGTTTTGACGGACGCGAGCGTGGCGGTCTACGATTGCATTTTCTCAGGCAATACGACCGACGTTAATCCAACACCCATTCAGCCCGACGGCTGGGCGTCGTGGCTTCGGTCCGGGGGCGCCATTTTCAACACGGGAAATCTAAGACTCTTCCGTTGCACGATCATGAACAACACGACAGGCACACCGTTTAGGTCCGGTCTTGACGGTAACGCCGGAGGCGACGGTGCTGGAATCTACAACATGGGCCAGCTTTACATGGAAGCGTGTAACGTCAGCCATAATCAATGCGGACAGGGCGAGACGGGAAATGGTGGCTGGTGCTACGGCGGCGACAATGGACCCGGAGGTCGGGGTGGCGGACTTTTCAATGCGGGCCGGGCAGTGATCGTCGATAGCACGTTTAGTCACAACTCGGCCGGCCGCGGAGGCCACGGGTGCGAAGGGGACAACCTTACTCCGTTCGGCGGAAGCGGAGGTGCTGGCGGGAGCGGAGGTGGGATTTTCTCGTCGGGCGAGTTAGTGATTTCAAACTGCGTTTTTTCCAGCAATCGGTCCGGCGCAGGCGGAAACGGGGCCGCCGGTGGCCGGGCGGCGCTTGCCACGCTAAGAGGCGGCCAGGGCGGCCGTGCCGGCCACGCGGGCCACGGCGGTGCCATCCACAATAGCGGCACATTGCTGGTGGTCGGTACGACCTTGGCGGCGAACGTGGCAAGTTCAGGTGGAAGCGGCGGGCGTGGCGGCAACGCGTTTAGGCTCTACCCTGAAGATCCTCCCGGCAAAGGTGGTCACGGTGGGAACGGCGGAGATTCTGGACATGGCGGCGGCATCTACAATGAAGGTCCGATGACGATCATCGACACGACGCTGGTGGGAAATACCGCGACCGTTGGAGGCGAAAGGGGCGCCGGTGGGCAGGTTGACGCACTGCCTGGGGCTGAGCCAGGGACGCCGGGTGAAGCTGGCGCCAACGGCGAGGGCGCTGGGATTTACACCAGCACACCCGCTTCTTTGCAGTCATCGTTTCTCGCGGCCAACGATGCGGTTGGCAGTTCACGTGATGTGGCTGGCCCGTTCACTTCCCAAGGCGATAATCTGGTGGAAAACACGACCGGCTCCACTGGCTTCGACGAGCGCGATGTGCAGGGACTCGACCCTGACCTGGACGGTCTGTCGAACTTTATGGAGTTCGCCCTGGGCACGGATCCCAGATTGGCGACGGTCACCGGCCGGCCTGGAGGCTCGATTCAATCGGTGGGCGGAACCAATTACGCAACGCTGACCTTCACCCGTGCCCGCAAGGCCACGGCCGCGGCGCTCCGATACGAAATCAAAGTTGCCGACTCGCTCAACACCAACAGTTGGCAGTCGGGCTCGATCTATCAAGGGACGACGCGTCAACACTTTCGAACGACCGAAATCTCTCGCCAGACAAACGGTGCCGTCGAAGTCATCGTCGTGCGCGACCTCATCCCCGCACTTTCTCGAAGCACCCGATTCCTCCGACTCGATGTTTCCATTCCATGAGGGATGACCAGCGACCAACATCGTCGTCGACGGTCGCTTCTTTGTTCACACCAACGCGGCGAACGCAGGCGCGCGCTACTGGCGGCTGCGCAAGCCCTAAATGTTCCGTCCGCCCGGCTCAGCGTCGCAGCCGGAAAAAGGCGGCCCGCTCGGGAGCTTCCCGCCATTCAGTGGCGGCATCGGCGGGCGCAAGATCCGTCCAATCGGCGGAGGACAGCGATGAACTGGTTTGCAACAGGAAGCCCGTGAGCCCGGCAGGCCAGCGGAGAACGATCTCCGTGGGCGTGCGTTCGATGAGGAGTTGCGGTCCGGCGTCACGTGCCGCGGCGGCATGCCAGGCAAATAGATCCACGGTGCGGTTGTTGTCGCCCCAGATCAGATTATCCGAATCGCTGCTCAGGAAGGCCAGACTTCCGTCACTGGAGATGCCAACCATTCCGGTATTGCCTTCCGCAGAGCCGGTGAGTTCGCGATTCAGACTGACCAGCTCGGTGGTTTGTCGCCTCAGATCGCGCCGGTACACGCTGAAATAAGCGTCGGAGATTTCGCCCGGCGAAAGGTCGAGAGCGCAACTTTGGAAATAGACGAAAGCGCCGTCAGCGGAGATAAGCGGGTTCAGCGAGTGACGGTTTCCGGGGCCCGTCCCGTGGCAGTTCATGCTGACCAGAGTGGTGGTGTTGGCGGCGCAATCGAACAGGTAAACCTGCGCGGCGGCTCGGGGCGTCTGCGTTCCATTGCGGTAGGCGATGAATCGGCCATCCGCACTGACGCTTGGGCTGATGTTCTCACCCGGCGTGGCCCGGGTGAGCCGCAGGAGTTTTTGCGTGGCCACTTCGTAGCGAAATAGGTCAGGGCCTGGATTGTCATCATCGGGCACGAGGGAATCGTTCCAGGTGCGGAAGATGACGAAGCGTCCATCGGGCGTGATCCGCGGGCTGCCTGACGGTCCGGGAGCAAATCCACCGTTGGTGGAAAGCGTTACAGCCGTGGTGATGTTGCGGCGGAGATCGCGCAGATAGATTTGGGTGTCGGGAAACGGATGGCCGGCGATATAGCTGAAGCCCGGCACGAGATTGGCCGCGGTGCTGGCGAAGGCGACCAGGTTGCCATCGGCGCTCAGGCTGGCTTCCCAGACCGGGCCGTTGCCCAGGCCGTTGCCAAAATGATTGCTGGAGACCGCGACCGTTTGCCGGGCCGCGACGTCGCGCAGGTAGAGTTGCTCCACCCGGTTGGAGTTGAGCGGAGTCATCGCCGCGCCGTCGTTGAAGAACAAAACGCGCTGACCGTCGGCGCTCATGCCGGCGAAATAACAGAAACCTTCCGGCCGGCTTGGGCACCGTCCGTCCGAACCGTCGCCGGTCGGCGTGACGGTGATGAGCTGCGTGGCATGCGTCACCGTGTCGTGGTGGAAGAGCTGTTCGACGCCGGTCGGCAGCGTGTTCGTGACCCAGCCGTCGCCAAAACCGAGGAAGACCACGTAACGTCCGTCCGTGTTGATGGCGGGGAATGCGGCATAGCTTTCTGCGGCGGCCACGGGATCGCTGGAAGGCGAAGGCGCGATTTGACGAGTGATCCCATGCACCAGGTCGCGGAGATAAACTTGCGGGCCACGGCCACTGGTGTTCGCCGCAAGGTTGTTGGCATAACTGGTGAATGCCGCCCAACGACCATCCGGCGTCAGCGCTGCGTAAGCTGAAAGGCGGTTGCCCGTGTCCAGCCGATTGCTGGAAATACTCACGGCTTCGAGCGAGCCGGTTGGAAGAACGTCGTCGTCCAGAATGGTCACGGTCACACTTGCGATGTTGCGGACCAGCGCGCCGCCGCTTGCGTGGTGAAAGAGGATTCGGAACTCGCGGCTGCATTCCGGGCGGGAATCCTGGAGGATGGGAATGGTCAGCATGCGCTCCGTTTCGCCCGGACTAAAAGTCATGACCCCGTTGGTGATGGCATGATGGACTCCCGCCAACGCCGTCAAATCCTGCACCTCGTAATCGACCGAGACGGTTCCCGCCGCGCCCTCGCGTCGGCGAATTGTGACGGCCGCCTGTTCCTCGTGTTCCGACACGATTTGTTCCTCGCGATCGAACTGAATTACTCCCGCTCCATCCTGCGCGGAGAACTCCAGGAGCGCATGATTGCTCTCGCCGTCGAGATCGACTTCCTCCTGCTGCGCCTGCGCGATGAGATGAAGCGCCCCCGCCCGGACCGGCAGAAGCGTTGCTTCCACGGTGACGGCTCCACCGGCGGGTACAGGGCCAAGGTTGATCACCTGCCAGCCACTGGGCACGGGAGGATGCATTCCGGCCGGCGTGTGGAGACTCAAGATTTCCTGACCATCGCTGGGCAGAAACAAAAGCAACACTTCCCTGGCCACATCCGGCCCACGATTCGTGACAGCGATGACTGCTTCGTACGGCACTCCGGCTTGCACGAGGTTGGTCAGCAACGCGAGACTCACGGCCATGTCCGCGACTCCAAATCGCGCATACACCTCACCGTAGTCGTATAGAAACGTGCCACTCTCGGAGTGGCCTTGGATCTCAAAGTTCACGGTCGCAAAGCCGGGGCGGCTCGGCTGGCCCGTGAAGCTTACAGTCGCGCTTTCGCCCCCGGCCAGGCTGCCGAGTTCACCGTGGATGGCACCGTTGCTTGCGACGAGAGTCCCTTGTGAGGTCGTTACGGTGACATTGGTAAGCTGGGGCGGAATGGAGTTGGTAAAACGGATCCGCGTGATCGCGCCCGGGCCGGCATTGGTGATGACGGCTGTGAACGTCGCCGGCAGCCCGACTGGATTCCCCTCGGGCAATTCCCAGAGAACACGGACGGCCGGAAGCGCCGCAGCACTCCGGCCAGCCAACAACAGCAGAAGACAGAACAAGGTCAGCGTCGAGCGGAAGCCCGGAGTTCTGGTGAAGCAGTTGCCCATGGTTGCGCCCGAGAATCGTTCGTCCGTTCGGCCCGGCGAACGCGCCCCTCGATCAACTAATTGGTGCGGGCTTTCGCCAGCCAATGGTGAAGATCCGCGACGGAAGAAAAATCCAATAAAGCCTCCGCCAAGCTTTCCAGTTGATCGATTGAAAGCGTTCCAAGCTCGGATTGCAGCGCGGTATCGATGGACCCCAACCGGCGCTGCAAGAGCCGGCGGACGACACAACGGCACTCATCCCGTCGACCTTCTTCAATGCCTTCTCGCCAACCTTCCTGGCGACCTTCCTGGCGACCCTTTTCCTCCCAACTGGTTGTGATCTCTAACATTTTGGACCTTTCGTTCTTGCTCAACACTGTATCGGCCTCCCGCTCGAACAGCAATAATTCGTTGGGATCTGGGAGAGGAGAGAAGGCGGCTTCGTTAACCCAGGAACGAGTCCGCGGAGGACAGCTATACGTGCCGTTTGTTCCTCGCCCGCCTGCGCCGGGAAAGCGCAGGCGGGCGTTGGGGTGAGCTGTGGTCTAGTTTCTCACACTGGCGTTGATGCGGAAGAAGGTGTTGCCGCCGGTGGCGGGAACGCTGATCTCCTTCACGCGACCGGTGCCGACAAACGGCTGGCCGGCGTTCTCCCACGGGCCGGAGGCTTCGGGCGCGCGTTCGAGCTGGTAGTTCACGCCGGTCTGTGTGGTGAACACGACCTTCAAACCACTGTCGCCACGCACGATGTTCAGCCGGGTTTCGATTCCAATGATCTGGAAGTGATACGTCACGGGTGGGCCGGCCGTCGGGACACCGCCGTTGGCCAGCGTGCCGCTGGCTTGCAGGGTGACCCGGTAATAACCTGGCCGGGTGAAGATCCAGTTCAGATGCGCGTGCGAGCCCGCCGGGAGCGGATAGAAGTCCGCGGGACCCACGCCGTCGCGGGTGTTGAAGAAGACGCGCGGCTCGGCGAAGCCGGCATCGGAAGTGATGAACTGCCCGGGGCCTTCAACCGCGGTGAGCTGCACGCGCAGGTTGCGGTTGGCGAACGTCTCGACGGCGATCTCCTCGGCGGCGAGCCCGAGGTAGGGCAGCCTGGGATCCTGCACTTCGGGCAGGATCCAGATCGTGTCTCCGGGGTTGCCGAGGAACTCGTAGCCCGGCGGGAGTTCGGACGGCACGACGATCTGGCTGGCGACATTGCCCCGGATGAGCACGGAGGCCGGCTCAAGGTTGGTGCCGAAGTTGTCGTTGCGCATGCGCTGGTGCCAGGCTCCGTTGGCGTAGTCGAACGCGAGATCGGCGTGACCTTCGGTGTAGAGCGTCGCCCGGCGCAGCAGGAAGGCGCGGGTTTGGCCCTTGAACGAGCCATAGCCGACGATGTCGCCGCGTTCGTTGATGCCTTCGGCGGACTGGAGCACCCAGCCGGAACCCGGCGGCACCAGGGTGTTCAGATCGATGGCCTCACCGTTACGCCAGAGCATGGCCGCGCCGCCGCTGGTCGGGCTGCTGAAGAGGCGCGCGGTGTAACCCACGATCTCGCCTGCGTTGTTGATGTCCTTCGCCTCGCTGTGGACGAAGTTGGTGTTGGACGGGTGGGCGCCAAGGTCGGTCATGACCCCGTTCTGCCAGACGAAGGCGTGGTTCAGGTCGGTGGAGCTGGTCGGGCTGACCTTGCCGACGACGGAAGAGCCGACGACGACGTGGTTGTCGTTGATCGCGTAGGCCTGGCTGAAGAACGCGCCGCCCGCGAGTGAACCGAGGTTGCTGATGCTGCCGCCGATCCACAGCGTGGCCTGCGACGTGGTGTTCGCGGCGTTCCGCGAGAGACCGACGACGGCACCGGACTGATTAATGCCCCAGGCGCGGCCGGAGGAATTGGTTGTGCCCAGCAGTGTCCCGAGATCGTGCATGACCCCCATGGCGTCACGCTTGTAGGGGCGGCTGGCCGAGCCGTTCGACGAGGCGCCGACGATTTCGCCGGCGTTGTTGATGTCGTGGGCGACGGCGCTGGCGCCGCCGAGCGTGCCGAGCTGAACCAGGTTGGTACCGTCCCAGAGGAATGCCTTCGAGATGTCGTTGTCGCTTTCGCCGACGATGATGCCGGCGTCATTGATGGCGTAGCTGCGGCTGAACTCGACGCCATTGGTGAGGTAGCCGAGGTCGCGGATGATCTCCCGGTCCCAGGCGAAGGCGTGCAGGCGCGAGTTGGCGTTGGTGTAGCGGGCGTTGCCGGTCACCTGCGCGGATTCGTTCACGTCGAGCGCGAAGCTCGAGGGGCCGCCGAGCGTGCCGAGGTCAGTGATGGTGTAGATCTCTTCTGCGGGCTCGACCGGCTGTGAGCGCAACGGTTCGGGAACCGTGAAGGTGTAGTAGGCGACGTCGCTTTCGATTTCGGTGTTGCCTTCGACCAACGTGGCGCGGGCGCGCAGGCCGACACGATAGGTGCCGGGCACGCTGAAAGCCCAGTTGAGGTCGACGTGGCTGCCGGCCTGGACGACGAACGCGTCGTGGTCATCGTAGCCGTCAGCGGTGTTCATGTGGACGACGGGCTGGCCGAAGCCATCGATCGAGTAAAGGCTGAAATCGCCGTTGCCCTGCACGAAGACGAGCTCGATGCGGATCTGGTCATTGACAAAAATCCCGGTCCCAATCTCCTCCGCGGCGATGCCGAGGAACAGCAGTTCCTCATTCTGGACCGCGGGCAGAATCCACGTCGAATAGCCGGGGCGACCGAGGAAGCTGTAGGCCAGTTCGTCCGGGATCACCTGCTCGGCGGCGGTGCCGATGGCGAGCACGGCCTCGTTGACGCCGTACTCGACGTCGTTCTCCTCGTCGTGGATGTGGAACTCGAACTCGCCGTCTTCATAGGCGAGCCCGGCATCCGTGTGACCGCGATCCAGGCGTGTTGCGGGACGCGCGATGAACCCGAGGCGGAATCCGCCGGCGGTCACGTATTCGCCCACGATCTCCGCTCTGTCATTGAGGCCGAACACCTCGACCTCGATGGCTTGGGGCGGAGTGAAGACGACGGTGTCGCCGTTGGCGCGACGGAAGAAGCCGGCGCGTTTGGTGAAGTCGGCGTTGATCACGGTGCCGGCGATCTCGCCAAAGTTGTTGATGTCCCCGGGCAGGGTGTTGGCCCAACCGGGCACGGCGAAGACATTGGTTGTCCCGTCGCGTTTGAAGACCACCCCTTCGAGCGCGAAGGCATCGGTCCATTTCCAGCCGGCGAGATCGCCGGCCTCGTTCATGCCGCGCGTGACCGTGCCCACCGGCGAGCCGGGATAGACAAACGTGGCGAGCGTACCGTTGGTGTCGCGACGGAAGCTGCGGATGAAGAACGGCGACTCCTCGAACCAGTAGCCATTCGCCTCGCCGCGATCGTTCACGCGCCAGACGTAGGTCGTGCCCGGCCCGGCGCCATCGATGGTGGTGACGACGCCGTTGGTGTCGCGAAGGAAGCCGTGCTGGATGGCCGAGTTGGTGGCATTGCGGTAGAAGCCTGCGATCACGCCGAGGGAATTGAAGCCGCCCGGGAACGTCGCGGTGGTGCCCGTTAGGTTGAACGTGGACTGGTTGGTGCCATCGATGATCAGGCCCTGGCTGACGTCGAGCGCATCCTTGAACCGCCCGATGAGTCGCCCGTCATTGTCGATGTCCGAGAGCAGCGTCTCGGTCGCTCCGGGCAGGGTGGCGACGACGTTCTCGAAGGTGAAGGCGAGCGACTCCGGCAGCGGCGCGATGGGCGTGGCGAAGAACGGTCGGTTCTTGTTGGCCGCGTTCTTGTAGCGGCCGACCACGACCTGCTGGTCATTGATGTCATAAACGCGCACGCCGGAGAGACCGGGAAAGTCCAGGATCTGTGTGGTGCCGTCGGCCCAGCGGACGAAGGGGACGTTGGCGCTGGTCAGGTTCGGCTTGTATTCACCGACGATGTCGCCGCGATTGTTGATACCGTAGAGCGTGGTTTGCGCGGCGGCGGGGTAGTTCCAGATGGTGGCCGTGTTGTTCGAGAGGTTGTAGATGAGCCCGTTCGGCGTGTCGAAGAAGCCGGGCCAGGCCGCGCCAACCACGAGGCCGTGATCGTTCATGCCGAAGGATCCGTTGACCGTGAAGCCGGGGACGTTGAAGACCTGGAACGTGCCGTTGGTGTTCCAGGCCCACGCGGTCGTCCCGCCACCACCTGCGACGCGGCCGTGTTCGTCAATGTCCACCGTGAATCCGAAGTTGGTGTCTCCGGACCAGATGATGGATTGAAAGTTGCCGACGGCGTCGCGCACGAAGGCACGGTAGGTGTTGAAGGTTGGGTCCGCCGGATCCGCGTAGTAACCGGCGAGCGTTCCGGCCGAGTTGATGCCGCCCCATTCCGTGAACGCGGAATCGACGAAACCGCCACGCTCGATCTCCTGCCGGGTCGTCGAGTCAAAGAGATAGCCGCGACTGATGCCGTCCGTGCCATCCACGGTGCCGGTGATTTTTCCCTGATCATTGATCTTGCTGGCGCCGCCGCTCGCGGAGTTGGTCAGGGTCATGCGGTGGGCCACGTAGTGGACCGGGACAAACGGCGTGGCCACGAACGGAGTGGCCGCGTTTGCGTTGGCCGGATCGGCGAACGAGCCGGCGATCTGGCCAGCTTTGTTGATGACCCGGCCTGTTCCCGGTAGCGCGGGATATTCGAATGAGCCGTCCGCCCGCCTGACCCAGGTCTTGGAGACGTTGGCTGAATCGCGGTAGGTGCCGAGGACAAGCCCGTTGTCGCTGATCGAGAAAGCGATCGCCGAGGCCAGGCCTCCTGGCGCATTGGTGGGAACAATCTGCGAATAGACCCCGTTTCGCAGCAGGAAGGGCCGGCTCACCGCATCTTCCATCTGATACTGCCCGACGATGTCTCCGGCGTCATTGATGCCGTAGCCGCGAGTCAATGTGGCCCCGGGAAAGTGGATCTCCGCGGAGACTCCGTTCGTCTGGACGAAGCCGCGGATGAGGCCGAACGCGGTGAGGTCGCTGCGCGTTTCGCCAACCAGATGGCCGTGGTTGTTGATCTCGGAGATCGAAGTGCTGGCCACGCCGGGATAATCGAAGGGCGTGAAGGTTCCATCGGCGCGACGGATAAAGCCGCGCGTTTGGTTGGCCGGAGCTCCATTGGTTCTAAACCGCCCCACCAGATCTCCGGCGTCATTCAGCCCCTGGGCCACCAAGCCGGGAGTGGTGGTCGCGATGTTGACGTTCGTGATCTCGACGTAGTTCGCGAAAAAATTGTCGGCGAAGAGGTAGGAGCGGACGAGGCTCGTGGTGGCCACCCGGCCGTTGTTGTCCATGGCGAGGGCCGAGCTGCCGGTCTGGGCGGGAACGCCGACTTTCACGTAGGTGTAGTCCGCCGCGCCAGCGGTTTGGGTTTGAACCGCCGCGGCGCAGAGCGCCACACACAGTCCGAGGCTGCGCCCGTTGAACCGGGCCCCGGTCGTGATGGCCGGAAGTGGTGATGTTTTTGTGCGGCCGACCGGGGGCAGCTCGCGATGGTAGTGTGGTTGATGTTGATACTTCATAACTGAATTCAGTGTTTGCGGTGATTGGGTGAAAAGCGGGTGGGTCAGTTGTCGGGAAAGGAACGCACGCGGAAAATGCGGTTGCTGGAGGTCGGGCTCGGCGCAAACTCCGCCAGGATGCCAGTGCCGGCGATCGGGTTGCCTTCGGACAGCCACGGCCCGGCGGGGTTTGGCGCAGCCTGGATCTGATACCCAAGGCCCGCCACGGTCTCGAAGGAGATCATCGCGCCCTCCGCGGTGCGTCGAATGGCCAAACTCGTTGGGAGAACGGGGGAGAACGTGATCGAGTAGTCGGCCGAAGGAAGCAGTCCAGCAGTTCCCGTCTCCACCAGGCGAAACGTCACGGCACGCTGGCCCGGGAAATTCGTTCCCACCACGGCGCTGTCGATGAAGACGATCGGGTGATTGTGCAGGTTGCCCGTGTTGCCAATGCGCAGCCGTTCGCCCACGTCGTCGGCAAACACCGTGGCGGGCGCGGTGAACGAACGCAGCGATAGCCCGGCTTCGATCGTGACTACTTCGAGGAAAACATTGGCTCCGGCGGAGAGAGGATTCAGCACGTTCGCCGCATTTGTCTCCACGATGCCGTCGAAGCCCAGGGCCGTGCTGGACCAGCCACGGAACGGACCAGAGGAGACCGGGGATAGAAAGATCGTGCGCTCCGGCAGGTTCGTCGCACCCAACGATCCCGCCGCCGTCTGCCCGATGAGGATATCGCCCGCATGCTGGGCGCGGACCGAGACCATGCCGAGCACGGCCCAGAGCGACAGGATGGAGATTGGGCGGGTCATGGGGTTCGGAGCCGGAAGAAGGTGTTGGTGCCCTCCGTGAGCATCGATTGTTTGTGGTGACCCCCGCTGCCGACGAACGCCGGGCCATGCTCGTTCCACGCTCCACCGGGCGTGGGAGCGGAGAGGAGTTGATTCGTCTGCCCTTCGATCGTGAACAGCGACAACGAGACGGTGCCGTTCGATCCTCGCTCCAAGCTCAGGCGCATCTCCTGCGCCGCGCGGAAGTGTTCCACGGCGGTGTTGAAATGCGCTTCCTCCAGGCCGTTGTTGAACACCAGATGCACCGGCGGTGCGGAGCCGTACTGCGGCGAGCGCAGGGTCAGCGGGAAACTGTAGGCGCCCACCGCGGGGGCCACGCCGTTGGTCGCGCGCAAGAGAAAGACGAAGTGCGTGTGGATGCTCCCGCGCGTCCCGGCCTGGGAGATGAGGTAGCCCGGCGCGAACGCCGTCGCCCGCGTGATGGAGACTGAATTCAGGGCGTCACCAAAGGGGCCCGGCTCGATGAACTCCATGAATTCGGGCCCGACATTGAGCGTGGCCCAGTTCGTTCCGTCCCAGCGCTTGAGCGGCCCGGTGACGTCGAACCAGAATTCGTCATTGAAACGGAAGCCGCTGCCGGCGAATCCGGGATTGTCCGTGGCCCAGACCGAACCGTTCCCCGCCGCATCGTTCTCGCGCACGTTGCCCGTGTGGATGGTGCTGTCCACCCGCAACACGCCATTCGAGCGGGAGATGATGATGTCCGAATGGGCGGCCTGGAGCGGTCCGGCCAATAGCAGGCAGGCGAGAGCCGCGAGCGAGTGAATTAACATCGGGTGAAGGCTGGTCAACCTCACGCCGTTGACCGGCACGAGAAGCGAAGGTGGGCAGCCGGGGTATCTCACCCGGCCGCCCGATGGCTCGGCAGTTACTTGGCCAGTTCGATCTTGGAGACGGTCAGGAGCTTCTTGCCGTCCTTTTCGGTGACTTCGCCCGAGGCCTTCACCTTGGCGGTGGTCGAGCAGAGATTCTTGTGGAAATCTTTGCTCGCCTTGTTGTCGGCCAGGTAATAGGTCACGCCGTCGGCCTTGATGGCGTTCTGGCAGGACTTGGTTTCCTTCAACTCGCACTTGGCGCACATGCCCTCGCCCGTGATGGTTTTCTCCGCCGCGGTGGCGGCAACCGTCACGGCGAGCAGACAGGCCGCGATGAGGATGGACTTCTTCATTTGGTTTTTCTTTCGGGTCGTGGTTGGGGGCGCTTCCGTGCGTGACCCCGCCGCGCGGGAGCGTTTCACCAACGGGTGAAGTGGACAGGCCGTTCCGGCCTCGACGAGTTTCTTGCAATGTCCCGGTCGCCTCACCTGAAGCCATGACTCCAACTTCGTGGCGTGCAGAACGGTTGGGCATGGGGAGGGGTGGCGTTTCCCCGCCCGCGTCGTGAGAGCGCGGGCGGGGGATTCAGCCGTGGAATGTCACGGGGCCGGCGTGGCGCGGACGCGGAAGAAGCTCAAGGCATCGCCGTTGGTCACGGTGATCTCCTTCGCTCGACCGGTTCCCACGAACGCCGGGCCAAGGTCCGACCAGGGGCCGTGGATGGCCGAGGCGGCCTCGAGTTGGTAAGTCAGTCCGTCCTGGGTCTGGAAGGTGATGGAAGTGCCGGCCTCGTTCCGGGCGATGGCGAGGCGGGTTTCGATCGGGAGCACTTCGAAGTAGTAGGTGACGTCGCCGCTCCGGATGGGCGTCTCGTTGGCGAGCGCGCCGCTGGCTTCGAAGGTCACGCGATAAAAGCCGGGGCGGGTAAAGGCCCAGGCAAAATCTTCGTGGCTGCCGGTCACAATGGATTTCGTGTCGCGCTCGTCGAGGCCATCGCCCGAGTTCATGTGGACGATCGGCACACCGAAGCCATCGATGCTGAAGACCGAGAACGCGCCGGGACCTTCCACCGATTTCAGGCGCACGTTGATTTGATCGCCAAGAAACACGCCGGACGAGATCTCCTCGGCGGCGAGGCCGAGGAAGAGCAGGCGCGGGTTCTCCACGTTCGGCAACAACCAGAGCGGACTCCCCGGGCTACCGAGGAAGGCGTAGTTGGTTGCGGCCGGAACGATGGTCTGGGCGACGGGCGGGACGACAAGCAGCGCTTCGGCGGGGGCGAATTCGGCGTCGATGTCTTCCGCATGCACGTGCAAATCCCAGGCGTCGTCTTCATACGCGACCCCGATGTCGGTGTGGCCGGAGAACAGCCGGGTGGCGCGCACGAGGAGGAACGCGCGGGTTTGGCCCTGATACGAGCCGTAGCCGACGATGTCGCCGCGGTCGTTGATACCTTCGGCGGACTGGAGGATCCAACCGGAGCCGGCGGGGATGAGGTCGTTCAAGTCGTGGGCCGTGCCGTCTTTCCACAGCATGGCCGCGCCGCCGCTGGTGGGGTTGCTGAAGAAGCGGGCGGTGTAGCCGACAATCTCGCCGGCGTTGTTGATGTCCTTGGCCTCGCAGTGGATGAAGTTCGTGTTGGACGGGTGAGCGCCGAGGTCGGTCATGGCGCCGTTTTGCCAGACGAACGCATGGTTCAAGTCCGTGGAACTGGTGGGGCTGACCTTGCCGATGACGGACGATCCGACGACGACATTGGAATCGTTGATGGCGTAGGCTTGGCTGAAGAAGGTTCCGCCCGCGAGGGAGCCGAGGTTGCTGATGCTCCCGCCGTTCCAGAGCGTGGCTTGGGAGGTGGTGTTGGCTTCATTGCGGGAGAGGCCGACGGCGACGCCGGCTTCGTTGATGGCCCAGGCGCGGCCGGAGGAGTTGGTCGTGCCGAGGAGCGTGCCGAGGTCGACGAACGTTCCGTCGGGGAGCCGTTTGAAGGGGCGGGAGGCGCTGCCGTTCGACGATGCGCCGACGATTTCGCCGGCGTTGTTGATGTCGTGCGCGACGGCACTGGCACCGCCGAGCGTGCCGAGATTGATAAGATTGGAGCCGTCGAAGAGGAACGCTTTGGAAGCGTTGTTATCGCTTTCGCCGACGACGACACCGTGGTCGTTGATGGCGTAGCCGCGGCTGAACTCGGTGCCGTTGGTGAGGTAGCCAAGATCGGTCATGGCATTTTCGGACCAAAGGAACGCGTGGAGCCGGGTGTTGGCAGTGGTGTAGCGGGCGTTGCCGGTGACCTGGCGCGATTCATTCACGTCGAGCGCGAAGCTGCCGGGGCCGCCGAGCGTGCCAAGATCAACGATGTTATGCACGAGCGGCACTTCCGATTCCGGGGGCTGCGGGAGACGGGCTGCGGGTACGGTAAACGTGTAGTACGCGATGGCGCTGCTTACCTCTTGATTGCCCGCCACCAGGGTGCCGCGGACGCGGAAACCGATCCGATAGGTGCCAGGCGCGCTGAACGCCCAGTTCAGATCCGTGTGCCCCTTCGCCACCACGGGGAAGAGATCCGCGGCGTCTATCCCGTCGGCGCTGTTCATGTGGATGACCGGAGTGCTGAAGCCGTCGTAGGCAAACACGGCGAAATCGCCGGCTCCCTCGACGCTGGCCAGTTCCATCCGCAAGATGTCACCGACGAACACGCCGAGTTCGACTTCCTCCGCGCCGAAGCCGAGGAAGAGCAGGTCTGGGTTTTCCACCGCAGGCAGAATCCAGGTGGACCGGCCGGGCCGGCCGAGGAAGCTCAGAGCGACCGTATCCGGGATTGGCTGTTCGGCTGCCTCGCGGACGGCCAGGACAGCGCCAGTGGGTTTGTATTCTGTGTCGGTTTCCTCGTCGTGGATGTGCAGGTCGAACGCGCCGTCCTCGAAGGCGATGCCGATGTCCGTGTGGCCGCGGCTGAGCGTGGCCGGAGGCATGACCAGGAACGTGAACGTGCGCGGGCCGCTGGACGTGGGCGTGCTGTCGGCAAGCTGGCCGTCGGCCTGGAACGTGAGGCGATAAATTCCCGGCGCGGTGAAGCTCCAGTTCAAATGGAGATGACTGCCGGCGAACATCGTCCGTTGATCGGCGGCCGTAACGCCGTCGGCCGTGTTGATTTCGACATGCGGCTGGCCGAACCCGTCGATGGTGTAGAGGAAGAAATGGCCCGGGCCGCTGTAGTCCGTGAGCGTGAGCTTGAACTGGTCATCGCGCAGTACGCCTTCGGCGATCTCTTCGGTGCCGAAGCCGAGGAAGAGCACGTCCGGCTGCTGGGTTTGGCCAAGGGTCCAGACATCGGCGCCGGGTTGGCCGAGGAAGGCGAACGCAGGGTTGGCCGGGACGATTTGGCTGGCGTCGTTATTGACCTGGAGGATGGCGTCTTCGGGCGCCCACTCGACGTCGTCGGTTTCGTTACGAATGCGGAGTTCCCAGCCTTCTGCCGGGCTGAAGGCGAAGCCCAAATCGGCGTGTTGATCGGTCAAGGTCGCGTCCTCGCGCGTGGCGATGAAGCCGTGGTAGGCGTTGGCGGCATCGCGATAAAAGCCGACGAGCACACCAGCGTCATTGCGGGTCTTGATGCTTTCGCGGCCGGCGCCGGGGCGGTCAAAGACCAGCTCGATCTCGCTGAACTCGCCGTCCTGCAGAACATAGCTTCGGAGGCGGTTGCCGGTCGTGCGCGCGATGAAGGCGCCCAGGATTTCGCCCCGGTTATTGATGGCATCCACCGAAGTGTAGAAGGAACCGGGCGCACGGACGGCGGTCGTGTTGGTGCCGTCGTAGAGGAAGCCGCTGGTGAAGCTGGTCGTGGTGCCGTCCACTTCCGCAGATTGCAGCCGATAGCCGCCGGCCAAACCGTCGTCGCTCAGGGCGGAGATCCCGGCGGCGATTGAGTCGGGCAGGGGCACGACGGTGAGATTCGTGCGGTCGTAGGCGATGACGGGAACGTCGCCGAAGTCGCCGATGGCGCTGCCGGCGAAGACGCCGTCGCGGTTGATCGTGCGGAGGAAGACCTCGCTGTGGTCGGGCACGGTGGCGATGCGATAGGCGCCGTTTTCGAGGACGAACCCGTCCGGGTACGACTGGCCGACGATGGCGCCGGCGTCATTG
This sequence comes from Limisphaerales bacterium, assembly GCA_044230345.1. Taxonomy (GTDB): domain Bacteria; phylum Verrucomicrobiota; class Verrucomicrobiia; order Limisphaerales; family JADJPG01; genus JBGARF01. Next base: position 205,941 of record JBGARF010000001.1, read on the forward strand.
ACGGCCTGGGGGGTGATGCCGCCGTAGCCGGGGGGCGGATTGTAGAGGGAAAATTCGAGGCCGATGCCGCGGCGGAAGCCGCCGCCGGTGCTAAAGCCGGTGCTGTACCATTGGCCGACGATCTCGCCCCGATCACTCAGGCCATAAGCGAGCGTGTGGGCCTGGTCCGGGACGTCCACGGTGGTGACGCGGTAACGCACCTTGGGCATGGAACGCTTCGCCTGGAACGGGAGAGTGTCGCCCTGCTCGTCGCGGTAGTAGCCGACGATGACCCCGTCGTCGTTGAGGTCTGCGGGAACCGTCCAGGTGGAATTCGGATAGTCGAACAGAGTGTAGTAGCCCGATTCGTAGATGAAGCCGTGAAAGGTTGTTTCGTTGGTTCGGCGGTAGGCCCCGACGATGACGTCATTGTTGTTGATGCCGTAGGCGATGGTGCGGTCGGCTCCCGGCACCTCGAGGGCGACGTGGGCGTTGGTGCCGCGTTTCCAGAAGCCGTACGTGTTGCCGGCACCTTGCCGATACTGGCCGACGATGACGCCGCGATTATTGACGTCGTAGGCGAAGGAGCGCGTTGCGCCCGGGATCGGGATGAGCGCGAAATTGGTTCCGGACAGGGTGAAGGCGAACGGGCCGGTGTCGCCAAACGCGGTTCCGGCGATCAGACCGGCGTCGTTGATTCCAGTGAGCAGGGTTTCGGTGATTCCTTCGGCGGGGAAATCGACCCAGGTGAAATTGGTGCCGTCGAGAATGAAGCCGCTCGTGTAATCGAGCTCGCCGACGATGGTCCCGGCGGCGTTGAAACTCCACGGCTGCAAGTCCGTGCTGCCGGGCGGCAACGGCAACGGGCTGACGTTGGTGCCGTCGAAGGTAAAGCCACGCAGGTTGCTGCCGTCGTTGTCGGCGGTGTAGCCGAGCAAGGTTCCGTTGTTGGCGATCGCGGAGTAGGAGGCGTTGGTCACTCCTGGTACCTCCAACGGTTCCAGTTCAACGCGTCCGGTGATTTGGGCTGCTTCAAGCGGTGAAGCCGCGGCAGCCAGCGCGGCGAGGATACTGAGTTTGTTCATTGGTTTTTTTTGGTTAAGGGTCATGGCGAGGGACGGGACGCCCGGAAGAAACGCGCGGTGCGAGATCCCTCGATCGGAAAGGAGAAAAACTGGACGGAGTTCGTGGTGATAAAAGTGCCGAGCGAAGTCCATTCGGCGTGGTCGGAGGACCATTCGATCGCGTGGGGTTCATTGGGCTCGCTGACCAGCCGGAAATTGAACTGACCGTTCGTGAGGGTGACGCGGACGAGCGCCGGCGGAGGCACGAACGGCTCCGGTTGCGCCAGGAAACGCATCACATAGAGATCGCTGGCGGCATGAATCGGTCCGGCGCCGGGCCCGTTGGTGCCGAGGTCGCGCAGGGTGAAGCCGGCGGTGTAGGTTCCCGGCAGGTTTACTGCGAACCGGCGCCCGTGGCGGTGGCCGTAAGGATCGGCGCCGGGACGTCCCGAACCGTCGGTCAGCTTCCAGTGATTGGTGCTATCGACCGTGCCCGTCGGGACCGTGAACGTGGGCGTGTTGGATCGCGTTTGCCAGAACGTGAACACGCCGCCGGGCGGACCCAGGACCGAGGTGACCTCGATGTAGATCTTGGTGCCGGGAAGCGCGGCGTTTGGGTAAGGGCCACCAAAACCGGGCGTCGCCGGCAGCGCTCCAAAGACGATCTCGTTGTGAAACCAGCCGGCGTAGTTGCCGTTGGTCGAAAAACGCAGCGGCACGATCCAGCCGGAGGCCGCCTCGTAGGTGTCGCCTTGGACGAAGAACAATGGCGAACCAAACTCCTGCGTCACGGCGCCGGCATTGACGTGAGGGATTTCCTCCTGGGCAGAAGCTTCAATGGCGGTGAGCAAGACCGTGCAGGCCGCGATGCTCTGCAACCAACGGGGATGGGGAGTGTGCTTCATGAGGTCATGGCACCTGCAGTTGGGCACGGTAGAATCGGGTGCCTTGGTTGAGGAGTTGGAACGTGGTGCTGGCTCCGGTCGGGACGAAGTTGGTCAGCGACGTCCAGTGGTTTTGGTTCGTCGCGGACTCGATGGTGCAGGGGAGGGTCGGAATTGAATCGAGAGTCAGGGTGAGCGCCGCGGTTGCCGTCGCGGCGGCCAGTTTGAGTGTCGGGGCGGGCGGTGGCTCGACCTCGAACAGCACGATGGCCTCCGGGCTGGTCACGTCTTCTGATGCGCCGCGGAACCGGGCCTTGACGCGAAAATGGACGGCATAGCGCCCGGCTTGGCTGAAGGCCCAGTTGAGGTGGCGATGCGTGCCGGGGCCGACGTGGAGCGCATGCTGTTCGTTGGTGCTGATGCCATCGTGGGTGTTCCACCAAGTGACGAAGTTTCCGAACGGATCCGTTTCGTAGGCGCTGAAGTGTCCAGGGCCTGCGACCCGGGTGAGCTGGAGGTGGATTGCGTTGCTCACGAAAAGACCGCTGGCGACGCCCTCTGCGGAGAGGCCAAGGTAGGGCAGGCCGAAGACCGGCGTTTCGGGGATGACCCACGCGAAACGGTCGGGTGCACCAAGCCGGTTGGTGTAAGCCGGGTGGCTCGGAATCCGGAACAGGCTGTACCACGGAACGAACACAGGATTCTCTGGCAAGGCGAGGTGTCCGTAGTTCAGATCATAGAGCGTGAAACGCCAGCCATTGGTCGCGTGATACTCGATGGCGACATCGAGATGGTAGAAGGCGCGGAGCGGAGTTGCGCCTGACGCGAGCAGGGCGACCACGAGAGCGACGTGACGTTTCATGGAAAGGAGAGCCGCCAGGCGTGTCCACATCGTATGGATGCGGACACGCCGGCGAGCGTGATCAGTCCAGTTTCCGGAGGCGGAAGAATTGCGCGGGCTGGTCGGCGAGCAGAACCAGCGAGGCGGTGCCGGTTTGGGCGGCGCCTTCTCCCGCGCCGGCGGTGTTCACGGAGGGCTTCTGGGGGATGGCGGTCCATGGCCCTTCAGCCGTAGGTGCGCCTTCGAGCACATATCCGGCGGTGACGGTCGGCATGGTCAGGCGCACCGTTCGCTCGATGGCGAGGGCGGGCGCGGTAACGACGCGGAAGTCGAAGAACGAAATGCCCGATTCGGGAACGGGCGTGTGGCCTTCCACGGTGCTGACGTCCACGAACTTGAACGCGGCGGTATAGGTGCCGGGTGCGGCGTTGGTTTCGGTCCAGAAGACGGGCGAGAAATCGAAATTGTCGGCATCACCGAGTGTGAATCGATCGCCAGGACTCGAGAGGAGGTCGAGGTGGTTGGTCAGGCCGATGTGCAGTCCGGGCGTGAGCGAGACCAACTCCATGGCCAGCACGGCGCCCGGCATCGGCTGGGCGTAAACGGCGTTGTTGAAGTTGCCGAACTGCGGGCCGAAGCGGTTGAAGAGCATGTGCCATTCGGGCGAGCCATAGCCGTATTCGTTGGTGGCGGTGGCGGTGCGTTCGTAACGGAGCGCCTGGACCGAGCGGAAGCGCATGGTGCTGTAGTTCTCGTCGGTGGTGGCGCTGACCAGCTTGCCCGCGAAGGCTCCACGACCCGGTGCAAGCGTGAGCGGCGCCTGGCGGGTGCTGACTTCGGGAATGCGGGCGTTGGAGTTGGTGGGCACAACGACCAGCGCGTTGGTCGGGCCGGTGTACGAGTAGGAGCCGAGGTTGTGGAAGTGGTTCAGCAGACGGTTTTCCGCCGACGGATGCGGATAGAAGAGCGTGATGTGCCCGCGGTTCGGGTTCGGCAGGCCGCGATAGATGGCCGGTGCGAAAACGCCGGGGAGATCGTCATAGCCGACGTAGTAGCCGGTGATTTGCGCCTCGGCGGATGGAGTCGAGTGGAACGTCGCGGCCAGGGCACTGACGACAACCAGAGTTCTGACTTTTGTCATTGGGTTTTGATTTCGATGTAGGTTTGCTGTGCGTGGTGCGACACAACGGATGTGCTTGCCGGCCTCCCGTTCACCAGCGGCCAACCAGACCGCCAGTGCCTGCAACGGGTGTCGCACTAAATTTTTTTCAACCGTCACTTCGCGTTCGCATTTTCATGTACGGGCTGGAGTTGTTTCCATTCGGGGACGGAATCGGTTTGGGTTCATCGGTCGTCGGTCGTTGGGCATCGGAGCGGGCACGGAGTGCCATGGTTGACGGAACGGTCATGGGAACCGGGCGGTGCGTTGGGCGGAAGCGCTGCGCGGAGAACGCGGTGCCGGGAGTCGTGCCCTGCCAGGGGGCGGAGTGAAGTCCATCAAGCTCCGTCCACGCCTGTGAGTGGCGCCGGCACCGCGCTCCGAGATTGCAGCGCGTTGCGCAGGGGGCCTGGGTATCACACCAGGGCGGAGTCCAGATTCGATGTTCTAGTCCGGAGCGATGGCGGCCGGTTGCGCAAAGTCAGGCCAGCGCTGACTGCCGTTGCGGATGGAGTAGAACAGAGAGGCCCTGGGCTCGAGCCGGTGGCTCAGGCCTGGACCGTGGGAGGAGCCCGCTCGTGCTGATTGTAGAGCGGAAAATCGGGGAGAATCAGTTCGGCTGGAGCCAGGGGCCGAACGAAAGCAATGGTTGCGGGCGGGCCAGAGGCTCGCACCGGAGTGGCCGGTTGAAGCAGGCCGACCGCGAGCGTGCAGATGAGACACGTCGATTCGTCCGGAGCGGACGACGTCGATTTCTGGTCGTGATGGTGAAGGTGTGAATGATGGAGCGATTCAACGGCGGCGAAGGAGCCGGCCAGAATCCAGAGCAACGCCAGCAGCAACGACAGTCCGGCTCGCGAGGCGGGGAGCGGAACGGTGGTTCTCTGGTGCGGCATGGGATGGTTCTACCGGAACCTGATGCGGCACGACAACCGATGTTTTTGCAACTCGCTTGCGACGGCGTGAGCCGGCGGAAGGCGCCCGCCGGCCGAGTTGGCTCGCGCCCAGTACAAAAAGGCGCTCCGGCCGCAGGTCATTCGGCGTCACCGGACATGACCATCGCGCCGGAGAGTTGGGGGCTGAGGAAATGGCCCACTCCCAAGTCGGTGGCCTGGATGACGACGCCCGAAAACTTTTGGCGAGCACCATCCAGCAGCAGGCTGCCTGACAGCAATCCCGTTGGCAGCTTGATCGTCATCGTGAGTTGATAGGCGCCAAGATTGGTGATCTTGTTGTTCGTGCCGAGGCTAAGCTCATTGACCACCGCGGATTGGAGCGATCCTCCTTCCAGGTTGACCAGGCCGTGATTGATGTTGATGACGCGCTGGCCGGGCGATGGAGGCACATAGGGCGATACGTGCATGGGCGTCGTCAGTGTGAACCCATTGGGATAGCGCGGGCTGTTCGGGATGGTTCCTTTGTGCCAGAGGACCGTCGCGTCGGTGGGCAGCGAATTGCTCAGCGGCATCCAGGCGGCAATCGAGCCGTTGCGTCCATAGGCTGCAACGTAAAGAGGCCAATAACCCTGAGCCGAGATCGAGGTTTTCTGGGTGAACTTGGTGCCATCGCCGAGGACCCCGGCCAATTTCACGGCGCCGGCGAGGTCGACGGAGATGGTTCCGTAGCCGAAACCGTCGGGCCGGTTCGAGCCGACGCTGCGATCGATGCTTGCCGTGTAAGCCCCCGCATGGGCCAGGGCAGGGCGGAGCGTTTTCAGCCAGACCAGGCGGTCCGCCACCAAGTCTGAGGACCAGATGCCGTCGGTGACGCTCCCATCGAGCGCGTCTGCATCGGCGACCGTCAGGGCAAGCGTCAAGGCATTGGTTCCACGACGGGTGATGGAAATCGATGGGTTGGAGCCGTTCGTTGGCCAGCGGCCGCTAAAACCGTGGCGGGTTCCGGCCAGAATCAGATAGCCGCTCACGCCTCCACTGGGCGTCACTTTGGCGCTGATGAACCCGGACGTTTCGTGGCGGTTCGTGGTGGATTCGCGGAACAAGCCATTGTAGGTGCCGGGAGTTGGCGAAGAAGGAGGCGCGGCGAAAACCTGCGCGGCGGCGGCGAGGACGAGCACGGCGCAAGTGGTGGCAGCGGACGTTCGTAGATTCATGAGTTGGTTGCCTTTTGGTGTCCGATTGAGTGCAGGCACGCTATCGGGAGGGGGAGCAAATGGCAAGGGCATAGGCCTGCGTGCATCGTGTGGGCCGGGCCGCGCGCCATCGGACCGTAAATGAGAGCGCGGCCCCGCGGCCCAAACCCCGCGCCTGGGTTCGAGAAATGACTTGCCTGCGGCGAATTTGCGCCGATACCTTAGGCGCGCCCAAAGGCCAGTGTAGCTCAGTGGCAGAGCAACGGTTTCGTAAACCGTAGGTCGTCGGTTCAATCCCGACCACTGGCTCCACTTTCTACAAAGTTGGAGGTCCGGGAGTTCAAAGCACGGTCCGAAGTAAGGCCACGGATGCGGCTCCAGTGAACAAGGATATCTTAAGCGGCCTGCAACCCGACGCCGCGAAGCCGGCCCCCGATTCGATCAACGTTCTACTCGAGTTATTGAGACCCATCGGCGTCTTCGGATGCCTAGTCACCCTCGGTTTTTTCGTGTTCGAAATCTTTGGCATTAGGAAGTGTCACGCCATCATTCTCGCAGCGACGGAATTGGAGAGTCGACTCGGGACGCTCGCTCCTCACGCCTCGGCCTTCGCAAGCATCGGCGCGCAACCGCGCAGCGTATCAAGCAGCCACCACGAAAATCGTGCTCACGAACTCACGACCGTGCATCTCGAAGTTGTTGGTAAGAGTTCGTACTTGGCCGGACCGCGGGCTTTCAGCCCGCAGCGGCTTGGGCCGGCGACGACGCCCGAAGGTTCGAGCGCGCAAGTCCGATTCCACCCGCTGCGGGCCATAGGCCCGCGCTCCGATCCAACAACTTCAAGATGCACCGAACTCACGACAACGTTTGCCAATTTTCTTGCCTTGCAAGTGCGATGGCTATAAAAGTCCGCCCGGTTTTTCCTTCAGCTCAAACCCGTGCGAGGCGTGAAGGTGGTCCATGGATGCGTTTCAAAATAGTCGTTTTGAACTGGAGGCACTTGAGGCCAGGGTTCTAATGTCGGCGGCGCCCTTGGATGCGGCCGGAGGATCTCCGGCCTTCGATCCCGTCGAAGTGCAAGTGGTGATGCCGCCTGTCCGGGATGAGCTGAACTTTTCCACTGCCACGGCCTTCGACCGGAATCTCAGTTCGCTCTTCGATGAGGTTGAAGCCACTCCGATTGGTCTGGCTGAAAAGCATTCGGCCGGCGGGTTGGAACTTGGGTTTGCTCCAGATGGGGTTGGCGGAAAGAACGAGTTGGAGGTTGAGGAGTCATCAGAAGACCGGGTATCGGACGAGCGAACGGGCAGTGATGACAGTATCGAGGCGGGCGGCGCTGAGGACGATTCCGTCGAGATACGCGGCGGCGAAGTGGCGATGGACGAGGTCGTGCCTACCGCTCCCGACTTGCCGGGCTTGGCATTGGCGGATCCGAACCTAACAGGGTTGGTGGGGCAAGTGTTCTTCTTGGATTTCGATGGGGCGACCGACGTGACGTATCGCGGGCCTGTGACTTTGAGTGGGCTGGCGGTTCCTGCTTTTGCTGCGCCGAGTCCTTTGACCGGCCGCGAGGGAGAGATTATCGGGCGAGTGGTGGAGACGTTGAACCATTTGTTTGAAGGGATCTCGGTGACGTTTACGACGAGAGGCCCGCCGGGCGGAGTTGGTTCCGGTTCCGGCTCCGTGATCTACGTTGGGGGCGATGGAAACGAATTCCTGTCCTATGGAGTTTTTGGTGGGGTGGCCGAACACGTTGATGTGCGGAATGCCGACCGGGAGGATGTGGCGCTGGTTTTCAGCGACACGTTAAGCCCGGGAAATTCGGGCACAGAGTTGGAGGCGTATGCCCAGGTGTTGGCTGGAGTCATTGCGCATGAGGCGGGTCGATTGTTGGGATATCGGACGGTGGCGGGTGGGTTGGGTTTTGGAATCCAAGCGAACGAATGGACTGAGGTGGCATCCTTAAGGGATGCGCAGGAATTCTTCCGTCAACGCTGGGAGGCACTGAACGCTCCGGGAAGTGTCCTAGGTCAGTTTTTGTCGGAGCTCATGACGACGGTCGGGGGAATTGTCGGAGGGCCGGCGGTGACGGCGGCGAAATCCGCGATACAACTTGGCTTGTTGGCCAAGGACGAACTAGGTCGGATCTACGATCAGTTTGTTGAAAAGGCGAAGACGGCGGTCAGCAGTGCGGAGTATACCATTGGGGTACAATTCGCGGTGGCGGGAGGCGCTAAACTCGACATTTGGAATCTTCTCCGAGTGCGGGACGAGCTGAAGAAATCGGGAATTGATCTGCCTGATTTCGAATTGACCGGAGGTCGGGCTTTGTCGATGGGCTGGAATTTTACGTGGGTGCCGAAATCGGCGACGGACCTGACGCAAGGCAACTGGCGTTTTTCGAGGTTGGTGGATATTTCGAGTTTCGGTGGAGGCGCATTGTGGAAGTTTTCTGGGAAATCGACGGCGAGTTACGGACTGGAATACTTCGCCGAATTCGATCGGTTGATCGATCCGCAGGAAATTACCTTCGGAGCGAACCTTACCTATGCGCGTGGCGATCAAGGCGCATTCTCTGTCTGGAAAAAAGAGGCAGAAACCATCCTGGGCACTCCGTTGAACGGTGATGTGGGTCTGGAGGTGGACTACAAGTCCGAGGACTCGGTGACGTTGACGCTGAAACGGAACGTCCCGACAAGTGATTTCCTGGCCCGCTACGTTTCCATACCCGGGGTGGGAAGTCCGACCGTATGGCAGGGACTGATGGATTTATATGTGCCGTTTTACGGTGACACCTTGTTCCAGAAAGTTTTGTCCGTCGTTCCCCTCCCGTTGGACACGCTTTTAGGACGCGCCGACACTCCCTTGGGAGTGATTATTCGGTCGGGTTCCCTCCCGTTCAATGTGTCGGCGACGTCCGGAGTGAAAACCAGCGCAGGAATCTGGCTGGGTGGCAGCCTCGGGGTGGAGTTTCCCATTCCGGAATTTCCGTTGGTCGACATCACCGTCAGCGGCGGAGTTACCGTCGGCGTTGGGGCTTCGTGGGCCGGAGCCGAGCGGTCGCTCTTTCCCGTATGGGACACGAAAAAGGGGCTGGAAATTGAAGGACTGGAAGCCCCGCCGAGCTTGCCAGAAACAGTGGAATCGGTGGCGTCCCGCCTCGACCTCGGCAAGATCACCGGCGTCACCGTCATCACCCATGGGTTTCAACCTACCGGCACAGTTCTGAAGGGTTACAGCGACGCGGGCGATTCGTTGATGGATCTGGCGAGGGCTATCCATAACAAGTCGCCGGGCGGTTACCTCTTGGATTACGACCTGAAATTCGTCAGTGGGCCGGGGAACTTTGGAGGGATTGATCGGAGCCAGTCGGTCCTTGAATCCGCCGCGCCGGGAGAGTTGGTCTTGCTCTATGACTGGGCGATTGAGAGCGATTTTCGGAGCTCAGGCTGGGGCGAAGCGGCGGGCGACCGGCTGTTTTCCTTATTGGTCCAGCTTGGGGTCATTCTTCCGGATCAACCCAGCGCCAGCAAACCGTTGCACCTGATTGGCCACAGTTTTGGCACGGCCGTCACGAGCGAGACGGTGGAACGCATGGCCGCCTACGGCATACCGGTGGACCATTTGACCTATTTGGACCCGCATGATTTCAATGGCGGCCTTCTCTTCGACGGTGATCAACAGCTTTACACCTTGGGCGCTCCGCAAACCAACGACGTAGGGCGGAGCTACGGGGCGACGGTTTGGGATAACGTTGTTTTTGCCGACACTTACTACCAAACCAGCCTCATTCCCGGTGTGCCTGATGGCCGTCCTATTCCAGGCGCATTGAACCTCAATCTTTCGGATGTGCGCGACCAGAACGGCAACCGGGTTCGACTCCTGCCGCTCCTCGCCGTCAATCCCCATTCGGAGATCTGGCAGAACTATTACCTGGGAACGGTAGTGGGTACGATCCCCGAATTCGGCTACACCCTCAGCCGCCAATCCAACGGCGTGCAACAACGACCGAGCCTGCAGGCGTTCTACCGCGATGCGGTCCTCAGTACGGGAACGCGAACTCTGACTTTCAAACAGGATCACAAGTGGACCAGCCGTGATTTGTATGATCCGGGGGCGAACCAACCACCGGTCCAGGACGGGAGGTTGTTGCTTTTGGGCGGGATTCGCCTGACTCCAACCGAGTTGGAGCAACGCAAGTGGCACGCGTTATGGGATCCGCTGCGCGACGGAGTGGTGAACGGAACATTCTTAACCGAGAAACGGACTTTGATTGGCTCATTCACCGAACCCGCAACATTTGATTTCGGCCAGCCATTCCCCGGCTGGGCGGATCATGGCGGCGGCGGCACCGGGGCGGTGACCGTGGATGCGCAACAACGCACGTGGCTTTTGCTCGATCACGATCATACGTCCCGCACGCACAACGCATTCTATGTTGCTCCGGAGGCCGGGTTGCTGAAGTTCCTTGTCCGTGCGGAACCGGAAGGCCAAGGAAGATTGGAAGTGCGTCTCGCGGGGAAAACGATCGGTTCGATCGAAATCCTGGGCGGCGGCATCGGAATCTCGGCCGGCGTCACGTACTCCCTCGCCATTCCGGAAGTGCGGCGGGATTCAGTGGAAACATTGGAATTGCGATTGGAAGGTGCCAATGCCCGAACGCGCGTGTTCGTGAGCCAGCTTCAGTTCGCACGAGGTGGTTTGACGGGAGACATTTTCCCGCTGGACTTGAGTTGGAGTCGAAGCAGTACGACGACGTTTGCCGCGAGCGATCTTCGGTTTGAGTTGCTGGCCGGGAGCACGTGGGTGCCGCTCCGATCCCAGCTGAACGCCACTCGCGGCGATTGGAAGCTGTATGTGAGCGAGCCAAATTCCGGCCGCGAGCATCTCGCGGGGACGGCGGTGTTTTCTGACAGGACCAGCGACTCTCCCTTTAGCGCGTCGGGCCGCCTTTACTTTGCCCCGGCCGTTACGAGCCAGTTGCCCGGCGATACGGATGCCTTTGCGACAGGTTTTCAGGGAGCCCTGAGAGTATTGCACGGCGGTGCGTCGTCGACGTCGCTCACGTTGTCATTCGAGGTGGCGTCTGGTTTCTCCTCGGTTGACATCGTGCCTGACAATCTGGCCGTGTTAAACGTGCTGCGAGTTCAGCAGCGCCTGAACTTCCTGGGCTACACCGACGGCACAGGTGCAGCGTTGGTGATCGACGGCCTCTTGGGCCCATTGACCCAATCCGCGCTCGACGACTATCGGGGCCGATTCGTGTTGGGCGATCGCGCGGCACCGTCGAACGGTCGGCTGACCGCCGGCGCGATCTTTACCGTGAAGGTAGGCGGAGATCCGACCGTGACCGTCACGCTCTCCGCGGCGGCCACTTCCGATAACATTTCTCCCGAAGATCTCATCAGTGATCTTAACGCGGCCCTGCGGACGAGCCGGCTCGACGCATGGGTGGAGGCGCAACTGCGGGCGAATCGGGTTGCCCTCCTGACCCGGGGATCGGCGCGCGGCAAGCAGGTTCAGTTCACCGGCAATGCCAACAGCGCCGGCTTGGTTGAACTTGGCTTTCCCTTGGCGACTTCCCGCTACACCGTGCCTTCGTCGTCGTCGTCGGCTTTGGGCGAGATGACGGTCCGCGCTTTGAACTACGGCGAGAATCGAATCTATGACTTTATCGATCCTTCCGAGGTGGCCGCCACGCGAGCCGGGGTTCAGTCCTACGCTCGATGGATTCAATCGCTGACCAGTTTCGGGCCGCTTAATCAGCCGCTGCCTTTCTTGAGCCCCGGTCGCGGGATTGAAGGAACCTCTGCCTTGGATTCGCGTGGGCACCTTTCCGGCACGGCGACGTTCCGGCTGCGGGTGGGAGATCAGCCGGCGGCGGAAGTCATTGTGCGGGCGGACGAGACCAATGGTTCGAGGGCGGATTTGTTGCTGGATCTTCAGCGGGCATTGGCGACAGCGGGTTTGGGCAGCGTCGTGGCGGCGCGATTGGACGCGGGCGAGTTGCGGTTGGATCCAATCGGAACGGCTTCCTCCGAGGTACTCGAATTATTGGAGCCGAACGAGGTTGCCGAACGCGAGTTGTTCCTGGTGGTGGTGGGCGGGACGTCGGCGTCGCCGCGTCGGACGCTCGGCACGGAGATCGGACTGCAAGCCCGAGTGGATCGGTATTTGGCCGGGCCCATTGCTTCCTATTTTGAGAACTCGGCGGATGGGGAAGCGAGTGCGACCGGGTTGGCCGATTACCTCAACGCGAGCATTCTTTCGACGGCTGGCGGCGGTGTGGGTGGTGCGGGCAGTCCGGAAGAAGTGACTCTTGTTGCTTCCGTGCTGGGAAGCCCCGACGAAGGCGGGTTTGCCATCGAAGTTTTCCTCTCTTCGACTCGGACCCTAAGCCGAGAACTGAGATTGGGTGAGGCTGCGGACCGGATCGGACTGACGTTGGATGGGTCGGTGACGATTGACGTGACGTACACACTGACCGTCGGCTTTACGATCGGAATCGATCGGGCGCGGGCCGAATCCTCCGGGGATGGGTTTTATGTTCGTCTCGGTTCGGTCGGCGTTTCAGCGGCGGTGTCGGCGACCAATCTGAATCTCATCGGACGGATCGGGATCCTGCGGGTGCAACTCGGTCCGGGCGGCACCCTGTCGCTGGTGGGAGGCGTGACCGTGCCGTTCAATGCTTCGGCGACCTCGACCCGTTGGTCCGCAGGTCAGTTACTGGGCACGCCGTTGTCGTCGCTGGTCGGCAACGTGACGGCTACCGGGAACATATCGGGGTCATTGCCCGTCTCGGCCAGCTTGGGGGGCGCAACTCTGGTGTCGACGACCCTGGACGTCAGCTTATCGGGGGGCAACAATTTCTTTGCGGGAGCGGTGCCCAAAATCGAGCCTCGGGACGCAAGCCTGTTGGATTTCTCGAGGTGGGGAGCGGGCGATCTGGCGGGTTGGCTGGCGCAGCTACGAGATTGGTTCGATCAACTTCGTGGGTCAAAAACCCTTGATCGGGAGGTGCCATTCGCGCCGACCGTCGGATTCGGAGATCGGATCGATCTGGCCGGGGCGGTATCGGATGCAATTACCTCGGTCTTGATCGACGACGGTGGGGCGCCTCGGTTTTTGACCCTGCAGGAAATGTTCGAACGAGTCACGGCGTTGACGGGCGGCAGATATAACTCCGCCACGAAGGAGCTAACCTTCCGGGTGACTTTGGATCAATCATTCGAGTCAGAGGCCGTGAAGCTGGATCTCAGCGGCGGTTTAGGCGGTTTGGCTGGAATTCGGACGGCGGCAGAGGCGGCTGTCGGCGGGCGGTTCCAGGCAAACTTTACGGCTGGAATTTGGTTGGCGCCGTTCGATCGTGGTTTCCGGTTCACCTTGCGGGACGGGAGCACGTTCGACGTGGACCTCGGCGGCCTGAACACCTTGGCGGAAGTGCAGGCGCGCTTGGCGGAGGCGTCCAACAACCGGGTTTTTGTGACGTTGGAGACGGCGGAAGATCGGCAAGGACACTATCGTGTGACGACCTCTGTGACAGGCGCGCGCGCATTCCGCATTGATGTCGTCCGTGGCTACAACGGGCCGGGCGACCAGCCCGTTTTGGTTCCCGTATCGGTTGATGCCAACAATGATGGAGTTTTGGAGAACGTGGCGTTGTCGGTTGATAGTTTTGCTGAACATTTTTTCCTGCGATTCATTGAATCGGACGATCGAATCGAGGCGCAGATGGCCCTGACCGTGGCGGACCTCGACGCGGTGGTGCAGATCGGATTTGCGGAAGCGACGGTCACTGACGGCAACGGCAACGTGGGGCTTCGCTTCTCGGTGCGGCCCGCGGATCCGGGCGTCGGGGCGCGCGCGGACGGACGGATCAGCTTGGCCGAACTCTACGCTGCGCTGGGGAACGACTCTGTGCAGAGTGCCCTTTTCCGCAACGCGACGTTCACTGGTTCGGCCGGCTTGGTGCTGCCTCTCGGGGCGCGCCTGTTAAATTTGCAACTGCCAGGGCGACCGATCGCAACGGTCTTTTGGGATGACGTGACGCGAACGGAGACCTTGCGAGTCGAGTTTAACGACGACGCGCGGGAATACCTGCGGTTGCTGAACGTTGACTATGCCGGCGGCATTGGGTCGGCCTTTGCGCAAGCGAAAGATTATTTCAGCGACGCATCCGTTCTTCAATTGTTGGCCACACCCTTGCCGGTGATCAATCGAAGCGTGCTGGACCTGGTGGGATTGGATTCGTACCTGCAGTCAATCCTGCGCAGCCTGGATGCGCGGGGTCCGGCGATGACGGTGGTGCAGGTCCTCAATGACGAGTTGAAGAAGGCTTTGGGTCTGCCGCCGGAGAGTTCGGCCGTTGCGGTGACCATTGACGGGATAGACGACAATCGAGCCTTGAAGGTGCATTTGAACTTTGGCCGGAGTGGCACCAGTCGGTTGCCGGTGGATGTTTCGCTCGCTTCGCTGAATGTCTCGTCGATCGGCAGCCTGGTCGATGTCGGTGGGGAAGCATTGGTGTCGGTGGAGTGGACAACCGATCTAACCGTCGACCTGGGAATAGACCTCAGCGATCCGTCGCGGCCGCGACCCTTTTTGTATGATACCACCCGTGCTGATTTGACCGTCCGGTTTGAAGTGTCCGGACTTCGGTTTTCGGCAGCGGTGGGGCCGATCGGACTGTTCGTCGTCGGCGGCTCAGTCGTCCTCGATCGTGACGGGGCCGGGCCAAGCCGGGACCCCGCCACGTTTGGACTATCGTTGACGAATGGGAACGGCGACGGACGCCACTACTTCACGGAGAGCTTGCTGAATGACAGCAAGGTGAACGTCGTTGGCGCGGCGCAAGCGAATCTCCCGTTGTTTGCGCCCACGGCGACTGATCCGGTCGGGACGACGAGCGATGTAGTTGGGCACAACGGCCAAGGCCCACGCGATGGCGTGCCGGACAATCAGATCCAGATTAAAGTCGATCGTTTGTCCGATCCGATCGGCTCGTTCTCGCTCATCACACCGTCGTTCCAAAGTGTGCTCGATAATCTTCGAGATATCGGCAGCAACCTGCGCTCGATGGTCTCGGGCTGGGACGGTGTCTGGAAGCTTTTGGATCAAGTGTTGGCGGGGCGAGTGTTTGGGGTCGAACTGCCGTTTATCTCGGACAAACTCAAGGACGCGTTGCGGTTCATCCGGGATTTGCGTTCCCGGGTGTTGGACAACTTTGGAGTTCTGGGCACTTCGCCTTTGGTCGAGCAGGTTCGGAAGGCCTTTTACGATGCGCTTGGGCCGGGTGGCTTGGATTGGCTGAAGGACGCCGACGGCGACAACCAGATTAAGGTAGCGGATGTTGTCCTCGGCGCGGCGACGGCAGACCGAGTCCAATTCAATCTTCGCCTTGGCCAATCGATTCGTTTGGTCGAGCTGAATACCTCGCTCGACTTTGACGTGGGCATTCCCGGGTTGGGCCTCAGCGTGAAAGGCGACGTTCAGCTCAAGTTGGGCTTCGAACTGGATCTTTCCTTTGGGGTGAGCAAATCCGAAGGCGTCTACTTGGGGCTCCGAAATGGTGAAGAACTGAGCGTCTTTCTTGATGCGCGGATTCCGGGACTGAAAGGGACCGGTGAGTTGGGTTTCCTCAGAATCTCGGCGGAGGACGACGCGAATAATCAGTCGCGACTGACCGGCCGGTTCGCGATCGATCTCAAAGATCCCAACGGCGACGGGCGGCTCACGTTGAACGAGCTGCGGGCAGGGTTGGCCGACCCGAGCCAGCTGGTGACGGCCCGGTTTTCCACGCGCGCGCCGGCGATATGGAGCGACGCGCCCGTTAACGTCGTTTGGCCCGCGTCCTCGGGTGACGCAGTGTTTGGTGTTTCCATCGATGGCGGACCGGTCCGCACCTTGGTTGTTCCTCAATCCGCGGTGGCGAGCAATCGGTCCCTCGCGGATTTGGTGCAGGATGTGAACGACGCCCTTGGGCGGGCGTCCGGGTTGTCCAGCCTCCGAGCCAGTTCGCAGGATGGACGACTGGTGCTGACTCATCTTCGGGGCGGATTCTTTGTTTTGAGCGGCATTGACGAAGCGGCGGACGCGGAAGCCATTCATCTGCACCTGCGAAACGGCGCCTCGACGGAGCTCGATGGGCCCAGTGGTCCGGCGCTAATCAACCTCGATTTGCGCGCAACTCTCGGCTCGGGTTTGCCGGCGATTACGGCGGATTTTTCCGTCGAATGGGGCTTCGACTCCGCCGATACCTCCGCTGTGCGAGGCACCTTCGGCAATGTTCCCCGTGTGCGATTTGAAAATATCGGGATGGTGATGGGAGATTTCTTTGCCAACCTTCTGGGCCCGGTGCTCGATCAGGTGAAGTCCGTGATCGAACCCGTCCGACCGATTGTGGAAATTCTCCTGAAACCCATCCCGGTGTTGAGTCAGTTGGCGGGCAAGCCGGTGACACTGCTGAGCTTGGCCGAGTCCTTCGGGCTCGCCAAGGCGGCGCCCTATATCCGGGCAGCGCAGGATATCCTCGATTTGATCGAGAGCCTTCCGACGGATGCCACCACGCCGATTTCTTTCGGGAGCTTCGAGATTGATGGCGACACGCGGCAAATGCCCAGCCTGGCTGCCGCCCAGCGCAAGCCCACGACCGAAGCGCCCCGTCCGGACATCTACACTCAATTGGATCCGAATTCCGGAGAGGCCAAGTATCTGGCGCGGACGAAAGGCATAAGCAGTGTCGATGGCAAAGGTTTCTCGATTCCGTTCCTGGACGATCCGACCCAACTTTTTCCGCTGTTGATGGGCCAGGACATCGTGCTGTTCACCTACGACATGCCCGAATTGCTGGCGAATTTTTCCTACACTTGGCGCAGCCCCGGTCCGGTCTTGCCGCCGTTCCCGATTTTTGCCCGCGTGACTGGATACATCGGGGCTCGTGCTCATTTCGCATTCGGCTACGATACCTCGGGCGTTCGAAAGGCGTTGCAGGGTGGATCCACCGCGAGCGCGTTGGACGGCTTTTACGTGAGCGATCGCGCGAACCCCGCAGGCACCGGCGCGGATGTTCCCGAAGTGACCTTGATTGGCGGACTCTACGCCGGGGCTGAGCTGTGGCTTCCGCCGAGTCCGATCCAAATCGAAGCGGGCGTGGCCGGAGGCCTCTTTGCGACCGTCAAACTCAACCTGCACGATCCCGACAACGATGGAAAAGTGCGGCTGAATGAATTGGCCGAGAGCCTCAACGGAGGATTTCTCAACCTCTTCGACGTTAGCGGTTCGCTGGATGCCCGCTTGGTGGCGTACCTCAAGTTGAAGGTCGACGTGCCGTTCGTTGGCACGGTTACCTTGGTCGACATCTTCAAGGACATCGTCAATATCACGCTCCTCGACTTCAACCTCGAGCGAACCGACGAGACCCCGGTGTTGGCCGAAGCGGTGAACGGCGTGCTGCAACTTAACGTGGGTGATCGCGCCCAGCGTCGCCTGCACGGCAATGTCCAGGACGGCAACGAAACCGTGATCGTTCGCCCGGGGGCCACTCCGGACCAAGTGTTCGTGGAAGCCTTTGGTCGGACGCAGAGCTATTCCGGCGTCAGTCGAATCGAGGCCCGAGGCGGTGCTGGGGATGACACCATTACGATCGATCCGGGTGTAGTAATGCCGGTTTGGTTGGACGGCGGGGTGGGCAACGATCGTCTTTCCGCGGGTGGAGCCGGCTCCACCTTGCTCGGCGGCCCCGGCAACGATGTGCTGAACGGCGGTGGTGGTGCAGACATCATTGACGGTGGTGACGGCGACGATGTTTTGGCGGGCAATAGCGGCGCGGACGAGTTGCGGGGCGGAGCGGGGCGTGATCGCCTGGATGGCGGGGCCGACAACGACGTGGTGTTTGGCGACGCGGGCGACGATGAACTGACGGGTGGGTATGGCGCCGACGAGCTGTGGGGTGGCGACGGTGCCGACACATTGCGTGGATCCGAGGACGCGGATCGACTGTTCGGCCAGGCGGGCGATGACTTTCTCTCTGGCGGTTTGGATGACGACGAGTTGGACGGTGGTTCGGGGAACGATCGCTTGCTGGGAGAAGCGGGGGCAGACTTTT
This sequence comes from Limisphaerales bacterium, assembly GCA_044230345.1. Classification (GTDB taxonomy): domain Bacteria; phylum Verrucomicrobiota; class Verrucomicrobiia; order Limisphaerales; family JADJPG01; genus JBGARF01. The sequence goes on from JBGARF010000001.1 coordinate 224,060, forward strand.
TGCGGGGCGGGGCCGAGAACGAACTGGGTGAGGATCGCGACGAGTTGATCGGCGGTCCTGGTAACGACGAGTTATTTGGCGGGGCAGGTGCGGATGAAATGCGCGGTGACTCGGGCAATGACTATCTGGACGGCGGACGTGGCGACGATCGAATCTTTGGCGGATTGGGGAGTGATACCCTGCTTGGCGGAGCCGGCGATGATTTGATTTATGCGGGCGATGCGGCGCAGGGCGCCGACCTGGATTCCGTGCATACCGTGCGCGGCGGTCCTGGCGAGGATGTGATCTATGGCGACCTCGGCGCCGACCTGATTGCGGGCGACGAAGGAAGCGACATTATCGAAGGCGGCTGGGGGCCAGACACGATTTATGCGGGGACCTCGATGCTCGGCGGAGGTGATGAGGCCGACATCAACTTGATCTACGGTGATTCACGGACGGCGCAGATCGTTGGGCTGGCCCACGGGGACCTCATCTATGGCGATATCGGGCGTGATGTCATTTTTGGTCAAGTAGGCCAGGACATTGTTGTGGGCCTGGCCGGCCACGACGAGATTAACGGAGGCGACGATGACGATGTGTTGTCGGGTGAAGAGGGGAACGATCAAATCGAGGGCGGGGTAGGCAACGATTCGTTGTCGGGCGGGCAAGGTGATGATGTGCTCCTGGGCGGGGCCGGTGATGACGAACTGGTGGGCGGCACGGGCGACGATCAGATCTCGGGCGAGTCGGGCAGTGATCTGCTCTTCGGCGGATTGGCGGCCTTCGGTCGGTTGAATTTTGCTCATGCGGGATTTGGCTCCGACGGGTTGACCCCATTGATTGTCGTTGGCCTATCGGTTGATGGCGCGTCGTTCGACGGGCGTGACACGCTGTTGGGGGGCGAGGACAGGGACTGGCTGTTTGGCAGTTCGGAGGATGATGAACTCGACGGGGGCGGTGGAGCGGATTATGCCGATGGTGGGAGCGGAAATGATCGTGTGGTGGGCGGGACCGGCGACGATGTCGTTCGGGGTGGACGCGGCAGCGATCTTGTCCGGGGTGGCGACGGCATTGATCAAGTCTTCGGTGACGAGGGCGATGATTTGTTGTTTGGCGACGCGGGCACGGCAGGGGTTCAAGCGGGTCAACGGCTCCGAGGCGGGCTGGGGAATGACATCCTCCATGCGTACGCGGCGGAATCGGTCCCATTCCAAGCCGTAGGCGACGAACTCTATGGCGATGCCGGCAACGATTGGCTTTACGGCAATTTGCGCCAGGACTATTTGGAAGGCGGAGACGGCAAGGATTATCTGGGTGGCGACGCGTTAGCCGGCCCTAACTACGCCTATAATTTGAGTGCGGCGACGCTGGGAGCGGACGATCGACTGGTGGGAGGCAGTGGTGAGGATCAACTTTATGGCGGCGGCGGCGATGACAATTTGAGAGGCGGGCCGGATTCGGATTGGCTGGATGGGCAGAATGGCCACGACTTCAACTACGGTGGCGCCTGGAATGACATCATCGTCTTGGATGTGGATCCATCCTACGATCAGTCGGGAGACGTGGTGATTGATGGACACGGCTCGACCGCATCGGGAGATGGAACGGATGATCACGCCACGGATATTCTCTACATCCTCGGAACCGACCAAGCGGACATCATACTGATCGGGCAAGCAGGCCCCAGTCAGTCGGGGTTGTCCAACCCGACCCTGCGCATCATTTACAACCGGCGAAAGATCGATGCGCGGTGGCGTGCGGCCGATGGCAGCCCGCTGGTGGAACAGTTTTATGTCGCCGGTTTGGCCGGGAACGACACCATCGCCTTTGCCCAGCCGGGCGGCTACGACGGGCTGACTTTTGTCAGCGATACTCCCGGCGGTGCGAAATATGCGATTGCCCCGACCGATGGCCGCGATCCGGTCAGGCTTTATCCTCTGGATGTGGTGGACCTCGCATCGAGCCGTTCGGATTGGATCGGAAATCTGGAAGGTGGCGCGGACAACGACAAGTTGTGGGGGAGTTCCAGCCGCGATCAATTAAACGGCGGTCAGGGCAGTGACGATCTGTACGGCTTCGGGGGAGACGACCGTCTCTGGGGCGACCGCGGTGACGGTGCGCCCGGGGATATCGACCGGCTGTTTGGTGGGCAAGGGAACGATGATCTGTTGGGTGGAAGTGGGCAGAACCGTTTGTATGCCTGGAGCCGGGATCCGGACGAAGACTTTGATCGCATCGCCACTTCCGAGATCGAACCTGAGTTCGGGGTCTTCGTGCAACCGGACGGTTCGTTGGTTGCGGGGAGTGGCGACCTGTTCTCCACGGACGGCCGGCGGGTCAAGGATGGCAAGCTGGATCGAGATCCCTCCAAGGCCGCGTATCTGCCAGAAGATACCGGCATCAATCGGGTGCTCGGCGGCGCTGGCAACGATCGATTGTACGGCGGGACGGGCCTCGACTTCCTCTACGGCAATGGCGGAGCAGATGTCATTTTCGATCGGAACGGCGAAGAATTCGGCCAGCGAGGTCAGGCCTACGTTGGATTCGATTCGGGCCAGGAGACGGCCTGGAAGGACTACGCTCGATCCACCGACAAGGTTTGGTACGTGGGCGGCTCCAATGCCAACGATGTCATCAATGTGGATTTTGTGACCGAGCCAGGGCTGCTCGAAGGCCATCATCTCGTCACTCGCCTGACCAACAACAACGGAAACTTCACCTTCGCCGCTCAAGTGCGCCTGGACTTCAGCGCGGTCGATGCCGACGGCCGGCGCCTTTGGAATCCGACCAACTTTGGGCTACGGCTCGATGCTCTCAATTCGGGGGACCTGGAACGACGCGGCGAGGCCTTGGCCGATCCGATCGATGACACCGACTTGGCCGAACTATTTCGCCTCCCGGCGGAAGGGAGTTACCTGGCGATCATCATTGATGCCTTGGACGGCGACGACGTGGTGACCGTCGGGCCGACCGTTCAGAAAACCGTATGGATTGATGGAGGGCGCGGAGATGATCGCATTCAGATCCTGTCGGGCAACGCGATTCTGATCGATCAGACCGAGCAATTCGTTTTGGACGGCGAATTGAGGCGCAACGATTCGGAAGCCACGCCGTATCCTCTGACCGTTCTGCGGCTCGACGCAGGGACGGATGTGCCGGCGAATGGGCGGTTGAGCCTTGGGGCGGACGGTGCCGAGTTCAAAGTGAGCGTCAATGGTGATTTGGCGGTGTCATTGCGAGTGACGTCGGCCGCGACCGAGGACAACCGGTCGGTGGCAGATCTGGTCAACGATTTGAACCGCGCGATTTACAATTCGTCCCTGGCGGGCCGGGTCTTGGCGAGCTACCGCGCTTCCCGTTTGTTCCTGTTGAGCACAGATGGAAACGTCGAGTCGCTTCAAATCATGGAGTCGGACGGACGACTCGGCTTCACGGTCCAGGGCGCGCCCGTGTTGAGTTCGGCCTTGGCTCGGACGACTCGGTTTTCCGGTCTCAGCCTGGATCACCCTGGAGACACCGATTGGTATCGATTCGCGTTGGCGTCGCCGGCGGTCGCGGGCGATTACTTCTGGCTTCAGGGTGGCTCACCTTCCGACCGTTTTAAAGCGACCTTTTATACGTGGAGCAATGGGCGGGCGACTTTGATTCCTGGAGCCAGTTGGACCGCGACCAATGGCGCGTTGCGGGTTGAGTTGCCGGCGGTGGTGCGCGACCCAAGGCAGATCTACGCGGTCCAGGTCGAGGCCAATGGTCTGCCGACGGTGTATGAAATGAATTTTGTTTTTGCCGCCAGTCCCGATCGGACCGAGACGACGCCACTCGGGCCGGACTTGTCGGCGTTTAATCTCGGTGATCTGGCCAACGTCTATCGGGTGACCGGAGGCGCATTGCAAACGCCCGGCGATGTCGATGCCTTCGCCCTGACCCTGGAGGCGCCGGCGTTGTCGGTCTGGACGGCGACGGGCGATCTGCCGGTGGACGGGCTGTTGCCGGTGGGGACGGCGGCGCGTTGGACGGTGACGCTGAGCAACGGGCAGACCATTGCGGTGGTGGTGGACGCGGAGAGGACGGCGGATAACCGGGTCTTGCCGGCAACCCCAGAGACCGAGGCATCGCGAGCGGAGGCGGCTGAAGCGTCCATCGAGAACTTGGTGAAGGACATCAATCAGGCTCTGCGCGACGCGAAGCTTGAAGAGTTAATACGAGCGGGCTTGAACGGACGTCGTCTCGTCCTCGGAGTCGTCGACGCGGCCGCCGGGTTGCGGTTTCAACTTTCCGTGGCCCGAACCGATCCGGCAGTCACTCATCTGAAATTGCCCTACCGACATCTCTACGTCCGCAACGTGGATCGCGCGGCGGGCTTCGTCGCGGAACTGCGCGAGCCAACGGGCGCGTTGGTCCGGACCGCCGAGTTGCAGCAGGGCTCCTTGGATCTGCTCGAACTCGATCTTTCCGGGCTGCCGCTGGGGGCGGAGTATCGAGTGCTGCTGTCCGCCCCGACAGGATTTGGTCGATACGAGCTGACGCCGGCCTTGGGCAATCAACGAGTGGGCGAACTCGACGGAGTGAATGTGCTGGGAGCAACCGTTGAGTTGGTCGATTTTCAAACCTTCAATTTTGGAAATCCGGCGCTCACGTTACCAATCGAGCGTCGCGACGTGTTGCTTGGAGGCGAAGGAAACGATGTCTTAATGGGCGGGCCAGGAGAGGATTGGGTCTTCGGCGGCGCGGGCAACGACGTATTGAGCGGCGGGAAAGATCGGCAATTGGGGGATCTGCTTTTCGGTGGAGATGGCGACGATGTGTTCCAACTGATCCCGGATGCGTTGCCGGTGTTAACCGGGACGGCGACCACGTATGTGCCGGCGGCATATGACTTGATGTTTGGCGGGAACGGGGACGATCAAGTCTTGTTCCTCGGCGGCGACCTGGATGCGGCCGGGCTGGCGGTGCCCGATCACGTGGCCATACGCTTCAATACCGTTCTGCGCCGCTACGAATTCACGAGCCTGATTTGGGATGTGGTGCAGCAGCAGTTCGTGCGGGAGATTCCCGCGGGAGCATCGGCCTCCGATGTTCCGTTCGCACGCGAATACCTTTTCTTCCAAGTGTCCAGCGTGCAGTTCATGGTCTTTGACGGACGGGCGGGGCACGACGAGATTCACGCCGACCCGGGTTATCATTTTGAACAGGATCCCTCGGAATGGGGTATCGCGGCGGGCGATCGTCAACAAGGGGCGCCGTTGGTGGACTTGATCCTGCGGGGTGGCGACGGCAACGATCGATTGTACGGCGGAGTGGGCGATGACATCATCGAAGGCGGCAGCGGAGTGGATGTGATTCAGGGAAATGCGGGAAGCGACACTCTGCGAGGCGACGATGGATTGGACATCATTGAGGGCTATCTCTCAACCGTGCCGGATCGCTATGAGGTTACCGGGGCGAATGGGCGTGAGCGCAATGATTCGGCGGCGTCCGCAGCGGCATTGGCGGAAAGCTTCGACGCCTTCTTGCGGGGCGAAGCCATGACGGTGGGGCAGTTGACCTTTCACCGTGGGGATTTGGATGACTGGTATTACTTCGCGTCGCCGCCGTCATTAAACCGGTATGGAGCGCACGAACGCGCCACTGTTCTTCGTTCGATGCTGGCGGTGCGCTTCAACGATTTGGTGTTGCGTCCGTCATACCAGGATCTTTGGAATCGTGCGCTGGCCGCGTTCGAGGCTGGGCAAAACGATCCTCGTCAGTCTGACCAGGGCCTGTTCGACGGTCCGCGCTTTCTTCTCTATGCGGGCGTTCGCTCAGGTGGGGTTCTGCGGCCCGTCGATCAATACGAGGGTGTGCCGGATTATTATTTTGTTCGCATCAGCAATCCCGCGTCGCGGGCGATTCTCGCCCGGGCCGACCTGGAGCCGGCCTGGACAGGAATGGACGCGACGTTTCAATTGAGCATTGATCAAGGTCCCGCCCGGACGGTGTCGGTGGCGGCCGCGGCGAGCCGCGATGCGAACGGGTTGGTCTCGGCGCTCAATGCCGCCTTCTCCGCCGATCTCGTTCTGGCGGGTCGCGTGCAGGCCGTAATGGCCGGGAGCCGATTGGCTTTGATCCTGCGAAGTGGAACCGGGCGCCTGTTGGAAATTCGAACAGCAAATGACGTCGCGAGCAGGCAATTGTTTCTGGAAGCCGGAATGTCGACCGCGGTGGCGCCGGCGTCCGGAGTCTATGAGCTGACCTTCCGCCCGGAAATTGCCCAGTCCACGGCGGTATCGACGACAGACAGTCTGGTGCGCATCACCTCTGATCTGCCGTCCGACCGGCCCGAACCCATTCCGGCCGGGGATCTCGACGGTGATGGTTTCCGTGATTTCATCGCGTTGGCAGAAGAAAGCATCGCGCAGAAGGTGTACAAGATTGTGTTTGGTCGGCCGAGTTTCCCTGATGCTGGGCTGATATTGAGCAGTGCGGACACGTTGATTCGAGTGGAAACCGGCCTCGGCACGACTGAGGTCCAAATAGCGGCCGGCGATTTCAATGCGGACGGGCGCTCGGATCTTGCCGTGGGATTTGTTCGGGACAATCGCCCGCTGACCATTGAAAAGACGGTGATGATCGTGTTGGGCCGGGAGCGCGCGGCTTGGAGCCGCACGCTGAACCTCTCGACTGACGCGGCCCGGGAGTTCGATTCCGACTACGACGTGATCATTCGCAATCTGTCGACGGCCGGCACGACCCTGTCTCTGGCGAGCGCCGGCAACCTGGACGGAGTGGCGGGAGATGAATTGGTGGTCGGCGACAGCGCGGCCGACGGAGGGAATGGAGTGGTCCACATTTTCAAGGGCGTCAATTGGGTCCGCCGCCGGGAACTATTGCGCGCTGGATTTGGCACCGGACCGGTCAGTGGATTGCCCGATGGTTTTGGCAAGGAGAATGTCCTGGCCGATCCGGCGCTGAACCTCTGGCGATGGACAGAGTATGCACCGGGGCAATGGGGATTCTATTTCGGGAATCCGGGGACGGGCACCTATGAGGTGGGTGATCAGCGCGTCGCTGGATACCTGGTGCCGGGCGCAAACGGTGTCCTCAACGTTGCGCGCTTGGCAGAGGGCACTGTGTTGCAGATGAGTCTCGACTATCTGTTGCAGACGGAGAGGGGCGCCAATAGCGGATTCGACAAAGCGCGGGTGCAGATCTCCACCGATGGGATCAACTGGTCGCCATTGCCATTATACTCGAATGCCAGCAATGACACGCCGGTGCGGCTGCTGCCGGAGAGCGCGACGATGGTTAACGGTCGGCTTACGGCGCCGGTTTCACTAGCGCTGGCGGACAATTACCAAGGGCCGCTGCGCGTGCGGTTTTCCTTCGACAGTGGGGACGGCACCAACAACAACCACCGCGGTTGGATCTTGGATAATATCCTTCTTCGGTCGACTCCGATCATCGTGAACGCGGCGAACCAGCCGCGCGTGACTGGAGCGCCGGGGCAGGGGTTAGGTGCCGTTGTTGCCGGCATTGGCCGTTTCAATCGAGATGCCTTTGGCGACCTTGCGGTCACGGCGAGCGCCGGTTCAGTGCGACTCTATGTTGTAAAAGGCGGTGCCGCTTTGCCGACCTCTTTGGCCGGTGCCATCCAAGCCGAGCCTTCGGTCACGCTGCCCGCGGATTATCGAATTTACGCGGCAGGAGATTTGAACGGAGACGGGCAAGATGACGTTTTGATTTCAGGCCCGACCGAAAGCCGGCTGATTGGTGGGACCGACAATTTGGTCTTAACGTCGGCTAGCCACGTGATCAGTCTGGGGATCGGAAGTATGGTGCCATTGGGGGATATCGGCGGTTACCAGAAACCTGCGGTTGCGGGGCAACCGGCGGTGAACTATGCCGATCTTGGCTCAAGTGTTTTGGAGCGCACAGACCGGTTGCCGGTATCGAATCCAGACGGCACGGTCACTGCCGGCTACCAATGGCATGAGGTGGGGCGGATCTATTTTGGAGGAGACGACGCGCTGCTCGCTTCGCGCTATTCGGGTGTCCCCGACCTGCGGATCGAACCACAAGTCCCGCTCTATTTCTCAACGCAAACCACCAGCCGCCCCGGTGTCGGTTTGACTGGTCTGCTGCGTGCCTTGGGATCGGTAACCGGTGGAGCTCGCGGCGATTGGGTCGTCAAGGATAGTCCAGCGGGAGATGGCTTGAATCTGATCCAGGGAGTCTTGTCCATTCGCGCCGCCGCCGCCGCTCCGGTCCAGTTTCTGCGCGAGAACCAATTCCAATGGACGCTGTCCGCCCCGGTGACTCCCACCGATGTCATCCGGCCAACCGGGGTAGACCTCGGCAACGGCCCGAACCAAAGCCTGGACGAAGCGGTCGGTTTGACCGGTCGCGAACAGTTTTCGAAGCTGTCCGATCCGCACGGAGTGGGCGACATCAACGGCGACACGTTCGACGATTTTCTGTTGATCGCCGAGGGCACGAATCGTGGGTATCTCCTCTTCGGTCCCATTGACCTCGCCTCCTTGAAAGAGATCGAATTGCGCGCGGACGTCACGCTGGACTTGAACGTGCTCGGCCGCCTGGCAGATGGCCGGGGCGACATCGACGGGAGGGGAATTGACGATCTGGTTTTCGTGCAGCGCATTGCAGGTGGGGACGCACGAGTGCGGGTTCTCCTCGGTGAATCGCTCGCCCTGCGCATCCGGGATGGTTGGGTCACCTTGACCGATGACAATGGCGATGCGGTGGTTGATGGCGACATTAACATTCACGTGCGTTCGGCGCAGAGTCGTTGGAGCGATCTGGGGCGCTTGGTCGCGGTTCACGTGCTGCGCTGGAACAAGGATGCGTTCGCGGATGTCGTGGTCACGGTCGAGGGTAACGATGTTTCGGAAACCGTAGCCTATGCCTTTTCGGGCGCGACGTTGGCGGCGGGCCGTCACCTGACCGAACAGGGCGCTTGGTTCAAGGTGAGTCGCGCCGCGGCCTTGGACCGTTACCAAAGCCGGGTTTTGGGCGATCTCAATGGTGATGGCTTGGAAGATTTGGGCATCGTGATCACAACGACTGCCGGATCGCCGACGGTTTATTTCCTGACGGGGCGGGTCGGCAATGCTCAGACCGACCTTTCCCTCGCAGCCAACGCGATCGTGCCGGTGCCTCGGTTGACGCCTGGCTTGGGCGGCATCCCGAGCGTTTCGATCGCGCGGATTTCGGCATTGGGCGATCTGAATCAGGATGGCTACGACGACTTTGCCCTTGTCCGCCAGCGTCCCAACCCCGTTTCTCCGTCCTCGGTCAGAATGGATGACCAAGTGTTGGTGTATTCGACGCGAGCAGTGGTCAGTGGTCGGTTGAATCCACTGAGCTTCGAGGCGCCGTTCGAGCTGAATCGAACCGGAATCCTTGGGGCAGGCGGAATGGCGATTCAGGTGAGTTTGCGCGTGACGGCTGGTGATTTCACCGGAGACGGACTGTTCGATCTGGCCGTGTTGCAGAGTGAAGGATTGGTTACCAGTCAGGACCCAAATCGCCCGGTGTTGACGGGTGGAGATTTGTTCATCTTCGATCGAGCGCGGGATCGTGCCGGCAGCTTGAATCTTTCCCAGGCCAATCGCGTGATCGCGAGTACCGGCCGGAGCGGATTCGCGGATCGCCTGCTGGACCAGCCCGCGCTGGATGTCGACGGCGATGGCATCGCCGACCTATGGATGGGAGCGACCAGCGCCGATGTCGCACGGGATCAAATTGAGACCGATGCGGGGGCGGTATATCTGCTATTCGGGCGTGGCCAGCGCTCTGCCAGCTGGGAAACGTCGGGCAAGCAATCGGCGCAACGACTTTCCAACCGGATCTTCGAAGGCGTGGAACTTCTTGTCGCCTCGAATCCGGGAGACGTCGCGACCTATGCGCGGCAGTTGGACGCAGCCACTTATGAGGCGTGGTTCCGGTTCACCTTTGCTGGGGATGCTTTGCCCGGTTCGTATCTCAGTGTGGGGCCGCGCGTGGGAGAGACGATCGAACTCTACGCGGTGCAGAGCGCTTCCGTGCGGAGTTCCACGGGCGAGGTCACGGCAACCCCGCCGGGCCGGTTGTACCTGGGCGGCGCCAATCGCGAGATCGGCCTGATGGAGTTCGACCTGTCGAGCTACCTCGGTTTGATGGCGGATTCAGCAGCCTTGGCTCAGCTGAGCGCGAGCCTTGAGTTGGGTTATACGAACCCAAATCTTGCCTACCCGCCCGCGGTCAGTGCCGCTGCTTCCGAAGGGCTGCCAGGAGGATTGGGCGAAGCCGTCGTGGTCAATCAGCGCGGACGGGATTGGCTGTACTTTGCGGATCGCAATGGGGCCCTTTGGCGCACCGACGGTTCTAGAGCGGGGACCGCTCTGGTCAAGGACGTGGTGGTGGCGGGCGGCGGCGTGAAATCGTTGCCGGGCCAAATGGTGGCGGTTGGCGACAATCTTTATTTTGTGATGGGCAACCAAACGGAGCTGTGGCGGGTGGATCGCAATTGGCAGGTCTCGCGAGTGACTGAGGTGTCGACTTTGAGCGGGGCGGGCCAACTCTCGGGTGTCGGCTCGGATTTGTATTATGTCTCGGCAGGCAATGTTTATCGATGGCGAAGCACGGCCCCTGAGAGCATCCCGGGCCTCTCGGGCGTCGAACGCCTGATGGCTGGCCGCACCCGCCTGTTCGCCATCACAAGCGCAGCGTCGGGCAACCTGTACTCAGTGACCGGCCTGACGTCGACGGCGGTTACCGGCTCAGCTCCGACCAAACGATTGGCCCCGGCCTTGGCCGTGTATGATGCCGTCGCCGTCGGAGATGAGTTGGTCTTCGCTTCCGGCAATGATGTTTACAAAACGAATGGCAACGGCGTGGAGTTGAAGAAGAGTCTCACGTCTCGACCGACTGACTTTACGGCGGGCAACGGCGACACCTATTTCATGGTCAGCACCGCAATTTGGAGAATGGTGGGGAGCAATGTGCCGGCGGAGATCGTCGCGGCGCGACAATCGGCCCAGGGCCTGACCTGGAGTGGTAACAAGCTTTATTATTCGGCGAAGGAATCCGACGTCGTGGCGGTGGAACTGTGGGCTTGGGACGGGCAGAGCGCTCGCATGGTGCGGGACATCAACCCGGCGCGCCAGGGATCGGGCGTGGACGGCGGTCGGTTGGTTCCATACCGAAATGGGATCTTGTTCCTCGGCGCCGTTAATGGAACCGATCGCGAGCTGTGGTTCAGCGACGGTCGCGGTGCCAATACTTACCGCGTGAGCGATTATCTCGGAGCCAAACTTCAAGTGGGTGCGCTCCGGGAAGAAGGAGACAATCAGATTTCGAATCGAGAAAACGAATCGGCTTGGATTTCCGTTTCAGCTGGCTCCGGGTTTGACCTGCGGTCCAACGGCGGAGTCGAGGCATTGGACGTCAGCTCTCTGATTCGCGAGACGCTCCAGATGGGTCGTACCCGGCTGACTTTGCGGTTGGAACTGGATCCAGTGCAGACCGACTCTTTCCAGTTGGACGCGGAGGCTTCCGTTCCGGGCGGAAGGACCCGTCTGGTGCTCGATACGACTGGCCGGGGCGGGGTCGTAGCGGATCTCTACGGAGCCGATGGCGTGCCGGTGGTCAAGGGCAAGTCGCTGATGGACCTTCGCCATGTTTCGGCCGGCGAATATTTCCTCCGCGTCTACGAGCCGACTCGGACTGCGGCGATGTCGTTCACGTTGCAACTGACACCGCCCTTGGCGGGGCAACATCGCGGCATTTATTTCAATGTCGACCGCGACGAGGTGTTGCCGGCGGAACGGGCGGAGTTTCTGGATAGCAATGCCCGTTATGGACGCGTTTACGATCGGCCCATCGACGGAACCGTCTTCCCGGATGCGGGTCTTGAAGCGGCCGTGGCCTCAGCCCTCAAAGTCCCCATTACTTCGCAGTATGATCCGGCCCGGACGTTCCGCGCTCTTGAGATCGACCTGGCCGCGGATCGCATCACCTTGCCCAGCCACGGCCTGACGGATGGCGAAGAGGTTGAGGTAAGTTCCTCGGGTGTCTTGCCGGCCCCATTGCTGACCACGAATCGGTATTACGTGAAAAAGATCGACAACAGCACGATCGAACTTCATGTGTCGGTCGGTCTGAACAGCCGGGTCGACTTGACCAGTCTAGGTGGCGCTGGGGCAATTCATAGCCTGGGCAGCCTCCAACTCAAGCCCCGCTTCGGGATTCCCGTCCGTGCGAGTGATGTCGCGGAACTGTGGGCGTTGGATGCCGGATCTCCGGGCACCCGAGCCGTGAGCGGAAGCGTCGACACGTCCATTCGCGATCTCGCTGGACTTGAATACGCGGTCAATCTTCGCGAATTGAATCTGGCCAACAACGATCTGGCCACCTTGGGAGCGTTGACCGGGACCTCGACCAATCCAGAATATTCGCCTTTGTTGCCCGGAATCCGGTTCGGGCGTGAGACGGAGGGACAACTCGGGCTCCGATGGCTGGAGCGTTTGGCGTTGGATCGCAATCGCCTGACCAACCTGGATCTCGTGTTGGTATCCCGTCTCGGTAACCTCAAGTCGTTGAGCGCGGACCTGCAGCGTGGCGCTGCCTTTGATTGGCTCAGCGGCAATCAAGTGCTGGTGACTATCACCGGAGCTTCGGGCGGGAGCTTTGTCCTGCGCGTCGCGGGCGAGTCGACCGAACCGTTGTCGTTCTCCGCGGGCGCTTCGGCCGTGGCGACAGCGCTTGGGCGTCTGCCGGTTCTGGCGGGCAACAGCCAGCTGTCCGTACGAAGCGAACGCGCCGGGCAATACTGGATTACCTTTGGGGCCGGCGCACAGCAATTGGTGGAGGACACGTCGGTGATCACAACGGGGTTGACGGTTGCGCCCGGTGGCACGTTGGGAGTGAAGATTCAACGGCCCGATTCCCTCGAGATGTTGGCAGGAACCGGCTCTTTCGGCGGGCTCGAACTGCTCAGCCTCGACGCGGCGGACGGGAGCCATGGACCGTTGAAGGACCTTTCGGCCCTGCGGTCGCTGCAAACTCTGCGGTGGCTAAGTGTCCGAAATCAACAAATTCAAAGCGTGCTGCCTCTGCTCGGCTTGACCCGCCTTGAGTATGTCCACTTGCAAAACAATCAAATCACGAACCTCAGTCCGCTCGCCGGCCAGGTTACCACGGATGACGATGCGGTTGGCTCGTCGGTTTATTCCGAGACCGGCGCCGGCACTCGCACGATCCAAGGCCAAGTTTATCCGGATAATCGTTGGTCGGGAAATGTGAACGCGGCGGCCGGTGCCTATGACGGCGACTACCGGTTCTATTTCGACGGCGACGGAGCAGGCGCGGCAACTTGGACGTTCGACCGAATCCCCGCCGGACAGTACCAGGTTCTCGTTAGCTACCTGCCGCACACCAGCCGATCGAGCCGTGTGACGTATGAAGTGCGCACCGATAGCTTGGTGGCGTTCGAGGACGAAGTGAACCAGAAGTTGCCGCCCTCGGGCCCGGCTTACCGAGGTTTGGTCTGGCAGTCACTCGCTCGCGTCCTCACCGTCGTCAATGGTGCGGTGTCGGTCCGCGTTCACGGCGTGGATAATGGCATCGGGCCGGACGACGGCGTGGTCATCGCCGATGCGGTGCGGTTGGTCCGAATCGCACCGTCCGTTCAGCGCGCCGTCATCGATGTGCGCGGTAATCCGCTCGATAACGACGCCTACGAGCTTTCGATCGGCGGTCAATTGCGTGCCGGCGACTTGGGCCTGTTGAGCGCCGGGATTGTCGATAACCCGGGGACGAGGTTCATCGCCGAGGGAGTTCAGTTCGGGCAGTTCAGCGTAGCGCAGAGCCAACCTGCGGGCCGCGATCAAGCGTCACCCGTTTTCGGTCCCGCACCGGAATTGGTTACTCGCTCATGGAAGGCGGGGAATGATTTCGTCATTCAATTGGCCCCGACTCTGGCGACCGATGCCGATGTCGATCCGCAGGGCTTGCGTTACCAGGTTGTGACCAGCGACCGGTTAGTGACGGTGATTCCCACGGCGAGTTCCATCACCTTGCGGGTGCCGGCCGAACGTTCGCCGGGCGTGCGTTTCACCGGGCCGGTGACGGTCCGAATCACGGTCTTTGACGGCGATCGCGCGGCTGGGGATTATCATGGCCGCAGCGCGGTTCTCACGTTTACGTTGCACGTGGACAGCGGCTACATCGTGGGCAGCAAATTCAACCACGCCAACAACGACGCGGTGCGCGATCCGGGTGAAGCAGGGCTGGATGGTGTTCGCATACAGCTGGACGTCAATAGTGACTCCGGCTTGTCGGGCACGGCGAACCCGTGGGAGTTCGCCACGACCACGGATGTGAATGGCGACTACAGCTTCGCGGGGCTGCCCTTGGGAGTGTATACCATCGGCGAATCACCGGCGGGCGCCACGCAATCATTTTATCCAAACCCGGCTGCGGTGGGACTGGTCAACGAAAAGGTTCTCGTGCCCGCCAGTTCATTTACCAGCCTGGCCAGCTCGTCCGCAACGAGTGCGGACGGACGATGGGTGGCCTTCGTTTCGATGGCGACGAATCTCATTCCAGGGTTGAGCTTGAGCGGCGCCGTTAAACGGGTCTACCTGCTCGATCGCGATTCGGACGGTAACGGGTTGTTTGACGAAGCGGGATCGACCCGGATGCAATTGGTCAGCGGGACGACCGTGGGAGCGGACAATCCGTCGATCAGCGCCGACGGCCGGTATCTCGTTTTCGACACCGCGGCGGATCTCATTCAGCCGGGCGATGGCAATGGAGCCAAGGACGTTTACCTGTTCGAGCGACAGAGCAATGTCTATCGCCGCATTAGCCCGAATGCGTCCGTCAATTCGGATGCAATCAACCCCAGCATCAGCGCCGATGGCCGCTTCATTGTCTTCCAGACCGGCCGTGCGTTACGGAATGACACCGACGACAAAGTGGACGTCTACCTTTACGATCGCGATCTAGACGCAGACAATATCTTCGATGAACCTGGCGCGGCCTCCACGGACCTGCGACGCGTGAGCACTCCGCGCACAGGTTCACTCGCAGCGCGCGACAGCGCCAATGCGGTCATCAGCGCCGATGGCCGTTGGGTGGCGTTCCAATCCGCGGCAGCTGATTTGGTCGCTGGCAACCCTGATCTCGGTACGTTCAACGACATCTTCGTTTACGATCGGGTGATCGGCGACGTTCAGCGTGTCAGCGAGAATCGCAACCGTGGTTGGGCCAACAATCACAGCACGCTACCATCGATCAGCGCGACAGGGCGCTTCATTGCCTTCCAATCATTGGCGAGCGATATCGCCGCTAGTGACAGCAATTTGACCAGCGACGTGTTCGTGGTGGATCGCGGTGACGTCGATTCGACCGGGCGCTATGTCGCGCTCCCGACCACGAGTGTCGTCAGCCGCAGCAGCACCGATCCAAACGCCACCGCGTTGGTGTCCACGGGGGTCAGCGGCAGTGAGTTCGCGCGCATCAGCGGCGACGGCCGCTATGTCGTCTTCCGATCGGGTGCCCTCCTGGAGGGCATTATCTTCCAGAACGAAGGCCGGTTGTATTACTACGATCGTTTGGCCAATGCGACGGCGAATCCGAGCGTCGTGACACGTCTCGGCTGGGGCACGATGCCGGCCATATCGGCGGATGGCCGGACTGTGATCTATGTCAAAACGGCGGCTCAACCTCGGCCTGGTGATCCATTGCCGGACACCATTGCCACCGTCCGGATGTTGGATGCAGCCAGCGCGTCAACCCACAAGGTTTTGGTGTTGGCGGCGCCCCAGGTCCTCGATGGACCCAAGCATTTTGGCAACTATCCATTGTTTAATATCGGCGGCGATCGCGCCATCGCGGAAGGGGATCCTCAGACGTTCACCTTCAATTCGACGGATCGCACGGGTGCCCTGGACGGCAGCCTTGGTTACCTCTGGACCGTGCGCGGCGTAATCGATGGCCGGGAAGGACCGTTGCTGACTCAATCGGGCGTCAGTCGAACCGGGCCGCAATTGAACGGCTGGCTTTTCGATGTGGGAACCTATCGAGTGTCGCTGCAGGTGACCAACAACGATACCAATGCCGTGTTCACGTCGTCGGTCATGATTTTCGCCAGCAATGTGGTGCCGGAAATCCGGTTGGCCGACCGAACCGCCTTCGAAGGCGACACACTCGCGTTCAATGCGCTCGACTCTTCCGTGGTGCGATGGCCCACGACAGATCGCAACAACGTCGGTGCCACGGCTCCCCGTTTCAGTTGGAAGACCACTTCGAACAACGGAGACGCCGTGCCGGACGGCTCGGCCGGCACTTACAGTTTTGTTCCTGCCCGCGCCGGTCAGTATGTATTGATGCTCGAGGTCGCGGACAATGACGGTTCCGTGGTTCGCAAGTCCGTGACGATTACGGTGGCAGACGCGAAGCCGTTGGTAAACTTGAGCGGCTTGACTCTTCCTTCGACGGAAGGCGCCACGATACCGCTGAGCGCACGCGCTTCGGGCGTCGTTAGCGCGAGCCCGACGGATCCCATCTCCGAGTACGTCTGGACCATTCGGCGGGGTAATCAGGTGCTCGTGCGATCCACGGGACCCGACTTAAGCTTCGTCCTTCCCAATGAGGGTGTTTATGAATTGGCTTTGACCGTGACCGATGATGAAGGCAATCGGCAAACGGGGACCCGGACCTTCAGCGTAACCAATGTTGCGCCCACGGTGAACCTCGGCCCAGATAAGACGGTGATCGAAGGCGAACTGGTGCGGTTGACCGCTCGACGGGGCGACACCTTTGACGATGCGGGCCTTGAAGACACGCACACTTACGTCTGGTCCGTGCGCGTGATCTCGGGTCCGGGCTTGGCTGCCGAACAGTCGGGGGCGACAACGTCCACGTTTAGTTTTCGGCCCACTAATGACGGAAGATTCGAGGTCCGCCTCCGTGTGACCGACAACGCGGGCGCCTCGCGCGAGGATGTGATCGAGATCATTGCCACGAATACCGTGCCTCGAATTGAATCGGTGACCTTGTCCCACAGCGATGGTTCGTCGACGCCGGTGTCGAACGACGCCACTCTGTCGGCCCGCGAGGGCGAGCGATTGGTCTTGCAGGCTGTCGCCTCGGACTCCGCGGGAGATATTGGAGCGTTGCAGTATCGATGGTCCGTCGACACGGACAACGGCGAGTTTCTGCCGGTTTTCAACGGGCCGCACTTTGTTTTGACCCCAAGTGACAACGGAATTTATCTGGTCACTCTTACCGTGGTCGACTCGCAGGCGTCCCAAACGACGCTGGTCTTTACCGTGTTGGTCGACAATGTCGCTCCTACCATCGGCATCCAATTGAACGGTTCCACCGCCGTGGAGCCGGTGGCGGAAGGCCTGCCGATTTTGTTGGGGCCCGATCGTCTGCTGGGACAGATTGAGGCTGGCCCATGGGATCGTTCGTCGCTGGTTTATCGTTGGGTCGTCGTGTCGACCAATGGCCAGGTGATCAATCCCGGTTCCACGCCCTCATTCGGATTTACGCCCACCGACGATGGAACCTACACCGTGATGTTGAGCGTGACGGACCCGGATGGAGCGACGTCGACGGTCGCTCGGGAAATCCAGGTTTTGAACGTGCTTCCCGAGATGTTACTGCCTGCGACAATCACCGTCGTGGCCGGCGTGCCTCTTGAATTGACCGGCACCTACGATGACGTCGCGGCTGACCGTTTCTTGGCGGCCATCGACTTTGGGGACGGAGCGCAAGGGGCCGTTTTGTCGGAGACGGGTGCCTTCAGGGTCCGGCACGTCTACACTCAGGCTGGCCGGCGGACTTTGTGGGTTTTCGCTTCTGACGAAGACAACCGCGATCCAAGTCGGGCTGTGGCCAGTGTTCAGGTGGTGGTGGTGGCGGGAGTGGTCGATCGGCTGGTCTTCTACAACAATTCCTTCTTTGATGAACAAACGGTCGGCGAGTCTCCGTCTGACGACGGGGCCATCGCGGCGGACAAGCGCGCGTTACGGCCGGGAGAAACGGCTGCTTACGTCAACTACACCAATTACACGCGCGGCTTGAACGGGATTATGATCGACTTGGCCGGCTTGCCCGCTGACGTGAACCCGGGCGACCTAGCGCGAAGTGCGTTTGAGTTCCGCGTTGGCAATGACAATAGCCCGGCAACTTGGGTCTTGGCTCCGGCGCCATCGATCGTCTCGGTGCGCCGCGGTGCGGGCGCGGGTGGTAGTGATCGAATCACGGTGATTTGGCAGGATGGCGCCATTCAGAACCAGTGGCTGCGAGTTCGCGTGAAGGCTGGGGCACTGACCGGGCTGGCCGCCGATGACATCTTCTATTTCGGAAACGCACCCGGCGACACTGGGAACAGCCCAACTGACGCCATCGTCGACGCCTCCGATCGCTTCAGAACAATCGAACGCATTGGCGGACTCCTGAATTCGGTCGGCGTCGCCAGTGACTTCGATTTTAATCGGGATCATTTCGTTAACGCTTTCGATGTCGCTGTGCCGCGCGATCGCGGGACGACGCCGGTGAATGCATTGCGGTTGATTACGCCGGCCGGCTTGGCGGCGGCGGCTCCCATGGCGGCGGCCGCCGATGATACGACTTTGCGGCGGACGCCGACCGTTGCGGAGTTGCCGCGAGTTGCGCCCACTCCGGTCGCGTTTGGCGAAGCGCATGACGCGGGCGATGTCGTGATTGGGATGGCCGTTGACGCCGACTTTGAGATGGGTGCGCCGGCGCCGGTGGTGGCGGGCAACCCGGATCGAGCAATTCTCGATGTGGCGGCAAGAGTTCCGAACGATCCTCGAGCGGTGGTAGCGACGCCATTGGAGGTCGAGCAGGGCGACGACGGCGGACATGAGCTCAACCCTCGCCGCCAAAGTGATGCAGCCGAAGCCACCGGGTGGTGGTGGCTCGGGAGCGGCTGGTCGCGGGGTTATTGGGTTTCGGATGCCATGCGCACCGCCTCACCCCTCTCCCCGGCCCTCTCCCCATTGAGGGGAGAGGGTGGCGCCTCGAACGCGCTGGAGAATGGGAGTGCCTTCGGCCGCGCGGATGAGCGGTTGATCGAGAATCTCACGTATCTTCGATCGGGCGGATCGGGTAGCGGATCAAACATTGCCCGCTGGTTCGGGCAGACGGATTCGATCGGGCTGGCGGTCGTCACGGCCACTGCGAAGGCATTGCATAAACCGCGGTTTTCAGGACTGAATCTTGGGTCGTTCGATCCCGAGCTCGACCGGCCCCGGACTTGGGTGAGGCTCGACGAGCCTGAGCTTAAGCAAATAAACGATTCGATATGAGGAAGAGTCGCCACCTGTTGTATTTGGTTGCGGTCCTGTTGACGGCCATGAGTCCGGGCGCTCGGGCCGCCTTGCGCATCGATGTGGGCCAACATGTCATTCCGACGCCAACGAACCAGTGGCAGATCCCGATTCGAGTGACGGGCGGAGATTTGGTGACCGACATGGCCGGTGCGGTGCAGGTGGGTTGGGATGGCGGTCCGCTCGTCGGCGGTCAGCCGGGTCCCGTGATCAAAGCGATCAGCTATGCGGCCTCAATTTGGGAAGGAGCCGCGGGTGGCTACGAGACGTTCAATTCGATCGCTCTGACTAACCAGTTGCTCGATCCCAATGTCTCGTTGAAGACGGCGGGGCGACGTGTTGCGGGGCAAGGTTTGCTTTTCACTCTCACGATTGATGCCACGGGTTACGGGCCGGGGCTCTATGAACTTAAGCTCGCCCAAGTCCAAGGACTGAGCACGACCTTCCAAAATGGCCTGACCAATGTCCCAGTCACCATCGTCAACGGCGTGCTGGCCGTGGGAACCACCGTTCCGACGGTCGTTCCGAGCTTGGGGATCGGATCGCTGACCAATGGCTGGGCCCGCTTGAGTTGGCCGAACGAAATTGGCCGCCGGTATCGTGTGCAATGGAAAAGCGAGGTTTCAAGCGCGTGGTCCGAGGTTCGGTTGGATATCACCAACTCAGGGCCGGAGGCGGTGTGGGTGGATGACGGAACGGTGATCGGCAGCGCACCGTCGTTACGAACTCTGCGAGCATATCGGCTGCGGGTGACTAGGTAATAAGAAGGTAGATATGAATGCAAAGGTTCGTCGGATCATCTTTACGTTTCGTCATGAACGCGTAATCGCACGGCGCCAGTTGAGTCGGCTCTTCGCGTTGATGTCGCTCACCATAACCGCGGCCGCCACTCAGATCTCGGCTCAATCCGTTCCACCGCTGATCAACTATCAGGGCCGTCTGGCGAATTCCGACGGAACACCGTATCCCACGGCAGACTACCGCCTCGAGTTCGCGATCTATGACGCGGCCGTGGAGGGACGACTAGTTTGGGGTCCGCAGGTATTTGATGGTGCGGCGAGTGTAGGGCACGGCCCGCGTCTGCCGGTCGTGCAGGGATATTTCAATGCAATGCTTGGGCCTGTCGACACGGCGGGACGGCCGATCCTCGATGCGTTCGGAAGTTCAAATTGCTATGTGCAATTGGTCGTGAGCAATCGACCTCCGATTCAACCGCGCCAACGAATCTTGGCGACGCCCTTTGCGGTACAGGCGGCGAAGGCGGTCCAAGCCGCGAACGGATCGCCGCCAGGAACAATTGTGGCCTATGGGGGAACGGAAGTCCCTGAAGGATGGTTATTGTGCGATGGATCGCCGCAATACGGAACGAATTATCCGCGTTTGTTCGCGGCGATCCGCGGGGCCTGGGGCGGTGGATACACGAACGGAATTAAGTCGGGCGACTTCAATCTGCCGGACTTGCGGGGCTTGTTCCTACGAGGGGTCAATGGTGACAGAACACGCTTCGGTCCACTCTCCACCAATCTTATGGATCCCGACACCGTGGCGCGGACAAATGTGGTGAGTGGCGGCAATTTTGGAAACCAAGTCGGGAGCGTGCAGAACCACGAGTTTGGGCGTCACACTCATACCGTTGGCAATCTGTACTCAACTGCCGGGCCGGGTAGCTTCATGCACATCCTGCGGGCCGTGGGTGCGTCGAGCACCGTTCCGATCGACGATGGCATCGCGCCACGGGGTGGAAACGAAACACGTCCGGCCAACGCCTACGTGAATTACATCATCAAGTATTGATACTGACCTGGGCGATGCATGCCTCAAGAACGATAATTGGATTGATGGTTTTGAGCGGCCTGACCGCGCACCGGTCCGCAGGTCAAGTCGGCTGCGAAGACGGCGCCTTTTGGCCTGGTTTTGCACATCCCGCCAGTGTGATCGTCCCATTGCCTGACCAAGGTTTCTTGGTGGGAGGCGCATTGGGTCTGAGCAAATTCAACGAAGATGGCTTCCGGGACACAAACTTCGCCCCGCCAATCGCCGGCACGGTAACTCAAATCGTGCCATGGCCGGAAGGGGGGTGGGTGGTCGGCGGCCTGATTTCGGCAACCAACGGCGTCTTGCGGCAAGGAGTGATCAAAATCCATCCGGAGGGAACCGTTGACGCGAATTACTCGGCGTCTTTGCAGGGGATCTCCAGCGTTAATGGCATGGTCCTGGACGAGCAGCGGCGACTATTGGTTGGTGGGACTTTTACGGCGGGCGTGTACACCAACCTTGTTCGTTTTCGCAGCGATGGAAATATTGATAGCGGCTGGGCACGAAATGAAGTTACAGGCATCGAAGGAACGGTGCGGTCCGTGGCACTGCAAAACCCCGGGCAAAAGCCCGTGGTCGCGGCAAGGACCCGACGCTCGGGTCAGGTCCGTTACTTGAATCGGTTCAGTTCTGAAGGACTGCCGGATCTGTCTTTTGCCGACCACGTTTCGTGCGAGGCGGGAACGTTGGCGGTGCAAACCGATGGAAAAATCCTTTGGGCGCCGCTGGAATCCTTTTGCGGAGGTGGGCCGGAACGCATTGATGCAAATGGGATCGTCGACGAATCGTGGAGCGGACCTTACTTTTCGCAAGTCTCCGCGATATCCGTCGTCGCGAACGGTGACATCCTGATCACGGGCGTCCTAGAACCGGCAAATTTTTTCAGGCCGGCAATTTATGGATTGGCTCGGGTTCGTGCTGAGGAACAATGGAGCCTTTTGGTCCGATCTTCCTCGGAGCTGGCAGATTTTCGCGTCGGCTGGATCGGCAGTGCCGTCCAGGCATTGAATGGCGATGTTCTGGCGTCAATTCAATTTGGCCGCCCAAATTCAGGGGTGTTTGATTCGTTGTCTGATGGAATCGCCCGGGTGAAAGCCGGACGGTTTAATTTCGATCCCACGTCGCTCAGCATGGTGACGCGCTGGTTGGATTGGCCGGGCGGTCCCCGTCCATTCTTCACTGACCTGGCCTTGCAGGCCGATGGGCGCGTCATCGTAGCCGGCGCCTTCGACTCGATTGGTGGCGTGGCACGACTGAACCTCGCCCGCTTGCATCCCGACGGAAAACAGGATTCAAGTTTCGCGCTGCCCCCGACCATGAACGGCGGAATCCTAACCTTGTACCCGTTGGCCAGCGGCCAGTTTTTGGTCGGCGGTTGGTTTTCACAGATCGCTGGTCGCAATCAGGGAGGGCTTGCTCGGTTCCATGGCGACGGACGGTTCGATGAAACATTCATGTCCGGCCTGAGCGGCGTGGCCGGAAGCTCGGTGCCGACCGTCAGCGGCTTGGCGGTGCAGCCCGGCGATCAGAAAATCCTCGCCGGGGGAACGTTTACGACCGTCCACGGGAATCCTCGTCCGTATCTCGCGCGCTTCCATCCCGATGGTCGGCTCGATGCTGATTTTTTGAGCTCTCCTGGGGCCGGCCCCAACGCCGTGGTCGGCCGTGTTGTCGTACAGTCTGACGGCCGCATTCTAATTGGAGGCGGCTTCAGTCGGGTTGGGGACTTGAGTCGCAATCTTCTCGCCCGGCTTTGGCCCGACGGGCGTGTCGATCAAACGTTTGATGCGGCCATCGGGACGAACTTCCAGAGCCCGCAGATTAACGCCATCGAATTGCTGCCTGACGGCCGCATCCTCGTCGGTGGTAGATTTTCGGCGGTCAACGGCACGGGGCCGTCTAACCTTGCCCGACTAAATCCCGATGGAAGCCTGGACTCCAGTTTTCAAGTGAGCCTGTCCGGACTTGATGCAGGCGTGAATTTTGTGGAGGTGCAGCCGGATGGGAAATACTTCGTCGGTGGATCTTTTGAGCACGTCAATGAATCAGAATATGCCGGCTTGGTTCGATTGCATTCGGACGGGACAGTTGATCCATTTGGGAGTTTTTGTCGTAGCGGGCCGAGTCGTTGCTGGCAGGGCAGATTGCAATCCGACGGACGTTTGCTCGTCATTGACCTGGACCGTCCACTCGAACTATCGCGTGTTTTAGGTGATGCGCCCCCTGGATTCACCCGACCATTGTCCAACCAATTGATTGCGGCCGGCGCCAGCGCGGACTTGCGGGTGACAACCTATTCCACCGCACCCGTGCGCTATCAGTGGTTCGTGGACGACGTGCCGGTAGTCGGATCGAATCAAACCAACACATGGCAGCTCGGTCGCGTCGACTACGATGCGTCCATCCGAGTGACCGTCAGCAATTACTTCGGCGCATCGGCCACCAGTAGAAGCGACGTCAATGTGTTTTACGAGACGGCGAGAGAGATTCCGTCGTTGCCGGGATCTGCAGTGGAACGACTGCCCGGTGACGGACCGGAGGTGGAACCCCTGGGGGCGGCAAATTGGATCGCCGGACGTTTGATCGCCGTTGACCCAGGTCCCATCTCCGTGCGCTGGCGGGATGCTGCTGGGAATCCCATGATCGGCACCGCGCGAATCGTCGGACGGCTGGCCGCAGGATACCGCTTCGACGCGGGATTGAATTTGGTGGATGCGCGCGAGGAGGACGGACGTTACGGTGACCGGTTTTCCGTGGCCGGAGAATTGGATGGCGAGCATCGGGTGTATTTCCGCGCGTTGGGTGGCTGGGCGGGGCGAATTGCCTTGCGCGGGGGCTCATCAGGTCCGGTTCTGACCACGGCCGATGCGGGGGAGGAAGCGATCACGATCTCGTTTACCAATCGACCGGTCACCAATCTGAATTTGACCGTGACCAGCGTGGAAACGAATCAGGTGGGACGGTATCAAGTTGGCCTTTACCCCGTCCTACGGCCGAGGCTTTCAATGATTGGAGCGGTAGAACTCGGCGATGCGTGGTCTGCGACTCGATCGGCTGCAGTAGGGCAGGGGCGTTGGTATCATGACGATTACGTCCTGGCGGGGGTTCAACCGGGAGACCGTGTGACCGTGCGAGTAACGTCGGCGGCGTTTATTCCGTTCATTGAAATCCGCCTCCTTGCTGACGAGTCAGTGATCCAATTCACCGATGGATCGAACCTGGAACTGACGGTGCAAGGTGCGGCGGGCCGGGCTCGAGATTATCTCGTGCGCGTCACGACGCGAGAGAGCGAGGCGCGGGGCACTTACTTGGTTGCCGTGGATCAACAAGGGTTGAGTCCGGTGATCAAGGATTTCGTTCCGACCGCGGGAACGCCCGGAACTCGCGTCACGGTGCGAGGAGGAAACTTTCTCGACGGACCGCAGCCATTGTTCGATGGCGTGAGCATTGGTGGAGTTGGGGCTCCGTCGTTTGCGCCAGTTGTTCGGGGAGGGGAACAGGAGTTCGAACTAATCGTGCCGTCCGACGCGCGCACTGGCGCACTTCGCTTGCACCGGCTTCAGAATATCCTCGCGACCAGCACGAACGACTTCACGGTGCTGGCGCCGATTGGCGGAGTGCGAAGGGAATCTGGCGATCAGTTGTCATTTGCGATCACGAATTTGACAGCCGGCACCATTGTCGTCGAATCCGCGACCAATTTGAACCCGCCGGTGGTATGGCGTGAATTGCGCACGAACGCGACTCCCGGCTCAGTTTACTGGAAGTACACAAATGATCTCAATCGCGCGGACTTGGAGAGGTTCTTTCGCGCAAAAATTCAATAGCGTTGGCGGAATCGAAGGATGTTAAGAAATGAATCAGTGCACTTTCACCTCAACGATTGCGACGTTGCTCGCGCTGCTTGTGTCTCTTTATGTGGTGGTCGGGCTTTCGGGAGCACAGCTGGAACTTGCTCCGCCCATTGGCAGCGGCCAATTCGGAAAGTCGGTTTCGATCCTTCCGAACGGGAACTTTGTGGTCGCGGATCCGGCCTACGATGCTCCCGGTCCCATTGCCGACGTGGGCGCGGTCCATCTCTATGATGGGGTGTCATTGCAGCTCATCAGCACACTGACCGGCGACTCCACTGGCGACCGGGTGGGTTGGTCGGGAGTGGTGATTCTTGCCAACGGCAGCTTCGTGGTAGGTAGTCCCTATTGGAAAGGTTCCCGGGGAGCTGCGACGTGGATCGATCCGATAAACGGCCTGAGCGGGGTGGTCTCGCCGACAAACTCCCTGGTTGGCGGAACAAGCTTCGATTTCGTCGGTAATAAGATTCTAGGTCTTAAGGACGGCCACTATTTGGTGGTAAGCCCGCAATGGGACAATCAGGGCATCCAAGAAGCGGGTGCGGTGACATGGGGCCGGGGCGACGGCGGTATAGCGGGGTTGATCTCGGAGTTGAACTCATTGGTCGGGTCGTATCGATTTGACCAGGTCGGGACGGTTACGCTGCTGGCCAACGGCAACTATGTCATCAGCTCGAGTTGGAATGAGTCCCGCGGGGCGGTGACGTGGGGCGATGGTGCCGTCGGCGTTCGCGGACGAATCTCGGCGACCAACTCGCTCATTGGCAATCTCGCCTACGATCCGTTCGCCGGATCGTCGGCTGACTTGGTCGGCAGCGGGGGAGTCACGGCGTTGAGTAACGGGAACTACGTTGTGGCCAGTCCAAACTGGACCGGGAGCCTGTTGACTCCGAATTCGGTGGGCGCGGTGACATGGGGCAATGGCAATGGCGGAGTAACAGGAAAGGTTTCGTCAGCCAATTCTTTGGTCGGCGAGGGACTGAACGACTCGGTGGGCATCGGCGGTGTGACCGCTCTGGCGAACGGCAATTATGTCGTGAGGAGTACGGAGTGGGGGTTCGGTGATGGCGCCGTGACTTGGGGCGACGGTGCGATTGGGTCCAGGGGTGTGGTCAATTCCATCAATTCGCTGGTGGGTAATGGCGGAGACACCGACCATGTCGGATTCGGGGGAATCGTCGCGCTGCCGAACGGGAATTATGTGGTGAACACCTGGCACTGGAGCGATTTGGCGACCGGAATTCAGGCGGGAGCAGTGACTTGGGCTAATGGTAAGACCGGTTTACGTGGCTTTGTCTCAGTCGAGAATTCGCTTGTCGGTATGGAGTTTGACAGCCTTGGTTTTGGCGGCATTACGGTATTGCCTAACGGCAACTATGTGGTCAACAGCTATTACTGGAACGGTTCGCGCGGCGCCGTGACGTGGTGCAACGGAGAGACGGGCAGGGCTGGCTTCATCTCTACGACGAACTCGTTGGTCGGAGGGAGCGAGGGTGACGTCATTGGTCTGAATGGAATTCAAGTGCTGGCCAATGGCAACTTCGTCGTGGCGAGTCCGAATTGGCGCAACGGATCCGTTCCGGGAGTTGGCGCCGTGACCTGGGGCAGCGGGCGAAATGGTGTTCGCGGCGTGGTTTCGGTGCTCAATTCGTTGGTGGGCGCGAGCGCGAACGATTTCGTGGGCTGGGTCAACGTTCTAGCCAATGGCCACTACGTCGTGACAAGCCCCAACTGGGATAATGGCTCCATGGTCAACGCCGGGGCCTTTACGTGGTGCAACGGCGAAATCGGATCCACCGGGGTTGTGTCCGGGGCCAACTCTCTAGTCGGCAGCGTTGCCAACGACCAGATCGGGATTGGTCACGCACAAGCTTTAGCCAACGGAAACTACGTCATCCGGAGTCCGCTGTGGGACAATGGAGCAACCATCAATGTGGGCGCGGTCACGTGGGCCAGCGGCAGCGGAGTCCTGACCGGTGTGGTTTCGGCCGCCAATTCCCTTGTTGGACAGTCCGCGAATGATTGGGTTGGCACGAACGAGGTGACCGTCTTGCCCGATGGCAATTATGTCGTCCGAGCACCCACTTGGGACAATGACGGACTGGTCGACGCAGGCGCGGTGACGTGGGCCAATGGTTCGAACGGACTCACGGGTTTCATCTCGGCGGGAAACTCGTTGGTCGGCAAGGTGGCAAACGATCGGATCGGCGGGCAGCGAGTCAGCGGTCTATCGGACGGAGGCTACGTCGCCTTCAACTCGAGCGGGAGCCACGGTGCAGGGGCAGTGACGCTCGGTCATGCTCGCGGGGGAACGACAGGACATATCAGTTCGGCCAATAGCGTTTTGGTGCCCTTAAGCGACGGAACAAATTTCACTGTGACAGCCTATGATTCCGGCAATGCACGGCTGTTGGTTGGTGCTGCGTCGTCGAACCGCGTCACCCTGATTGCAGATCCCATCCGGCTGGCGGGGCGACTCAGTCAACGACTGCTCACTTTCCCCACCGCTTACGAATTGTTATTCGGAAACGGCGATATTCCTTCCGAGCACGCCGTCTACGCGAGATGGGACAGTGGTCATTCGTCCTTGCCCTTGGCCTTGGTTGACGCGGCCAACGGCAGCCCCATCGTGGCCCGGCAGGAATCCGCAGGCGACGGTGTAGAGTGGCTGTTTTTTACAAATTTGACCGCCGTGACCCGTGAGGTTCGAGTACCTGAGTCGGCGTGGCAGAGGGGCGCGCGCATTGACCTCGCGCTCTATCGGGTGGTGAGGCCGGGAGGGAGCTGCGATGGAGGGTTGGACCCCAGCGATCCTTCGAGCACCAACCGGGCCGGGGCCGTTGGCAACGGGCTTTGGTACTACGATGACTTTCTCTTGCGCGGCGTGCAGCCGGGAGATCGGGTGAACGCGCGAGTGACGTCTTCAACGCTCAACCCGTTCATAGAGGTCCGTCTCGTTGCGGACGAGTCGGTTCTCCAATACGTCGATGGCCCCAGCCTGGAATTAAACACGCAAGGTGTGGCTGGGCGTGCTCGAGATTATCTCATTCGCGTGACGAGTCGAGAGAGCCAGGCAGTGGGCAAATATTTACTCGCCGTGGAACGACAGAACTTGGTTCCGGTAATCCGCGATTTCGCACCACCAGCGGGAACGCCCGGAACTCGGGTCACCGTGCGAGGAGGAAACTTTCTCGACGGACCGCAGCCATTGTTCGATGGCGTGAGCATTGGTGAAGTTGTGGCTCCGTCGTTTGCGCCAGTGGTTCGGGGAGGGGAACAGGAGTTCGAACTGATCGTGCCGTCCGACGCGCGCACCGGCCCGATTCGCCTGCACCGGCTTGAAAATATTCTGGCTGCCAGCACAAACGTCTTCACGGTGCTGGCACCGGTCGGCGGGGTGCGATGGGAACCCCTAGATAGTCGTTTTTCGTTTGTCCTAACCAACTCCGACGGGCCGGCCCAGTTTGTTGTCGAAGCGACCAGAACGTTGGATCCACCGATCCGCTGGCAGGCGATTGCTACCAACCAGGTCCCCGATCGAGCGGTGTGGCGTTACACCAATGCCACGTCGGCGCCCCAGCAATACTTCCGGGCCCGGCGGGAATAAAAGTCAAACCCGACGCCAACACGTGCATCTCCGACATTCTCACTTCTTTCGCCAGCCTCCATCGGCTGGAAATTGCGTTCTTGGAAATGACCTGGCCCTAATGCTTTTCGGATATTCCGAGGCGAAAGCCATACCCGACCGTTCTCCCTCTCCTGCTCTTGCGGCGTGTCCGATGCTCATGGGTAATTTCCGACAGGCATTGAGGCTAATCCGCGATTTTCCGGGAAGATTTGATTGCGATCCGTGGAATACAGCGAGTCGGATCCGCGCGGTCAGTGTGGCGCTGATGCTGATGACAATATTCTTCAGCAGCCCTCAAACGCGTGCCGCCGGCGGTGTGGAGCAATGGCGTCAGCAGTGGAAAGGAACGTCAACAACCGGAGCCGTCGAGCAGTTCCTGTTGACGGCCGCGGGAGTCGATCGGTATGGGGACATTTACACGCTAGCGCACGGCCAATTGGCCAAATTCTCGGGCGCGAATGGACAAGCACGGTGGACTCAGAGCGAGTTCAATCGTTTTGGTGTGCATCGCTATGAAGCATTGTCGATGTCGATTGATCCGGCCGGATTCTTGGCCGTTGCCAAGTCCTACTCTGGCAGCATCCGAGTGGCCAAACACTCGGCAAACACCGGGCACCTGGTCTGGGACCAGGAATTTTGGAATGACGACAGCACCAACGACTGGGTGAATTCGGTGGCGATCGATCTGCAGGGCAACGTCCTGGCGGCCGGTTACTCTCAGTTAACCTCTCGTCAGGTCGGAACGGTAATCAAATATGGGGCTGCGGACGGGCAGGTATTGTGGAGGCGGAGTTATGTCGGCAAATCTCGCCTTCCAGATTTTACCGATGTCCGCTCAGTTCGCGCCGATCGGGATGGAGATGTTGCCGTGACGGGGTACTCGTATGACCATGATCATTTCGGTAGTTTATTCGTCGCCAAATTTCGGGGTGCCGACGGTGTGCTCGTTTGGGACCGACGCTACGGAAACGAAAGTCAACTATTAGATGCAGTCATCGGAGGTGGAGGGCCATTTTTAGAAATCGATCCGTCGGAAGACATCATCGTAGCTGGACCGTCGGAATACGTTTCACCGCTTCCTATCAGATATCTGGTTTCGAAATGCTCGAGTGCCGATGGGGAACTACTGTGGAGAAGCGGGTTCGGAACCACTGGCACCAACGATCCGCGTGTTCGCTTTTGGGGCGCTCAAATTGGGGCAATAGGCCTTGATGAGCGTGGAAATGTCGTCGTCGCCGGCGGGGCAAAGAGTAGTTCTCCCGGCACAGATCTTAAGACACAGCTTTACGCAGGAACAAATGGCGCGACTTTCTGGTCGCAGATTTATGAACGTCCAGGATCTTCCGTCGACCAAGTACAAGGACTTGCCGTCGATCGCTGCGCCATGGTTTACACTTCCGGTGCGGTTCGGGCCGGCGGCAAGTTCAGCAATTATGTAAACATCGCCTACGCACCGGACGGGCGACCTGAGTGGACCAACCAGTTCGCGTTTGCTCTATCTGCGGATGGTGTACGCACATCCATGTTGCTCGGAGGCGGCGGCGCCGTTTATGGCCTGTTTTCGGGCGTGGACTCGAACGGCGTGACCCGGCATTGGACGGTGAAATACTCTTCGGAGGTGGACTTGGGCCAGCGCATTGCGGCGAAATTGGTGCAACGGGACTTCTATCATCCGGTGCGAACCAACGAAATTGTTCCCTTTGATCAATATTTGCTCTCGGCGAATGCGACGGTGTCGGAGGGGGAACTGGGGTGTTATTTGCGAAGCACGGATTCGGGTTTCATTCCCGAGTTGAGTTTAATCCGCTCGGAGTCCGTGAATCAGATCTCGACGGCACGGGCGTCAAATTCGGGCAGTGCCGTGCTATTGCTGGTCACCAACCGGAGGCCCGAACGCCCAACGCTGCTAGTCTCCACCGTTGAGTCCACGGGCGCCGGTCCCTACGAACTGGGCGTTTATCCGGTGATCCGGCCTCGCCAAGCGGTGGCCGGAGAACTAGCCCTGTCGGATCGGTCGTCAACCAATCGAACGGCAGCGGTGGGAAACGGCCTTTGGTATTACGACGATTACCTGCTGCAAGGACTGAGTCGGGGCGACCGAGTTTCGGTCACGGTGAATGCCTCCGGCTTCGAACCGTTTGTCGAAGTCCGATTGTTGAGTGATGAGACAGTGCAGCACTGGTGGCAGGAGGGCGCGACGCACGTCTGGACCATTCAAGGGACCGCTGAGGGAGTTCGCGATTACCTGATTCGGGTAACGAGCAAAGCAAGTGATGCGTTGGGACCGTACTCCATGAGCGTGGAGCGAGCTGCACTGAATCCAGAGATCTGGAGCTTTGCACCCACCAGCGGGTCACCCGGGACCTGGGTGACCGTGCGTGGAACGAATTTTCTTGATGGACCAAATCCCAACATGACCGGTGTGCTGTTTGGAGGGACGAACGCCGCTTCGTTGGAGCCGGTCGTCGGGGACGGTTGGCATGAGTTTTTGGCCATCGTGCCCGTGGATGCACGCACCGGGCCAATCTCGGTTTTACGGCAGGACCAAGTTGTAGCTACCAGCACGGACGTCTTCACCGTGCTGGCGCCGATCGGCAACGTGCGGCGCGAAACCGGTGGACGAATGTCGTTTGCCGTAAGCAATGCAATCGCCGGGGTTGACTACGTCATCGAAGCGACGGAAGCGCTGAATTCGCCGATTGCTTGGACTGCCGTCCAGACGAACGCGCTCAATTCCCCCGGTGTCTGGCGTTTTACTAATAGCGTCGGAGGGGTTCGACCGGAGCGTTACTATCGAGTCAACGTGCGGTGAATGGCGAGAGGCGATCCTACTCAGATCCATATGTCACGCAGAGTTGAATTCGGACGGGCTCGGGAGATTTATATGCGGTTGATCACAATCTTCAGCTTGGTGGCGTGGGCGTGGGCATTTTCTGCCGTTGGCGCGCAGGTGCATTTGAACGGCCGCGAGGGCAGCGGAAGTTTTGGACGAGCAGTTACGGTGCTCTCGAACGGAAACTTTATCGTAACGGATCCAAATTACGACGCGCCCGGGCCAATGGCGGACGTCGGAGCGGTCTACCTTTACGATGGTGTCACGTTGGAGGCAATTAGCGTATTGACCGGAAGTCACGCCGGAGATCTCGTGGGTCTTGGAGGCGTGCAAGTTTTACCGAATGGCAGCTTCGTCGTAAAAAGTTGGAAATGGAATGGCGATCGGGGCGCGCTCACTTGGTGCAGCGGAACCCAGGGGGTCAACGGGATCGTTTCGGAGAACAATTCTCTGTTGGGGGGCACTCCGTTTGATCGAGTTGGAATCATTGTGACGGTTTTGGCCAATGGCAACTATGTGAGCAGCGCCTCGGGATGGGACGATGGGACCCGGAGGGATGTCGGCGCCGCAACTTGGGGCGATGGAACGTCCGGTGTGCGGGGCTTTGTCTCGGCGGCAAATTCGCTGATCGGCGGCAAGACCGGCGATCAGGTGGGCAACAACGGTATCGTCGCATTGCCCAACGGGAACTACGTGGTGGCGAGCTGGTATTGGGACAACGGAGCATTGGTTGATGTTGGGGCGGTCACTTGGGGGCCGGGTACCTCCGGAATCGCAGGGGTGGTGTCCGGAGCAAATTCCCTCATTGGCGCCGTGGCCGGAGATTCGGTGGGTTCTGGGAGAATTACCATCCTGACGAATGGGAGCTATGTCGTCAGCTCGCCGTATTGGAGTGGACGCCGGGGTGCCATCACTTGGGCCAATGCCGCCCAACCGCTAATCGGAATCGTTTCCGCGGCGAACTCACTCGTCGGCACGAGTGCGTTGGACCTGGTCGGGTCCGACTACTTCGATGGCGTTGTGCCGTTGAGTAACGGGCACTACGTCGTGAGCAGTTCCGGCTGGGACAATAGCAATGCACGCGATGCGGGAGCGGTGACTTTTTGCCGGGGTGATGTTCCGACGACCGGCCCGGTCTCAATTAACAACTCCCTCTATGGAACTAAGACAGGCGACAATGTCGGTGAGGAGGTAACAGCTTTGGCCAACGGCAATTTTGTGGTGGCGAGCCCGAGCTGGGATAACGGAATCGTGACCAACGTGGGTGCGGTCACCTGGGTCAGCGGAACCGGAGGGATGATTGGCCCGATATCTCCCGGCAATTCCTTGATTGGAACGCGGACCGGTGATCGCGTCGGGGGTGAAGGGAGTTATGCCGTCACCAGTTTGGCCAACGGGAACTACGTGATCCGGAGTTGGGCGTGGGATGCTGGCCGCGGGGCCGTGACCTGGGCTAACGGCCTGACGGGAATTCGTGGCGTGGTCTCTTCGGAAAACTCCTTGGTTGGCAGCACGCCCGGGGACCGAGTCGGCGCGGTTTGGCCGCTCAAGAACGGCCATTATGTGGTGGCCAGCCCGGATTGGGACAACGGCCCAGTTGCAGACGTCGGTGCAGCGACGTGGTGCAACGGTTTGGGTGGAACGGTTGGACCGATCAATGCGCTCAATTCATTGATCGGACGCCAGCCATCGGATCGGGTTGGAGGCAACGGTATCGCCATCCTCCCGACCGGCCACTATGTAGTCAGCAGCCCCTTCTGGAACAACGGTTCCATCCTCGAAGCGGGTGCGGTTACTTGGGCGAATGGAACGTCGGGCAGAACTGGATTGATCTCAGCCGCCAATTCATTAATCGGTGGATCAGCCGGCGATTCGGTGGGAGACGTCACGGTACTCGCCAGCGGCGATTACGTCGTGGGCAGCCGACAATGGAAGAACGGGGGTGCAGAGGATGCCGGCGCGATCACGTGGTGCCCAGGAGAAAGTGGCCTAACGGGGCTGGTCTCAACCGCCAATTCCCTCGTGGGCGAAGCATTCGCTGATCGCCTGGGCAGCTTCTGGGATGATGAGGGATTCTCGGATTACGCAGTGACAGCGTTGCGGGACAGCCGATATGTGATCCACAGCGGCAGCTGGACTCATGGAATCAATCAGGAGGTGGGTGCGTTCACTTTGGGCGACGGATGGAACGCGCGCCAAGGCGCAATCAACGACCAGAATAGCATCGTGGGCTCGACGCAGGGGGGATTGTATCACGCGACCTACGACTATGATTATTCGTCGGATCGGTTGTTCGTCGGGCAAGCGTCTGCCAATCGCGTGAGCATCTTCGCGCGGGCCCAGCCCATCCGTTTTCGAAAACAAGTACCGCCATTGAGAGTAGTCGACGCCTGGCGGCCGATGATGCTGGAGGAATCCCCCGGGCAACGATTTGCCGCCTACGTTGCGACTGCGGGAAGCTTTGATCCGGCCCTGAGCTTGGTCGATTTGTCGACGGCGAGGTTGTTGCCTTCGAGCAACGCGCTCGCCTCCGATGAACCTGGTCAGTATCTCCTTCTCCTGACCAATCTCGGACCGGGCCAATTCGAAGTGCAGATGCGTCGTCGCCCAGACGGCGTCGCTGCGCCGTATGAGATCGGCCTTTATCCTCTGATCCGTTCGGGCTTGGTAGCCACGGGAGAATTGTCCAGCTCGAGCCGCCGATTGCCCCATCTCGCTGGCTCATCGGGCGGGGAGGACGGGTGGGCCAATGAGTATCTGGTCGAAAACGTTGGGCCGGGCTATTGGCTGGATGTCCGCCTGAGCAGCTCTGAATTCGTCCCTTCGCTGGAGGCGCTGGATCTCCGGAGCGAAGAGGTGCTATGGAGCGACGGTCCGAGTTCGAGCCCCGCCCGCATACAGCCTCGTTTGGATCTCGGACGCTCGATCGTGATTCGCGCGGCCAGCCGCACCCCGGGCGCGGTGGGCAAGTATGCGTTGGAAGTGAGATCGCTTCTTCCGTTGGGATATCGAATCGCCGGTCGCTTTCCGCCGCCGCTGCCAACCGAATTAGGACCCGCGCAACGCGTGGAGCTGGTCGTTGGGTTGCGCGACGATGAATCGGCCAGCGCCGAGCGAGCCGTTTTCGTCCAGCGCATATCCGGGAATTGGGCGCCGCGGGCGACAGTTCTCGCGGCGGACGCTGGGACAGTCGTCTCATCCGGCAACCTCCGAGAATTTGCCGATGGCCTGGCCTTAGTGCTCTTCACCAATGAGCTCGCAAACAGTTATGCCGTGGAATTGGCGGATCCTGTTCCGGGACGGGTGGGCGACTACCAGGCTGCGCTTTATCGCGTGGTGCGTCCCGGGCAACGGATCGCAGCTGCGCTTACCTCAATGGATCCTGCCAGTTCCAATCGAACGGCCGCCGTGGGCTCCGGGCGGTGGCATTATGACGACTACCTTCTGCTGGGAGTGCAGTCTGAGGAGCAGGTCGAGGTTTCGGTACACCACGCCGAGTTTTCGCCCTTTTTGGAAGTGCGGTTGTTGGCGGATGATTCAGTTCAAGCCTATCGCGAGAATTCCCGGCTGGTGTTTCGGGCACAGGGGACCGGACTGCAAACTCGGGATTATGTGATTCGAGTGACGAGCGGCGCCAGCGGAACGCTTGGCGCGTACGAACTGTATGTGGGTCGCGGGGGAACCGATCCGGTGGTGTGGAGCTTTAGTCCGAGCAGCGGATTGCCTGGAACCTGGGTGACCGTCCGCGGGACGAACTTTTTGGACGGAGCGAATCCGTCGATTAGCGAAGTCGCCTTTGGAGTTTGGCCGGCGGCTATAACGGTGCCGACGGGCCAGTCGGGATGGCACGAGTTCGCTGCGCAGGTTCCGGCCGAAGCAACGAGCGGGCCCATCCGGGTCGCCGCCGGATCACGGGTGGGAGTTAGCAGCAACGACTTTGTCGTGCTTGCTCCGGTGAATGGCGCGCGACGGGAATTGGGCGGACAAATCTCCTTCGTCACGACAAATGTGGGCGGGTCAGTCCAGCTGGTTGTCGAGTCAACTCTCAGCCTTGAGCCTCCCATCCGCTGGGAGAGCGTCATGACCAACACGCTCAGTGGAGCAACGAGTTGGCGCTCCACCAATTCTGCGCGGGATCAACAACAGTTCTTTAGAGTGCGCCGCAATTGAATCTCAACCCTCATCAACGCCGCAACATTATGTCGTATCATCAAAACCCAGCGCTGTGCCTCACGTTCCATTGGAAAAACCGGGCTCGACGACTGCCTTGGTTGGCCGCATTGGTGCTGGCTTTTACCGCGCCCGTTTCGGCGCAGTTGGCGCCTGCGCTCGTCAACTACCAGGGACGATTGGGTAACCCTGATGGACGCCCGGTGTCGACGGCGGACTATGCATTGACGGTCCGCCTCTTCGACTCGCCGGACGCGGGAACACTCGTTTGGGGGCCGCAGGAATTTGACGGAGGCGTCGGGCCAGGCCACGGCGCGCTGGTGCCTGTCGTGCAAGGTTATTTCAATTTGATCCTGGGTCCCGTCGACACGCTCGGCCGAACGCTGAATCAGGCGTTCGCGGGAGCAATTTGTTTTGTTGAGGTCACCGTTGGTGGCGGACCGCCGATCCGGCCGCGTCCACAGATCTTGTCGACTCCCTATGCGTTGCAGTCCGGCAACGGAGCGCCGCCGGGTTCCATCATGGCATTTGGAACCACGAATGTGCCGTCGGGCTGGCTCCTCTGTGACGGTCGCGTCGTGCGACGGTCGGACTATCCACAGTTGTTCGCTGTCATCCAAAACACCTGGGGCGCTGGCAATGGAGCAGACACCTTCCATCTGCCGGATCTTCGGGGCGTCTTTTTGCGTGGTTGGGACAATAGCCCGTCGACCGGCGTGAGTGGTCGCGATCCCCAGGCTGGCACGCGCTTGCCTTCCAAGCCCGGTGGAGCATTCGACAATGCGGTGGGCACAGTCCAGCCGCACGCCTTTCAAGGCCATCTTCATGGTGCGGGGAATCTCCACGCCCAAGTGTCGCTTTCCGGTGGCAATCTGCGCATGAATCGAAATCTCAATGTGCCCAGCTACACCGTGAATGTCCGCGTTTCGGGCTTGTCAATCTCCCAGACCCCCGAGGAGAGTCCGTTCGGAACCTACGTTGCCGGTGAATCGGGCCCACCGATTGCTGCCGAGCTCGGACCACCTGAGACGCGGCCGATCAACGCGGCGGTAAGTTACATCATAAAATTCTGAGGCTGACTATGAAGATTCCAAGCAAGTTGCCGACTATCATCCCTGCCATTTGCGTCGCTCTGATCGAACTAGCCGTTTCCTTTCCCGCGCACACTCAAAGTGACACGTTGTTGGTTAGGCCCGACTTTCAAAACTGGCTGTTTGATCCGCGGGCTGAGATTCCCGCAGTGCCCGGCTTGGTCCAGGGCCCCGCGGTCACGCTGGTGAGTGGTGGCGTGTGGGAGTCAGGCAAGCCGGGCACACCGTCCGACGGCCAGATTGAGCTCTTGCAAGCCCTGATCGGTCAGCCGTTTGCGCCCGGGGCGTTTTGGTACCTGGCACCGGCGCCCCTACCGGATCAATCGCGTTTTCGCGATGAACGACTGACCGCGTACAGCGCCATAGATAGTGCGGGAGTCTATCGCAATCACTACACGGTTCTCGCGGAACAGCGGGACGCGGAATATGCCGCCTACCTGCGATCCACCAATCAACCCGGCCTGTCGCTCCGACTAACCGATGGCCGAAGCGGCGCGGTGATTAAAAATGGACAAACGGTGCTCGGAAACGAGGCCGAGGTCTTGTTGACCTTCACTTGGCCGGCGTCGCTGGAGGATACGCTCCGAGTCGGCGGAGTGTCGGCCCGACAGACAGCCCAGTATGAACTGGCGCTCTACCCAGTCCTGCGCCCGGGACAAGTCTGGGCCGGCAACCTGACCCAGTCCGACCGAGTGCAAACGAACCGCGCCGGTGGCGTGGGATCCGGTCGTTGGACCTATGACGACTATCTGTTGCAAGGCGTTCGCGCCGGAGAACAAATCACGTTCCGCGTCGAAGATGCCGATTTTGTTCCTTTCATGGAGATACGCTCCGTTGCCCATGAAGAGGTTCAGGCGTCTCACGATTTCTTGGGCGCAAGAAACTCTACGTTTACCGTCGGCGGTGTGCCGGAGGTCGGCGCGCGAGTGTACCTCATTCGGGTGACCAGTCGCCTGAGCGGGCAGTTGGGGCGATATCGCGTCAGTGCCAGCCGTAGTCCGCAGATCGTTGATTTCTCACCGAAAAGTGGCCCCCCGGGCACTTGGGTGACGGTGCGCGGGCTCAATTTCCTCGAGGGTGACAGTCCCCTGGTGACGGGTGTGTTTT
The DNA here is from genome assembly GCA_044230345.1 of Limisphaerales bacterium. Lineage (GTDB taxonomy): Bacteria > Verrucomicrobiota > Verrucomicrobiia > Limisphaerales > JADJPG01 > JBGARF01. Next base: position 261,883 of record JBGARF010000001.1, read on the forward strand.
TTGGCGCATTCGAGGCCGGGTCGACGGTGCCGCGTTCGATCGCCGGAGTAGAGGAGTTCGATGCATTCGTCCCCCCCGAAGCCGTGACGGGGCCGATCACCGTGACGAACGCGGTGCTCGGCGTGGGGTCCGTCAGTTCCAGTCCATTCGTTGTCTTTTCAGCCATCGGTGCGGTGCGTCGGGAAGCCAGCCGCGGCATCTCGTTCGCGATCAGCAATGCCGCGCCTGGAATGCGTCATATTGTTGAAGCCACGGGCGATTTGCTCCCGCCGATCCAGTGGAGCTCCGTCACCAACTACACGGCCAGCACGCCCGGAACGTGGCGTTATACCAACGCCAATTCGGGCGCGATTGGTCAACGGTTCTTCCGGGTGCGCCGGGAATAAAGGGCCTGACCCAAACCCGTCGCGAGGAAGTTGGAAAACAGCGACGGTTGAACGACCCGCTAAAACGTTTATGAAATTCATCTCCGTATTCATGGCCGTGGCGGTGAGCGCGGTCGCGATGGCCCAATCGGTGCCGCCCCTTATCAACTACCAGGGGCGCTTGGCGAATCCAGATGGGACCCCATTGCCGACCGCAGACTACGAACTGAGGGTGACCATTCACGATGCCGATGCTGTCACGGGCGGCACGCTGGTGTGGGGCCCCCAGGTTTTCGATGGCGCGAACGCCGTGGGGCACGGGCCGCGCGTGCCGGTGATGCAAGGATACTTCAACGTCTTGCTCGGGCCGGTGGATGCGGTTGGCCGATCCGTCCTTTCGGCATTCAGTGGGTCCAATCGATTCGTGCAGGTAACTGTAGGCAATCGTCCACCCATCAAACCGCGTCAGCAGATTGTTGCCGCACCTTTCGCGGTTCAGGCAGCCAACGGTTCGCCACCGGGAACCATTGTCGCTTTTGGCGGAACAAGCGTGCCCGCCGGCTGGGCGCTGTGCGATGGCACTGCTTTGGATGCGGCCACCAACTCCGCTTTTCTGGGACTGCTTGCGGCACTTGGCAAGACGTTCGGGGTCGGGAACGGAAATGTCACCAGTTTCAATTTACCGGACCTCCGAGGGCGCACGGCCGTCGGAGCCGGGAAAGGTGAAGGCACCGATGCGGGTGGGCGCCCGCTCTCCAATCGCCTGATCGGAGAAAGGCTCGGCGAGGAAGCGCACAAACTGACGGAAGGTGAGATGCCAAGTCATACTCACCCCGATGCGGGCCATGTCCATGCAATGCTGCGGAGCGGCCTGACAGGAAGCAGCGGGAGCTTGGCGATCAGCACGCCGACCGCCCCTAGCGATTTTACGATCAACGCTGCGGATATTTTGAGGATACAACCGGGCTTCGCAAACATTCAGCCGAAGGGGAATGATCTGCCGCACAATGTTATGCAGCCGAGTTTGGTTATAAATTACATCATTAAACTTTGATCAGTTCCAACGATGTTCTCTCCCGCGTTGAGGCCCGTTCCCTCGGCGCGGCTGCGAGAATCGAGGCGATCGGCCGCGCCGCGGGATCGAGATCAAACTCGAATTACTTTCTGGAAATCGAGCGTCATGAAATCTCGCTATCTGCAGTTTAGCGTCTCCTGTTTTCTGGGCGTTGCGACATGGTTGCCCGCCAGCGATCTGCCGCCACTGATCAACTTCCAAGGACGTCTCGCCAAACCCGACGGATCCCGGCTTGTTACCGCCGACCATGAACTCCGCCTGGCGCTCTACGACGCGCCGACCAATGGAAACCTAATCTGGGGCCCGCAGGTGTTTGATGGAGCGATTGGCGCAGGCCACGGCCCGCGCGTGCCCGTGGTGCAGGGTTACTTTAATGTGATGATTGGGCCCGTGGATGCGGGCGGCCGGTCGATTTTGGATGCCTTCAATGGCTCACAGCGTTTCGTCCAAGTGAGCGTGAGCAATCGCCCCCCGATCCAGCCGCGACAGCAGATCTTGGCAGCGCCCTTTGCCCTGCAAGCGGCTAACGGTTCGCCACCGGGTTCCATCATCGCATTTGGCGGAACGAATGTTCCCGCGGGATGGATGTTGTGCGACGGCCGCCCGCTCAAGAGCGTCGCCTATCCGCTCCTCTTTGATGCCATTCGAACGGCGTGGGGCGATGCCAGCGATGACGGAGATCCGACCACCGACTTTCGCGCGCCGGACCTGCGCGGACTCTTTTTGCGCGGGGTGGATGACAGTCCGTTGATGGGGTCCGCCCAGCGTGATCCCGATCGGGGGGAAACCAATCGAGTTCGGATTCATCCAGGTTCGGGGCTTGGAAATCGGGTCGGGAGTTTCCAGGATGACGCGTTAATGGTTCACCGGCATACGATTCGTCGCATGGTGAAGGGGGGAGTGGCGCGGAACCCTGTCGCAATTTTTGCGGACGACGAGGGAACGGATGCGTTCAGCGGGGACTATGGCGGCAACGTCATCAACAACGCAGGAACCTCCAGCGAAGTCCGCCCGAAGAACGCCTACGTGAACTACATCATCAAGTACTAGTCAACGCTTATGCGATACCTAAGCCTGCTCCTGGGTTGTTCTACTCTCCTGCCGATCGCGGCATGGTCTCAATCCGTTCCGTCCTTGATCAACTACCAAGGTCGACTGGCGAATGCGGATGGCTCTCCCCTCCCAACGGCCGATTACAAGCTGACGGTGACCATTCACGACGCGGCAACGGGCGGAAGAGAAGTCTGGGGCCCCCAACATTTCGACGACGATAGGACTACGGTTGGACATGGCCCGCGTCTGCCAGTCATTCAGGGAAATTTCAGCGTTATGTTGGGACCGGTCGACATTCGAGGACGACCGATACTTGGAGCGTTCGCCACAACCAACTGCTTTGTGCAAGTCGTGGTGGGCGATCGCGCGCCGATCCTCCCTCGGCAGCAGATCGTCACGACGCCGTTCGCGAGCATTGCTGGCAACGGCGTGCCCCCTGGGACGGTGGAAGCCTACGCCGGCAACGCGGAACTGGCGCCGCCTCCCGGCTGGTTGCTGTGCGACGGACGTGCGCTCCGGAGGTCGGATTACCCAAACCTATGGAGTGCGATCGGCATCCGGTGGGGAGATGGATCGACGGGAGTTAATGGCGAGTCTGTTGTCGATCATGATTTTAACTTGCCCGACTTTCGCGGGTATTTTCTGCGCGGGCGTAGTGCCGGATCCGGCACGGACCCGGATGCCGACTCACGTGGCGTGAATCGTAGAGGTGGTGTCAGTGGCAATCTCGTGGGGACTGTGCAGGGCGACGAACTCAAGAGCCATGGTCACACCACGGCCCGTCGCTACGTCAACGTTGTGAACGACGGTGCGGGGCCCTGGAGCGGGGGGGGACAACCCGGGGGGACTGGAATCGCCAACAGCGTAAATGCCACCGGTGGGGCGGAAACCCGACCCAAGAATGCGGCTGTCGATTTCATCATCAAGTATTGAAGGATCGAGTGCGAATTAACGGGACGCTTTTACGGAATTGACCTGCTGCGATGCTTAATAAATCGTCCAAAATCGCTTCCTCGGTGGTGCAGCATTCTATCGTCATTATGCGCCGTATGAAATTCCGGATGAGCACCGTAATGCTCCTGTTAGCAGTGGTGTCGGCTGCCGCGCAGACCCTCCCGCCCTTGATCAATTACCAGGGGCGACTCGCAAACTCCGATGGCGTGCCGTTCCCGACCTCGGAGTATGACATGCGATTTGCACTCTATGATGGGCAGACCAACGGAAATTTGGTTTGGGGACCGCAAGTCTTCGATGGCGTGTCGAGCCAGGGCCATGGCCCGCGTCTGCCGGTCGTGCAAGGATACTTCAATGTGGTGCTTGGCCCCGTGGATACGCAGGGGCGCCCGATTCTTGAGGCGTTTGCAGTGGGAAGCCGATTCGTCGAGGTGACGGTCAACGGACGTGTTTTGCCGCGTCAGCAGATCCTGGCGACGCCATTTTCATTGGTCGCGGGCGCGTTGGCCCCGGCACCAAACGGAAGGGTGCGGATGTCGAATAGCCTGAGTTTTAGTTTCAACAACGACATGGCCATTTACCTCTACGGACCCGATGCGAACTACGGTCTCGGACTTCAGCCGGACACAACATATTTTCGATCAGGAACACAGTTCGCCTGGTATAAGGGCGGCACGCATCGATGGGTGCGGGACGATCCCGGGGATGGCGGCACAAGTCTGATGCGGCTGGATTCGGTTGGCGACCTACACGTTCATGGACTCTTCCAAAGTGCAAGCGATCGGAACATGAAAAGGGATTTTCGAGGGATCCGGCCGGCAGAGTTTCTGGAAAAGTTGGCCGCATTGCCCGTCCGGACGTGGTCATATACCAACGACCCGCAATCCATCCGTCACATTGGCCCGGTTGCGCAGGACTTTTCCTCCGCGTTCGGCGTCGGCCGCAATGATAGGGAAATCGCCACGGTCGACGCTGACGGCGTTTCGTTCGCCGCGATTCAGGGCCTGCATGCGGTGGTCAAAGATCAGGAGAAGGAGATTGATACCTTGAAGCAGGCGCTTCGCCGATTGCAGGCCGAGATGGACTCGTTCCGCAGGGAATGGCGAGAGAGCGATCGGTTGAATCGCGCGATGCACAAGGATTGATTCGGATGTTGCGAACAAAGTCAAACTGGGGAGTGCAGGTCTATGAGAATTGTTCTATTTGCGTTGTTGCTTTTCTCTTTTGAGAGGGCTTGGTGCCAATCCGTGCCGCCGCTGATCAACTACCAAGGTCGGCTGGCCAGCCCGGACGGCGGCTCATTTCCGACAGCGGACTATGATTTGCGGGTATCCCTTTATGATGCCGCAACCGGCGGGACCCTCGTGTGGGGTCCACAAGTTTTTGATGGCGCGCTGGGACTGGGCCACGGTCCGCGCGTGCCTGTGGTCCAAGGCTTTTTCAACCTCATGCTCGGGCCGGTTGACACCCAGGGCCGCTCAATTCTTCGAGCGTTTGGCCATTCGAACCGTTTTGTTGAGGTCGTCGTTGGCAGTCGATCCCCGATCCAACCAAGACAACAGATTCTACCGACCCCGTTCGCGTTGCAGTCGGCCAACGGCTCTCCGCCGGGTACCATTGTTGCCTTTGGCGGTCCGGCGGCAAAGATCCCGTCCGGGTGGCTTCTCTGCGACGGCGCGGTATTGGCTACCAAGGATTTCCCGGATCTGTATGCCGCGATTGGGACCTACTGGGGTGACGGAACCAAAGATATTCTCGGCGGCACGGGATTGCCGCTTGGCACGGGCTTTAACGTTCCGGATTTACGGGGCCTCTTTCTTCGCGGGGCGAGTATCGGTCCGCAACATCGCGATCGGGACGGGGGGGTGATCGATGCGGACCGGTTGGGTCGGATACCGATGATGCCTGGGGGCAATGCCAGTAATGCAGAGGTAGGCAGCTTGCAGTTGGACGGTTCTCAGAATCACACCCACTCTTATTTCGTCGGGGACGGCCCCAACGGAACTCCGCCCAACGTTAGTGAGAATGCAGGCGGCAACGTAAGCCTGCGAAGAGTCACTCAGACTCAAGGTGCCTCGGGCCGCACTGCCTCCGAAACCCGGCCGGCCAATGCCTACGTCCATTACATCATCAAGTATTGAGGCGCTTGGGCGCAACGATTCAGTTGGCCGGTTGGGCGGCGGACGGCAATCAAGGGTTGAGTCAGACGTTCGGCTCAAAAGCAAACTGCGGAGAGTAGAATTATGAAAATGATTCCATTTGTGTTGTTGTGCATTTCGATTCAGGGGGCTTGGTGTCAATCCGTGCCGCAGCTCATAAACTATCAGGGGCGGTTGGCCAACGCGGACGGTAGTCCGTTCCCCACGGCGGATTACGAGTTGCGCCTCTCTCTCTACGACGCGCCGACCAATGGAAACTTGATTTGGGGGCCGCAAATTTTTGATGGCGCCGCCGCACTGGGGCACGGGCCGAAAATTCCAGTGGTTCAAGGATACTTCAATCTTATGTTAGGCCCCGCCGATACGAACGGCGTCCCGATCCCGGACGCTTTTGCGGGGCCGAAGCGGTTTGTTGAGGTCAGCGTCGGCCATCGCCCACCCATGCTTCCCCGGCAACAGATTCTGTCGACGCCATACTCGTTTCGCTCGGGATGGTCTGATTCGCTCGATCCGGCCTATGTGCGGACGGTTTTGATACCTGAAGTGATGAAGACGCCGTTGCCACGTGACTCCGTTGGAACAGAGGCGCTTGGTGATCAGAGTGTCACGCAGTCGAAACTCGCCTCGCGCGTGATTTCGAGCAACGCACCTGCGGGTGGCATCGGATGGAGCCGTTCGTCCGGGCAGTTCTCGGTCGGAGTCGGCCCGAGTTTTGTCGGAGTTTCGAATCTCTCAGTCACCATCGAGACCACGGGGAGGCCTGTGTTTATCGGGCTGATTCCGGACGGCTCGACGAATCCTAGCGCCGTTGGAAGCAGTTCTATTGGTAATCCCCGCCTTGAAGCCGTGTTTCAGTTGACACGGAATGAAGTGCCGATTGCAGTGTTTGATTCGCTCACTTCTCGAGATGGAGCTGGATACGGACACCTCCTTCCGGCAGGCGTAATTCAAACCGTTGATATTGCGCCGGCTGGCGCTCTGATTTATCGGCTGCTGGTGCGTGCCCTCGACGGGAATGCGATCTTGCGGAATGTCAGATTAATTGCTTACGAACTATGAGAAGTATCCTTTTGGGGTTGGTGTTGTTTTCGACCGTCGGGACTTGGGCCCAATCTGTGCCGCCGCTAATAAATTACCAGGGTCGGCTGGCAAATTCGGACGGCACGCCGTTTCCGACAGGGGACTACGAGTTGCGAGTATCGCTGTTTGATGCCGCGACCAATGGGAACCGCCTGTGGGGCCCGCAGATCTTCGACGGAGGTCCGGGGACGGGGCACCGGCCACGCCCTTCGGTGTTGCAGGGCTATTTCAACCTTGCGATTGGGCCGGAGGATGTCGCGACCAACACACTGGTGGACGCGTTGAGCGGTCCTGACTGTTTTGTCGAGATAGTGGTGAGCAACCGCCCGCCCATACTGCCGCGGCAACGAATTCTCAGCGTGCCTTTTTCAATTCGCGCAATGCGCGCGCAGAGCGCAGCCCGCCTAGAATCGCCTATTGTTTCGAATCAGATTTCGGCCGGCGCGGTAGGGTCGGAAACGATCGCGAACGGGGCGATTGAGGACCGGCATGTGAAAGCGTTGAGTAAATTGACCGTGAGCGGCGGCGGTCTGAACGCGGTGGTGGTCGATGGCCAAGGACGAGTGGGAGTGGGCACCAGCACGCCAAATCCAGGCAGCCGGTTGGATGTCGCGGGGTTGCTGAAGATCGGCGGGATGGCCCAGCAATCGCTCGGGCCCAACGGGCACATCCAGATTGGAGATTTGATCGTGCAATGGGGACGAGAGGTGGCATTTAAGGATATTGTCGAGAGCTCAACGACGACATTCACATTCCCAACTGCCTTTCCCAATGAGGTGTTTGTGGTTGTTCCCGGGTTCGAATCGGCGCAGCAGACCCATGCGACAACCATTGCCGTTCGAAACTCCGACCGCTTTGGCGTGACGTTGGGATGGAACGAGTGGGGGCCCGTGGTGCAACAGGTGCGGGCGACCTACATCGCCATTGGTCGGTGAGTCGGGTTCGACGGAATGAGACGGGACCCGGAAGATATCCAGAAAAACGATGAAATCGATCACGACAATTCTTTCGGCGCTCTTGGTGGTTATGGTTGTTCAAGGGCAGTCCGTCCCTCCTTTAATCAACTATCAGGGGCGGCTGGCCAATCCCGACGGTTCGCCGTTTCCTACGGCGGACTACGAGATTCGGGTCTCGTTCTACGACGCAGCGACCAACGGGAATTTGGTCTGGGGCCCGCAGATCTTTGACGGCGGTACTGGCGCGGGTCATTCTGTCCGAATTCCAGTCGTGCAGGGATACTTCAGTGCCATGCTCGGACCGGTCGATACACTCAACCGCCCGATTGCAGAAGGGTTTAGTGCCTCGAACCGTTTCGTCGAAATCACAGCAGGCAATCGTGCGCCGATCTTGCCGCGCCAACAAGTGCTCACGACGGCCTATGCATTTGAGGCAGGGAACGGAGTGCCGCCGGGAACGATCGTGGCGTTTGGCGGAAGTAAACCACCTGCCGGCTGGCTTCCATGCGACGGCGCTTCACTGGATCGGAACCATTACGCCCGCCTCTTTGCTGCCATCGGCACGAGTTGGGGCAACGGCGACGGATCAACGACCTTTAACGTGCCTGACTTGCGCGGCTACTTCTTGCGGGGAGTTGACTCGACTCCGAGCGCCGACCGCGACGTAGATTACGGCTCACGCTACGCGCTCAAGCCCGGCGGTGCCACGCAACGAAACGTGGGAAGTTACCAGTCAGATGCGCTCAAGCGGCATACCCACTCCATAAAGCGGGTAGGACTAATGACTCAGGCGGCAAATACCCAGATTGCCATTACAGCCGACAATAACTCGCTGGGATTCACAGATCCCTTCGACGGTGTCGTCAATTCGGCAGGAGATTCTGAGGAAACTCGTCCCAAGAACGCTTACGTTAACTACATCATCAAGCACTAACCCATCTCATAAACAGGAAGGGGGGCGGATCGCGAAAGCGGAGCGGTGACGAAGCATATGTCGAAGGAGTCGATGCGCCGGGAGATTCGGGAACTGTCGGCCCGACAGGTGCGGGAGGTGTTCGAATACTGCGGTGCGCGGGGAATCGAACGTCTATCGGTGTCCTGCAATCACGCGATTCAGCAAAGCGCCGGGCCGGGCCTCGCGACCGACGAGGAACGCCGCCATTTGCGCAGCCGGGCGGAGGTCGTGATGAGCAATCTCTACCGGGTCAGTGTGGATGGAAAGCGCGCAGGTGCGGTGGCCGATTGGCGTGAGATTTCCACCAGCCAGGTGCTTTCGATGATGGTGGTCGAGTTCGATCGGGTGGATGAGGTGGAGATCGAAAAAGGACTGGGAGGGGCTGGGGTCGATCCAGACATGCCGTTGGAGTTCTGATTCTGAACTGGAGGCAGGAATGAGCCAAGGTATCAAACAACCTCGCAGCGACGCCGAACGACAAAAGGTGGGGCGTGTTTTCACGTGGGGTGGAGCCGCTCTGCTTTTGACCGGCGTGGTCATCCATCTGGGCGCGGAGGGCCAGAGGCGGAGCGTCGCCTCGGCCCATGCCATGGCGGTTGCGGCTCGTGAGCGCGATTGGGAACGCGAGCGGGCCCAGCGCGAGGCGACAGCCGCGGCCGCGGCTCGCGACCGGGCGGATCGACGGCGGCGGGAGATCGAGGAGGCGGTGGGTGGTCCGGCGGCGGCCGCGGCGGTGGCGCGGGGCTGCGCGTCGCCTGGAACCCGCGTGCGGGTGAAAGTTGATCGGTTTACGGAATTTACGGTGACCCTTGAGTTGCCCGGCCCGGCGTCGGCATCCGAGTTGGCCGGGTTGGCCCACTGCATATTGGCCTTTCGGGCAGGTTATATTCACCGGCTGCAGTTTGCGTGGAACGGGCGCATTGAGCGGGAATTGGACCGTTCGGCGATCGAATTTGTGGCAGACGGCAGGGAGGTGACTGTCGCAAGACTGGAGCCCCTGTTGGTGCTTGGTGGACGGAGCGAGGCCCCGTCGGCGCCGACCAGTCGGGCTTCCGCGCGGGAAGCCTCGGTCAATCTGACCGCGGAAGGGCGTCGCCAGGAAACAGCGCGTCGGAAGTTTCAAGCGTCGCAGGAGGCGGCACAGTCCGACCTGATTGCGGCGGTGGAACGTTTCCACCGAGCGACGGATTTTGGGGGCGGCGCAACAGCCAGCCGTCTCGACCTGCGACGCGCGGAGTTAAAGGAGGCCATGGTCCTGGTCGAGCGAGCGCGTCCAGTCATGGAAGATCCGGCGGCATATTACGGAAGGGAATTGGATGGCGCCGGGGTTGACCCGGTATTTAGCCGTGGTGCCGTCAGGACGATGGCAGCAACAGAAAACAGAGTGCGGCCCCACACGGTTGAAATGTTTCGTCAGATCGTGGGCGCGCTTCAGGAAGCGAACGCCTTCCTGGACGTTCTGGAGCGGTATGCAAACGAGTGGGAATACGAGGCTGCACGCCGCGTTTTCCGGTTTGCAACGCAATCGGCGCACGACGAGATAGGTGCGATGATGGGCCGGCTGGAGCAGCAGCAACGTGCTTGGAAAACCGCGACTACGCGGCGAAACGAGGCTTTGAAGGAGGCTGAGGCGAGCGCCGGTGGACGATGACTCAACGGCTCCGCATCCACGTCGTCAGCAAGTCGGCGGCGAGGGTGGGGAACGGAAGGCTTGCATCGAGTCGAGGGTTTACATTGTCCCCCTCTCCCGGCAGGGTGCGTTGCCGACGGGGAAACTTTCATCCCGCGGCATGGTCAACGCATTACCGCCGTATCGAACCGAAAGTAATCCCATGGGCGACCGATCCCCGAAAGCCAACCAGAAGAAATCCACCCAGAAACAAGCGAAGAGCGATTCTGTTGCCACACAAAAGAAACAGGCCGCCGCGGCCAAGCAGGCGCCAATGAAGAAAAAATAGGCCTGGCTCCAATTGTCTCCCCGCCTCAAGGCGGGGAGACAGCTCCGGCGTCAAGACGGGTGAAACAGCACTAGCGCAATCGCGGCCATCATGAGCAGTGCTCCCACGAGGCGCCACCGGAGAACGGGCGCGCCCAACTGTTGCTCGCGGTTGGCGAACCAGTGGCCGATCGCCCAAACTGCGGCCACGCTCCAGAGGCCGCGCGAGCTGTAGATGACATTGGCCGCCGTGGCTTGCTGGAATTTGGCCACGGCAAAAATAAACACGAGGGATTGAAAGCCAATGACCGCGCAGCCGCCTACCAGCCACGGCCAGGCCTCGCGCGGAATGCAGCGGAGCGGAGCGCGGAAGAAGGGGATCAGAACAAAGCCGAACAGTGCAACAAAGCCCGCCATCACCGGCAGGAATCGGCCCGGCCCCCACGCGGGCGACCATTTTTGCACGAGGACGTCAAACAGGGCAAACATGGCGGCCGAGAGCCCGGCGAAGCAGATCGTGCTGCCAATATGATGATGCTGTTTCGTGCCTCCGGTCAGATTCAACATCGCAACGGCGGCTGAGCTGAGCGCCGCCGCCGCCCAAAGCGTGGGTGAGATGCCTGCTCGGAGGAGGAATGTGGTGAAGAAGGCGACGAGGATGATCTTAAGGCCGAGCACGGGAGTGGCCACGGAAACGTCGCCGCGCTGCAGGGCCAGGAAATTGAGCAGCAGCCCCAGCAGGTAAAGAATGCCAGCCAGCGCTGGTTGCCAGAGCAATTTGACGTGAAACGTCCCGCCCAGCGGCAAGGCCATTTGAAAGATCAGCGCGGACGTCAGATTGGAGACGAACGCCGTCCGCCATAGTCCGACGCCGAAATCCGCCGACCGTTTTACCAGCAGGATGCCGGTCACGTAGAGCACCGCGGCACCCAGCGGCAGCACGATGGCCCAGAGTTGATTCACCCGCGGATCCGACGGGAACGCCGCGTCAGAGTCAAAGCCCAAACGTGAGTTGCGCCCGGCCTGAACACTTGGCCAGCTGAATCCTTCCGGCGACGCGAACCGCATTTCGGAGAATACGGACTTTCGGGAGGCGTGTTTCCGTTTGCGTCGGCTCGGGCCAGTTCCTAGACTGCGCCCGTTTCGAACCGCTGGGCCTGCTTTTCTGCCAATGACGGAGAGGCCATTGAATGCGATGCAGACGAACGGCGGTTGAGACAGTGAACGGTGATAGCTGCGACGAATTGAATCATGAAGCACTGGATTGCGATTTTGGGCCTGGGTTTGTTTATCCTCACCTCGGGCTGCGACACGGTCAGCCATTCTCAACTTCGGGTGGCTCCGCCGCCAACCGAACGACGGGCTCGTGCCATCCTGCCTGCCGCCGATCGCCAGGCGATCAAGCAGGTGTTGAGCGAGATTGGCACCAAGTACCGCATGGAAGATCGCACCGCGCTGTCGCTGATACCCGACACCCTCTGCGCCTACTCCGAGGTGGACAAGAAACATTCCATGCGCTTCGTCGCCTGGGTGAAGGATCAGTCCGTGTTTGTCGACATCTTCCAGCGCCCGCCTGAGACCGGCGAATCCGAGGCCTACTGGAAGCTGCGCGAGGAGATCATGGCCGCGTTGGATTCCCAATTCGGACCGCGTTTGCGGATGGTGCCGAAGATGGAGCAGGTCAGCGGCGGAGCGGCGCGGTAGCGTGACTGTGCAGTGGCCGGTTTCGGTATTCAGTATTCGGTGGGGACTCCTCGTGGTGGGTGTGCGGTCGGTCGACCGGGGATGCACCCTGACCGTGAGGCGGTTTGAAGCGACGATAGCATGGCGAAAATTCCTGAGTTAGCCCTGTCCGAGGGCGATATGGCGCCGCCATTCACGGCGAAGACAAACGGCGGGGGCACGGTTTCGCTCCGCGATTTTAAAGGCCGCCACGTCATCCTCTATTTTTATCCGAAGGACGACACTCCGGGTTGCACCAAGGAAGCCTGTGGATTTCGCGACCAATTTGCGGCGTTTCGAAAGCAGAAAGTCGAAATCCTCGGCGTCAGCACGGACTCCGTCGCCAAGCACGATCGCTTCATCGAAAAATACGAACTACCCTTCACGCTGCTAGCCGATGAGGATCGAAAGATTGTCGAAGCCTATGGAGTGTGGGGAGAGAAATCCTTCATGGGACGTCGCTATCAGGGCACGTTCCGCGTCACGTTTCTGATTGGCCCGGATGGTCGCATCAAACGCATCTGGCCAGATGTCAAGGTGGCCACCCACGTGGACGAAGTGTTGGCAGCCTTGAGCGAAGGCTGACCGCCCGGACCGTGCGGGACGGTGGCGAAGCATCCCTGCTTCGCCTGACCAATTCAGCGATCGAACCACCCCGTCGCGCCGGAGGCGTGAGGTTCGGCGTTGGTTCGAATCTCTTGGCAACGGTGGGAGCCGAAACAGGCAAAACAATTTCTTGCCAAGTTGGAGTATTGATCCCTTTAATGCGCGTGGTTGCACGAGAACCGGGAGGTTCTTCCAAAAAAACAACAACCCAGGCATGCCCTTGGGGAAGGGATGTCTGCAACGTAGACACGTCGGTTAATCAACAAGGAGAGACAGCAGATGAAGGGAAGGATTCTATCCATGGGCTGGGCGTTGGTCGCCCTCGGCGGCGCCTGGTGCCCGCTGACCACCACTGGCACGACCATCGGTCGTTGGGACTTCAATAGCATTCCTGCGGACACCAGCGCCGCAACCGGAACCACCGCGCCATCGGTGGGCATCGGAACGGCCTCTTTGGTCGGGGGTGTTAACGGCACATTCGCCGCGGGATCTGGAACGGATGCGGCGCCCGACAACAGCGGATGGAGCACGGCCGGATACCCGGCGGCCAGCACAGGCAACAAAACCGCGGGGGTCGAGTTCCGGGTGGGGACTCGCGGTTATTCGAACATTGTCGTGTCGTGGGAGCAGCGCCTGAGCGGATCGGCCAGTCGTTTCTCGCGCCTGCAATATTCAATCAACGGAACGGACTTCGTTGATGGCCCGGCCATTGACTTCGCGACCAACAACACCTTCCTCGCGCGCAGCGTGTCGTTGGCAGGCATTGTCGGGACAATCAACAATTCCAACTTTGCGTTTCGCCTGGTCGCAGAATTTCAGAGCACGGCGACGGGCTCGGGTGCCGCGGCCTACGTCACTCCTCTGGGCACCAGCTACAGCGGCAGTGGCACCGTTCGATTCGATCTCGTGCAGATCGATGGCGTGCCCATGCGCCCCAGCAACACGCCGCCCACGATCCAGCCGATTGCCGATCTGCAGACGGTCGAGGGGCAGCCGATCCCCGGAGTGTCCGTGGAGATTCATGACGACGCCTCTCCCCCCGCAGAGCTTCGAGTGCAGGCATCGTCGTCCAATCCCGCGCTCATTCCCGCCAGCCAGGTGGTGCTGACCGGCACCGGATACGTTCGTCAAATGACGATTACGCCCAACCCAGGGCAATTCGGAGAGGCGATCATCACCCTGACGGCCAGCGATGTGGAGAGCCTCGCCTCTTCCGTATCGTTTGCGGTACAGGTGACCCCGCTGAATGCGGCTCCCAGCATTTCCGCGATTGCGGCGCAGCGGCGGGTGCTGGGCGTGTCGGAAGAGGTGGTGGCGTTTGTCGTTGGCGACGCTGAAACGGCGGCGGAATCCCTGGGGATTTCAGCCCGCAGCTCCAATCCTGCGCTGGTGGCCCCGTCTGGCCTGTTGTTAGGCGGGGCGGGCGCCAATCGAACGCTGCAAATTGTTCCGGTGTCGGGTGCGACAGGCACGGCGGAAATCACCGTGCAGGTGGACGACGGAGGAGGCCGGAGCTCAACCTCGAGCTTTAATTTGATGGTCGTGCCATCGACCGCGACGCTCCTCTGGGAAACGTTCGGGTATGCGGACGGGTCGTTGGTCACGAACTCGGCTGGCGGTTGGACGACGCATGGGGGCACCACCGGGCAGGTCCAGGTGGTCGACGGTGGCGTTTTGGTCAGCTCGACACGAACCGAGGATGTCCACCTGTTGCTGCCAGGAGGTGCGGTGGAGCAGGGGATTCTATACGCGGCCTTCGAAGTGACGTTTGCCGGGTTGCCGTCGGCGTCTGAATACTTCGCGCACTTCAATCATGCGAATGGCTTTCGGGCGCGGGTTTTTGCCGGGACGAACAATGCGGCCCGAGGCTCCTTCCGGCTGGGAATCGGCAATGGCGGCAACTCGGCAGTGGGCCAGCTCCCCATCGACCTCGCCTTGAACACGACATACACCGTCGTGATTCGATACGACGTGAGCACCGCGCAAAGCTCGCTTTGGATCAATCCGACGAGCGAGTCCGACGCGATGGCAATCGCGGGCGACGTGACCACCAGCGTGCCGGTTCAGTCCGTGTCGCTGCGGAACAATGCCGGCATCGGCTCGATGCGAGTGACATTCTTGCGCGTGGGACGGACCTTTGCTGACGTGATTCGAAGCAGCTCCGGATGGATGCTGAACGTGGCGCGGGCCGGGGAGTTGGTCGAGGTTTCCTGGCCGGCGGCGGCCTCCGGCTATCGGCTGCAAAGCAACGCCGGGACGACTCCTGCCGGTTGGCTGGACGAACCGACCGCTCCGACCGTCACCGGTGATCGGATGATCGTCCGCGTGCCGAAGACCGGCGCGCAACGCTTCTTTCGCCTGAGCCGTTAGGGGTTAGGGATAGCGTTGGAAGCGAAAGAAAGAAATCGTGTGCGGCCCGCGGCGTTCGGCGTCGCGGGCCGCCTGGCCGTTTGAGATCTGGGAGGCGCTCCCGGTTTTAACTTCGAGCGAACGGGCCGAAGAACCGCGGGACGGATCCGAATCCGGCACACGGTGCACGCGTTGAAATGGTCACGAAGAGGCACGAAGGCCGCAAAAGCCGGGTTTTGTTTTGTGCCCCTTGTGCCTTTTCGCGGCCAACGAAGTGAGACGCGAATTGAATCAGGCGGCGATGCGTTGGGCTGCACCCCTGCACCCTTGCACCCCTGTTCCGTCCGGCGCGCGCCTCGTTACCGAATGACCTCCACCAAATCGCCCGGTTCCATCGGTGGATTTTCCGTCCCGCGCATCAGCCGACGGATATCGATCGTATAAACCCGGCCGCCGCGTGTGACGCGAATGCTGCGGGGCGAGAGCGGGTTGGTGTAGCCGGCTTCGAGGATGGCTTCGGCGAGCGTGAGGTTCTCGCGCCAGGACACGACCTGCCGCTGGACGGCGCCGCGAAAGTAAACGGACGGGTGCTGCATCTGTTCCACGGCCATCGCCTGTTGCTGCTGGCGAATCAGCTCGTTGTAACCCTCCATTCCCGAACGTTTCTTCTGCCCGCTCTTGCAACCTCCGGAGAGAGCGATCAATCCGGCGAACAGCAACAGGCGAAGGAGGCGAAGGGGGTGGAGGTATGCGCGTCGGCAACCGGTCGGCTTGGAGGTCAATTGTGCTGGCAACATGATGTCTGGGGTTCGTCGGTGGAATCGCTCCGCGTCAATCGCAAATCGCAATTCGAAAAATGGCCATTCCACTAGCAGCTGGTGGGCACTTCCTGCAGCACCTCGACGCAATGCGGGATCGCGCCCACCACGAAGCCGAGACATTCCACGGCGCCGCTGGGCTTGCCGGGGAGGCAGAGGACAAGGGCCCGGTCCACCACGGCAGCGAGGCTGCGCGACAAGATGGCGTTTTTCGTAATCTTCATGGATTCACTGCGCATCACTTCGCCGAAGCCGGGCAGCTCCCGGATGGCAATTTCGCGGACGGCTTCCGGAGTAACATCGCGCAGCGCCACTCCGGTTCCGCCCGTGGTCAGGATCAGCTGGCAGCCCTTGGTGATGAGCTCGCGAATGGCCCGCTGAATGTCCCGTTTTTCATCCGGGACGAGCGCTTCAGCGCCCACTCTCCAGCCGTATCCTTCCGCCGCCTTCTTTAGGGCAGGCCCACCAAGATCGTCATAGAGGCCTTTCGACGCCCGATCGCTGATCGTAACGATACCGCATTGAATCTGCATGGGGGGTAGTGAAGCAGGAAGAGCCGGGCGGGGGAAGCCCGGAGAAGACCGCCGGTAAGCGGCGTCTTTCCAGAACTGCTCCCGAAGATCCGTTTCAGCATCGTTGACCGCAGATTCTCGCGGGTAGACGCAGAGTTCGTTAATGGAACGAGCGTCAGCCTCACGGCCGTGTCGCGGCCGCCGAATGCGCGCGTGCGCTGGGTGTGATTAAAGACGGGAGATCCAACGAACCGTCTCACCCCTCATCCCGGCCTTCTCCCCGTTCAGGGGAGAAGGAGGCGCGGCGGGCGTTCGTGGGGCGCGAGCTGGACGCATTGAACCATCACCCGCTTTTAACCGCACCCGCGTGCGCTGGCGCCGGAACATTTTGCTTCCTTTGCCGGAGGGTGCTGCCTATTTTTTCGCCACTCATGGTCAACATCCCACTGGAAGACAGTTTTGCGGACATCGTCGGAAAATCTCAGCGTGGGCAAAAGCTCACGGATGAAGCGGTGGCGGCGAAGGCCGGCATCGATGTGGCCACCCTGCAGAAGGTGAAGGGCGGCGACGCAAACGAGGCGGCGCTGCGCAAGCTGGCGCCTGTTCTCGGGTTGGGCGCGGACACGCTGGTCGCCAGCGCTCGCAAGGCCTGGATGCCGGCCGCGCGCGGGGTCAACGGACTCGCGCAGTTCAACACGCCGCACGAGGACATGACCGTCAACTCGTATCTGGTGTGGGACCCGGCGTCGAAAGAAGCCGTCGCTTTTGACACCGGAGCATCGTGCCAGCCAATGCTGGATTTTGCGCGGGAGAAGGGACTCTCCATCCGGCTGATTCTACTGACCCACACCCATATCGATCATGTGATCGATTTGGCGCGGTTGCAGGGCGAAACGGGCGCGGGAGCCTGGGTTTGTGAATTGGAGAGATTTGAGGGCGGCGCCGAGCCCTTTGCGGCCGGGCGAAAATTTACTGTAGGCAAGTTGAAGATCGAGACGCGGCAGACTTCCGGTCATGCGGCGGGCGGGATCACGTTCGTCGTGCAAGGTTTGGCCACGCCGGTGGCGGTGGTGGGCGACGCGATCTTTGCCGGCTCGATGGGCGGCGGGATCATCTCCTATGCCGAAGCCCTGGCCAACAATCGGAAGCACATTTTTACCCTGCCGGACGAGACGGTGCTGTGCCCCGGGCATGGCCCGTTGACCACGGTGGGCGAGGAGAAGGCGAACAATCCCTTCTACGCGGAGTTCCAAACAACCAAAACCAGCAAAACCAAAAAGACAGGTATGGCAGAACGAATTGGAGTCGTGGGTGTCGGCCGGATGGGCGCCAACATGGCGCGCCGGCTGAAGGACGTGGGCTATGCGGTGACCGCGGTGTACGATGTGCGCGCGGAATCGGCCGAGAAGCTGGGTGCAGAAATCGGCGCCGAAGCCTGCAAGACGCTTGGCCGGGTGACCGAGCTTTCCGACGTGGTCATCACCGTGGTGACCGACGACAAGGCGATGGAAAAAATCTTCGCGGCGCCGAAGAAGGGAGCCGACAATAGTCTGCTGTGCGGCGCCAAGGGGCGGGTGTTCATCAACTGTGCGACGATCTCGCCGAAGGTCCATGTGGCGGTCGAGAAGCTGGCGCGCAAGGCCGGGGCGGAGTCGCTCGAAGCGTGCATGGCATCGAGCATCACCCAGGCGCGCGAAGGAACTTTGTATCTGATGTGCGGCGGAGAGAAGGCCACCTATGAAAAGGTCAAGGCCATCCTCGAGAAACTGAGTTCGTCGATGCGGTATGTCGGGAAGTCCGGCCAGGCGGCGGTGGTCAAGGCTCTGGTCAACATGGTGATGAACATCAATACGGCCGGCCTCGCGGAAGGCCTCGGCCTTGGGGCGGCCTACGGTCTTGATCTGGCCATGTTGCGGGAGGTGTTTTCGCAGACCGGCGCGAACTCGCGCGTGTTGCAGACCGACGGCGAAGACATGCAGAACCGCGAGCATTCGTGCTTCTTCAGCGCGGCGCATGCCGCCAAGGATTCTGGAATCGCTCTGGGTTTGGCGAAGGACAAGAAGGTGGAGCTGCCCCTGGCCAATGCCACCTACAAACAGTTCAGCCGGATGGTCAAGGAAGGTCTGGGCGAACTCGACAAGTCAGGCGTCGCTGAACTCACCTTCAAAGGCCGCCACAAATCGAAGAAGAAGAAATAGAGGCGGCCGCAGCAAGTTTCAGCAAACCCCGGCTGGGCAACGCTCAGGCGGGGTTCGCTTTTTTTTTTCAAAGCACTGGCGTGGGCGCAGGGGTGCCAGTGCTCGCGCGCACGACAATCTCGCCCGGCAATCGTTTCGGATCCGACCGCTGCCCATCGATCAGTTTGAACATCGTGTCGATCGCAGCCACGCCCATCCGCAGCTTGGGCTGCCGCACGGTCGTAAGGGGCACACGAAAATGTTCACTGACCAGCACGTTGCCAAAGCCCGCGATGGAAACGTCACGCGGTATGGCCAGACCCTGCTGGAGCAGGACGGTGGCGGCGCCAATCGCGACCAGATCGTTGGCGGCCTGGATCGCGGTCGCGCCGGGTCTTTCCTGCAGCAGTTGAAGGCCCGCCTTCTCGCCGTCTTCAATCGTCGAGCCGGCGCCGAAGATCAAACGGTCGTCCGGCTCGATCGCGGCCTCGCGCAAGGCGCGACGGTAACCTTCAAGTCGTTCCTTGGATGACGGGGCAGGGGACGGACCGGCGAGAAACGCGATGCGCCGGTGGCCGAGCTCAATCAGGTGGCGAGTGATGGCCTGGCTGGCGTTCAGGTCGTCGGTCTCGACATTGGTGAAGCCCTGGCAAAACGGAGCGCGTGGCCCAAGCAAAACGACCCGCGTGCCGCGTCGCCGCAGATCTTCATAGACGGGCGCGGTGGGCTCGAGGCGATAAACCGGACTCAGGAAAATGCCTTCGACCCGGCGGGAAAGCAGGCGTCGGATCGCGGCCTGTTCGCGTTCGACGTTGTTTTGCGACTGGACGAGTATGACATCGTAACCGCGTTCATTGGCCTTTTCCTCGATGCCGGTGACCACGCGGGCAAAGATGGGATTGGTCAGGGATGGGATGACGAGGCCGAAGAGCTTGGTGTTGCGATTGCGCAGGCCTTGGGCCACGGAATCCGGCGTGTAACCCATCTGTTCGGCGAGCGTGAGGATGCGTGCCCGGGTTGAGGCGGACACATCTCGTGCGTTGCGCAGGGCCTTGGAGACCGTCATGACCGAGACGCCGGCGCGGAAGGCGATATCTTTGAGCCGAATCATGCGACGCTGGTGCCGCTCCAGTTCAGTTTGCGGCGGAGGGTTTCGTAAAAGGAACTGCCGGCCAGGTGCAGCAGCCGGATGCTGCGCTGGCTGCGGCGGATGGTGACCACGTCGCCACTGGCCAGCGGCGTCATCTTTTGTCCGTCGGCGGTGAGTTGCGTTTCGACCCGGTGACTCAGCACGCGGACCTGGATCGTGGCGTCGAGTCCCACGATGACCGAGCGGTTGGAAAGCGTGTGAGGGCAGATCGGCGTAAGCGTGAAGACGTCGGCCGTCGGGCTGACAATCGCGCCGCCGGCTGAAAGCGAATATGCAGTGGAACCCGTCGGGGTGCAGACGATGAGGCCGTCGCAACGGTAGCGGGTGAGCACCATGCCATCGATGGTGACCTCGAGTTCGACGAGGCGGGGGGCGGCGGCGCGGCTGATGACGAAATCGTTGAGGGCGGTTTCGCGGTAAATTTCGTCCCCGCGCCGGCAGGTGGCCTCGATCAGTGACCGTGGTTCCAACACCAGTTCGCCGGCCCAGATCTGTTTGAGCGCAAGGGGCAGCTGATGAGCTTGCACATCGGTTAGGAATCCGAGCGCGCCGGCGTTGATGCCCAGAACAGGCGTGCGGCAGCCGGCCGTCTCGCGGGCCACCCGCAGCATGGTGCCATCGCCGCCAAACACCATGAGCAGATCCACCTCCCGCGCGAGCTCGGAGACTGTTTCGCAGGTGGGACCCTTGAGTCCGGCGAACTCGGCGGTGGCCGCGCTGGTCAGGACCGTGCGATGCCCGGCCCGGATCAGAGTCGCGGCGCGACGCACGAGGCGCGCAATGGAGACCTTTTCCGTGTTGGCAACCAGCCCGACCTTCCGAATTGATTCACCCAGCTTTTTCAATCAGCACCAAAAATTCCTTATTACCCGCAGGCCCCAGCAGCGGCGATTCCGTGACTCCGCGCCAGGCGTGCCCAAGTTCCCCGGTCACATGGGCGGCGAGTTCGTCCAGCACCCGCTGGTGGACCACCGGGTCCGTAATGACGCCCGCTCCGCGATCGGCTTCCTCGCGCCCCGCTTCAAACTGAGGTTTGATGAGCGCGAGGACTTTACCGGCGGGCTTCAACAATGCAATCGCGGGGCGAAAAATCTTGCGCAAGGAGATGAACGAACAATCCGCCACGATCAGGTCGAAGGGTGCAAACGGGGGAGGGAACGATCCGGGCTCCAGCGTGCGCGCGTTGGTTTTTTCCATCACCACCACGCGTGAATCCTGGCGGAGCTTCCAAGCCAGCTGACCGTGCCCGACGTCCACGGCAAAGACTCGGGTCGCCCCGTGTTGCAACAAACAATCGGTGAAGCCTCCCGTCGAGGCGCCGAGATCAAGCGCCGTCAGGCCCGTGACCTGGAGGCCGAAATGTTGCAGCCCGTGCTCCAGCTTCAGGCCGCCCCGGCTGACATACTTTTCGTTGCCGATCAGCACCAGCGCGTCGCCATCACGGACCGGCTCGCTGGGCTTGCGAGCTGGCTGATCGTTGATGCGCACCTGTCCGGCCATGACGGCACGCTGGGCTTTTTCACGGCTTGCACACAGGCCGCGTTCGACCAGGGCCACATCGACCCGAACCGCGCCCGAGGCCGGGCGGCGGGGCGCGGTTGAGGTCGGGTCATGGGGGGGCATCGGGTTGGCGTTGGGCTTGCTCATGTGCAAGTCGGGAACCAAGCGAGATTCCAGAGTCTCCGCGCTGCACAACGCGATCCGCCCTCACCCCAAACCTCTGCGGGGAGAGGGGGAACTTCAGTAGCCACGCAGTGATTAGTTTGGGCGAATAAAGCCGGCACGCGATCGACGATTCGAACCCGGCGTTCGACAGCCCGGCCCAGCTTGGGGCGTTCGCGCCTGCGCTTCCAGGATTGACCAAGCGGAGGATAGAGAGCGGTCGAGTTCATGGCGTTACGGAAACGCGTGCCGAGACGTTGAACGAAGTCAATCATCCACCAATTGGCCGACGAGTTGGCGGAACTTCCAACCGGTATCGTCGTTGCCACCCTGCGTCTGTTTCATGAGAACGCCGATCAGGCCTTCCTTCGGATCGGCGAAATACTGCGTATTGAAGTAGCCGCCCCAGTCGAACGTTCCGGCGCTGCCTTCGCCGCCGCGCGCCTGGCCCTTGGCGGTGACAATGCCGAACGCGAGGCCGTAAACCTTGTCGCCCCCGCCGAAGAGTTCCGGGGCAACCTGTTCGCGCAGGATGAGGTCGACGGTGGTTCGGCTGAGAATGCGCACACCGCCGAGCTCGCCTCCGTTCAAGTACATTTGCAGGAACGTCGCATAGTCGCGTGCGGTGCTGCAGAGGCCGGCCCCACCGGAGAAGAACGAGCGCGCGCCTTTGATCGGGTAATCCGGGTCGTAGAAGGTCACGGGCTGCCGAACCCACTGGCCGTTCTCCGGACGTTGCACGGTCACCAGGCGAGCCGCCTTTTCCGGCGGAAGATAGAATCCGGTGTCGACCATGCCCAAGGGCCCAAACAGATGTTGCTGGAGGAAAACATCGAATGGCTGGCCAGAGACGATCTCAATGAAGTAACCGAGGACATCAAGGCCTTCGCTATAGGAATACTTTTCGCCTGGATGATGGTGCAACGGCAGCCGGGCCAGACGCTTGATGCTGTCGGCAATGCGAACGGGTTCCGTCGTGAAGAGGTCGGTCACGCCTGCCTTGGCGTAGATCTTTTGGAATCGTTTGTCGCCGTCGATGACGCCGTAGCCAACTCCAGAGGTATGCGTGAGCAGATGGCGGATGGTGATTTCGCGGCGGGCCGGCTCGCCGGTCCAGGTTCCGTCGGCTTCATTGAAGGACTGCAGCACCTGAGGATTCTTGAACTCGGGGATGAACTTCGAGATGGGATCGTCGAGGCGAAACTTGCCTTCCTCCCACAGCATCATGACTGCCGTTGCGGTGATGGCTTTGGATTGGGAGGCGATGCGAAAGATGTCATCGCGACGGACGGGACGCTGGGTGGAGGAGTCGGCGAGGCCGAACGCTTTGTGATAAACGATTTTGCCGTGGCGAGCCACGAGGGCGACCACGCCCGGGATACGGTTCTCGCGCAGCGCGGTCTCGCACATCGTGTCGAGGCGGGCCAGGCGCTCGGCAGAGATTCCCACTCGAGCGGCGCTCGCTTCCTTGAGCGGAGGCGAATGCTGGCTGGACCGAGTCTGTGCGCCGGCGGGGCAGGGCAACGAGAGGGCGAAGGCCAAGGCGACGGCAGCGGCCAGCGGTGCAAGATCGAGGTGAAGGCTCCACGCCCGGTTCCGCCTTCGCTGTCGCGAGTCAAACTGGCGACCCCAAAATCGCAATTGGGAAGGTTGACGGCGTTGCGGGTGACGAGAGTGGGATGAGTTCATGCGGTGATGAATCAATCGAGCGGTCAGTTGGCGGCGGGGCGGGGGACGTATTCGATGCGGATCTTTGCGTCGTCGGCATGGCCGAGTTCGAGGAGGGCGGCGTTGTCGAAAAGTTCCTGCAGACTGGCGGGCGAGGGATGTTGCGGCACGGGTTGAGTGGACAGTGTGCGTTGGCGCTGTAGCTCGCGCAGGGACAGCAAGTCGAGGGCGACGGGGTCGCGGCTGAAGCGGAGCTGATTGAGAGGCGCCGAGTAATGCAGCAGCCCGCGCTCCTCGCCTTCATACTGGCAGATGAGGGCGTCCGTGACGCACAGAACCACACGATCGCCGAGCGCGGGGAGCGCGAACAATTCGGGCACAGCAGATTTCAGATGCAGGAACTCGTTTTCGAACCGCATCGTGTTGTCGACGCTGCCGAGGGCCAGGCTGTAGAGATGTCCGATGACGCCTGCGGTATTGTGATTGAGCATCGGCGTGACGATGACGATGCGGGTCATTTCCTGGACCAGCTTGGAAACGTAGGAACGTCGCCCGACTCCGGTTCCGGTCTTGCCGAACTCAAGGTCACTCCAGATGAGTGGTCCGACGACCGGCTCGTCGGGATCATAAAAAGTATTGGGATCGAAGCCGGCATTGACGCTGCCTTCAACGCGGACGGCGTATTTTTCGGCCAGTTCGTAGAATCCCGCACGGCGCAGGTCAGCCCGTTGCCGGTCCCAGATGATGATGCGCGACGGCGGGAGCCCGAAATCCAGGAGCTGCTCGATGAGTGCAGCCACCACGGCAGGACGGGTCCCGCTGTCAGCGCCGGGGGCGGAGTGCACCTTCAGGCCGACGATGTCGTTCGTGCCCACCAATGATTTCCATGCGGCCCGGGTGGAGGTTGTTTTGGTGAGATTCGTCAGGGCCATCGACGCCAGCTCGCGAACGACCTCCGGCCGCGGTTTAAAAGCGTCCGTGGCCTGAGGGTGGTAGGCGATGACAACGCGGCTAGGTGGGTTGGTGGGGTTGGATGCGCCGCTGGCGCCGACCACGGTCTTGCCTTCAGCCGCCTGCGCCGAGCCGGGCCAGCCGTTCCATACGACGAGCGCGAGCGCGCCCAGAAACACCGCCGCGGTCGTGGTCCGGATGGCGTCGCACGCGGCGTTGAGTCGCCGCGACTGGAACGGGCTCAGATGGCGTCTTTCGGCGCCCAAGAGTTCGACTGGTGCGTATCTTGACACGTCAATGGGCGGATGGTACCAACCAGCTCAAGTGCTGAACAATAAAAACTGCAAAAGGACGAGGCTCATCACCTGGGGCGGGATCGCAATTCTTTGCAGTCTTGTCGGCTGCACCCCGCCGGGTCCGAAGGCGCTGCTGGAAGGCCGTCGACTGTTGGAGCAGGGCAAGGCTGAGGAAGCCATTCCCCGACTGTTGCAAGCCACGGATCTGATGATCACCAATGCGCTCGCCTGGAGCAGCCTGGGCGTGGCCTACCATCAATCCGGTCGACATGAGCAGGCGTTCAAGGCTTACCAAACTGCGCTCAAGCTCGACTACACCATGAGCGCCCTCCGTTTTAATCTGGGCTGCCTCTATCTCGACATGAACAATGTCGGCGCTGCGGTGGACGAGTTGCGAACATTTACGGTGCTTCAGCCGAATTCGGTGGAGGGCTGGCTCAAACTCGGCACCGCCCAATATCGGGCCCGCCGTCTCGACGATGCCGAGAAAAGCTTCAAGCATGTCCTCGGTCTGCAATCGCGCCAGCCCGAGGCATGGAATGGCCAGGGGCTTGTCCAGGTCCAGCGCCGACGCTGGTCGGAGGCCATAGCAGCGTTCAATTCCGCGCTGACGTCCGACACCAACTACGCGCCGGCCCTGCTCAACGCCGCGGTCGTCCAGCATCAATACCTCAACAACCGTCTGCTCGCCCTGCAACATTATCGACGATACGTCGAGCTGATCCCGGACGGGGGGGATGATGTGCGGGGAACCATCGCTCAGCTGGAGCGCGAGTTGAACGTTGCGCCCGTGTCGACCGCGACCACCGGGACAGCGCCGCGCCCGAGTCCAGGTGCCGCCAGTCCGGCTGGCGCCGCGACTAACACTCCCGGGGCAACAACCGCCGCCATGCGTTTGGCCCCCTCCAATCCTCCATCGCCGGGCAATGGAATTTTGACCGAGCTGAAGCCAAGGCCCGTCAGTCCCACACCCGTGACCTCCTCCAGCGGCGGAGCTCCGCTGGCTTCCGGCAGCCCAGTTACCACGGTGCCGGCCCGACGCCCCCTTGATCTGGTGCCGATTCCGCCGGCCAACGTTCCGCCGGCGGTCAACAGTGGCCCAGGCCAGGCTCGGCCCACCAACGTCCCGCGGGTGGTCGAAACCGTAACTCCAGTGCCAGTTCCTGGCCCGGCATCGGGAGCGAGAACCCCCGCAGGCACGGCTCGCGCCGCAGCTACAACGGAGTTGGAAGCGGGTCAAGTCCGGGACGGACTGGTCGTGAAGCCGCCGGGACCAGAAACCGGGGGAGCACTGGGATCCGGCGAGAAGTTCGTCGATCGAGAGAGCCGGTCGGCCGAAAGCACGCCACCTCCGTTGAAGCGAGGCTTTTTTGCCCGGCTCAATCCGTTCGGGCGCGGACGTGGTAGCAACGAAATGGAGACTGGTGCTTCGGGCCCGGGCCAGGCGTTGACCAATCGAGATCTGGCGCGCCCAGAGGGTTTGCCAGAGCTGGCTCCGGTCGTGACGCGCTACGTGTATGTGTCGCCAAAGCGGCCCGCGGATGGCAACCGAGAAACGGGCCTCGCTGAATTCAAAAAGGGCGTAAAGGCGCAGAAGGCGGGCGACCGGGCGGCGGCCTCAGCGAGCTACCAGGCAGCGTTTCGGGCGGATCCAGGCTTTTTCGACGCTTACTACAACCTTGGGCTGCTCGCGCTCGACTCTGGGGATGCGCGCCTCTCGCTTTGGGCCTACGAATTTGCCCTGGCGATTCAGCCTGACTCAGCCGACGCGCGCTACAATCTTTCCCTCGCCTTGAAGGCTGGCGGCTATCCGCTCGACGCCGCCGATCAGCTGCAAATCCTCCTCCAGCAGAACTCAAATGATTCCCGGGCGCATCTGTCCCTGGCCAATCTCTTTGCCCAACAACTCAAGCAACCGCGGCGAGCTCGCGAGCACTATCTTCGAGTGCTGGATCTGAACCCCAAGCATCCCGACGCCGCGACCATCCGCTACTGGCTCGCCGCGAATCCTTAGCCCGCCGAACGATCCGGCGCGGACTGAACCGGCTCACGCGGCGAACCCGCCTGCATTCGATCCCTGCCGCCCTCCAGGAAATCGCTTTTGCCGACACGGCCAACACGGGCTCGACACAGGATTCGTCGCCACTAACCCGCGGGAGGCGGGCGTTACGGGCCACTCTCAATTGCGCCCGCTGATGACTCCATTCTTGCCCGGCCCCGGGTCGTTTGCATAATCCGCTCATGCTCGATATCAAGCTGCTCCGTGAAAAGCCCGAACATGTCCGTGAACGTCTCCGCGCCCGAGGTGCCGGTGATGAGGCGAAGATCGATCAAGTGCTCGCCCTCGACGAACAACGCCGCCGAGCATTGGCTGAAGTGGAGAAGCTGAAGGCCGATCGCAATCGTTTCTCGAAAGAGATCGGTGTGCTGATGGGACAGAAGAAGGCGGCGGAGGCGGAGGCGCGAAAAAAGGAGGTGCGGGAGAGTGGCGACCGGATTGCAGCCCTCGACCAGGAAGCCACCGGGGCGGAAGCCGCACGGGATCAGATTCTGGCCACCATTCCAAACCTGCCCCACGCCGCGGTGGCGCTCGGGGCGTCGGCGGCGGACAATCCGGTGGTGCGCACCTGGGGCAGCGCGCCGGCGTTCAGTTTCAAGCCGAAGTCGCACGTGGAGCTGTGCGAGTCGTTGCAGCTGATCGACTTCGCGCGGGGCGCGAAACTTTCCGGCAGCGGCTTCCTCCTATACACGGGCTGGGGTGCCCGGCTCGAGCGGGCCTTGATCCAGTTCCTCCTCGATCTGCACATCACCGAGCACGGCTTCACCGAGGTGTCGCCTCCGTATATCGTCAGTCGGGCTTGCATGTATGGCGTCGGCCAGTTCCCGAAATTTGAGGATCAGGCGTATGCCGTACAGGAAGGCCTCGATCAAAAGAGCATGGGTACTCTTTATCTCCTGCCCACGGCGGAAGCACCGGTGGCCAACATTCATCGGGAAGAAATCTTGAAGGAATCCCAGCTGCCGATTCGTTACGTGGCCTACAGCCCGTGTTTCCGGGCTGAGGCCGGAGCGGCTGGAGTGGGTACCCGCGGCATGATCCGTGTGCACCAGTTCGACAAGGTCGAGCTGATTAAGATCGTTCGGCCCGAGGACGGCTATACGGAGCTCGATGCGCTCGTGGGCAACGCGGAAAAGGTCCTGCAACGTCTCGGACTGCATTACAAGGTCATCCAGCTCTGCACGGGCGACATGGGATTCGCCAGCGCGATGACCTACGACATCGAGGTCTGGGCGCCAGGGCAGGGGTCCTATCTCGAAGTGTCCAGCTGTTCCAATTGCGAGGACTACCAGGCGCGCCGGATGAACCTCCGGTTCAAGAGCGAGACCGGTGACAAGCCGGGCGACAACCGCCATCCGCACATTCTGAACGGGAGCGGCACCGCGCTGGCCCGGCTGTTTGTGGCGCTCATTGAAACCCATCAGCAGCCGGACGGCAGCGTCCGTATTCCGGAAGCGCTGCAGCCATACCTGCGCACCGACCGGATCTCGCCGGCTGCCAGTTGAGCAAGGCGCGCGGTGGATCATCATTTGATCGCATGAGGCTCTTGCTCGCCAGCAGCGAAGTTCATCCGTTCTCCAAGAGCGGCGGCCTGGCCGACATGGTGGGAGCCTTGGCCAAGGCGCTTGGCCGGGCTGGTCACGAGGTCGTTCTGGTGACGCCGCTATACCGCGGCATCCGGGAACGATTTCCGCTGGAGCGCTTCGATTATCGGATTGATCTGCCGCTGGGTTCGGACCACGTCAGCGCCGGGGTCTGGAAGCTGGCGGCCGGGCAAAACTTGACGATTTATTTCGTCGATCAGCCCGGCTTTTTTGATCGGCCGCAGCTTTACATGGAAGCGGGCGTCGATTATCCGGACAACGCGCGGCGCTTTATCTTTTTTTCCAAGTGCGTGGCGCACCTGGCCCGCTATCTGCCGTGGCGGCCGGACCTGGTGCACGTGCACGACTGGCAAACCGGGCTGGTGCCGTTGATGATCCTGCATCAGCGCTGGCACGACGCCTGGTGGGACGCGCCCAAGACCTGCCTAACCATTCACAATCTGGCCTACCAGGGCGGATTCGCACGGGCCGACTATGACCTGTGCAATCTGCCGGCGGACTATTTCACCCTGAACGGCGTTGAATTCTGGGGCGGCTTGAATTGCCTGAAAGCCGGGCTGATCTATGCCGATGTCCTCACCACGGTCAGCCCGCGCTACGCCCGGGAAATCACGACCGAAGCCTATGGCTGCGGGCTGGACCCCGTGCTGCGCGCCCGGCAGTCGTCGCTGTTTGGCATCCTGAACGGCGTGGACTACGACGAATGGAACACGGTCAAGAACAGCCACCTCAGGCATTCCTACAGCCTGAGATCGATGTCCGGAAAGGCCGACGAGAAGGCTGCGCTTCAAGCGGAGATGGGCTTGCCGGTATCGCCGGGAATACCGCTGTTCGGCAGCATTACCCGGTTGGCAGATCAGAAAGGCGTTGATATCCAGCTCGGAGCCTTGGAAGAGATGCTCGCGGCGCCGATGCAGTTTTGTCTGTTGGGCAGCGGTGCGCCGGAGTTCGAGCACGGTTATCAGGATCTGGCCCGAAGGCATCCCGACAAGGTGGCCATTCGCCTCGGTTTTAACCAGGGGCTGTCGCACCGGATCGAAGCCGGGATTGATTTCTTCCTGATGCCGTCCCGGTTTGAACCGTGCGGCTTGAACCAGATGTATAGCCAGCGCTACGGAACCATTCCCATCGTGCGGGTCACCGGAGGTCTCGACGACACCGTCGTGGACCTGACCGAGAATCCGGAAGCCGCGACAGGCATCAAGTTCCGGGAGTATTCGGTGCGCGCGCTGGCCAAGGCCATTCGCAAGGCGCTCGTCTTGTATCGTGAGTCGAAACTGTTCACCGCCATGCGGCGGCGCGGAATGGAACTCGATTTCTCCTGGGGACGAACCTGCGACGAATACGCCCGCATCTTCGGCAAGGTGATTGGCGGCAGTCCAAGGGAGAGATAAGTCCGGAGACCATCCTCGAGCGCAGGTTCACGCCAGGCGTTGGCTCCGTCAGCAGGTTCAAGGTTCAAGGCGATAACCTCAGATACACCTCCACCCGGGATCAGCATAACAAACATTGTGCGCAATAACAGGTGCAGGTAGATGCATAGGGTGCCTAGCCTATTGTTCGATCGAGGATGCCTTTGGCAGCTTAACGGTTGCCCCAGCCAAAGCGGCTTGGGCGGTCGTCCTGGCGACCCATGGGCCAGTACACGAACCAGTTCTTGCCGATCACGTTCTCCTGCGGAAATGAACCCCACGAGCGTGAATCGGAGCTGTTGAGCGTGTTGTCACCCATCACCATGTAATGGTCATCGGGGATCTGAAACTTGGAGTTGCCGTCCGGAAACAACGGAGCCAAGCCCAGGAAGCCACGGTTGTTGACGTGCCCGGAGAATTTGCTTTCAGCCGGCGGCACGCTGGGATCAAACGAATAAACCCGTTCAAAGTGCGGCGTTTTCGCATCCAACCGACGGCCGTCCACGATCAGATGCCGATCGTCGCCAATCTGGATTTTTTCACCACCCAGTCCCACCAGCCGTTTGATGTAGAACTGGCCTTGCTGGTCGGCCCGCATCGCCGGGATATTCTTGGTTTCGAAGACGATAATCTCACCGCGCTGCGGGCGGCGAAAATTGTAACTCAGACGATCGACGAACAGATGATCGCCGCTGAAGGATTTCAGCTTGATGAGCGTATCGCCCCGCTTGAACACGCGATCGACGGGACGCCCATAGGGATCGAGCAAACCGGATCGGACGAGCAGCTTGTCCGGCGGAAACCACACCGTGTAAACCTGATCCCCAACGCGAAACGACTGCTTCAGATTAAACAGCAGAAACTTTTGCGGCATGTCTTCGGCTGGCTGCATTCTGCCCTCGGCCGTGGCCTGCACAAAGTCGTAGCCCACGCCCGACCACCAGAAGTGGACATAGCGCATGAAGCGGTTGGGGATTTCAAAATCGGCCTCCTGATTGTCGAAAGGCTTCGAATGATCCGGCACTGAGGTGACGCCATAGAGCGTCGGCTGCATCGAGCCGGTCGGAATTTTGAACGGCTGCGCGATGAACGTCCGGATGGCCATGGCGACGGCGATGGCGACCAGCAACACCTCGACGTTCTCCCGCAAGCCGGCGTTCGGATATGGCCGCAGCCACTTATTAGCCACCGTCTCCAGCTGGGTCATCTCGCCTTCGATCGTCTTGCGATCGCGGGTGGACCAGCAAGCGGCCTCGAGTCGGTCGCAGGCTGCCGTGACGGCTTCAACGGCGGGCCCGGAGAGCAGGTCGCGCTGGGCCGAGAGAATCTTCCAGACGTGATTCCGCATGTGCGTGGCGTGACGCACCGTTCGGGAAAGGAACCAGTTGACGTGGACCAAGCCACGCTGGACCGCGGGGAGGTGGGCGGCCGGGCTCCCCTGCCCTTTGGCAGATCCGTTGCTCATGATGTTTTCAGCACTTCGATGAACGCTTCCTGCGGGATGTTGACCGATCCGAACGATTTCATCCGTTTCTTGCCCTCTTTCTGTTTCTCCAAAAGCTTGCGTTTGCGCGTGATGTCACCGCCATAGCACTTGGCCGTGACATCCTTGCGCATGGCGCCGACCGTTTCCCGGGCGATGACCTTGCCGCCGATGGCGGCCTGGATGGCGACCGCGTATTGCTGCTTCGGGATGACTTCCTTCAGCTTGGCGGCGAGCGCGCGGCCGCGGCCCTCGGCCTTGTCGCGGTGCACGATGCACGAGAACGCGTCGACCGACTCGGCATTGACCAACATGTCCAGCTTGACCATCTCCGATTCCCGGTAGCCGGCATGCTCGTAGTCCATCGAGCCGAAGCCCCGGGTGATGCTCTTAATTCGGTCGTGGAAGTCGATGAGGATTTCGTTTAGCGGGACCAGGCTGGTGAGCATCACGCGCCGGGCATCGAGCGTTTCGGTGTGATCCACCGCGCCGCGCTTTTCTGAAATGAGCGCCATCATGTCGCCGATGTATTCATTCGGACAAATCACAAAGGCCTTGACCATCGGCTCCTCGATTTTCTCGATGTAGTTCGGCTCCGGCATGAAGGCGGGGTTGTCAATTTCCTTCACCGTGCCGTCGCTCATGGTCACGCGGTAGACGACGCTGGGGTACGTCGCGATGATGTCCATGTTGTATTCCCGGCGGAGTCGTTCCTGGACAATCTCGAGGTGGAGCAGGCCGAGGAAGCCGCAGCGGAAGCCAAAGCCGAGCGCGACCGAGGATTCTGCCTGATAGGCGAACGCCGAGTCGTTCAGCTGAAGCTTGCCCATGTTGGCCTTCAGGTGCTCGTAGTCGCCGGTGTTGATGGGATAGATCCCGCTGAACACCATCGGATGGATCTCTTGAAACCCGGGCAGCACTGGCGCCGGGTGACGGGAATCCGTGATGGTATCGCCCATCTTTACGTCCTTCGGGCTTTTGATGTTGGCCGTAAAATAGCCGGTTTCACCCACCTCAAGTTTCTCCCGGATGTAGGGCTTGGGATTGAAACTGCCGACTTCCTTCACTTCGACGCTGCGGCCGGAGTGCAACAGTTTCACCTGCTGGCCGGGCCTCAGTTCGCCATTGAAGACGCGAACATGCGTGACCACGCCCTTATACATGTCGAAATAGGAATCGAAACAGAGCGCCTGAACGGACGGAGCCCCGGTGGGTTTGGGGGCGGGCACGCGTTCGACAATGGCCTCAAGGATCTCTTCAATGCCGATCCCCTGCTTGGCGCTGGCGCAGATCGCGCTGTCAGCGGGGATGGCGAGGATGTCTTCGAGTTGGGTTTTGGTTAGGGCGACGTTGGCGTGCGGGAGATCGATTTTGTTGATGACCGGGATGATGGCGAGGTTTTGTTTCATCGCCAGGTGCACGTTGGCGACGGTCTGGGCCTCCACGCCCTGGGCAGCGTCGATGATCAGGAGGGCGCCTTCGCAGGCGCTGAGGCTGCGAGAGACTTCGTAGGCAAAATCCACGTGGCCGGGCGTGTCGATGAGATTCAGCTCGTAGGTTTCCCCGTTCTTCGCCTTGTAGTACATCGTGACCGGGTGCGCCTTGATCGTGATGCCCCGTTCCCGTTCGAGATCCATCGAATCGAGCAACTGGTCGTCCATGTCACGCGTGGCTACGGTCCCGGTGCGGTGCAACAGCCGATCGGAAAGCGTCGTCTTCCCATGATCGATGTGGGCGATGATGCTGAAATTTCTAATGTGTGCTGCGTCCATCGGCAAATATTGACCTGCCGGTTCATCGCGGGCACGAGTCGTGCCCACGAAGACTGGCGCCTTTCTTGTGCGGCCAGCCCACCCGGCGTGCGCGAGAGGATACCGGCGATCCCGGCGAAGAAAAGCGGTTTTTACGCCAACTCGGGCCGACTCGGGCCCGACCGGCGGATGTCGGCTCATTTCCATCGCTGGACACTGGTCGTGGTTTGGTCCTAACCTCCGGCCCGACACCCCTCGCGCACGCCGTGACGTTTCTGAATATCGCGTGCCGCCGGGGCCGTCGAACTGACTCAACTGTCAATGCACGCAAATCTATGAACGACACCCACCAGCCTTCCGGCCAACCCAACCCGGGCCAGGCCTTGAACCGGCGCAACTTCCTTCGCACCACCTCCGGTGCGGTCGCCGGCGGCGCCATCCTTGGTGCCCTGCCCATTGAACGCTTTGCCCATGCCGCTTCCCCGGGCGACACCATCCGCGTCGGCCTGATTGGCTGCGGCGGACGCGGATCCGGCGCGGCCGCCCAAGCCCTCAGCACGGCCGGCGACGTCAAGCTCGTTGCGATGGCGGACGCCTTCAAAAACCAGCTCGACGGAGCTCACAATCAAATCTCCACGGCCATGCGCAGCCGGCCCGAGCGGGTCGACGTGAAGGACGACATGAAGTTCGTCGGCCTCGATGCCTACAAGCAGGTCATCGCCGCATCCGACGTGGTCGTGATCGCCACGCCGCCGGGCTTTCGCCCCATCCATTTCGAGGAAGCCGTCAAGCAAGGCAAGCACGTGTTCATGGAAAAGCCGGTGGCTGTCGATGCGCCCGGCGTTCGGCGTGTGATTGAGGCGGCACAAATCGCCAAGCAGAAGAACCTGAAAGTTGGCGTGGGCCTCCAACGGCGGCATCAACTCGGCTATCTTGAGACCATCAAACGTCTTGAAGACGGCGGCGTGGGCGACATCGTGGCCATGCGCGTCTACTGGAACGGCGGCCCGGTGGGCCCCAAGGCTCGACGCGCCCAACTGGAAAAGTCCCTCGGCCGGGCGCCCACCGAGATGGAGTATCAGATCCGCAATTGGTACATGTTCAACTGGCTGTGCGGCGATCATATCGTCGAGCAGCACATCCACAACATCGACGTCGCCAACTGGGTGCTCGGTGGTTATCCGGTTCGCGCGTGGGGCATGGGTGGCCGCGCCTTCCAAAAGGGTCCGGACAGCGGCGAGATCTTCGACCATCACGCCGTCCAGTTCGAATACATGGTCAAAGGCCGCCCGGTTCGGGTGATGAGCGAGTGCCGACAAATCCCCGGCTGCTGGAGCAGCGTTTCGGAACACGTCCATGGAACGAAAGGCGAATGCAATGTGGGTGCCTATACGATCACGGGCGAGAATCAGTGGAAATTCCGAGGTGGCGGCAAGGATCCTTACCAGCAGGAGCACGACGACTTATTCGACGCCATCCGCCTCGATCGCCCCTACAACGAGGCTGAGCGCGGCGCGCTGAGTTCGATGAGCGCAATCTTCGGCCGCATGGCGACCTACTCGGGCAAGGAACTCTCCTGGGAAACCGCCCTGAATTCCAAACTGGATCTGATGCCAACTGAATACACCTGGGACGCTCTCCCGAAGGTGCTGCCGGACACAGATGGCAACTATCCTTTCGCCATTCCCGGCAAGAGCGTGGCGCTGTAAGCGACCAACTCAAAATCCGTCACAAGCTCACCACACGCCCGTCTTCCCCTGGGAGACGGGCGTTTTTTTCCCTTCGGGACAGCTGGGCGCGGGAGCCCAAGTCGAGAGCCGTGCCCGTCATTCAGAGCCGTTCGACGCGGACCTGCGCGTTGTAATCCGGCACGCCGCCCAGCGTGTCCACGAGCCCGCGTCGAAGCAGGACGTTGCCCTCTGGCCAATGGACCTGGAGGTTGCCCCGCGCGATCGGGGCGAAAAATACTCGGCCTTCGAGGCGACCCAGGTCATTGACCAGTGCGACGCGATCCTCGTTTCGGAGATGCATTGACGCCGCGTCGTCCGGGTTCATGAATACCGCATCGCGGGCGGCGCCGGTCAGCGGATCGACCTCGGCATAGATGAGCGTATTGAACTGCTTGCCCCGTCGGGAACTCACCTCGAACAGCCCCGGCGTCTTGTTCAGCTTGGGCAGGTTGACCGCGCGGAAATGCGCTTTGCCGTCCGCCGTCTGGAACCGCCCGTTGGCGCATAGATGCGGACCTCCATACTGAACCGCATCGCCTGTTTTGCGCAGGTGCTGAATGCCATCGTAGAAGGGAACGACTTTGGCGATCTCTTCGCGCATGGCCTGAGCGGTTTCACAGCCAAGCAATCCCGCGCGATCCGGATAAGTGGCCGCCGCGAGCTCGCGCAGGATGATCCATTCGGCCTTGGCCTCGCCCACCTGCCGAGGAACTTCCGGACTGAACGCAATGCGTCGTTCGGTGTTCGTCTCCGTCCCGCCGCCGTCTTGTTCATACCGCGTCTTCGCGGGAAGGAGGAGTACCGCCTCCTTCGGCTCGATGAACATTTGATCCGTCACGATGATGTCCTGATGCACACGGAGCGGAACGTTGGCCATCGCTTTCGTCACATAAGCCGGGTCCGGCAGTGTGCGCAGAAAATTGCCGCCGAGGCAGTACAGCATGTCCAGCTCGCCCGCCGCCCCGGCTTCCACCATCTCGGTCGTGGTCAAACCGTTCCAGTCCGGAATCGGAAAGCCATATTGACGCGACAAGGCGGCGACGTTTTCGGCGTTGATGGGCTTGCCTCCGGGCAGCGCAGTCGAATAGGCGCCCATCTCTGCCCCGCCCTGCACGCTGCTGTGCCCGCGAATCGGCATGAGGCCACACTTGTCCCGGCCGACCCAGCCCTTCAACAGGCCGAGGTTCAGCACCATCGAAACCCCATCGCCGCCGTAAAAATGCTGGGTGATGCCCATGCTCCAGACGAGCACCGCGTTTTTCGCCCCGTGGATCAGGGTGGCGAACTCCTCCATCGTGGATTTCGGAAGCCCCGACTGTTTCTCCAGTTCGGCGAACTCGAATTCTTCCGCCCGGCGACGCAACTCCTCGAGCTCAACCGTATGCCGCTCGACGAACGCCCGATCATACCAACCGTTAGTCAGGAGGATCTTGATGACGCCATACAGGAATGCGATGTCACCGCCCTGCGTGACTGGAAACCAATAGTCTGCCAGGCCGGTGCCGAAGAGCGCGCTTTTGACTGACGATGGCACCCAATACCGGTTCATCCCAGGCTCAAGGTAGGGATTGACCATGATGATCCGGGCGCCGGTTTTTTTCGCCTCGTGGAGATATTTTGTGGTGACCGGCTGATCGTTGGCGGGATTGGAACCGAAAAATACAATCAGATCGGTGCCCCACCAGTCCTTGTAGCTGCAAGTGGTGGCGGCGACCCCGATCGCATACTTCATCGCCCCGGTGGAAGGGCTGTGGCAAAGGCGGGCGGCGTTGTCGACATTGTTGGTGCCGAGAAAACGCGCGGCCTTTTGCGCCATGTAATAGATCTCATTGGTCACGCCCCGGGCCGTGACGAAAAAGCCGATGCGCCGCGGCGAGCTGGCGCGGATCTTTTCGGCAACCAGTTGATACGCGTCCGCCCAGGAGATTCGTTTAAAGCCGCGCTCGCCGCGCCGCCGGAGAAGCGGATACGGCAATCGCCCGAGCTCACGCAACTGAGCGTTATCGAGGGATTGGAGGGCGGTGATGTCCTCCAGCTTGCGGACATCCAGCGCCGGCATCGTATTCAGCCGGAGCAGATTGAGCCGGGTCATGCACAAATGGATCCCGTCGATGGTCCAGTCGTGGAGCCCAGCCACACCCAGAGCGCATCCGTCGCACACCCCGCGGGTGATCACCTTCCAGGCGTAGGGCAGATTGTCGCGGTTCTTCCAGACAATCCGCAGCATGTCCCGGAAGTGCTGCGGCTTGGTGGAAGCCAGCCCGAACGGCACGAGCGATCGCAGCCGCTGCGCCGTCGTTGGTTCAATTCGGCAGCTCAAATGATCCCAGCCAACTCCTGGAGCGTCCGCCAATTCTCAAGCCGCTCCTGATTGGCGCGGAGAATGACCTCGCTGGGCTTGCCGTCCGCATCGAAGTGTTTGGCGAAGCGACCTTCGCTGCGGGCGAACATGGTGAAGTCAAACAGCTCGCCCGTCTTCGGATCCTTGTACCAATCGTCCTTCGTGGCTGGGTTGCCCTGCAGACTGAGGCGTTCAGCGATCTTGAGCCCCTTGCGCGGATCATACATGAGGACCGGAAACGTCCGCGTATCGACGGCCAGCTTGCTTTGTTGCGCCGCCATGTTGTCGCCGACGCCGTGCTCCGGCTGGCAGGTTGTGTAGACGCTGACCACCGCGGGGCCGTCGTATTCGTTGGCCGCCATGATGGCTTTGTAGAAATGATTCGGCATCGCGCAGCTCGTCTGGGCGACGAACGTATTCGGATGCATCATGCAGATTTGGGCCAGCTCCTTGCGGCGTTCCACTTTTCCCGGGATCGCCTTGCCGTGCACGGTGAATTTCGTGTTCTGGCCCATAAAAGTGGCGGTCGAGGACTGACCGCCGGTGTTCGAATACACCTGGGTGTCGAGCACCAGCACCTTGATGTTCATGCCGGAGGCCAGCATGCGGCTAAGAGACTGAAAACCGATGTCCAGCATCGCACCATCCCCGCCAACCACCCAGAGCTTCTTGTCCTTCCAGCCCATTTGATCCCAGCGGGCTCGAATGCCCATCGCATCCGCCGGCGCATTTTCAAACAGCGAGTTCGTCCACGGCACCAGATACGGATTGTAGGGATAGGTCGAAGCGTAGACCGTGGAACAGCCGGTGGAGTTGACGATGCCAATGTTTTCCTTGCCGTAAACGAAGCCGGTGGCGGCCAGCATCATCCGCAACGCCGTGCCTTCGCCGCAGCCCATGCAGGAGCCGGCGCCGCCCACATACAACAGCGAGCGCTCGGCCAGCATCATGTCGCTCAGGAGCTTCTCGTTGACGAACTCCTTCGGCGTCTCCGGCAGGCGTTGGTAGAATCCCCAGGTGCGCTGGAACCGCTTCAGCGTCGGCTCGTCCTTTTTCAACATCGAAAGCGCGCCGTGATTCCCGCACGCGTCGACGCACTCCGCGCACCCTTTGCACTTGGTGGGATCGATGAAAATCCCGAAGTAACCGGGCTCGGCGCCCTTCTTTTCGTAAACGTTCCAATACTTCGTCGTCTTGCCGAATTGCCGGCGATAATGCTCCCGTTCCGCCGGGTCAGCGATCGCGGCGAGTTCCGCCTCCAATTTCGCCTTCGGCACAACCTTGCCCAAAATGGCGGTGTCGGGACACTCGGTGACGCACTCCATGCAGCCCACACAGTTTTCGCTGTTCAGCAGCGGGATGTCGGGGGCGATGTAGGAAAAGTCGCGGAGCAGGCCGGTCCCAGCCGGGATGAACGATCGAAGGGTCGAAGTGTCGGCGGGAAGCTCCAGCTCGGCGGTGCCATCGTTATAGGCGCCCACGATGCGCTCGTTGAAGTCCCTGACATTGAGCACGTCGTCGGTGATGGCAACGCGGTTGAGGCGCGAGGCCGTCGGAGTTTCAAGGGTGTCTGCCATAGGTCAAAGGTCAAAGGTCAGTAGTCAAGAGTCGGTAATGAGCGTTCAGTATTCAGTCCCGCCAGGTAGTTGCCTGATTGATCCTGGATTCACTATTTCGCAAAGACGACGGCTTCCTGCGTCTTGGGTGCCGTGGCGGCGTTGGCGATGATTTCCCACGGGATGCTCATCACATTTTTCAGGCCGGACCGCACGCATTTGAGGTTTTCCTGGACCACGTGTTCACCGCGTTTGCCGAAGTATTTGCGGATGTATTTCTCCACCGCGCCCAGAACCTGTTCGTCGCCCATTCCGGATCGCGAGGCGAATGGAGTGACTTTGATGAAGATGCCGACCAGGCAGACGCCCTGCATGCGCTGCTGCAAATCGGGATCAGTCGCGATCTCGCGCGCAATTTTGACCGTGTCGAGGTAGTAGACCTTGAGCCGCTTGTTGCGGATGATCTTCTGGCCGTAGGCGGGAATGTCCGACCAGACCTTGGCCGGGTCCGTTTCGGGGCTCTGAATGAACACACTGCCTTCGGGCGCGATGCCATCAAGCGGATTTCCCAGGTTGAAGGCGTTGACGTCATTCAGCGGGATGAACTCGACGTAGTTCAATTCGCTGTGCGTCCGAATATGCGCGTCCGCCACGGTCAGATAGTAAGTGGTGGGGAGCCCCTTCTTCTCGGATCCGTACTTCGGATAGGCTTGAACGTGGAGATTGAACAATTCACCCACGAACGAGGCAATCAGCTTGTTGGTGGTGACACTGCCGAACCCGCCAACGGAATGGCCGCGCATCGAAAACGCTCCGTCCGGACGCAGATCCGGGTCCTCGCCATCGACCAGCGCCAGGGGATGCTTGACTCCAACCACCGAGTATTCCCGCGGCTGCGCGGACTGCATGTTTTTAGCGATGGCGATGAAATGCCCACCGC
The DNA here is from genome assembly GCA_044230345.1 of Limisphaerales bacterium. GTDB lineage: Bacteria > Verrucomicrobiota > Verrucomicrobiia > Limisphaerales > JADJPG01 > JBGARF01. The sequence continues at coordinate 301,203 of JBGARF010000001.1, forward strand.
GGACATCCCGCGAGCCGAGCCCGGCCGAACACGCATAAATCTTCGGCACGCGACTCACCGCCGGATACTTGAATTCACCGTTGGAGCCGTAACTGAGTCCCATCAGGGCATCGGCAAAGGACGCCTTGATCGCCTGGGCCAGCGGGTTGGACTGGGCGAGAGGATTGTCCATGCGCTCGATCACGGTCATCGCTTTCACGTTCTTCAATGCGGCGACGAGTTGCGTGGCGGGGAATGGCGCAAAACACGTGACATGCACCACCCCGATTTTCAGCCCCAATTCGCTGCGCATATAGTCGGCCGCGGCTTGGGCCGTCTCCATCATCCCCCCCATGCCAACCAGCGCCAACTCCGCATCCTCCATCCGGTAGCAATCCACCATCTGGTAGCGGCGCCCGGTTTGTCGGCTGAACTCGTCCATGGCCTCCTGCACCGCGCCCGGCACCTGGTCGTAGAAATGGCGCTGGGCGATCTTGCCCTTCATGTAGGAGTCCTGGTTTTGCACCACGCCGGTCATGATCGGGTTTCTGGGATCAAACAGGCAGCGCAGTTTTCCATTGGGATCGCCCACATAGTTCTTCATGAACTCGGGTTCGGGCAGGCGCAGATTTTCAATGGTGTGCGTCGTGAGAAAGCCGTCCTGCACGTTCATGAAAGGCGTTTCGCAAGCTTCCGCCGCGCGCCGGGAGATGAGGGCCAGGTCGCACGCTTCCTGCGCGTTGCGCCCGAACAGAATTCCCCAGCCGCAATCCGCCACGGACATCACGTCGTCATGGCCGCAATGCACATTCAGCGAATGGCTGGTCAAGGCACGGGCTCCGATGTGGAACACAATTGGCAGCCGTTTCCCGGAAATCGTGTAGAGCACCTCCTTCATCAGCACGAGCCCCTGCCCTGACGTGAAATTCGTGACGCGCCCCCCGGCGAGAGCAAAGCCCTCACACGTGGTCGCGGCCGAATGCTCGGACTCGGGCTGGACGAACAGCAAGGTGTCGCCCCACAGGTTTTGTTTGCCGTTCGACACTTCGGTTTCGTAACCGGTGCCCATTGTGGTGGACGACGTGATGGGATAGGCGCAGGCCCCGTGAGTGATGTTCGTTTCGGCCCAAACCACGCCGCCTGCGCCGTCGGAGGTGGTGGGAATGCCAGGGAAAGGTACCGCGGATACAGGCGCGCTCTTGGGCAGATTGCTCATACTCTCAGATGGTGGTCATCAGCACAGTCTTCAAATGGGATGGTCCTTGAATTTCGTGGAGCTCGAATTACACCACGATTTCAGGTGCCACGGTGAAGCAGAGTGGCGAACCCCTTCAGTCGAGGCAAGATAATAGACACGCCATCCATGGTCGCACCTGGTTGCACCCGGGCATTTTGCCCGTTCACTCGGCTGGCCGAATGCCGATAGGTGTCCAAGGCTCGTGTCCCCGGCCGACACCGGAGGCCGGGCCAGATAGCGGCCGCGAAGCCGGGGGGCGAGGAGTCTGGGCTGGGTTCGCGTTGGAGACCACGACCCGTCTCACGCCCCGGAGTAGCATGCAAATCACGCGAACAACTGACCAGTCCAGGCAGACCGTATCGAGTCCGAGCGCATCCAGAGGCTCTATAAAGTACTCTCGCTCGTTTCGACCGTATGTCCGCGGGCCCATGGACCGCGGGTTGTTCCACCGCATCGTTGCCTGTCCGGCCGGACGCTGTTGGCCCCGACGGCCGGCGGAGAAGTCCCCGGCGAACGTCCAGAAGCTCAACCGTTGGCTTCGTCTCGGTTTGGCCGGCACGATTTTCCTGGGGCTGGGCACGGTCGCTTTTGCCGAACCACCCGCGGCCAAGGGCGCATGGAGCCTGGGCGATCTGACGATTGAACAGTTGATGAATGAACCTGTGACCACGGTGTCGAAGCGGGAGCAACGGCTGGGGGATACGGCCGCCGCGGTGACCGTGCTGAGTGGCGACGATCTGCGGCGTTCAGGGATGACGACCATTGCCGATTCCCTGCGGCTTGTCCCTGGGGTCCAGGTTGCGGCCCTGGATTCCGGAAGTTGGGCCGTCAGCGCACGCGGGTTTAACAACCAGTTCGCCAACAAGCTGCAGGTCATGTTGGATGGACGCACCGTTTACCTGCCGCTTTTCTCGGGTGTGCTTTGGGACGCCCAGCAGGCCTTTCTCGACGACGTCGATCGAATCGAAATCATCCGCGGGCCTGGCGCAACGGTGTGGGGAGCCAACGCGGTGAACGGCGTGATCAATGTGGTCAGCAAAAGCGCGCGGGACACCCAAGGCGGGCTGGTTTACGCAGGCGGGGGCAACGTCAACCTCGCGCTCGGCGGAGCCCGCTATGGGCAACAGATCGGTGAATCCACGTTTTATCGAGTCTATGGAAGTTATCAGCTGCAGGACGATTATCGCCTCTCCAACGGGCGGGCGGCCGACGATGGCTGGGATTTGGGCAAGCTCGGATTTCGCCTCGACCACTACGCCAAGGGAGGAGGCCAGCTGACCTGGCAGGGAGACGGCTTCACGGGCAATGTCGAAGACCAGCGGGGCGAACAATATGGGTTCAACACGTTGGCCCGTTGGTCCCGCGCCTTCTCCGAACGGTCCGGCTACGAGATCCAGCTGTTCCTGGATCGATTCCGTCGCCGGGATCTGTTCACTGACTACGGGTCGGAAACCGCCGATCTTTCCCTGCAACAAACCTTCGGGCTCGGCTCGCGTCACGATTTCATCTGGGGATTCGGATATCGCTTGAGCCAATCGGATCTGAACAAGGCCGTCAGCCCCGCGGTGACGGTGGTCGACCACGTCAACCGCCTCAACCTCGTCAATGCCTTCGTGCAAGACGAGGTGTCGGTCATCCCGGATCTCCTCACCGCAACCCTTGGCACGAAAGTGGAGCACAACGACATCACCGGCTGGGAGGTGCAACCCAGCGCCCGGGCTGTCTTTCGCCCGGCGGAGAAGCACACGATCTGGGCAGCGGTGTCACGTGCCGTGCGAACACCCAGCGAGTCTGAAGCGGTCCCCTTCATCAATTTCGTGGCGGGCGCCCCCACCGTTGGACCTGGTGGCGGGCTGTATGTTCCAACGTTCGTCGCCAACCCGGGCGTCGAGTCGGAAAACCTCCTCGCGTACGAGCTGGGCTATCGGGTCCAGCCAGGGGCACGGGTCTCGATTGATGCGACTGTCTTCTATCACGATTACCAGGACCTGATGGCCCCGAACCCGACCGGCTTTGTCCCGGGCACGCCCATGGGGCTGCTCGCGATCGAGCCCCAAAACACACTCCAAGGCCAGTCGTACGGAACCGAGTTCACTCTGACGGTTGCGCCGCGGGAAGGCTGGCGCCTGTCCGCCAGTTATTCCGCGCTTCAGCTTCAAATGCACGGCTCGCCGGCCGCCGAAGCGGAAAAGATCGAGAGAAACGCGCCCACCCACCAGTGTTCACTGCGTTCATCATACGACTTCAGCCGCTTCGTGAGCCTGGACGCACAGCTCCGCTACGTTGACAATGTCGACATCGTGCCTGCCTACCTGACGGCCGATGTGCGGGTGTCGTGGCGTCCGCTGGAGGGGCTCGAGCTGTCGTTAGCAGGGACCAATCTCCTCGATGACCAGCATCCGGAGATGGTGAGCACGATTGGAACACCGCAAAAGGAAGTGCCCCGGGGCATCTTTGCGAGAGTCAGCTGGCGATTCTGATGCCGAACGCCCTGCACATGCTGACTGCAAACCCACACCGCCGGGACCGCGTCCGCCTGGTCGAGCTTGTGGCCGGCGCATTGGCTGTTGTCCTGGGAGTTCTTTCCACCCTTTGCGCCACCGAAACGACCCGGCCGAAGGAGCAGCAAGTCAAAGCCGCGTTCGTTTTCAACTTCGCAAAATTCGTCGATTGGCCGGCACGACGATTTGCCAGCACCAACACCCCCTTGTCCATCGGAGTGTTGGCGCCTTCGAACATGGGAGCAGCGCTCACGGAAGTCATCCAAGGTCGCAACATCAATGGCCGACCGCTGGTCGTCCGGGTCGTGGATACGCCCGATGCCGCCAGCACCGTTCACGTCCTGGTCTGCGTTGCCTCGGACGACAGCAAGCTGGGCCAATTGCTTCCGGTGCTGATCGAGGCCGGTGTGCTCACGGTCGGTGAAACCGACCTATTCACCCAGCATGACGGGATGATCCGCTTCGTGACGGAAGGCGATCGGGTCCGTTTCGAAGTGAACGTCGCGGCCGCCGAAAAGGCCGGCCTTCACGTGAGTGCGCAACTCCAAAAGCTGGCCAAGTCGGTCAGGAAAGGGCCGTAGCCATGTCCTCGATGCGCCTGTTTCGTCACACTCCCATCCGTCGCAAGCTGACGTTCATCACGATGGCCACCAGTTGCGCGGCTCTGGTCCTCGCCTGCGTCGGTTTTCTGGCCTACGAACTGGCCCTCTTCCGGCGGTCGTTGACCGAGGATTTGACGGGCATGGCCAAAATGATTGGGGACAACAGCGCGGCGGCCTTGTCCTTTGGCGATCCAAGTTCAGCCGAAGTGACACTTCGGTCACTCAGTGCAGACCATCACATCGTCACGGGCGTGGTTTACGATGCCGCCCACCGCCCCTTTGCGCAGTATCATCGCGGCCCGGCTCCGCCGGGATTTTCGCCCCCGCCGGTCGAGCCCGACGGCTGCCGGTTCCGCCACGATTACCTGGAAATCTTCCATCGGATCCAGCTCAAGGGGGAGCCCGCTGGCACGGTCTACCTCCAGTCCGATCTCCAGGAAATGCGCAGCCGCGCCTGGCAATACGCCGGCATCGTCAGCGCCGTAATGGCTGCATCCCTCCTCCTGGCCTTCCTCCTTTCCCGATATCTCCAACACATCATCGCCGAGCCCGTCTCGCGCCTCTCTCACATTGCCAGTCTGGTCGCGCGGGAGAAGGACTATTCGGTTCGAGTGACCAAGGACGGCGATGATGAGCTGGGCCGGCTGATTGATGGCTTCAACAAGATGCTGCAGGAGATTCAGGCGAGAGATCTTGCCCTGCAGGCCGCGCGCGATGACCTCGAGCAACGGGTGGAAGCCCGCACCCGGGAGCTGCGCTCCAGTCAGGAGCGGCTGCAGTTGACCATCGACACTGCCTTGGACGCCATCGTCACCGCCGACCAGCAGGGCCGGATCATCGAGTGGAACGTGCAGGCGGAAAAAACGTTTGGCTGGACCCGCGACGACGCGCTGGGCAGGAACCTCGTTGACCTAGTCGTTCCGCCCGCGCTTCGCGACGCCAATCGGCAGGGCTGGGACGCCTTCCTGAAAAACGGCGTCGGGCCAGTCCTGAACAAGCGGGTGGAAATCACGGCACTCCACAAGGACGGTCGGGAGTTGCCCGTCGAACTCGCCGTCTCGCCCGTCCGCCTGGAGACCAAGGACCTGTTCAGCGCCTTCCTGCGGGATATCACCGAGCGAAAACAGGCCGCCGCCGAATTGGAGTCGGCACACCGCCAGCTGGTCGAGGCCTCCCGCCAGGCAGGCATGGCCGAAGTCGCCACCGGCGTCCTGCACAACGTTGGCAACGTGCTGAACAGCGTCAACGTCTCGTCCACCTTGATCGGAGAAAAGTTGAAGCGACTCGAAGTCGCCAGCCTGGCCCGGGTCGTCAACCTCCTCAAGACACACCAGGCGGATCTCGGTGCGTTCTTGACCACCGACGCCAAGGGCAAGCGTGTGGTGGAGTTTCTCGATCAGCTCGCCAGCCACATGACCACCCAGCAATCGGCGTTGCTGGAGGAATCGGTCGAGCTGCGAAAAAACGTGGAACACATCAAGGACATCGTGGCCATGCAGCAGAACTACGCCCGCATCTCCGGTGTGATGGAGCCGGTGAATATTGCGGAACTGCTGGAGGACGCGCTTCGCCTCAATATGAGCGGGCTCGATCGCTCGAAAATCGAGGTCATCCGCGACTTTCAGGCCCTTCCACCCACCAGCGTCGATCGCCACAAGGTCCTCCAAATCATGGTCAACCTCATCCGCAACGCCCGCCACGCCTGCGCCGCCTCCAAACATCCCACGCCGCGGATTACCATCCGCCTCGCCGCGCAGGAAGGCGCCGTCAGCGTGGAGGTCACCGACAACGGCGTGGGCATACCCGCCGAGAATCTGACCCGCATTTTCTCCCACGGCTTTACCACCAAGCGCGATGGGCACGGGTTCGGTTTGCATAGCGGTGCGCTCGCTGCCCAGGAGATGGGCGGCTCGCTCCAGGTCCACAGCGACGGCGTCGGCCGCGGCGCCTCCTTCATTCTCCGTCTGCCCCAGGAAGTCCGTCAGCCAATGGCCGCATGAAAGCATCACCCGATTCCAACCGACGCGTCCTGATCATCGACGATAATCCGCAGATTCATCAGGACTTCAAAAAAATCCTGTCCGCGCCGTCGGCGGAGACGAACTCCCTCGAGCAATCGAAGGCGGACCTTTTCGGCGAGACGCGCCCCGCCGAACTCCCGCCGCTCAACTTTGAGCTTCACTCTGCGTTTCAGGGACAAGAGGGACTTGCGCTCATCCGGCAGGCGCTCGACACCGGTTCCCCCTATGCGATGGCCTTCGTCGATGTGCGGATGCCTCCCGGATGGGACGGGATCGAAACCATCGCCCGCATTTGGAAGGAATATCCTGAGCTCCAGGTCGTGGTCTGCACGGCTTACTCCGACTATTCATGGGAGGAGATGGTGCACAAACTCGGCTATTCGGATCGGCTTGTCCTCCTGAAAAAGCCGTTCGACACCGTCGAGGTGCTGCAACTCGCCGCCGCTCTGACCGAAAAATGGCGCCTCTATCGCGAGGCCAAGGAACGACTCCAGTTTCTCGAGGAGACGGTCAGCCAACGAACGGCCAGCCTGTCGTCCGCCAACGCCAGCCTGCTCGAGGCCAATCAGCGTTTGATCGAGGAGTCGCAGCGCGCCCGTGCGCTCGCGGCCCAGGCGCTCGTCGCCAATCGGGCGAAAAGCGAGTTCCTCGCCACGATGAGCCACGAGATCCGAACGCCCATGAACGGAATCATCGGCATGGCAGACTTGCTGATGACCACCTCCCTGACGGCCGAACAGCGCGAGCAAATTGACGTCGTCCGCCAAAGCGCCGATTGCCTGCTTCATATCCTGAACGACATCCTTGATTTTTCGAAGATCGAAGCCGGCAAACTTTCCCTCGAGAACGTCCCGCTCGACGTGAGAACCATCGTCGAAGGCGTGCAGGCCCTTCTGGCCGAACGCGCCCAGGCCCGAAACCTGCAGCTGCGTTGTTCTCTGCCCCAAAGTCTTCCCCGCCTGAAGGGCGATCCCCACCGCCTCCGGCAAGTCCTGCTGAACCTGGTCGGCAACGCGATCAAGTTCACGGAGAAAGGCGGAGTCCACATCGAGGTCACCACCCAAGCCGAGACCGCGGAAGACGTCCTCGTTCAGGTTGCTGTCCACGACACCGGCATCGGCTTGCCAGAAAGCGTCCAACGCGTCCTGTTTCAGCCGTTCACCCAGGCGGACTCTTCCACCACCCGGCGTTTCGGAGGCACCGGGTTGGGCCTCGCCATCTGTCGCCGCCTAATCGATCTGATGGGTGGCGAGATTGGCGTGCGCAGCACTGCCGGAGAAGGCGCCACCTTCTGGTTCAGCCTGCGCCTCAGCAAGGCCGCCGCCGGCGAATCGTCCACACCGGCCTCCGCCGTCCGGACCCTCCATTGCCTTAAATCTCCGCGGATCCTGCTGGTCGAGGACAATCGCGTTAACCAACGGATCGCCCGCGCTCAACTGCAGAAGATCGGGTGCCAGGTCGACATGGTCGACGACGGCGCCGAGGCGCTCGCGGCCTGGCAAAGCCTGAAGCCGGATCTCATCCTCATGGACTGCCACATGCCTGAAGTCGATGGCTTCGCCGCAACCGCCCAGATCCGGGCGGTCGAAAAGGAAGGTGCCGCTCCGCGCATCCCGATCATTGCCCTGACCGCCAATGCCATGGACAGCGATCGCCAGCGTTGCCTCGAATCAGGGATGGACGACTACGTGACCAAGCCCGTGAGCCTGGCGGAACTGAGGGAAGCTCTCGTCAAGAATCTGCCGACCCACTTTGCCTGGCAAACGCCGCCCCTGGCACCGGCAACGCCGCCGACCGTCATGCCGAATCTCGCCAGCAGCGAGGCCGCTTAGAATCGTTCCGGCTGACGGGGACCGGCCCGACGCCGGATCTGCGTGATGGCTTCCTCCCGGCTGATGGTGGTTCCGCCGGCGGCCAGGGCGCAGCGTTGGACGACGTTCCAGAGTTCGCGCACATTGCCGGGCCAGGAGTGTTGCTGGAGCTCAGCGATCGCCTCCGGCGCAAAGGCCAGATCGGCGAGCCCGTTCTCCACGGAGGTTTTGGCGAGAAAACACGGAATCAGTTCCTCCAGGTCTTCGGGACGCTCGCGCAGCGGTGGCACGTGGAGGTTTTGCACGTCGAGGCGGTAGAAGAGGTCCTCGCGAAATGTCCGTTCCTGCACAAGCTGGGCCAGATCGCGATGGGTGGCAGCCACGATTCTAAGGTCGATCTTTTGTGTGGCCTCGGAGCCGAGCGGCTGCACTTCGCGATTCTCGATGGCGCGCAGGACCTTGGCCTGGACGCTGAGGGGCATCTCGCCGATCTCGTCCAGGAACAAAGTTCCACCCTGGGCCTGGGCGAAGCGTCCCCGATGGTCGCGGATCGCTCCGCTGAAAGCGCCCTTGGCGTAGCCGAACAGTTCGCTTTCGATCAGGGACTCAGGGATGGCGGCGCAATTCAGTTTGATCAACGGGCCATCGGCGCGCGGGCTGTGCTCGTGCAGATACTGAGCCAGAACCTCCTTGCCGCTGCCGGTTTCGCCCGTGATCAGCACCGTGGCGTTGGTGGCCGCGGCGCGAACAGCGCGCGCCAGCAGCGCGGTCATTGCCGGACTGCGGCCAACCAGTTGGACGCTTCCGGCCTTTGCCTTGAGGGCCTGGTTCTGCCGGCGCAGATCGGCGAGTTGATTCGTCCGGATTGCACCACGGATCCACAGCTGGCATACGGCCTGCAGCAACACCCGATCGTGCGGGCTGAAATCCGGCTGATCGCTCCGTCGGAGAACAACGACAAACGGGGCCGGGCCTGGCGGCGCGATGGCTGGAGTAAGGGGACAGACGAGATAATTGTAGTCCGCCACCCCGCGTTGGTGCCGACCAATGTCGGTCCCCGCAATCGCGGCAGCCTCGCGGGATTCCTGGAACCGGCGGGCCAGAAACGCCGCCAGCTTGACGCCCGCTTTTCCGCCAGTCGCCGTCACCGCATCGGTTAGGGCGAGGGTGGCGGAGTAGAGCTGGACTTCCTCGGCTCGAAAGGCCTCGAGCAGCAGCCCGAGGCAACGTCCGCCAAGTTCTTTTTCGTCGATCCCTTCGGCCACCCAAAAGCATGCGTAGTAGAGCGCGGCCAGATCGCGATCGACACGCGCGGCCGGGAGTTGCACGCGCTGCTCAAAGGTTCCATCCACGCGGAGGATGGAGTCGAGCACTGGCGCCGCCATGGTGGTCTCGCTTCCGGCCGGAGCCGAAGCAGCCAATTCCAGAACGAATTCGCAGATCGTGAGCCGGTCGCCCACCTGCAGCGTGGCCGTCTTGCGCGGAACGCCGTTGACGAGGACGCCGTTGCGGCTGCCGAGATCTCGCAACTTGACCCCACCAGCGCCGCAGATGATCTCCGCATGGCGCCGGGAGACGGATGTATGCGGCAACGGAATTTGATTGTCCGAGTCCCGTCCAATGGTGGCACTGCCGTCGGCCAAGGGAACAACGCGGAGACGCTGCCCTGCCCTCGACAAAAGCAACACCCAGTTGGTTGGACTCGGCTTCATGGCGAATGCGGCGTGCGTCAGTCCGGGGAGGATTCGCCAGTCAACTGGAGGTTTCAAGCGATTTGCCTGCACCCCAAAACCACCCATCCCGCCCCAGGCTTCTAAAAGGTCAACCGCGGACGACGCGGTTCTTACCGATCTCATCCGCAGGATCCACGCTGTGCATTGAACCCCGGGCGACGCCTCCGCCACCGCACCACGAGCTTCGTCGCGAACGTGGCACACAGATTGCCTAAACCCCATCGGCGCCGGGTCCAGGCAAGACCGAAACTCGCCCGGTCGCCAGCTCCGAGAAAACAAAACCAAAACCAAAAACATCCCATGAACTGTCACTCCAGCATAAATCAATTCCCCATCCCGGGCTCGACGAAGATCTCCCGAGGCCGGAGTGTGGCCCTACTGGCCTGCCTGATTCCCGCCGTCTTCGCTTCAGCCGCGACCTATGACGTCGAGCATACGCTGCGGCTCCGGCCCGGCGGCAACATCGTGCCGACCGTGACCGCGACCTATTACGCGCACGCCTGGGTCCAGGAACAGCGCAATGACTGCGTCGCCTCGGAGGTGCAGCCTTCCGCCGCGCAGCCTCTGGGCTGGGGCGCGTTTGGAACGGATCGACTCAGCGGCCTCCGCGGACAAATCCGCAACTCCGGGAACGGGGGGGGAGGCACGGAAGCAACCCCCGACATCGTCCGGGTCGGCGCAGGCGGTCTGTCCCAGACCTTTACCGCCAACGCCCGAGGCTGCCTCTCGCGGGCCGTGGCCAATGCCACGTTTGCCATCAATCCGTTGGCGGCAGGAGGTCCGGTCACTGGAACCATCCGGGCCCACGGCGACGCCACGGCGGTGATACGTCCGCCCCGCAAATCAGCCGCCTACGCCTTCAGCATGGCGATGGTGGAGGCTCAAGGCGGTCGGCTGCTGCGCAACGGCAAAATCGAGTGGCGCAAAGTCGTGCGCGACGTGGTATCGGGGAAGGCCTCGGCTCGGCGCCAGGTCGACCCGATCGATTACACCGTGCGCGATCTCGTGACCGGGGTTGTGACCACTGGAACCCTTTACTCGGTGATCATCGAAGCGACCAATCAGGCCGCGGGCGGTTTTCACTGGGAAAGCAATATCGTGAGCATCGCCGTCCAGGACCTGAATTTCACGGTCGGATTCCCCAGCACGAACACATCGTTGCAGGGCACGGCCAGCCTCACGATTCGCGGAGGCGCGGTGACGGCGTCCAGCGCGACCGGCATCTATGCCGGGTTGCTGCCCTCACCCGGCGCCTCTGTGCCGCTCAGTTTCACCATGCCCAACCAGGTCGACTTCGACTATGACCTCGGCGACTTCGATGGACACGACCTTGAAGTGGCGCTGAACTTTGACGGTGCTGGAGAAGCCTTTGACGCCAAGGAGACGGAAGAAGCGCCGACCTTGACGATTTCCGCGGCGGATCCAGCAGTGCCGTCGAGGGGCGTCCTTCTTTCCTGGCCGGTGACCAGCCAGCCCGTTCTGCTTGAGGCGACTTCGGATCTTCGGACGTGGTCGCCGTTGTTCCTCGAAATACGGCTCGCGGATGGACGGGTCTGGGCCCATGTTCCGGCGCTGGAACCGGATCAGCGATACTTTCGCCTGCGTTTGATGGAACCGACCGACACCACGCCGCCCACCTTCGAAGCGCAGCCGGAGTGCGGATCGCCCAAGGTGTTCATCACCTACTCCGAGCCGGTGGACCTTGAGACAGCGTTGAATCCGCGGAACTATCGGATCCTTTCTTCGGGGCCCGGCACTGTGCGGGTCGTCAATGTTGTGCCTCAGGATGCGCAACGAATCGGTCTCTTCCTTGATCGACCGATCGGGCCCGACGAATCCTATGTTCTTCAAGTGCAGAACGTGACCGATCTCGCCGGCAACCGTGTACCAGAAGGACGGACCGTGATCATCCGCTGCAGCGCACAATGACCGGAGGCCATCCACGGGCGGGCTTCCCAGCGCACGCGCCCGAAACGCGTCAGGCCATGGGCGGAGCATTCGTGCTCCGCCCGATGCTTTGGGCTTGGTGGTCGCGACAAGGGCAGCACGCAGGACGTGTCCGCGTCCGCCGAGAGGCTTGCGGATTTGAGGGAATTGTCCTATCCGCAGAAGCGATGCTCCCCGCCGCCACACCTGCCCGAAGCTGCCGCGCTTGGCCGACGGGCCGTGGTCCTCTGCGGTGGGGAGCGGCCATTCATTTGATTACCGCCTTGACCGCCGTCCCATTGTCGGGCCAGGTGCCCGACGAACGGCCGGAGGCAACGGTGGGCGAGTTGTTGGCTCCGCACGGCACGGTGGAGATTCGCCGTTCAGGCGAAGCCCCCTGGACGACGGCTCATACCAACGTCTTCCTGCCGGCGGGCGCCGTGGTCCGCACCGGTCCCGCCAGCCGGGCCTCGATTCGTCTCTCCAACGCCAGTGTCCTCCGGTTGGATGAGCAATCCATGGTGCAGATCCAGGCACCGCCGCCGGCGGCGCGGAACGGCCTGATCGAACTGTTGCGGGGCGGGCTCTACTTCTTCCATCGCGATCCACCAGCCGTCACCCGTTTTCGAACCCCACTCGTGGCCGGCGCCATCCGCGGCACCGAGTTTTCCCTCACCGTCGCGGCCAAGGGCCAGACCAGCCTCGACCTGATCGATGGGGCCGTGACGTTGAACAATGAATTCGGCTTTGCCGATTTGATCCGGGGGGACCGCGGATGGGTCGAGCCTGGGACCGGACCCGTCCGCACGGCGCGCCTGGACGCGACCAATGTGATCCAATGGTGCCTCTATTACCCCGCGGTCCTGAACCCAGATGAACTCCGGCTCTCAGAAGCGGACCGACGGGCGATCGCCCCTTCGATCGAGGCTTACGTTCGAGGCGATCTGCCGGCGGCCGCAGCTTTTTACTCCGATGGCCGCGAGCCCGCGTCCGCCGCTGAGCGGGTCTATCGAATGGCGCTTCTCGTGAGTGCCGGACAGGTGGCCCGGGCGCAGGCGATGCTGGAGACAGGGCCGTTCTCCCCCGAAACGGATCCGTCCCGGTCAGTGTTGACGGAAAGCGTCCGCCGACTCATCGCCGCGGTGACCCACACGCCGTTCGATGGGCGGGGGAATGCGGGGTCCTCGAGCTCGCTCCTGGCGGAATCGTATTTTCGGCAGTCCAGGCTGGATCTGGTCGGTGCCCTCGACGCCGCGCGGGCGGCGACCCGCCTCGCGCCGGGCTTCGGATTTGCTTGGGCGCGGCTCGCGGAACTGGAGTTTGGTTTCGGCCGGACGGCTTTGGCTGAGCACGCAACGCAACGGGCCCTGACGCTTTCGCCGAGTCACGCACCAGCAGTCGCGATGCAGGGCTTCCTCCTGGCGGCACGCCGCCGAATGGCAGACGCGGAGACGTCATTCAGCACCGCCATTGCCCTCGATAGCGCACTCGGCCATGCGTGGCTGGGCCGCGGGCTTTCCCGGATGCGCCAGGGCCGGCTCGAGGAGGGACGTGCAGATTTGCTGGTGGCAGCCGCCGTGGAACCAAATCGCGCCCTCCTCCGCAGCTATCTCGGAAAGGCCTTTGCGATGACCGGCGATGAGCCCCACGCCCGATCGGAATTGGCCCTGGCCCGAATGCTGGACTCCGAAGATCCGACGGCATGGCTCTTCGCCGCGCAACTCGACCAGGAAGGCAACCGGATCAACCGGGCCGTGCGCCAGCTGGAACAATCACAGGCGTTGAACGACAACCGCGCGCTCTTCCGTTCCCGTCTCTTGCTGGATCAGGACCAGGCGATGCGCGGTGCCAACCTGGCCACGGCATACCGGGACGCGGGCCTGACCGAGACCGGCGCGCGGGAGGCCGCCCGGGCCGTCCAAGCGGACTATGCAAGTTACTCCGCTCACCTGTTCCTGGCGGACAGCTACGGCGCCCAGCACGATCCTGCCCGGGCCAGCTTGCGATACGAGACGGCCGCCTTTGGTGAATTGTTGTTGGCCAACCTCCTTTCGCCTTCCGCCGCGGGCGTGTTTTCTCGGGACGTTTCGTTGCAGGAATACACGCCCTTGTTCCAGCGCGACGGACTGGGCCTGGCCTCCCGGACGGAATACAACAGTTGCGGCGACTGGGCGCAGCGTATCTTTCAGCACGGCATTCGCGGGCCGCTGTCCTATGCGCTGGACTTTGGCTACCTGACCAGGAACGGAGTTGAACCGAACACTGACCTTCGCGAGCTGCAACTCGGCGCCACGGTGAAGATTCAGGCCACGGTCCGGGACTCCCTCTTGCTCCAAGCTTTCGGTTCCGAGTTCCAATCGGGAGATGTTCGTCCCCGCTATCGGGCCAGCGACCTCAGCGATTCCCTGCGGGTCACCGAGACGCAGGTGCCTAACGCCCTGGCCGGTTGGCATCGGGCTTGGTCGCCTGATCATCACACGCTGGCGTTGATCGGTCGGATACAAGATGTCTTCCGCGTTCGTCAATCCGATGTATTCATTCCGACGCTGCTCCGGGATGCCCATGGGCCATTTGAGGTGGTGCTACCAGGCTTCAGCGAATTTGGGACAGGACAGAAGTCCGAGATCGTGACCTACGCAGGCGATCTCCAACACATCGCGCGGGCGGCCGCCCACACCCTAATCACCGGGGCGCAGTATCAGGACGGACGCCTCGCCACGCGATCGCGCACCGACCCTTCCGTGGGCGGTTTGTTCACTTACCCGGACAGCGACCAGTCCGGCCGGGCGGACTTGCGCCGGATCACCGTCTACGCCTATGACCAGTGGGAGATCATGTCGCGGCTGTGGCTTACCCCCGGGATCGCCTATGACGCGGTTCGTTTTCCGGCGAACGTCGATTTGCCGCCAATCACCGGGCGTCAGGCCGAACGGAGGCAGCTGTCGCCAAAACTCGGGCTGACGTGGGCACCGTCCCCGCCATGGAGCCTGCGGAGTGCCTTTGCGCGATCGTTAGGCGGGTTTTCGTCGGACCAAAGCGTTCGCCTGGAGCCATCGCAGATCGCCGGATTCAATCAGGCCTTCCGCAGCCTGGCTCCGGAGGCCGTGGCCGGCCTGACGCCGGGCGCCGCCTTTGAGACGTGGGGCCTGGGTGTCGACTGGAAAGGCGAGGCTGGAACCTACTGTGGGCTGGAGGCTCTCTGGCTGGAATCCGGCGCCCACCGCGGCGTGGGCACCTACGCGGTGGACGTCGACCTCGACCCGGTGACCGCCCGGGAATCGACCACCCGCGAATCCGTCCGTTTTCTCGAACGCACCTTGCGGTTGAACGCGCACCAGCTCTTATCCGACGACTGGTCGTTGGGCGTTCGTTACCGAGTCAGCGCGACCGACCTGAACTCCGTCTACACCGAGCTGGCCGCGACTCCCGCGGCGGCGACCTTCCCCCGGGCGCGCAGCACCACGGAGGCGCTCCTGCAACAGGTTCAAATCGAGGCGCGGTTCCATCATGCCTCGGGCGCCTTCGGCTCGTGTCAGGCGTTGTGGACGCGACAGTCCGAGCTCTCGATTCGCTATCCCGAGGTTTCGGCCCGGCAGGAGCTGGGCGGCGATGACTTCTGGCAGTTCAACGTGTGGGCCGGCTGGCGACTGTCCCGACGTCGGGTTGAGGTGATGGCCGGCCTGTTGAATCTGACCGCCACCGACTACCGATTGCACCCGGTCAGCCTGTTCGCGGACCTGCCGCGCGAACGAACCCTGGTGCTGCGGGTGCGCTTCAATTATTGAGCGTGCCGCGGCCGGGCGGCGCGGTGGCCGATCCGCAAGTGGCATCGCCCGTGCCGGTCGGGGTTGCACCAATCGAACGAAGAATCGCATCGCAAACCCGGCGGCTTGCTGCTAACGGTTATCAACCTCATGAAACTGATTCGGCGATGGACGGGCATGCTCGTGATCTTGAGCCTAACGGTTCTGGTGGCTGGAACGGCCGGCGTGACCGGACAGGCCGTCTTGCTCGAGGCGGGATCAAGTTGGAGCTACTGGCATCAGCTGCAACCCGCTCCGCCGGGTTGGAATCAGCGCGGCTTTCCCTCCAACTGGCCGGCAGCTCCGGCCAAGTTTGGCTTCGGCGACGACGGCGAGGTCACCCTGCTGCCCGACAACGGAGCGCTCACGACGTACTTCCGACAGGTCATCTTCATCGAAACGCCCCAACGCTTCACGAATCTGCTCGGACGTATCATGGCTGACGACGGAGCCATCGTTTACCTGAACGGTGTTGAGGTTGGACGGATCAATATGTATCCCGGCCCCGTGGCCCATCAGACCCCGGCGGCCAATGACCTCGGGCGCCCGGCGGAGACCAACTGGGTCAATTTCGTCCCGCAGGGCGGACAGATCGTCGAAGGCCCAAATGTGGTGGCGGTCGAGGTTCATCAGGCCAGCCCGTTCAGTCGCGACTTGGGTTTCGATTTTGCGCTCATGGCCAACGTCGAGCGGCTGGGGCCAGCCTTGGAGATCGAGCAGCCGGCGGCGGGGAGCGTGTTCTCCGCCGGCGCCAACGTGCGCGTGCGCGCGCGGGTGACGGATTTCGGCAATCAAGTTTCGAATCTCGTGTTCCAGATCGACGGTGAGATCCGCTATGTCACGCAACCCAACGTCCCGGAGTTCACCTGGGCCGACGTCCCGCCCGGCGAGCACACGGTCGCGGTCCAAACGACGCTCCTCGATGGCACGACCGTCCAGTCTCCCGCGTTGGCCACCACCGTGACGCCGCCCGCGGGCTATGCCATGCTCATTCCCAACGGAGCGATTTGGAGATACCTCGACACCGGGATCGGTCCCGGTCCGGCCTGGCGCCAGATCGACTACCCGGATTCGGACTGGAAGAGTGGCCCGGGTGAACTCGGCTACGGCGACGGAGGGATTGATCGCCGACCCGAACGAACCGTCGTCAGCTTTGGCCCCGATTTGGGAAACAAGTTCATCACCACGTATTTTCGCCGGACATTCGAAGTGCTGGAGCCCTCCCGTTTGGGACCGCTCTTCCTCCGCCTGATGCGGGACGACGGGGCCGCGGTCTATCTGAACGGAGTCGAAGTGGCCCGCAGCAACCTGCCGCCAGGCCCCCTCGCCCCCGACACGTTTGCCCTTCAGTCTGCTCCGGATGACGGGACGGTCTACGAGGAGTTTCCGGTGCCCGCCGGCCTGCTCCAGCCGGGACTCAATGTCCTGGCAGTCGAGGTGCACCAAAACTCGCCCGAATCCTCCGACCTGAGCTTCGATCTCATGTTGCTAGCCGCCTCGCTGCCGCCTCAGTTCTTCATCCAACCCTTCAGCTTGGTCGTGCCGTACTGCATCGACGTGACGTTGCATGCCGAAGCCACGGGGAATCCCCAGTACCAGTGGTTCAAAAACAGCGTGCCGATCCCGGGTGCGATTCAGCCGTCGCTGGTGTTGCCCAGCGTGGAGCGGGATGCGTCCGGTCTCTACCGTGCCGTGGCCAGCAACGAGTCTGGCACCACCCAAAGCGAACTGGCCGAGATTCAGGTTTGCCTGACCAAGCGCGGCGGCGTGCTCGCGGGCGTCATGGCGACCACCAATCTGGACGCCCTGTTTGCGTTGGAGGCCGGCTTGAAATCCGGGGGCGGCGGAACGGCCGGAGGATCTCCCGCCGCCGTGCCGCCGCCTCAGGTGCAGCTCAGCCACGGCGTCCCGCTCTACTTCACGACCCGGAACGGCCATTCGAATCCACTCGTCCCGTCGATCTGCCAAGTCCCCGCCAGCCACACCAAATGGGTGGGCTACTTCTCCTCCCTCGGCCAGCGATTGCGGGTCAGCACGGAAGGCAGCGACTTTGATACGGTGCTCGGAGTTTACACCAACTCCGGCGGGATGAATCCGGCGCTCGTCGAGGTGGCCTGCGACCGCGGCAGCGCGTCGCAACCCGAAGGCGTGGTTGAGTTCAACGCGGAACGAAAATTCTACTACATCGCCGTCGACGGCGAGAATGGCGCGACGGGCACCGTGCGCCTCAAGATCGGGCTGGGCGTCCTCCAGCAACCGTTCCACGAGACTGGCGCTGACGTGTTCCATTTTGAAGTGGCTGTCCGCTCCAACCTGCTCAATGTGGTCCGGAGCACGACCAACCTCGGCGCCAGCGGCTCGTCGGGTTTCTCGAACTGGGCCGTCTTTGGACAGTACGTGACCAACCGGGATTGGGTTTTTCCGCAGGCCGTTTCCAACGCATCCGGCCGGCCCCGACGTTTCTTCGGGGGACGTGAACAGTAATCGGCCGGGCGACGAGTGCCTTACCAGCCATGCGTGCAAGACAACACCGGCTGAAGCATGCCGCGCAGGGCGCCGCCGTCGCGGCACTGACGGGTGTGCTCGCCCTGCTCCTGCCGTGGCCAGGTGCAAGCCTGAGCCGGCTCAGCTTCGACCTGTCGTTTCTGCTCACGACACCTCGAACTCCGGAGGAAGCGGTGGTGGTCTACCTCGACGATGTCTCCCACCAGCAACTGGACCAGCGTCATGGTTCCCCTTGGGACCGCCGCCTTCACGCACAGCTGATCACGAACCTGCTGGCCCAAGGGGCCCGCGTGGTCGCGCTTGACATCGTCTTCAACGAGCCGGGAAACAATCCATCCGCGGATGTGGATTTGGCGCGAGCCGTCCAGGCCGGTGGTCGCAAGGTGGTGTTGGCTGCCTTGCTTGACGAGAGCGTGCCCGGTATTCGACGGCTCGAGCTGCCGCGACCGGAGCTGCGAAACCCGACCAACGACAACTGGGGCGTGGCTAATCTTTGGGAGGATTCGGACGGTGTAATCCGACGGCATTTTCAGTTCGACCCCGAATGGCCGGATCTGCGCAGCCTGAGTTGGCGGGTGGCAACCTGTTACCAGCCGGCGCTGGAAGCCACGCTGAATCCGCGCGATGCACGCAGCTTGATCCGCTACTATGGGCCGCCCGGGACACTGGCCCGCTTGAGCTATTTCGAAGCGATCAACCCGACCAACCACGCCGTTGCGTTGCTCGTCCGCGGTCGCGCGGTCTTTGTCGGAGCCGGCTCCGCCGTGGGGTACACCGGCGAGTTGAAAGAAAGCGTGCCAACCCCCTACTCCCGCCTGCAAGGCGTTCGGGGGCCGAAGCTGGACATTCACGCCACTCAATTCGTGAATCTTGTCCGGGCCGATGGACTAGTTCGCCCAAGCGGCATCGCGGAGTTGCTCATGGTCGTCGCGAGCGGCGGGCTAATCGGCCTGGTCTTGGGAATTCTTGGCGGCTCGGATTCCAGGCTTCCGGTCATCGCAGCGGTGCTGATTGGCTTGCTCGCCGTGCTCGGCGCGCAAGCAACTCTTCATGGGCGCACCTGCTGGCCCTGGGCGGTCGCGGTCCTGGTGCAAGTGCCTGTCGCAATCGCATGGGCGCTGGCCACTGCGCGTAGCCGTCGGTCCGTCGGTCCGGCCGCCGGAGAACCCACCGCCGAGTTCAAGCCCGCCGCCCGATGGGAGGGCGCGATGAACCCGCCGATTCCCGCGGTGCCCGATCATGAGCTAATCCGTTGCATCGGGCAGGGTAGCTACGGCGAGGTCTGGCTGGCGCGCGCCGCGACGGGTGCTTTCCGCGCGATAAAGACCGTGCGCCGACGGGTGTCGGGCGAGGACCGTCAGTTCGACCGCGAGTTTGCCGGACTGCAGCGGGTTGAGCCGATCTCCCGGTTGCATGAAGGATTGGTGGACATTCTTCACGTCGGACGGAATCGAGGGACGGCCGGCGATTTTCTCTATTATGTGATGGAGTTGGCCGATGACGAGGCGACGCTGGGTGGCCCGGCGATCGACCCGGAACGTTATCAGCCGCGCACGCTGCGCGCACTCCTGGACCGGGGCGGCCGCGTCTCGTGGGATGAGTGTCTTCGAGTCGGGATCCGTCTTGCCGCTGCGCTCGATTTTTTGCATTCCCGCGGCCTCGTTCATCGGGATATCAAGCCCGGCAACATCATCTTCATTGAGGGCCAACCCCGGTTGGCTGACATCGGACTCATCGCAGGCGTGAACGAGCAAAGCTCTTTGGTCGGGACGGCGGGCTACCTACCGCCGGAGGGGCCTGGCACTTGCCGAGCCGATCTTTTCAGCTTGGGCATGGTGCTCTACGAGCTGACCACCGGACTGCCTCACGGACGTTTTCCCGAACTGCCCGTCGAAACCGCCGGCCCAGCCGGGCCCAAGCTCGATGGGTTGATCAATCTGATTTTTCGCCTGTGCGCGCACTCCCCCGAACAACGGCCGGCGTCGGCCGCCGCGGTCCACGAGGCGCTGCAACGACTGAATGGATCGCCGGACCGGACCCGGGTGAACGCGCCCGCGGACGCGAAGAAGAAACTGCTCGGATGATTGGCCGAGCGTAAGACTTGTTTCCGGAGATCCCGGGGGACTGGCTTGCCGTGGCCGGTCTCCGCGTCACGATTTTCCCCGCTTCCTCCCGTCCGGAGGATGTCACCCAGTCCGCGAAGTTGATGGCCATCCGTTCAAGATCAAAATTTGACCCGCAAGGGCGGACTCCAGCGGCCCTCAAACACCGCGCGGGCGGTCAAAGTCTGGCCAGTCGAGACTTCGAGCCCGGTGCCGTCGTGGTGGGAGGCCCGGGCAGCCGGCTGGCCGCCGGGGGCACGTGGATCGGAGCCGTCGGTGGTGAAATAGATCTCTCCACGAGGAGCGGATAGTACGGGTCCTCGGCCGGGGCCGGCCGCCGCGCGCAGGCGCGGGGTCGGGGTGAATTGGGCGTCGATCCACGTCAGCCGCTTTCGGGCCCAGTCTTTCAGATACCGAATCTCGTCCTCGTAGGTTTCGCCCACGTAATTGTTAGGCCAAATCGCGACGCCAAGAATTGGCCAGCGCGCGAAGTTGCGGATGCGCGCCTCGCCGAGGCTGGCCACATGCGCATCAATGCGCGCCAGCAGATTGGAAAGGCTGAATACTCCGCTCCGCAGCTCGCCCCAGCGATCGACATAGCGTTGGGCAAACTCGGGATCCTCGAAGAGCCGCCGGTAATAAGAGTATTGTTCGTCATCCAACTGGGGCCAGTACCAATGCTCGGGGATCCAGCCCTGTTTGCCGTTCGCGTTCCCGAGGCTCAGGTTCCAGTCCCAGACCGGCTCGGCGCGAATGCGTCCTCCGCGGTCCTTCTGGAAGTACGTGCTGAACCGAAAGCCATCAATGTTCTTGGTCACCTCCACCATCAGGTGATAGTCGATGAACGATTCGGGATCGAGATAGGCCGCATAGCCCTTTTTCGGGTCGGCGAAGGTCGGCGCTGCGAGCGCACGCTCGAAGTCGTTCCAGTAGTTCCGCAGCCACCGCTTTTGCGCCGGCGTGATCTCGTCCTCCTTGGGCTCGACAAAATAAAACTCCGCTCCCTGTTCCGTGGTGAACGATTCCTCCTGGGGCACACCGGGCGGAACGAATCGCCCGGGCAGGAAGCCCCGGCGAATATCCGACGGGCGACCATCCGGTCCGTTGTTGGCGCGGTCCAGCAGCACCGAGCGGCCGTCCGGAAAAAGAACTTCGCGCTCCAGCCGCGGCGCGCCTCCCCCGCCCCGCCCCGGACCGCCACCTCCCCGCCCCGTCCAGCCCCGGGGCATGTTCATCCCGCGGTCTCCGCCCAACGTCGGCAGAAACCCGCGCGGATCCGCGGGAAAACCGCCCGGGCCGGTCGGGTAACCGTAGCGATTGCCCGACATCCCTCCGCCTCCGGCGCCCGCCCAAGGGCGCCCGTCGAGGGTTGGTTCCACTTCGCCCAACGTATCGTTGTGATCCTTCTTTACAATGTAGCCGCCCGTGATCGCCGGCTCCGCATTGTCGTTGGTGCCCAGCTTCTGCAGGTTCACCCGCGACACGGCCCGCTTGATCTTCTCCTCCAGCACATAAACCCCCATGTAGTGATCCATCGTGGTCCGGCCAGTCCCTTCGTTGATAAACAGCTCCACAAAGCGCGTGCGCGACGCGTAGTGACCCATCTGCCGGCTCAATTCATAAGCCAGCACATCGCGAATGAGCGACTTGTCCGGATACGGCGCATACAACACCCAATCGGAATCCGCCGGGAATCCCAGCGGCGAAACGGAGCGGGCTTGCCCGGAATCCTCGCGCGTTTTCAAACCGAGGGAACGCTTCAGATAGCGCAGGGACGATTTCCCGCGCCACCACACTTCGCCCCGCACGTTGAGCCCGGGCGCCGACATGGACGCCACGCCATTGGTAACGTCCACGAACCGCAACGATGCCGTGCGTTTCGTTTCGTGCTGAATCGGCTGGCCGTGAAGATTGACCAGGATCAGGGGCAGGTTGCCGGTGAACTTGGCGACTTCGGGTGTCGCCATGGAGTAGCAGTGCGCCACCGACGGTCCCAGCGGTTGCCCGTTTCGGAAGACCCGCGCCCGGATCAAGGTGGTGCGGGCGATTCGGACCGGTTCGGCAGCCACCGCCGACGCGGCCGTCGGCTCCGAGCCATCGATCGTAAATCGAATCTCCGCGTCGGCCGAGGGCGCCTGGAGGGCGACAGACAAGCGCTGTGTAAACAGCCGGCCTTCAGGGCTGAAATTTGGTGTAAGCGAGACCGTCACCGGCTTTCCCTGCCCTGCCTTCTGATCGGTTGAATCGTGGGGCACGGCCGCCCCAGACGCGGCCCAGCCTGTCCCGAGGACGAGTATGGCCAGAGCCAGCAGCGAAACGGTTCGCAGGGACGTTTTCACATGGTCGGAAACGAACGTCGGCTTGATCTGCCCGGCAGCCTGAAACGCAGACAGAGGTTTGGCAAAGCAAATGTGAACGCCTGGCCATGGTCAACCCGGACGCCCCGGGGCGAGGCGCATCGATTCGGGCAACCAAAATCGTCTCCCTTCCCGCGCGAACGCGCTCCCGCCGGAATCCAGGCACAATCTTCATCGGAGGGCCGCCAATTGAGGCGGGCCTTATTGGGCGGCGATCACCCGAATCCGGGCCAGCCAAACGGGTGTGATTAAAAACGGGTGATCCAACGGCCCGTCTCACCCCTCACCCCGGCCCACTCCCCGTTGAGGGGAGAGGGAGTCGCGTGGGGCGCGAGCTAAACGCCTGGCACCCTCACCCGCACTTAATTGCACCCCAGCCAAACAGGGCCGGGAAACATTAGTTGACAATTCAGTCAACTATTCCCATGTTCTGCCGCCGGCCGGCCTTTTGGCCGGAAACAAACGCCACGAAACAATTTAACCTGATTAATCAGCCATGGGCCGGGTCAGCGATGCCAGACAACGACTGATGGATGCGGTCACCGAACTGATCTGGACCGGTTCGTACGGCGCGACCACCGTCGATCAAATCTGCGAACGGGCCGGGGTTCAGAAGGGCAGTTTCTACCATTTCTTTGATTCCAAGGCGGCGCTGGCCGAAGCGGCTCTGCGCGCGGGTTGGGAAGTGTACCGGTCGGATCTGGACCGGGTCTTTTCTCCCACCGTGCCGCCTTTGCAGCGGCTGGAGCGCTATTGTGAGCTGGGCTACGACGAGCAGGCCGCGTTGCAGAAAAAGCATGGGTATGTGCTGGGATGCCCTATTTGCAGCCTCGGCGCCGAAGTCAGCACGCAGGAGGCGGGACTGCGCCGCCTCATCCGGGAGATCATGAACCAGTCGCGGCTCTACCTCGAGACGGCCATTCGCGACGCCCATGCCGCCGGCGTGGCGGTTGCTCCGGACGCCGCCGCCATGGCGCACATCGTCTATGCCTACCTTGAAGGCCTGATGACCGAAGCGCGCATCCAAAACGACCTGCAACTGATCCGCGGCATGATGGCCGGAGTTCGCACCATTCTTGGCGCCGCCCGGCCCGAGTCCGTCCGGAGCGTCCGGAGCGGTCCGTTGCGGCGGAAAGCATCCGCCCCGCGACGCCTTGGGCCCGGCACGCGCCCGCAATGAACGTCGTGCATGCATTTGACCAAAAAGACAACTACTCCTTTCGTTCCATGGCCAGTTTACCCGAGATCGACCAGGTTATTTACCGTATGAAGCCGACCACGCCCCATCCAATCCATCGCGCCCGCGTCGCCCTCCTCGCGCTGGGCACGGTCAGCTTCCTCCTCACAGGCGGCTGCAAACCAGGCAGCGCCGGGGCGGGCGGCCCCGCGGGCGGCGGCATGCAGATGCCCCCTCCAGAGGTCACCGTGGCCGCCGTGGAACGTCGCGAATTGATGGAATGGGAGGAGTTAACGGGCCGGACTGCGCCGGTGGAGTTTGTCGAGATCCGCCCCCGGGTGTCCGGGCATATTCGTGAAGTCCGGTTCGCGTCCGGGCAGTTGGTCCGGAAAGGCGACATTCTTTTCGTGATCGATCCCCGCTGGCATCAGGCCGACTTGGATCGGAGGGAGGCGGAACTGGCCATGGCGCAGACCCGCTCCGACAACGCCGATCGCGAGGCCCGCCGCAACGCTCAACTCCTGCAAAGCAAGGCCATCTCGAAGGAGGAGGCGGATGCCCGTGACGCACGGCAGGCCGAGGCGCACGCGGCGCTGCTGGCTGCGCGCGCAGCACGTGATTCGACGAAGCTGGATCTCGAGCACACGGAAATCCGCGCGCCAATTGATGGCCGCATCAGCCGTGCCCTGGTCACCGCCGGCAACTATGTCGGTGGACTCGCCGGCGCCGCCACCTTGCTGACGACACTCGTCTCGATCGATCCCATCTATGCCTATGCCGATCTCGACGAGAACGCCCTGCTCCGCTTCAACGCCCTCAAGCAGGCCGGAAAGCTCGCCGTCGACGCACACGGACGCGTCCCGGTCGACCTGCAATTGGCGGATGAATCCACCTTCTCCCACCAGGGATTCATTGAGTCGCTCGACAACCAGGTGGATCCAAAGACCGGCAGCATTGTCCTGCGCGCGCAGTTTCCGAATCCCGACGGCCGGATCGTTCCCGGGCTCTTTGCGCGCGTGCGGATTCCGGCCGGGGCTAAACAGCCAGCGCTCCTGATCGAAGAGACCGCGATCGGCACCGATCAGGCGCAGAAGTTCGTTCTCGTGCTGACTTCCACCAACACGGCCGGCTATCGCCCGGTGCAACTGGGCTCGCTCGTCGACGGCAAGCGCGTCGTGCGCGAAGGCCTCGCCGCCGGCGAGAAGGTCATCGTCAACGGCCTGGCCAAGGTGCGCCCAGGCATGCCCGTCGCTCCGATCGACGCCATTCCGACGAAACCCGCCCCTGGCGCGGGCACGGGCGCGGGCGAGTCTGCGGGCCAGCCCTGAGTCAATTCCCTCCATTGACATGAAATTCAGCCATTTTTTCATCCGACGCCCCATCTTTGCCGGCGTCCTGTCGTTTCTCGTGTTTCTGCTGGGGTTGATCGCGATGGTGCGCCTGCCGATCAGCGAGTATCCCGAGGTGGTGCCCCCCACCATCGTAGTCATGGCCACCTATCCCGGCGCCAACCCGAAGACCATCGCGGAAACCGTCGCGGCCCCGTTGGAGCAGGCGATCAATGGCGTGGAGAATTCGCTCTACATGTTTTCCCAGGCCACCAGCGACGGGGTCATGACGCTGACGGTGACGTTCAAGCTGGGCACGAAGATCGACGACGCCCAGGTCCAGGTGCAAAACCGGGTCTCGCAGGCCCTGCCGAAGCTGCCCGAGGAAGTGCGCCGTTTGGGAGTGACCACGATCAAGCAGTCACCCGACCTGACCATGGTCGTCCATTTGCTGTCCCCAGACGGGCGCTATGACGAGATCTATCTGCGCAACTACGCAACGCTGCAGGTGAAGGATGTGCTCGCCCGCATCCCGGGGGCAGGCTCGGTGCAAATCTTTGGTTCGGGCGATTACGCGATGCGGGTCTGGATCAATCCGGACCAGGCGGCGGCGCGGGGCTTGACCGCCAGCGACATCGTCGCCGCGCTGCGTGAGCAGAACGTGCAAATCGCCGCCGGCGCCGTCGGCCAGCAGCCGGTTGCCCGTCCCGTGGATTTGGAGCTTCAGATTAACGCGAAGGGACGCCTTTTGGACCCGGCGGAGTTTGGCAACGTCATCGTCAAAACCGGCCCGAATGGCGAGAAGACGCTGCTGAAAAGCGTGGCGCGGATCGAGTTGGGCGCGGCCGGCTACTCGCTCCGCTCCCTGCTGAACAACAAAAAGGCCGTCGCCGTTCCCATCTTTCAGTCGCCGGGCGCCAATGCGCTCCAGCTTTCCACCGATGTGCGGCGGACGATGGACGAACTCAAGCGCAACTTTCCCGAAGGCATCGACTACTCCGTGGTCTACGATCCGACGGTTTTTGTGCGCAGTTCCATTCGGGCCGTGGTCAGCACTCTGTTCGAAGCCGTGCTGCTGGTGGTGCTCGTCGTGATTCTCTTTCTGCAAACCTGGCGCGCATCGATCATTCCGCTGGCCGCCGTCCCGGTCTCGTTGGTCGGCACATTTGCCGTCATGCTGGCGCTGGGCTTCAGCATCAACATGCTGACCTTGTTCGGCCTGGTCCTGGCCATCGGCATCGTGGTCGACGACGCCATCGTCGTGGTGGAAAACGTGGAACGCAATATCGCCCTCGGGCTCTCGCCCTTTGACGCCACCAAGCGCGCCATGGACGAGGTCACCGGCCCGATCATCGCCATTGCGCTGGTGCTCTGCGCAGTTTTCATTCCCACCGCATTCATCAGCGGACTGACGGGCCAGTTTTACAAACAGTTCGCCATCACCATCGCCATTTCCACGGTCATCTCCGCCTTCAACTCGCTCACTCTGTCGCCGGCTCTTTCCGCGGTGCTCCTGCAACCGCACCACGCCAAGACCGATTTCCTGTCACGCTGGATGGACCGGCTGTTCGGCTGGCTGTTTCGTCCGTTCAACCGGGCCTTCGCCTGGGCGGGCGAGCGCTACGGCGCCGCGGTCGGCGGCATCCTGCGCAAATCCGCCATCGCCCTGGTGTTGTATGCGGGTCTGCTTGCTTTGACCGGCTGGAGTTTCACGAAAGTGCCGACGGGCTTCGTGCCAACGCAGGACAAGCAGTACCTCGTGGCGTTCGCGCAATTGCCCGACGGCGCGTCCCTCGATCGGTCGGACGCCGTCATGCGGCGCATGGGTGAGATCGGGATGAAACATCCGGGCGTGGAGAGCGCGGTGCAGTTTCCCGGCCTGAGCATCAGTGGATTCAGCGTGGCGCCAAACGCCGGCATCGTCTTCTTCTGTTTGAAACCGTTTGCCGATCGCAAATCACCGGACCTGAGCGGCCCGGCCATCGCCCAGGCATTGAACCAGGAGTTCGCCGGAATTCAGGAGGCCTTCATTCTGACCGTGATGCCGCCGCCGGTGAACGGCCTCGGCACAATCGGCGGCTTCAAGCTGTTCGTCGAAGATCGAGGCGGTCTTGGTTACAACGAGCTCTATCAAACAACGCAGGCTTTGATTGGGCAGGGCTATGGTTCGGGGCAATTGGGTGGACTCTTTTCCACCTTCACCGTGAACGTCCCGCAGATCGACGCCGAGATCGATCGGGTCAAGGCCAAGTCCCAGGGCGTGCCGCTGCAAAATCTTTTCGAAACGATGCAGATCTATTTGGGATCGCTCTACGTCAACGATTTCAATCAGTTCGGGCGCACGTGGCAGGTGGTGGCCCAGGCCGATGCCGGTTTCCGCGCGCGTGCTGACGACATCACGCGACTGAAGACGCGGAATGCGGCGGGCCAGATGGTGCCGCTCGGATCGGTGGTGAAGGTGCGGGAATCCGCCGGCCCCGATCGGGTGATGCGCTACAACGGCTATCCAGCCGCCGAAATCAACGGCGGCCCCGGCCCTGGCGTGAGTTCCGGCCAGGCCGAAGCCGTGATGGCGAACCTGGCCGGGAACCAATTGCCCAAGGGATTCGCCTTCGAATGGACGGACCTGACCTACCAACGAATCCTCGCGGGCAACTCGGCGATTTATGTCTATCCACTGTGCGTGCTCCTTGTGTTTCTGGTGCTGGCTGCCCAATACGAGAGCTTTCGCCTGCCGATTGCGATCATCCTCGTCGTGCCGCTGTGCCTGCTCTTCGCCATCACCGGCGTGTGGCTGACCCGCGGCGACAACAACATCTTCACCCAGATCGGGCTCATTGTGTTGGTGGGCCTCGCCTGCAAGAACGCCATTCTGATCGTCGAATTCGCCAAGCACAAACAGGACGTCGACGGCATGGATCCCGTGCCGGCGGCGATCGAGGCCTGCCGCCTGCGGCTCCGCCCGATCCTCATGACTTCCATCGCCTTCATCGCCGGGGTCTTCCCTCTGGTTATCTCGTCCGGAGCCGGATCGGAGATGCGACGGGCGATGGGCGTGGCCGTTTTCTCCGGGATGATCGGAGTAACGCTGTTTGGGCTGCTTCTCACGCCGGTGTTCTACGTCGCGTTGATGAAGCTTGGCCGCCGTCGAACGAACACCGCGAAACAATCGACACCCATGGCCGGTCCAGCGCCCGGAACCAACGGTCCCCTACCCTCCGGGGCGGCCCATCTGCTATTGGGGTTGGGCCTGATCGCGGCCACGGCGTCCAGCCCGGTATCCGCGACCGCCGGAACGTTGACGGTCGGGCCGGACTATCAGCGTCCGACGAACTCGGTGCCAGGTGAGTTCCGCGATGTGCCGGTTTGGAAGGAGGGCACGCCGGCCGATCGAGCGGCCAAGGGTCGGTGGTGGGAGATTTTTGGGGACCCGACGTTGAACCAGCTCGTAGTTCGCGCCACGGACGGGAACCAATCTCTAAAGGCGGCCGCGGCGCGCTTCGACCAGGCACGTTCGACCGCCCGGTTTCAGCGCGGCGAACGGCTTCCTGCAGTTAATCTCGAGGCCGAGGGCACGCGCGAGCGCTTTTCTGCCAACCAGGATCCGGACTTCAACATCAACAGTGCGACCACGATTCGGCTGCCGCTGGATCTGAGCTATGAAGTGGATTTGTGGGGCCGGGTGCGCCGCGCTTTCGAGAGCGCGCGCGCCGAAGCCCAGGCCAGCGCGGCCGATTTGCACCACGTGCTGTTGTCGATCCAGGCGGAGGTCGCCCGCAACTACTTCGAGTTGCGCGCCGTCGATCGCGAACGCGCAACCGTCCGCGCCTCGATTGCGTTGCGCCTGGAAGCGAAGGAGGTGGTCCAGGCGCGCGTGGCGGCCGGCACCGCCCCCGAGCTTGATCTCGCGCGCATCGACACCGAGGTGTCCCGCGCCCAGACAGAACTGGCCCGCCTTGAACGCACCCGCGCCGGATTTGAATCAGCCCTCGCCACCCTCGTTGGCGTGCCGGCCCCAGCGTTTCAACTGGCAGCCATCGACAGTGACGCCGCCCCTTCACCTCCGCCCCCCGTGCCAGCCGGCCTGCCTTCAGCCCTTCTGGAACGCCGGCCGGACATCGCGTCTGCCGAACGCCAACTGGCAGCCGCCAATGCCCGCATCGGCGTGGCCAAGGCCGCCTTTTTTCCCGTGCTCCGCCTGACGGGCTCCGCCGGATTTGCCAGTGCGGACCTGGAGTCGTTGTTCAACTGGGAAAGCCGGGTTTGGTCCATCGGTCCAAGCCTTTCCCTTCCGATCTTTGCCGGCGGCCGGTCCCGGGCCAACTTGGCCCGTGCCCGCGCGGCCTTTGACGAAGCGGTCGCACGCTATCGCCAACAGGTTCTCGTCGCCTTCGGTGAGGTACAGGAAAACCTCACCGCATTGAAACATCTGGCGGTCGAAGCCGAGGCAGTCGCGCGCTCGCACGAGTCCGCTCACCGCACCTACGATCTCGCCAAGGCCCGATACGAAGGTGGCATCGTCAGCCACCTGGAAGTCATCGAATCCCAACGCACGCTGCTCGAGGCAGAGTTGGACCAGGCCCGCTTGCACGCCCTCCGACAGACCACCACGGTGCGATTGATCAAGGCGCTGGGCGGAAGCTGGCAGGGCTTTTGACTCCGGTCGCGGCAGCCGAGCGACGGGACCAATTCACCGCGGGAGAAGCCCTGCGGTCGGGCCTGCCCGCAGTTGCACAAAACTCTGGTTAGCTTACCTTGAGCCCGTCATAAGGGCCGCCGATATTAAGGCGTAGGGTTCGGCGTATGTTGAGTGTCATTCAAGCCAACTGCAGGGTTCGGCTCACCGCAGCCGATATTGAGTTCATCCTCACCACGCTCCGGCATCTCCCCGGCTCTTCCGCCCACCTGGCTCAACTGCTGGCGGACGAGGAGACACGGGACCTGATCCTGGACGACGAACTCCTCCTGCGCGGCGTGCTCGAGCAGCGGAGCTGTCTTCACATTTCGCCTCACTTCTACTTCTACATCGTGGTGCGGCACACGTTTCGCCGGTCCGGACTCGACGATCGCGGACTGGCGGATTACGTGGCCTCGGTGCTGGCGGAATTCTCGTCGATCGAAAGGCTCTCCTGCCAGGTTAGCGGGCAGAGCGAGCCGATGAATTACTTCGTCGACATGCTCACGGCGTTGCAGACGGTCGACGACACCACCCGGTTCTTCATCCGGACGCACATTGGGAATCATTCCCTGTTTCTCTCCGGTGTATTCCCAGATCGGATTCGCCACCGGGCCGAGCGGCGAGGTGCCCCTGGCTTGAGCTACTACGAGGGGCTTGGCCGTTCCAACTTCAAGGTGGCCGGCGATCATCGGCTGGCTCGGCAATACAGCTTGGACGGCATTTTTAACGAACTGGCCGAACGATTTCACGAGACGCGGCAGGCCTTGAACGACCTCCGCGATCGGCTGATTCACCTGGGTGAGCCGGACGTTCCTCTCGCCCTGCTGTTCCGTGCGAGCAGCGGGCTGGATTCCTGAGAATAGCCACCGAAAACGGGGTGCGATTGCAAAGTCGGTTCGAATTCGCGGAACCGGATGCCGCGACTTCTCCCGCGCGGTTTCATCGAGTTCGGTCGCCCTGATTTTGCTCGGTGCGCCCCCAAGCCGGAACAGGCCCGAACGCGAATTTCGAACGGGTGGAGCGGACGCCGATGCGGCAAATCAGTCGACCAATCCGAGCTCTCGCACCCGGGCGATCGTGGGCCCGGGTTCGGCGTGATGAATCGTCTGCCACCCGCGTTCGCGGCCGGCTTCAATGTTTTCAAGGCGATCGTCGAGGTAGAGGATAGCCGCGCCCATTCGTTTCGTCGTGCGCTCGACCACCTCATAAAGCTTTGCCTGCGGCTTCATCGCTTGGTGCTCGTAGGACAACACGTAGGCGTCGAAGCCGGAAAAAAATGGGAAGTTGGCGCGGATATGGGCGATGGCCAGGTCGTTGGTGTTGGAGAAAATGAAGGTCGGAATTCGCGCCCGCCGCAGCGCTGACTGCATGGCGATCATGGGTTCAATCGGGCTGAACACATCCGCAAAGAACGTCGCAAACTCCGCCAGCGTTCCGCCAAAACCGGTTTCACGCACCACTTCGGCGAAGAATTCGTGCCGCGTGATCAGCCCGGTTTCATAACGGAACAGCAGCGGCGATTGATCGATGAATCGTTGAACCGCCGCTGCGTCGACGCGACCCTGACGCGCAATTCGCCGCGCGGCGATGCTGTAGTCAAAATCCACCAGAACCTTGCCCAGGTCGAAAACCACCACTTCAGGTCGCACTTGTTGGCTCACCGATTCACTCCATGGGACGGCGCCCTTCCAAGGCGCGGCTCAAGGTTAACTCATCCGCTTGTTCGAGACCGCTGCCGACCGGCAAGCCGTGCGCCAGCCGGGTCACCGCCAGTCCTTTGCCCGCAAATCGTCGTCCCAGATAATGACTGGTCGCATCGCCCTCCACATCGCTGCCCAGCGCCAGAATGATTTCCCGGATGCCCTCTTCGGCGAGCCGCTGTTCGAGGGCATCAATGCGCAAGTCGGATGGCTCCACTCCATTCAAAGGTGAAATCTTTCCTCCCAGCACATGATAACGTCCGCGAAACGAGCCGGCCTTTTCGAACGCCAGGATGTCCACCGGCCGTTCCACCACACAGACCGCCTTGGCGTCACGGCGGGGGTCGGAACAAATGCCACAAGGGGATTGCTCCGTCAGCGCCCCGCAGCGGGCACAGAGCCGAATTTTTTCCCTCGCCTCGACCAGCGCTCGGGCGAGTTGGCGGACCGAGTCGGGCTCACTTTGGACCACGTGCAGAGCGAGGCGCTCAGCGGAACGCGGCCCGATGCCCGGCAGCTTGTTCAAGGCTTGGAGCAGCGCCTGGATGGGTTCGGGAAGTGTCACCCGGGGCCTCGGTTCAGCCGAACCCCGGCAAGCCGATGCCTTGGGTCACTTTGCCCATCTCGGCGGTGGAAATCTCCTTGGCTTGGGCGAGCGCCTGGTTGGCCGCCGACAGCACCATGTCTTCGAGCAACGCCACGTCCGAAGGACTGACCGCTTGAGGATCAATCTTGATGGAGGCCAGCGAACCGTCGCAGCGCGCGGTCGCACGTACGGCGCCGCCTCCGCTGGTCGCCTCCACTGTCCGCGCCGCCAACCCAGCCTGCACCCGCTCCATCTCCTGCTGCATGCGGGCCGCCTGCTTCATCAGTTTTCCAATGCTCGACATAATGTTTGGTCAGGTTTCGATGCTTAAATCATCACTGCACGAGAACTCACTCCGTCAGCCCTTGCTCCCACGTCCCTCATGCCCGCACTTCCACGATTTGGCCCTTGAAGATCTCAAGCGCCTTTTGGATCAACGGATCATTTTTAAATTCATCGGCATTGAGCACGATGGGCGTGACGGGCTTTTCCTTCTTGGCCGCGGCCGCGCCAACCCCCGCTCCCGGGGTACCGGCCACCGGCGCGCCCGTCGCTGGCGACGAAGCTCGGCGCGGAACCAGATCCTCCGCGGCCGACGGCGATGGCTCGATCGCCGCCCAGCCCGAGGGCCGTTCCGCGGCCACAAACTTCACTTGCACCCCGCGATAGCCAGCCTCACCCAACTTCGTTTGCAGAATTGTGTGTGTCTTCGGATTGTCGACCAGCGCCAATTGATCGGCGAATTCCGGATCGTAGCCCACCGTAAGAACCGACTTGTTCATGGAGACCGGGTGCGCCTCCACCAAATACCCGCGGGTGAACGGGCTGGCCCGTCCCACCGCGTCCATCAACTCGGTCCACACCGAAACCAAATCCACACTCGCCGTTGCCGTGGCGCCGTGCGCCGAAGGCAGCCCGTCAGGACTGGAAACGACGTCGTTCGTTTGGCCCGGACCAGACACGCCCGTCGACGTTACCGGGGCTGCAACGACGGCTTTAGGCTCGGGTTGCGGTGAGGATGACATGGCCGGGGGAACCGGCCCTCCGGAACCCGCGGACGGAACCTTGGGAGCCACTGGAGCCGGTGGCGGCTGGGCGTTGGGAGCCACGGCAGCCTTCGGCGCAATGGGCGCGATCGTGGAGCCTTGGGCCGGCGTTGAAGTTGCCGCGGAACTCAACGACGCAGCAGAGGACTTGGGTGGAGCCGAGACCGGGGCCACCCCTGAAGGAGCGGGCGCTCCGATCTGGCCGGCCGCCGCGGCAACCGCACCGCCGCCGGTTTCGCCGCCTTTGAACTGCTGCAGCCGTTTGATGACGTAGTCGATGCTGACGGCCTTGCGGGCTTGAATGGCCTTCAGCAGACTGACCTCGACGAAAATCTTTCGCGATGCGGCGTCGCGCAGGCGCCCCTCCGCATCGGTTAAAACCTCGAGCACGCGTGTGAGCGCCTCGACATCGATGGTCGCCGTCTGCGTGCGAAGGCTCGCGATCTCGGTTTCCGTTACTTCCAGCAGTGAAACGTCGCCGCCGGACACCTGAAACAAGAGAAGATTGCGGAAATGTCCGAGCAAATCGGACAACAATCGGCCCAGATCCTTGCCGTGCTGGGCCAGGGCGTTGAGTTCCCGCAAGGCGGCCGAGGCGTCGCCATCCAAAACCGCTTGAGTCAGCGCAACGACCTGGCTGCGGGCGGTCAGGCCGAACATCGAAAGCACGTCCGATTCGGAAATTTGATTCCCGCAGAAACTGATGAGTTGGTCCAGGGCGGACTCGGCATCACGCATGCCGCCGTCCGCACCGCGAGCCACCGCATGGAGCGCTTCCGCATCGATCGCGACCCCTTCCTCGCGCGCAATAAAGTCGAGATGCCGGGTGATGAGTGACACCGGAATGCGACGCAGATCGAATCGTTGGCAGCGCGAGAGGATCGTGGGCAGCACCTTCTCCGGGTCCGTGGTGGCGAACATGAACTTCACATGCTCGGGCGGCTCTTCGAGGGTCTTCAGCAGCGCGTTGAACGCCGCTGTGGTCAGCATGTGCACTTCGTCGATGATGTAAATCTTGTAGCGGGAGGACGCCGGCGAATATTTAACCGTCTCCCGCAGCTCGCGCACCTGCTCAACGCCGTTGTTGCTGGCGCCATCGATCTCCATCACGTCGATGGCCCGTCCCTCGGTAATCTCAACGCAACGCGGATCGGCGTCGTCAAAGTTGACCGCCGGGCCTCCGGTGCAGTTCAGGCATTTGGCGAAAATGCGGGCGACTGTGGTTTTGCCGGTGCCCCGGGGACCGCAGAAGAGGTAGGCATGGGCGATGCGCTTCTGCTCGATGGCATTGGCCAGAGTCTGGGTGACGTGTTCCTGACCGACCACGTCGGCAAAGCGCTGCGGGCGATACTTTCGGGCAATGACCTGATAAGCCATGGAATCCTCTCACGACCGGGACGATTGGCGCGAACCGATGCGGCCCTTTATTACTCGTTCCTCTGAAAAATAAAAAAGCCAGGGTAACCACGGCGGATGCGGAGCAAGGTACCGTTGCTGCCTTCCGGCCCTGGCGGGGTTTCCAAGTCCGCATTCCATGGGCCCTGGCAAAATTGACGAGAGAAGAATAACCCGAAGGCGTCCCGTGGCAGCAAACAAATTCTCTTGGTGAAAAAAGAAACCCCACCGTAATGCCGTGTCTGGACAGTTCCTTTGATCACAGGAACTAGGTGGAACCGAATCAGCGGCGTTCGACTTCCAATTAAGGCCCGTCGGTGGCCGACGAAGTTAAGGCTCCGTTGTAGCTTTTAATACGGTCAAAGGAGATTTGTCCCGAATCACGAACATGGCAGGGTTAAATCACCGAAAATCTGGTTGCCAAAGAGCATTGCCACCCGGCGGAGGCTGACGTCTTTTTTTCGCGCCGCGACCGCTGTTGGCTGGTGAAACTATCGTCACACTTTCGTCAGCCCTCAAGGAGAATTCCCCGAGACCTCAGAAATAAATCCGTTGACCAACTCTTCTGCCTGCGCCCCGCCCAACTCCTCCTCCAACTGCTGGATTTTTCGATTGTTCGCCTTCCCCAACGTCCCTATCGTTTGCGACACGGCCCGCGCAAAGATTCAAAAACAACGAACTTGCGAGCGCGCGCTCGCACTCTGGAAAATTAATGGCCGCTGATGTCCCAGTCTCCGACGGTCGCCCGGCTCCCGGCGCGCCTCTCCAGGAGTCGTTCAGCACCTCGTTCGATCCTCCCCCGCGGATTTTGGTGGCCGACGACGACCAGATGTTCGGCGAATTTCTCACGGAGTTCTTCCGGCGCGAGGGGTGCATCGTGGACCGGGTCCTTGACTCTGCCGGCGCCGAACGGCAGCTGCAGGCGGAACGCTACGATCTGCTCATCGCGGACATCTTCATGCCTGGCAACGTCCGCCTCGAACTGATCGAGCATTTGCCACGATTGGCCGGAGGGCTCCCGGTCATCCTCCTGACCGGCCGTCCATCCGTGGAGACCGCCGCCCGCTCGGTGCGACTTCCGGTGGTGGCCTACCTGACCAAACCCCCGGATTTAACTGAACTCCGTGCCGAGGCCCATCACGCCATTCTCAACCACCGCAATCTCCGCACCCTCGCCCTGGGACGGGAACGACTCCAGGCCTGGCAGGCTTCGCTGGTCGAGATTGAAACGCTCCTGCGACACAACTCCGGGCCGGATCCAGCCAATCCCTGGAATCGCTATCTCGCCGTCACTTTGCAAAACCTGATGCTCACCCTCCTAGAACTGAAGCAGTTCTCGGAGAACATCGCGGTCGCGAACGCGATCGGACCTTCCGTCCGGCACGCCGAACTGTTATCTGCCGTTCAACGCACCATCGCCGTCCTGCACAACACGCGTCACCATTTCAAAAGCAAAGATCTCGGAGATCTGAGGCGCGAGTTGGAGTCGTTGCTGGGCGGCATTCCGACGGGCGGATCGGGCCTTCCGCCGACCTTGCCCGTCCCGGGACAAATCGCCCCAGAAACGCGGTGAAACCTTGAACGACGTCACGCGCATGCTCAGCGCCCTGGAGCAGGGCGATGCCCGGGCCACCGAGGAGCTCCTCCCGTTGGTCTATGAGGAACTCCGGCGCATCGCCGCCCACAAGATGGCCGGCGAAGCGGCTGGACACACTCTTCAGGCCACGGCGCTGGTGCACGAAGCCTGGCTGCGCCTAATCGGCCCCGAGGAACGCGCCTGGCAGAACCGGGCGCACTTTTTCGCCGCTGCCGCTGAGGCCATGCGGAGAATCCTGGTGGAACACGCGCGGCGCCGGCAGAGCCAAAAGCGAGGCGCGGGCGCGCTCCACCTTGAACTCGCCGATGACAATATCAATGAGAGCCTCATTCTGGCGGCGCCGCCGGACGAGCTCCTCGCTGTCCATGAGGCGCTCGACACTTTGGCGAAGGAAGACTCTCAAGCGGCCGAGCTGGTCAAGCTCCGCTACTTTGTGGGCATGACGATGGACGAGGCCGCCCAAGCGATGGATTTACCGAAGCGGACCGCGGAAGGAATCTGGACCTACGCACGGGTCTGGTTGCACCGGGAAATTCGCAAGGCGCGGTAGTTTTTCGCGACGCCCGGCGGGGTGTGAAGCCCCCAGTGTTTTTCCAGGACGCTTTTCACGCGCTTTCCAAGGCGCTGGCTGGCGAATTCGGAAGCGGAACTTTCAGCGTTGCCCGACAGAGCGGATCCAAACCGACCCTGAGCTCCGACTCGCTACTCCGCCACGGCGAGGTCCATGTCCGGCGTGAAAAACAGGATCCGCCCGCAGTTGGGGCAGCAAATGAGATCCTGGTCGCCCTGGCAGCCGACGATGACACTTCGGCTCAACTGCATGTGGCAGCCCCCACAAACACCATGCTGAATTCCGACCACGACGTTGCGGCCTTTCTGCTTCAGCAACCGTTCGTATTTTGAGCGGGTCGATTCGTCGACGGCCGACGCCAGTTCCTCGCGGTTAACCGAAAGTCCTTCCAGTTCTTTTTTCAGGTTGCTCTCACGGGTATCGAGGTCGGTCACCCGTGCTTCAAGCGCCTTTTTGGCTTCATTGGAGGCTTTCGTCGCCGCCTCCACCGCCTTCTGCGCCGCTTCGCCCTTCTCCATCAGCTCGATCTGCTGATCATCAAGCTTGCCAATGGCTTCCTTGCACATCTCGATCTCGTGGGCCAGTGCCTTGTATTCCTCGTTCTTTTTGGTCTGAAACTGTTGGACGGAATACTTTTCAATCAGCCCCTTCTTCGCCTCCACGTCCAGCTCGAGCTTCTTCCGATCCGATTCAAGCTGCTTCACCCGCAGCTTGGCAGCATCCAGCTGTTGCTGGCTCGACGAAAGGCGGCCCTGCAACTCGGAACGTTCCGGGCCAATTCGCGCCATTTCCTCCGTGATGCGGAGGATGTTTCGGTCGCGGTCCTGCAGAATCAGAAGTTTCTCGATAACAGGCAGCATGCGCGGTAATTCGGTTAAATGTGGGGGGCAGGCTATCGGGGCCCTCTGCGCAAGTCAACGGTGACGGACCCCCTTCACGCTCCCCGCATCCCCTTCTCCTTTTCGATTTTTGCTTTCCCGATTCGCGATTCTGCAGCCTTTTACGGCCTTTGCGGTCGCCAATGTCGCCAATCTTGGTTCACGGCCAACCTCGTTCCGAATGATTTCTCCCAAGGAACCGCCCTCGCAAGGAGCGCGCTCCCCCGCGGCCTTACTGACCAGGTCGCTCCAGCCAGAGAATCTGTCGCCGAAAATCGAACGTCGCCCGAAACTGGCTCAGCCATCCTGTGCCCAGCAGGTCGTGGGTGGACCACGACCCTGTGATGGCCCGGGTCGTGGCAAAGCGCCGGCCTGCCAATTCAATCGCCTCAATCGAAAAATTGATCTCCATCAGCTCGCCCCCAACCCCCTGCATCGTACGGGGTCGTCCCCGGCTGACAGATTCATTCAATCCTCCGTTTTGAATCGTCGAAGTCGTCACGACAAAATCCGCAGCCGCGCCGGTGTCGACGACAAAATCGGTCCGATACCCGTTGGGAAACCCCACGGAAACCCGAAGCGTCTCGTTCGAAATGACCAGCGGGAGCTTCATCGCGAGGGACGCTTCGGACGGAGGCTGAAACTCGTCCCGCGGTGCAATGGTCAAGCTCCGTCCAGGATAGTCGAACGTGACATAGGACGAACCGGCCAGCACCGGCAACAGGCCCAGCAAGCTCACCGGGGATGCTCCCAGCGGCCCTTTCCCCCGGGCTGGTTCCTCCAGGCTGACCCAGGCGGCAAGGTTGGTGATGACCATGGGGCCAATTTGCAACTGGTCCAGCACCGTCACACAACTGCGTTCCGATCCGGTCAAACCTCGGATGGCCTGTGCTGGAAACTGATTGGTCAGCACCGTCCGCACTGCCGCCGCCGCGCAAGGACGACCGGCCAGCAAGGTGCTGGGCGCCCCCGTGTCCACAATCAGCGGCAGATCGACCCGGCTATTGATGCGCGCGGCAATCACCGGCAGCCCAGCTTCCAACGCCATGGGCACCGTCACCGACCCTCCCGCCAAATGATATCCCGTCGCGGGCGGACGCCAAAGCTGACGTCCCATCACCGCCTCACGCCGGTAGCCTAAGCCCTGCGGTGAGGTCGCATGCGCCATCAATTCGGTCATGACTCGTGGCGGCAACGCCTGGGACATCCGCGGCTCGGTGCTGGCACAGCCCCAGCCGAACACGAGGACGAGGAGCAACAGGATCGATAAGGACAACCGGTTAAGCAGTGAAGCCATGGTGAACTTTAGTCCGAAGGGACAGCGTTTTTTCGCCGTCCATCTGGCCGCCCGTTCATCAACGCGGACACAATCCCGTCGATGACGGCCAGGCCGAACGAGATCTTTTTGAAAAAGGACCTGTTGTGCGGCACCAAAACAAACTTCGGATGGGAAGCCCACAAGGCGCGCAGCCGGCGATCGAGCGCCACCGCTTGTTTCATGGACTCCAGCCGAACCGGGTTTCCCCCTTCGATCTCCAATCCACCTGCCGCCGCCGTCTCGAAGAAGATCACCGCGTCGTACCGGGCCAGCTCACGGGTGTGAGTGGTCCCAACGGCATCGAAAAAGTGATGCGCCTCGCCGGGCCAGTAGGCGGCGCCATCCACCGTCCCGCGATCGCAAAGCAGGATGCGCCCGGGAAACTGCGCGGCTTGGGTGTCCTCGAGGTTTCGTTGCACGTGATAGATGGCTCGTTGCGCCGCATGCACAGCGGCGGTGCTGGTGCCGCGCGGGAAGCCGCCGGAGAACAGCAAGGTTGCCGCCTCGGGCACGATTACCACCCGCTCGCCAATCTCCCGCCGAAACAAATCGGCGGCCGTGGTTTTGCCTCCGCCCGGTCCACCAGTGAGCACGACCCGGCAGCAAGCCTGCACCGTCGCTGGGTGCTGGCGCGCGTTGATTTTTTTCACCCGCGGCATCGCATCAACCAACGGCCTGCAACCATTTCCGGGCCACCGACTCCAGGTCAGGCGTGGTTCCCGCCTTCTGGCTTCCGCTGAAGAAAGCGGCCTCGATTTCCCGGATCTGCGATTGCAACGACTGCCGGGAAGCCTCGTCGAGTCGATCGGCCCCTTCCTTTTGAATCCGCCGCAGAAAGGCGACGACGGAAAAAGGCGTGATTTGCGCCGGCATCGCCAGCGCCGCCTCGCTGCTCGCGGCCGCGGTGGTTTTGCGACGCGACCAAAGGAAGCCCAGCACGGCGAGGGCGAGGACGCCCGCGCTGATGACACCGATCTGCAACCCGCGGCTGCCGCGACTCTTCAGGCGCACGCCTTCGCCGACCTTCTTCGGATCCACCACGACGAGATCGGCGTCCTCGTAATGCTTGTACTCGACCGTCTTGGGTTTCACCTCACCCTTCAGGGTCGGAAACTGGAACGTCACGTCGCCTCGCAGATCCTTTTTCCGACGATAGGTGAACTGCCAGTTCCGATCTGCCTGGGCGAGTTTGCGTTTGCCATCGCTTTCAAACTGGGTAATCGAGAGGCCGTTGTCCGTGACCTCAACGTCGAAGCCCGGGCGTTCGTGATCGAACAGCTGTTGGTGTGACGGAATCACGCCGCGCCCGCGGGCCGCCACTTCCACCACAACCTTGCCCTCACGCCACTCGCGTTCGTCCATCGTGAACAGCAGCGTCAGCTCCTCGCAGGGCCGGGCCGGCACGCTGGCGTCGCGGGCTTCGATGGGCTGAACCTGGGTCCGCACCGGCAGGACGACCTGGCCAGCCTGATCCGAAAAGTCCATGTCGAGCTGGATGGATGGAATCCGGTCCACGGCGGCGTCCTTGGCCCGAAGCACAAGGTAGGCAATCGGCGTCTGCTGCCATCCTTCGCGCGGCAGTTCCACGCCCTTCACATTGGCGTCGTGAAAGGTGGTCGAGACGACATCAAAGGTCTCATCCAACGCCGCGTGGATGTTCTTGCCGAATTCGTCCCGATAATTGATCGGCTTCTGGTTGGGGTTGGGCATGTAATAACCCCGGTTCTGGGCCGACATATTCTGAAGGTACTTGGAGAACCCGCCGCTTTCTCGGGCGAGCTGCTTGGTGTGCTCGAGACTGATGAACACGCCGAACGGCTGGCCGAAGCCAACCCGGGTCGGTCCGTCCACCTCGAGGCGAAGCTGCACTTCGTCCAGCAATTCCTGGTAACTGGCCAGCGCATCCCGCGCGGTCTTGCCGGCCGGGTTTTGTTCCCCGACCACCTGGAGGCCGGCGCTGAGGAACCGTTGCTTCATGTTCGCCGGGACTTGGGACAACACGCCGCCCAGCATTTCCGCAAAGCGCTGCGAGTGCACCTCCGCCGCCTCGCCTGGCAAGGCCCGCATGGCGTCACCAATCTGTTTCAAGCCCGGATCCGAACGCGCCGCCGCCCGGGTCAGCTGGGAAAGATCACTGGCCCCCAGCATGACAAAAAACCACATCTGATATGGCTCCACCGTCCACTGGCCACGGGCGAGTTCCGGGACTTTCGCGGCGTAAAGTTCGGCCGCCTTGCGGTAGCTGGCGAACGCCTCGTCCCGCAGGTTCACGTAGTCGGTCAGTTTTACCTGCCGCGAGAATTCATACTCGGAGGTGTCGAAAAAGAGCTGTCCGCGCACGATGAACTCCTTCCAGTCGGAGTTCTCCGCCTTGAGCCCCCGCTTGACCAGCTCGAGCGCCGTCCGATAACCGCGCGACACCTCGTCCTTGGTCTCGTCCTCCGTCCGGTTCGTCCCGGCGTCTTGCTGCGTCTTCAGATCGCGCCACTGATCCCGCAGTTTGGTGCGCATGCCGCTGACCAGACTCATCATCTCGTCGCGATTCATCTGATTGGCGGGGCCGAAGATGCCCTCGATATCATCGATGCGATACACCTCCGCCCCGCTGTGAATGCTCATGAAACTCTGCACCACGACCTTGGCGTCGATCGGCTGGGGGGACAGCTTCCGAATCTCGGCCAGCAGCGCCTTGAGATCCTGCACGTTCTGGTTCTGGCGCAGGCGGGTCAGTGGAATTCCCGTGGCCTGGGGCTTCGGCACGGAGTAGCCCATCAGCCGAAGCCGCG
The DNA here is from genome assembly GCA_044230345.1 of Limisphaerales bacterium. Taxonomy (GTDB): domain Bacteria; phylum Verrucomicrobiota; class Verrucomicrobiia; order Limisphaerales; family JADJPG01; genus JBGARF01. The sequence continues at coordinate 342,840 of JBGARF010000001.1, forward strand.
TGATGTTCGGGTCCTCCGCGACAACCGTCCGCTTGCGGACCCAAGCGTTGAGATAGTCCTCGCACAGATCCTTTTCCTGACCGGGATGCTCCTGCACATACGTGCGCAGCGTTTCCAGCGTCATGGGCTCCTTTGGATTGAGCAGATTGACCTTGAGCAGGGTGAGTTTCACCCGCTGAGCCAGTCCGGAGTTCAAACGCCGGATGATGGCCGGGGATGGCGCCTGTTCCAGAATGACCTCGGGCTCGAGGTTTTTGGAAACGGTTCGGGCCGTGGAACTGAAGCTGCGATAGATCACATAGCCATCGGAGTCATATCCATTGTCCGGCGACTGCGCGCCGCCGTGGCGATACGTCTGCTCGGCCTCGACCAGCCAGTTCATGATCAGCACATTCACCGCCTCGGGCAGCGCGCTCTTTTTTCCCTGCAACACCCGCAGCAGAATGTTCTGGGTCGAGAGGCTCTGCTGCCGCAGTTTCACGTCGCTGCCCCGCGTCGCCTGCTGCCCGACTTCGCCGAGGGCGAGAATCAGATCCACCATGATGACCGGCTGGGTCAGGAAATTCTCGCGGATCAACTGTTCGCCGTCCGCCGCCTCCAGCGCCGGGAGGAGTTTCACGAAACGATCCGTGGCCTGCCGAAAGATCCCGCCTTCATTCGAGCCAAACCGGCTGGTCTGCATCATGAACGCACAGACTTCCGCGGCGCGCTTGAGCTGCCGTTCGTCCTTTTTCTCCACGCCGGTCTGCGTGAAGTATTCCATCGTCAAGACAAGCGTCAGCGTGTCGGCATCGTTCCAGTCGCGGCGCTCCAGCGGCAGATACGGTCCGGCATCGCTCATCCAGCCCACGCTGGAAAGCAGCTGGGCCGCGAGCTTTCGGCCGGATGGAGTGGTGCCTCCGTACCCGCGCAAGCCCTTCTCGAGGCGTCTGAGAAAATCCTGCCGGCCCGCGCTCCCAACCGCCACCTTGATCAAACTCGAAAGGCTGGGCTGCTGGGCGATGGTCAGGTCCGCCGGCGACGCTTCAATCAGGGCATAGAAATCCTCGCTCAACAGCAGGCTGCGCTTGTCCGGCGGCTTCGGCTGCCCGCTGGAGCTGGACGATGAAGACGAGGATGAGCTTCTGCCGCTGGACTGACGGAACAACTGATCGGCGGATAGTGAGTTGGTGGCGATGGAATCGAGCAGGCGCGCGTAAGCCTTCATGCCGTCGTCCTTGGGCAACGCCTTCAAGGTCCGGCCAACCTGGTCCCAGTCGCCTAACAACACCGCCAGACGAAAACGTTCGGTGTCCGAGATCTTGCCGCCGGACTTCTGCGATTGAACCGCCTCGAACAGCGCCTCCGGCGTCCGCTCGAATTTCATCGATTGAATCGCTCCGGCCAGTCCGCCGCTGGAGCTGGTGCTGCGACTGGTCGTGGCCGACCCGGCGGTGTTGGTGGCTGCCGTCGCCCGCGCGCCGGGCGGCGGCGGAGGTGGCGAGCCGGCGTCGGCCGTGGCGTTCGTGTTGGACACCGGCGTGGCCGGGCTGAGGACCTTCAGCGGAACCAGCTGGGTCAAAATCCCCGGGGCGTTCGTCGTCTGCGCACGGAGGTCACTGCCGAGAAGCAGGCTCAGCAGCACCGCGGTCGTTCGCCGATTCATGATTCGTTTCATGGCATTGCAATATTTGAAAGTCTGACCAACTCACGAGCCCGGCCCTGGCTGGAACCGTTGATCGCCCGCGCCTTTGGCCGGTGGGCCTTCGTCTTGCGGGCCGACACCCGGGTTCTGTCCGCGACGGCCGCGGCGCCGGGCCATATCCTCCGACAACCCCTGCCCCACCATCGTGCGCCCCTCTTCCGGCAGAGGTTTTCCCATCAGTTCGGTGAGACTCATCCGCTGCAGACGGACGGAGGATTCCAGATTCGTCTGCTGCAACAGCGAGTAATTCGTCTGGCCTGCCGCCAGGGTTTGCTCTGAGAGCATGCGAAAGTTTTGCCGGGCCAGCTCGGCTTCCTCCATCCAAAGGTCCCGTTGGGCGCCTTCCAGCCGCAACACCCACGCGGCATAGTAATGAATGCGCCCGGCCAATTCCCGCGCCTCGCGCTGCTGCGCCTCCGGCTGTTTCGAGAAACCGGCGTCGCTGATGACACGATCGATCAAGTCAATCGAATCGACCGCACCACCCTGTCGATAGCGCGTGCGCGCGAGGGCGATGTCGAGCTGGGTTTTCACCACCGGCTCGGAATTCTTCACGTAGTCCGCCGCCTCCTTGTAGAACGCCTCGGCCTGCGGCCACGCCTGCCTGGACTCGGCTTCGGCGGCCTGGGTCAGCAACCCGTGGGCGCGATCGCGCGCAAGCCATTCCTGCCCGGCGCCGAAGTGCCAGACCACCGCCGGCAGCGGGATCAGGATCCACAGCAACAACAGCCATCGTTTCATGCCGCCACCTCCTCTTCGTTCGGTTTTGCCGCCGCCATCTCAGACCCCGCGGACCGCCGAGCCGGTTTCCAACTGCTGCCCAGCAGCTCCAGCAGCACCGGCATCAGGCACAGCATCGCCGCGCTCGACGCGAGGACGATAATGGCCAGGATCCTCAGGTTTATTTTTACCTTCTCCGATCGATCGTCCGGCGCCGTCAGGCGCGTGAGCCATTCGCTCGGAATATGCTTGGTGTTGGCGTTGTGATACCGGCCGCCCAGGCGTCGGGCCAATTGCGAAAGCGATGCGCTATCCTGGCGCGACAGATGTCCGTCGATAAAGGCGCCACGAGCCGGGTCGCCCACGCCGGCAAAAATGAGGTCGGCCACCGACGACGGCAGCGTCTTCAGCCCCGAATCGGGCACGGTGTCGCCATCGGTCAAAACCAGCATGGTCGTGGATTTACGAGGGAACTCGGCCACCATCTCGCCCGCCTGGTTCAACGCCTTCACGAGGTCCGTTTTGCCGTGGCGATAGGCAATGTAAAGCGGCAGATCGTCGGCGAAATGCCAGATGATCTCGCGATCGCCGCATTCCTTCACCAACTGCATCGCATGGCTGTAGAAGCACGCCATGGTGATTTTGATCTCTTCGCCCGGCGCGCGATCCATCACCGATCGAAGCACCTCCGCCGCCCGCACGGCGCGCTTTTTCTGTCCGCCTTCGCCCGCGTCTTGCAACTGCATGCTGGGCGAAACATCCAACAAAACCAACAGGTGCCGGACAGCCGCAGCCCGGCGTTCATTGGCGCGACTGCCGCCTTCAAACGCCAGCAACAGGACCAGCGAACCGACGAAGGCCGACAAGGCCAGGACGCGCACCACCGGAACGACCGCTGTCCAGGCCCGCGGCTGTGCGTCCGGGCCAAAGGCCAGGCGGCCGAGCCGCCGGACGCGACGCGCCTGAAGGCTTTCCGCGACCGCACCCAGGGCCAGCGTTCCAAGCGCGGCCCAAAGCGCGAGGGATATGTATTGGTCCAGGTTCATCACCACATCACCACGGCGTAAATCTCAGCCCAAGCAACGAAAGGGCCCACAACCCGCCCAAGGCCAGCCCGGCATAGGACAACGGTCGATAGAAGTCCACCCAATCAGAGGTGGTCTGCCGAAATTTCGCTTTCTGCATGCCATCAATTTCCCGGAAGACCGTCTCCAACGTACCAGCATCGCCTGCCCGAAACACCTTGCCCGCCGTCAGGGCTGCAATCGTGTAAACACCATCCGTCATGAAAAGGTCGTCACCAATCAGAACCGTATAGACCCGAATCTTTAGCTGGGCCAGCTCTTCGGCGATCTGACGATCGCGTCCCCCGCCAAAATCCGCGCTGCCGCCATCCGTGATCAAGATGATGGCTCGATCGCCTTCCTTGGCTCGAGCCAGCCGTTGTTTGCAGCCCCCGAGTGCGTGGCCGATCAGCGTGCCGCCAAACCACGGTGGAAGATTCGCCGGGCGAACAAACGGCAGCGCGTTGCGAATCGCGGACAGCTCCTTCGTCGGTGGAAACCAGTGGAGATAGTCCGAACCGAAAACCGTCAGGCCAAAGGCATCGCCCTTGCGATATTCGCAAAATTGGCGCGCCGCCTCCATCGCCGCGTCGAAGCGCGTCTTGCCGCCGAACGGAACGGTCATCGAGCCCGACACGTCGAGGCAGATGAGGATGTTGTTGAGAATGCGTTCGTTCTCGGGCGGCGACGGGCGGCGCGGCCCGGCCAGGACCAACACGCCCACCGCGAGCAACAGCGCCGGGAGGGTTTCGGCCAGGTTCACCACGAAACGGAGGCTGCGGCCTTCACGCTGGCGGCCGTGATCGAACGGCAGGACAATCGGATGTCCCCGCCGCGTCCATTGCCAATAGCCCCAGACCACGGGCAAGGCGAGCAGCCAAAGGAAGGCCGGATAATGGAAGCTCACGCCGCCCTCCCTTCGTCCGCACGACCCGCCGGGGCCAGCATCTTCCGGTAGGGCTGGAGCAAGGTTCGAATCTCTGATGCTCCGCCGGCGCCGGGCTGATGCAGCCACCGCTCGACGGCCCGCAGAATCGCTCCCGCCTCGGCGTGCGCCTTTAGGCGGCTCACGGCCTCGGCCATGCGCATCTCGGACAAGGCCAGCCGATCCCGCCAGTATCCCATCAGCAGCCGCTCCAACGCCGCCTGGCCTTCCAGCGTCAGCTGGCCCATGGCGGCCGCTTCCACGAGTGGCTGCAATCGTTCGGCAAAGGTTGGTTCGGGTACCGCGACGACCGCCTTCAGCGGCTGACGCTTCCGTCGTCCGGCCACCGCAAACGCAACCAGGCCACCGACCCAGAGGACTCCCAAGGCGGCCAGCGCCACGCGATAACCCCCGATGAACGGAAAAGGCCGCGGGAAATGCGCGTTCAGCTGACCGTCATGTTCCGCCGGCAGCATCGCCTGCACCTGCAAACGCGTTTCACCAATCTCCGCCGGACGAGTTCCATCCGGTCGAATCAAGTAGTCCGCCAACACATAAGAACCCGGCTCGAGCCCGATGAAATGAAAATGGTAACGCGCCTTTCCCTCCGCCGCGGGCTCGACCTTCTCCACGCGCAGGATGAGCTCGGTCCGATCGTCCAGCGGCTTGACTTGATAATTGGTGCCGGGCAGCTCGACCACCGCCCGTCCTTCGATCCCAATGCTCTGCCCCGCCGCCTTCAACACCGCCGCCTTTCCGGATGTTCCCGGCGTTTCATTGCTCGCCGCCCGCACCTGAACCCGCAGGTGGTCGCCGACCCCCAACCCCACCGCAACGCAAATCGCGAACCGGAAAGACCGGAAAGATCGGCGAACAAAAATCGAAAACGCCCTCATCCCTGATTCCTCCGGGCGCCGCCGCGCTGCTTAAAAAACTGGCGCACGCGCGAGAGCAGCGGCTGATCGATCGGCAGATGAAGGTAGTCAACCCCGGCCCTCGCCAGCGCGTGCGTTTCCACCGCATCGAACCAGCGGGTGCGGCCGTGGGCCACAAACTCCCGGCCCGTCTCCGCTTCCACCGCGCGGTAGATGCCTCCCCCGGTGCGCCCGCGCTCCGCCGGATCTTCGAAGTGCAACACCACGCAGTCATGATCCTGCGCCATCAGCTTAATCGCCGCGATGGCATCGGGATCGTGCAGATCACTCAGCACCATGAACAGGCATCGCTGCTCAACCCGCGGCACCAACTCGCGCACCCGCTGAGCCAGGGTGGTGCCTTCCACCGGCCGGTAACGGCGCAATTGATGCATCCATTGCATGACGGAATTGCGCGCCAGCGTGGGCGTATGATGCAGCTCACGCTCGCCCACCGACATCAGCCCAACCGGATTCATGTGATCCAGGGCAGCCAGGGCAATGCCTCCCGCCAGCTGCACCGCCCATGCGTATTTGCTCATCCCGATCGAGCTCACGCACATGGACGCCGACGTGTCGACCAACAGATACACCGGCATCTGCCGCGGTGCCTCATACTCCTTCACATGCACCCGCCCCGTCCGCGCCGTCACCCGCCAATCGATCAGCTTGACCGGATCCCCCGGCTGATAAGGACGCGACTGCACATACTCAATCCCCGCCCCCAAAAACGGCGAGCTCTCCTGCCCGTAGCTCAACGCCGTCGCCAACCGCCGCACCGCCACATCGAACTGGCGTCCATCCGGCAGGTCTTGGTTAAGTTGGCTGAGACGGTCCATGCTGCTGTGGTCAGTAACCAGTATTCAGTCTTCCGTAATCACTAGTCTCGACTTTTGCCTTCGTCGCTCGCCCTTCGTCCTTCGTCATCCGTCCTCCACCCATCCTCACCGCTCCCGATTCAGCCCAATTTTTTCAAAATCTCCTCCAGCACCCGCCGGGGTTTCCGTCCTTCGGCCAGCGCTTCATAGCTGAGGCGCACGCGGTGCAGCACAACGTCCTCAGCCAGCTCGAACAAATCCTCGGGCACCACGAAGTCGCGTCCGTGAATGAAGGCACGTGCCCGCGCAGCCTGCACGATCGAGAGACCGGCGCGGGGCGAGCAGCCGAGCTCGATGGCCGCGTGCGTCCGGGTCAGCCGCACGAACTCCACGCAGTGTTTCATAAACACGTCGCTCACGTGCACTTTCTGCACCGCTTCCATGGCTCCGACCAAATCCTCCAGCCGACACACAGCATCGCCGCTGATCATGTCAAACGCGGTTTTGGCCACCGCCCCGCCGTCGGTCTTTTTCAGGCCCATCTTCAACTGGCGACGCAACACCTCTTCCTCCTGCGTCGCGGTGGGATAATCAAGCCGGTGACAAAGCATGAAGCGATCGAGCTGGGCTTCGGGCAGCTCGAAGGTGCCGGCCTGTTCGATCGGGTTCTGTGTGGCGATGACGAGGAACGGCATGGGCAACGGATACGTCGTGTTGCCGATGGTGACCTTGCGTTCCTGCATGGCTTCGAGCAGCGCGCTTTGCACCTTGGGCGCCGCGCGGTTGATTTCATCCGCCAGGAGCAAATTGGTGAACACCGGCCCTTGATGCGTTCGGAACTTGCCGCTCGCCTGATCAAGAATCTCCGAGCCGAGGATGTCGGACGGCAGCATGTCGATCGTGAACTGCACGCGGCTAAACTTAAGATCGACGGCACGGGCAACGGCGTTGACGAGCAGGGTCTTGGCCACACCGGGCACGCCGAGGAGCAGGAGGTGACCGCTGGTCAGCAGCGCGATCATCATCCGTTCCACCACGGTGTCCTGGCCCACCACCACCTCCCCGACGCGATCGCGGACAGCCTGAACGAAGTTGGTCTTTGAATTGGTCATTCGCTCAATTGGGTTTGTTCGCGCGACGATAGCGAAGCCCGCGCCGAAGGAAACAACTTTCAGGCGCACCCGGGAGGCTTCGCATGGGTGCATCAAAGTCGCAAACAAGTTGCTGGCATTGATCATGATCGCTGTTCCGTCCGAGCCGAATCGTGATAGACCAGAAGAATGTCTATCTTTTACCACCCATCTTTTACCCAAGCCTTGGGCCACGGACGCCGGAATCCTAAGTTCTGGTCCTTCGTGTCCGCGCCGGTTTGAACCCTGCCAACCGTCGGAAGACGCCGCTTTTTTGGTAAAAGATGGGAGGTGAAAGATAGGTGCGGTCCCGAGCGGGCTTTATGCAGCCCTGGAGGCTTCGGCAGGACGCATCCGCGGCTCGCCGGGCGAAGGCAGCTCACGCCTCCGCCTTCGCGAGCATCGTTCCGGTCAAACTCGCCGGACCCGGCTTACCATCCACCCATACATCGCGACCACCAGTCCGGCGAACGCCAGAAGGCCCAGCCAGGTCGCCGATGAAAAAGGCTTTGCGACGATGGCCAGGGGGTTGTCCTTCTCCAAGGCCACGATCAATCCGGCGATGGCGACACCAAACAAGCTCTCGCCCACGATCAATCCAGAGGCAACCAGCGTGCCCAGGCGCTCGGCGCGGGCGGGCTCCTTCGAACGTTGCGCACGGCGGTTGTACCAGTGACCCACCACGGCCCCGACCACGACCGCAAACGTCGCCGACATCGGCAGGTAAATCCCGATGCCGACAGCCAGCGGCGGGAGGCTGAGGCGCTTGGTTGTCTTCAAGGCCGCGTCGAGCAGAACCAGGACAATGCCCAGCCCCATGCCGATGCGAATCATCCTCCACTCCAGATTGCCACCGATGACTCCGTTTGCCAGAGCCGAGATGAGCGTGGCCTGCGGCGCGGGCAACGGTTGGGAAGTCAACACCGCAACGTTCGGGGCGCCGGCGAAACCGTAGGCTCGCGCCAGGACGTTTAGCACCAGCGGAATGACCGCTGCGCCAGCGGCCACCCCGACAATCAGCGCCACTTGTTGGCGCCACGGCGAGGCGCCGACCAACTGCCCCGTCTTCAAATCCTGAAGATTGTCATTCGAAATTGTCGCGCAGGCGAAAACGATCGCCGTGACAAACAAGGCGAACGCCACCAGGGCGGGGCGGACCTCGGGCACAGGCGTCACGGCCACCGTCAGGATTGATGCACACGCCACGATGGCCAGAATGCCGACGCCCGAGATGGGACTGTTCGAGGCGCCGATCAGACCCGCCATGTAGCCGCAAACACCGGCGACGAGAAAACCCACGAGCAGAACGAAGGGCACGGCCACACAAGTCAGCAACCAGGCGTGCGGGGCCAGCGTGCTCGATCGAGCGAAGGCATAGCTCAACCCGCCCGCCACCACCAGACAAAGGGCCGTCAGTAAATAGATCCAGCGCGCCGGCAGATCCCGATCGCGATCGTCTGTCGCGCTCTTTCGCCGGGAGGAGGACAGGGTGGACACCAGACCTCCCAAGACGGGTTTCGCCAACGTGGCCAGCGTCCACAATGCGGCCACCGCGATGGCGCCAGCGCCGATGAACCGGACTTGATGTTTCCACAAGCCGCCGGCATGAGCCGCCAGGTCAACGCCCGCGGCCGCCGGATTCTGATGGGTCAACACCGGCACGGCCACGCCCCAGGCGATCAGCACTCCCGTCAACATGGCCAACCCCACCGCCAGGCCGACCAGGTGTCCGGCCCCTAACAAAGCCAGCGACCAGGCAATGCTGTAACCCGAAGCCGACGACGACGTCGAAGACGAGCTTAAGCGGAAGAAGCCAGCGATCTCGATTGCCGCCAGTTGAGTTGCTCCAAAGAGTGCCAAGCCCGCCGAGGCCATCGACCCGAGGATGACGGCCATCAATCCTTCGCGGGCCTCGCCCGCGTTGACCTTGGACTCGCCGCGCTGTTCCGAGCCAACTTTCAAAACCTCCGCGGCCGCGACGCCTTCGGGATAAGGCAAGTCCGAATCCGTCACCAAAGCCCGCCGCAGTGGGATGGTAAACAGCACGCCAAGAATGCCGCCACTGACGCAGATCAGAAACGATTGCCAAAACGGAAAGCCCGTCCACCAGCCGACGATGACCAGTCCGGGCAGAACGAAAATGATGGCTGAAAGTGTGCCTGCGGCCGACGCCACGGTCTGCACGATGTTGTTTTCGAGGATCGAGGAGTTCCGGACAACGCTGAGCAGCGCCATCGAGATGACCGCGGCGGGGATCGACGAGGCAAAGGTCAGGCCGACCTTGAGACCGAGGTAGACATTGGCGGCCGTGAAGACCGTGGTGATCAGCGCGCCCAGCACCAGGGCCCGCAGCGTGAGTTCCCGAGGTTGCATGGGGCCGGATGGTAGAGGCGATGATGTCCGCAAGGCAAATGGTTATGCCCTCCAATCCCCAGGTCAGGGTCTTTGACCGCAGACGCTTGCCAGCGATCTGGCATCGTGACGGAGCTGTGCGTGTACCCTTGATCGAGGCCCTCCGGCCTGATGTTCGGTCTCCAGCGCAGGCTGAGAATGCCGGGGATTTTCTTCGGCAGGTCTTCGATGATGCGAAAGACCTCAGCAAATCGTTACGCCGTCCGGTCCGCCTTGAATTTGAAGACGGCGATGTGCTTGACGGCTTTGCTCATGGTGTTGGTTCCTTAGGGTTCAACCTTCCATTCCAGGATACCGGCCGAGTAGCCCGGCTGAAGTTGAACCTCCAGCTTCAAGCCTTCCGCTTCCACCGGCTGGAAGGTCACGCGGTTGTAGGCGTCCCGTTCGACGCGTTCGGTGGAAGTTCCGGCGATCGGAAGCCACCGTTCACCCACTCGATAGAGAACGCGCCAGGATCGAGGCACACGACAGCCCCCCGCTGGACCGTCGTCAAACCAGTAGACGCGCGTGGATGAAATCGTTGTCCTGGCCGGGAACCCCCACTCAACCCATTCGGCCGTGCCGCGATGGTCCCACCAGGTAAACCGCGGAATGCTCGCATCGTTTGAAGCAGCGGGCTCGCGCCCGTCGATCATGGCTTCGACCGTGTCAGAGGGGAAGCAATGCGACGCGATGACGGGCACCGTCGTTGGTTTCTGCCAGAGGTTGCCGGAGGAGCCGTCACCGAGGACGGGAAACGATGTAATGCGAAGCCGGGCGGCGCCCATCGGGATAAGCTGAATCGCCTCGACCGGTTCAACGGAGCGAACGGGGCTGTCCTGCAGTTCTCCCACCAGACCCAGGCGATCAAGTTGCCAGGCTGGAATCTTTCTTCCCCGGCCCCGCAGTTCGAGCGGGACGTTCTCCGGAGTAAACGGATTGGGAGCCAGCGGGCCAGGCTTGCGATGAACCTTGAATTGTTTGGCGGGATTTTTCCCATCGAGAATCAGTCCGTAGTTCCAAGGCGAGACAGGATGCACTTCCCACTCAGGCCAGGCGGCGTTCGTTCCATATTGCCCCCATTTTTCACCGATGAGCAGCGAGAACGTCAGCGGCCCGTAGTCGACGCTTGCCGCCTGATGGTTTCGCACCCAGCGCCGAACGGAAACAGCAAACGGCAGCTCCAGCTTGACCAGATCGCCATCCCGCCATTCGCGCTCCAAGATGAGATAGGACGACGACGGCGCGCGGTGGGGCACGCCCCGGCCATTGACCTGCACCGAGGGACGGGTGCACCAGCCGGGCACTCGCAGGTGAAAGGGAAAGCTCACTGGCGTCGGCGTGCGCAGTCGGAACACGATTGCTCCGTCGAACGGGTAATCCGTCTCCTCAGTGATCTTCACCGTGACGCCGTCATTGGGCCCGACCCGGGCCGAGACTTCGTTCGGGGCATATAACGACGCGCAGAGTCCACCGTCTGCTGTGGCGAGCCAGAGTTCCTCGGCGAAAAAGGGCCAGCCTTGGGAAACGTTGTGCTGGCAGCAGCGGTAGACCTCAAAGGGCGAGTAGCTGAACATGGTTCCGCCATTCTCAATGCCGGGCGCGTGGTTGTTCCGGTCGAGCTGCACTTGATTCGCGCACGTTAGATAGTGCAGGCCCTTCCAGTCTGGCGTGGCTGCCGCCGGCAGCGAGTTGAACGCCAGCTCTTCGCAACGGTCGCTCCAAACGGGTTCGCCGGTCGCCTTCGTCAGCATTTCAAAGCTGTGCATGAACTCCACCATCCCACACGCCTCGAAGCCCTGGCGCGGATCGTCATATCCTTTCCGGCAATTCTCGTCGCCGGCAAAGCCGCCGCCCGGGAACTGGCCATACCGCCCCATGACCTCCCGGTAATTCCGCTCCGCTGCGCCCCGGTGTTTCGGATCGCGCGACAACATCGCGAAGATCGTCGGCGCCCGAAACCCCTGCGCAATATTGACGTTGTGCCAGTTGATTACTCCGTCCTGCCATCGCGCCATGTTCCCGTGGATTTTTTCGGCGAGGTCGAGCAGCCACTTTTCCCCCGTCCGGTTGTAGAGCCAAAAGGCGGATTCAATGTTGTCTCCGGCGCGGATCTTCGGCCAGTAGCCTTCGCCAAAAGCCGAGGGCGGCAATTGATTTTCCCACTTCAGATAGCGCTCCATCACCTCCAACACCTGCCGATCCCCGGTGAACTCGTGATAGCTCTTTAGGATGTCGAGCATCACCATGTGCGGCCACAGGTCGGGTTTGCCCTGGAGTGAGGTCAGCAGCTCCCGTGGTCCAAACCACCCGTCAGCGCGCTGGGACGCGATGGCGGCGTGGATCCATTTCCGGGCCTCGGCAACGATCGCTTCGTCGTGGAGGACGTAACCGAGATCGCCATAACCCTTCAACCAATACGGCATCTCTTCCCAGCCGAACCGGCCTGCGCCTTCCGGGTGCGCCCAGGAACTCTTTTCAAAACTGAGCCAGGGCGAGATCTCCTTGAGACGGCCGAACATGCCGTCTCGTTGGAGCTCCAATTGATGACGGAGCCAGCCCCGGGGCGCAATGGAACCGATGGGCAGTTTGACGAACGGACTGGGCGCGAGCGGCGCCCGATTGGAGGGATAGTGAAATCGAGGTTGATCCGGCGCCCCGCCAGTCGACGTCCAGCGGACCGGCGTCGCGGCGCGGGAAGCCAAGACAGAGCCCAGTAGCAGAAAGAGCAGGATCCAACGGCCGGCCTGAGGGTGAAATACAGCGCATGGCGTGCGCACGGTGGAAGGCGAAGCGGGCGGTCCGTCCCCAGCGAACGAATTCGGATTCATCGTCCGGGAAGGTTGGACAAGCCGTCACGGTTGGTGCAACCGGAAAAAACGGGGCGCGCCCGACACCGGGACCGAGGTGAGAATGCGGCCAGCGAGATTGGTTTGCAGGGGCGACGATACTGGGGACCAGCTGCCGAGCAGCCCGTCGGCTGACTCCAGACGATATCCGAGGATTCGCGATGGCCACGACAAAGTGACCGTTGCACTGTCCGCCGCCCGCTCGATGGACAGAGTCGCCGGGCCAAAGCTGCCGACGGCATCCTGGAAAACGCCCTGGCTAAGATTGTAGTAACTGCCGCTGGGCGTCACCTCGAGCTTCACGGCCCGCAGCAAATACGTCTGCCCGGCGCCCGACGGGTCGACAAACTCGTTGGTCACTCCGAAACCGGGTGTCAGGCGGGCAAATGGTCCGGCTGGCGTGGCGGCCCGGTAGACATGATAGCCCACCACCGGATCAGGTGACGGTTGCCAGGCAAGTCGCAGGCCGCCGGACGTGTTGGTGCGAATGACGAATCCCGTGGGCGGTGCGACCGGATGCAGCCGCAGCGTGGGATCTCCCAGCAATGCCACGTGCACACCTTGGGCTCCGTAGTTGGCTTGGTAAAGGTTGGGATTGTTTTGGGTGGCTCGCGCGCAGAAGCCCAGCGTTTCACCCAATCCAAGGTGATGCAACTGCCAGTGCGGCCGACCAGCCCAAGCTGACGCCAGCGTCAGCGGCGATGACGCCAGCACCGAGCGCAACAGGTTATCGGGCGAATCCCAGTCTCCAAAATAACTGCCGAACAGGAGAGTGAAGACGGCTCGCTGATCGAGAGCAGCCAGGTCCGGGGTCGAAACGACTCCGCCCGCGCTGGTGTAGGATCCGCTTCCGCACCCGTAAGCCAGCAGATGGTCCCGGCCAACCAGGGTCGTTAACCAGTCGGCCGCCACAACTTCAGTCCGGCTGCAAAGCGGAGAGAAATTGCGCCAACCGTTCACGGCGAACGCCTCGCCCCCAAACACGCCAAACTGATCGTCAATGACCGCCCGTGACGGCACCGTCACCCGTCGTTGCCGAAACGCATGATCCTTTTGCAGGTAACGGCGCAGCAATTCGACCTCGGATTGGCCGAAGGCCGGGAGGTTGGACAAATCGACCCGGCCGACCATCAGCTCGATCGGTGTTGGAATGTAGTCGGGATCAAACTTTCCATCGCCCGGGGTGTTCCGGTTGCGCGGGCTGGCAGCAGTGGCGTTGTTCACCGTCGCATCCGGCCAAACACCGTTGACGTCGCCATAAAATACGTCCGCCGGCCATGCCCCACGATGATCCGGATGCCCGTCCGGATTGAGATTGCCTGAATACGGCACCGGCACATGCCCGAGCAGGAAGACCGCCTTGACTCGATTCGGATCGGCGTTGTAGTCGGCGCGGATCTGATTCCCCACGCCGGCCACCGAGTCGGTCGAGGCCACCTCACGACGGACGACCTGCCAGCCGTCCCCAACTAGATCGCGCTCCAGGCGCGCCAACTCCACCGCCAGCGGCGACGCGACGGACCGTTCCACGATCAACAAAGCCTTGCCCCGAGCATCCGTGAATCCCACGCCGATTCCACTGTATAGATAGCCCTCGCCAACGTAATTCGTGCTGGGGGTCACGGCGGTCTTCACCACCCGATACTCGAAAGCGCTCCCCACGCTGACCGTCGTGTCAATATGGTTCGTCGCCGTGGCGGGCAACGCAGCGCCGACGCCCCACGACGATGCGTCGCGCAGTTTGCGATAGACGGTGTATCCGGTCGCATTCGCATCCGGTTGCCAGGATAGGGAAATTCTTGGCGGACTGTTTTGGACTGCGGCGGTGAGCTGAACGGATCGGTCACCCACCGTCTCCGCGGCGCTAGGAATGGCCAGGCCGACCAAGAGGAGCAAGGACCGGCCCCACCTTCGGGCGGAGCAGCCTCCGCCCCATCGATCGCTCCGGCTGAAATCGCCCGTGGACATCTGTCGCTCAAGGAGCGTGATCGGAGGCAGATCAGAGCAGGAATCTGCGCTGGATTCGATCGAAGGAAAGTTCATGGCACAGCCGGTTTAAAGTAACCGGGAGCATGGCCCAATGCTCGAACCAGAGCAAGCCTGACGGCACGACGGATCGAGTCACCGAGTCGCCACGGTCCGAGATCCGCCATGTCAGACCAACCAGGGCCGCCAACGCTCCAGCGTTTGCCGTCCGCGCCAGCCCTACTGGCCGTGATAGCCCTCTTCGCCGTGTTCCGCGAGATCGAGGCCAACCGTCTCCACCTCGACCGACGCGCGGAGCGTGCCCAGCACGGCCTTGACGATGAAGGCGATGACCACCGTCGCGATGACGGACCAGACCAGAATGATGGCGCCCGCCTTGGCTTGTTCCAGCCACAACGTGTGCCCAACCAACGCCTTGATGCGATCCGCTCCCAGGTTGGCGTTAACCTTGTCGGTGGCAAAAATCCCGGCGCAGAGCACACCCAACGTCCCGCCGACGGCGTGGACGCCGAACGTGTCGAGGGCGTCGTCATAGCCAAACTTGGACTTGATCTTGGTGCAGGCCACATACGGCACGACGCCCGCGAGCAGCCCAATCAGTATGGCCGTTCCCGGTGTCACAAATCCAGCTGCGGGAGTAATTGTTGCGAGGCCGGCGATGGCACCGGAACACAGGCCCAGCACGCTGGGCTTGCCGCGGGTGACGTATTCGATGAGCGCCCAGACCGTCGTTCCAACGGCGGCTGAAAGGGTCGTGGTGACGAAGGCGTTGGCTGCGATCGTGTCCGCGGCAACCGCACTGCCGGCGTTAAAGCCGTACCATCCAACCCAAAGCATGCCAGTGCCGACGGCGCAGAGCACCATGCTATGCGGCGGCATGGGCTCACGCCCGTGTCCCTTGCGTTTGCCGAGCAGGATGCACAGCACCAGCGCCGACCAACCTGAGGTCATGTGCACCACGATGCCGCCGGCAAAATCGATCGCCTTGATGCGCGCCTGATCGTTGGCCAGTCCATTCATCCAGCCGTCCACACCCCAGATCATGTGGGCGGCCGGAAAATACACCGCCAGCATCCACAAGACGCAAAACAACATCACCGCCGGAAACTTCATGCGCTCGGCGATGGCGCCCACGATGAGCGCCGGGGTGATGATGGCGAACATCATCTGGTAAATGAAAAAGAGATTGTGCGACACCCACTGGCTGTAGTCGCCATTGGGAGTGCCATCCACCCCATTCATGAACGCGAAGGAAAAGCCGCCAAGCAAACCGTTGCCACGCGAAAAGCAAACGCTGTAACCAAAGGCCCACCACATCACCGTCACCACTCCCATCAGACCCAGGCATTGAGCGATGACCGACAGGACGTTTTTCCGGCGGACCAGGCCGCCGTAAAAGAGAGCGAGGCCGGGCAACGTCATGAAGAGGACCAAAGCGGACGAGGCCATCATCCACGCGTTGTGCGCCGGGCCCGGGCCGGTCACTTTCGAAAGCGCCTTGCCGTCGGTCGCCCGCGCCGCGTTGTTGACCATCGCCTCAAGGTCGGCGATCCGCTGTTCAAGCGTCGCCGTGGGGAGGGCCGCGGGGAGCGGGTTAGCCGACGCCGCGGCAGGCGCGGTGAGAACCGCGGCTGGGGTAGACTCGGCTCCTTTGACCGTTGGCCCGAAGGCGGTGGCCAGGCCCAACATGATTGCCGCGACCAGCAGGACAGTTACGCGCATACGCAAATCGTGGATACGGGTGGTGGATACGGGTTGTGGACGGCCAGGACCACCGTGCAAGGCGCCTGCCCCCCAAAGGCACAAGACGCACTCGCTGATCCGGACGGAAACGCGGTCTACACCGCATTTAGCTCGTCCGTCCCCTGCTTAAACCGCCTGGTCCCCCTTCTCTTCGGTGCGGATGCGGATGGCCTCCTCCACCGCACTGACGAAAATCTTGCCATCACCAATTTTGCCGGTCTTGGCACCCTTGATGATCGCCGCCACCGCGTCGTCGACTTGGCTGTCCGAAATCACCAATTCAACCTTTAGCTTCGGGAGAAAATCGACGGTGTATTCGCTCCCACGATAAATCTCGGTATGCCCTTTCTGGCGGCCAAACCCTTTGACCTCGGAGACGGTCATGCCCTGGATCCCCAATTCGTGGAGCCCATCTTTTACTTCTTCGAGCTTGAACGGCTTGATGATGGCTTCAATTTTCTTCATGTGAGTCAGTCGACCGAACGGCTTGTGGTACAACCCGACACAACCGCTGTGCGCCAGGCCGGACCGTGAATGGGCCGAAGATGACATGGGCCTTCTGAATTCTTCAACGCTTTTCTATGAGCCGATTCGATGAATCCAGCCTGCATCCGTTGAGCTTCATCAACCCAGGCTGCTGCCGGCGGGAAGCGCGGAAACCCGCGGCCCGGCTACTCCAGCCCGTTGCCCACCCCAGCAGGCCCCGCCGTCGGCCTCGCATCGGGGAAATATCCGCTTGCCACTGACGTCCGGCATTCCTAGCCTGCGGCGCATGCAGTTGAACGAATACGTTCCGGTCCTGATGCTTCTCGGTGTCGCCCTCGCGTTTGCCTTCGGGACCCTCGGCGTCTCCGTCCTCCTCGGATGGCGTAGTCGCCGCAACAAGAGCAAGGACATCGCCTACGAGTGCGGCATGCTGCCCATTGGCTCGGGCAGCACCCGGATGTCGGTGAAGTTTTACCTGGTTGCGATGCTGTTCATCCTTTTCGATATCGAAGTCGTCTTCCTTTATCCGTGGGCCGTCGCCTACAAAGACATGCTCGCCGATCCAGCGACACGCAATCTCATCTTCGGCTCGATGATTTCCTTCCTTGGCATCCTGTTCATTGGCTACGTGTACGCCGTCAAAAAACGCGCACTGGACTGGAAGAGCTAGTGTCTCACTCTTCCTCCAGATCCCACTGTTTGCTCCCGCTCTATCACTAGCTCCTCCCGAAAAGGGCATGGGCCCTTGTTTGTGACGTTGTGTTTAGAGAACTTCTCCGGCGGTGAGCGCTCATGCCTCGCGTCCCCACCGGCTAATGGCCGGAATCCCGCAGGAGGATGCGGTTCGAATCACATCAGTCCGGCCTTGCGCGCATCGCGGGATTGGACCCCGGTGAGCGGCCGTCTACCTGCGGCCGCGCTTTAGCGTCGTGGATCGACGGATCTCGGTTACCTTTGCCCCAACTTTGGCCGTGATGGACTTGCGGACATTGGAAACGCGAGCCGCCACCTGCTCCGCGGCTTTCGCCATCGAGCTTTGGGAGGCAGGCGTGCCCGTTTTCTTTTCTCGAGAGAGAAGGTAGGTCGTGTGAGGCAGCGGCGAACGGGCCAGGTCGTCGGGCGCGGTGTTTTTGGCTGTGATGCCCGGGACGATGGGGAGACCGATCTTCTGGAACAGGTGGGCGACGAAGGCGGAACAAAAGAACGACTCATCGCAAGCCAGGATGTTTTCCTGCCGGCGCAACGACGGATTCTTCATGGCCACGAGGGCTCCCAGCAACTCGCGCATCGAATAGCGCGTCTTGCGCGCAACGAGGTCGAGGCTTTCCTTCACCAGATTCAGGGTCTGTTCCTGGCTGAGACCGAAGTCGAGAATGGCCAGCCCGGGGTAGGCCTTCTCATCGTAATATCGGTCCAGGCGGTTTTCCTGGACGCCAAGTTGGATGTGTTTGTCACGGAGCACGAGGTCGGACTCCGCGACCCAGTGATGGCCGTCGACCCGCGTCCCTTCAAAAATGAAAGCGTGCGTCCAGGTGCCCCATCGACCGCCGGCATTCAAGTGGCGCTGGGCGCGGGCGACGGCTTGGTCAGCGAAGCTCGAGCCAGTGCTCAGGCCGATGCGCCCGGCGCGCGCAAACCGGTCCAAGAATTCCCGATTGGAGAGATCCCGGATGGGGATGGTCTCGTTGGGGATCCAAAACGGCGGCCGGTTCGAGTCAGTTTGCATGCGGGGGATTGGAGTCAAGTTTCGCCCCGGCTGTCAATGCGCAGCTCAGTTCGCCACCGCGGGAGCGCAGCAGATCGAACAGCGGTAAACCCGGACGAACATCGGGAAAACAACGGCTCCTGAAGCCACCCGGCCGCGTTACTCCCGTCCGGCCGTCGGTAGTTTTCCGTACCCCCACTCGCCCGGCGAATCCCCTCGCTTACCCCCGGGCCTTCCCCGTTTTAGCAGGCGCCCTAACCACCCAGGACAGACCCGGCCGACAGCCGATCACTGACGAGCGTGCTGTTCGATCATCGCCACAACCTCCTCGACGGTGGCGGGCTTGGCCAGGCACGGATGATCGCAGATGATGCCTTCGTGGTCCTCGACATATTGTTTTCGCACTGCGGCGGTCAAAAACACGATGGGGGTTCCCTTCAGCTCCGGGTCAGCGTCGATCGCGGCAGCGACATTCCCGCCGGGCATGCGCGGCATGATGATGTCCAGCAGCACGATGTCGGGCTTGAACTCCCGGGCTGCCTTGAGGGCATCCTCCGGCCAGTTCTCCACCCGGACCTCATAGTTGCCGGTTTCCTCGAGGTTCAACTTCAGCAGACTGGTCAGACTCTTTTCGTCGTCAACCAGCAGGACACGCTTCTTCGCCATTAGTTTGGTTCTTTTGCAGGTTTGAGCTGGACCGTGACGCGAACGCCACCGCCGCCCGGCTTGTTCTTGATCTCAATCGTCCCGCCGTGCAACTCGATGATCTTGCGGGTGACCGGCAGGCCCAGCCCGGTGCCGACTCCGGTGGGCTTGGTGGTGAAAAACGGATCAAAAATGCGGGCGAGATTCTCTTCCGGAATGCCGGTGCCCGTGTCTTCCACCTCGGCGACCACGGCGGTGTCGCCCACCCACATTCGTTCGGCCGAGCGGGAGCCCTCCGACTGGGTTGACGCCTCCAGCTGCCGGCGAAAGGTGCGCACGGTCAAGTTCCCGCCCCCCTCCATCGCGTGAATGGCATTGACGAAAAGATTCACGAACACCTGCTGGATCTGGGTTCGGTCGACCGCCACCTTGGGCAAACCTTCCGCAAGGCGGGTCTCGATGGTGATGTTCTTCTTGGCCAGCTCATGCCGGACCATCTTCAGCGTATCGGTCACGAGCAGGTTGAAATCGTGGGGTGTGACCGCAAGTTTTTTGGACGCGGCAAAATCCAGCAGGCCGCGGGTAATCGTGTCCGCGCGTTGAATCGCGTCCCGCATCTCCTGCAGCACCATCATGATGTTCTCGTCGCCTGCGACCTTTTTCCCGAGGTAGTTGATCCCCATCTGCAGAATGGCCAGCGGGTTCTTGACTTCATGCGCCACCCCGGCGGCAAGGGTCCCGATCGACTCCATCTTCTCCGCCTGGATCAGCTGGAGCTGCGCAGCCTTTAGCTCCTCATGGGACCGTCGCAACGCCTCCGCGTTCGTCGCCAGCTGTGCGTTCTTCAGCTGCAGCTGCTCTTCGAAACGCTTCCGATCGGTGACATCCCAAAAAATGCACTGGGTGCCGAGCACCTGGCCCTTCGCGTCCCAGATCGGCGTCTTGACCACGTGGACATACATCTTTTCGCCCGACGGCGTGACATTCTCCTCCGTCACCTCAAAGGGCTTGCCCGTGGCGATGACATACTGGTCATCCTGCTGGTATTTCGCGGCGAGGCCCGGCGGATAGAAGTCGAAATCCGTGCGGCCGATGATTTGTTCCAAGGGCCGGCCGAGCTGCTGACAGAATCGTTGGTTCGCAAACGTGAAGCGTTCGTCGAGATCTTTGCGGAAGATGTTTTGGGGAAGGTGCTCAACCAGGGAGTGATAAAATGCCTGCGATGAAATCAACTGCACCTCGACCCGATTGCGCTCGATGGCGTAGCGGATCGATCGATCGATCAGCCCACGATCCAGGCGGTTCTTGACCAGATACTCCTGGGCTCCCTCCCGCACCGCACCCACCGCCAGGGTCTCGTCATCCACGCTGCTCAACACGATGAACGGCGTGACCGGCGCCGCCGCATGCAATCGTCGGAAGGCCTCCAAGCCATCGCCGCCCTCCAGTGACAGGTCGGAAATGACAATGTCGAACTCCGCGCCGGCCAACCGCGCCAGCGCTTCGTCCACGTGGGTGGCCTGCTCGAGCTGAAATCGATGCGCCGAAACCTCCTGCAACAAGACTTCCAGGCGCCGGGCATCCTCCGGATTGTCTTCCACCAGCAGCACTCGGATGAGGTCAGGATTCATCAGTCCGTTTCACGCGCTTTCAGGGCCAAGGTAGCGCTCGAACCGGAACCCGACGAGCACTAATTCTGCAGGGCAACCGGCGGGGGTGTGATCAAAAGTGGGTGAAGGCAGGGCAGAAGTTCCGTGAGAGTGCGGACGCTATGCACCGGGTCTGGCCGGGCCGGGCTTAATCTTGAGCGCCGCGCCAGATCTTGCGCGCTCGATCCAAAGCGGTGCTGCGCCCCGCACTCCACGACGCTGGCGCGACTGCCTGGCGCCCGCGGACACGCGGAGCGTCATGGAGTGCGGCGGGCACCGCCGCTTTCGCTTTGAAGCCATCGCCCACCACGCTCGAGGCCTCACCCGGATTTAATTACACCCAACCGGCGGCGGCCGGCGGCGGCGGCAAATCGTTGTACTTCGCCGCCTCAAACACATTCTGAGTTTCCAACCGGAGTTCGGATCCATAGTCTCCCGCCGGTGAAACTTTCGGTCAAAAGTGAATATGCCGCACGCGCTGTCCTGGGCCTCGCCCGGCGCTACTCGACCGGGTCGGCCGTGAAGGTGGAGGATCTCGCCGGCGAAAACGGGATCCCGCCCAACTACCTGGTCCAGATCCTGATCGAACTGAAATCAGGCCACGTGGTGAAGAGTGTTCGGGGCAAGGACGGCGGCTATCTCCTTGCCCGCCCGCCGGCAGAAATCACCTTCGGCGACGTGCTCCGATCGGTCCATGGGCGAGTGTTCGAACCGCCGTCCCTCGGGCAAGGCGACGGGGACGGCACCGGTCGTCCGGAACTGCGTTCGGCCTGGGCCCGGCTGCAAGCGGCGCTCGACTCCACGGCGGATGCCATCAACTTTCAACAACTCGTGGAAGACGGCGCGGACAAGGATCGAATGTATTACATCTGATCGGTCGTGACGGCGCCGCGATCCTCTGCCGCCGTTGCTGGGCTCTACTTGGTCAGCCGACCTGGCTCAGCCGCGGGCCGGGCTGGATGCAGGAGTCGGATTGATGATGCGAATCTCGCGCTGCGGGAAGGGAATCTCGATCTTGTTCGCGCGAAAGGCATCGGCAAGCGCCAGATGGGCTTCCGCTCGCACGGCGGCAAAATTCTTCAGCTCAGACCACGGCTTGACCGCGATGTTGATGGATGAATCCCCGAAACCCACCACGGCGATCACGGGTGCGGGATCTTTCAGCACCTTGTCGTTGCTCTCCAGCACCCCCCGAATCACGGCCAGAGCCTTGTTCAAGTCGGTGTCATACGCTACGCCCACGTTGATGTCGTGCTGGCGAATCGTGCCGTAGTTGTGGAGCACTTCACCAACGATCTTTCGATTGGGCACAATGACCCGGGATCGATCGGGGTGCACCAGGATGGTGGCGAACAAGTCGATGGCCTGGACCTGGCCGTAGACGCCGATGATCTCAATGAATTCCCCGACCCGGAACGGTTTGGTGAAAATAATCAGGATGCCACAGATCAGGTTGCCGAGGACGCCCTGCATGGCGAGCCCGATGCCGACACCGGCAACGCCAATGCCCGCCACGAGCGGCGCCGTGTCGATGCCGGCGGTGCCGAGCGCCACCACGGCGAACATCGCGAAGATGATCAGCTTGACCACCCGGGTCAGCAGGATGCGAACCGGCGGCTCCAGGTCGCGCTTGTTCAGCCAGCCTTGCGCAAAGCGGCCCACCACGCGCGCCACCATCCCGCCGACCACCAGGATGACGATGGCCGTCATCAGCTTTGGCCCTTTCTCCACGCAAAGGGTGATGATCTTGTCTTTCCACTGCACAACCTGATCCGGATTCATAGAGCGTTTCGCTTTTGTTCTAATGCCAGCGCGGCTTTCCCTAGCCCGCCGGCGCGGCCACGTTAGCCCGCCGGGCGACCGTGGCAATTCCGAAAGCGCTTTCCCTGATCCATGACCGCAGATGCACTCAGATGAACGCGGATAAGGCGCAACTTTCTTCAATCCTGCCCGACTCGGCTTCGACAGGTTATCGCGAGCCTCATCGTCTTGTCTCTCCATGAACCTACCGGTCCACGGTCCGTCCAAGCAATCGACACTGCGACGTTGTTGCGCCCGGGACGGGCGCAGTCCGGGAGCGCCGCCGTCCTCCGCGGCGGCAACGTTGGCTCACCAAGGACGCGTCGCCACCGGCCCGCAGGGATGCGGGCGTTACGTCCCCGGGCGACTTCCCGATTGCCCCAACCGGATTGTTCCCTATAGTCCGCCTGTGGCTCGACCATCCAATCGTTGGCTTCAGCTCGCCTGGTCCCTGGGCTCAGGCTTGGCGTGTCTTGTCGCCTTACCCGTCTTCGGCGCGGAGGCATCGGTCCCCCAGCCGGTCGCCAATGCTCCCACAGTAATGGTGATCGTAGGCGCCGCCGGGGAAGAGGATTTCGGCCGCAGTTTCGTCACGTGGGCTGGGCTTTGGGAGAAAGCGGCCGCCCGGGCGGGAGCGCATTTTCTGGCGATCGGCCTGACCACCAACCAGCCCGGCGACGACCGGGATCGGGTTCACGCCGCGCTTGCCCAGCAGTCCACCAACGCTGCCAGCGAATTGTGGCTCGTGCTCCTGGGGCATGGCACGTTCGACGGCAAGGAGGCCCGGTTCAATCTTCGCGGGCCTGACTTCAGCGGCACTGAATTTGGCGAATGGCTCAAGCCCATCCGAAAACCTCTGGCGTGCATCGATGCCAGCTCCTCCAGCGGCCCGTTTCTGACCAAGCTCTCCGCGCCCGGCCGCGCGATCATCACCGCCACCCGCAGCGGCCATGAGGGTAACTATGCGCGGTTCGGACAACATCTTTCGGAGTCGATTGGCGATTCGGCCGCGGATCTCGACAAGGACGGCCAGACTTCCCTGCTCGAGGCGTTCCTGATGGCGTCTCGACGTGTCGCCGAGTTCTACAAATCGGAGGGACGACTGGCGACGGAACATCCGTTGATCGATGACAACGGCGATGGCCTCGGCACCCCACCTGACTGGTTCCGCGGCGTGCGTGCGATCAAGGCGGCCAAGAACGGGTCACCGCTGGACGGTCTTCGCGCGCATCAGTTTCACCTCCTGCACAACGACGAGGACAAACACCTGTCGCCCCAGGCTCTCGCCCGACGCGGCGAACTGGAGCTCTCCATCGGAAAGCTGCGAGACGCCAAGAAGGATCTGACCGAGGACGCGTATTACGCAAAACTCGAGGCGCTGCTGCTCGAGCTGGCCCGGCTCTACGAGAAGCCGTAGGACGACGCAGACCCAGAGCGAGAGCCGGCCCCAATTCAGACGGCGTAACCTCGGACGGCGTTAGCGCCTTGCTCTTCGTCGGGACTTTATTCCACTCTCCCGACCCATGCACCTTTTCCGACTACCCCCGCGGTTGCTTTTACTCA
Organism: Limisphaerales bacterium; assembly: GCA_044230345.1. Taxonomy (GTDB): domain Bacteria; phylum Verrucomicrobiota; class Verrucomicrobiia; order Limisphaerales; family JADJPG01; genus JBGARF01. Next base: position 366,912 of record JBGARF010000001.1, read on the forward strand.
GCTCCCTCGCGCTTGCTTCATTCGCCTCCGCTGCACCCACTCCGCCCGCGACTTCGCGCCCGAACATTCTGTTCATCATGAGCGACGACCACGCGGCCCATGCGGTCTCAAGCTACGGATCAAAGGTCAATCAAACGCCAAACATCGATCGGCTGGCCCGCGCTGGCGTTCGCTTCGCCAATGCGTTTGTCGTCAATTCCATCTGCACGCCCAGCCGGGCCACACTTTTGACCGGCAAATATTCGCACCGCAACGGCACCCCCGTTTTCAATCGCTTCGACGGCACCCAACCGCACGTCGGACGGATGCTGCAGCAGGCGGGATATCACACCGGCATGGTGGGCAAATGGCATCTCGGGAGTGATCCCACCGGCTTCGATCGCTGGATTGTTCTGCCTGGCCAGGGCCTCTACAACAATCCGCTCTTCATTACGCCGGCCGGCCGGCTGAACGTCACCGGATATTGCACGGATATCATCACTGACCTCGGCGTGGAGTTTCTCGAAACCCGGCCCAGGGAAAAACCGTTCTTCCTGCTGCTCCATCACAAGGCGCCGCATCGCGACTGGACGCCCGACACGGTCAACCGCGAGAAGTTTCGCCATCGGACCATCCCCGAGCCGTCCACGCTGTTCGACCGGTACGAGACCCGTCCTTCGGCCCTGCCCGGCAATGAGCAGACCATCGCCAACGATCTGACCCGACGCGACCTCAAGCTTGAGCCGCCGCCTGAGCTGGCAGCGGGCACCAACCGAAACAAGTGGCTGAATGAAAAGCCCACTTCAGTGGAGATCGCCGCGCCCGATGGCAGCCGCAAAATCCTGACCGGGATTGAGCTCACCCGCTGGAAGTATCAGCGTTACATGCAGGATTACCTGGCCTGCATCCAGAGCATGGACGATGGCATTGGCCGGGTGCTGGACTATCTCGAACGCACCGGGCTCGCCACCAATACCGTCGTGTTCTACACCGCGGACAACGGGTTCTTCCTCGGCGACATGGGTATGTATGACAAGCGTTTCATGTACGAACCGTCCCTCCGGATCCCGCTTCTCGTGCGCGGGCCCGGCTGGGTGAGCAAGGGACACGTCGCCGCCGGCATGGCGCTCAACGTTGATTGGGCTCCCACTTTCCTCGATCTGGCCGGCCTCAAGGTCCCCGCGGACATGCAGGGCCGCAGCCTCGTTCCCCTGCTCCGCGGAGAGACGCCGCCGGATTGGCGTCAGTCGATGTATTATCGCTACTACCATGACCCCGGCCACCACAACACCCGCGCGCACTATGGTGTCCGCACCACAACCCACAAGCTGATCCACTACTGGCGGACCAATGCCTGGGAACTGTTCGATCTTCGGATCGATCCGAACGAACAAAACAACCGCATCGCTGATCCCAACGAACAAGCGCGCGTCACCGAACTCAAAGCCGAGCTCGCCCGGCTTCGGAAGGATTTGGGCGATGACGACCAGTTCTCCACGGAACTCCCGAAGGATGGCGTGGACATCAGCGGAGATGACCTGAAGAAGCTGGGAACAAAAACCGTGCGCGAAGCAATGGCGCTCACGGAGGATCGTTCAACGCATTGACCTCACGCCTCACGCACCCGTATCCGACGAACGGCGTTACAGGCCACGATCGCGTGACCGTGACCGTCGCTCCCAATCGTTCCCGTAAAAACTCAGATCTGGGACAGCAATGCGTTGCGCGCGGCGCCGTAAGCGCCGGCCAGTTCACCCAGCTGCGCTGGAATAATCCGGGCCGCGCGGCCGCCCGGACGCCACTCCATGGCGGACACCTCGCGTTGGAGCGGACCGAACAGAGCGTCGCCCGCCCGGGCGATTCCGCCGCCCACGATCACAGCCTCGGGATCAAACAGGTTGATAAACGAGACCACGCCACAGGCCAGCGCCCGAACCGATCGCAGCCAGCACTGAGTGGCGGCTTCGTCTCCCCGCAGATGCGCCGCCACGAGTTCGTGGGTCGATTGAAAGCGGCCGCCGGATCGCGCCCCAATGGTGCAGTTGCCCATCGCCACCTCCAAACTTCCCGGCGTCCCGCAAACGTCGGGCGGGCCGTCGATGTCGAGCGATGTGTGGCCGAGATGCCCGGCGCGCCCCAAATGTCCCCGCAACAATCGCCCATCCACCATGGCGGCGCCGCCGACGCCCGTGCCGAGGGTGAGCATGATGACGTTCTCAAACCCGCGGGCGGCGCCCCGCCAGGCCTCGCCTAACAACGCAGCCTGCGCGTCGTTCAACACCGGGACCGGCATTGGCGACTTGAGCAGAAGCCCCCAGTCCAGCCCTTCCAATCCCTGCAGGCGCCCCGGCATGTGCGCGATGGCCCGTCCGTCTCGGGCCGCCAGCCCCGGAGCGGACAGGCCGATGTACGCCGCCGTTTCTCCGCGTGCCGCCTGCAGGCGCGCGACCGCCTCGGCGATGGTCCGGGCCCAGTCACGATCCGCCCGCGGATCAAACTCCAGATTGGCCTGCTCCAGCAGGTCGCCGGCGCGGTTCACCGCCACCAACTTCACGCTGGACCCGCCAAGATCGACACCGATGCAGTAAGACATGACTCGATCGCCTCACTTTTTGGAGATGCGCCCCCAGATTCTTCCCAAGGTGGAGAACAGCCCGGCCCCGACCGTCCCGCCCGCGCGGCCGGCCGCAGGCTCTTCGGTCGGCCCCGACGCCTGACCTTCACTGACCGTCCAGCCGCCGTCGACCGCCAGGACCTGCCCGGTGACATATTTTGATTCGTCGCCCATCAGGAATACGGCCGCGCCGTCGAGGTCTGAGGGCAGCCCGATGCGGCCGCCCTCGAGCGGCTGTTTGGTGGTGATAAAACGACGAATCTCGTCGTTGCCCTGCGCGCGTTCGGACATCGGCGTGGCGACGAGGGCTGGCGCGATGACATTGAAGCGAATGCTGGCGGGTGCGTAGTAGGCGGCCGTGGCCTGGGTGAACCCGATGACGGCACTCTTCGCGGCCGAGTAGGCATGCGTGCTGAAGTAGCGCGGCGACGGCGAGTAGCCGAGCACAGAGCCCATGTTGAGCACGGTGCCGCCCGTGCCCTGCTTGAGAAATTGTTGCGCCGCCGCCCGATTCGAATAAAAGAGCGCGGTGAGATTCTCGTTCAGGGTATAGGTCCAGCCCTCGTCAGTGATCTCGTGCAAAGGGCCGTCGCCCTGACGCCGACCGCTGCCGCCGGCGACGTGATACAAACCGTGGAAGGCGCCAAACTTAAGCATGGCGGTTTGGATCGCGGCGGAGGCGGAGGCGGGCTGCATGGCATCCGCCACGATCCCGATGGCGTTGCCGCCCAGCTGTTTTTCGGCGGCAGTCACCTTCTCGGGATTGCGCCCGAGGACGACCACCCGGGCGCCTTCGTGGATGAAAGCCTGGGCCGCGGACAAGCCAAGCCCGCTGGTGCCGCCGATCACGACGAGACATTTGTTCGCGAGTCTGTTCACAGGCCCGTTCTTAGCGGAGGCGCGGGGCAATTGCCAGAATCGCTTTAGCTGGGCGCGGGGAAGCGCGGGCGTCCGGCGGCGAACAAGAGCGGACGCGACCCGCACGATGCGGCCCGCTCGGATCCTACCTCAGCCCGGCCTTGGCTCGGATAATCCCGCCGAGACTGCGATTGAGTTTTTCCTGATCCAGCGCGACGTCGTTGATGCTGCCCAGGTAATCGCCGGCCCGGTTGAGCAGGTCGGCGCGTTTCTCCGCCTCGCTGACCACCCGGGCCAATTGGTGCTCGCTGGCTCCGAAGCCGGGCCCAGTGGCGTCGTTGTTGTCCTCCACTTCGATCCAATATTCGATCACGCCGCCTTCGCCGACACCTGGCAGGGCCTCCGCGATCTTCCATTCGTAACGGCGACGCACGCGCTGAAAGGACTGACCATCCAGCTCCAGCTCGGTCGACTTTTCCGCCCCGTTGTCGACCGTGGAAGCCTTGTATTTCAGGCGAACCTTTCGGATCTGAAAATCATCCGACGCCTCAAACGCCAGCAGCATCGTGGCGTGACGCGTGACCAATTCCTCCTTGCGATCCGGATAGGTCATCCTGACCAGCGGAACTTTGTCCGGCAGAATGTCGACTCGATAAACGGCTGAGTCGCGTGATTCCATGTTGCCGGTATCCAGCATGCGCACCTGAAATCCGGTCAGGCCCCGGGCCGGGATGGTGAACACGCCGTCCAACTCCCGGGGCTTCTTTGGATCCAGGGCCAGCGGCAACTCGCGGCCGAGGCCGACCAGCTGGATGGCCGCCGATTGCAGATCCTTGCTCGCGGTGAACTTCAGCTTGAGCACGCTGCCGGCGAGCAGCGAGAGATCCCCGAGACTGCGGATCGCCGGCTTGAGACCGGTATAGGCCGGGAAGACCTGCTCACATTCGATGGCGGCCACCGTGGGACGCGCCACCGCCGTGACCTGATAGTCACGCGTGACGCCATCACCGAGCTCAAACCGATAACTGAAGCTCTCCTGCACATTCTCGAGCACCCGCCCAAAGTGGGCCGGATTATCCCGGTTCTGCTCGACAGGAAACTCCTGGGCGCGACGGCTCTGATACTTGACCTCAACCCGTCCGTTGTCCGGCATCAGCCCCTCGATGAACGCCTCCAAGCGCAAGGTGTCGCCAATGCCCACCGTCCGGTCGCCCTCCGGGACCACAATGCGCGTTTTCCGGGGCACCGCCACATTTGACAAAAAGGCGCGCCTCAGCAGATCGACGCAGACCTCGCGACCGGCGTAAAATCCGACCAGAGCGAGCAAGGGAATGACGATCGCCATGACGCTGAACCGGCGAAGATCCGTGAGCGACACGATCCGACGGAAGTCCGTCGGCTGGGCCAATCCCTCGGCCTCGGCGATCACCGCCGCTGCCATTGAACGGGAAGCCGAGGGTGGAACTGCGCCCGGTCGGGCCAGTTGCACCGCGGCAATGAGCCGGCTGCGAAACTCCGGGCGAGCCTTCTCCACCATCAGCGCCAGCTCATCCTCGTTCGGCTGGCGCAGGATTGGCCTCAACACCTGTCCGAAAAGCAACCACCCGAGGAGCCCCGCTTGCGCCAGGAGAGAAAACAGCCGGACCGCCCAGGGCAGTTCCACCCACCAGTCCAAAAACAGGGCGACCGCCAGAACCTCGACACTGATCACGAGCGCCATGGAGAAGCCGGTCAACACCGCCACTCCAACCTGGCGCCGACGCAAGTCGGCCAGGCGCTCCCCCAGGATGGCGCTCGGCCCGACCGAGCTTGGATTTGCGATGGTTAACGATTGGGACATGCGCCGGATTATTTCAGGTGCGACATCTTCCGCACAATCCATTCGGCGGTGACCACACCAATCATGAGGAGGAAATACAGCGGCGAGGCCCACAGCTCAATCTCCAGCGGCGACTGCACCCGCTCGGTCTTTGCGCTGATCGCCTCGGGCAGCTTCACTAGATCCTCCTCGCGGAAATACTGGCCGCCCGTCGACTGGGCCAACTCCTTGAGCAACGGCTCGTTCATCGCCGTTTCACCGAATTCGAATTTCGGTTCCGTCACGGTCAAATCCAGCACCGTCTGGGGATCGGTCTCCACCGAGAGGCCATACGTTCCGGGCGCCGGAGCGATAAACTCCCCGCGAAACATGCCGGCCTGATCGGGCACCGGTCGCAACGTGACGTCAGCGCGGGGCCCGGCGCCGGCCTTGGCGGCGAACGAAGCTTTGACGGAGGATTCCTGCACCGGTTCGAAGCCGACGCCGGAGTAGAGCCGCGCATAGACGGTCACCCGATCCCCGGTGTAATAGCTCTGTTTGTCCGTGCTCAGCTGGGTTTTCTTGGAGACGCCCAGCAGGCGCTGAATGGAAATGCGCTGGGAGATCTGGCCCCAGATCAGCGTGTAGTAAAAGTCACCGGCATTCTTTCGCCAGCGCCAGGTGTTGTCGGTGCCAACATACATGACCTGGCCGAGGCCATACTGCTGGAGCGCAATCACCGGCATCTTTCCGAAACGCGTTTCCCTGGCCGGGTCCGGGTCGACCACGAGCACCTCGGCGGCGGGCTTGGCCCGCGACACCTTGGCCACCCAGTAAACAGGCGGCAGATCATTCCACAGGCGCGCATTCTCTTGCTCGCGGTCGGCAATCCGCAGCATCACACTGCTGCGCCCCGCCGAAGTAAGCTGGAGTTTGACCGGTTGCTCAGCCACGGGGTCCAGCTTTGATTCCAGCGTGGGCGCGTCGAACTCGACAGGCAGCATTTTGTCGAGCGGCGTGCGGCGGTAGCTCCCCGGCATCGCGCGCTTGCCGGCCAGCACCAGGAGACCGCCCCCAAAATCCGCCACCAGTTTGTTGAGGTTTTCTTGATGCTGAACGGTCAGGATTCTCGGCTCCAGGTCCCCAAGAATCACGAGGTCATATTTAAAGAGCTCATCCCGCCGCGCCGGAAAATCCGGGAGGTACGGCGAGTCGGGCAAGCGGCTGATGGATTTGTCGCCCTCGACCAAATAACACTTCAGGTCAACCCGCCGATCGCGCAGCAACATGGCCTGCAGATAGCGAAACTCCCAACGCGGCGACTGATCCGCGAGCAAAACCCGGATGCGCGCGTCGATCACCTTCAGCCGCTGGGACCGCGCGTTGTTGTCCTTCACCGTCTCGTCCGGACGCGCTTCAACGGAAGCCGTCAGGTCAAATTCACCCAGCGCCAGCGGGGTGAACTTCATGGTGACAACCTGCTCGGAATCGCCGGTGAAGACGACGGTCTTGGTGGCCACCACTTCCGAGTCCAGCTTTAACTGAACCTCTGCCGATTCGCCGGCCAACCCCTGCCCTCGCAGTCGCACCGTGATGGGAACCTCGTCTTTCACGAAGGTCACCTCGGGCGCGAACAGATTTTGCAGGATGATATCTCGCGGGCTGGTGATTCCAACGCCGTAAATATAAAGCGGCACGTTCTCCTGACGGGCCAGCAGCGCCGCATCGCGCGGTTGGCTGCCGGAGTTGTTCACGCCGTCCGTAACCAGGACGACGCCCGCCAGCGGTTGCCCCCTCTTCCGGCTGAGGACATCACGAATGGCGTCGCCTCCCGCCGTGACCGGCGCGGTGGCCTCGAGGCGATCCACCCAATCGAACTGATCGATCGACGCCAGCGCGCGCTTGTCCCGCCGAGGTCCGGTGGCCGCGGGAGCCGGGCCAGCACTGTTGGTCGCGCCTTCCGCCTTGCGCACGGAAAGTTCCGCCGTGCCCGAACCAAAGCTGAATGCCGACAGTTCGAACTCGTGATCGAGACGGGGTAACAGGCCGAGGCGCTCGTTTTTGAAGGCGGCCTTGACCAGATCCAACCGCGCCACCTGTTCGAAGTCGCGGGCGCGCGACCGGTCGAGGGATTGGTTCAGGCCGCGGGCGGGATCGAGGATGTCGCGGGCCAATGCGGCACGTTTCTGATCGTTGACTTCGAGACGCGGGTCGCGGATTTGCATCGACGCGCTGCCGTCGAAGAGCATGACCAGCACGCGCCGAATGCTGCCCTCGACCGTGAATGCGAGGACGGGGCGCAAAAGGAGGGCGAGCATCAGGACCAGGAAACAGACGCGCAACGCCGTCAACAAATGGCGTCGCCACGGGGCAACCGTCACCGGACTCACCCGGTAAAGCCAATAAACCACCGCCGCCGTCACCACCGCCAGAAAGGCGAACCATCCGAGCCCCAGGCCGCCTCGAAAAGCCACCGACGCGCCGGCGATGCGCACGGCATCGTCGACAGGCACGTTCAACAGCTTGAGCAAAAGCTCGGTCACGGCCGGGACGCTACCGGAGAGGATGGGTGGACACCAAGATCCAAACGCCGGACGGCCAGGCAAAGAAATGAGGGGCCGGGCGAGGCCGCAACACTGAGTTGAAGAGAAACCCGCCCGGCCCGGGCGAGATCAGTTGGCGAGCTTCGGCTTCGACGACCACCCGAAACGGATGGCGCCCAGAATGAACACGTCGTTCTTTCCGTTGTCGCTGTCGAGATTCTTGCCCAGCGAGGCGTTGAGCCAGATGTCGCGGGCCACCTTCTTCTCCAGGCCGAAGGCGATGCGGTAAAAGGTGTCGTTCTCCCGGCCATCGGGCCAGGTCTTTACCACGGCTCCCTCGAACGAGCCGTTGAAGTCCGGTTTACCCATCCGCAGGCGTGCCCCGACAAACAGGCTGTCCTGGCTGTAGAACGAATTGTTTCCGTCTGGAACGGGAACGCTCTCGTCATTCTGATACCGCACGTGCAGGATGAACTGGGAAGTATTTTCGAGCACGGGCACATTCTCAAAGCCGTAACCAATCGACGACCACACCGTGGCGCTGCTCCGATGAAAACTCCCGCGGTTGGTTCCATCCTGCCAGCTCGGTGCCGCCCCGATGACCCAGCTCGATCGATTCCAAAGCCGTTTCTCCGCCCGGGCCTGAATTTCTTCGACCGAAGACTTCCAGGCGGCGGTGGCTTCATTGATTGCCCTCCGGCGCTCGGCCTCGGAGGCCGTTGGCGATGGATGGAGAAAATCCCCGGAGGCATCGTCAAAATCCTTGTCCATCTGCGTGTCCATCCGCGGATCACCCAGATCAAAAATCGTCAGGCGAAGGCCGCCCGCAATCTTGGTCGTCTCATCGTCGGAACTGGCACCCTTGGCAGACGCGACGGATAGCTGGATCCGGCTGAGAAATCTGGTTACCGCGTGCTCGCGATAATGGCGGATGGTCAATTTGTCGCCGAAATAGAGCATGTACGGCGCGGTATCAATGGCCAGGCCGGCCTGCACGTTGCCGTTGCGATCCACACCATTGAGCAATGCCACCGCCAACTCCCGGGGCGACGATGGCCGCACCACGTTCTCCGTGGTCAACCCGAGGGGGACGAAAGCCGGCGACTCCGGCACGGACAGGTCGATTTTGCCGAGGTCGATGCTTTTGTCGGCGTAATTCACGCCCGCCGGCTGAGCCGCCAGCGGAGCGGTAAAGCTGATTAAGCCAACTCCAAGCAGCGCACAGGTCAGAGCCCGGTTGAGTTTCATAGGCGCGGCCTTAGGTGGTGATGAAACGGACGAAATCATAGACAATGGTCGCTTTGTCCAACGGCCCTGCATCCTGAACCAAACCGCCGGGGCAAAGGTTTCCGCCTTGAGTAATGCGAACCACCACACTGTAGAGCTGCCCGGGCGTGCTCGAGAACGCGGCGATCTTCACCTCCCAACTCAGCAGGCGCTTGTTGAGCTTGGCCGTCGTTTGCTTGAGCGTGAACTTGTCGGGAATCTGGTCAACGTTCAAGCCGGTGCCGACAATCTCGTATTGGGTGCCGGCCGGATCCCAGAGATCGATGACATACTTTCCCCACTGGGCCTGACCGATGATGATTTCCACCTCCGGACTGGGACCCTTCGCATCAAGTTGGACGAGTTTTTCGTTGGCCATAGGAATGGGTCGGACATTCTGCCCGCCGTTTTTCCAAGTCAAGCGCCTTTCCCTGCCTGGTCTCGTCAAGGGTGCAAGGCGTTTAGCTCGCGCCCCACGCGACTCCATCTCCCCTCAACCCCCTCAACGGGGAGAGGGCCGGGGTGAGTGGTGAGATGGGCCGTTGGATCACCCGTTTTTAATCACACCCTCTCGTCAACTCGTCAAGGGAGTGCAGAAAAATGCGAATGCCGGTTCACGGCGGTGACCTCTTTGCGCCAACTCACACCCACGAGCCAACCCACGCCCAACGCCTGACGGCGTTCGATCACTGCCGGGAGGAGTGCAATTCAGACGAGAGCCCCAGTAGAAAAGTCCCGGAACTGATCCCCATGAGCGCCACCAGTTCCGACGAAAAGGCCGGAATGGTCAGGTTACACAGGACACTGATGGAAAAAATGGTGAAGAGGACGATCGTCGCAAGCAACATCTGCACCCGATTCCAGCTGAGACCGTCGGCATTCGAAATAAGGTCCCAGAGAAAGCCGCCGTTTTTCCATCCGGACGGCACGGCGCCATTCGTCACGGGCTGGATCGGCGTCGCTCCTGCCGGCAGTCCCGCGGTCGGATCCTTGAAGCGATCCTGGAGAAACGCCACACCCGGTGTGGCCCCGCTGATTCCTAACAACACAAACATCGAACCGGGGATTGAATTAAAATCGCCCGTCGCGGCGTAGATGAGAACGAAGGCGGAAAACACGGCAGAAAACCAAAGGAAGAACTGCACCTTCGCGAGCGAGAACGGCGGCGGCAGGTTCGCCGGTTGGCCCGCAGGCGGGGTGCTGTTCGCCTGAATCGGGTCGCGCAGGAAGTTGGACTTGATCGCCACAATTCCCGAAACAACGAGGTAAACAAACAAGGCACCCCCCACCCAAAGAATCGCATTCAAACTCAGCCGACGAAATCCCAGGTGCCGCACTTCGGTCGGCCATGGAGCTTCGCCCGGCACGCCGATGCTGAAGATGACGGGCCGAGTGCCGTAGCCGCCACTCATCAAAAGCCGATCGAAGGCCGACCGGTTGGCAGCGGTCCGCTGCAGGTAGAAGACAATTTCGCTGACGGCCGGATCCGGGATCGTGCCCTCGACGTCAACCAGCGGCATCCCATCCAAGAACGGGACAATTTTTCGGCCGGCTCGGAGCACGGACAAAACGTTGGTCATCATGGTTACGCGCGCGACCACGACACTATCCGCCCGAATTTCACTGGCGTAACCCGACGCTTCCCGGACGTAAGCATTCGTCACCACCGGGAGCAGATGCAGCGGCAGTTCACCTCCCGCCCCCGGCATGGCCGCACCAAACGCCCCCGTGATTGGACTGCGATGGGTAAAACCGGGGAGAGAATCCTGGCCACGGACCTGGGCCACGGCCAGTGCCGCCAGAATCAGGCCGGAACAAAACCACCGGAGGCATTGGATTCTCCGACCAACGTTGGTCCGGGTGAACCAGTTTCCAATCTCAGCGCGTGCCAACATCCGGACCGAGCGTAATGAGTCCCGTCATATCGACAAGGCCGAATTCCGGCGGTGAGAACGACGCCCTCAGCCCCCCATGAACCGCGCCCGCCGGAACGCATTCCGCCGACGTGAGTGGCGCCCGCTTCCGGATGATTCGCCGACGCTACTTGCCGACCGCACCAAACACCTTCTGCAACAGATCCGTCGTGCGCGCCACCGGGTTCTCGCGAATCTGTTTCTCCTGCTCGGCAATTTTTAGGAAAAGGCCATCCAAGGTTTTCCCCGTCACATACCCGTCCAGGTCGGGCGCCTGCTTGCTGAGCAAGCCGCCCAAACCACCAAAGCTGCCACCGGCCTTTTCGGTCATCCGCTTGTAGGCACCCGTGACTCCGGCCCGTTCGGTGGCTGCCTTGACGATGGGCAGAAAGCGGGCGTGCAGGTTGGTCTCGCTCGTGCGACGGAAGTACTGCGTCGCGGCGGTGTTGGTCCCGGTCAGGATGGATTTCCCCTCCGCGATCGACATCTGTTTGAGCGACTCACCCAAGACGGACGCGGCTTCCGGCACCGCCTGTTCCGCCGCGCGATTCATCGTCGACACAAATTCGTCGGCCAGCTTGCCCTGCCCCAAGGCGCGCAAGCCCTTCTCCACTTTCTGCAAACTTTCCGGCATGGGAATCTTCGCGCGCGCGTCCTGGAAGAACCCGTCGGGCCGGCCGAGCGTGGCGACGGCCTGCTGCACCCCGTGGCTCAAGGCCTCCTTCAGGCCGCTCACCAGCTGATCCTGGGACAGGCCAGCCAGTCCGCCAGTCGCCGACAGGACGTCGTTGGTGGCGGGCTTGCGTTTGAAAAAGTCGAGGAAGTCCCCGCGCGCGCGCTGGCTCCCGCCAGCGCTGCAGCCATGAGAATTGCAGTCAGTTTGGTATCCATAAATGAATCAGACCGATTCGGTCCTGGATCAAACTGCGCTTTGCCCGCGACAATGCCAGCCTCAATTTTTGCATTTCCTTTCCCCTGCTGACGGAGTTTCCTTCGGCCATGCATCACCCGACATCCCGGCGCCGGTTCCTGACCGCCTGCGCTGCATCCTGCGCCGGTCTGGCGCTGCCCATCCATCGCGTCATTGCGGTTGAACCGTTCGCGCGCACCGGGCCGCCGCGATTGTTGCTGAGCGTCGCCGCGTATTCGTTCCGCCAGTACTTCAAGGATACCTCCCATCAGCGCGAGCAGCCGGTGGCACCGGGCCAGCGCATCGATTTGTTCGACTTCGTGGATCGCTGTGCGGACTGGGGCGTGGCCGGCGCCGAACTGACCAGCTACTATTTTCCGGCCAAGGTTGACCGGGAATTTCTTCTAAAGCTGCGCCGGCACTGTTTTGTACGCGGCGTGGAAGTCAGCGGCACCGCCGTGGGTAACACCTTCACCCATCCCCCCGGGCCGAAGCGCGACCAACAGATTCAGGATGTGAAGGCGTGGATCGATCACGCCGCTCTCCTCGGCGCGCCGCACATCCGCGTGTTCGCCGGCGAAGCGCCCAAGGGATCCACGCCGGCCGAGGCTCAAAAGAATTGCCTTGGCGCCCTTGAAGAGTGCGCCGACTACGCCGGCCAGCGCGGGATCTTCCTCGGGATCGAAAACCACGGTGGGATCGTGGCCGAACCAGACGCGTTGCTCGCCATCATCCACGCCGTGAAAAGTCCGTGGGTCGGAATCAACCTCGATAGCGGCAACTTTCACACGGACGACCCGTATCGCGATTTCGAACGGTGCGCGCCATATGCCGTCAATGTGCAGATCAAAGCGGAGATTCACCGGCGCGGCGCGAAGCAGGAGCCGGCGGATCTTGGACGTTTCGTCCACAGTCTGCGCGCCGCCCGTTACCAGGGCTATGTCGCGCTGGAATATGAATCCGCCGAAGATCCGTGGAAGGCCGTGCCTCCGCTGCTCGAACGACTGCGCAAGTTGATGGCCTAACGCCGATGCCGCCGGCGATCGTTCCCTCACAGGCGTCGGAGACGGAATGCGCCCCGATCCAGCCACACCTCTCCGGCGTTCCCATAGAAGTCACAGACGAATTCCACGTCGGCGACGTCGTCGGTGACTTCAAACTCGCTTCGCAGCGCCTGCCAGTCGGCGCTCGTTCCGCTCAATCCGGTTCGGCGCTGTCCACCCGAGATGCGCAAGCCGGTGCTACCTCCGGTCAGCCCCTTGACCCGCCCGGCTCCCTCGAAAACATAGCGACCGCGGGGCAGGCAAACCTGGGTTCGCCACGACGCCCGGCAGCGGTTTCCGCGGATCACCTGCATGTGCAGCGTGCTTCGACCGTCGAAGTCGACCTCGTCCATGTTGACCTCGCCGCGATCGTTCTCGTCGCGCCATCCGGACAGTCGCGCGGTGCCGTCCGCTGCAAACGGCAAGCGGGGCGGCTCGATGCCCGCCAGTTGTTCGGCCACCCGCCGTCCGCGCAACTCGATACGCTCGCGAATGCTGGTGGCCGCGCGGTCCATGCGCGCGATTTCGACCGGGCTCAAACCGCCTTCCGCGCGGATGCGGGCCAGCGCGGAGGCCATGCGATTTGTGATGACCGGCACGCGAAAGACATTGGTGAAGAGGGTGCCGATCCGTTCCTGAAATTGCTGTCGACCTTCGGGCGTTTGATAGACCGCGCGACCGACCAGGCTTTTCAATGGCGGCTGGATCGAAAGGTTGGGACGCCGGAAGGCCCAATCCAGCCCGTGCGTGATAAACACCATGCGATCCCGGACCGGATCGTGGTAGAGCCGGAAGTTGTTGGTGTGAATCGTGTATCCGTCCCAGTGCCCGACCAACACTTCCATCGCCCCAAAGGAGATGAACTTGTCGACCTCGAGCCGGCGGCTGACCTCCTGATAACGTTTCGCCGGATCGGCGAGTGAGCAGGCTTCAACCAGGGCGCGAACGTCATCCTGGCTGGTATCCTCGCCGTTGTCCTGATCGAGCCGAGTGTTGATGTCCTCGACATACGCTTCGTACAGGTTGCCCTTGGCGCTTTGAAAGTGGCGTTTAAGAAAGCGTTTGTTCATCGCTTCGAGCACGACATAGAGACCAAGATCCGCTCCGTTGAGTCGGACCCGGGCGTGGGTGACACGTGCCGCCGGCAAGCCTGCATCGAGGAACAGGCCGTTCGCCAGCCACTCCACCACGTAAGTGGGATCCTGCACGGCGTTGTTGAACATCAGCTTGGTCAGGCCCGAGTATTCCTGGTCGGAAGCAAATTCATCGAACTTCACGGCGAAGCTGGCCTTTTCGTCGATGGTCCGGTAGCTGCCCATGCCCTTGAGATGAAAGCCTACATTGGTCAGGACAAGCGCTCCTTCGCGCACCGACCCCTTGACATAGGTCCGTGGCTGGCGTTTGAGGGAAGCCAGGGCCTCCGGAGGAAGCTCGAATTCAAAGGTCCGGATGCGGGGCGAACTGAAGAAGGCATCCGCCACGTCGGCCGCAGGCGCAGGGCCGGCCTTCGGGGGAAACCCGACTGCTGCGGCTGCATCTGCGGCTGGGATCGACGGGGTGCAGGTGACGACCAGAGCCGCGATCCCCCAGCGCAAGGACCTCGCGAGGCGGTTTAGAAAAGGCCATGGCCGGGCCGGTTTCATAGCGTGCCGGCGATAGTGCGGTCCCCGCGGCCGGTGGCAAGCAGCAAACCATCCGAAATGCCCGGGCCATCCGTGCACTTCCGCACCATGTAAACCGTTGCCAAGCGGCCACGATGCGGCCTAGGATAGATTCCTCCGAGTGCCCTGAGCAATCGGGGGTTGCATGACCGATTACAAAGTGAAGTTCGAGGTCTTCGAAGGACCACTCGATCTCCTCCTCTATCTCATCAAGAAGGAGGAGGTCGACATTTATGAGGTCAACCTGACCCAGCTGGCGACGCAGTTCATCGAGTACATCGAGGTGATGCGCCTGCTGGACCTCGACATTGCGGGTGAGTTCCTCGTGATGGCCTCGACCCTGATGTACATCAAAAGCCGTGAGCTCCTGCCGGTCGAGCAACAGGTGACGCCCGAGGGCGAGGAGGAAGGCGACGACCCACGATGGGAATTGATTCGGCAGCTCGTCGAATACAAGAAGTTCAAGGATGCGGCCGCCCAACTGCAGTCGTTGGAAGCACGCCAGGAAACCGTTTACCCCCGCCTCCCCGTCAAACCGGAGTTCGACGAGGAATCCGTGCCGCTGCGCGGGCAGGCCTCCCTCTTCGACCTGATCAACGCGGTCAGCTCCATCCTCAAGCGGGTTACTGAGCGGGCCGATCTGCGGGATATTTTCGAGGACAAATGGAGCGTGTCCGAAAAAATCGAGTCCATTCGCGATCGCATCACGCAGCACGGGCGCATCAAGTTTTCTTCCTTGTTCGCCGACGCCACCAGCCGGACGGAGGTCGTGGTCACGTTTCTCGCGATGCTCGAACTGATCCGCCTCAAAGTCATCCAGGCGCTGCAAGACTCGCCGTTCGGCGAAATCGAAATCTCAGAGGCCCCGCCCGCCGCGGTCGATGACGCCGCTCCCGCGACGCCCAACCCCGCCGGGAATCCAGACGCGGCCGGCGAACAAACCGGGCACGCCTACGCCGCCGCCGTCGCCGCCGACTTGACCGCAAGTCAGGCGGCCCCCAGCGACGCCAGCGACGCCAGCGACGCCAGCGATGCTAGCGACGGCGTTCGCGTGGCTGGAGAGTCCGCCCCAGAGGTCGGCGCGGCGTCCCCGTCTGAACCCACTCCTTCGATCTCTCCCGTCAATCCGCAGACACCGTTGTCATGAGCATGGAACTGAAATTCATTCTGGAATCGATCCTCTTCTCCGCCCAACGGCCGATGAGCCCGAAGGAGTTGCGGGATACGCTCGTCACCGCGGCTCAGGATCAAGCGGAGGACGCCAACGGCAGTGCCAAGGCTTTCAAGAAAACCCCGGTCGACAACATCGTCAGCGCCCTCGAAGAACTGGCCCGCGATCACGAGTCGGCCGCGCGCAGCTACCGGCTGGTCTGCGTGGCAGGCGCCTGGCAATTCGTGAGCCAGCCTGAGTTCGCGCCCTGGATCAAGGCGCTGGTAGGCCACAAGAGCCGGCCGCCTCGCCTGTCCCAGCCCGGCCTCGAAACGCTGGCCATCATCGCCTATCGACAGCCCATCACCCGCGCGGAGATCGAACAGGTGCGCGGCGTGGCCGTCGACGGCGTCATGCAAACGTTGCTGGACCGCGGGCTGGTGACCCAGGTGGGGCGCGCCGAGGTGGTCGGTCGGCCAATCACATTCGGCACCACGCCGGTGTTCCTGGAGTATTTCGGCCTCAAAAGCCTCGACGATATGCCGGCGGCCGACGAGTTGCGGCGCATTCCGGTGACGAAACCGGAGTCGTTGCTGACCGTCGACCCCGGATTGGCCACGGCAACGCCGGAGCAATTAGCCATGCCCACCGACGCACCCGACGGCACCAGCTCGGTGGCGCCAGCGGCCGAAGGAGCGTCCGAGGCCGAACCCGGGAACAACCGACTGGCCGCGCACGACCCTGCTCCAGGCCAGGCATAGTCCGGTCGTCACTGTCACTCGCCCGCCCCGTCATGAATCTCGCCCAACACCGCCAGGCCATTGATCGGCTGGACGCACGCATCGTCCGGCTCTTGAACGAACGCACCAAGCACGTGCTGGCCATCGGCCAGATCAAGCTCCAGCAAGGTGAAGAGATCTACGCGCCGCACCGCGAACGGGTCGTGCTGGATCGCATCGCCCGCCTCAACTCCGGCCCGATTACCCCTGAATCACTTCAGGCCATCTATCGCGAGATCATGTCGAGCGCCCTGTCGCTCGAGAAATCGATGACCATCGCCTATCTGGGCCCGGAGGCGACCTTCACCCATCAGGCCGCGCTGCAGCGTTTCGGTTCAAGCCTCCTTTACGCGCCACAAAAATCCATCGCCGACGTTTTCAGCGAAGTCAGCAAGAAACGCGCGGACTACGGCGTGGTTCCAGTCGAGAACTCGACCGAGGGCGTCGTCACCCACACCCTCGACATGTTTGCCGACAGCGATTTGAAGATTGTCTCGCAGATTGTCCTGCCCATTCAGCAATGCCTGATCGCCAAAGGGCCCAAGGCCAGCCTGAAGCGGCTCTACGTTCATCCGCAGACCCTGGCCCAATGCCGGGCCTGGCTGCACCGCCATTTGCCCCAGGTTGAACTCATCGAAACCTCCTCCAACGCGCGCTCTGCTGAACTGGCGGCAAAGGAGAAGCACGCGGGCGCCATTGCCGGCGTGCTGGCTGCGGAAAAATACGGCGTGCCAATTCGCGAAATGGACGTCCAGGACAACGCGGCCAATGCCACGCGGTTTCTCGTCTTGGGACGCAAGGGACCACCTCCCACCGGACGCGATCGGACCAGCTTGATGTTCAGCATCGCCGACAAGGTCGGCGCGTTGCACTCGTCGCTGGCTCCATTCCGCCGCTACAAGATCAACATGACGAAAATCGAATCCCGCCCCAGCAAGCGCAAAGCCTGGGAGTATTTCTTCTTCGTCGACTGCGACGGGCATCAAGAAGACCGCACCGTGGCCCGGGCCATCCGGGAGCTTCAAACGCACTGCAACTTCGTCAAAGTCCTGGGATCGTATCCAAACAGCGAATAGAGCAGGCCCCGCGACCGGCGACGACCCCGCCTCGTCACCGCGATCCCGCCAAATCGCAAATCGCAAATCGCAAAATCTAAAATCCAAACCGGATGCCCCCTCGCCGCGCCTCGCGCCCCAGAACTTCCAACGCTCGACACCTCGCCCGGGCGCGCTCCGTCTTCACGATTGAAATGGACGCCCTGCGCGCCGTGCGAGCGTCGCTGGGTCAGTCCTTTCCGGCCACGGTGGATCGCATCATCGAAACGCTGGAGCGCCGGGGCAAAATCATCGTCGTCGGCATTGGCAAATCCGGCAACATCGGCCGGAAGATTGCCGCCACTCTGACCAGCACCGGCTCCACCAGCGTGGTCCTCGACAGCGTCGACGCCTTGCACGGTGATCTGGGTGTCGTCAACGACGGCGACCTGGTGCTGGCGCTCAGCTATAGCGGCGAGTCCGAGGAACTGCTGCATCTGCTCCCGGCGTTAAAACGTTTTCCGGTAACCATCGTGGCCCTCACGGGCGCGCCGAAATCAACGCTGGCCCGGCACAGCGATTTGGTCTTGAACGTCCAGGTCCCCAAAGAAGCCTGCCCGTTCAACCTCGCGCCCACCGCCAGCACCACCGCCATGCTCGTCATGGGCGACGCCCTGGCCATGGCCGTCATGCAGGCGCGCGGCTTTCAACGGCAGCACTTCGCCCGGCATCATCCAGCGGGCGCGATTGGGCGCGCGCTGTTGTTGCACGTACGGGACATCATGCGCACCGGCGCACGCAATGCGATCGCGGCCAGTTCGGTCCCCATCAAGGAAGCGCTCCTGATCATGACCGCCGCGAAGTCGGGCAGCGTCGCCGTGGTCAATCCCGCACGACGATTGATCGGCGTGTTCACGGACGGTGATTTCCGGCGACACATCGCTCAAGACACCCACATCCTCTCCCGCCCGCTCGCCGAGGTGATGACTCCCAATCCGATCGCCATCCGGGAAGACGCCCTCGCCGTTGAGGCGCTGAAGATTTTCAACGAGCGCAACATCGACGATCTCATTGTGGTGAACGCCCGACGCGAACCAGTTGGCTTGGTCGATCTGCAAGACCTGCCCCGTTTGAAGCTGGTTTAACCGGGACTCCCGCGTCCCGCTCCGCCCCCTGCCCGGCACGAATTCAACGCCCGTCCACGGATCGTCGTCGTCCGCGTAACCTGACCATTTCCCCGCACCCTCCTCAGGGACAAGGCGAAACGTCCGTGGGACGGCGGACAATCGGCGTCATCGTGGCACGGGCGGTAAAGATTTGCAGAGGAGATACCGATGACCCTTCCAAGGCGATCGTGCATCGGCCCCGGCCCAAAACTATGAAGAAACGACTCCATTTCCGTCCGAGCTTGGTCCTCGCCGTCACCAGCACCGTGTTTTGGCTGGGCGCTCACCCGGTCGTCGCATCCGACGCTCACGCCGCCACACTCAATCCCGCGGGGCGAATGCTCAGGGATGCCTCCTTGATGCTGTTGCGAGAGGGCAACGAGCGATTCGTGTCGGGCAAGGCACAGCACCCGAATCTCGGTTCCGAACGCCGCGCAACCACGGTCTCCGGGGGACAGGAACCGTTTGCCTCGATCCTGGCGTGCTCGGATTCGCGCAGCCCGGTTGAACTGCTGTTCGACCGTGGCGTCGGAGATCTTTTCATCATCCGCGTGGCCGGCAACATCGCCGGCGAAAGCGAATTGGCGAGTCTCGAATATGGCATTGGGCACTTGAACACGCCGGTTCTGGTGGTTTTGGGGCACTCCAAGTGCGGTGCCGTCACGGCGGTCACCAAGGGGGCGGAACTGCATGGGCATCTCCATGTCTTGGCCGATAAAATCGAGCCCGCAGCCCGCAAGGCCCGGGCGGAAGCCACCAGTGCGGACGACCTGATTCCACGCGCCATCCAGGCGAACGTCTGGAATACGATGGAGCAGGTCCTGCGCGAAAGCAGCGTCATTCGCGAAAAGGCTGCGAGCGGTTCCGTTCATCTGGTCGGTGCCATCTACGATCTCGAATCCGGCCGCGTCACGTGGCTCGGCGGTCACCCAGCCCAGGACACCATCATCGCCCTCGCCAATCAGGCCACGACCGACGCCGCCCTGGCGCAGACACGCGAAAGCTTTGCGCCGGACGCCAAGCACGCCACCAAGGGTGCCGCAACTCCGTCGGCCGAACCGAAGGTGGTTAAATCCAGCTCCCCGGCGCCCGCACACGGCACTCCCCCCTCGACCAAGCCGTCCACGCCCACCCGCAATCTGGCCGGCAGTCCGACACACGACGGCACCGAACGCGAAGCCCCAACACACGGCGGGCACGAACACTGAACCTCCCCGCTCTCGATGAACGCGCCTCATCTGGTCCTAATCCCGGGACTCGACGGCACAGGCCAACTGTTCGAACCACTGCGGCAGGCCCTGCCCGATGGACTGAAGACGTCTGTCGTTGAATTCCCGCACGATCGGGCTTTGAACGATCCGGAGCTCTTCGCGTGCATTCGCAATGTGATCCCCTGGGATCGACGTTTCGTCGTCGTGGGCGAATCCACATCAGGGCCGATCGCCATGCGATTCGCGGCCGCTCAGTCCGAGAACGTGTCCGCCGTGATCCTGGTTTCCTCCTTTGTCAGTGACCCGATCGCCGCGTCAACCAACTGGGCCACTGCCTTCCTCACTCGGCCATGGTTTGAAAAGCCCGTCACCCCGGCGTCCGTCAGAAAGCATTTGCTGGGGCGCGACGCGCCCGAGGCTCTCGTCGCCCGGACCGTCCATGCTCTGCGCACCCCCTGGCCCGAAGTGCTGGGCCATCGGATTGAGCTCATGCAAAAGCGTGACGCCCGTGACGCCTTACGCAATTGGCCGAAACCGGTGGGATATCTTCAGGCCACCGAAGACTCATTCGTCACCCCGAATTCCGCCGCCGAGCTCACGGCTCTGAATCCGGGAGTTCAAGTGGTTCGCGTGGCGGGACCGCATTTGTTGCTGCAGGCCAATCCGCAAGGCGCCGCCGAAGCGATCCAGGCCTTCCTGGCCGACCACCTGACGCAGGATGACAAGGCCGCGTAGGCGCTCAGCGGCGCAGACTCGGTTCCGACGCTGTCGCCCGGGAGTGAGTGACGACGCCTCCGTCGTCCACCAGGACTTCAACCGACTCGCTCTGCACGCCGGTGGCCCGCGCCTCAAGATAGATCCACACCAGCATCCGCTGTCCGGCGGTGGTCAGCCTTTCGACGACCGGTGGCCCGAACTGCCGGGTCAAATCCGCTTCGGTTGACTTCCCCGGCGTGATCTTCATCAGGTCGTTCTGCGTGAACTGGCGTCCGAAACGGGTTCGAGTCGGGCTCAGAGCCGGTTGCTTGTCGCTCAAAAGATGCTTCCGAACGATGTCATCCGAACCAAATAGGACGGAGAGGGCGCGCCAAGAACCTTCGTTCTGAAACGGCGCCACAATCCCGGAGCTCCCGCTCTGCCCAATCGGAATGTTCAGGCGCTCATAAAAATATAGCGTCGTCCCGCTCTGACCGCGGGTGACTTGGTTCGGTTCGCCAAACTTCTTCAGGACCTCCTCGCGCCGCGTGGTTCCGTCCTTGATCTGAGTCACGACGGCGGGCTCGAGACGCTCCCCAGGGGTTTCGCAGCCCGTAAACACCAACGCGCCGAGGGCCAGAAACACGGCAAGGGAAACGGACTTCTTTATCATTGGGCCATGCTTCCCAATCCACGTTCACCCCGCAATCCGAAACATGTCGCCCTGATCCCCAGGTAAGAATCTTTGACCGCAGATTCACGCCGATAAACGCAGAGAAAGACGGGGCTTTCCTCGATGGTGACGACTTAAACCATCGTCGACGTTTGGTTGCCGTTCCGATCTCCAAATCGATCCCGAATATCTGCGTCCATCTGCGTGCATCAGCGGTTTTCAATTCCGGGTTCCGGGGTTGTCGCTAAGAAACCGTGGATTGCCAACCGCCCGGTTTTCAGGCTCGAATGGGTCATGAGCCTGAATCGAACAGCGGCCGTTTTCTCGTCAATAGTCTTCCTCATCTTGCTGGCGATCCCATCGAACGCGGCCGCACCACTGCCCCAGAATTTCGATCTCCCAGGCATCGACCGGTACATCGCCTCCTGGGTGGCCGAGAAGGGCCTGGTCGGTCTTTCGGTCGCCATCGTCAAGGATGGCCAACCCGTCCTGATCAAGGGGTATGGTCGCACCGCCACTTCGGCTCCCCTTCGCCCCATCACGTCGGAAACCCGTTTCGCCATCGGGTCTGTCACCAAACAGTTCACTTGCGCTTGCGTGCTCTTGCTGGCCGAGGACGGCAAACTTTCTGTGACCGACCCGGTGGCCAAGTATTATCCGGACCTGACTCGGGCGAAGGACATCCGCCTCGTCGATCTGATGAACCATGTTTCCGGCTATCCGGACTACTATCCGTTGGACTATGTCGATCAGCGCATGCAAAAGCCGATTGAACCGGACGAACTGTTGCGCCAGTACGCCGGCGGTCGACTCGACTTCGAGCCCGGCAGCAGATTCTCCTACAGCAACACGGGCTATATCCTCCTGGGCCGGGTCGTCGAAAAAGCGAGCGGAGAATCCTTCGCCAAATTCCTGGAGCATCGTCTCCTCCGTCCCCTGGGGTTGACCAACACCGTCTACGAACCGGCGCTGGGCGCTTCCGGCCTGGCTTTGGGTTACTCCAATTTCGCCCTGAGCCCGCCCGAGCCGGTCCAGCCGGAAGCGGCGGGATGGATTGGCGCCGCCGGCGCGATCTATTCCACGGCGTCAGACCTGGCGAAATGGAACCTGGCTTTGATCGACGGCCACGTGTTGAGACCCGAGTCGTTCCGGCTGATGACCACGGCGCGCATCTTGTCGAGCGGCAAGGTCTCCGACTATGGCTGCGGGCTTGGCGTGCGCACTCAATCCGGCCGGCCGCTCCTCTCCCACAACGGGGCCGTGGCGGGATTCAATGCATGGAACACCTCGATCCCCTCGACGCGCTCGTCGGTGACGATGCTCTGCAATCTGGACGGTGGACTCGGCGCGTTGCCCGGGCAGATCCTTGGACTGCTCCTCCAAGACGCTCCGGCTGTCCCGAAGGTCAGCGCCGCACCCGCGATCGACACTGCGCGACAACTGTTTGACGCCTTGCAGAGGGGCCGGATCGATCGGAGCCGGTGCAGTCCCGATTTCAATGCCTACCTGACGGACCAACGCCTGGCCGGCGCGGCCCAACGCCTTCGTTCCTACGGTCGGCCCGCCAGCATCGACTTGGTCAGCAGTCACGAACGCGGCGGGATGGAAGTCACGGTCTGTCGTCTTTCCTTCAAGCAAGGCTCCCTGCGCACGTTGATGTACCGGCGACCCGACGGCACGATCGAACAGTTCTTTCTCTATCCGGAGTAAGCCAGGTTCTGACTGCATTTATCCTTCCGCCTCGGACCGATTTCCGGCAGCGTCCCCGGGCATGAATTACCCGGACTTGGCCAACCGACTGGTCCTCCTCACTGGAGGAGCCAACGGCATTGGGGCAGCGACGGTCGAAGCGTTTCACCGCCAGGGCGCCGAAGTTTGCTTTTGCGATGTGGACGTCGCAGCGGGACGTCGGCTGGCTCGCCGTCTCAAAACCCGGGTCACGTTTTCCGAAGTGAATCTGGAGCAAGAAAGTGAAATCCAGAACTGGATTCGAACGGCGACCTCCGGCCGTCGGCGCATCGATGTGTTGGTCAACAACGCGGCGCGCGATCCCCGCATTCCCCTGACCCGGACCAGCGTCGCGCAGTGGGACCAGCTCATGGCCGTCAACCTGCGAGCGCAATTCATCACGTGCCGGGAGGCGTCGCCGCATTTGCGCCGGGGCTCCGCCATCGTCAATTTCTCTTCGATCACCTTTTACAATTCGCCTCCCAAGATGACCGCCTACGTGGCCACGAAGGCAGGGATCATTGGCTTCACTCGTTCGTTGGCCCGCGAGCTGGGGCCACGCGGCATCCGGGCCAATGTGGTTTCACCCGGCTGGATCATGACCGAGCGCCAGCTCCGCGAGTTTGTCAACGGGCGCACGCGCAAGCTTATCCTGCGTTCGCAGTGCATCCCGGAATTGCTGCAACCGCAGGACATCGCCGACGTGGTCCTGTTCCTGGCCAGCGACGCCAGTCGCGCCTTGACCGGCCAGGAGTTGCTCGCCGATCGCGGCTGGGAGCATTCGTAAATCCACGCCACGATTCACCGCTTTGCCATGCCCAGCCTGATTCAACTCATCACCTCATCGGATCCGGCGATTCGAAATTTGCCGCTGGATCGATGTCTCGCCGGCGCCACGCCTCCCGCGCTGCTGGCGGAGTGCGCGGAACTCGACCGCTTCCGGCATCAGAGCGGGAATCTGTATGAGCGGGTTCGCGCGCTGTTTTTTCTTCACGCCATCCACCGGTTCCACCTGCCCGGCGCCCTGCAACGGCAATCGGTGACCGCCCGCCCCGGGGCGATTCCATTCCGCGGGTTCGAACAGCTCCTGCACCGACGCTTCGAGGAAGCGGTGGAATCTTTTCTCAGCGTCCAGGCGTCCCACGGGCCAAGTGACGCCATCAGCAGCGCATTGGCGACTGCTTATCATCGCCTCGCCTTTCAGACCCTGGCCGATCAGGTTCGCCGCTCCGTCCGCAGCGTCCGTGGCAATCAATGGATGTTCCGCCTGGGCCACCCGGCGGATCAACCGCTGCGCCTTCGTCCGGAGCTGGCTCGTCGTTCCGCCGACGGTTCCTATCCCATTCTGCGGGAACGAACTCCCGTGCGCATGGATCTGACCCATTGCGGTTGGAGCGACATCTTCTTTTTGGGCATGGATTTTCCGGAGGGCGCGAAGGTCTTGAACGTGTCGGTCGACCTGGGAGTCCATGGACGCGATGAAGGCACCCGCCCGCCGGTTGAGGCCTATTTGCGCGTGATCGATGAGCCCGTGTTGCGGCTGACGAGCGTTGATTTGGGAGCCACGGCGGACCTCACCAACCTCGCTGACGTGTTCGACTTCGCGAAAGACTACCTTGGCTTGCTTAAGGCGGCGGTCATTGCCAGCGGCCTCGTCCCGCCGGGAGTCGAAGGCTCCGGACAAAGTCTCGCCGAGTTGCTGGCGCAAGTGGCCGGCCCGGGCCGCGGTGTTGAAATTGTCAGCTCGGTGAACAACATCCCCAAAGGATCGCGCCTCGCTGTCTCCACCAACTTGTTGGCGGCCCTGATTGGAGTTTGCATGCGGGCCACCGGACAGGCGAAGTCGCTGACGGGCCCGCTTCAGGAAACCGAGCGCCGCCTCGTTCTCGCACGGGCGATTCTCGGCGAGTGGCTCGGCGGCTCGGGCGGCGGTTGGCAGGATTCGGGCGGCGTCTGGCCCGGGATGAAGCTCATCACTGGCGTGCTGGCAGGCGAAGAAGATCCCGAATTCGGGATCAGCCGCGGGCGACTCATGCCCCAGCACCGCATTCTCGACGAATCCGACGCTCCCCCCGCCACGCGCCAGGCGCTGCAGGAATCCCTCGTGCTGGTCCACGGCGGCATGGCGCAAAACGTCGGGCCCATTCTCGAGATGGTGACCGAAAAATATCTGCTGCGTTCCGAGACGGAATGGAGCGCGCGTCGCAGTATGCTCGGCGTGCTGGACGAGATCCTGGGAAGCCTGCGGGCGGGCGATATCCAGGGCATAGGCCGCGCCACCACCCGCAACTTTTTCGACCTGATCCAGGCGGTCATCCCGTGGGCGTCGAATCTCTATACGGAGACGTTAATCGCCGAGGCCCGGAAGCTTCTCGGATCAGATTTCTGGGGCTTCTGGATGCTCGGCGGCATGAGCGGCGGCGGCATGGGCTTCATGGTGGCACCGCACCGCCGGGCGGAGGCACAGGCCCGCCTGCAGACCATCATGTCCGCCACCAAGCGGGATCTGGAACACGCGCTGCCGTTCGCCATGGAGCCCGTCGTCTACGACTTCACGATCAACGAAAACGGCACCCACGCCGAACTGCTGGAAGGTCCCTCCGCACTGCTGCCCTCGGGTTATTACATCATCACGCTGCCGCCCCTGCTCCGCCAGGATCGCCAGGCGCTCTCGCCCGTCCGCCGCGCGGAGCTCGACAAGTTCGGGGCCGCGTGCCGTCAGCGGGCGGATCTGGGCGGCACGGTCCAAGCCCTCTTTGACGCCATGCTCCCCCGCGGCCGGAGTGAGTCCGGCGGCCAGCAGGCGCTCAGCGCACTTCTGGACGAAAACGGATTCGACCGCGCCCAGCACGAGCAAATCCGCTCCGATTTGCGCGAAGGCCGCATCGGGCTTGCCCAAAACCGTCTGCGAGCCGACACGCGCATCGAGGACGTCGAGCCCGACGACGTCACCATGCAGGCCGAGATTCCGGGCGACGCTCGCGCCCTCGGTGAGCGCGCGCTGCGCGAAGGACGCGTGGCCGTGGTCACGCTGGCTGCAGGCGCCGGCTCGCGTTGGACCCAAGGGGCCGGAGTCGTCAAGGCGCTGCATCCGTTCTGCAAATTTGCCGGACGCCACCGGACCTTCATCGAGGTTCACCTCGCCAAGTCACGTCGTGTTTCCAGGACTTTCGGCGTCGCGGTCCCGCACCTGTTCACCACGAGCTACCTAACGCACGGCCCGACCGCGGCGTTTCTGGAGCGGGTTCGCAACTACGACTACGACGGCCCGGTGCTATTATCGCGCGGCATGGCCGTTGGCCAGCGCATGATACCGACGGAACGTGATCTGCGATTCCTTTGGGAGGAAACGGCGCAACAACAGCTGGATGAACAGCAGCAAAAAGTGCGGGACAGCCTGCGCGCCGCGCTCATTCAGTGGGCGCGCACGGCCGGCGAAGGGGCCGATTACACCGACAACGTTCCCCTGCAATGCCTCCATCCCGTCGGCCATTGGTTTGAGATCCCGAACTTGTTGCGCAATGGAGCCCTGGCCCAGCTTCTCACGGCCCGTCCCAAGCTCCAGCACCTCTTCCTTCACAACATCGACACCATGGGGGCCAGTCCGGATCCGCTGTTGCTCGGCCAGCACATCCGATCCGGCGCGGGGCTGACGTTCGAGGTGATCACCCGCCGCCTGGAAGACCGCGGCGGCGGCCTTGCCCGGGTCAACGGTCAGGTCCGCCTGGTCGAAGGCCTGGCTTTGCCCCGCGAGGAGGATGAGTTCAAGCTCTCCTACTACAACTCGAACTCGTGCTGGATCGAAATCGACCAACTCTTGGCCACCTTTGAACTAACCCGCGAAGACGTCTTGAAGGCGTCCTCCGACCCGCTGGTGGCCAGCCGGATCAGCCAGTCCATTCGTGCGGTGGCGGCCCGCATGCCCACCTACATCACCCTGAAAGAGGTCAAAAAGCGGTGGGGCCACGGCCAGGAAGATGTCTTCCCTGTGGCTCAGTTCGAGAAGCTGTGGGTCGACATGACGACATTGAATGATCTGATGCCCCGCTACATCGTTGTGCCCCGCGCGCGGGGCCAGCAACTCAAGGATCAAGCGCAACTCGACGGCTGGGTTCGGGACGGCTCTGCCTCCGCGGTCGATGCCCTGTGCGCGTGGGAGTGAGCAGCTGCTAGAGGAATAGGCGGCTCTCCATCGCACTCTCCCGCAAAGCGCGCAAAGCGGGACTCGCGCGACTCCGAGGCCTGCTCAAGCTGGCGCCAGCCTTTGGAGTGCGCCGACTTGTCGGCGCTTTGGGTTGGGGGGACCTGTCCCCCAACATTTTGGCCATGTCGGCTGCAAGCCTGCGGTCCGTCCACGGTTCTCGTGAGTAGGGCAAGAAGGAACGGGCAGCTTCCCATGAACCAGAGGATCGACACGCGGGCTCGCGACGCGGAGGTTGGGCCGCCTTTTAATTGACCATCTGCCGCGTACACCCTCTCCGCCGCCCTGCGGGGGAGAGGGCAGGTTCCGAACTCGCCCGAGCGAGATCGGAACCGGGTGAGGTGGAGCAGTCCGCCGGTTCATGTCTGGTGAGCAGGTCAAAAAGAACGGGTGGCTTCCCATGAACCGCCCCTCCGGTTCTTGCTCTTGCTCTTAAACGTGCTCTTGCTCCTCCCAAAGAGAGCAAGAGCAAGAGCAGGATTAAGAGCAAGGGGGGATGGCCGGTTCATGTCTCGTGAGCAGGTCAAAAAGAACGGGTGGCTTCCCATGAACCATCCGCGAGGCTTAGACCTGCGGTTGTCCCGGCTAAGGCAGGACGAAGTAGATCAAAGCCACCTGTCCAAGGCAGAGCGCACCGAGCGTGAGCCAGATGAGAAGCTCCACCCAGGTCGACGAAGACGGCGCGGTTGGGCTCAGCGAGAAGTGGAGAGCGACGGATCCAGCCTCGATGCGGTCGCCATTGCGCAGGCGGACCTCGCCATTGACCGCCTCACCATTCACCAAGGTCAAAGCCTCCGGCCGGGCGGAGAGGGAGAACCCTTCCCCGGAGCGAAGATTCAACTCGCAATGTGAATCCCAAACTCCGTCATCCGGCAGGCTGAGACCGGCCTGCTGGTCGCGCCCGATCCGAAAAGGAAAACGGCGGGCCACCCATCGGGTGCCCGCCTTAGTTCCGTTGAGAATCTCGATTTGAATCACGCGCGCGGGTCGGATTGGGCCGGCGGCGATCGTCGCTAAAAGAGCCGCCGCTTGACGGTGATGTGGTCGTTCGGCATGACCGGCAGGTCGATCTGCTCGCCTTTACGAATCTTTTTCTCGCTCAACGTCACCGCGCTTCCGTCCTGCCGTCGCAATTCGATCTTGTTGTGATTGGCGAATTCCGTGAAACCATTCGCCGAATCAATCGCCCGCAGCACCGTCATCTCGCTCTCCAGCTTGTAACGATTGGGCGTCTTCACCTCCCCACCCACGTAGAAATAGCGATCGTCGGCCCGGACAATGGCGGTCAAATTCCGATACAAGCTGGGGACATAGGCCGCGCGGATCGTTCGCTCCAATTCCGGGATCGAAACACCCGCCGCCCTCACTCGCACGTTGTTATGCAATTGCAGCATGCCATCGTCCGGAATGCGCGCCCGCACTTCGGCGAGGCCCGGCGCCGGCACGTCCGAAAAGCTGACGCTGATCAGGTCGCCTACCCGTAAACTGGAGGCAGCCCCCAAATTGGTCGTCGACACCTGACCGGCTCGGGCCGGAGCGCCCTTGGAAGCAGGGGCGCCTGGATCGGCCGGCGGGGAGACTGGTTCCAACGGCGCCGAGGCAGGTGCTACAACCGGTGCCGCGGCCGAGGCTTGGGCCGCAGACGCCGGCGGCGTTCCGTCGTCGCCGGGAAACTGGAACTTCGTCGCATTCGGATTGCCGCCGGAAGAAGCACAGCCAGCTCCAAGGAGGGCCGCCGCGGCAACCAGGGCCAGGAAAACCGCCATTCTTCCAACGCACTGCTTCAAAGGGGTCATGGGGAACGCTTGCATAGTTACAGGATTAATACTTGGGCTTGATCTCGACATCGTCATCATCGGCCGACTGCGGCAGGGCCTTGCGTCCCTTCTCTTCGTCGGGCTTCGAGTCTTCGCTCTTCGAGTAGTAATCGTTGTTGTGTCCGCTGTAGTAATAATAGTTCTCGTCGGCCGCCATGTTGATGTTGTTTAACACGATTCCCAACAGATTGCCGCCCACCTTCTCAATCATCTGCTTGGCGCGAACCGTCATCGGCTGGGGATACCGGCGATATTGAATGACATGCAGCACCGCATCGACTTCGCTGGCCAGAATGGAGGCATCGCTGACGCCCATGATCGGCGGGGAATCGAAGAAGACATAGTCATAGCGTCGCTTCAAGTCGCGGATCAGCTCTTTCATCTGCGCCGAGCTGAGCACGCCCATCGAACTGCTGGGCAGTTTGCCGGACGGCAGGAAATCCAGGGTCGGCACCGGAGACGTCTGCACCACATCCTCAAGGCTGTTCTGCTTGAGGAGATAATTGGTCAAGCCAATGGAGTTCGAGACCTTCAGGATCTTGTGCAGGCTCGGCCGCCGCAGGTCGGAGTCGACAATCAGCACCCGGGAACCGTTCTGCGCAAAGACCGTCGCGAGATTGAAAATCGTCGTCGACTTGCCCTCGCCCGCGCCCGCGCTGACGACGGTGATGGTGTTCAGCTTGGGATCCTTGAGCGAGAACAGAATATTGGTGCGCAGCACGCGGTAGGCCTCGGCGTGGGGGCTGTCCGGACCTTCGTTGAACAGATAGCCGACATTCTGCGGGATGACGCCGAGGACCGGCGCCTGCAGCGCCTTCTCCACGTCGTCGATGGTCTTCACGCTCGTGTCGAGGTATTCGATGAAGAACGCCAGACCGATGCCGATGAGCAGACCGAAGACGACGCCCAGGCCGATGTTGAACACCTTGTTAGGCTTGATCGGACGAAGGCTGGGTTCCGCGGGATCGAGGATGTCGACAATGCCCAGACGGGGAATGGAGTCATCCACGATCTGTTGCCAGATGCGTTCCGACAGCTTCTGCCGGGTAACCTGCAGGTTTTCCAGCTCACGTTTCGCCTGGAAGTAGGGACGGCGGGCCTTGGTCTGCGAGATATCGTTGGTCTGCAGCTGATTCACCCGGCTCGTCAGATTGTCAACCGCTGCCCGACGGCCTTCGAGGTTGATCCCCAAGCCCTTGATGATGCCATCCACCAGATCGTCGATCTGGCGGTTAAGGCTCGCGATGCTGTCCCGAACGGCGAGGACTTCGGGGTGTTCCAGCGAGAAGCTGTTGGTCTTTTGCGCCATGAGCGTCTCCTGCACCGACAACTGTTCCATCAACTGGCCGACGTTGACCTCGGTGGGAAACACCGTGCGGATCGTCTTTCGCTGTTCCGGACGGGAATAGCTCATCAGCTTTTTGTAGATGCTTTCCTGGCGCATCAGGTCCGCCTCCTCCTTGATCCGCTCCATCTCCATTTTCCGCAGGGTGTCCTGCTCCATGGGCGAGGACGCAACCGAACGTTCATTGTCGACGTCGTTGATCCCGTACTGCTCCTTCATGTCGTCGATCTGCTTTTGCAGTTCGCGGATCAGCACCGTGTTCGTTTCGAGCTTGTCCTCGAGCGTTTGCAGGCCGCGCTTGGAGATTTCCTCCCATTTCCGGACGCGGGTGGCGCGATAAACCTCGGCGATCGTATTGGCAATCGTGGCGGCCTCCTCGGGGTCTTCGCTTTCGACGCTGATTTCAATCAAGCTGGTGTTGCGCGTCTGGGTGACGTTGACCACGCGCTTCAGCAGCGCATAAGTGACGTCCTTGCGGAGCTCCGGCTCCTTGTATTTCTCCGCCCACTTTTGCGAGAGCTTCAGCCGATCGATCACCTGGTGGAGAATTTGTTTGGACTCGATGCGCTCGAATTCGGTCTGAACCCAATACGGATCGAACGCGCCCGAGAGTTGGAGGCCACCCAGACCCTGAATGTCGCCGGCATCCTTCTGCACCGAGATCCTAACCGTGCTCGCATAGGAGGGCCGGAGAACAAACGTCACCAGAGTGGTGGTGATCGCCACCAGGAGGAAGACGGCTAGAATGACCGTCTTGCGGACACGAATGATTCGCCAGTAATCGAGGAAGTGGAGTTTTGACTCCGTTGAATCAAATGATTTTGTCGTCGCATCCATAAGAAAAGGGAGGCTGGGTTCTGCACCGAGCCTCCCGCAGAATCATACATCAATTGGACCGCAAATTGGACCGCCATTCCGAATGTCGGCAGGTCGGTAAAGCCTGAGTCTTTCGCCGCAGCCGGATGATCTGGCGCCTTCAAGAAGGCCCGTCAGGCCACCGACACCAGCACCAGCACCCAACTCCCAAGCCAAGCACTCCGTGTCGTTGGGTGTTTTAGTAGGTGACGGTAACGCCAGCCCAGACACGGTTGCGATCAAACTCACGAAACCTGCTGTCTGCCGTATCGCTCGAGAGGACGTCATAAGCGTAGGCCACGTTCGCAGAAAAATTATTGTTAATCTGGTAGGCAACGTTCAGGCCAAGGTTCAGGAACGTCTCGGTATCGCTGTCGTAATCGCCGCCGCTAAACACGGAATACATGTATTGCCCCAGGAGGCTTCCGGTGATTTTCGGGGTGATCCGATGCGTAACGCCGCCGTAGATGACCGTCGCAAGCTGATCCGCAGTGACCCGGGAGCCGGAGCCGGTTCCCACCAAATCGGTCGCCTCGCGTGAGACCTTGACGCCGAGCTTCAAATTGCTGCCGGGGAGATACAGGTAAGTCACCGCCAGGTCGACATACGGGCTCAGGGTTGAATCATTGAGATTGTAATGATCCACCGACTCAACACCGACCTTCCCGATACCGCTCAGCTGTTTGGTGAACGAATAAGCGGCACCGACGTAACCTGCATGGGAGCGTGCATCGCGAATCGAACCTTTCGGCCCGCCCACAAACAGCAGATCGTCGCTCGTGAAATCCATCATCCCAAACGCATATCCGAGGAATCCGATGGTGGTCTCGCTGAAGTACCACTCTCCCTCGACATGGAACTCGTGTTCCATGCGGTCGAGGAGCGCCGAACGGCTGCCGGTGCCGGACTGCTCGTAATTGAGATACGAGTTGCGGTAGCCAAGGCCCACGCCGATCAGACGGGTCAATCGGGCGTTGAAATCGATCGGCGCGTAGTTGCGCACGGCATTGCCGTTCGATCGACCGTAGCCGACCGGAACATTGCCACCCGCGATAATCTCCGGTTCATTCGAATACACGAACGAATCCTCGACGTTGAGGGTGTAGCGCTGAGTGAACCGGTGGTTCACCCGGAAATTCAACTGGTGATGGGTATCCGTCGATTCATCCGCGCGGTCCGTGTAATAGTTCACGCGGAACAGATACTTCGCCGTCACCAAAGTGCGTTCCCGCGGCAGATTGACGGAGAACGACGGCTCAAACTCCAAGCCCGGACTGCCCTGCTTGGAATAGCTCGCCGAAACATTGTCGTCGTAAAAGCCTTTGAGGCTGGCGGAGACGCTCCACCACTTCGAGCTTTGTTGCGGGGTCAAATCCGTGATGTTGGCAGCCTGAATTCCCGAGACGCCCATCATCACAACCCCAGCCGAGGCAACGAACCTATTCATAGATAAATCGCTATATTTCAACCAATTCTGTCCCATAAACTGAAAACTTCGGTGGGGCTTCTTAATTACGCCCATCCGGGATGTCAAATAGTAAATCCCGAACTTGAACTGCTCACCATCGCCCAATCCCCATCCAAAGTCGCGTTGCCGGCCCACTCGCGCCGCCCCCGCCTGCCATCCAGCATCCAGTCGCCGACATCGTAACGCCGAACCCATCCGCTTCCAAGTCCCGCGACGGCGGTATTTTCAGCCTTCGTCGACTCCGGGAAACCCCTAGCCGACCTGCGCAGCCTAACCGCTCCCGCCGTCCATCGTCACCCGTTCCCACTCAACCCCGATCTTACTCAACCCCGATCTCACCCGACAATTCACCCGCGCACAATATTCCAGCGTGGCACGTCTTCCTTTGCCATCCTACGCCGCACTCCCCGATTCTTCCCCACGTCCTAGCTCCCTAGAGTTTCAGCGTTACGGTGGGCCCGGCTTTTGCCCGGATTGAATTACTCTCCTTTGATTGTTTTCGGAGCTGCGCGTTCAGAATCCATCAAAAATAATTCTGGCCACAGGCCAAAGGGCGCGTCTTTCAGCGGGAACCCGGTCGGCACTTGCATCTCCGCGTAGACTCCCGCAACCAGAAACGACTCCCACTCGCTCAAACCCAGTTCCCAATCCTCTCGCTTCGCCCGTTGGATCCACGATGACATTCCCGCTGTCGCCACGGACCGACACCATCGTCCCGAAAGGTACAAGGCGCGCACCGGTTTGCGGCCCGCTCCAGAGATCGCCGCAAAATCGTTTGGCTTCCGAACTTCGCGCGGCTCTTTGAATCGCAGACTCAGCCAGACGCTGGCCCGCGCACCATACCATGCAACCGCCCACGGAACATCGGTCATCAGCCAATCCTGCTCGCCAAGCTGGCCCGCCTTTTCCTGAATCCGCCCCGGCTCATACGAGCCCAATCCCGGGACTGAACTTTCCATGCGCGCCAAACTGATCAGCAGCGGTGCGCTTCCCACCACCAGCAGGAAGCCCGTCGCCAGGCGGCGCAATCGCGGGTCCCGCGCTGCCCACTGGTCCGCCATGGTCTGGAACATGGCGACCCCAAACATCAACACCAAAGGCGCGAAGACGACCAGCAGGTTCTCGCCATTCACCAGCGGCGAATCGGCCGACAGCCCGGTCCTTCCCAAAGCCTGCGTCAGCGCCATGGTCACCAGCGCTCCCACCACAAAATAGCGCAATCGATTCAGCACCGGGGCGCGATACGAAATGAGCAGGCCCACCAAAAAAAAGGCCGCCACCCAATGCCCACCGAGACGCGGAAATTCCTGCTCGATGATCTCCTTCAAACCCACCCCCAGCTTCACCCAAAGGTCCGAGAGGCTCACCAGACTGAAATCCACATTCCATGTGCGCAGCAGCTCAAATCCCGGAAAGGTTTGGGTCCCCTCGTAAACCGCGAATCCGGCGGTTCCGAAAAGGCTCCCGCAAAGTTGATGATTGCGCACCACCCACGGAGCCATGACCGCCAGAAATCCAACGGCCGTTCCCACCAGGCACGCACCTCGGCGCCCGGCCGGCAGCGCGGCCCAAAAGATCAGAACCGGTCCGATCAACCACCCGAGGCTGTAACGAGTCAACCCAGCCAGTCCCGTCAATCCGCCGGCCAACCCTCCCAGGGCCAGCCACCTCAGAAATCGATCCGCACGCCGTGGATCAGTTCCAGGAGCCGGCACCGTTGCGCCCCGCGCCAGAACTTCGGCCAACCCCATGACCAGAACCATCGCGAGGATCGTGGGCAGCCCCGCCACCGCAAAGCGCCACAGCAGTTCGGTGCCCGCAACCACGGCAGCCGACAGCCAGCCCACCCGCGGATCGAACAGGCGGGAACCCAGGCGAAAGACCTGGATGACGACCACGATGAAGAGCAGTTGATTAAACCCGGCCACCCAACGATCGGGTGCGTAGGCTGTCGTTGACTTGTCTCCGGCCACGTCAGGATAGGGAAACGGCATCAAACGCAAGGCGCCAGCGAGCAACACGGGGTAGAGCGGGGCGTTCGCCAGGTCGGGATGAGGCGTGTCCGGCGGGGCGTACGCGGCCGGGTCAAAATGATGCTGCCGCAAAAGGGACATGCTGAACGGCCGAATGAACCCGGTCGTGTAGCCGCGACCGTCCGCGATGTTGCGCGCCAGCTGGGCAGCATCGAGGCCCTCGATGGTGGAGAGATTCTTGAACGCCGCCAGATGATACCAGACGGCGAGGCCAATCACGCCCAGGAACACCACCGCCAGATTGAGTCGTCGCGCCGCCCCGCCTGCAGTCCACCGGTGAATCGATTCCTGCAGCGGCATGCCTAGAGATCTTCGAGTTTGTATTCGTGCAGCTTGCGATGGAGCGTGCGCCGACTGACGCCGACGCGTTGCGCGGCCAGCGTCCGGTTGCCACCGGTGTCCTTCAACGCTTGGACGATGAGCTGCCGCTCGGCGTCCTGCACGGTCTGAATCGATCCCGAACCCGCCGGCGCGGCGGCGACGCCGGCCCCGGCGTTTGAGCCGCCGCTTCCCGGGCCGGGACCGGATCCCGGGATTGGGCCCGACAATTCCGAACGATTGTCGCGAATGCTCTGCGGCAGATCCCGCGGCGTCACTTTCTCCGTGCGGCACATGACGACGGCGCTTTCGATGGTGGCTTCGAGCTCCCGCACATTTCCCGGCCACGAGTAGTTGACCAGGAGTTCGACCGCCTCCCGCGTGATCTCCCGCACGTCCTTGCCGTTCTCGCGGGCGCTGGAACGAAGAAAAGCATGCACCAGCAATGGAATGTCCGTCCTCCGCTCTCGCAACGCCGGCATGTGAATCTCCAACACTTTCAACCGGAAATAGAGATCGTCGCGAAACGTGCCGGCCCGGACCATGTCCGCAAGGTTTTTGTTGGTCGCCGCCACCAGCCTGACGTCCGCCTGCAGGGTCCGGCTCGAGCCGACCCGCTCAAAGGTTCGCTCGCCAAGGAACCGAAGGAGTTTCACCTGAGTGCTCGCGTCGATCTCCCCGATTTCGTCGAGGAACAGCGTGCCGCCCTGGGCCTGTTCCACCCGGCCAATGCGCCTCTCATGGGCCCCGGTAAACGCGCCCTTCTCGTGCCCAAACAGCTCGGCCTCGATCAGGGTCGCCGGCAATCCCGCACAGTGGACCGACACCATCGGCTGCTTCGCCCGAGGTCCAAGCTGATGAATGGCTTTGGCGATCAGCTCCTTCCCGGTCCCGCTTTCGCCGAGAATCAAAACGGTCGACTTGACCGGCGCGGCCATCCGCACGCGATCGAACACTTCCTGCATGGCCGGCGACTCCCCAATGATGTTCTCCAGGCCGTACCGTTTCTCCAACTGCTGCTTGAGGGCCGTGTTCTCCGCCTCCAGCGACTGATCCCGCAAGGCCCGCGCAATGCGCATCTCCAGCTCGTCGATCTGCAGCCGGCCCTTGGCGATGTAATCATCCGCCCCGCTCTTCATGGCCTGCACGGCAAATTCCTCCGACCCATATGCCGTCATCAGTACGCAAATCGGCGGGCGACTGAGGGATTTGGCCCGTTTGATCAACTTCAACCCGTCTTCATTCGGCAGTCGAAAATCAGTCAGCAAGACATCGAAATGTTCCTTCTCCAGCAGATCCATCGCAGTCGCGGCATCCTCCGCAATGTAGACATCGTAACGCTCCTCCAGCGCCGCCCGCAGCCCTTCGCGCGTCGGCTTCTCATCGTCCACTATCAACAGCATCGGCTTCGGTTTCATGTTCAATCGTGACGTGCCTCGATCAGCCGCCTCGGCTTTTCGAAGAGCGGGAGCCAGATGCGAAAGACGGTCCCCTTCCCCACGTGGCTTTCCACCGACAGCAGGCCGCGGTGATCCCGGATGATGCGCCGCACGATCATCAGGCCAAGCCCGGAGCCCTTCTTTTTCGTGGTGAAGAAAGGTTCATAAATCCGGTTGAGTTGCTCGGCTGGAATGCCGGCTCCGGTGTCGCCCACGCTCAGGACAACCCCGTCCGCCGACACCCCCGTCTCGAGGGTCAGCACGCCGCCACGCGTCATCGCCTGGATGGCGTTCTTGATCAGGTTCACGAGGACCTGCTTGATCTGCGCCGCGTCGATGGCTGACGTCGGCAGTTGCCGCGCCAGCTTTTCCCGGATGCTAACCCCGCGGTTCGCAATTTCCGGCCGCAGCAATTCCACCGCTTCATGCACCACGTCGTTGACCGAGACCGGCCGCACCTGGGGCACCGAGGGCCGGATGGCCTGGAGAAACTGCGTCACGGTATAGTCCAGGCGTGAGATCTCTCCCTTGCAGACTTCGAGGTAGCGCTCGAGCTTTTCGACCCGCTCGATCAGGTCGACCGACGACGGTCCGGGCTGGGGCTCAGCCGGGGATTTCTTCCGACCCGAGGCACGGCCGATCGGAATCGGGCGCGAGCCCGGCTCTTTCTGGGTGTCGGGGCGCAACCGGGCCACCTCGCGTTCCATCAGTTGGAGGTGAATGTGGAGCGCGTTCAAGGGATTGCCAATCTCATGGGCCACGCTCGCCGCCAGCAAGGTGAGAGCCTGGATGCGTTCGCTTTCGATCGCCTCGTTCGTCCGCTGCCGCGCCTCCGTCGCGTCGTGCAGAATCAACGCCACCCCCGAGCTGCCCACCGCCTCTCCGTCGAGCGGCGCAGCGTAGACGCTGACAAAGCACGGCCGCGGATATTGAAGCTCAAACTCGTGCCGGGTTAGTCGCGTGCCGCCGCGACGATCCGCGCCGATGAGCTTTTCCCAGTCGAGCTCAGGGAGGAAACGTCGGATGGGCTGGCCTTCAGTGGCCGATGCCGGCAGACCCAGGAGCCGGCCTGCTGCCTGGTTGAAGTAAAGCACCCGACCAACCTCGTCGACCACCAGCACCCCGTCTTCGATCGTATTGAACAGGGTCTCCAGGAAGTTGCGCTCGCGCGCCAGCCGCTCCACGACCGTCTGCAGCCCTTCCTTGTCGAGCCGTCCGATGCGACCCAGCACCTTTTCCAGAAAGCTGGATTTGGGCAATGCCATGGTTCTTCTCCTAAATCCACTTCTTCCGCTTGAACCACCAGTAGGTCAGCACGGTGGAAACGACGGTCAATCCCACCGCCAGCTCGTAGCCCAGTTTCCAATGCAGCTCCGGCATGCTCTCAAAGTTCATGCCATACCACGTGCCCACGATCATCAGAGGGGTTGTGATGATGGTGATCATGGTGAGGAGCTTCACCACTTCACCTGTCTGGTTCGATGACATGCTCAAATAAATGTGCAGGAGCCCCGTCAGCGAGTCGGTGTAGCTTTGCGCCAGCTCAGAGATGTGAAACAAACCGTCGTAAACATCCCGGTAATAGGGCACCAGATGCGGGCGGATGAGCTTGAACTCGCCCCCGGCGAAGCGGGCCAGCACCTCCCGCTGCGGACCGATGATTTGCCGCAGATGCAGCACTTCTTTCTTGGTCTTGATGATCTGGTTGAGAACCTTCGGCGACGGATCGTCCACGACTTTCTGCTCCAACTCCGCCAGCTCAAACGACAGCTCGTCCAACGCCGGCTTGTAGTTCTCCACAATGCCGTCGAGCAACGTGTGCGCCACCCGATCCGGCGCCCGCGCAATGTGCACGGTGCTCTTCAGGCACCGCTCCTCCGTCATCTGCACGCTGCGAAGCGGCACCTCGTGGTAGGTGACCAGAAAGTTTTTCCCGAGAAAGAAATTCAGCTCGCTCGTGGCGAAGACGCCGTCCTTGCGACTGTAGTCCACCGCGTGGATCACCATGAACAGATACTGCGCAAACAAATCCTCATCCTTCGGCGTGTACTCCTCCACCTTGGGCGACGGGCTCAGCGCCACGCAGTCTTCCACCGACAGGGGATGGAAATGGAAGATTTCCTCCAAGACCAGCCGCGTCTCTTCGGGCGTGGGCTTCTCCAAATCAACCCACAAAAACAGGTTGGTGTCGGCCAACAGCGTCGGCATGAGGAACGCCTCAATGTCTTTGCTGTGCAGCTTGCCCTGGGTCGTAAAGGCAAAGGATCGAATCATTTGTCCGCGCGCCTTTCCCTGGCCGCCAATCCTCATGCTGTGCCGCCTTGCACCGCATCGCAGGACCAACCGCCAGGCGCATCCGCGCCAATCTGGCGCGCATCATAGGCGGGACGGAATTGATGGCAAGGTACTTCCGGTTTTGGCTCAACTTCCTCCGCGCTCTCCGCCAGGCGTCAGCTCCAGGCGGGGTGGTAATCGGCTCAGCAATGGATTGCGCGCATAACCGACCTCAGCCAACGCCTCCTGCCACTCCGCGGCCAACCGTCGCACACGACTCACGTCGAGCCCGGCATGGAACGGTGCATACGGCTCCAAGTAGCCGTGCGCGAGCCGGAACAACGCCGCGGCAGGCCGCAATCGCGGATAGCGTTCGCAATCTTTCTGCAAATGGACAAACGCCCCCGCAAATTGAATCAGCGCCTTGTGGAAATTGCCGTCGGGCCCGTGCCGATCTTCCAGCCACAACTCCTCCAACACGTCATGCGCCTCATAGAAGAGCCCTCGATTGAAGCATTCGAAATAGCCGAGGTAATGCTGATCCCGATCCTGTCCGCGACAGGCCTCGATCAGCGCTGCAATCTTCCCGCTCTTTTTGCTCATGCCTTAGAACCGCTCCCTCTCTCTCCCTCTCCCTCTTGATGCCTGTTGATCCGAAGGGTGCTAGCCCCGTCCCGCCGGCCAAGGCTCAGCGAACTCCAAGCCGACCAGACAAACATCGTCCTCAAAGGTCTGCGTTCCGGTGAAGTCTTCGACGGCCGCCAGCACCGCGTCAAAGATCTCACCCAGCGGACGCTGCCACCGGCTTTGCATCACGCCGCGCATCCGTTCCACGCCAAACTCCACGCCTCCGCGATCGGTCGCCTCGCAGACGCCGTCCGTATAGAGCACCAGCAAATCACCAGGCGCAAACGGCAATCGCGCCTCCTGGTACACCGTCTCCGGGAACAAACCCAAGGCCGGCCCGCGCGGCCCGCGTCCCTCGTAAAGCCCGTGCGCCACCCCGTGCCGCCGATCCATGGTCAACGGACTCGGATGCCCCGCGCTGGCAAACCGCAGCTCACCGGCTTTCGCGTCGGCCACCAGATAAAATCCCGTGGCCAGAATGGTTTCCTCCGTGCGCCGAAGGACGGAGTAAAAGCTGCGGCTGACCTCACCCAAAAAACGCGGCGGATCCATGGCGCACGGCTTCATCTCTTCCATCAGACCTCGCAGCACGGCGGTCAGCAAGGCCGCCCTCAGGCCATGACCCATCACATCGCAGATGAACACCCCGGCCGCGTGCTCGTTGATTGGAAATACAGTGAAGAAATCCCCTCCCACCGCAGCCGCCGGACGGTACCGATGCACGAATCGGAAGACGCTTCGGTCCGGGGCCGCTTCCGGTGGAAAGGCCGGGTATTGCTGGGGCAGGAAGCAAAGCTGGAGCTCGCGCGCCATCGCCACATCCGCTTCCATCTGCGCATTCTTGCGACGCAACTCCTCGGCGTAGCGCTCCAGCTGTCGCCCCACGCTGGCCCGCTCGATCGCGTATTGCATCGCCCGAACCAACAGATGCCCATCGCCCAGACCGACACCCTTGACCAGATAGTCCTGCGCCCCCTCATGGACCGCTTGCACGGCCATCGACTCATCCGCCAAGCCGCTCAACACGATGATCGGGACCTCCGGCACCGCCCGCCGCAGTGTCTGAAACGTCGCCAAGCCCTGGCTGTCCGGCAGCGAAAGATCGGACAAGACCAGCCCAATGCCGCCCCGCTCAACCCGGGCGATCGCATCCGCCAGGCGTCCGACGACTTCAAACTCAAAGCCCAACGCCCCGGCATCGCGGATCAATTCGCGAAACAAACGGACGTCGCCAGGATTGTCCTCGACCAGCAGCACGCGAACCGGCACGCCGGGATCGGAGGGCATTCCACCAGATTGAGGAACGCTGCTCATGTCAATTTACCGATAGCACTGATTTCCAAATCGCGATGCATGGTCGACCGTCAATCGGGGCGCAGCGGCTCCACCTCCGGGCGCTCGACGGCAGCGCTAACCTTTCGGCAACGTCACGGTGTGCAGCCAGAACTCTTCGATCGCCCGCACCGCGGCGATGAACTGGTCGAGGTCGACGGGTTTGGAGATGTAGCTGTTCGCGTTGAGCCGATAGGCATGCCGGATGTCTTCCTGGGCCTGGGACGTGGTCAAGACCAGCACCGGAATCCGCCGCAGCGCAGTGTCACTTTTGATGGCGGCGAGCACTTCCCGGCCGTCTTTCCGGGGAATGTTCAGATCCAACAAAATCAGATCCGGGCGCGGCGCGCCGGCATACCGCCGCTCCCGCCGCAGAAAGGCCAACGCCTCCGCCCCGTCTGCCAACCACGTTAGGCGGTTGGAAACCTGAGCCTCGCGCAAGGCCTCCTGGGCCAGGCGAGCATCCCCGGCGTTGTCTTCAATCAGCAGAATCTCGATGGGCACAGAATCAGGCATGAGGTGCGGACTACGTCGCTGGCGCGGTCCGCTCCGGCCGGGCGCTCGTGACGGAGTTTGTCATCACCCCCGCCGGCCGGCTCCCGGCGGCGGGCCGGCTCACCAGTCCGGGAATCGAATCCGACGGATCGGGCGAAGCGGTCTCGGCCGTTGCCTCCGCCACGGGCAACGTGAAGAAGAAGGTGGAGCCACGGCCCATGACGGATTCCACTCGGATGTGACCACCGTGGCGCTCCACAATTTTCCGGCAGATGGCAAGGCCGATGCCGGTTCCGGGATACTGGTCCTGAGAGTGGAGGCGCTGGAAGATGACGAAGATCTTGTCAAAATATTGCGGCTCGATGCCGATGCCATTGTCCTGCACGCGAATGACCCATTCCTCTCCTTCGGAATTGTCCTTGGAACCCGGTCGAGCCCCGGCATCCAGCTGACACGACGTGGCACCTCGACGCTCGCAGTGAATGACAATCCGGGGCGGGTTGGTCCCGCGAAACTTGAGGGCGTTGCCAATCAGGTTCTGCAGAAGCTGGGTCAGTTGAACCGGGTCGCCCATCACCTGCGGCAACGGATCCGCCTCGATCACCGCCTGAGATTCCTCGATGGCGAGGCGCAGGTTCTCCTTCACGGCGACGAGAACATCGTTGCAGTTGGTCAGTTCGAACGGCTGGGCCCTCGTGCCAACGCGTGAGTAAGTCAGCAAATCCTGAATCAACCGCTGCATCCGCAGCGCGCCGTTCACGGCAAACTGCATGAACTCCTTGGCGTCGGCGTCCAGCTTGTCCGCATACCGCCGGGCGGTAAGCTGCGTGTAGCTCGTCACCATGCGGAGCGGCTCCTGGAGGTCGTGCGACGCCACATAGGCAAACTGCTCGAGCTCCTTGTTCGAACGCGCCAGATCGGCCGCCGTCTGCTCCAGCGCCTCCTCCGCCCGCTTTCGACCGGTCACATCCCAAAAGATGACCTGCGTGCCCAGGACCTTGCCGCCGGCATCCCGGACGGGCGCCTTTAACACGTGCACAAAACTCCGCGTCCCATCGGCCGTCCGGTGCTCCTCGACATCCTCAAAGTTTTTCCCGGTCTGGATGACCGCCTGATCATCCTTCAGATATTTTTCCGCGAGCTCCCGCGGGAACAGGTCGAAATCCGTCTTGCCCAGCAGCTCCGACAATGGCCGGCCCATCTGTTCGACGTAGCCGCGATTGCCAAAGGTCACGCGGCCCTGCAGATCCTTGCGCAAAATGCTAATCGGCAGGGTATCAACCAGGGAATGGTAGAGGGCCTCGGAATCGCGCAGCGATCGTTCCACCCGCAGGCGTTCGCCCAGCTCCGTGTTCAACGCCGCCGTCTTTTCGTAGACCTGACTTTCGAGCTCGTCGGTGTGAACAATCATCCGCCCCGCCATCGGCCGAAGAACGATGACCATGCCAATGGTGCCCAGCAGGAGCAGAATGCACAGGACGACTCCGACGCTGATCAAACGGTGATTGATCGGCGCGAACAATTCGTCCCGGTTTGCCTGCACAATCACGCCCCAGTTCGCGCCCACCACCGGGCCATGCGCGATGACCATCGGCGCGCCGTCGAGATCGTCAGGCAACAAGACTCCCATCTGCGGCTCATTCTGGGCCACGCCCAAAGCCTTTCGGATGGCCGCTTCTTTCGCGGGGTTGCCAATGATTGAATTTCTCCCCGGCCGATACCCAAAAAACACCGGCCGCTCCAGGTTCTTCAAATCGCCCACAATCGTCTCCCCGCCGCCGGCACCCGAGCCGGTGCCGGCCCGGCCGGTCGAATAGTCGGTGACAATTCGCTGCAGCAGAGTCATCCGGCGCATGACCACCACCCCACCGACCACTTTCTCCGCTTGGGTGACGACCGGGGCCGACGCCACCAGCACCGGCAAACCACCCATGACCACCGGCCCGGCCAGGGTTGGCTCCGCATCCGGATCAAGCGGGAATTTCCGCAGCGGGTTGGGAATTTTCTCGCCCCCTTCCACGATCAATTCCCCTTTGCCATCAAGCAGGGCGATGCCGACGGTGTTGCTGGAAAAGCTCAGCCGCTCGGCAATCCACTGCGCGCAATGCGCCTGCAAATCCGCCAACGGCATCAACCCGGC
The DNA here is from genome assembly GCA_044230345.1 of Limisphaerales bacterium. Taxonomy (GTDB): domain Bacteria; phylum Verrucomicrobiota; class Verrucomicrobiia; order Limisphaerales; family JADJPG01; genus JBGARF01. Next base: position 410,278 of record JBGARF010000001.1, read on the forward strand.
AGCGTAATCCGTCAGCTCCTCGCGAATGGGCACGCGCGAGTTCCGCAACATCGCGGACTGCTTCGCCGCGGCGACGAACTCGTTCACCCTCTGCACCTGCATGCGGAGATCGAGTTGCAAGCCCCGCGTCTGCGCCTCGCGCAGTTGCAGGACCAGCGGCATGAGCCCGGCGAGCCCCACCACCACCCCCGTCGCCAGGATGCCCAAAGCCGAATACAGAATGATTCGTTGCTGAAGCTTCGAAGCTAGATTCTGGGCAGCCATGAATCGTGCCCCCTTCTACTCCCGGGTCCCCTTGCCTGGCGAGAACGAAAACGTTTTCGATTGGCGAGGCGGCCGGGGGCCAGGGGCCAGGGGCCAGGGGCCAAGTGCCAAGTGCCAAGTGCCAAGTGCCAAGTGCCAAGTGCCAAGTGCCAAGTGCCAAGTGCCAAGTGCCGAGTGCCGAGTGCCGAGTGCCGAGTGCCAAGTGCCGAGTGCCGAGTGCCGAGTGCCAAGTGCCGAGTGCCGAGTGCCAAGTGCCGAGTGCCAGGTGCCGAGTGCCAGGTGCCGAGTGCCAGGTGCCGAGTGCCAGGTGCCGAGTGCCGAGTGCCGAGTGCCGAGTGCCAGGTGCCAGGTGCCAGGTGCCAGGTGCCAGGTGCCAGGTGCCAGGTGCCAGGTGCCAGGTGCCAGGTGCCGGGGGCCGAACGCGCTTTGGTAGCGGAGAGCGGAGAACTCGAAGACTCAAAATCAATTTTGCCTTGTGCGGCTCTTCCCCGAACGCCTACATGAACGGCATGCGTTCCCGTGAGCTGATTGCCCAGCAACTCGTCCGCCCCGGCATCGTCGCCGTCGTGCGCATCGATCAACCCGCCCAGATCCCTGCCATCTGCGAGGCGCTTCTGGCCGGTGGCGTCCTGGCCATCGAGATCACCATGACGGTGCCAAATGCGCTCGACGCCATTCGCGCCGCCAGCCGACAGGTGGGCGCCCGCGGACTGGTCGGCGCCGGCACGGTGATCCACTCCGCCGCCGCCCGCGCTGCCATTGAGGCCGGCGCTGAGTTTGTCGTGAGTCCCATCACCCGCGCCGAGATCGTTGAGGCAGCCCACGCGGCCAGCAAGCCCGTCATGATCGGGGCGTACACCCCCACCGAAGCCCAAACCGCCCACGAGGCCGGCGCGGATTTCATCAAGATTTTTCCCGCGGACAAACTCGGCCCTGCCTACATCCGCAATCTACGCGGGCCCCTGCCTCATCTGCGGATCGTGCCCACCGGCGGGGTTGACCTGACCACCGCCGCCGATTTCCTCCAGGCCGGCTGCGTCGCTTTGGGCGTAGGCGGCTCTCTCCTGACCCGGGAGATCCTGCAAACGGACAACTGGCCCGAGCTGACGCGCCTGGCGGAAAAGTTTGTCGCCATCGCCACCGCTCACGCCGCCGCCCGGCGGTAGCCGTGTGACGCCGTCGCCACCATCGCGCGATTGTCCCCCGGCACCTGCGGCGTTGTTTGCCCGGGATCCACGTCAGTGGCTCGCCATCTTCGGGCCCGGGGCCATTCTCGCCTCGCTCACCATTGGCGTCGGCGAACTGGTGTTTTCCTCCCGGGCGGGCGCGCTTTTTGGTTACCGCCTGCTCTGGCTGTTTGCCCTGGTGCTGCTGCTGAAATGGATCCTCGTCTACGGCAGCGCCCGGCATATGATCCTGACCGGCGCGCACCCGTTCCAGCGCTGGATCGATTTGCCCGGGCCACGAGGCTGGCTGCCGATCACATTTTTTCTTCTCGCCCTGCCCTGCTTCCCCATCTGGGTCTGCTTTCACGCCGCCACCCTCGGCACGCTCCTGGCCTGGCTGACGAACACCACGGCCGCATTCGCCGGTGCGGCTCATTTCGCCTGGGCTGCTGCACTCGTCGTGGCCAGTTTCGTCCTCGCCACCCGCGGCGGCTATCAGGCCCTCGAGCGCATTCAGCTGGCCATCGTACTCCTCATGGTGACCGCCGCCGTCGCCGCCGTGTTTTTCATGCAGCCCGATTGGGCCGCATTCGCACGCGGGCTTTTGTGGCCATCCCTGCCCAGCATGCCCGCCTGGGTCGCGACCGCCGGCCCGGCCGATCTGGCCGCCCGGCCCATCGGGCTCGAAATCATCACCTACGTCGGTGTCATCGGCGGCTCCAGCTACGACTATCTGGCCTACGCCTCGTACCTCCGGGACAAACAGTGGGGACGCGCCGGAACAAAATTCGCAACCCGAGCCAGCCTGGAGGCAACGGACGCGGCAACTGCCCAAACGCTTCGTCATTGGCTGCGCGCGCCGCTCATTGATTGCACGCTGAGTTTCAGCGCCGTACTGATCTTCACCGCGGTCTTCGTCATCGGCGGCGCCGCTGTCCTCGAACCTCAGCACCTGGTCCCCGCTGGATCGAATCTACTCTCGCTCCAGGCCGAGTTTCTCGCCGTCCTGCATCCATGGTTCCGACCGGTCTACTTCGCGGGCGCGGCGCTCGCGGTGCTCGGCACGCTCTACGGAACGATCGAAGTCGCTCCCACCATCCTCCGCGAAATGGCCCGCGCCCTCCGACCAGCCGTCACCGAACGCCTTGAGCCGCGCCTGCGAACCTGGGCCATCAACTGGACCTGCGGCGGCGGCTTGGTCGTGATTGCCTGGTCGTTCGTCTTCTTCCTCTGGCGCGGCTCCGCCCAGGCCCCCGGCCTGGTTGCCATTCTAACTCCTGCCAATCTATTCACCGGCGTGCTCGGCTGCGGCCTGGTCTGCTTGACCAATCTCTGGATGGACTGGCGCTTCCTCCCCGCACCTTTCCGCCCCAAGCCCGGCAGCCTCCTGCTGACCTTGGGTGCCGGGCTCATCTTCATCGCCCTTGGCCTCATCGCGTGCTGGGATCACAGCCGGTGGCTGGCTCTTGGCACTATCGTTGGCAGCATCGTCCTCGGCCTTATCGTCGCCCGCCTGGCGCAGAACCCGAGGTGAATCGGTCAGGTGCTATGTGTCGGTGTCGGTGTCAGGTGTCAGGTGTCAGGTGTCAGGTGTCAGGTGTCAGGTGTCAGGTGTCGGGTGTCAGGTGTCGGGTGTCAGGTGTCGGGTGTCGGGTGTCGGGTGTCGGGTGTCAGGTGTCAGGTGTCGGGTGTCGGGTATCGGGTGACCGCGGCTGATGTGATTTATTTTCCATGAACATTCGTGTTGAACGACTGATTGATTTTGCGGTGACGACTCTGCGGTGGGCTGGGTTGAACGAGACGGATGCCCGGACGACGGCGGAGATGCTCGTCCTCACGGATACGTGGGGCGTCTTCACGCACGGAACCAAAAACCTGCGGGGATATATTCGTCGGCTGAAGGGTGGTGGACTTCGCGCGAACGCCAGTCCTCGAATTGAATCGGAGGGCCCCTCCTGGGCGATGGTCGACGCGGACGCTGCCATTGGGATGGTGGGGTCCGCCTATGGCATGCGCTTGGCGATCGCCAAGGCGCGCCAGGCGGGAACCGGCTATGTGGCCGTGCGGAACAGTTGTCATTTCGGCGCTGCGGGGTGCTACGCGTGGTTGGCGGCAGAGGCAGGGATGTTAGGCATCGCCATGGCCAACGACACCCCGACCATGGTCGCGCCCGGCTCCCGCTCCGCGGTTTTGGGCAGCAACCCATTTTCGTTTGCCGTGCCGTGCGGCGAGCGGCACCCCCTGCTGCTGGACATGGCCACCAGCGCCGTGGCGGGCGGCAAGGTCTTTGCCGCGGCCGCCCATGGGCGGGAGATTCCGCCCGATTGGATTGTCGACAGCGAAGGCCGTCCCGCGACCGATCCGCGAATCTTTCCTCAAGCGGGCGCCTTGGTCCCCATGGCTGGGCCGAAGGGCTACGGCTTGGCTTTGCTCATCGAGACACTCTCGGGCGTGCTCGCGGGTGCATCCATCGCGGCCAACGTGCTGAGCTGGTCTTTCGCCGAGGCGAACCGGCCGACAGATCACGGCGCGGCGTTCATCGTCCTCGACCTCTCCCAAATGATGTCGCCAACCACCTTCGCTGAGCGCATGCGGGAACTGGTCCGTCAGGTGCGCACCGCGCCGCGCGCTGCCGGTGTCGATCGAATTCGTCTCCCCGGCGAATTGGAGTGGGAACGACGGGAGCAGTCCTTGGCGCATGGCATCGAATTACCCGACGACGTCGTTGCCCCCTTGAAAGCCTTGTCCGAGGAGAGCAGCGTCCCCCTGCCCGCCCCCTAACACCCGGACCCGCACCCGCACCCGCACCCGCACCCGCACCTGACACCCAACACCCGGCACCCGGCACCCGGCACCTGACACCTGACACCCGACACCTGACACCCGACACCTGACACCCGACACCCGACACCCGACACCCGACACCCGACACCTGACACCTGACACCTGACACCTGACACCTGACACCTGACACCTGACACCTGACACCTGACACCTGACACCTAACACCCGACACCGACACTCCCCCTCTTCAAAATTGTCATTGCGGCAACAATCAACGTGGATGGCCGGGGATTCCCCGAGATCGACCACCGGGGTTCTCCGGCGAGAAACGCCTTGAGGAAGAGACTGCTGAAGCATACCGTTCCAGCCTGACCAACACAGAACGTCCGAGAAGTTTCATTTGTATCAACGCAGGCCCTAGACGTATGAAAAGACGCCTCATTTCCCGGTTCGAACCCACCATCCAACGCCTCACTTCGCCGCGTTCGCTGGTGGCCACCGCGTGCTCGGTTCTGCCCGTCGTGGCCTTGTTGCTCCCGGCCGCGGAGAGCCGCGGGGCTGAACCGATCAGCGTTGCGCGTTTTTGGAACGAGCAAAACCTGAGCGCGATCCGGAACGACAACCCGCATCCTCCCGCGCAGGCCCGCAACCTTTTCAGCGTCTCCGTGTGCATGTATGACGCCTGGGCGGCCTACACCAACGGACCTGTCGGCTATGTCTATCGCGGCAAGCACAGTGCCGCGAACATCGACGCCGCCCGGCGGGAAACGATCAGCTATGCCGCGTATCGCATGCTCCGGGAGCGCTACGCCTATTCGCGCACGGCTGACGCCACCCTGAGCAGCCTGACCACACGCATGCTGGAACTCGGCTACAGCCCGGCCAACAACAGTCGCGACGTCTCCACGCCGGCTGGCTTGGGTAACTCCATTTACGACGCGGTGTCTGCCTGGTTCATCAACGACGGTTGCCGGCAGACCAACGGGACCCAGGCTGCGCCCTATCCCGACTATCCGATCGAGGACGGCGGCTATGTCTACACCAACCCGGCCATGCCCACCCAGTTGCCGGGGACTTTTGTCTTCGACGTCAATCGCTGGCAGCGTCTCCAGATCATCAATGCCGTCGATCAAAACGGCTTTCCGGTTGGCCCGATTCAAACCTATCAGGGCGCACAGTGGTTGAAGGTTCGCCCCTTCGCCCTCACCCGAACCGATGCGACGAAGCCTTGGATCGACCCGGGCCCACCGCCGTATCTGGGAGGCGCCACCGACCAGGCTTTTCGTGACAATGTGGTCGCCGTGATCCGGGCGGGCAGCGAACTGACTCCGGACGATGGCGTGACGATGGACATTTCGCCGGGTGCCTATGGCAACAACACCCTTGGGGCCAATGACGGTACCGGCCATCCGTTGAACCCTGCCACCGGACTTCCTTATGCGCCTAACGTCGTGAAGCGCGGAGATTTTGTCCGCGTGCTGGCCGAGTTCTGGGCCGACGGTCCAAACTCGGAAACGCCCCCCGGCCACTGGAACGTGCTGGCCAATCAGGTCAGCGACCACCCTGCGATGGTCAAGCGCATCGGCGGCACCGGCCCGATCGTCGATCCCTTGGAGTGGGACGTGAAGGTCTATTTCGCGCTCAACGCGGCCGTGCACGAAGCCGCCTGCGCCGCCTGGTCGGTCAAACGTTACTATGACGGCTGGCGTCCGCTCGCGGCCATTCGTTACATGGGACAGGCGGGGCAATCGACCGATCCCGGCCTGCCTTCCTACGATCGCGAAGGCTTGCCGCTGGTCCCCGACCTGATCGAACTCGTCACTTCGCAATCCATCGCATCGGGTCGTCACGCGGGTCTGGTCGAGGGAAAAATTGCGGTGCGCGGCTGGCCCGGTCAACCCAACGATCCGACCAGCACCTACCAAGGGGTGCGCTGGCTCCATGCCGATTCCTGGATCACCTATCAACGCACAAACTTCGTCACGCCTCCCTTCCCGGGCTACATCTCCGGCCATAGCACGTTCAGCCGTTCCGCCGCGGAAGTCATGACGTCGATTACCGGCTCCCGGTTCTTCCCCGGCGGCATGTTCCTTCACACCCTCGCGGCCGACACGGGCCTGGGATTTGAGAAGGGCCCGAGCGCACCGGTCCAACTGCAGTGGGCGACTTACTACGACGCCGCCGACCAGGCGGGGATCTCTCGCATCTGGGGGGGCATCCACCCACCGGTCGACGATTTCGCGGGACGCCGGACGGGCTCGCAAACGGGACACGGAGTTTGGGCGCTCGCTTCGACCTACTTCGACGGTTCGGTGACGAACCATCCGGTGCAAGTGGCGGCCCAAAGACTGTCACCCAACCAGACGGTCGTGAGCTTCAACACCAAGCGCGGGTTTTACTACAAGCTTCAATCCACCTCCAACCTGAACCAAAGCTTCGTCGATGAACCCGGCGGGTCGCGCCTCGCGTTCGAGGGATCGATGTCTTGGACCAACGCCAGCGCCACCAGCGAGAGGTTCTATCGCGTGGTGTGCAGTCCGACTCCGTAAGGCCCCGTAAGGGCCGCAAGCGGTTTGACCCAGAAGGCACCGAGCGCCGAACGATTCAGTGATTCAGCGCGGCGAGAAAACGCTCGGCGTCGATCGCCGCGGCGCAGCCCATGCCGGCCGCGGTGATGGCCTGGCGGTAGACGTGGTCTGAACAGTCACCAGCGACAAACACGCCGGGAATATTCGTGGCGGAGCCTTCCTTCCGGATGACGTAGCCGTTCTCGTCCAGATCCAGCACGCCCTTGAACAATTGCGTGTTCGGCACATGCCCAATCGCCACAAACAGCCCGGTGCAATCCAGCACCGACTCGGCTCCCGTCTTCAAATTCTTGACCCGCACGCCCGTGACCTCGCCCTTGGCGACATCAAGCACCTCGGTCACCACGCTGTCCCAGATGGGCTTGATCTTCGGATTCGCCAGTGTGCGCTCGGCCATGATGTTGGACGCGCGCAAGGTGTCCCGCCGGTGGATCAGGTAAACCACCGATCCGAATCGGGTGAGGTAGGAAGCCTCCTCACAGGCTGAATCGCCCCCGCCCACCACCACCAACGGCTTGTTACGGAATCGGGGCAGCGCACCGTCGCAAGTCGCGCAATACGTCACGCCCTGCTTGTCCAGCTTCTCTTCGCTCTCCAACCCCAAGTGCCGGTGCCCGGCCCCGGTGGCCACGATGATGCACTGGGTCTGGATTGGCCCGTCGTCCGTCTCGAGCGTAAACGGGCGTTTGGAAAGATCGACCGATGATGCGTTCAAGTAGCGGAGCTGGGCGCCGAAGCGTTCGGCTTGCTTCTGCATTCGGCTCATCAATTCGCTGCCATCGATTCCCTCGGGAAATCCCGGAAAATTCTCCACCACACTGGTGGTGGTCAGCAACCCTCCCGGCATGCTGGTTCCCATCAAGACGACTGGTTTGAGATTTGCCCGCGCCGTGTAAACCGCAGCGGTGAGACCGGCGCAGCCGGAACCGATGATGACAACTTTTTCCATATAAAGCGGCCGAAAGCTAGGAGGTCGCCCCCTCGAAGGCAAGGAATCGATGCGCGATTGATGATTAGAAAGATCTAAACATTGCCGTCCGTTTCCGACTTGCGAACTTGGTCGGGCCGGGCAGTGTCTTCCGTATGAAAAGTTGCCTCTCGCCGCGGTTGGACCTCCGGCGCACCCTCCGCCGCCAGGCGTCTCCTGCTCTTGCCCTGGTGCTCGGCCTGATGGCCGTCGCTCCGCACGCCATCTCGCAGACCGCACCGTCGCCCGCGAGCGGCGATCCCAACCTCTCGTTTCGCCACGAACTGCAGCATGCCATCAATCGCGGCCTGAATTGGCTGCAGGCCAATCAGAATTCCAACGGTTGGTGGTCAACTCCCGACCAGCCGGCCGTCACCGCGCTCGCTTTGACCGCCGCCATGGGAGATCCCGCGGCCCGCTTTACCAGTCATCCCGCCTGGGTTCAGCGCGGCTACGATTATATCCTGGCCAACGCCCGGGCCGACGGCGGCATCCACCGGAGCAACCTGGTTACCTACAACACCGCCATCTCACTCACTGCCCTCGTGGCCGCCCGCCAATCCAAATTCGACCCCGTCGCCATCCGGGCCCGGCAATTCCTGATTGGTCTTCAGCGGGACTTCGGCCAGAAAGGGAAAGTGGACGACGTCTTTGACGGTGGCATCGGCTACGGATCCAAATACGAACATTCGGATATGGGCAACACCCTGGCCGCCCTGGAAGCACTGCATCATTCCCGACGCCTCGCGGCCGGCGATCCTCCGGCTCCCGGACAGTCTGACCTCAATTGGGCAGCCGCCATCCAGTTCCTGCAAAACTGCCAGAATCTTCCCAGCCACAACCGTCAGGCTTGGGCCTCCGACGATCCGCGCCACCGCGGCGGTTTCATCTACTATCCGGGCCACAGCATGGCCGGCGCCGAAACCAACGCCGAAACCAAACGTGTCGCTCTCCGCTCTTACGGCAGCATTAGTTATGGCGGCATGCTCAGTTACATCTACGCCCAGCTCGATCGCTCCGACCCGCGCGTGGTCGCCGTGTTCGACTGGCTGCGGCGCAACTACACGCTCGACGAGAATCCCGGGATGGGGCCACAGGGTTTCTTTTATTACCTGCACACGATGACCAAGGCGCTCACCGCCTACGGCGTCGACGAACTCGCGTTGGTCGATGGCCGCAAGATTCCCTGGCGGCGCGACGTCGCGACGCGTCTGGTCAACCTGCAACAGAAGGATGGTTCCTGGATGAACGAAAATGGCCGCTGGTGGGAACGCGATCCAGCCCTGGTCACCGCCTACGCTGTCCTCTCCCTCGAGATCATCCACCGCGGCCTGAATCCAACCACGCTCTAACGCGCCAGACGCTCACGCCGCCGCTGCCGCAGCGCTGTCTCCTTCGCGCAACATCTGGCTGAACCACGCGCTCTCGTTCCGGGCGTCAAACTGCTCCGCCAACGCCCTCAAAACCTGTTCGGTCCAAACGCGCAGTTCCGCGACTCGGACCGTGGTCCGGCCCGCCACGGCACAACGCGCGGGATCCAATCGGAGGCGCAGGGAACGAACGCGATTAGCCTCCAGCTGCCGCAACAACTCCCGCGCGGCCAAAAGAAACCGGAATCGTTCCTCGCCGCTCGACACCTCGAGCGCCCACGGCAAATGACGCCGCAACAGGGCCACGGATTTTTCCACCGCACCCGCGCGAAGCAGATACACCATGTGCTCCCCATGCTGGGTGATGAACGCACGTCCGCTGCGCACGAGTCGATAGCCCGCGGCATGACTGCGGGCAGCGTCTTCCGAACGTCCCGTCTTTCGAAAACACTCCAACAGCGTGGCGTGGGTCTTATGCGGAATCTCCGCGCAACTCATCCCGCCATCCAGAATCGGTGCCGCCTCGCGTATGGCGTCCTCGCAGGCCCCACGGGCCGCATGAAACGACACCGTCGCGTCAATCTCGCACGCCAGGCAATCGGACAAACCGTCGCGGCTCAACCCGGCGACCTTTGCCAGCCAGTCCTGGGCGGCGACAAAATGTCCGAGGCGCCGCTCGACGGTGAAACGCAGATGCAACGCCGTCCGCTCGGACCAGCCAGCAGCACGGCTGCGCTGGCGAAAATCATCGACCATCTGCAAAAGGCGCGCGCGGGAAATGCCCGGAAAATCAATGCCGTTCGCAATGACCCACTTGTAACGCCAGAGCAACATCATGGCCCGCATGGAATCAGGATCCCAGTTGGGATCGCGATCCGCCTGGGCCAGACACCAGGAGAACGCCACCAGCAGCTTCTCCGGCGCACCGCCAAAGGTGGCGTTTTCCATCAGGACATCGCGAGCTTGATAGCCCAACGCCGTGTCTTCCAGCGCGTCCGCCAACCGCACGGCGTCCTCCGCCGCCGCAATGCCCTCTTGACTGCGCCCCAGGCGTTCGGCCCGTTCGATCAGTTGGTGGATGTCTTCCTTGGTGTTCATGGCTGAGCTGAGTTGGACAGGGCGAGGTCGATCAACCCAGTTAGGCCCTCGCCAAGGATCTGTCGCTCCCGCCGGTCCAGCGGGTAATGGCCTTGCAGCAGGGATTGCACGTAAAGCAGCTCCACTGCCCGGCGCAGGACTTCGGGTTGCCGCATGGCCAGCAGTTTGGCCACCACCCCATTGCGCCCATTCAAACACAGACGGCTCCGCGCCGAGCCTCCCCCACCATTCGCCTCGGGCGAACCCAAGCCCTCCAGAACGCCGGCCCACAGATCATTCGCCAGCTCCCGCGCCCGGCGCGTGTCCCGTGCAAAGCCACCCGACGAATCCACGGTATATAACGCCGGCAGATCCGCCGGCTGAAATCGCTTCACTTCCAGATCGCAATGAAAACGGCCCAGCACAGACTCGATCACATCCAGCGACTCACGGAAGGCTTCGGTCTCCGCCAGACCAAGGTCTTCCAAATCGTCGAGCAAATCACCCGGCTCCAGCCGCCGCACCGAAACTGTCGAATCGAGTTCCGGCAGCTTTTCCAGCAACTCCACATCACAGACATATCCGGCGTTGACCACGCACAAACCTTGCGCCGCCGCCACCTGGGCCATCTGGCGGAAGGTATCGATCGTCGCGGCATACAACACCGGGCCACCCGCCGCCCGCACCGATTTCAGGGTCTGTTCCCCCAGCGAAGTCTCAAACGGCAGCCAGTCGATGAAGAGCCGGTAAAATTCGTCGTCCTCGGCCGCGAGCAGTTTGATCGCCCGAAAGTGAATCCGAACAATCTCGCGCAGTCTTTCGTGGTCGCGCTGCGCCAGCCCCAGCAAATAATTCCTCAAATCCCGTTCCAGCCCGGCGCGCGCCACTTGGAGCCGATCGTCGTCCTGCAACGACTCCCGCGACGCGCCCGGGTTCAGGCCCGTCGCGTTGAACACACACCGGGCGAAGAACGCCCACTCCGGGAGCAGTCCGTCGACCTGATCGGACACCAGCATGCCCTTCACGTAGACCCGATCGGCCCGGCGAGACGAAAGGTGGGGACTGGCCGGCAGAATATAAGCCAACCCCTCCAATCCGATCTCCGGGACGCTCAAAGGCAGGCAGTCGAGAAATCGCTGATCGAAGGTCGCCTCGCCATAATCCAGGCAGTTCAACCGCCAAGTCGGCCCGTGAACCAATGTCCGCTTCCACGCTGCACAGTCAGCGTTAATTTCGACCCGACGATCGCCCATCATCAGCCCAATCCGCCCCGGCAACAACGCGCCATACTGCCGCAAATGCTGCTGCACAAAGGAGGCCTCGAAATAGCGCCCCGCGTCCGCCCGCGCCCGCAAAAACACCTTCGTCCCCGCACGGACCGACGCATCCTCCAGCCGCTTGAGGCTGTAACGGCCATCGCCTGTCCCCCGCCATTCAATCGCCGGGTGGCCAGGCCGCATCGACCGCGTGATCATCACAATCTCATCCGTGACCATGAAGCCCGACAATAAGCCAATGCCGAACTGACCAATGAAATCTCCCCGGGATCGCGCCAAATCGCCGCTCTTGGAGCTCAATCCGATGGTGGAGAGAAACCGATGAACCTCTTCTTCGGTTAGACCAATGCCGTCGTCCTCGAAAATCAGGGTGGCCGGCCCTTCGCGCGGCTGCACAAGTTCAACGACGATCTCGCCTTCGTGCCCCGGCTCAAGCTGACGCCGAGCCTGGACCGCATCGGTCGCATTTTGCAGCAGTTCGCGCAGGTATACTTGCGGACCACTGTAAAGATGTTGGGACAGCAGCTCGATTATGCCGGCAAGGTTTACCTGAAAGGCAAACCCTGCATTGGCCTCGGGTGATCCTCCCGATGGATTTAATTTCGGTGCACTCATTTTCCGGACAGGCGGACGCTCGCCACCCACGCGGGCAGTCGACAATCCCGACGTTAGGAATTATCGGTCGATCCGGGCTTCCCATGAACCTGCCCATTTTCGATTTCCGATTTCCGATTTGCGATTCGGCGGACCACGGCGCTACCCGATAAACCGAACGATCGACGCATAGGCACGCGACGCGGAGATATGGCAACCTGTCAATCGAACGGCCCGGCGCGTACACCCTCTCCGCCGCCCTGCGGGGTAGAGGGTGGGCCCGCGAAGCGGGACCGGGTGAGGTGGAGCAGTCGCGGGTTCATGGCCCCAATTCGCGTGCAGAATGAGAGCCTCCCCAGCCTTCTCTTCACTGGCAATCGTGTCGGGCCGCACGTAGGATACTCGCCATGATGTACCGCTGTTGGCTGGTTCTGGTGTTGTTTGGGCTGGTGACTCCGTCGTTCGCCGCTGACGTCATTGCAACGGGCAGCTCGTGGAAGTTTCTCCGCGGAACGAACGAGGCCTCGCTGCCTGACCCCACGGCCTGGCGCCAGCGCACGTTCAATGACAGCGCATTCGCCACCGCACCGGCGCCGTTTTGGTATGGCGACGTCCTGCCGGGCGGCACTCAGCTGACAGACATGCAAAATGTCTACACCTGCATCTTTCTCCGCCGGACCTTCACCCTGACCAACGTCGCCGACCTGCAGGCCTTCCAATTCGGCGCATTTTGCGACGACGGCTTCATCGCCTGGCTAAACGGGGTCGAGATTGTCCGCTACAACGTGGCCGCCGGCGAACCCACCCGTTCCACGCTGGCCATCGGCTCGATTGCGGAACCCGCCCCCTTTGTCACTTACACGGTCACCAATCCGATCCCCGCCAGCTTTGCGGTCAACGGCACCAACGTTCTCGCCATCCAGGTCTTTAATTCCACCATCGGGAGCAGCGACTTGGGCTTCGATTGCACGCTCGCCACGGTTGTTGATGATCCGCCGACGGTGGCCGAACTGTTTCCGCCTGCGGGATCGACGACCCCGACGCTCCGGCAGATCGACGTTGTCTTCAGCGAGAGCGTGACCGGCGTCGACGCCGCCGATTTGCGCATCAACGGCAGCCCCGCCACCAACGTGATCAGCAGCTCGCCCCGCGATTATCGGTTCCAATTTCCGTCGCCGCCCACCGGCGCCGTCCAGGTCGCCTGGGCCACGTCGACCGGCATCCGGGATCTGGCCGCCAATCCCCACACCTTCGCCGGCGGCAGCTGGACCTACCAACTCGACCCCAATGCGCTCCCGCCCAGCCTCGTCCTGAACGAAATCATGGCGGACAACAGCAAAGGCACCAACGACATCGATGGCGACACCAGCGATTGGATTGAAATCCTCAATGCCAGCGGCACGGTGGCGTCGTTGTCCGGATGGTTCCTCACTGATGATCCGGGCAATCTAACCAAATGGCGTTTTCCCTCCGTCAATCTCGGCCCCAACGGTTATCTGCTGGTATGGGCGTCGGAAAAGAACCGCACGAATCCGGCCGCCCAGCTGCACACCAACTTCAAGCTGGAAAAGGGCGGCGAGTTTCTCGCCCTGGTCAATCCCAACACCAACATCGCCTCCGCCTTCATCCCCATCTATCCGCCGCAACAGACCGACGCGTCCTATGGCCGGCTCGTCGGGGCCCTTGGCACCGTCGGTTTCTTCGCCACACCCACCCCGGGCCGGCAGAATTCCAGCAGCGGTCCCGGCTTCTCGCCCGAGGTCCGCTTCAGTCCAGCCGGTGGGATTTACACCAACAACGTGTCGATCTCGCTGAACGCCGGGGCTGGCATTCCGGTGCGCTACACGCTGGACGGCACCGAGCCCACCGCCACCTCGCCCCTTTACTCCGCGCCGATTAGCCTGATCAACTCCACCGTCTTGAAGGCCCGGGCGTTTCAAGCCGGCCTGCTGCCCGGCGTCTCCAGCGTCCACACCTACACGCTGCTCGGCACCGACATGCTCGCGTTCACCTCCCCGCTTCCGCTCGTCGTCATCGACGCCTTCGGAAACACGGGCATCAACAACAACGACGGCATCAAGCGCAATGTCTCGATGACGTTCATCGAGGAGTCGTCCACCTCAGGCCGCAGCCACATTCTCGGTCCGGTCCAAACCCAGGTTCGCGCGGCCATCGAGGTCCGCGGCTCGAGCTCGGCCGGATTTCCGAAGAAATCCTACAGCGTCGAACTCCGCGATGGCGCCGGCGATGACCTGCCCGCCTCGCTGCTCGGCATGCCTGCCGAATCCGACTGGGTGCTCTACGCCCCCTACACGGACAAAACGTTCATGAACGATTTTCTCGCCTATGAACTGCACGAGGCGATGGGACACTACGCCGTCCGCCGCCGGCACGTGGAAGTGTTTCTCGACACCTCGGGCGGACGACTTGGGTACGGGGATTACATCGGCGTCTACGTGCTGCTGGAGAAGATCAAGATCGACAAGAACCGGGTGAACATCGCCCAGCTCACTCCCCAGACCGCCACCGAGCCCGACATCAGCGGCGGCTACATTCTCAAACGCGATCGGCTGGAGGATGCTGACGACGTCCCGGTGTCCGCCACCAACGGCTTCGGCTCGACCATCACCCTGGGCATCGAGGATCCCAAGAAACACGAGCTGTCGACCGCGCAGATCAACTGGATCCAGGCGTGGCTCAACCAGATTGGAGCTGCCCTCGCGCCCGCCAACTTCGCCACAACCAAGGCCTACACCAACTACCTCGACCCCGATTCGTTCATCGACAACCAGTGGATGGTTGAGTTCGCCAAGAACATCGACGGCTATCGCCTCAGCAATTTCTTCCACAAGGATCGTGGCGGACGTCTGAAGATGGATCCGATTTGGGACTGGAACCTGAGCTTCGGCAATGCTGACTACGCCGACGGCGAGGCGACGGCGAATTGGTATTACCCCATCGTCGATGACGCGAACTATCCGTGGATGCGGCGCCTGTTCCAGGATCCGGACTTTAATCAGCGCTACATCGATCGCTGGGGCGAACTGCGCACCAACCTGTTCAAACCGTCGCTGCTCCAGGCGCGGATTGATCGCATCGCCTCCCGACTCAGCGAGCCGGCCAGCCGGGATTACCAGCGCTGGACCCGCATGGGACAATATATCTGGCCCAACCCGCCCGGCATCGTTCCCATCACGACCTTTGCCGGCATGACGACCTGGATCAAAAACTGGTCCAGCAACCGGTTCAACTGGATCGAAACCCAGTTCGCCGCACCGCCCACCCTCAGCCATCCCGGCGGCGACATCACCCCCGGCCTGGTGCTCACCATGCTCGCGCCGGCGGGCTCGATTTATTACACCACCGACGGCACCGACCCGCGCTTGCCCGGAGGAAATCCTGCCGGCTCCGCCCGCGTCTACACCGCGCCCGTCACGATCACCAACAACGCGCGTATCTTTGCGCGGGCCCGCAATGGCACGGCCTGGAGTCCACCCGTGGCCGCGACCTACGTCGTGGCCACGCCGCCCTTGCGCATCACCGAAATCAACTACCACCCTGCCCCGCCGCCCGCCGGCAATACCAACGACGCAGACAACTTCGAGTTCGTCGAAGTCCGGAACATCGGCTCCAGCCCGCTCAACCTTTCCCGCTTCCAACTCCGCGGCGGGGTCGATTTCATCTTTCCCAACGTGACCCTGGCGGCGGGCGAGGCCGGGGTTGTCGTCCGACACGCCGCGGCATTTGCCGCCCGCTACGGCGCAACGCCTCGAATCCTCGGCACCTACTCCGGCCAGCTCGACAACGACGGCGAGCATCTGGTCCTCCAGGGCCCCGTCGGCGAACCCATCCTCGATTTCTCCTATCAAGACCAGTGGTATCCGGTCACCGACGGCCCTGGCTTCTCGCTCGTCGTGATCGATCCCGCCGCCACAGTTTCCGCCTGGGACACGAAGCACGGCTGGCGCCCGAGCGCGCGCCCCCACGGATCTCCGGGCCTCGACGATGCCGAATCTCGCTCGGTGCCGCCGGTGGTCATCAGCGAAGTCCTGGCCCACACCGACCTTCCCGCCGTGGATCAGATCGAATTGTTCAACCCCACCGCCGCATCCGTCGACCTGGGCGGATGGTTTCTGACCGACACTTTCAACGAGCCGATGAAGTTTCGCCTCCCGCCCGGAACGACGATCGCGGCCGGCGGCTATCTCGTGTTCGGAGAAGGCGACTTCAACACGGGCACCAGCGGCAATGTCCCGTTCTCCCTCAGCTCAAGGGGCGACGACATCTATCTCTTCTCAGGCGAGGCCGCGACCACCAATCTCACCGGCTACATGCACGGCTTTGACTTCGGCGCCCAGGTCAATGGCGTCACGCTCGGCCGCTACGTCATCAGCTCCGGCCAGGATCATCTGGTCACCCAGTCCGCACCCACCCTCGGCTCTGGCAATGCGGGTCCCCTGGTCGGCCCGATCGTCATCAGCGAGGTCATGTATCATCCCCCGGACCTGTCATCGCTCGGCTATGTCCTCGACAACACCGATGACGAATTCATCGAACTCCGCAACATCACGGGATCAGCCGTCGGACTATTTGATCCGCTGAACCCGGCGAACACCTGGCGCCTTCGGGATGCCGTCAGTTTTCGGTTTCCCACCAATGTCACGCTCCCCGCAGGCGGGCACTTGCTGGTGGTGGGCTTTGACCCGTCGGACCCGTCCCTGCTCAGCGGCTTCCGCACCCGCAACAACGTCGCCGTTACGGTCCCGATCTACGGGCCGTTCGACGGCAAGCTGGACAACTCGAGCGACAGCGTCGAACTGGTGCGCCCGGACCTCCCCCAGGTCGCTCCCGCGCCCGACGCCGGCAGCGTGCCCTATGTGCTCGTCGACAAGGTCGCCTACGAAGACGCATTACCATGGCCGCCCGCAGGCGATGGCTTTGGGCCGTCCCTGCAGCGGCTGGTCATCGGCTCCTACGGCAATGATCCCACCAACTGGACGGCGGCGGCTCGAACCCCGGGCCGCGCCTTCAGCGGCGGCAATCCTCCGGTCATCACCCAACAGCCCACCAACCGCACGGTGTTCGTCTCTTCGACGGTGACCCTGCAGGTGAACGTGAGCGGCACCGGACCATTCAGTTATCAATGGCGCTACGACGGCGCCAATCTTCCCAACGCCACCAACGCCAGTCTGATCCTGCCTAACATTCAAGCCGCCCAATCCGGGGCTTACCAGGTCATCGTGCTGAACAACGCCGGCTCCGCCGCCTCCACACCCGCCGTGCTCACCGTGGTCGTTGGCGCCGTCATCACGCTCCAGCCGAAAGCCATCGTCCTTCGCGGCTCAAGCGCCGAGGCCAACTTCGGGGAGACCGGAACGAATGCGACCTTCCAGGTCTCCGCCACCGGCAAGCCCCCATTCCGCTACCAGTGGCGTCGCAACGAAATCCCCGTGCCCAACGCCACCAACGCCACCTACACCATCAATCAGGTCAACATCTCCCACGACGGCCTCTACGACGTCGTGGTTCGCGATGCCACCAGCGAGGTGATCAGTTTCGCCGTGTCGCTGACCGTCCTGGTCTCGCCCAGTCTCGTGCAGGGCCCGGCCAATCTCACGGTGACGGAGGGCGCCAATCTCTATCTCAGCGCCGAGATGCGGGCGCACCCGGCGCCCTACACTTTCTCGTGGCGACGCGCCACGCCGAGCGCGATCTATGGCGTCAATACGCAGCCGATCCCGCGCGACTTCTTCACGCTCAACACCACCGCCGCCGGCATGACTCTCGCGCCCGGAATGCTGTCGACGAACATCAATTGCCGATTGGTGCTCAGCAACAGCGCCACCAGCCTCGGCACCGCCCACAATTTCGTGGTCACGGTGCTCGCGGATCGGGATGGCGACGGCATGGCCGACGAATGGGAACAACGGGTTGGGCTCAACCCGGCCAGCGCGGCGGATGCCGCCATCGACACGGATGGCGATCGCATGTCGAATCGCGCCGAATACATCGCCGGCACAGATCCGAATGATCCGGCCAGCTATCTCCGCGTTGAACCGAACGTGCTGACCGGCACCGCCGCCATCGAGTTTCAGGCCGTGTCCAACCGCACCTACACCGTGGAATTCACGGATCTGCTCGGCAACGGCGTCTGGCAAAAACTGACCGACGTTCTCGCCCGACCGGTCACCGGAACGGAACGAATTCCCGACCCCGACTGGACCGAACGCCGCTACTACCGCGTGCTGACGCCTTACCGGCCGTAGAACCTCAAGCCCCCTCATCGCGTCCGCGGAGCGACAAATTTGAGCCAGATGTTTCGGTTGGTGGGCGAGCCCCAGATGCCTTGGCCCGACCAACCGGGCACCTGTTTGGCCATCAGCTTGTGACCGCCCGGCCAGGGGTTCTCGATCAGTCGCGCCGGCCGATCGGATCGGAACGAGCGTTCGGCGATGAAACGCGGGACCTCGCCTGGCTCCTCGCAAACCGACCATTGGTCGGTCTCCTCGCTCACGAACGCGATGGATCCGTCCTCAGCCAAGCCCGCGGCCGCGAAATAACAAACTCCACCCCAGCGCAGGCGGTTGTTCACCACGTTGAACACCACCCAGTCCCCCTCCCGGACCGTCAGATTGACCCGCTCCCCGGTCGCGCCAAAAACCTCGGCGGTCAGCTGGCGATTCGTCTCCGCGACGCGCTGGCCGTTCAAATAGATGTCCACCACGAAATCATCCGCGCCGAGATGAAGCGTGTTAGCCAGCACCGGGGCGTCCGGGGATGGCGCAGGCTCCGACCCTGCCTGATGAGCTGAGGTCTGCTCAGACCCCGCAGCGGGTTGCGGTGTCAGCGTGACCCGATCCTCCTGGATTGCGCGAGGCGACGGACGAACGGTCGGACGGTGGGCCTCCGCTCCGGTCTTGCCCAACCGAAACCAGAGCAGCAGAAAAGCCATTCCACACACCGCCAACACGCCGGTCGTCACCAAAACGATCCAAGCCAGCCTCGACCACGGAGCAGTCGGTCGTTGCATCGGCGGCGGCGGCGGCGAATGGGAATGGGATGGATCCGGGGTCATAGCTCGGCGTAACCACTGCGGTGCATAACAATCCGCGCATCCAAGATCGAGGTCAAAACCGGCATTGCCCACCCGCGTTGAGTGCCGTATTACTTCGCTGTTCCATGAATCGACGAATCGGTATCCGGCTTGACCGGTGTCCCGCCTCTCCGCGGGGCCGATCAGCCGTCGTCCCCGCATGAGCGTCCCGCGAGCATTTCCCGCCTGGGTGATCTGGACCGCGCTGGCTTTGTTCTCCTGGGGCATCTGGGCCGTGCTGTCAAAAGCCTTGGGAGACACCCTCACCGCCGAACAAAGCCAGGTTTTGTCGACGATCGGACTCCTGCCCATCCTGGCCGCGCTCGCCATCACCGGCCCCGGACGAGCCGGACTGAGAACGTCGTCCCGACGCGGCCTCGCGCTCGCCTCGGCCGGCGGCATCGTGTCGTGCCTGGGCAACCTCGCTTACTACGGTGCTCTGGCCCGAGGCGAGAAAGTCGCCACGGTGGTGTCGCTGACCGCGCTCTATCCCCTCATCACCATCGCACTGGCCGTGCTGATTTTGCGCGAACGGCTCAATCGGTTCCAAATGCTGGGACTGGGCCTTTCCCTCGTGGCCATCTGGCTGTTCAACGTCCAGGATGACGGAACCATCTTTTCCCGAACCGTGGTCTATGCCGTTCCACCCATATTGCTCTGGGGCCTGTCGGGCTTCCTCCAGAAGGTGGCCACCAACCATCTCTCCGGCGAAACCGCCGCCCTCGTTTATCTCGGAGCGTTTGTTCCCGTCGCCGTCCTGCTCGGCCTCCGTGAGCCCTGGCCCGAACCCGCCCACCTCACCGCGCGCGTCTGGATCATCGTTCTGGCCCTCGGATTCTTCCTGGCCTTCGGCAACCTCGCCGTGCTCGCCGCCTTCGCCCGCGGCGGCCAAGCCGCGATCATCGCCCCTCTCACCGCCCTCTACCCCCTGATCAGCATGCCAGTCGCCGTGCTCCTCTTCCGTGAAAAACTCGGGGGACGCGAAATCGCCGGCATCGTCTGCGCCCTCGCTTCCGTCGCCGCTCTTTCCCAGGAATCCCCGGCGAGCGCAAAAACCGAATGACGAATGACGAATGACGAATGACGAATGACGAATGACCAATGACCAATGACCAATGACCGTCACTGCCCCCAAATCACTTGCTCGCTAAATCGCTAACTTCCTCACTCGCTTGCTTTCCATCACTGAAAAACTCAAATCCGGCGTCGTCCTGGGGGACGGCGGTTATCTCATCGAGCTTGAACGGCGCGGCTATGTCGACAGTGGGTCGGGCCGGGAAAAGGTGGGCACCGGCCGCGGCAGCGGACAGTTCACGCCCGAGGTGGCTATTGAAAATCCGGACGCCCTGCGCGAGTTGCATCGCGAGTTCC
Source organism: Limisphaerales bacterium (assembly GCA_044230345.1). Classification (GTDB taxonomy): domain Bacteria; phylum Verrucomicrobiota; class Verrucomicrobiia; order Limisphaerales; family JADJPG01; genus JBGARF01. The sequence goes on from JBGARF010000001.1 coordinate 430,829, forward strand.
TCCAGGCCGGCGCCCAGGTGCTCCAGGCCCTGACCTTTTTCGGCACTCGCGAGAAGCTGAACCGGGCCGGCTACGGCACAGACACCGAACGCATCAATTTTGCCGCCGTGAAATTGGCGAAGGAAGTGGCGGGCGATCGGGCTTTGGTGGCCGGCAGCGTGTCGCGCACCCAGCTCACCGAGCGCGAAGGAATGGGGTCACTCGACAAATCACGCGATCACCTCGCTGAGCAAATCCGCCTCCTCAAGGACGCCGGCGTCGATTTCCTGATTCTCGAGACTTTCTTTCACCTCGCGGAAATGAAGGTCGCCCTCGAATGCGCGGCCGCCGCGGGATTACCCGCCGTGGCCACGATGAGTTTCCGGCCGCTGATCAGCAAGTGCAGCGACGATCATACGCCCGCGGAATGCGCCCGCGTCATGGCCGACCTGGGAGCCATCGCAGTCGGGGCCAATTGCGAGCAGGACCCGCGGCGCATGCTGCCGCTCCTGCGCGAAATGCGCGCCGCGGCCAAAGTGCCGTTGGCTGCCCAACCCGCGGCGTTTCACACCACCGAGGCCTGCCACAGCTTCACCCGGCTGCCCGCGTTCCCGGACGATCTCGAAACCATCCAGGTTTCGCGGCAGGAGTTCTTCAACTTCGGGCAAACCGCCCGCCAGGAGGGCATCGGCTACGCCGGCGGCTGTTGCGGCTGCAATGCCGCCTACATCCGGGCACTCGCCCGCGGGGTCGACGCCGCCACCAAACCCGGCGGGCGCGTATGAACGTCTCGGTGCATCCCACGGCCGCCGCCGCCAACGCCGCCGCCGCCGATCTCCTTGCCCGGTGGCTGACGGCCCCCAGCGTGCGCAATGTGATGCTGGCCGCAGGCAACACGCCGCTGGAGCTCTACCGCTTGATCGGAGAACGACAGCTGCCCCTCCGCCACCTCAATGTCTTTGCCCTGGACGAGTATGTTGGCGTGCCCCTGGACGAACCCCGCAACTGCGCCAACCTCATCCGCCGCACCGCCGTCGCTCCATGGGGCCTCCCGCCCACCCGCTATTTCACGGTCAGCTCACTGGAGTCCGATGCGCTCGCCAGTGTCCAACGACACGAACGTCGCATCGCGGACGCCGGCGGCCTCGATGTCGTCATCCTCGGCCTCGGCCAAAACGGGCACCTCGGATTCAACGAGCCCGGCAGCACCGAGGACTCGGCCGCGCGCGTCCTGGATCTCGATCCCATATCGATTGAAGCCAACCGCCAATGGTTCGGCGGCGACTACGCACCCGCCCGCGGCGTGACGGTCGGCCTGGCCACCATTCTCGCCGCCCGACGGGTGTTGATCCTGGCTTTCGGCGCCCACAAAACGGCCGCGGTGGCCGCCATGCGCTCCGGACGCAGAGACGCCCGTTGCCCGGCCTCTTTTCTCCAGGGACATCGCGAAGTCAACGTCTTCCTCGACACGACGGCGGCCGGCGGAAAGGCCCGCGGCAAATAGTCCCCGCGGCGCCATGGAATCCCCAGCCTGCTACGCCATCGGCCTCGACGTCGGCGGAACCAAGATCGCCGGCGGGCTGGCGCTGGTTTCCACCGCGACGCCCGACCTTCAGCCAGTGGCCCGACGCGTCATCCGCAGCCACGCCGAACGCGGCGGACGCGCCGTGCTCGACGACGTCATTCAACTCGGACGCCAGTTGGCCGCCCACATCCCGCCCGAGAAGGCGTCGCCAGCCGCAGTCGCCGCCATTGGCGTCGGACTTTGTGAATTGGTCGATCGACAAGGGAACGCCGCCAGCGCTCATTCCGTCGATTGGTTAAAGCTGAGGGTCAACGACGAGCTGTCGCAGATCGCGCCCTCCGCCCGCGTTCTGCTCGAAGCCGATGTGCGTGCCGCCGCGCGGGCCGAAGCGGTGCTCGGGGCCGGCCGTGGCCTCGACGTCTTTCTCTACGTGACCATCGGAACCGGCATCAGCTGCTGTCTGATGCTCAACGGTCAACCGCTCCTGGGAACCCGAGGAGCGACCGGCACGATGGCCAGCAGCCCGCTCTGGCTTCCGGACTCCGGCCCATCCGGGCCCACGCTCGAGGAACTCGCGTCCGGCCCGGCCCTCATCAAGCGATTCAACGCGGCCGGAGGCCAGGCCGCGTCCGGCCAGGAAGTCCTCAATGCCGTGCGCGCCTCGCATCCGCTGGCGACTGAAATTGTGCGCGCCGCGACGGAGGCGTTGGGCTCGCAGCTCGCGGTCTTGGTCGGCACGCTGGATCCGGAAGCGCTCATCATCGGCGGCGGCCTCGGGCTCAGCGAAGGGCCGTATTGGGACTGGCTGACGGCCGCCACCCGCCGCCGGATCTGGTCCGATCACCAACGGAGCATTCCCATTCTGCGAGCCGCCACCGGCTCGGATGCCGGTTGGTTAGGCGCCGCGTTGGCTGCCATTGATGAAAGGCGGTAGAGGACTACCACACTCCAAGACGCTCCGCGCGTCCCGAGGCCCTTGCGAGGTCCGCCAGGGCGTGGAGTGAGCCAGTCCTCTGGCGCTTTCACGACAGCGCACAGGCGCAGAACGGACGACCCGGACAACCAGGCTCGCAACCCTTGCCAATCTCGGCCAAAAACCCTATCACCAACGCCATCATGACCACCGAATCCGCCTCGTTGTCCCGTCGCGACTTTACCAAGACCACCTTGCTGGCCGGCGCTGCTGTGGCCACAGGAGCGGCCGCCCTTCAACCCCAAACCGTCTCCGCCCAGGGGGCGACCCGGCGCATTCGCACGGGCGTGATCGGATGCGGCAGCGTTTCCAACGCCTACCTGCCCGTCCTAACCAAATCGCCCTTTGTCGAAGTCGTCAGCCTCTGCGACATCAAGCCCGAGCGCGCCCAGCGGCAGGGCCAGAAGTTTGGCATCGCCAACACGTATCCTCACGTCGACGCCATGCTGGCGGGAGTGCCGTTCGATTTCCTCATCGTGCTGACCGACATGCAGGTGCACGAACAGATCAACCGGAAAGGATTGGAGGCCGGCAAGCACGTGTGGAGCGAGAAGCCGATTGCCAACACGCTGGCGGCCGGACAAAAGCTGCTCCAACTCGCCCGCAAAAAAGGGGTCCGCCTTTGGGGTGCGCCCATCACCGTGCAAAGTCCGCAGTTCGCGTTCATGGCCCAAACGTTGGCCGCGGGAAAACTGGGACGGGTCGCCGCCGCGCATGCCTTCTACGGCCACGAAGGCCCGGGTTGGTCCGCGTTCTTCTACGAGAAAGGCGGCGGCAGCATGCCCGACCTCGCGGTCTATAACATGACCAGCCTGACCGGCCTGCTTGGCCCGGTGAAGAACGTGTCGGCCATGCTCAGCATCGTCACTCCGGAACGCACGGTATCCGACAAGGGGCGCATCAAGGTCACGGAGGAGGACAACGCCATGGTGCTGCTGGATCACGGCAACGGGGTCATCTCCCACGTGCAATCCGGCTTCAACTACTTCAATCCGCACGGCCACTCCGGCAAGGATGAGTCCCGGCACACGATCCAAATCATCGGGTCCGGCGGCTACATGGGCCTGGTCGGCTACGACTGGGAACCGCTCGGCGTCGATCTGGCCACCGAGAAGAGCCCGAAGCTCGAACGCTTTGCGACGAATGCGCAGGGCTACATCTGGCAGCAAGGCGCCGCCCTCGCCGCCGAATGCCTCGTCACTGGCAAGGAACTGCTGGTCACCCCAGAACAGGCTTTGCACGTGCTGGAGATTATCACCGCCGCCCGCGAGTCCTCCGCCACCGGTCGCCGCATTAAATTGAGCTCCACCTTCAAGTGGCCCGTGGTCGGCGCCTGATCGCCGGACGAGACGATACGGACGGTCCCCGCCCTTGACCCTCCCTTCGCTAAGGTCTCAGAACCAGTGCGTTAACACTCGGTTCGACCAATAAAATCAGGGCAATGGTCACGCGAATCAAGCCGTAATTCGAACGCGCCCAACTGAACCCGTTCGAGCTCTTTCAGGGCACCTTTGCTGGCACTTTTGCTGGCACTTCCGGACCGGAATATTCGCACCGCACTCGCGGGGTCCCGTGAATCCGCCTGGTTGGCGGCCAGGGCCAAGGGGATGGTGTCATAGGAAATCTGCCGACTTCTCCCGCTGCCACCCGGCCGGTCGGTCGACGCCAACGCCCGAAACGAGGGGGGATTCCTCCGCGCCAGCTCCAGCTCAGGACAGCCCTTCCAATCCACCGCTCCATGAGGTAGAATCTCCCCCATGACCGCCCGCGCCGTTATTGAACAAATCAAGGCGCTCCCGCCCGAGGAGCAAATTAAAGTGATCCACTTTCTTGAAGAGGCGAAGTTGGTGCGAGCCGTGCGCACCATACCGCCCGAGACGTTCGAGCAATCGGCCAAGCGGGTCTTTGATCGCCACGGCGAGTTGATGGACAAGCTTAGCCGATGAGCGAGCCGGTTTTCCTCACGCTCGATCAGGTCAAAGCTCTCCACCGCCTGGCGCTGGATCGGCACGGCGGCCAGGATGGCGTGCGCGATGCCGCCACGCTGGAAAGCGCCGTCATGCATCCCTGCAACGTCTGGCTCTATGGCCAGGGCGACCTCTGCGATATCGCCGCCGCCTACGCCTTCCACGTGGCCCAGGCTCAGGCGTTCATGGACGGCAACAAGCGCACCGGCATCGCGGCCGCGCTGGTCTTCCTCGAAGGCAACGGCGTCTCCCTGCCCGCGGCCACGGACGAACTCCATGCAGCGATGATCGCCATCGCCGAGCGACGCCTGGACAAGGCGGGCCTGGCCGCCCTGTTGCGCCGCCTTTCCGCGTAAAACCGCCTTCCCTTCCGACGCAAAACGCGTAGCCTCTGGGCGTGGTCGTCAACCCGCCCAGTCGCCGCTTTGCTTTGGCTAAGAGCCTGTCTGAAAAAGCGTGAAGGCATATTTAAGCAAGTCGGCGAAGTTGAAGTCGAATCATCGCCAGATGAATCCAGGCTACGGCACTGGTCTCGGTCCGTTCGTAGTCTCGGACGAGTCGACGATGACGCATCCGCACTTCGTGGTGCCGGCGCACCAGCAGAAAAAGCGGACAGGTTTGGGTCCGCACCCTGGGCCGGTTCCGCCGCCGGCGTTGCGGCCGACGGAGCAACCGCGGTTATGGGGTTAGGCGCTCCCGTCTCCAGGGCCATCTCCACTTGCTCGGCGGCGGCGGACGTCCAACCCAGACGTCGCAGAAGTTTGCGCACCGCTTTCTCGCTGACCCGATGCGCCATGCGATCTCGCGCTGCGAGTGTCCTTGTGATCTGAGCTGTTCGCGGGCGGTTGATGGACGGCGACAAGTCGCCTACGTGAGAGCGGGGACAAGTCACCGCACTCCGAAAGGCTGCGATGTGTCTTCATTGGCTCACCGGTCCACGCGGGGCGCGAGGTCAACTCCTGGAACCCTCACCCGCTCTCAACGGCACCCGCGGGCGCAGATCGCCCAAAACTGCGGTTGAAATCGGTGTTCGGCCCGTTAGGATCCGGCCAGAATCAGAAAAGTCCACAACCTAACCTTGTTTTGTGAAAACCTCACTCATCGCCACCGCCGCCTGCTTCCTGATCGTCGCAGGATCGAATCTCTCCCTCTCCGCCGCCGGATTGCCCGTCGGCAATCTGCAGGTTCAGATCTCGGACCCGACCAATCACGTTTGGGACGCGACGCGGATCGGGGAGTTGCAGTCGCCGGAGGTGAGGATTTCGGACAGCGAAGTGTTCGTCGCGTTTTCGGCCCCCTTCACGCAGAACGGCGCAGGCAAGCTGACGGGCGCCGGAGCGACCGAGATGACCGTGCATTCGCCGATCTTCGACGGCGCGGTGCAAGGCGCCTACGTGGCCAACGGCTCGATCACGGCCGCGAAGGGAATCGCCAAGCTCACGCTCATCAGCGCCGCGAAAGGACCGGCCATGATCGAGGGCAAAGCCCAGACCCTCCTGGCCACGGCCGGAGTGAAGATCACGTTGAACTCCCTCACGGAGTCGGCGTCCGGGGTTTACCTGGTCACCGCGCTCGCCACCGGCCACGGCGCCGTCAAGGAAAGCGGACCGCTCACGTTTCCCTGGCCGGATGCGATCACGGCCATGGGCAGCGGCGCCTGGACGCTGAGTCTCGCGCTGACCAATGACGCGGTCAAAAAAGTTGGCGGGACCGCCACCGTCAATCTCAGCACGGGACACTCGCTCGGCTTCACCGCGAAAGGCACCTACAACGCGAAGAATGGCAGCACGCTTCTCGTGCTGGCCGGCGACACGCCCAGCAAAGGATCCAGCCTCAAAGTGACGCTCACCAGCACCAACACCGCCGTGCTCAAGGGCAAACTCTCCGGCCAAACGGTCAACGCCTTTGGCGCGCTCGCGCCAAACTTACCGGCGCCCTAGGGGTGAACGATTCAGGCTAAGCCGGACAGGCTTGGCCGGTCTGCGCCTCGATGGCAGTGCAATGGAGGCGGATCTAAATAGTCTACAAATCGATTCATTTAGCAGTTAGAAAAGCAGTATTTGTCACATCTTTAGATGCGCCCCATTGCCTACGCATCTGGGCTCGAAAGGTTTAAGGGATCGCCGTGACAAAATGATTCGTTTGCATTTAGACAAATGAGCCACTACTGGTGCGGATGGAGAAAGGCGGGCGGAGTGTTTCAAGGTTGGATGATTAGTCATCCGGAACATTCCGCCGAAGCCAAGAGCTTCTTTTTGCTTGAAAAAAGACTCAGAAGTTTGGCCGTCGACTGCTTCGAGGATTTTGATCCAAGCCTGTCATTCTGGCCGCCACGGCCGCCTGGAGCAGCTGCAAGGGATGCGTCCAAGTCCTACGTCCTGCTCAGTTCGACGGCGGTACCCGTGAGTGCAACCGAGCCTGTTACCGCTCTCTTTGAGGGTGGTGTCTGTAGAAAATGCAAGCTGCCGATGGGAGCAAGAAGTATGCTGCCGTTAGTATTCAATTTCGCCGAACTTTGTGGCGCTGATTTCGGCGTGGTTTCCAGGCGAGTCGTCATTTCAACTGAGTTTGCTTACGTGTTAGCAGGAAAAGAAATGCCCAGTGATTTCATAGCCTGTAAGAATAGTGGTGTTTCCAATGGGAAGAGATATTTGGAGTTTGATTCCGCGCCTAGTCTACACTCTGTCCCCGTGCGCGGCGCACGGAAAAATCTAATGACGGTTTGGAAATGTGGAGTTTGTGGTTCGACCGGACTGCCAACCCGCAGTTACAATGGGCTTTCGGTTTACCTTCGGAAAACAGAGTTGGACAAAAAATTGGCACACGGCTGGGCGGCCGTTTCTACATTATGGACTTTAGTTTCCTTTGTCGTCGACGTGAAAAAGGTCGATCCCATGCAATTCCGCGGACTTCGCGAAGTTACGGCAGAGTGGATTGGCGCAATCGATGACTCTCAAGTATGGGTCGATGCCCCGGTCAGCATTATAGGGTGCAATGGGGTCAGATAGGGTGCAATGGGGTCGGATCTAGATGCGACCCCATTGCTACCCTTTCGAATGTCGCTGCTCGATGCCATGCTGTTGAACCCATACCCGTTTGAGGTGTGGATCGCCCGGCGGAGCGACGGCGCCCGCGGCTCGGGTTCGGCGCGGGATCCGTTCAGCGGAAACACCGCTGCTGTCCTCGACCCAATCTTGGCCGGGTTGCCCGCCGGATCGCGGGTCCATTTTGGTCCCGGTGTGTTCGAGACGGCTGGATATGCCGATGGCGAATCCACCGGTTGGCAGCCGAAAATGGGCATGTCCATCGAGGGTTCCGGTATCGGTGTAACGACACTTCGGCTCGTCGGCGCCGCGCAGAACAAGCATTACTTCGCCGTCGGCCACGCCTTGACCGGCGGCTCGCCCGCCGCGCCGACACCGGTGGACTTCTTTGAAATCTCGGACCTCACCATCGACTGCAATCTCGCCGGACAACCCGGGTCCCAACCGGCCTGCGGCGCTGTCCGGATCATGGGCAACCACAGCCGCATTCGCCGCGTGCAGGCCATCAACTGGGGCACGAAGTCGACCGGCAACCCGGGTTACGTGCTCGCCTCCATCGTCTCGGATTTCACCGCCGGTCCGTTCGAAGCCTTCGACGCCGGGATCGAGGAATGTCTCGTCGTTCAGCCCGCCACCGCCCAGATCCCCGCCGGCGCGCTGGTCACCCTGATCCACCTCGGCGGGCGCGGCATCGATACCACGTTCGAGACCTACGGCAAAACCGGATTTATTCGCAATTGTTACGTCGATGCGGGCTCCCCGACCGCCGCCCCGGCGTTTCGCGGGCTGTCGGTCGAACGCTGCCGAGGCGGCATTGTGGAAGGGAACCAAGTCCACAACATCCCCGTCGGCGGACCCGTCCAGGAGAAGTCGACCAACCGTGACGTGATTGTCAGAAACAACCGCTACCGCAATGTACTCAAAGGGCCCTGTTTTAGCCTCCCGACTTACGCGCCGGTCATCGACTCCGCCTCGCTGGTGTTCGATAGCCAACTGGTGACTGCCACATTATCAGTGGATCATGGTCTGGCCATTGGCGACCGGGTCTACCTCGTCGGGCCCGGAAAATGGATCGAAGTGACGTCCGCCTCAGCACGCAAGTTCACCGGCAAGATTAGCTCCGGTTCCAACGGCAATTCCAACGTCCAGAAACTCTACGGCGCCGATCGCTTGATCATTAGGGCAACTCCATCGAGCTCTCCCCTCAGACCAGCGGCGAGGTCATCGGCATTCAGCTCGACGATTTGCAGACGGAAACGCCCCGCGATCCCAGTTTCCCCGCCTATCAACACGGCCAGGCGATCGTCCGGCACAATCGCATCCGCTACGTCAACGGCGCTTGGCAGCCGAGTCTGGTCGGCTGGGGCATCCAACTCGCCGGCGCCAAATCCGTGCTGGTCCGCGACAACGTGATCGAAACCGTCCCTGCCGATCCGATCCGCTTGCTCCGCTGCGGCGCCGTGACGTGGTCAGAGAACCGCGGACGCAACGGCGCGCTCTTGCGGCGGACGGACCCCGCCTCCGGAAAACCCATCGAAGAACTCGAAGCCGCCGCCGAAGAGGCCTACGCCTTGGCACACTTAAACGCATTCTGATCACTACTCACCCTTTTCACCAATCTGCCTCTGTCATTTTATGAAGACGTTTCCATCAATCGCGCCCAAGAGCGCGGATTCTCCGTGGCATAGCCGGTGGCTTGTTGGATTGCTTTGCGGGTTTGCGTTCGTTTTTTCGTCGAGCCTCGTGATAGGCGCTGATCCTCAAGTGCAAATCGTGGTGCCGGGCGATCTGGCGACGAAGGAAGGAGACAGTAGCATCCTTGAGCCATTTAACTCCTCGTCGTTCCGGTTTCAGCAGGTGTTCGACGCATCGCAATTCGCTATTCCAGAAGGAAAGTTCGCCCGAATCGCTAGTATTTCGTTTCGACTCGACGGGGGAAACTCGGCGGGCGTCTTATTGAATGCTTTCGGAGGTGGCTTTGTGGGTTTGTCAACGACCCTTCGGAATCCCGATGAACTAAGCACGGTGTTCTCGGAGAATATTGGGTCAGACTATCTGACTCTCTATGAGGGTGCGTTCTCGATTGGTGGATCGTTCCAGCCCGGCGAAGCGCCCCAACCCTGGGGACAGACAATTCCCGTCCGTAGCCGGGAATTCTACTATGATCCCTCACAAGGAAATCTGTTGCTCGACGTGGGGGGCTTTGGGCGCGGTATCTTCAGACCCGGAAGTATGGATGCAACGGACGTTCGCGGTAACTCGGTCTCGTGGGTGTGGTCGAGCGACGGTAACTCGCTTTCAGGGACCGCTGAAACCAGAGGAATGGTCGCTCGGTTCGGCATTACTCTTGTTCCTGAACCGTCGGTTTGGGCGATACTAATCTCCGGCCTTGCTCTAGCCCTAGTCTTTCGTAGGAGATGATCATGTCATTGGTCGAAGTACTACTACTCGAAGAGTCGCCCGCCGCTTCAATCGGCATCTCCATCGCTGCGCGTTCTGATCTCGATGCGGGCTCCGGTACACTGCAGCAGCCGTATAACGGTAGCACGCGAAGGTCGAGTTCCTTTTCCATTAGCCTAGCCCTTACTGCGCATCCCTCGGGGCGTGAGGCTGAAGCAACGGTGCTTTCTGGGAATGGTCCGTTCTCCGATGGCGATGTTGTTGAGATCTCGGGTGTGGCTGGAACGTCGCCCGGCTTGTGGAATGGGACCTTCGGAATCTATGCCGCTACTTCTACCCGATTCAGATTTCTACTTCGGAAGTTCTCTGCGGCCCCCCAAGGCTCGCCAGTTGCAGTCCGCCTCACGTTTCCTTTCGACGAAATCATGCGCAATGCGCCGACTAACACGTTGGGTATGGGGGTATGGGCAATAGGGTCGCATCTAAATTGTCCACAATTGGCGTGAGGTGGCAGGGATTGACGCGGGAGAAAATCTTCCAGGTTTGGCACCGACACCAACCCCTCTCGTTGAGAGGGCGAAACTGCTTGGCCGAATGACGGCGTAACTGCTCACAGGCTGCTCACGCGCCCGCCGGTAAACCGGCGCGAGTTGGCATCGCGGACTGACGAGGAACAAATCATCGGACATCGCCCGACCGCGTCGCGGAGAATCCGCTCGCTGCTCAACTCGTGAACGTTCTCCTGCTCGGACCTCTCCGGCCATTTGTCGCATCGCTGCCCATCGAATGTCGGCCATGCTGGCGCGACGTTGACGGGCTAAACGCCGGAGCGCGATCGGCCCGGACCCGCCGCCTTGTGCTGTCAAGGTAGTGCGCTCGGCGCTGGCGAAAACCGCCAGCGTTCGCGCCTCCACCTATGACAGCGGCGGCGTTCCGGGCGGGGTTGCGCTTAAGTTCCGGCTTTGGAGAGACCAAAGCCGGAGGCTTGGTCTGGTCACGGGGAGCTCGAACTTGCAATGTCACACGCGAATTGGGGCCATGACCCCAGGACTGCTCCACCTCATCCGTCCCGCCCCGCAATGCGCGCAATGCGGGACGGGACACGTTCACCCTCCCGCTTTGCGGGACGGAGAAGGCTCCTCCGGAGAGGATCATGGCGAGACCGTGGGCGCTATCGGCGGTTTACATGGCAGCTGCCGGCGGCGAATCCTGGGAGCATCCGACTCCCAGTGTCGTCGAAGTCTTCTCGGCCGCCCGGCGTTTCTCGTAGTCCTCCAGCGCTGGCAATTCGACGCGGGCTCTCATGGCTTACGCGCGATGCACGGCCTTGCTTTTGTGACCGAGCGCTTCCTGGGCGTAGCGTTCGGGATAGCCGGCGGTCTTCGCCCGTTCAGCCCAGGCGTATCGATACGAATGCAGGCTGACGCCGACGATGCCGCGACGATTGAGCCTTTTGGCGAAGTGCGCCGCTCGATTGCACGACGGTTGCGTGGCCAGCCTTGGGAACAGAAAACCACTCGGCGGCAGCTGGCGCAGAATCTCGGCGACTTCGTCGCCGTATCGCTGCACCGTCAGTGAACCGGTCTTTTGTCGCGAGAAACTGATTATCCGGTGAGTGGTATCGATGTCCTCGGCCCGAAGCGCCGACAAATCGCCTTGGGCCGCGCCGAGGTGCCAGGCCAGTTCCAGGAACGCTTTCCATTCCGGGTTCTTCTCGGTGGCGATGATCGTTCGATGCTCCTCCAGGGTGATGCCGCGCTTGTCCCGGTAGCGAATCGCCGGCCATTGCTGCTTGGTCAACACCGGCCACGGCAGCCAGGTCATGGCCGAGCGGGTATTGCAGCCGCCGCGAGGTTGTTGTTGGTCGAGACGCTGCCCGCCTCCAGCACGCGCATGAAGTGTTCGGGGCGGGTTGCAGGATCGGCCACGGTACAGGCAGGGTCGAACGCGTTTTCTTTGAACGCACGTTCGTAGCGTCGACGCGTGCTCGCGTCACGGCCTTAATCGCATCTCGGTCATCGCGGTCGACCAGTGCGGCTGCTGACTTCCACGTCGCTGGCGGCGAGATAAGCGCGGGCGATCTGCAGGTTGATGAGCGGTTGATGCGCCGCTTCATTTTTGGCGTGCGGGAGGCGCATGGCTTCCTTTCAGTCGGCGGTGCCCAAACTCTCCTGTTTGCCGGTGACGCTGTCGTGAACGTAAAAACGCTTGCCGTGCGCTGACGATAGAGCCGGAATCTTTGCTTCATGCCGCTGACCTTTCGGTGATGAGGCTAACGCAAAAAGTTCTGAGCGGGTTAGCGAGCAGTGGGCGCGCTGGAGCCCAATCTGCCGGGGTTATCCAGAATCACCCGGCTGCTGGCAAAACTGCTGGCATTTTCCGGCGAAGGATTACGCAACCGCCTGATGCATCCGCACCTCGGTCGAAGAGTCAACGGCGGTCCCCGCCCTTGACTCGCTAACCCGCGAGCCTACTACGTCGCGGGTGCCGCTTTTGCGCCGCGACCAAAATGGGGTCCCCCTTCGTCGCCCAAATCTCGGGATCGCTCTCGGGCATCGGCGTCAATCTGAGTTCATCCGCGGTCCAAATCCGGGCGCCCGGGCTGAAGCCAGCCTCGCTGCCGTGCGATTTTCCTGAAAGATTCGTCTGAATTCTGCCGTTATCAGACCAGATGTACTGGCGATCGTCGGCATTATCGTGGGCAGCCCTGTTTGGGGCGCCGCTGCTTTTGACTCAACCCCTTCAGGGACAACCCGTTTACTGGGACCCCGCCACCGGGGGCAACGGGCACTACTACGAGATAGTCGTGGACCCAACCGGCGTGAATTGGTGGGAAGCCCGGGTGCAAGCCGTCGCGCGCGGCGGAAAACTTGCCAGCCTCGGCTCAGCGCAGGAGAACGCCTTCGTCCATGCCTTGGCCGCCAGCCGCACCAACGCGTGGTACGTCGACGGCGCCAACAACACCTTCGGTCCCTGGCTTGGAGGCTATCAGCTGGACGGCTCGCCCGAACCCGGCGGCGGTTGGCAATGGCTCAGCGGCGAAGCGTTCTCCTACTCGAACTGGGCGTCAACCCAGCCCGACAACTTCAACGGGACCGAAAGTGCCCTCCAATATTTCGGGGCCGGCGCCACCAATCGCGCCGCCACTTGGAACGACAATACGCCCACCTTCGCCAGTCCCCGCAGCTATGCGGTCGAGGTCGACCTGACTTCCAGCGCCGGGTTTGTCAGTCGTCAGGCCGGCGCAGAGTTTTCAGCGGCCAACAATCCGAACGACGTCTGGCGCTACGGCTGGACCTCGATTCCCGGGAGCAACTTCGCGCTGTTCACCGTGCCCGTCTCTTCGTCGGGCCTGCAAGTCTGGCGCAACGCGGGCGGCACCGAACCCGCCGCCATCTACAACCCCACCGCTTCCACCATCCAGCCCGGCACGCCAGCGTATGCCGCCGGCCAGTTCTATCTCCATCCCGGCCCGGCCGGCGAATTCGCTGTCCTGCGTTTCACGAGTCCCGTCGCCGGGCTCTACGAAATCATCACGACCTTCGAAGGTGCCGACACCGCGGGCACCTCCACGGACGCCCGCATCCTGGCCGGCACCAATGTCTGGTTTCAGACCAACGTCAACGGCTTCGGCCCTGCCTCCGCGCGCACGCATCGCACGGTCGCCGCACTGGCGGCTGGCTCCTCCATTGATTTCGCCGTTGGCCCCAATGGGTCCCACAGCTACGACAGCACCCGGGTGGACGTGCAAGTCCGCTACCGGAAATCGGCGGACGATCTCGGAGGCGTCATCGAGTATCCTGGCGAAGTCGACCGCTACTCGTTTCGTCTGCCCGCGGGGGCCATCCTCACTTTCGATTCACTCATCCCGGGCAGCTCGCTGACCTGGAGTCTGAACGGACCACCCGGCGCCGTCGTCAGCGACAGGAGTTTCAGCAATGACGCCGACAGTATCGGCGATCCCCTGCTCCGCCTGCCCGCGGGCGACTACACGCTCACGGTGCGAGGCAACGCCGCTGCGACCGGGGCTTACCAGTTCCGACTGCTCGATCTGGCCGATGCCACTCTGATCAGCCCGGGACCCACCAATGCGAATCTGCAATTCCCCCATCGGGCGACGGATCTCTACCAATTCACGGCCAACGCCGGTGACGTCATGACCTTTGACGTGCTCAGCACCGTCAATGGCGCCGGGCCCTATTGGCGCCTGGTGGATCCTTTGGGTCGCATTCTCTGGGCGAATTATTTCTCCGACGTCAATGTGTTCCCCCTTCCGGCGTCAGGCACCTACACTCTCCTGGTCGAAGGCCGCAACCTCGACGGCGGCGCGACCGCCTACTCGTTTCGGTTGGTGGCGGGCGGCAGCAATCCGCCCTCGCCGTTTACGGGAACCGCTCTTGCCTTGGGCAACACCGTCTCGAACGTTCTCGCCACGGTCAACGCCACCAACGCGTACACCTTCACCCTCGCATCGCCGCGTCGGCTCTACTTTGACAATCTGGTTTACACCCCAAGTCTGCGCTACACGTTGCTGGGGCCGGGTGGAGTGATGGCCACCACCCGTTCGTTCAGCGGGGGCGCGAACAGCGACTTCCACGATCTGCCCGCGGGCGATTACCAGCTTCAGATCTCGGGCACCAGCGGCTACACCGGGCCTTACTCGTTTCGGCTGCACGATCTTTCTTCCGCGGCGCGGCCCATAACTCTCGGAACCATCGTCCAGGGCACCAACCAGCCCGCCAGTAGCCTGACGGCGTATCGATTCAACGCAACGCCGGGCACCCGTATTTTCTTTGATGCCCTGGCGCAGTCCGGACACACCTATTGGGGCAACTGCTTTTGGTCCCTGATTGATCCCTACGGCAACGTCCTCTTCGCCGACGCGGGTTTCTCCGACCGGAACACGACCACACTGACCGGGCAGGGTGTCTACACGCTCCTAATCTCGGGCGCAGATCAGGAAACCAGCCCGGCTGGAACCTTCTCCTTCAATCTGGTCCCAGCCGTCGACAACCCGGCAGCCCTGGCTTTGAACACGGAATACGAAGGCTCAATCGTCACGCCAGGCCAACGTCGCCTTTACTCCTTCAACCTAACCGAGCCCAAGCGGGTTTATTTTCAGTCACTGACCAATCAATCGCTTGTCCGCTGGACGCTGGTCGGACCAAACGGGCCCGTTGCCTCCAACATCGGATTCAATTCCGGCGGATGGATGACTTACAATCTCGATCCCGGCGCCTACGAACTGACCGTCTCCGCCAGCGGCGATGACACCGGTTTCTATTGGTTCAAGATCGTCGATTACGCCACGGCCACTCCGATTGAGATCGGCCCCGACATCAACGGCACGCTCAGCCCCGCGCGTTCGGTCGCCATTCGGGAACTGGCCCTCACCGCAGGCGACCGTCTTTATTTCGATACCTTGTCCCAAAGCGGTTTCAATTATTACGGCACCCTGTTCTGGCGCTTGGAAACCCCCGAAGGCGAAACGGCCTTCCTGCCGGACATCAACGCCAGCTTCGACCGCGGCTTCGGCGACTTCGGGCCCTTCACCGTCCAGCGCACGGGCGTTTACCGTTTGCTCCTCGGCGGCAGCATCCTCGAGCCCGGCCCCACCGGCAGCTACAGCTTTCGCATCCTGCGCGTGACCAATTCCACCGAGACCCTGACGCTCAACCAGAACATCCAGACAACCGTCACCCGGCCCGGCCAGCAACGCGCCTACACTTTCACCCTGCCCACCGCCACCCGCGTCGCCGTCGACAGCCTGCAATCCGTCTCCACTCTGCGCTGGACCCTGGCCGGCGTCGATCGCGTCTTCGCCACCACCATCGCCTTCAACTCCAGCGGCTGGCTGATGTATGATCTGCCGGCCGGAACCTACACGTTCACCGTCTCGGCTGCAGGAGACGACACTGGCACCGTCACATTCCGGGTGGTTGATCTGGCGGTCGCTTCCGCTTTCACCATCGGGAGCACCGTGAACCTGACCCACACTCCCCCCGCGGAAAACAAGGTCCTCCGCTTCACGGGCCCTGCCGGGCAAAGGGTCTACTTCGATGTGCTCAGCCAGACGGGATTCAACACCTACGGCTCCGCCTTCTGGATTCTCTTCGGGCCAAGCGGCCAGACCGTTTTCGACGCCAGCACCACAGACCGCGGGCCCTTGGAACTCCCGGCGGGCGGCGACTACACGTTGGTCGTCTCCGGACACATCGCTGAGACGGCTCCCACCGCAAGCCTCAGCTTTCGCGTCGTGCCGGCCCCTCTCAATACTGCTCCGCTTCCGCTCGACAGCCTGGTCAACGGCAGCCTCGCCAGTCCTGGCGAACGTCACCGCTATAACTTCAGCGTCGCGCAAGCGACGCCAGTGGTCTTCGACTCCCGCACGAACTCCCAGCTGCGCTGGAGCCTGACCGGCCCCGGAGGAACGCTCTTCACCGACCGCACGTTTACCAGCAGCGACGGCCCCAATTTAGACAGCTTTGCGCTCCTGCCGGCCGGGGACTATCAGCTTGAGGTCAGCGGCAGCGGTGACGACGTTGGAGGCTACGGGTTCCTCTTGCGCACGCTGGCCTCGGCCAACCCGCTGACGCTCAACTCGACGGTCAACACCACCCTCAGTCCCGCCAACGCCACTGTCCTCTACCGGTTCAACGCCACGGCAGGCGACCGTGTGCTGTTCCAAAATATCAGCCAGACGGGCCTGCCGAACTCGTTTTGGCGACTGCGCGATCCGATGGGTGCGTTGGTCTGGGCCAACTACTTTACCAGCTCCACCCACAGCAATCTGCTCGAACGGACGGGAACCTACACGCTGCAGATCGAGGGCTATTTTGGTGATGGCGGCAACGGAACGTATGCCTTCAGCTCCACCACGTTTTCACCCCTCCCACCGCCGCCTCCTGCCGGGACGCCGTTCACCTTCGCCCAAATCGTCAGCAACACCCCGCCCACGGATACCACCGTGCAGTCTCATCTGCTCA
Organism: Limisphaerales bacterium; assembly: GCA_044230345.1. Lineage (GTDB taxonomy): Bacteria > Verrucomicrobiota > Verrucomicrobiia > Limisphaerales > JADJPG01 > JBGARF01. The sequence goes on from JBGARF010000001.1 coordinate 447,703, forward strand.
CGCTCGCTGTTCCGACTCGGGTGTATCTCGATCTATTGCGTCCGATGGACGGCTTTTCGTGGGCGCTCATCGGACCAAGCGGCCCCGTCATTCCCCGGCGATCCGTCAACAGCCTGCTCACCCCTCCGCTGGAGTCGATGGTGTTGCCCGCCGGTAACTACGAATTCCAATTCAGCGGCGCCGCAGCGCCTTATGCGTTCCGGGTTCTGTCGGTCGACGCCGCTCCGTTCTACACTCTCGGCACCACGATCACCAACCAACTGATACCCGCCTCCGGCGCGAGCTTGTTTCGGGTCAATCTGGCGGCCAATCAATCGCTCTACTTCGACATGATCGCCGAAAGCGGGTTCTCCGGCTCGCCTTCCAAGGTCCTCCTGGCTCCCGCCGGCAACACCGAATTCGCCCTGGGCGGATTCAGTGATCGCGACACGTTCGCACCGCGCCAAACCGGAACGTTCCTCCTCGCCTTCGATGGCAACTGGAACTCCGCCAACCCCACGGGTGTCGTCGCCTTCGCGCTCACTCCCGTCGCGTTCACAACCAACGCGTTGACTTTCGGAGCCATCGTCGAAGGCACGCTCGCCGGAGGAGGCGGCGCCATCAACAGCTGGACCTTCACGCTCGCGCAGACCGAACGAGTCCTTTTCGATGTTCTCAACCAACCGACGTTCAACTGGAGCTGGAGCCTGACTGGACCGTCGGGCACTCCGGTGTTGAACCGTTCGCCCTTCAGCACGGACGGCACGGATCTCTCCGACTCTTCGGTCCTTCTCCCGCCTGGTTCCTACGTCCTCCGACTCGAATCGAGTGTCACCCAACCGGCGCCCTACAAGTTTCGCCTGCTGCGGGCCAACGACGCGACGCTGTTCGCCGTCGACGCCTCCTTGTCTGCACCCATCAACCCCAGCTCCGGCACGGCGCTGTTCCGATTCAATGGCGTTGCCGGCCAGGAGCTCTACTACGATTATGTGAGCTCGATCGGCTTCGCCAACGCGGTCGCGCTCCACCTCTACTCGCCCTCGGGCACCATCATCCAATCGCAGAACGTGAACACCGATCGCGATGCCCTCGTGCTACCGACCACCGGAGAATACCTGCTTTCGCTCGAAGGCCGTTACTCCGATGCAAACGCAGGCGGGACCAACCTGCTGAGCTACCGACGCGTCACCCACGTCACCAACAACCTCGCCCTCGATCAGGTGATTAGCGCCAGCATCGACGTGCCCAGCACGCTGCACTATTGGCGTTTCACCCTGCCCACGCCCCGCCGACTCTGGTTTGACACACTGACCAATACCAGCGGCGCCACCTGGTCGTTGACCCGCAACCAGGAGACCCTCATCCGCGACCGCAGTTTCGCCGCCTCCGATTGGGCCGACATCAATGATGCCTCCTTCAACCTGCCGGCCGGTGACTACTTCGTGGTGATTTCGCTCGGGCTGCAAAACACGGGCCGCTACGCCTTTCAGCTGGTCAGTCCTGCTTCTGCCACGCCCTTCACCGCCGGCACAACGGTCGGGGTCACCATCGATCCCCCCACCGAAACGCGCCTGCTCTCCTTCGCTGGAACTGCCGGTGATCGCTACTACTTCGACAGCCTCGGACACACCGGCGGCGGCGGAAACATTACTGCCCGGTTCTATTCACCGTCGGGCACCATGATCTTCAGCCGCTACTTCTCGGACGACGAACCGACTTTCGTTCTGCCTATCACCGGCACGTACTACCTCGCCGTCGAAGGGCGCTACATCGACACCGGAGGGCCGCGGGTGGCGAGCTTCAGTCTGCTCCCCAATCCGCCCAAGTCGACGGTCCCGCTCTTTGACGACACTTCTCTGCCCGACCTAACCGTCCCGACACTCACGGTCACACCATCTTCCGGACTGAAATCCGGCGATACGTTCACGGTCAATTGGACGGTGCGCAACGAAGGTCAGTTGGCCACCGGTGGCGCTTTCACCGACCGCGTGCTGGTGCGGAATGCAACGCTGAATCAAATCATCCTCAACGCCACCCTGCCCTACGACCCCGCCCAGCCCGGCAACGGCGCGATCGAACCCGGCGGACAACGCACGCGACAGCTCAGCCTGACCTTGCCAGCCGGCGTAACCGGCGGCGGGAACCTCGAAGTGGCCGTCACCACCGACACGTTCAATCAAATCGCCGAGGTCAACGCAGGCGGCACGGGCGAAGCCAACAACAGTCGCACCGCCACCTTCACCGCTACGCTCGCGCCCTACCCCGATCTTCAAGTGACCGGCTTCCGCGCCAGCCCTTCCACCAACTGGGCCGGCGGTCTGAACGTGCAATTGTCCTGGAGCGTCACCAACACCGGCCCGGCTTCCGCCAGCACGTCGTGGGTCGACCGCGTCACGGTCCGCAATCTCAGCCGCTCTTCAATCCTGCTAGCGACCAACGTCGCCCACGTTCTCGCCACCGACGGCCCGCTCCCGCCCGCCACCGCCCGTCCGCGCACGGCGCAGTTCACGGTCCCCTCCAACCTCGATGGACAAGGGGACTTCGAACTCACCGTCGAAACAGATGCCCTGAGCCAGGTGGTCGAGGCCCAGCCGGATGGCTCCGGCGAAACCAACAACATCGCTCTCCTCCGCGTCCGTTCGGCACCTAATCTCGAAATCAACGGCCTCACGGTCTCGCCCTCACCGGCCCAGTCCGGCGCCGATCTCCTGGTGCAATGGACGCTGCGCAACACCGGCAATGCCCCGGTGGAAGCCGGGTTCTCCGACCGCATCATCGTCCGTCCCGCCGGCGGCAACGCGGCCTCAGTCCTTGTTAATACCACCGCCGGTTACAATCCCGGCACCGCCGGCAACGGGGCCATCGCACCCGGCTCTTCCCGCGCCCGCTCGATCATCGTACGACTCCCCGATGGCCCCATCGCCACCGGCTCGCTCGAAATCGAAGTAACCGCCGACACGTTCAACCAAGTGTTCGAACTCACCGCCGTCGCCTCCGGCGAATCGGACAACACCGCCGTCACGTCGCTCACGAGCACGCTCGCTCCCTACCCCGACCTCCGCGCCGCCAACGTGACCGTCACGCCCACCTCGCCCCAATCCGGGCAGGAGATCACCGTGCGCTGGGAGGATCGCAACGACGGCGTCACGCCCGCCAACGTCAGCTGGCAGGATCGCATCCAGATCGTGAATCCGGCCAGCGGCAGCACGCTGCTCGAAACCACGCTGGGCTACTCCACGGCCACGCTCGGCCCGCTCACCAACGGAACCTCGCGCATCCGCCAGCAGCTGTTCCGGCTGCCCAACGGGCTCGCCGGATCCGGACCCCTGCGGGCCGTCGTCTCGGTCGACACCTTTAACGCCGTCTTCGAGCACAACGCTGCGGGCACGGGCGAATCGAACAACACGGCGTCGGCCAATTTCACCGCCACGCTCGCCGCCTATCCGGACCTCGCCATCCACTCATTCCAGGTCACGCCCGCCACGTTCGAATCCGGCCGCGAACTCACGGCCACTTGGATCCTCACTAATCTCGGCACCGCTCCGGTCACGGGTGACTTCTACGATCGCTTGCTCGTCCGCAATCTCACGCTCGGCACCACCATTCTGGATCAATCGTTCTACCTGAATCCGGTGGCCGATACGAACGGCCCCATCGCCCCCGCCACCGCCCGCACGCGAACGCAAACGCTGCGCCTCCCGGACGGCAGCGCCGGCGCCGGCAACCTGGAGCTCACGCTGTTCGTCGACACCGACAATCGTCTCTTCGAGTTCCGCGACGGCACCGATGCCGAGGCCAACAACACGACGAACTTGCTCCGCTCCTCGACGCTGGCCCTTTACCCGGATCTCGCGGTGAGCGCCGTCAGCGCTCCGACCTCCGGCCTGCCCGGTGAGCCGATCAATGTCTCCTGGACCATCACCAACAGCGGCGCGGCCCCAACGCCCGAACCGTGGACGGATCAAGTGTTCCTCGTCGATGACGCGAATCCCAACGCCGCACAATTGCTCGCCTCGTTCCCGATCAGCGGCCCGCTGGCGAACGGCCGATCCACAAACATCACGCGCTCCGTCACGCTCCCGTTCTTCACGGTGGGCACACGCCGCTTCGCCGTCCGCGCCAATGCCGGCCCCACGTTCTACGAACCCAATTTCACCAACAACTACGTCAGCGCCGTCGCCTCAATCCAACTGGCGCCACGCCTCGACCTCACGCTCAATCAGTCCACCGCCCCCGAAAACGGCGGCAGCAATTGGGTCACGCTCACGCTGGTCCGCAATGGCAGCACCACCGCCGCGCTCACGGTCACACTCACCAACTCCAACCCAGGCGCCGCCACGGTCGCCCCCTCGGCCACCATCCCCGCCGGCCAGAATTACCTCACCATCCCGGTCATCCTGATCAACGACAGCATCGTCAACGGGCCCCGCGCCGTGCACATCGATGCCGCTGCCCCCGGATACTCCTCCAGCGCGGCCGACCTCGTGGTGCTCGACGACGACACGCCCGTCCTGACGTTCGTCACCTCGACGAACTCGGTCACGGAAGACGCCGGACCCAACGCGATCACGGCCACCATCTCCCGGAACGGCGACACTGCCGCCCCCTTGCTCGTGACGCTCACCAGCGACAACCCGGCGCGTCTGCAAACGCCCGCCTCGGTGACGATTGCCGCCGGCCAGCGCAGCATTTCCTTCGGCCTGACGGCCCCAGCCAACACGGCCATCGACGGCGATGCTTTGATCCGCCTCCAAGCCAATGCTCCCGGCTACGCCACCGCCACGACGCCGGTGACTGTCCTCGACAATGACGTGCCGCAACTCAGCCTGACTTTCGCCGCCACGGCCGTCAGCGAAGGCGCCGAAAGCCCGGCCACCACAGCCACTTTGTCCCGCCCCGCACCGCAGGGTTTCGGGCAACTGGTCGCGCTCACGCCGTCCATCGGCGGCCTCCTGCTCATCCCGCCCCAAATCAACATCCCCGCCGGGCAGGCCTCGGTGACCTTCAATGTCAATGTCGCCGACGACTCGGTCGTCAACGGGACTCGCAACGTTCAGGTCATCGCCCGTCCCTACGCCGCCGCCGGTGTGCCGATCACGAATGGCCAGACGACCGCAACACTCTCAGTCTATGACAACGACGGCCCCACGCTGACGCTGACGCTCGCCAACGAGGTGGTGAACGAGAACGGTTCGATCCAGGGCACGGTTTCACGCAACACCGGCACTACCGGCAATCTGGTCGTCTCGCTCGCCAGCAGCGATCCCGGCGAAGCGCGTCCCACGAGCGCCACGGTCACGATTCCGTCCGGACAAACTTCCGCCACCTTCACCATCCAGGGTGTGCCCGACGGTGTTAACGACGGCATTCAGCCCACGTTGATCACCGCCAGCGCCGCAGGGTTCAATAGTGCCAATGCCCGCCTGAACGTCTCCGACATCGATCTACCGGATCTCGCGGTAGGCGACATCATCGTGCCGTCGTCCGGCCAGATCGATGCCCGTGCCAACGTCACGTTCACAGTCGCCAACACTGGCCCTGTTCCGGCCACCGGCGCCTGGATTGATCGAGTTTACATCTCCACCGACAACCAGCTGGGCGGCGACATCCTCGCCGGTGCCATCACCAACACGGCGACACTCGGTGCCAGCTCTGCCTACACCCGCACTGTATCAATCACGCTCCCCGCCGATCCGGCCCGCTATCACATCATCGTGATCACCGACGCCGACGGGCAACTGACCGAGGGCAACGAGCGCAACAATGTCATCTCCATCGCCACCATTGATGTTCAACCCAGCTACCGCGCGACGGTGGAGACGGATATCGTGGCCGCGCCCTGCGGCACGGCCATCCCGATCCACGGCCGCGCCTACAATCCCGACGACAATTCTCCCGCCCGCCTCCGCCTGGTCACCGTCCGGATTCTCAATGGCGGCACGCGCCGATTGTTCAACGCGTTTACCGACGTCGACGGGCTTTACCAGCTGACCTTCAATCCGCTCCCCACCGAGACAGGCGAATACCGCCTAGCCGCGGATCATCCGCGGGTGACCGAGGACACGCCGCAGGACACGTTCTCGCTGCTCGGTTTCAGCGTGTCCGCCGAAGCGGCCGCCATGACGATTGTTCCCGAAACGCCCATCGCCGGTCAGATCACGCTGCGCAACCAGACCGGCGTTCCACTCACCGGCCTGGTCGCGACGGCTCCGGACGCGCCGGCGTCGCTGGGCCTCCAGCTCCAGCTGGCGTCCACCCTGCCAGGGCGCAGTTCCATCCCGCTCGACTGGTCGATCAACACCACCATCACCAACGCGGCGCGCGTGGTGTTCCCGGTGATCCTCACGTCCGCGGAAGGCTGCACTCAGCGAATCCTTTTCACGGTCAACATTACGCCGCTCCGCCCGCAGCTCGTGGCCACACCGGCTTTCCTAGAACGCGGCATGGTCCGAGGCTCGCAGACGCTGGTTCCGTTCACGCTCCAGAACGTGGGCGGTGTCCCGACAGGCCCGCTCGATGTCCTGCCTCCTGAGCTTTCCTGGCTAAAGGTCGCTGGTACCAACCAGCTCGATTCGCTCGAACCCGGCGCGAGCACGACGATTAACATTCTGCTCGAGCCGCCGGTCGATCTGCCACTCGGCCCCTACAGCGGCACCATCGCCATTGGCAACGGCCGCGTCGCGCTCGCCGTCCCGTTCCGCTGGCGCAACGTCTCCACCGCCGTCGGAGACCTGCGCATCACGGCCACGGATGACTACACCTACTACGTCGCCGGCAGCCCGAAGCTCACCAACGCACAGGTCACAATCACCGATCCCTTCGGCGGAGGCATCATCACGAACGGCGTGACCGACGCCAACGGCGAGGTGCGGTTCCTCAATCTCCCCGAAGGCGCCTACACGATCGACGTGAGCGCGTCCAAACACAACAGCTACCGCGGCACCGCCACCATCCAGCCCGGCACCGAGGCGGCGCTCGAAGCGTTCCTCACCCGTCAGACCGTCAGCTACCGCTGGACGGTGGTTCCGATCGAAATCGAAGACCGCTACAAGATTGTTTTGGAGTCCGTCTTCGAAACCGAAGTGCCCATCCCCAATGTCATCGTCGAGGAACCGTACATCATGCCTCTGGTGATTCAGGGCGAGACGAACCAGTTCGAGATCTCCCTGCGCAACGAAGGTCTCATCGCGGCAGAGAACGTGGATCTCGTCGTCCCCAATCACCCTGACTTCGTCATTCAGCCGCTGGTCCGTCGCATCGGCACAATCCCCGCCAAGAGCCGTCTCACCATTCCAGTGCTCATCTCCCAACGCGTCGGCGGACTCGCCGGAGGCGCGGGCGGCGGCGACGAGAATGCCGAGCCTGGCTTCCAACCGGCCGGCGGCGGATGCGAAATCGATACCGCACCGTGTTTGCCAAAAATCGGCCTAGGTGTGACCTACACGTATGTCTGCGGCGCCAATGGAGTGACACAACAACGCGGCATCGATCTGTCACCCGTCTGCCTCGCCCGGGATGTCGCCGCTTGCATCGAGGCGGTGCTGCAGAGCGCGGGGTCCTTGCACAGCCTGCGCAACGGGGGCAATGCCGCGAATTTTGCCTGCGACCTGCTCGCCGCGATTCTCCAATGCGCTGGCGTCAACCTAAGCCCCTGCCAAAGCGCGGCGCTTTCCATCGCCTGCGGCGCCGCCACCGGGGGAATCGCCGGTGCTGCCGGTGGCGCAGCCGGAGGCAACACGCTGGAATGCATCTGCGGCTACCTCCAGAATCTAAACATCTCCATCCCATCCGCGCCGCCAAACTACGGGACGGTTAATTACGTCAATGGCTCCATCCTCGGCACGCTCCGCAGCGGCTTCAATGGTTACCCCTGGAGCGCCGGCTACTACATCGGGCCCGGCAACTGCAGCAGCCCATCGCCCTCCCCGGCCGGCGGCGGTGGCGCTGGCGGCGGCAGCTTCACCCCAGCCGGCGGCGGGGTCTGCGCCCGCGTTCGCCTCCAGATCAATCAGGACGCCGTGCTCACCCGCGTCGCGTTCAAAGGCTCGCTCGAAATCGACAACGACTCGGGCAACCCCGTCACCGGCATCCGCCTGACGCTTGACGTCCGCGACGCCGATGGCCAACCCGCCGGCAACCGCTTCGTGGTCCGCCCTCCGGTCGTCACCGGGATGGGCAACGTCGACGGCACCGGCTCGGTCGCCTCATTCGGCACCGGCTCCGCCGAGTATCTGTTCATCCCCACGCGCGACGCCGCGCCCAATGCGCCCGCCATCTATCGCATTGGCGGCTCTCTTCGCTATCTCGACGGCGGCCAGGAAGTGGTGGTGCCGTTGGTTTCCGCGCCGATCACGGTCTATCCGGAAGCCCGTCTGGAGCTGCTCTACTTCCAAACCCGCGATGTCTTCGCCGACGATCCGTTCACCGATGAAGTCGAACCGTCCGAACCGTTCGCGCTCGGCCTGCTTGCCCGCAACATCGGCGCCGGTGACGCCCGCAATTTCCGCATCACCTCCGCCCAGCCCAAGATCATCGAGAACGAAAAAGGCCTGTTGATCGACTTCAAGATCATCGGCAGCCAGGTGGGCACCAACCCGGCCGCGCCCAGCCTGACGGTCGATCTCGGCAATATCCCCGCCGGACGTTCGCAGGTCGCCCAATGGCTGCTCACCTCCACGCTCCAGGGCAAGTTCATCGAATACAAAGCCACCTTCGAGCACGTCGATAACTTCGGTTCCACCAATCTCTCGCTCATCGACAGTGTCAGCATCCACGAACTCATCCACGCCGTGCGCACCGATCGCCCGGGAGACGATCGCGCGCCCGACTTCCTGGTGAACGACGTGCCCGATGCCGACAATCTCCCGGACATTCTGTACTTCAGCAGCGGCGCCAGCGCCCTGGTTGAACCACGCACGACGGGCACCTTCTCCAACCCCATCGGCGCCGGCCAACGCCAAACCACGCTCACCTTCAACGCTCCCGCCGGCTGGGTCTACCTGCGCCTGCCCGACCCCGGCCCAGGCTGGCAACTGCATCGCGTGGTCCGTTCCGACAACCAAAACCTCCTGGTCGGCACGAACGTCTGGACCACGGATCGCACGTTCCCGTCGAGTATCACCGGCAGCCGCCGCGAACATCAGTTCCATCTGCTCGACTACAATTCCACCGGCAGCTACACGGTGTTCTATCGCCCCATCGATACGGTCGCTCCGACGATCGTCTCGGTCGGCCCCGTCTCGCCGTCGTTCCAAACGTCCGCCATCAACTCGATCGACGTCGTGTTCTCCGAGGAAATCGATGCCGCCACCTTCGACGCGTCGGATCTCTCGCTCACGCTCGACGGCGGCGCCAACCGAATCAACGGCAGCATCACCGTCACCGCTACGGCGACGAATCGATTCACAATCGCCGGCCTGGGCGCGTTGACTGCGTCCGATGGCAATTACTCGTTTACCGTCAACGCTCCGGGCATTCTCGATTTCGGCGGCAACGCCGGCGTCGGCTCGTCCTCCACCACCTGGGCCAAGGGCACGGTCGCACCGGTCGTGACCAGCCTCGGACCCATCACCCCGAACCCCCGCAATCAACCGGTCGACACGGTTGAAGTCGTCTTCTCTCGCGCCATCAACGAAACCACGCTCAGTCGCGAGGATGTCACGCTCACGCGCGATGGCGGCCCCAACCTGATCACCGCCTCTATCTCCATCCAGGTGCTCGACACCAACCGATTCCTCATCGCCGGACTCGGGCCGTTGACGCAATCGTCAGGCACTTATCGTCTCACCGTGCAGGCCGCTGGCGTTCAGGACGTCTCCGGCAATGCCGGCGCCGGAACCAGATCGATCACCTGGTCGATGCTCACCACGGGTCCGGCCATCGTCTCACTGGAACAGCCCACGACCAACCCGCGCAACATCGTGGTCGCCACGCTCGACGTCGCCTTCGCGAACCCGATCAATCCCGCCAGCTTCGACTGGCAGGACTTGAACCTGACCCGGGACGGCGGCCCCAACCTCATCACCAGCGCGGTCACGGTCCAACCCGTGAATCCCACCACGTATCGCTTGGGGAATTTCAACTGGGTGGTCGGCAGCGAAGGCCGATACGTCTTCACGGTCAACGCCTCCGGTATCGTCGACCCCGCCGGCAACCCCGGCACCGGCAGTGCCTCGGCCTCCTGGAAAATGGACACCACCCGCCCCGCCACGCCCGCCGGCGTCGCCCTGACGCCCGATCGCGGAGTCGCCACCAACGATGCACTGATCAACACGCTGACCCCCACGCTGATCGGCACCGTCGCCGAATCGAACCTGACGGTGCGCGTGAAAAATCTCACGACCGGCGTCGACTACGGCCCAGCCACCGTCACCGGCCTCCGTTTCTCGAAGGATCTCTCGCTCGTTACGGCCGGCGCGCACCAACTCGAAATCCGCGCCGTCGACGACGCCGGCAACGCGTCGTTCCCCGACGTTTTCCTGAATCTGTTCGTCGACCTTGCCCGACCCGGTGCCGAACTTTCACCGGTCACACCCGCGCTGCGCAGCAGCCCGGTCGAGTGAATGTCACGTCGAATCAATACCGCATCAACGGCCTGACCAGTCTGACCGACACGGCCGGCGCCTATGAGTTCGCGCTGAACATGGCCTCGATCGAAGATCGTGCCGGCAACGCCGGCTCGAATCGCGTGGCGGTGACTTGGTCCCGCACCGGCGCCAATCTGCCGCCGACGCTCGCGCCCATCGCCGACCGCCTGGCCCAGGTCGGCTCCGCCGTGGTCATCACGAACATCGCCAGCGACCCCGATGCCGGACAAACGCTCCGGTTCTCCCTCAACGCGAATGCACCCGGCAACGCCCGCCTCGGCGAAACCTCCGGTGTCTTCCGCTGGACGCCCACGCGCAGCCAGTCGCCCGGCCTCTACCCGCTGACCATCACGGTCACCGACGACGGTGTTCCGCCCGCCAGCACGTCACGGACGTTCACGGTGGCGGTCTCGGAATACACCGAAACCACGCTGGGCGAAGCCGTCGTGCTCGCCGGCGAGTCAGGCGCAGTCGATCTCGCCCTCATCTCCACGGCTGGCCTAACCAATCTGCTGGCCGAAGTGACGGTGCCGACCAATCGCCTTCGACAGATCACGCTCGGCGGGGTCAGCCCATTGATCAGCTCGGCCAATCTCCAGGCGCTCGACGCTTCCCGCTACCGGGTCAGCCTGGTCAGTCAACCCGGCCAGTCCATCCGTGGCTCCAATGTACTGGCCCGGCTCCAGTTCGGCTCGCTTTCCAATCAGCCCAGCGCCTTCCTGCCGCTGCCGCTGGCGAACATCACCGCCCGCCAACCCGACGGCAGCGCGGTCGGAACCACGTTCACTCGCGACGGCCGCGTGGTCGTCATCGCCGATCGTCCGCTGTTGGAACTGGTGCCCCTGCCCGCTTCCGCCGGATCCGCCTCTGGACTCGACGACACTCTGCGCCTCCGGCTCTTCGCCCGGCCCGGCGAAGCCTACGAGCTCCAATCCGCGCCCGCCGTCACCGGCGCGTGGACCCGCGTCGCCCGCGTCCGCTTCCCAGCCCGCGAACAGTCGTGGGAACCGACCCCCGATCCCACTGGCATGGCGTTCTACCGACTGGTCAGCGTGAACGTAACGGCTCCGTTCTTCGAAATTCAGGACTATGATCCGGCCGGGATGGACGTCATCTTCTATGGCGAACGGGGCCGCACGTTCGATCTGGAAACCACCGGCCTGCTGGGCGCGCCTTGGAGTTTGTTCCGCACTCAGCCCATGACCAACGTGTTCCAGGAGCTGCGCGTCACCGTTCCCCCGGGCGACAATCGCTTCCTCCGCGCCCGCGAACGAAGATAAAACGATCGCCGGTGATCAGCGATCACGTCGTCGTCGTCATCGCCCCTCGCGAAGGCCCGACAGTCACGGGCCTTACCAGCCGACCACTGGGATCGTTTGGAAAGAGTATTGCATCCGTGGAGTTTCTCGTCGCGTTCGAGCGCGGCGATGAACTTCGCGAGTCGTGCGTCTCGTGTTTCGACCTTCTGGCGGCATCTCGGTATGGTGTCCGCTTACGCCCACAGCCGTTGCCAATTGCCAGCGACGCCTCATGCCTTCTTAGAAGTCTTGGAACTGGTTGACCTGGCGTGGGGTGAGGCAGGTTTCGGCTACGGCGCAAGCGGGAGTTTGCAGTTCCTCCATCACCTTTAGTAGCGGCTGCGCGGATTCGGGTGCCGCCGGATGGCGAGCGCGTTTTGCACGCGTGGCTCCCGTCGAACCTCCTGGCATCGACGTTGCGATTGGGTGGGACGGCAAGTTGCCGCCGCCGACGAGTCGTTGCAGCATAAGGACTGAATCCTTGACGGACTCAGCCTGTGCGTTGAGCTCTTCGGCGGCAGCGGCGCTCTCCTCGGCGTTGGCCGCATTACTTTGCGTGACTTGGTCCATTTGCGAGACAGCGAGATTGATCTGGCTGACGCCCTGTGACTGTTCTTCGGAGGCGTCCGCGATCTCGGCTACATACTGATCGACCTCGCGGGTCTTGACGGCGATCTGGTCAAAGCTCTGAGCGACTCGGGCGCTGATCTCCACGCCGGAGACGCTTTTGGCAATAGCGGATTCAATCTTGGAAGCGGTTTCCTTGGCGCTCTTGGCGCTGCGTTGAGCGAGATTGCGAACTTCATCGGCGACGACCGCGAACCCCATACCGGCCTCGCCAGCGCGAGCGGCCTCCACGGCTGCGTTGAGCGCAAGGATGTTGGTTTGAAAGGCGATCTCGTCAATGTCCTTGACGATCTTTGCGACCTCTGAGCTCGAGTCTTTGATGTCATTCATGGCGGCTTTCATGGCCGACATGTCCGCGGCGCCAGCCTCGGCGGCAACTCGGGTTTCGCCGGCGACGACCTTGGCCTTGTCGGCGGCCTTGGCGTTGCGTCTGAGCATACTCGTCATCTCTTCTAGGGAAGCACTGGTTTCTTCCAGAGAGGCGGCTTGCTCACTGGCGCCCGCCGCCAAAGAATGGCTTGCGGCCGCGACTTGCGACGCGGCGGAGGCGGTCTGCTCCGCGCCCGTTTCCAGCGATCGTGAAATCGTGCGAAGCGCCCGTGCAGTCCCGAGGGCTATCGTGGTGGCGACCATGATGCCAACCAAGACCCCGACAATCGAGACGATGGCCGCCAGGGTGTTTGAAGCATGGATAGTGTGGCCGACCTCGGCAGCGGCGGTAGCGGCGCTAGATTCCGCCCAGTCATAGAAGTTGTCCGCTGCGCTCTGAAAGGCGACGTAGCGTTCCCGCAGCGAAGTTTTGTTGAGCTGAGCAGCCTCTTCGGCTTTGCCAAGTCGGCTCAATTCCAACACGAGTTCACGCCCCTGCACGTAGGCACTTCGGGCAGTCGCGATCGCTTCGAGTTTCTCTTTGCCCTCGCGCGATAGGTTTAACGCCCTGGCTTGGTCGAGATAGCGCTGATTCTTTTCCCGAAGCTCGCCCATGCGCGTTTCAAAGATGGCTTTGTCAGCCGGGTCTCGCGCCAGAATATGTCTCAGCACCCCGATCTGGATTTCGCCGGCCGCGGATTTAATCCGAGCGGCTTTCTCCAGGCTGGGAAGGGCTTGATTGACGATGACATCTTCGGAGGTTTTGACGCGTTTTAGCATCGCCATCGAGGCGATTGAGGTGGTGACAAACAGGGTCAGCACGCTCGCAAACCCTAATGTGATTCGCTTTCCGATGGTCCAGTTTTTCATAGTTCTCGCATGAGTTGGTTCATTGGCTTCCAGCAATCTTGGCTCGGCTCGAGTAGTGCGGGGCGTTAACCCGGCGCGCACTGAGTCGATGGCCCGCCCGAATCATTTGCTTTCGAGCTGCCAGGAAGGGCCGTGCATAATGGCAATGACGATTAGGGAACGGCGTTCTCTCCGTCGGCGCAAAAGTCGCGAACCTCCGCGAAGCCTTCAAAGCGACAAAACCGGGCCACGCGACGGACTCCAGCGGACGCGATGGAGATGCGCATCCGCAATCGGCGGCGCTCCAACTGTTGGGCCAACCAATAGAGGAACGATATTCCGAGCGAGTTGATGTGCTCCACCGCGGGCAACTCGAGATGGAGAATCCTCCACGCGCTTACTTGATCCGGATCCGCCTCAAGCAGACGGGACGCCCACGAACGCAAGGCCGTCAGCTCGGAGCTATCGGTCACGAGGTCGCGTTGCACGATACGGATGACAAGCTCCCGCCCGTTCGGTCGGTAGCCAGCGGTGGCGACATTGGGAAGCTTCAGGGAAGAGGATGCTCTCCCAGATGCACGTGCGTTGGCTCCATGTACCTTGGACTGTTCAACCTCATTCGCGCCGATTGTTGAGCGGGGCAACTTCTCCCCCGCCGAGCGACGGAGAAGGCGGCGGCGCAGAGGACCTTCATTGGACGAGCGCGCGGGCCGAGGCGGGTATGCCTCGGACCAGGGGGCCCCATCCCGTGCGTCGCGGTTCATTCGATCGGGCGTGCCAGCCCGGCCGGCGCGCGAAAATGTCCGGGCTCGCGGAGGACGCGATGCACGGTTAGAATGAGGGCCTCGTCGGTGAATGGTTTCTCGAGGATCGCCTGAGCTCCCAGCTTTTGCAGGAGCTTCAGATACATCGATGGAAACCGCGGCTCGATCCCGGAAATCCCGATGATGCGCACCTCTTGGCTGACCGCGCGCAACGCCTGCAAGGTTTCCAAGCCGTCCATCTCAGGCATGACGACGTCAAGGATCACCAGAGCCGCCCGGGCGGTGTGGTAGGCAGAAACGGCGGCTCGTCCTCCATCCACTGCTCGCACGTGGAAGCCCGCGGCGGCGAGCACTCTGGAGATGTGCTTCCGGATCATTTCGCTGTCATCCACGACTAATATTTGTTGCATGGCCGGGAGTAAGGTTGCTGGTGCGCTTGCGCCTGGGATGGTCAGCGGATGCCGTCATCCTGGGCGGCGCTGACGCTGGCGGCGGAACGCAAGGCTTTGTTGTGGAGCGATCATCTTGGGCCTCGGACGCGGCCGTCTCCGGGACGGATCGCGGCCGATTCGAGTTGTTGTTGGGTGATGGCGAATTGTCTCCAGACCGCCGAGCGACGGCCACAAGTTCGCGCAGGAACTGCTTGGGCCTTCACGGTCCCCGAAGTATCGACGGCCAGGGGCGCTGAGCGCATGGCCATCACCACGACCGGTGAAGGATTGGCTCACCTAGATCTGAGCCAACCAATACATCGGAAGGAACCGGCAACAGTTTAGAGCCGACTTGAGCCGATCTGGCGGAGCAGAGCGGACCGAGGGTTCGGCCGCCGCGCTGAAGTTCACCTCGCTCGGGCCGGACGCCTCAATGGACGCCAACGGCCAGCGCCTGTCGGTATTCCAGCTCGGAGATGTCGTGAACCATGGCGAGGAACTCGGAGTTGCTGCAATGGATCATGCGGCCTTCGAGATAATGGATGCGCATCCCCTTTGACAATGTGTAGTGGACCAGTTGGACCGCGCCGGTGACGACGGCCCGTTGCAAGGCGCTCTCGATGATTCGGGCCGGTTCGGGGGGCAAGACCTCGCGAAAGTTTCGGCCAATGACCGCTTTCGGATCGAGAAGCATCTCTTCCGGCCGGGACGCGTGATAGTCCAAAAAGATGCCGTTGCGATCCAGGCGAAACAAACGGTCGGGAATCAGCTGCATCATGGCCCGTTGCCGGGCCTCGGCTTCCAGGCGTTCGCTGAGGTCATCGACGTGCAACACCACCATGTCCGGAGCCACATGATTCACGTGGGCCCGCAGGTGTTTAATCCGGCCGGAGGTGCGCATCCGATAGTTAGGAAGCTCCTTCGTGAAGTAGGATTTTTCGCGGGAACAGCGAAGCAGATCCTCCACGATCTCCGAGTCATCGAAGAAGATCTCGGATGCCGTTTTGCCAAAGAACAATCCGATCATACCCTCCGTGAACTTGATCGCCGCAGGATTGGCTTCGATCAGGGTCAGGTCTTCACCGGTCTGCTTCCAGATGAAGGTAGGCAAGGGCATCGCCTCGTACTGAACGCGAAATTTCGCTTCGGCGGCCCGCAGTGCTTGCTCAGTTAGCTGCTGATCCGTCACATCCTGAACGACCCCGGCGACGGAGGTGAAGGCGCCGCGTTCGTCTACGATGGCCTCGCCGTGTTGCCGGAGGTAGCGGATCGTTTGATCGGGAAGCAAAACTCGGTGCAACACCGAGTAAGGCATGTGTTCGCGGAGGCAGCGGTCGTAAGCGAGCCGCATCCCTTCGCGGTCCTCGGGATGAACCAGCGCCAGGAACGTTTCCCAAGTCGGGGTCCCCGTCGCGCCGGACAGCCCGAACAGGCGAAGAACCTCGTCCGAGCACCAGAGGCTCTGCGTCCCAACGTCCCATTCCCAGTGTCCGAAGCGAACGATGGACTGGGCGGTTTTAAGTCGGCGCGTAACCTGTCGCATGGAGAGCTCCATCGCCTTGCGTCGGGTGATGTCGGTAGCGATGCCGCAGAGGCCGTGGACTCGTCCGCCGATGTCAATCAGGGGAAATTTCACGGTGAGAAACGTCCGCCTCAAGCCGTGGCGCTCCACCACTTCCTCGATCTCCACCGGAGCGCGCGAGTCGATGACTTTCTGATCGTCCGCGGCCAGTTGGCATGCTTCTTCGGGAGGGTGAAGCTGCGCCGTCGTCTGGCCGATCACCTCTTCGCGGCGCAGGCCCATCACTCGTTCCCAAAGCTTGTTGACCAGCAGATATCGGCCGGCGAGGTCTTTGACAAACACGACAGCAGCGGCGCTGTCGAGAATGGACTGCGTGCGGGCAATGCTCTCTCTCAGTTCGGTCTCCACCGAGCGTAGTGAGCTGATATCCGTGATCAGGCTGACGAAGCCGGCGGCCTGTCCGCTCTCGAGGACATGGGGCACGTAGTTGAGCCGCAGGTGGCGGCGCACGCCGCCGATCGCGTCGGTAGTGATTTCGTCGTCGACCGACTCTCCGGCCAGGACCTGCGCCAGGTGTGCGGACACATGTTGCCGTATGTCGTGCGGCAACCACGCGTCGACCAAGCGCCCTTCGATCTCGGCGCGCGGCCGCCCGAACCATTGCTCGCAATGGCGGTTGACCATGAGGCACCGCCCCTTCGCGTCGATATACGCCACGTGCGCCGGCAAGG
The DNA here is from genome assembly GCA_044230345.1 of Limisphaerales bacterium. Classification (GTDB taxonomy): domain Bacteria; phylum Verrucomicrobiota; class Verrucomicrobiia; order Limisphaerales; family JADJPG01; genus JBGARF01. The sequence continues at coordinate 464,859 of JBGARF010000001.1, forward strand.
AGTCGATCACCAAGCGGAGCAGTTCGTGCGACTTCCTCGCTTCGTCGGCGGCGTCCACCCGCAATAACGCGCCTGCGCTGTAGTCGGCGAGCGCCTGCAACGCCGCGAGATCGTCCTCACAATACGCGTTCGAACGGTAGCTGTGGATCGAGAAGATGCCGACGCACTCCTGATGATAGCGGATGGGGACCACCATGATGGAGGCTGAGCGCTGCGTCACGACCCCAAACGGGACGGTCGCCAACTCCGCTCCGTCCGCCCGGTCGCGGTAAATCAACTGGGCTCCATGGTCCAGAACCCGCCGTTGGACCGCTGTGGGCCCACCGCAGGTGGTCACAGGCACGAACTCATTCCGAACCCCGTCCACCGTGTCGACATTCAGGATTGTAGCGAAAGAATCGGGCGAGCGCGCATCGCGCAGGCCGAAGGCCGCCGCATCCAGCTCAAACATCTCCGCGGCCACGCGGATCAAAATGCGGGCGGCCTCAAGCTTTGTTTTCGCCGAGCTCAAGAGCTGTCCGGCCCGGGAAAAAGCCTCGTGATACCGCGAGAGTTTTCTCCGTTCCGTCACGTCGAGGAAAATGCCGGCGAGGCGGCCGGAGTCTCTCTGACCTTCATTGCGGATGAAGCGGCCCCGGACCTGAAGCCAGCGCAACTCCCCGTTGGGTCGCAGCACGCGGAGGATTTCCTCGAACGGAGTATCCTGGCCCATGGCTCCAGTCACGACCTCGCCGGCCCGACTCCGGTCCTCTGGGTGCAGAACCCCGCAGGCCCATTCTCGATTGGCCGTAGCCGGGAGGCTCGGCCAGCCGACGATGCGCAACCCTTCATCGGACAAACTCAGCCGGTCAGCGTCGATAAACCACTCCCAGCTGCCCAAGCCGCTCACCCGCTCCGCCTCCCGCATCAGCCGCTCGCGCTCCTGGAGGGCCTCCTCGTCAGAAAGCCGCTTCATCTCGGCCGCCACGCGCGCGGCGAAAACCAGGAGCACCGCCCTGAGGTCCTTTGTCTTGGCGAGCGGCTTTCGATCCATGATCTGGATCATCCCGATGACCTCGCCGCCGGCGCCCATCACGGGAAGCCCCATGTAACTCTCCACCCCCCGCTCACTCATCCAGGCGGCGGCGGGAAATTCCTTTTGGAAATTCCTGGTGACGCAGATCAGCTGGTGCTTCAAGACCCGTTCCGCCGGGCACCCCGCGACCGCCATCAACTCGTCGGTGGCAACTTCCCCATCGACATAGGTCGCCAGGGAACGCATGGCGATCTCCGGTCGGACCTGGGCTCGGCAGACGGCAACGATGTCCACTTCCAACACTCGGGCCAGACCACTCACCAGACTGCGGAAAAACTCTCGACCGCTGGCCGCGTTCGCCACCGCGTCGGCCATGCGCCGCAGTTTTCGCTCGACGGCTCGTCGCTCCGTCGCGTCGACGTAAAACACCGGGATCAGGCCCTCCCCTCGGACGAACGACTCGCCGACGATGATATCCAAAACCATGCCACCGCGGCCGGGAACGCTGACGAGGGCCGGGTTGGACGCGGGGCTGGTCCTCCGCCGGATCATCCGGTTTGAAGCTACGATTCGTCGCACGACCTCGGCCGGGTGGAGGTCCTCCAGCCTCATCCCCAGCTCACGACCCGCCGGAAGCCCCAACCATTTAACCAAGACGTCGTTGGCGAATCGAATCCGGCGGGTTGCTTCTTCGACCAGGACGACCCCGAACGGAAGCGAGTTCAATGCGTCCAGCTGGCATGGAGCCGGCGCCATGGGCTCGGCGACGCTCTTGTCGCCTGACGCGGCAGGCGTCGGAGCCTGAGCCCCCGCGCGGCAAAGCTCGATCTTCGCCAACCGGAGGAGCTCATCAATCGTCGCCGCCACGCCGCAGACGCGTAATGAGAGATCCTGGCGTTCGACGGAAAACCGTTCGCGGACGTTCGGCTGGGATGAGAAGACGAGCAGGGACGTGTGCGGCCAGCGATGCTCCAATTCTCGGGCCACGTTGCGAACGTCACCCAATCCAAGTCCCCAGTCCAGGATGCAGAGCGTCGGCGGCCCCGGCGGCAGCCAATCGCCTGCGGTCTGGCTGGGGCAAGCCCGATAGAATGAGAGATCCGGAAACTCCCGGGTCAGCTCCCGCTGGAGCATCACGCCGTTGTTAGGATTCTCGTCGATCAAAAGACAGGTCAAACCGATGTGCACAAATATAGTGTGAGAGTTTGGCGCCCTGAGAGCAGAGGCCATGTTTCTGTTTGAGGAGAGCCCTCAGGCGTGGGGAAACCGAGCCGAAGTGCGGGCCATGCCAATCGACGATCCCAAACCATTCACCCCATCGGCCGGGAGCTACCCCAACGGGTGCCCCACAAATCCCGTCCACGCTGGAAAGCGTCTCCGGACGGAGATCGATGTTCGCTCGCCCAATGCCCGGTATAAAAGCGAACGCACTTCACTTATGACGGGGCCAGTTTTGGTGGTATTTAGATTTTTTCCGCTCGGGCTGTGTGGCGGGTGTGATTAAAAACGGGAGATCCAACGGCCCGTCTCACCCCTCACCCCGGCCCTCTCCCCGTTGAGGGGAGAGGGAGTCGCGTGGGGCGCGAGCTAAACGCCTTGCACCCTCACCCGCATTTAATTGCACCCCTGCGTGGCCCTCTGGCTCACCGACTCCGCGCCATGAACCCGCGACTGCTCCACCTCATCCGTCCCGCCCTTTGGGCGGGACACCTTCTCCCCCGCAGGGCGGCGGAGAGGGTGTACGCGCCGGGCGGTTCGATTGACAGGTTGCCGAATCTCCGCGTCGCGTGCCTCCTGGTCGATCCTCCGGTTCATGGGAAGCGCTTTTTCATTACGCCTCGATCTCCGAGGCACGTAAACCATCCTGAAAAGCGCCACATCCCAAACGCTCGACGTGCGGATTCTTCCGGCTCGACTCGATGCCAGGAATTGGGAACGGTCGGGCCGGAATGAAAGCGAAAGCCAGAACCAAAAGCCCGGCGCGCGGTGGCGTTGAGCAACCGCACTCGCGGCCGCCGTTGGAACGTATGATGCGCATTCATCAGGCGGTCGCCAGTGGCAAGTATCCGAACGCGTCGACTCTGGCCCGCGAGATCGAGGTCGTCCCGAAGACCATTCATCGCGACATCGAATTCATGCGCGATCGTCTGCAGCTGCCCGTGGCCTACGACGACCGGAAATACGGCTACTATTACACCGAGGAAGTCAGCGCCTTCCCCACCCTGCAGATTACCGAAGGCGAGCTGGTCGCCTTGTTGGTCGCAGAAAAGGCCCTCCAACAGTATCGCGGCACGACCTTTGAAAAGCCTCTGCTCAGCGCGTTTCGCAAGGTGGAGGCGTCGTTGCCGGACACGGTTTCGCTCAATCTCGCCGACTGGGATCAAACCATCTCGTTTCGCACCAGCGTCGAGCCCCTGCTCAACCTCGAGATTTTTGACGCCCTTGCGAAGGCCACGAACCACCGGCAGCAGCTGAACATCAACTACCGGAAGCCGGGTGCCCGCCCTGCTGCCACGTCCTCCAGCGGCGAGCCGCGCGTCATCGATCCGTATCACCTCGCCAACGTCAACGGTGAATGGTTCCTCTTCGCCTACGACCATCTGCGCCGCGCCATCCGCACGTTCGCCCCCGGCCGAATTCAATCGCTCACCCCCACCGGGAAGACGTTCGACCGGCCGCCAAAGTTCTCTGTCGAAAAGATCCTGCACGACAGCTTTGGCGTCGTGTCGGGCCATGGCGAACATGATGTCGTCATCCGGTTCGACCCCTACGCCGCGGACTACATCCGCGAAAAGCGCTGGCATCCCTCACAACAAACGAAAGAGCTGGCCGACGGCGGTCTCGAACTGCGATTGAAGCTTTCCAGTCTCGGTGAAATTCAGCGCTGGATTCTCGGCTGGGGCGGAAGCGCCGTTCCGATTGCGCCCGCCGAGCTGATTGCTTCCGTTCGCGCCGCTGCCCAGCGCTTGCTGCCCAAGGACTGAACCGGGCCCTTGGGAGCTCGGGCGGACCGCGGGCTTTCAGCCCGTGCCGGAGACGACGCCCGAGGGTTCGTTCGTCCGTGGCCGATTCCACCCGCTGCGGGCCACAGGCCCGCGCTCCTCCACTTCGCCTATCGTTCCCGGGCCCGGAAATACTGCAGCTGATTGGTCTGTCCCACCTCGAAGCGCAGGGATTGGTTGGTCAACGTTCCCTGCGCGAATGACACCCATGATGCGTTCAACAGGTTGGTCGCGCGCTCCAGTGCATAGGTCCGGCCCGGCGTGCCGTGGACCAGCACCGCACGTGTTCCGTTGGTGGCCACGACAGCTTCCAACAAGGGCGTCAGGCCGATCAGGCCCACGCGCCCGTCGTGGGTGATCGTCCTGGGCACCAGCTCGCCATTGACCTGGAGACCGTTCAACTCGGAAAGCCGCAAGGGGACAAAAGCGGAAGGCTGATTCGTCCCGGCAAGAAACTCCAAGTAGCCCACCGGCTCGGTCCGCGACAGCACCCGCCCTGGCCGCGCGCTGACCTCCAGCAGATAGAAGCCGGCTCCTGCCGGCTGGATCGAGAGATCGCCGGTCTGGGCGGCCGGGTCTTGCCACGAGAAATTGCGCAACGAATTGCCGGGCACTTCGAGTGTGAACGTCAGCACGACGGGATCGACATTGCCGGCAATCCTGACCGGCACCCGGCCCGTCTGGCCCGCCTGCACCACGGTGAAGCCCAGGGACAGGTCAAGGAAATCACCGACAACCACGGTGAAAGGTTTGGTGTCGGAAAACGGCGGCGTGCCGTTATCGGTGACGATCACCGCAATTTGATTGGTGCTGCCCGCCGCCGACGGTGGCGGCGTCCACGTAAATGTTCCCCGAGTCGGATGAATGCGCGCACCAAATGGCGCGCCCGGTCCCAACGTGAAGGTCAGCTGATTGGTCGGGAAATCGCGATCGGTGGCCAACGTCGACACGTTCAAGGGAGCTCCCACATACGCCACCTGATTGGCAATCGCGGCCAGCACCGGCGGCTCGTTCACTTCGCTGACACTGATCGAGAACGTGCGACTGCTGCTCAAGTTCGGCAGCCCATTGTCGGTTACGCGAATCGTCACCGACGCCACCGCAGGCCCCTGTTGTTCGGTCGGCGTCCAGGTGAAGAGGCCCGTCACTGGATCGATCGCCGCGCCGCTCGGCGCTCCGGCCTCAAGGCTGAACGTAAGCGTATTCGTCGGCACATCCGAATCCGTGGCCGTCGCGGAAAAGCTCAGAAGGTTGCGCTCCTGGACCGATTGGCTGGCGATGAAGTCCAGACTTGGCGGCGTGTTGGTTCCGAGCCGTTGCCAAAGATTAGACAGGATGCCAGTGCCAACATTGCCGGCCATATCTTCAATGCCTGTCGTGTCGACGGTCAGCAGATAATTGCCTGGCGCAGCGGTCAAAGTCGCCAGGCCGTTGATTCGATACTGATTGCTGGAGACCAGCGTGAAGGTCACCGAACCATTGATGAGATTGCTGGCGCCACCGTCGCGGGTCAGGCGCAGATCCGCGATGGTCAACGTGCTGGCATTGAGCGCCTCGGTCGAATCCAGCGTCATCGAAGCGACGCTGTTGGTTCGGGGCGCCGGCACGACCGGCGCGAGCGTCAGCACCGGGGCCTGCCGATCGACAAACACGTCGAAGAAAGCATCCGCGGAAACATTCGCGGCGGCATCCACCGCATAGACCCGCAGGCGATGCTTGCCCGGCCCGCTCAGATTCAACTCCCGGCTGAATGTCGTTCCCGTCATGCTGGCCTCGCCGAAGTCGGTCGCGGTGGTTACATCGATAATCCGCACGGTCAGGTTGGGCTCGCTCACACTTCCCCGGAGGGTCGGGGCATCGGTGTCGATCAGTCCGTCCGTCGCCGATCCACCGTGGTCCGGCACGAGGACGAGATTTAGCGGGCACGCGGGCGGAGTCACATCCATGGTCCAGGTGCTGGACGCGGCGCCGATGCCTGCGTTACCGGCCAAGTCTGACACGGCCGCAGCGCTCACGGTCAGGGCATAGGCACCTTCAACGCCCACCACTCCGTTAAAGTTGCTGATCCGATAGACCACCGCACTCAGCGGCGTGACCTGAACGGCCGGCGTGATCAGGTTCACCCCGCCGTTGCGGGTCAGATTGAGGTCGCGATAGTCGAAGGTTGCGGGATCAATCGGCTCCGAGAACGTCACATCGAGCGACTGCACCACAAGGCTGCGGGTGGCATCAGCCAATCGTTCCACGGCCACCACCGTCGGACCGGCCGCATCCATCACCCAACCCACGGAACGCACGCCTGCGCCCGAGACTCCGCCGCTGCTGCGCACGCCCGCGGCCGCGACGGTCAAGGCGTAACGGCCCGACGGCGCCGTGAGTTCAGCCAATCCGCTCAGGCGAAACGTGGTGCCGGAAACCGGCGTCACGACGAGCGGCCCGCTCAGGTTCGGCCCGCCGTAGCGGGTCAACGTCACGTCCGCGGCTTCGAACGTCGCCGGATCCACGGGCTGGGAGAAGACGACATCAAGCGAGGCGAGCGGCGTGTTGCGCGGATTCGGCGACACGCTTTCCATCGACACGATGACGGGCGCAACCGTTCCCTTGGCCCACGTCTGGACGAGAGAATTGGTCACGGCGTTCCCGCCGGGATCGAGGATGCCTCCGCTCAACACGCCCAGCTCGTAGTTACCGTCCTGCGCCGTCAATCCGGCCAGATCGTTGATACGATAGGTGCTGCCGGCCAGCGATGTGACCGTCACCGAGCTGTTGATCAAGTTGGCGCCCCCGTTGAGCGAGAGGGTCAGATCATGATAGTCGAAGGTGCTGAGGTCGATCGGCTCGGAGAAGATCACGTCCACAAAACTCACCGCGTTGGTCTGGGGATTGGGTGCGACATCCACCAGAGCAAGAATCGACGGCGCAACGCTGTCGTCGACGCGGAAGTAGAGGGTGTAGGAGCCGGTCCCGTCGAAATCCAGCAGGTGCAGCGAGCGCTCGCGCACGGCGCCGGTCAGGGCTGAGGGGAAGGTTCGGTCCGTGGTCCAGACACTGTCGCCCACGATCAGTTCGCGGCCATCCGAGCGCACCACCCGAGCGAGCCGGAAGCTTGGTCCCGGATTCGGAACCTTGAGATAGTTCCAGCCGGTCGACATGACGGCAGTCAGCTGAACCTGGAGATCGTTGAACGTCGCCGGGCCATCGACCGTCGCCAGCGCTGCCGGGCTGACGACCGCGAGCGTGCCATCGCTGAGATACAGGCGATCCGGAACACTGGCCGGGTCTGGATCATCATTGACGAGGAAATCGGGCACTTGATCGTCGCCGGGGCGTGCGGTCCGTCCGGCATGGATTAGTTCATGAATTTCCACGCTGTCGATCAGGGAGATGTTCGAAAGGCCGAGCGAATCGACATGCTGGAAGCTGGCGGAATACTCCTTGAACTTCCCTTGCAACGAAGACGTGAACATCCATTGGGCGACTTGAGAGCCGCCTGCCGGAATGGTTCCGAGATTGGCCGTCAACGTTGGCGCCAGCGGCTGGGAGCCGACCTGCGTCCCGATGATCTTAAAGTCCACCAGGAGCCCTTTCTCGTTTTCGATAATCTTGGGTTGGGCGGAAGTGATGCGGAAATTCTTGGCCGGTCCCGCGCCGGTGTTTTTCACCAGCAACCCGAGTGCAAAGGGCTCAGCGGGCTCAATTTCAAGCGTGAACGGATCGTCGCTGTAAACGTCGCGTTGCTGGAAGTAGAGCAGTTCCAGGCGGGCGTCCGGCATGACGGTGATGGTGGACGACTGCAGGGGCACGACCACTTCCTGCCCGCCTTCGAGGTAGCGCAGGGTTCCGCCCACGTGGTAGGTGGCGGGCGCGACGGGCGCCGCGTCGCGGGTGGGAATGAAGGTGTATTGGGCCGAGGCCGAAGCGCCCGAGGCGATGGAGCCACCGCCACTCACGTCAGAGAGGCCGGTGAGCTGCGGCGGGCGGAATCCGAAGCGGTCGTTCACGGAGTTGTTGGCTGAATCGCGCACGTCGAGCGTCACGCGCAGCCCGGTAATGCTGTCGCCGCCGTCGTTGTCGATCTCCAACGTCCCGAGGAACGCGGTTCGCGTCATGACCGCCTCTTGTTCGAGGCGAATGCGCACTCGGGCGCATACGGCGCCCGGCGAAGTCGGAGACCCGGCCGGCTTGAACCCGGGATTGAACCCGGCCGGTGCGAAGCCACCGGCCCCGCCCCCGCCGCAGCCGCCACTGGTGCCACCGAAGGTGTTGAACACGGGCGTATAATTGGCGGTCCAGTTGCCCGTGCCGTATTTGCTACCGCGCAGTTGGACGTCGGGAAAATCGAAGTCCAGCCAGTCCAACAGATGCGCGAGGAAATCGCACAAGCAGCCATCAATGATGTCGCCCAGCCCATCGACGACACCCTTGGGACCTTCGGTCAGGCCCTGACAGGCCGCGAGAATGAGCGCCTTCTCACAATCCGTGAGATCATCGCCGAGGCATTGCAACACGGCGTCGAGGATGTCGCAGGGTGCATCGAGCAGGTTGCCTTTGGTCAGGTTGGACTCCGCGGCGCCCAGAATCTTTTCGAGGCAGTCGTCAATCGAGGGAGGCCCGCACAAGGCCGTCAGGTCAATCGGGCGCACCTGCAACACGTTATTGGGGCCGCACACGTAGTAATAGCCAACGCTGATCGGAATCTTGGGCACGCACGGAATACCCGTGTCGAGTTCGCAACTGTCTCCGTCACCGCCACCCGCGCCCCCCGCCAACACCATCTCCATGGCCCGCTCCGCGGCCAGCGGTCCGAACGACGGCAGCGTACTGCGCAGCCGGATGGCCACTGGAATGGTCAGCGTGCTTTTGGCCGGGATCGTCCCGATCTCATCCACGAGCGGGGTAACGACAAACCGGCCAGTGGACGGCACATTCAAGCGCACTCCGTTGGCGGCGATGAGCCCCTCGTTGCGCAGCCTGATCTCGAAATGCGTCTCCTTTCCCGCGGTCACGAGCGGCATGATGCGCGGTGTCTCCACAATGACATTCGGAATGGGCACCTCCGTTTCAAAGACAGACTCCAGCCGGACCCGGTAGGTGTCCTGGATCTCCACCGGCACCACCGTCCATTGATAGGTCACCGTCTGGCGCGAGATGAAGGCTTCCGCCGAATTCGTCGTCCCGGGCACGATGACGACCGGCCCACGGAAGCTGGTGTGTTTGGCTGCGCTGACTTCCAGCGAGTAATTTCCCTCCGGCAAGCTGTTTAGCAGCACTTCGCCTGAGGCGCCGGTGCGGCCTTCCGCCACCACATTGCCGGTGATTCCATCCCGGACCCGCACCGTGGCGTTCGTCACCTTGGGCGCGTCGGAGACATAGTACGTGTATTCGTCGGTCACCGAGACGTTCAGGTCCCCGACGGCATCCGAGAGCGCGCGGAACTGGAATGGCACACTCACCCCTGAGCCCGCCCCGGCCAGAACGAGATTTCCGTCGTAGCGCGTCAGCGGAAGGTTTGCCGGCGGGTTCAACGCCAGGGTCACCGTCGTCTTCTGCCCGGGTGTCAGCGACAGCACATTCGTTTCACTGAGGAGCGCCAGCCACGGGATCGGGGGCAAGGTGACGCGGAGATCGCCGCTGGGCGCACCGCCATTGTTCACCACTTCAAACGACACCACCGTCTGAGTGTCGCGCAACATGCCGCGGGCGAGGAAAGCGGGAGTTGCCACCAACTGGGGACGGAGTGGCACGATGCTGGCCGCTCCGGGCAGGTCGAGGCTCGCGCCTTCCGCGGAACTGATGTTCAGCAGGAACGTGGCATTCGCCTGCTGGGTGATCGTTGACGTGATCGTGTAGGATAAGACGCCGGTGCTCATGCCGCTGAGTTGCTCCGGAAAACTCAGCTGCACGTTCAGGCCGGCGGGAGCGTTCGGCGACGCCGTCAGTCCGGTCAGGGGCACTTCACTCAGGTTACGAACCTCGACCGAGCCGCTCAACGGCTGGTTCGGAACGAGCTTTAGATCCAACCGGTCCAGGTTCGCCCGCAGGCCGAGGATGGAGAATTGGTCCTGCACGGGATCGTCCGTCACTTGCGGATGATCCGCGCCAATCGTGTAGAAGCCGGCCTCGTTGGGCAGCGGCTGGAACGTTGCCTGGAAGTTTCCGCTGCCGTCGGTCACCGACGAAATGACCCGGCGCGATCCCATCACCCGCACGCGGGTCGTGACCAGTTTGAAACGCGCAGGCGAACCGTCCGCGGTATTGACCGCGTGGCCTTGAATCGGAATCGCCGTGCCGTTGGCCGCGACGTCGACCTCGGTCGAGACCGTCGCCCGATAGGCGGGAACGATGGTCAAGGGCACGGCAAGCACGTTGTTGCGCTCGGAACCTTCGGTCACCGCGTTGGCCTCATCGGTCACGACCAGGATCCAGCAATTGCCTGGCTGAGAGGGCAACAAAACGGACTGGGTCCGGGTATAGGTCTGGCCCACGGCGAGTGAGCCGTTGAAGTTCACGGTGGCCAGCAGCGTGTCGCCACCGGGCAGCGGATCCTTGGAGATATAGATGCGGTCGATCCACGAGCCACTGGCTGGCGCCAGCCCGTCGTTGATTGTCTGCCAGCTCACCGCAATCCGCGTATCGGTCAGCCCGCTCGCCGGCGCGCTTGGACTTCCGGACCGCAGGTCGGGCATGTCGATATCGCTCACGCTCAAGCCGGCCGAACCGCTATTGAACCCGGCGGCAGATGCGGTGATGGTCACCGGCTTGCTGCCGTCCGTAATCCCATCGACCGCACCACTGAGGTTAAAACTTACGAACGTCTGGCCGGCAGGAATGGTGACCAAGGCGGGGAACACCGCCTCGCCCGGCGCACTGCTGCCCAGGGCGACCAGAAGCGGATTCGTGGTGGCGGTGTTGCGTGCGACCCGCCCCGTTACCGTCGCGCCTTCGGCCACCAACGCACTGGAGAGGGTCAGCGTCAGGGTCGCGCCGTCGTTGTCCAGCACCTGCATCGAAACCGCACCCGCGCTCGATTCCACCACCGCACCGACATCATTCAGCGCCTTGGCGATGAGCTCGACGGCGCGCGGACCGGTGGCGACATTGTCATTGGGCGCGTTGAGATTGAAATTCACGGACGCCTGGTTGGCGGGAATGATGACCCGAGAAGGCACCGAAAGTGGTCCGAGTGGGACGGTGGTCAGCAACACCGGTAGATCCCGGCCGTTGACCAGGGAACGCGTCACCGTCCCAATCGTCGCCGGGCTGCTACTGCCCTCCGTGACGGTCGGATCCGCGACGGTGACGGACAGCACAATGGTGTCATTGTCCGTGACCGTCACCGTCGTCGCGACCGGACTGTAGTTCGGGGCGGTTGCCTGCACCTTTACCAGTACGGAGCCGTCCACCAGGTTGTTGTCGACGGCATTGACTGGGAAAACCACGGTGCGGTCGCCGGGCGGGATTGTGACTGTGGCAGGCACCGAGAGCTTGCCGGGCTGATCGCTGACCAGCCCCACGATCAGAGGCAGGTTGGTCTCCGCATTGCGCGACAGGTAGCCGAGCGCGGCGACCGCGCCGGCGTTTTCCGCGATGGTGGCCGAGATCACCTGCAGCGCCAGCGTGCGGGCATCGTCCTCGGTCACGGTCAACCCATTAGTTACCACGCTGTATCCACTGGCCGCCGCGCTGATTTGAACGGCCCGATCGCCATCCACCAGCGCGTTGTCCAACGCGCCGATGGGAAAACTTACCGAGGTGGCGCCGGCAGGAATCGTCACCGTGCCGGGCAGGACCAAACGCCCCGCGACGCTGGCGGTGAGAGCCACGTCGAGGGCGGCGGCGAGACCCGAGTTGCGAATGACGGTCCCGCGGGCGGCGTCCGGACCGGCCGCCTCCGAAATCGAGTGCGTCGACAAAACAAGGCTGAGGCTGGCTGGTAAGAGAATGGACTGTTCGTCCACGGCAGAGTTGTTGGCTTCGCTCAATTCAAACACTTGATCATTTGCATCGACGCGGACCACGAAGAAACGGTTGCCCGCGCCGAACGTCGGCAGGTTGACGCGCGCCGTGCGGGAGGTGGACACGCCCGCGCCCAGGCCGGCGGTGTTGAGCAATGAAGACAGGAAGATGGCGTTATCGCCCGCAACGTTGTCGGCGAGGAACACGTGTTCACTCCAAGGCCCCACGGCCCCTGCGTTGCCGCGGTTGGCCACGGTCCAATTCACGTCCACGCCCTGCCCTGGCGTCCCGGTGGCGGGAGCCACGATATTCGTCACCACCAGATCCGGGGACGGCGCCAGACCAGAGCTTCGAACCAGGACAGCAACATTGTTGCTCTCGCCAGTCCCGGACGCGTTGTGCTCAAAGAGCGTGCCGTTGATATCGCTGGTCACGGAGAATTCCAAATCCCCGGCCCCACGCGTGCCCCCGGGAAGCGGGAACGAGTACCCGCGGCGACGCGCCTCTCCCGCCGCAATCGGTCCGTTCGTCGCGACCCCAGGATTGTAGAGAAACGTCACATTGACCAGCGTTTCAGCCGTGGCCCGATTCCGGGCTACCAACCGCTCGTAGAATGGCGCCTCCACCGGTCCCGACCCGCTGTTGGTAGTGTCCCAATTGACGGAAAGGGCCAACCCCGACAGCAGGATGGCCGGGGAGACGACGAGATTGGTCACCTGCAGATCTGGATACGAGGTGAGCGTCGAACTTTGGGCGAGAAGGGTGAGATTGTTGTTTTCACCGGTGCCCAAGGAATTGAATTCGGGCACCGCGTTGTAGATGTCGGTCCGCACCCGGAAGACCAGGCTGCCGGCGCCAGCGGCGCCGTCCGGCAGGCGAAAGGCGTATTGCCGCGCGCGGCTCTGCCCGTTGCTCACCGCACCATTGGCCGCCGAATCATAGTAGATCGCGGCATCCACCAGTTTTGCACCGGTGGTCAGATTGCTCACGACGAGATTATCACTCCAAGGGCCGCGGGCGGGTCCGGCGCCGGAATTCGTATCCAGCCAGCGCACGACGATCTGCTGTCCCGACTGGAGCGCGGCGGGCGAGACCTCCAGTCCCGAGACTTGGAGATCAGAGGCGTTGATCTCAATGGGCACCGCCGCAAGATTGTTTGCCTCGCTTGTTTCCAGCTGGTTGCCGGTTCCGTCGGCCACGATCAGCACATAGTTCAGGCCAATGAAATTGGGGGGAATCGTCACGTTACGTGAGCGCGTGTAGGAGGCACCGGAATCGAGGGGCGTAAGTGCCGCAGTGGACTCCGAGCCGATCAGCACGTCCGCCGCGTCCAGCGTCGCATTGGTCGACAGATAGATTCGATCCGACCAATCCGCCGTGGCGATACCCGGCCCCAGATTGGTGACCGTCCAAGTCACCGGGATTGTTCCGCCGGCGGTGCCTGCCGCGAGCATGGACACGTTGGTGAGCGTCAAGTCGGGGATGGTCACCACGATCGGCCGTGCGCCCGAACTGTTGTTCGTTTCAAAACCAGACTCGTACACCGCATTGCCGGAATCCGTGATGACGAACAGGTAAAGATTTCCGCCCAGATTGGCAGGCAGCGCCACGGTTGCGTTGGTGGAATAGGCCGCTCCCACGGCGATCACGCCGTCGTGCTGGATCGTCCCCAGCGTTCGATCGTCGCCGTTGCCGGCGGATGCATCGGTGGACAACACGATGCGATCCTGCCAGGAGGCGACGGGCGTCGGCGCGGAAGCGTTGGTGGTATTGCGCACCGTCCAATTCACCCGGATGAACTCGCCGATCGAGGCCGTGCCTGGCGCGCCGATCGTTTCCACATTTAGATCAGCAAACTGCTCCCCGGCACCGGAGATCGTGCCATTGGTCACCAACCCGCTGATCTGGGTGTTTCGCGCGTAGACGGGCAGGCCGGCGAGATTGAAGGTGGCGCCCGCCGGGACAATGACGGTGTCGACATAAAGCGCCTCTGGCCCCGGCGCATTGTCGGACGTGTTCACCAACGTGAGCACGACGCCGGCCGCCAACTGGAGCGTGCCATAGGCAAAGTTGTTCGTGTAGCCAGCCGGAACATTTCCCAGATCGCGCCCCATGATTTCCAGCTGACGCGATCCGCCTCCGTCGAACAGCAAGCGTCCAGAGGCCGCCCACCCCGTCGCGTTGGTGGTCGTGCCCGACAAGTTGCCGGACGACAGGCGCAGCGTGGCCCCGGGCTGGGATTGCAGCGCGGCGGGGCCGGGCAAGGCGAGGCCGGCGGGCTGCAAGGTCCCCGCCGCGACGTTGACCAACCCGGTGTTGTTGAACGCAACCCCGGCAAACTCCGTGCTCGTGCCCGCGCCCAGTTTATTGAACGTGCCACCATTGTTAATGGCGTGGGCGGCAATCGAACCTTGATTGAAGTCTCCGTCGGCCGTGACGTTGAACACGCCGCCGGACAAGTTATCGATGATACCGGGCACCGCCACCGTATAGCCGAAGGTCAAAGCGGATCCGCTGTAAGTGAGCGTCCCGGAGTTCTGCAAAGTTCGATTCAGGCCCTTCGTCGCCGGCCCGCTCAACGTCGCGACGGCGCCCGGAGCCACGATCGTCCTGGCCCCGGCCATCATCACGCCCACGCTCCAGTTGAACGTGCCGGCGACGGTCACGTCGCCACTGCCCTGCAGCGTGCCGCCCGAAAAGTTGAGGCTCGTCAGACTCTGTGGCGCATTGAGGGTCAGCGTCGCGCCCGACAACGATGCCGCCACCGGCGGCATCGCATTGGCGATGGTCACGTTGCCGCCAAGAAAATTGACCGTGCCGGCCGGGAGGAATTGGCCGAGAAAATTGTGCGTGCCGGAGTTGAAATTGATGGTTCCAGCTCCGCCCACGGTACTGCCGGCCGCGTGAACAAACGTCCCGCCCAGATTCAACGTCGCGCCCGCCGGCACGGTCAGCGCGCTGGTGTTGCTGCCTCCCGAATTGAAGCTCAGCGCACCCGAGGTCAGGTTCACCGTGCCCGTGTTGTGAAAAAGCACTCCAGTGAAATCCGTATCCGTGCTCACTCCGGATCTATTGAAGGTTCCGCCGTTGTTGAAGGCGTGTGCCGCAGACGAACTCTGACTGAAATCTCCGTCGCCCGGAACGTTGAAGGTGCCGCCGGCCAGATTATTGATGATGCCGGCCGCAGCCACCGTGTAACCAAAGGTCAAAGCCGTTCCGCTGTAAGTGATCGTCCCCGAGTTCTCCACCGTCCGATTCAGGCCCTTGGTCGCCGCGCCAGTCCAACTCGCCGTTGCGCCGGAAGCCACGATGGTTTTCGCCCCGGCCATCATCACGCCCACGCTCCAATTCAGCGTGCCAGTGATGGTCACGTCGCCACTGCCCTGCAACGTGCCGCCGGAGAACGTCAGGCTCGTCAGAGTCTGTGGCGCATTAAAAGTCAACGTCGCGCCCGATAACGCCGCCGCGACCGTCGGCATCGTATTGCCGATGGTCACAACGCCTCCAATAAAGTTCACGGTGCCAGCGGGCGAAAACTGCCCGAGAAAATTGTGCGAGCCGTTCACGAAATTAATCGTTCCGCCACCACCCAGCGTGCTCCCGGCCGCATGGACAAATGTCCCGCCCAGATTCAGCGCCGTCCCGGCCGGCACCGTCAGTGCCGTCGTGTTGCCGCCCCCGGAGTTGAAGCTCAAGGCGCCTGACGTCAGGTTGACCGTCCCGGTGTTCTGGAACTGGACCCCGGTGAAGTCGGTGTCCGTGCCAGGGCCCGCCTTGTTGAACGTGCCGCGGTTGTTGAACGCGTGGGCAGCGGTCGAGCTCTGACTAAAATCGCCGTCGGCCGTCACACTGAACACGCCGCCAGGCAGATTATTGATGACGCCGGGGACAGCCGCCGTGTAACCAAAGGTCAACGCGGTTCCGCTGTAGACGATCGTGCCCGAGTTTTCCACCGTCCGATTCAAGCCCTTGGTGGCGGGCCCACTCCAGGTCGCCGTTGCTCCCGGGGCCAGGATGGTCCGGGCCCCGTTCATCATCACGCCCACGCTCCAATTGAACGCGCCCGTGATGGTCACGTCGCCACTGCCCTGGAGCGTGCCGCCAGAAAAGGTCAGGCTGATCAAGGCCTGCGGCGCATTCAGGGTCAGCGTTGCCCCGGACACCACCGCCGTGATCGCCGGCATGGTGTTCGCGATGGTCACGTTGCCGCCCGTGAAATTGACCGTGCCGGTGGGCAGAAACTGACCGAGAAAATTGTGCGTGCCACCGGTGAAATTGATGACGCCAGCTCCAGCCAGAGTGCTGCCCGCGGCGTGAACGAAGGTGCCCCCGAGATTCAGGGCCGCGCCGGCGGGAACCGTCAATGAGCCCGTGTTGCTGCCACCCGAGTTAAAACTCAAGGTGCCCGACGTCAGATTCACCGTCCCGGTATTGTGGAACGCCACCCCGGTAAAGTCCGTGTCGGTGCCGGCGCCGGATTTGTTGAAGGTGCCGCTGTTGTTGAAGGCATGCGCGCCGCTCGAGCTCTGGCTGAAGTCGCCGTCGGCCGTCACGGTGAAAGTGCCGCCGGGGAGATTGTTGATGATTCCGGGGGCCGCCACGGTGTAGCCGAAGGTCAGGGCGTTGCCGCTGTAGGTCAGCGTCCCGGAGTTGTCCAGCGTGCGATTGAGCCCCTTGGTGGCGGAACCGCTCAAGGTCGCGATTGCCCCGGGCGCCACGATGGTGCGTGCCCCGGGTGCCATGACGCCCACGCTCCAGTTGAATGCCCCCGTTACCGTGACATCTCCACTGCCCTGCAGATTGCCGCCGGACAAAGCCAGATTGGCGAAGCTCTGCGGCGCGCTGACGTTGATCGTTGCGCCACTGGCGCTGACTGCACCCGTCGTGAGCACGGGTCCGAGGAGATTGTGCGTGCCACTGGGCAAGGCGAGATTGCCGGCGCCCGAGATTGAGCCCGCGGCAAGGTTGTTGAAATTCCCGGATAGATTCAGGGTACCGCCAGCCAGGATTTCGAGCTGGCCGCTGTTGCTGCCGCTCGAAGCAAGCGTCACCGTGCCTGACGTCACCCGCGCCGTGCCGCTGTTGTTGAAGGCCACGCCGGTGAAATCCGTGGTCGTTCCTGCCCCACTCTTGTTGAAGGTGCCGGAATTGTTGAACGCGTGGGCGGCCGTCGAACTTTGGTTGAGATCCCCTTCTCCCGTCACGTTGAACACGGCGCCGGCGAGATTGTTGATCGTGCCCGCCACGGCGGCGGTATAGCCGAAGGCCAGCACGGTGCCGGAATAGTTGATCGTCCCGGAATTTTCGAGCACCCGATTGAGGCCTTTGATTCCGGCCGTGGTCAAGGCCCCGATCGCCGCGCTGCCCAGCAGGGTCCGGCCCGTTCCCGCCATGATGCCGGCAGACCACGTCAGATTGCTGACAATCGTCAGGTCACCCGCGCCAGCCAGGGTGCCTCCGGAAAAGATCAGATTCGGGACACTTTGCGACGTGACCAGGTTCACCGTCGCGCCGCTGATGACGACGTTTCCTCCGGGCAGGAAGGTGCCCGCGATACTGTGCGTTCCGCCTGGGAAATTGATCGCGCCAGCCCCGCCGAGGCTGCCACCAGCGGCCTGGGTAAAGTTTCCGAGGAGGTTCAGGGTGGCGCCCGTCGCGTTGGTCCACGCCCCGGCATTGTTACCGTTGAAATTCAAATTCAAGGTTCCGGCGTTGACTTGAACGACGCCGGAGTTGTTGAAAGCGACGTTCGAAATGTCGGTGACGGTGCCGGACCCGCTCTTGGTGAACGTGCCGCTGTTGTTGAAGGCATGGGCCGCCGCAGAGCTTTGGTTCAGATCTCCGTCGCCCGTCACGTTGAAGGTGCCTCCGGCGAGATTGTTGATAACCCCGGCGATCGCCGCCGTGTAGCCGAAAGCCAGGACAGTGCCGCTGTAGGTGATCGTCCCCGCGTTCTCCAGCGTGCGATTCAGGCCTTTGATGCCGCCGGTGGTGAGACTGGCTACGCCGCCATTGGCCACAATGGTCCGGCCTGTCCCGCCCATGATCCCAGCCAACCAGTTCAAGGTGCCGTTCACGGTAACATCCCCGGCGCCGCCGAGGGTTCCGGCCGAAAACGCCAGAATTCCCCTCGGACCAATCGTTCCCGTCGAACCGATGACGAATGTCCCGCCCGCGAGCGCCAGCGTTTGCGCGCCATTACTGCCGCCGACCGCGATGCTGTTCACATTGGCATCCGCCGCGATGGTGACGGTAAAGGTTCCTTGATTGGTGATGAAGGCGTTGTCGTTGGCCCCGGGGACCTGATTGGGCGACCAGTTGACCGGCGTGCTCCAACTGCCACCCGCGGCGTTGGTCCAAACCAAATCGGCCGCCCGCAATCCGGGAGAAACGAGGCCGACCAACCATGCGAGGACCACCCATGTCCGAAGGGAATTTGGCATCATATACGTCTTCAGCGTGTCTCTTGGCGGGGACTTGCAGGTCACCGCGCGTTCCGGAGGAGGCCATCGCTCACTGGCGAGTTGGCACGATACACAACTGTGGCGGAGCCTAGGGACCGAAGTTCTCCAAGTCAATGAGGTGAACCCCGGCGCCCCGGGATACTTCGGACTACGCGGTCCAGACGATCCCGCGTCATCATCGTCGCCCGCATCGTCCCGTGCCTTGCCGTGCGCGCAGCCTGACAGGATCATTTCCGGATTCTGGGACCAAGGCTTACAGCATTGGGTCGATGGTTTGAAGATTGGAGAACGATGGGGCAGCGAGGCGGGGCGAAGCCGGAACGATTCAGTTGGCCAGCAGCCGTTTGCTTGATCGTTTTGCGAGGGCTGCCGGTCGAATCACACCCCGGGCAGCGGGAAACGTAATTTGACGGAAGTCCCCTGCGCGGGAATGCCCTCGAACAGGATCTGGCCACCGAGCAATTCGGTTAGCCGTTTGGCAATGAAAAGTCCCAGGCCGGCGCCTTGCTGTTCGAACGTTCTTCGTTCGAATTGCATGTGAGGACCAATGCGGGCCACTAGATCCGCGGTCAAACCCCTGCCCTTGTCGGCAATGACGAGTTCCAAGCTGCCCTCCTCCGCCGTTGTCGCCACCAGAACGGGCTTGCCCGGCTCCGAGAACTTGAAGGCGTTGTCCGTCAGTTCCTCCACGATCTTCACGAAGTTTTCCTCCGGCACCAGCACGCTGGCCGGCTCGAGTTTGAGCAGGAGATCGCCCTCCCGCCGGTGGCGAGCGGCCACCCGCCGCGTCACCTCGGGAATCAGCGTTGACACCGCGACGGGACTGATGCTGCCCGGCAGTTCGATGCCTTTGCCTTCGCTGGCGAGCAATTCGATTTGGGAGTAGACGAGAAAATTCTCGATCAGACGATGCAGGCGGCAGGCAGAGTCGTAGATGAAACGCGATGACTCCAGCACCTCGTCCGGCGGCATGGTCTGGTAGTCTTCCATCATCATATGGGCCAGCCCCATGATGCCGTTCAGCGGGGTCCGCAGTTCGTGCGGGAGCGCGAGGGTGATGTTGCCCCGCAATTCCTCAAGCTTTCGGTCCGAAACGGTCTGCAACCGGGCGTGTTTGTCGAGGCGGGCGTTGACCGCCGCTGTCAGTTCCTTCGGCGAGAAAGGCTTGGTGAGGTAATCGTCGGCCCCCAGTTCCATTCCCTTCCGCACATTGACCCGGTCAGTGGCTCCGGAGAGAAAAACGAACGGAATGGTGCTCGTGATCTCCTGGGCCCGCATGGCTTCCAGCGTCTGGAATCCGTCCATCACCGGCATGTTGATGTCGCAGATGATGAGGTCGGGCAAATGTTCCGCCGCGAGTTTCAGGCCGCTCAAGCCGTCGGACGCGACCACTGTGGCGAACCCGTACAGGTTAAGCGTCTCGTTGATGATCATCCGGATATCGGCCGAATCATCGATGATCATCACCGTCTTCTTCCGGCGCCCCAATGCAGCGCGGTCAATGGTCAGACCATCACCCGCCCTGTCGCCCGCACCTGTCGCGTCCATAGTTTAAGCAATCGACTCCCTTCATTAACGGACAAAACCGTGGCGAAGTTAAGCGGGGACGCCTCAAATTTGGCCCGGGCGCCATCACGTCAAGGGATACGCCGGGCCAAAATGGCACGGGCACCGGCGACCCTAGGCGAAGCCTGGAGGCGCCGATGCCCGCAGCCGAAGATTTGCGCTTCAGCGCAATGGGCTCTTGAGCTGAATCAGGGCTGGACCGGTGACACCAGTCGATAGAAGCGTTGAGTGCCGGAGGCCGGATGAGAGATCTCGACTCGGCGGGGAACCATCTGGTGGTAAACGTCGGATACCTTGGTCCAGGAGCCTCCGGTCGCCGCATCGCTCACTTGGAGGGTGTAATCACGCTCCGAGTCGACCCAGAAGCCCACCTTCACCGTGGTGTTTTCCAAGGCCATGGTCTCGATCGTGGGATGGCTCGGCACCATTCGCGCTCCGACCGGAAACTTGGCCCCGAGCGTGGCTCCGTCGCGTCCGCTTCCGATGCACGGCGACGCCGAAGTCAACCGATAGTCGCGCGCCGCTGCGTTCACAAACAGCGGGTCGGCATCGAAATTTCCGGGCCCGGGAATATTGGTCAGGCCCAGATCCGAATGGTCCGCCTCCAGGGTGGCGCCGTTCAAGAGCGAGATCGTCTCGCGATTGCCCCAGAGGATGTTGTTGTAGGAATTCGTAATCTGGCCGCCATCGGTCAGGGAGCTGGGATTGGACTTGTTGTAACAGCGAAAACCGAAGTCGTTGTTGACGATGGTGCAGTTGTAAACGATGGCCGTGCACGGCGGCTTGCCACCGGGCGAATCCTTCACCGCCACGCCGGAATCATTGCCATACATCATGCAGTTTCGGACGACCACTCCGTAGCAGCCCTCGCCAATCGACACGCCCTTGTCGTTCGGGAAATCAAACATCAGGCAGTTTTCGATCAGGGTGTTGGTGGAGCCGCTGCCGGATGTTGTCGGCCCGATGTCCACCGCGTCCGTGTTCGACTGCGGCCCGTGCCGGAACGTGCAATTGCGAAGCACCGATCCGACCACGGCACCGTCAAAATCCAGCGCGTCGCTGCTCGGGTTGTTGGCCAGCTCGAACAGGCAGTCTTCGATTCGCATCAGCGTGTTTTGCCAGAGCGTCTCGTGATAGACCCGGAAATGGCATCGGAGGACCGTCATTGAGTGGGCCGAGGTGCATCCCCCGATCGGCACCGATCCATTCTTGTAGTCGTGGAAATAGGAATCTTCGAGCAGACAGGTCGCTCCATTCCGGCCCTTGACCGCGCCGCCGACCGACTCCAGGTGACGAATGGTGAGAAACGAGTCCGCGCCGTCCGCAGCCAGCTCACCCCACATCGTCAATCCGTCGGGCGGAAGAATGCAAACCGGGAGGGCCGCCGTTCCGGCGATTTCCAACCGCGCGCCCGGTCCCGCCACCAGGCTCGCGCCCGGTGCCAGCAGGAGCGTGGACCCGGCTTGAATGGTCAGGTGGCCGCCCGACGGGACCGTCAGGGTGGCGGGCACGTGAATCACGCCCATGGCCGGCGTCAGCGTGGTTTCCAGCTCGAGGCTGGACAAGGTGGTGGTGGTGATTTCGGAAACCACCAGCTGATTGGTGCTGAAGCGAACGGCGCCGCCGGCATCCGCCGCCTCCACGATCAGACGATTGCAACCTGGAACTAAAGCCTGCTCCCGTGACCACGTCCCCGTGGCGGCATCGAAGGTCGCGTCCGTGCCATTCACGGTGACCCGGGTTGAGCCGGGGATCGTGTTGGTGCCGGAGAGGAGGACGGAGCCGGCCCGGACCAAGGCCGAGAGCGGGCCGGCGGTGACACTGGTTCCCGCCTCAAACTTCAACTCCGCGATCATCACGAAATCGCTGCTGTTCAGCGCGCCGTTCAAGCCCAGGATGGCCAGGACGTGCGGACCGGGCGCCAGTCGACTCCCGACCGCACCGAGCGGGATCCGCGTCGGCGGATTGACGGGCGTTGAAGTGCCGCGCGACGACTCATGGTTTGAACTTGAGGTGCTGTTGAACGCCGGCTCCACACCGACCGCGGTCCGCGCCCGATCGCGCGTCAATTCAACTCCGTCGAGATAGGCCACGAAGCCGTCATCGTAATCCACGGTCAGCACCAATTCGGCCGCCGGATCGATGGTTCCAGCGACCTCGAACGTGCGGCGCATGTACAGGGTTGTGTAGCCGTTGAACATGTCGCCCACGATTGTCGGACACTGGGTCACCTCATTGGGTGTGTCGGTGGAATAACCGATGCCACCAGGCCCGGAGGCCCAAGTGGCGTCCAGTTCGGCATCCGTCACCGTTTGCCAGCCTGAAGTGGGGGCATTGGTGCCCTTGCGGTAGTGCCAGACGTCCGAAGGTTGCACCAGCACAGCAGGAGGAGGTGTGGGCGGGCCCACGTGAACGGTGAACACTTGAGCTTGAGCGCCCGCCGTGGAGGCCAACATCAAGGCGAGCAGGGACTGGGTTTTCAGAGGAAGCATCGAAGCCATTCGAGTCACTTTCATCGGAGTTTTGGTTTACGGTTGAGAATCAGGGTGCGGCCGGGGTGATGATGCGGTAGAAGCGTTGACCTCGCGCGGGGCTGAGGGGATCGAGGATCGTCACCGGGCTGGAGGAGGGCTGGACCGGCAAATCCTGCAGGCGCAACCAGGCGCCCGGAAGCGTGTCGGAGTAGAGCACCGAATAGGTGCGCCCGGCCACCACATTGAATTGAAGCGAGACCGCGCCAGGATCTCGCGTTGCGGTCAACCGCAGGCTGCTCGCGCCATCGCGAGGATTGGTTCCGGCGAGATACTCGCCGCGGTTGTTCAAGCCGTCGCCGTCGGCATCCTGCAAGGCATCAGCCGGGTCGTACGGGTTGAAGCCATTGGCCTGTTCCCATGCGTCAGGCATTCCGTCGAAGTCCGCGTCGCCGCCCGCACCCGAAGGCCCTGGCGTCGGCACCGCCGCGATCCAGTTGGTGGGATCGTTGGCGTAGCCCGTGGCGCTGAGCCGTTGCAGCGACATGCCCCGGCCATCCGCATTGGTCGGCCACGGGTTATGGTCTGAGTAGACCACCTTTTCCACGAGAAGGAACGGCACCTTGCCGGCATCCGGCGACGGGGCCACCTGCGGAGCATCGGGCCGGACCAACTCGACGCTCTCCGCGCTGTTGTCGAGCTTGCCGTCGTAAGGCCCCACGAGCACCGAGTTCGTCCCATATCGCGCCTGGAACAAGGCGCGCGCGGAAACATTGGTCGCCGGATCGAAGCTCACCACCAGGACATGGCCACCCGGCGGGATCGAATGGGTCGCCTTGAACTCGAAGCTGACCGCGTCCCGAAGACGCCAGCCGTTGGTGGGGAAGGCCGGATCATAGAGCGGCACGATCTCGCCACCGATGTTGCGCAGCTCAACAAACTCCTCAATCACATTGTCGTTGGTGCCATCATCCGGCGGGTGATACATGATTTCACTGATGATGATGGGCCCGACCTTCGGATAGGCATTGGCCGCACCGGCTCCCGTCCGGAAGACGGTGATCTGGCTGGGCGGACTCTGCGCGGTCACCGAGGTGCCGAAGGTCAACGCGCTCAGCGGGGCATAGTCGACATTGCCGGCACTGTTCACGTAACGACCGAACGACACGCCGTTGGCCGCCGGACCAAACCTGGCGACGGCCCGATAGCCGGTGAGCTGGCCACCGATCGTTTGCGACAGGTAAACCTGATCGCCGTCGGCCGAGCTTAACGAAAACGCGGCCGCGTTAAGGTCGTTGTTGAACTGTTGCTCGTAGAAAACCTTGTAGCCCGAGGCCGGCAAGGTGGTTCCGGCGGGAAGTTGGAACTTCCGCAGGTTCTCCTTCGAATCGCTCAGCCACCAGCCCGACAGATCGATCGGCACGGCGGTCGTATTGCGCAACTCAATCGCATCCTCCAACGGCAGGTCGGTATGACTCAGCACCTCGCTCACCACGACGTTGGTGAGCGGCACGAAGTTGCTTTCCTCAGGTGAAGGCGACAGAGGAAACGGCGCGATCGTCGCGGCACCATCGGGCAACCGGCCTTGAGCCACGTCGAGCACTTGGGGACCGAAAGTGATGGCGTCGATCTGGGGCCCGTTGTTGGCCGCCAGGAGGTAGATCGAATCGCCGTCCTTGCCGAGCTTGAAGTTCACGTGCTCGGGGCCGGAGGGCGTGGACGGATTGTCGGCTTCGAACCGGACGAATGCATTCGAGCCCACGCCGATGAACGAGAGCGGCGGAATCCGATAGGGGTTGGGATCGCCAAAGGTGTCGGTCAGACGCAACCCTGCCAGGGCGACCGCGCGAGTCCCCGGATTGTAGAGCTCGAACCAGTCGTTGCCGGACGACGGATCCGCCATCCATTCGTTCACCCGGAGCGCCGTGGCGCTGCCGAGATCCGCCGCCACATTGTTCAGTCCGGGCGTCGGCAGGGCCAGCACCCAATTCGCGCTGCCCGAGGGGACGCGGGCCAGCGATTGATCCCCCGTCTGCAAACCGTATTCGAGGAAGTCGAAGATCTCATTCTGCCGCGGCGCCCGGTTAAACAGGTAAACGGCGCCGCCCTTGGCGTTCAAACCAAACCCGGTGTTGTTGGCGGAAGCTGGAATGTCCGCGTCCGCATAGATGACCAAATAGCCACCCGCCGGCACCACCGAGCCGGCCGGAATCACCCAGCGGGCCGCGGGATCATCCGCCCGATCGCTCAGGCTCATGCCGCCCAAATCAATCGAGGACGTGCCCGGATTGTAGAACTCGATCCAGTCGGGAGTTCGTCCGTCCACCACGACCCCGCCGCGGTTGTCCGCCATGACCTCGTTGATGACCAGGCTGCCGGCGGCCGGAATATTGGTCACGATCAGGCCATCGAGGCGGAGGCCAAAGATGATGTCGCCGCTGGTGGGGGTTGAATTGTGAACTTCGGCCGCCAGCACATTGTCGCCGACGTGGAGGTTGGTGACGCTTAAGCCGGTGACGCCATTGACCCAGATTGCATCCGTGACGCTGGTGCCCGGAGTGTTCGTGGTCACGGGGCCGGCGGGCATGTTGTATCGGCCGACCTCAACCCCGTTGATGTAAAAGATGGCACCGTCATCCACCACATTGGAGATCTGCAAGCTGGTGAGGTTCGCCAGGGAGGTCACGGTGAGGTGCGTGCGGAAGTGATACGTGATCTTGCCTGCACCCGAAGTCGGCACGCCGATCGGCGTCAGAATCGGCTCGGGCAGGAAGGCCCCGGCTGTCGTGCGCATGCGCCCGAGCAATCCCGGCCCCTGGCCATTCCAGCCCGAGTCATCAAAGGCTGGCGATGTCCAGTTTGGCGCCGGCTCGACCCCATTGGTGAAGTAGCGCCATGAGTTGGTCAGCGGCAGCAAATTCACGATGACCGGCGGCGGCGCAGGCGGCGGCGGTGTTGGGCAGTAATTCGGGGCGCCGGGAGTCCGCAGCGTCATCGCCAGGTTGGTCACGCCACCGTCCGGGCAACGTCCCATCGAAACGCCCGCGCTTTGCGGAGTGTAGAGGGCGAAATCCAGTTCCCGAAGAGAGGGGGTATACAACCCGATGCTGCCGACCCAGGCGGTCAGGCGGAAGTTGAGATGCTCCGCACCCGCGCCAGCCTGACCGTCGGCCACGAACGGGAAGAATTCGCCGGCGTCCAAAAAGCTGAGCGGAGCGATCCGGTGCTGCGCGGGGCGCCCGAGCGGTTGATCGCTCAGATAATGATCGCCGATCGCCACAGGCAACGCCGCCGGATTGTAGACTTCGATGTAGTCCTCGGTCAGCGGCGGCTCGCTCGCGGCAAACCATTCATTCAGGCGAAGGCCGGCGGAACTGCCCAGGGCCTGCACTTGATTGACGGCGCCCGGGGTCGGGACGGACAGGAGCCAATCGCCGCTGTTGCCATAGCGCCCGATCGATCGGTTCGAGATCTGCAACCCAAACTGAACCGAGTCGACCAACGCCCCGCCGGCTGCCGCCGGCTGCAGCAGGTAGATCGAGTCGCCATGCTGGCCCAGCGCGAACCCAAGATGAAGGCCGGACGTTCCCGCCGCGTTGTCCGCGTAAAGAATCAGGTAAGCGCCGGGCGCCAACTGGGTGCCGGCCGGAAGCACGAACTTGTTGGAGTTAACAAGGTCGTCGGTTAGGCGGAAGCCCGCCAGGTTGATGGTCGAGGCGCTTTCGTTGTACAACTCGACGATGTCCGGGAAGGTGCCTTCATGGGCCACCGCTGAATCGTTGCGGGCGAGCACTTCGTTCAGCCGCACTCCGGGCCAGGCCGTGTTGACCACCCAGGATGCAATCGTCGGCGCATTGGTGCCCTGCCACACGTTGCTGGCGTTCTTCCCGATCACCCGGACCACATTCGAGCTCCCGTTGGCCAGACCGCTCAGGATGATCGGCGTGCCCACGGGCGTCTCCGCGCCGTAGGCCCCGTTGTTCAGACGAAACCGATAGTGGGTCACACCATCGCCACCGATCGTCAACGTGGCGCCCGTCAGCGCCGTCACGGCGCGGGGTGCGCCGGCAATGGTCGCCAGCGACGGCTTGGCGGAGGGTGGCACGAGCCCATTGATGATCCCCTGCACCGTTGTGCGGCGGTTCGCCATGTAATTCTTGATCGTGTTCGCCGTCGACGCGAGTGAGGGATACTTCGCGAACAGCGTATCAACCGCCGAGTTGAATTGGCTGGCGGAAAATGGCCCGTCAATCAGGTCCTGCAAGGTCCGGTAATAGAGTGGCTCCACCTCCGGATGGTGCATGAAGAAGTTCATCGCATTCCCGATGCCTTCGCTGTCACCCGAGATGCAACACT
The DNA here is from genome assembly GCA_044230345.1 of Limisphaerales bacterium. Lineage (GTDB taxonomy): Bacteria > Verrucomicrobiota > Verrucomicrobiia > Limisphaerales > JADJPG01 > JBGARF01. Next base: position 491,689 of record JBGARF010000001.1, read on the forward strand.
GCGTGGCGCCGAAGATGCCGTCGTTGGCCGACTTGGCTCCGCCGAGGCCGAGCACGGTGTCGAGATCGTGATAGATCATCTGGAACAGCCGATCGGGGGTCCGGCTGTAGAAATAGTAGTCGTCGTTGTTTCCGGTGTTCACGCCCGACTCGTTGTTGCCGAACATGCTCATTACGGCCAGGTGCAAAAGCCACTGCTCCACATCGATGACGCTGCGGGCCCGTTCCATGGTAAAGAGGGCCGTGCGATCCTCGCCCATCACCTCGAGCATGGCGATCAGGTCGGACCAGTCGTCGGCCGGGACATTGCTCTGCTTGAAGTAAGTGTTCTTGTAGGCGGAGGCCGCGGTGCCGCGGTAGTTAAAATTCGGCGGCTGGATGTTGCGCTGCACCAGGTAAACATTGCCGCCACCATTGTCCGGGAAAATGCGATCCGACCAATCGCCGTCCTTGGTTTCATTGGCGGCATACAGGCCGTCTGGCGGCCGTCCGCCCAGACTGTCCGCGTTGTTCACCAGCAGGCGCGCGAAGTGAACGTTGGCCCCGGCCGCACCCGCCCGCTGGGCCAGCTGGGATCCGGCGACCTGAGCCGGGACAACCCGCGCGTTGACGTTCAGGCCCGTCACCCCGCGCCACGGTTGATCGGAAAGAAAATTCAACCGGTGATTGTGAGGCGTGCCGCTCCGGCTGCCGTTGCCGCGATTGCGGACTCCGCAGAGGTAGCGACATTCCGTGCCGGTCCCGTCGAGCATCAAAATCGTTGCGTTGACCTCGGCGTCGCTGCCCGGGTTGTTGAAGATGGTCTGCAACGCGGTCTGTTGCGCCGGGGTAATGATCAGCTTGTAGAGCGGCTCCAACAGCGGATACACCGTGTCGTCGACCTGAAACATTGCGTTGGCCTGCTGCCCCAGAACCGCACCGCCCAGGTCGGTCGCCTCGTAAGCCGGCGCGGGCCAGGTCCGGACGTTGCCCCCGCGATCCGCGGCCCGCACATAGAATTCAATCAGGGTGTTGTTCGGCATCGCCGGCAGGATCACGCCGTAGATCCGATCCCCCGCCACACCATCCCCGTGCTGTCCATCATCGAACATGGCCGTCGTCGCGAACTCCCCTGGCGTCGCGGTCAGGTTGGTTCGAAACAGCAAATTGACCACCAATCCGGTGGAAAGTTCATCCAGGATCCGGGCCGAGACGGTCACGGCGTCGGTGGACTTGGGCACGAGCGGCTGGTGAGTCACTCCGAGCACCATGGGCGGGATGTCGGTCGACAGCGCGTCGTTAGGCAGGCTCGGCGTGCCATCGCCCGTGCTGGGCAGCCAGTTCTGGCCGGAATCGCCCGTCAGCGCTGGATTCCTTCGTTCCATGGAACGCCCCAGCCCATCCGCCGCCGAAGTCCAGATCCATCCGCGAATGCCACCCAGGTTGGGACTGCGTCGGCGAATCCCCCAGTCGCCATCGTCAGCATAGCTGACCTTGTCGATGGTCAGGCCGGCGGCATTCTGCAGTTCGATCGTCTCGGCGCTGTCGGCGAGGGAGCCGACCCAGTTGCCGTACATGTTGTCGACAAACGGATATCGGTTGTCCAAGGCGATGGTATTGGCGGCGACCACCGCGTAGCCGCCCGCCGCGATGAATGCATTGGGCGGAAAGGTGAAGGTGATTCCCTTGGTGAACGACCACCCCGCCAGGCTCACGTTCGTCGTGGCCCGGTTATACAATTCGATGTACTCCTCCGCGATCGGCTCCGGCCCCACGGCCGGCTGCAGCGGATGAAACATGATTTCATTGATGACGACCGGCTGAGCGAGAGCCGCCGGGACCACGAGAGCTGAAACAATGGACGCCGCCGAGGCAGCGCGGAAGACCTTCCGTGCAAACGACTTCATAGATGCATTGAGAATGGGGCAAATTACGCACAACAACGAACTGACAGCAACCAACAGTTACAAACGGGCAACATTCCCGGGACGAACTCTCGCTCCAGGGCCGGGCTGAGACGATGCCTCCCCCCAGCCAACCCCGCGGCCAAGGCCTATAAACCCGTGCGCGCGCGGTAATACCTAACACCACTCCGGGCCGCCCCCGGGTCCTCGACGCGCATTTCCCCGGTCGCCGGAACTTCTGTCCGCCACCGTTCCCAAGACACCGCGTTGGTGGAGATTTCCAGGACGTAACTCCGGTTGGGGTAGGCCTTCAGGGTGAATCCAAATTGTTGCCCGGCGAAAGTCAACGGCCCAACCAACTCGGGCGCGGGCGCGACAAACGGCAGCGCCCCCAGTTCAACCCGGGTCCCATCGGAGTCCAGGCCGGACAAAGGGTCGCCAGCGTCAATGCACGGTGAAAAAGGTCGCAGTCGAAGATCAGGCAAGCTGGCGTCCACAAACCCTGGCTCCCCCGTCAGATTGCCCGTTCCCGGCCAATCTTCCCCGACCAGGCTGTAGTCGATATGGATGTCGCCGGGTTCATACTGGGTAAACACCGGGTCTGGCGCGACGATGATCGAGTTGGTGATTCGATAATCGATGATCGGCGTGGTCCCACTCTTGTTGGTCACCGCAATTCCGTAGCTATTGCCAACGATGGTGGATCGATCAATCCGGACCCGCACGTTTTCATTGTTACCGCCTTTTCCGGACAACCCAATCGTGTTGTCCACCAGGAGAGATCGGGACAAGCGGCATTCGCCGCCAAAAACCGAAATACCTTTGCTGTCGTCCCCGGGAAATTTCCAGCCTCGGACAATGCAGTCCTCCACCGTAATGTTCGCGCCCAGCGTATCGATGCCATCATCGTCGCCACCCGCGACGACGCTTCCCGCCAGGTGAATGACCTGATTCGCGCCCTGGGAATGCAGATAGATGCCGTCCGCATCGTCGGGCCCTCGGGTATCGATGACGTAGCTGTCGATGAATTGCAGCGAGGTGCCTTCGATCTCGGGGCCCATGCGCGCTCGCGACAGCAGGCAGTTGGTCATCACCACATCGGACCCCGTGGCCTGCATGATCTTTCCGGGCGTCCCCGCGGGCGTGGCGTGATCGGTCACACTGCAATCCTGGAAGGTGATCCGGGAATTGGTCGAACGAATGACGGGCGCCTGCCCGGTATGCCCCTCGCCACGGGCTCGACCACCCAGGGTCACCATGGTGTGAGTGTAAAGGGATGGGCGCGCTCCCGCGTGGCGGATCTGTCCCCAGCGCAAGCCTTCGGTCGCGCAGGTCATGATCACGGGGGCTTCGGCGGTGCCTAACGACCTCAGCTCGCCGTTGATTTGAAGATCTGCGCCGTTGGTGCCTGTAGCCACGCCGTTGAACAACACCCACGTGCCCGGCTGAATGGTCAGGACGTGTCCGGATGAAACAATGACGTCATTGGTGACCCGAATCAGCCCGGACCAGGTCGTGGCCGTGCCCGGCAAGACGCCGCCCACGCTGACCGCCGTCTGCGGGTTCAACGCCGTCAAGACCCGCTGCGCTGACTTGGTCCCCAATGTCGCCACCAACTCGAGATTGCCATTGGCACCCGCAAAACTGACGAGCGCACTGCCCATCCCGTTGCGCATCTGCACTCGGTTGGTCGACAACACGACTCCGGGCTGGGTCACGGCCAGTTCGGCTTCCGCATCCCAAAGTCCGCGCACGGTCCGCCCCGTTTCGTCGCGGCATTCCACCCGGACCAAAACCGGCAAGCCCGGCACATAGCCCGCCGCGGTGTCAATCTGCAGCCGGTCGCCCGCGAGGCCCGAACCCGCCAGCCCCAGGGCTCCCACCAGGATCCCAGCCAGACCCACCGCCGCCGCACCCGGGCGACGGCTCAACCTCTTCGCATTAGTTTCCCGACTCTTTGCACACATCATGTGGCCCTCGATCATTGTTTTAGGATTCACGCAAACATCTTACCTCAACAGCCGCCCGCGGTAAAACCGCGTCTCGGTCGGAACCATAGCCTCCACGTGAGTCGCGCGGCCGGAAATTTCAGGGAAGGTCCCGACCCGGGTCCAAGGCCCGTCCATGCTCGAAGCCGCTTCGAGTGCATAGCTGCGCCCGGGCAATCCCTCCAGGGTGACGGAGAAACCCCCTTCCACCGTCCGCGTGGCCTCGATCAGGGCCGGTCCGTTGGTGCGGGCGATAAACGCGCGCAACCCCATTCCGAAAACCACATCCGTGCTGGTCGCGGAACTTTGATGAACCTCGGCCGCAAGGACATTGGCTCCCGGGACCAGGGCGCTGGCGGGGAAGGTCACGGAAACACCCTGTCCCTCCGGCGTCGCGCCCTGAGCCAGGGACGAAAAATTGGTGGCGTTGGCGGACATGCGCACGCGGCCGACCTCGGCCCCGTTCAGGTAATAGAGGACCCCATCATCCACCAGACTCTCCGACACCAGCGTCACGCCGCTGGTGCTCCCGGCAAACGCGAAGCGGGTCCGGAAGTAGACCGTAATCGGCCCGCCGCGATCCGGACGATTCAATGGCGTCAGGAGGGGGAACGCGTAGGGATACGGCACCGAATCTTCAGAACCAAACAATCCAGGACCTGCCGGCCAGCTTGAATCATCGAACGCCGGCGCACGCCACGCTGAGCCTCGATCGACACCGGATTGATCGTAGGCCCAGACGTTGCTCATCGTGACTAGGTCAACCTGCGCATAGGTCACCAAGCCGTCCAGGACCTGCAACACCGCGGGCTGGCTGGGGGTCGCGCCAATCGGATTGCTCACCACCACCGCGTAGGATCCTTCGTCGGACGGCTTGACACCGGCCAACGTCAGGCTTTCGTTGGTGGCGCCCGCCAGACTCACCCCTTCCTTTTGCCACTGGTAAGTCAGCGGCCCGCTGCCGCTGGCCACCACCGAGAACACGGCGGTTCCGCCCGGCACGACGAAGGCATTCGTCGGCTGCGCGGCGATCGCCGGAGCTGCCCTCACAATCAGCTGGGCGCCCGCACTGGTCACGGTGCCAAAGGCGTTGGAGACGATCACGCTGTAGGTCCCGGCATGACTGGACTGCGCCGCTGACCGGGTAAACGTGGTGTTCGTCGCGTTGTTGATGGCCGCGCCATTGAACCGCCAACGGTAGCTCAACGGGCCCACCCCCGACGCGGTCACCGAAAACGTCGCGTTCGCGCCCTGGTCCACGGTCAGCCCCTGCGGCTGGGCAACAATGCGCGGCCGCCGGTCCTCCATCTCCATCCGAAGTTCAATCGTTCCACCCGCGGTGGCGCTAAAGCCGTCCACCGCGATCTGGTAGCTCACGTCGGCGACGGCCGCAAAGCTCAACGCGCTTTGCACCATCAATTCATTGGCATCATCATTGCCCGAGACACGAACGAGGTTGGTCAAGGCCGTCCCAGTGTAAACGGTCAGCACAGTGTCGAACGAACTGCCGAACGTATCCAAACTGACCGTGCCGGAGGCCGGCGCCTGCCAGCTGATCCACGCCGACTTCGTGCCGGCCCGATTCTCGTGCCGCGGCTCACCCGGCTCCCGGGTATAGGTCGTGTTCGTCCCGCGGACCCGATTCGTGAATCCACCCATGCTTCCTCGCAGATCAAACAAATCAGCGAAGACAGGCACAACGCTGATCACAATCGGTACTGAGGCGTTCGTCGCGCCGCGATTGTCCACGGCCCGCGCAGTCAAGGTATAGGAACCGGCCGCCACGTTCGTCCAGAGATAGGCGTACGGAGCGGAAGTGAGCCCGGCCAAAAGCACGCCGTCGACGTAGAGCTCGACCCGGGTCACGTTCCCATCGGTGTCGGAAGCGGAGACTGTGATGGGGATTGAGGCGGGCGCGCCGAACACAGCCCCGCTGCCCGGGCTGCTTATGCGGACGCTGGGCGCCGCATTGACGATCAATTGCACGGAACGCGAGGTTCCGAATGCCCCCAAGGCATCGTGGGCCACCGCCACCAACTGGTAGACCCCAGCGGGTAGATTGCTGACGGTGATGGAGAACGGCGCCGCCGACAGTTCCCCCACCTTGTTGGTGCCGTTGAGATAAAACTCCACCCGGGCCAACGCGCCCTCGGGATCCACCGCATCGGCGGCGATGGTCACCGTGGCTGGAGCGCCGACGACGCTGCCGGCCGCCGGACTGACGAGCGACACCTGCGGCGCGCGATTGTCATCGTCCAAAATCAACACCGTGGCCGTCAGCGGACTGCCCAACTCGTATCCCGCGCCGCCCACAACCGTCGCCACCACCGACTCCGTTCCCTCAGGGCCGGAATCGTTCAGCGGCAGCACCGGGACCACCACCGCGTTCGACCCGGCCGGGATGACGATCGGTCCGGCAATGGTCTGGTAGTCAGTGCCGGCCACAGCGCTGCCCCCCAACGTCAGGTTCACCAAAACGTCTCCCGCCAGACTGCCCGTCCGGTTCAGGGTGAACGCCCCGGATTCGCCCGCAGCCTCGCCCGCCGACGCGTCGCTGGCCACAATGCTGATGGTCGGCGGAAGGCTGACCGTGATCGCCGCGAGTTCGCTCACCACCGTCCCGGCCAAATTGGAAACGATCACTCGGTAGGATCCCGCGTCGATGGAGCGCACCCCGGACAGGACCAGAGTCGAATTGGTCGCGTCGGGCACCGCAACCCCGTTGCGCTGCCACTGAAACCGCAAGGGCGTTGCGCCGGTTACCACGACGGACAACGTCACCGACCCGCCAACGATCAGGTCGGCCCCTTGCGGCTGCACGACGAAGGCGGGCGGCTCCTGCACCACCAAAATCGCGTCGCCGCTGGTCACGGTTCCAAACGCATTCGCGACGACCACCCGATAGGTGCCCTGATTGAATTCCTGCGCATTGGCCACGACCAGGACGGCATCGGTCGCGCCGGACACATCCACGCCATTTTTCTGCCACTGATAGGTGAGAGGCGGGGTGCCAGCCACCACCACGCTGAGTCGGGCGGTCCCGCCCTGAGGGGCGCCCACGTCGACGGGTTGACGCACGATGACCGGCGCCTGACGTCCGTCCAAGCGCGTGACCGCATAAGCGGAGCCGGCTGAGTTCATCACCACGATGGAATAAAGCCCGACGTTCGCGGGCTGAAAGTTGGCCAGATTGAGCACAACGTTGGTCGCGCCCGAGATCGGACTGCCCTCCCGAAACCACTGATACGACAGCGGGCCGGCGCCAATCGCGGTGGCCACCATCGTCGCGGTCACCCCGAAATTCACGTTTTGCGGCGGCGTAATGGACTGCACCACCGGCGGGTTGATCACACTTGCTGCGTTCGCCCCGCCCGGCGTAGGCACCGCTGCCACCCAGTTTGTCGCCTCATTGCCATACGCCGCGGCCACGACCCGGTTGAGCGAATAGCCGACTCCGTTGGTGGCACCGTCAGCCAGCGGTGGCCACGGCGCAGCATCGGCGTAGCGCACTTTGTCCGCCAACACGTAGGGCACGAAGCCATCGACCAATTGGGGTATGTCAGGCTGATAAAGCTCCACATTGTCAGAGCTGTCCTGAAGCCGGCCGCGCCATGGCCCCACCACCGACACGGAGGCAGTTACCGCATAGTGGCGGCGAAACTCAGCCAAGGCCGCTGGATCGCGCACGGGATCGAATCCGACCACCACGATCCGTCCGCCCGGAGACAGGGTCACGCCCGGTCCAAACTCATAATCCACCGCGTCGCGCAACCGCCAAGTGTTCGCCGGATTGGCCGGGTCGAAGAGCGGAACGGATTGTGAAGATACATTCACCAGCTCGATAAACTCGTCCACTTCTCGATCCGCCCCGCTCACGGGCGCCGGATGATAGTGAATCTCGCTGACCACCACCCGCCCCACCAGCGGGAGCGGATTGGCAGCGCCCCGTCCGGTGCGAAACTCATCCACCGTGGGCGCCGAATCAGCCCCGAGCGACCGACGGCTCATCGCAGTAAAGTCTGCGCCCGTGCTGGTCAAATGCCGGCCGAAAGAGACGCCGTTTCGAGCTGCACCAAATTCCGCCGTGGCCCGGAGGCCCGTCAGCGCTCCCGCTTCGTTGACCTGGGACAAGATGATTTCGTCGCCTGAGGCGGAGCTCAATCCGAAGGCCGGCGGCAGCCCGCTGAAATCGGGATTGAATTGGTATTCGTAAAACACGAGGAATCCGCCGGGGCCCAGCACGGTCCCGTTGGGAATTTGGAACAATCGCAGTTCACTCCGGCGGTCGCTGAGAAACCAACCTGAAAGATCGACTCCCTGGCTGCTCGGATTGTGGAGTTCAATCGCGTCTTCCAGGGGCGAATCGGTGTGGGTTAACGCCTCGTTGATCACCACGTTCGGCAGGAGCGCGTAGTTGGCATTGCCCGGGCTCGCCGTGCCTGGAAAGCGCGCCCACGAACTCGCGCCGTCGGGCAAGCGTCCCTCCGCGACGCCACGAGTCTGCGCGCCAAATGTCACCGAGGTGAGGATGAGCCCGTTGGTGGATGCCAAGGCGATCGATTCGCCGCCAGCCGCGAGCCGGAACGCCACATGATCGCCGCCCGCAGCCGGATTGTTGTCGGCGTCGAAGCGCTGAAAACCCTGCAGCCCGATGCCAAGGAACGACAGCGCCGGGATCGGACTTTTGGTCGGGTTGTTCAGGTCGTCGGTGAGAAAGAGTCCACCGATCGCCGCCGGCTGACCGGCGCCGTTGTAGAGCTCAAACCAATCCTCACCCGACAGCGGATCCGCCATCCACTCGTTAACGAAGATTTGCGTGACCGGCCCGAGCGCCGCCGCGAGATTGCGCGATCCCGGGGTCGGCAGAGCCAAGGCCCAGTTGGTGCCGCCATCCGGAATTCGGCCGAGCGAAAAGTCCGGCGCCTGCACGCCGAAAACCAACGAGTCCAGCAACTCGCCGCCGTCCACCGGGCGATTAAACAGGTAGATCTCGTCCCCCGACGCGTTCAGCCCGAATCCGGTGTTGAGAACATCGGTTGCGTTGGTGCTTGCGGGAAGAGAGTCGTCGAAGCGCACGACACGATAACCGCCCGCCGCGACGATGCTCCCGGCGGGAAACACCCAACGGCGGCTGTCGGCCACTTGATCCGTCAAACTCATGCCCGCCAGATCCACGGGGCCGCTCGATGGATTGGATAACTCCACCCAGTCGGTGATGGTGCCGTCGCTGTTCGTGACGCTGCGATTGTTGGCCAGCACCTCGTTCAACTTGATTCCGGCGCTCGAGGCGCGGTTGGTAATCACCACCGCGTCCAGCCTCAGGCCGAAGACAATGTCGCTGCTGTTGGCAGTATTCTGGTGCACTTCGACCGCAATGACGTTCTCGCCCGGGCTCAGCCCGGCCAGGCTCAGCGCCGTGGTCTCAAAGACATTCGCCTCATGACTGTTGGGCGCCAGGGTGCCGTTGTTGATCACGGCCGGTGCCGCCGGCATGTTGAAGCGCCCCGCTTCCGAGCCGTTCAGGTAGAAAACCGCCCCGTCATCGGTCAAGTGCGTCGCCTGCAGGCCGGAGACTTCGAGGCCTGAAGGAAGCGCGAATCGGGTGCGGAAATAAAAGGTGATCCGGCCGTTGACCACTTGGAGCGGCGTGCGCAGCGGCTCGGGAATTCCCGTATCGAAGCCAAAGGCCGGCGGCCCGGACGGCCACGCGCTGTCATCGAACCCCGGCGCAGCCCAGCTCGTCCCCAAATCGGTGCCGGTCCCTTCGTATCGCCACTGCACGGTGGCATCCAACGGAATCAAGTTGACCAACTGCGGCTCGATCGGAGCCGGCGGCACCGGATTCGGCGCGCCCGGCGTGGGCGAACTCAGGGCCACGATCCGCACGCCGCCGTTCGGGGCGCGCCCTTCGGAAATGCCCGGCGGCTGCGGGCCATACACGATCACATCGAGCACCTTCGCGCCCGGGCCCAGCAACCCGATCTCGCCCTGCTCGGAATCCAGCTTGAAGTTCAGATGGTCCGTCCCAGCTCCGCCATTTCCGTCCGCCACAAAGGCACGGTAGCCGAAGTCGGGGAGGAAGCTCAGGGGAACAATCCGATGCTGCTCCGGCCGGCCCACCACTCGATCCGTCAGATACAGTCCGCCGACATCGACCGGCAGCGCCTGCGGGTTGTAGAGCTCGACAAAATCTTCCAGGAACGGCGGCGCCCCGTTGGCCAGGTATTCATTGATCCGGACCGCCTCCGCCACGCCGACCGCCACCGCCGCGTTGCCCGCACCCAGGGTCGGCGTGCCTAACACCCAACGCCCCGCCGCATTCCGACCGATGGATCGATCTGCAAGCTGAAAGCCAAACTCGATCGAATCAACCGTTCGCCCCGCCGGATCGAGCAGATGGAGAGCATCGCCGTCCTGGCCCAGGCCAAAGCCCAGATGCAGCCCCGGACTCGCGACGGCATTGTCCGCGCTCAGCACCAGATAGCCGCCCGCCGGCACCCCCGTGCCCGCCGGGAAGACAAACCTGGCGGGCTCGTTCAAGTCGTCCGTCAGCCGCCAGCCCGTCAGATCCACCGCCGCCGGCCGCGGATTGAACAGCTCCACCATGTCGGGATAGGCACCGTTTTGGTTCACTGCGCCGACGTTGTGCGCGAGGATTTCGTTGATGACGATCGGGCGCACGCCCGATAGCACGGTCCAGGTAACCGACATCGTCGCCGAAGATTCCGCCTGCCAGTTGCCGCCTGCGTCCCGGCCGATCACCGACACGGTGTAGGTTCCGTTGGTCAGGCCGCTGAGCTGAATCGGTGTCGACACCGGCGTCTCGGCTCCATACGCCGCGCCGTTCAGGCGAAAGCGATAGTGCGTGACGCCCACGCCGCCGACGACCAGCGTCGCCGCATTGACATAACCCGGCGTGGCCGGTTCGCCCGCGATGGTGGCCGTGACCTTGACCGGAGCAGGCGGCAATTGTCCGAGCACGTTCGCGATGCGCGCCATCGTGAAGCTTTTCATCGACTGAATGGTCTGCGCGGGCACCCAGTCGCCCAGGTAAAGATCCATCATTGCGAACAGGCTGTTGGTTTCGAACGTCGTTGCCAGCTGCCGCCGGAATTCCTCGTGAAACAACGGCTCAAACGCGGGGTGCCGAAGAAAGCGGTTCATGGTCGGAACGGCTCCCGCCACGTAAATGCTCTGGCTGACACTGCCCGCGCTGCCGGCCTGCCCAAAGACCGTGTCAAAGTCGTGCGCGAGAATGATGAAGCGCGGATCCACCTCGCCCCGGTAGAGGCCGTAGTCGTCACCCGAACCGGAGGTCAACGCGGTCTCGGTATAGGCCATCAACGAACCCACGACAAAATACCGAAGCCAGGCCTCGACGTTGAGGTTGCGACGGACGGCTGCCGCGTATTCGTTGCCGGGCGTCGTGTCGGTATCGAGCGCGAAGGTGAGGTTAATCAGATCGCTCCAATCATTCTCGGACCCATTCGAGTTCTTCTGATAACCTGCGGTGACATAGGCATTCGAATTGGTGCCGAGGTATTCCAATGTCGCGCTGTGGTTGCCCGTGGAGGCGCGGTAAACATTTCCTCCCGCGTCATCCGGCAAATGATTTGCGATCAACTCTGCACCGGTGGGCTCCACGGCCGCATAGGAACCGAACTGGGACGAGCCCGCGTTGGCCGGGTTGGCCCCGTTCAGGCGCAGCTGCACCGCGCGGGCGTACTCCGTCACCAGACCCGCCTTGATCGCAACCTGCGAACCGAGGACCTGGGTGTAAACGAACTGCGAGTTCAGATTGAGGGCCGTCCGGCCGCCCCAACGACGATCCGATGGAATATCCAGTCGATAGGTGGGCGGGTTCAATCCACGGCTGCCGGCACCGCGATAGCGCAGCCCGGCTCCGTACCGAATCTGGGTTTTCCCGTCCTCGATCGCCACCAGCGTGCAATTAACGAGGGACTCAATGCTCCGGTTCTGCCCGGCAAACGCCACGCGATCGGCCTCGGTCATCAATACCCGATAGATCGGCTGACGACCGTCGTACGGCGTGTTGTCGACCTGGACCAAGGCATTGGCGGATTGCGAAAGCGCCCCCGACGACTCCACCGCCGCCGGCCACGAGCGCAACTGATTCACCGCATCGGTCGCGGCCACGAAGAACTCGATGACGGTTCGATCGGCCTGCGGCGGCAGCACGGCGCCAAAGACACCATCGCCCGCGCCGCCGTCGCCATTCAGCCCGTCGTCAAACATCAGCGCTTCGGCAAACGCCGGCGGATTGGTGGTGCTCGCATTTCGCCACCAGACCCGCGCCTGCAACCCGGTGGCAAGCTCATCCACAAGGCGCGCCGTGATCCGGATCGGATCGCCCGACTTCGGCACGGCCGGCGCATGCGTCACGCTGAGAATCATGGGCGGAAGATCCGTCGTGGCGGTCGAGTTCGCCCGACCTGGGGTGCCCTCCGCCACCACGCTCGCCATCCAGTTTTGGTCTGCATCGTTCGACAACGCGGCCTGACGAAGCTCGAGACTCTTGCCCAGGCCGTCATGCTCCGCATACCACTCCCACCCAAAACTCTGCCCCGGGGTCCGGCGGCGGTACCCCGAGTCGCCTTCGTCGTGGTAGTGCACCAGATCCACGCGATCGCCCGAGGCATCCTCCAACTCGATCTCTTCGTCGGTATTGTTCAGCTGTCCGGTCCACCCTCCGATGACATTGGTCACGCCTGGATAACGCGCCCGAAACGCCGCGAGATCAGCGGCCACGACGAGCAAGCCGCCGGCCGGCAAAGTCACCGCGGGAAACGTGAAATTCACTCCGCGCGTAAAGGCCCACCCGTTCAGGCTCACCGCCGTCGTGCCGCGGTTGAGCAACTCGATCCATTCGTCCGCCGGCAACGTGGTTGCCGGATGGTACATGATCTCATTGATCAAGATCGCCCCAGCAAAGCCCGCCGCGGCATTCACAGTATAGGCCCAAGTGCCACCAGCGAACGCGTTCGGAGCCGAGGCTAGATCCCGAATGCCATGACCGCTGCTCCAACTCACATTGGCCGCACCACTGGTGGACGACGCCCACTGAAAACGATAAGGCCCCGCGCCGCTGCCGGCCACCGCCGTGGCCGGCACGTTGTTGACGCGCAGATCCGCCGGGTCCACTCCCGACACCGGCTCATTGAAGGTGACCGATATCTCGGTCAGGCCGCGCACCGTGGAGCCCGGAGCCGGAAAGATTGTCGCCACCAGGGGAGCCAGCGTGTCCACGAGGGTGTATTGCCAACGCGCGCCCACGCCATACGGGTCGAAAGCACGCGGGGTCGGCTCGAAATCGATGATGTTCGCCCGCGGATCCCAAGCCACGGTGACCGTCCCGTCGGCCGGCTGCGGAAATCCAAATGTATAGTTCGAGCCTGCGCCCGACACCGAGGCAGCCGCCTGACCGTTGATCAACAGGTCCGTCGCTCGCACTCCGGACACCGGCTCGCTGAAGGTCACCGCCAGCTGGCGCAGCGAGTTGACCGGTCCAGACAACGGGCTCCGCGCCACCACTGTTGGCGGCGTGGATGGCGATACCGTCACGGTCGCCACTGCCGAGGTGCCCCGCGCACCCAAGGCGTCGTAGCCCACCGCATAGACGGAATAGGTACCAATCGGAACTCCGCTCCAGGTGCCGGCAAAAGGGCTGGTTGTCAGGTTGGTTCTCAGCACGCCTCCCGCATAGAACTCGATCCCCGCCAGATTCCCCTCGCTGTCGGTCGCGGTCGCCTGCAGTGGAATGTCCGCAGGCGCGATGTAGGCCCTGCCCGAAACCGGGCTGGTGAGCTGCACGGCCGGAGGAAAATTATCGCGGCTGCCGGTCAGCTCCAGGTCAAAGGTGATGTCAGAGCTGGTCGCGTCACTCTGGTGGATCTCTGCGGCGAGCACATTGGCGCCGCTGACGAGCAGCGCCCGATCGATCGGCACCGCCGCCAGAAACCCTCGTCCGTCATCGCCGGCATTTGCGGCGAAGGTGTCAAAGAGAACCGCGCCGGTCCCCAGGTTGTTTCGGAAGACTTCGACGCCATTCAAGTAGACGGCCACGCCGTCATCGCGCTGAACCTGCAACTGGACGACCACCAGACCGGCCGGATTGGCGACGTTAAATGCTCGGCGAAAATAGGTGGTGACAAACCGGTTGTTGGACGGCCCCCCGTTAACCACGGTGGCTTCGTCGCCGTCGCCATAACCCAGTTGGGCGGGGCCGGACGGCCAAGCGGAGTCATTGAACCCGGGCTCGCGCCACGCCGTGCCCTGATCGCTGCCGTTGTCCAGATACTTCCAGACGGCGCCACGGGGGATCAACGTTTCTGCCCCCCGCACTTCCCACCCCACGACGACAAGAAACAGAGTCCAGCCCAGGATCAACCACGGTTTGTTCATACGAATGATTCGAGTTTTTGCACGTTGCGCACCTCTGCACAGAACCGGCGGCCAGGCGCCAGAAATGCAAAGGCTCAACGATTTAGACGGAAAAGAATCCTCCCAGCCCCGCGCTCCCGCTCCAACTCAGCTGTCCTGTTCGTTCGGCCGGTTCGCCACTCGGGGTGACCGCTCGCGACCAACCAGCGACGAAACAAAAACCAGACAAATACTTCATACGACAAGTGACTTTGGATCAGGAATTGAAGGTAGAGACTGCCGCCGACGCTCTGAGATTCAAGTTCATAGCGACCCCGGAGGCACGCCGAGTTGAATTCATGGGACACCCTTGCACGACACCGCTCGGCGCCAATTCTTGGAGAATACGCCCGCGAGTTTCGAACGTTGCGAACATTGCGAACCCGTGGCTACTCTTCGTCGCAAACTTCATCGTCAACTAAATCGGAAGGATTCGGAGAGGATGTTCATGGGAGGCCGCCCGTTCCGTTTTGACCTGCTCACCAGACATGAACCGGTGGGCTGCTCCACCTCACCCAGTTCCGGCCTCGCTCGGGCGAGTCCGGAACCTGCCCTCTCCCCCGCACGGCTGTGGAGAGGGTGGACGCGCCGGGCCGTTCCATGGACAGGTTGCCGAAGCTTCGCGTCGCGTGCGTTCTGGTCGATCCGCCGGTTCATGAGAAGCTCCCCGCACGTTCTGAACGTTCTGAACCCGCTCACGGGCCAAAAACCAAGATTGGCGACCGAAACAGTCGCGAATCAAAAATCTAAAACCCAAAACGCCCCCGCCGATTAATACGTATAGGTATTATTTTGGTTGCGAGGCCGGAACCGCCCGTCTAGGTTCCGGCCAACGTTGGCAAATCCGGCGCAAAAGAGGGCCGGCCGGACCGCCAAGCGTTGATGGAATTCATGATGACGACCGAAAGCACGAGCAACAGAGGCACCGCCCGAAGTGGCACCGCCCGGTATTGCGGCCGGCCGGGCGTTATCTTGCTCCTTTTGCTGGGCCAGTTCACCTCGCCAGTCACCTCGCCGCTCGGCGCCGCCGATTGGCCCATGTTCCGCGGGAGTCCGTCCCTGCTCGGCGTTTCCGAGTCCACCGTCCCCAGCCAGCCAAATCTCCTCTGGACGTTCAAATCCGGAGGCTCGATTAAGTCGTCGCCCGCCGTGGTCCAAGGGCGGGTCTATGTCGGGTCTGGCGATCAGCACGTTTATTGCATCAATGCTGACACCGGCGCAAAACTCTGGTCCTTCAAAACCGAGGCTGAAGTGGAATCCTCCCCCCTCGTGCTCGACGGTCGGGTCTTTGTGGGCTCAGCCGACGCCCGGGTTTACGCCCTGAACGCGACCAACGGCGCGCTCGTTTGGAAGTATGAAACGGGCGACAAAATCCTGAGCTCGCCCAACTGGCTGACTTCGCCACAGGGTGACGCCAAATGGATATTGGTGGGCAGCTACGACTACAAGCTGCACTGCCTCGACGCCGCCACGGGCCGGACGAATTGGATCTACGAAACCGGCAACTACATCAACGGCTCGCCGGCCATCGCCAACGGACAGACGGTGTTCGGCGGCTGCGACGCCATCCTGCACGTCCTCAAGGTGGCCGACGGAACCAAGGTGAAGGAGGTCGAGGCCGGCGCCTACATCGCGGCCAGTGTGGCGCTGGACGGCAATCGGGCCTATTTCGGGCACTACGAAAACGAATTCCTCTGCATCGATCTCGGGAAGGGAACCAATCTCTGGACTTACAAGGATCGCGGCTTTCCTTACTTCAGCTCCCCCGCCGTTACCTCCAACCGCGTCGTCTTCGGCGGGCGCGACAAACGTCTGCATTGCGTCGACCGGGACACGGGCCAATCGAAATGGACCTTCGCCACCCGTGGCCGGGTTGACAGCTCGCCGGTCGTTGCCGGTGACAAGGTCGTGGTGGGTTCTGACGACGGGCGCCTTTACGTGGTTTCGCTGGTGGACGGAAACGAGGTCTGGAACTACGAAATCGGCCAGCCGATCGGCAGTTCGCCAGCGGTGATTAACGGGCGGATCGTCGTCGGCAGCGACGACGGCAGCCTCTACTGCATTGGAGAAAAGAAATGAGCGCCGCCCCGTCCACCGCCCCCGCCCCGGCCCCCGTCCCAGCTCCGCCCGGGCCGCCGCTGCAGAAGCAGACCACCGTCGGCAATTACTTCGTCTCGAATTATCCGCCATTTGCCTATTGGCGCCCGGAGCGGGTGCCCGAGCTGATGGCTGCGCTCGACCGTCCGCCCGTGCCGGGCGTCGACCTCGGCCTCTATACTCACATCCCTTTTTGCCGGAAGCGCTGTCACTTCTGTTACTACAAGGTTTACACCGACAAGGATTCGCAGGAGATCCGCAGCTACACGGACGCCGTCCTGCGGGAGCTCGCCCTCTACGCCGGACGAACCGCCATCCGCGGCCGTCAACCCCGCTTCATCTACTTTGGAGGCGGTACTCCAAGCTATTTGAGCGTGGACCAGCTCAAGCTCCTGGCCGACGGCATGAAGGCGCTGCTGCCTTGGTCGGGCGCCGAGGAGATCACCTTCGAAGCCGAGCCCGGCACGCTCACGGATCACAAGCTGAAGGCCATCCGCGATCTGGGCGTCACCCGCCTGAGCCTGGGCATCGAACACTTCGACGATCACATCCTCGAGATCAACGGCCGGGCGCATCGTTCCAAGGAGATCGAGCGCGCGTACGCGTACGCGCGGGAAATAGATTTCCCGCAAATCAACATTGATCTCATCGCCGGCATGGTGGAGGAAACGCCCGAGAAATGGCGCGAGACGATCGCGCGAGCCGTTGCGCTGCAGCCGGACTCGGTCACGATTTATCAGATGGAGGTTCCCTACAACACCACCATCTACCAGCGCATGAAGGCGGAGGGCAAGCTGGTGGCGCCAGTCGCCGATTGGGACGTCAAGCGCGCCTGGGTAAACGAGGCATTCGCGGCCTTTGAGCGTGCCGGCTATGCGGTGACCAGCGCCACGACCGTGGTGCGCGATCCGTCCCGGGTGAAGTTCATCTATCGCGAAGGCCTGTTCACCGGCGCCGACATTCTCTCGGTCGGTGTCGCCAGCTTCGGGCATCTCAATGGCGTCCACTACCAGAATCATCATGACTTCACGCCTTATCTTGAGCGCGTGCAGCGGGGCGAGCTTCCGATCTACCGCGCGCTGACCCCGAGCCCGGACGAGCGTTACATCCGCGAGTTCATGCTCCAGCTGAAGCTCGGCCGCGTCAGCCGGGCCGCGTTTGCTGCGAAGTTCGGCCTCGATCCACTCACGCGCTTTGCGATTCCGCTGGGAAACCTTCAGGCCGAAGGCCACTTGACGATCGATGGCGACCAGATTTCGGTTCATCGCGAAGGCCTGCTCCAGATCGATCGGTTGCTGCACGCCTTCTTCCTGCCCGAACACGAGGGTCCGCGTTATGTGTAAATCCATGCTGCCATGAGCTCCGCCGCCGCCCGTTACAATCGCGCCAACGTGACCAATCCGCTGGTCCACCCACTGGACGACTTCTACGCCCGCAGCGGTCTTGTCCTGCCTCCGCTCGACTCTGTCGATGGCGAGGCGGTTCCCGAGCCATGCAAAAGCCTCCTCGTGCACGAGCGCGACATGACGTCGACGCTGGAGTCGCACTACGGGCGTCCGGTCCATCTGCGGCTGATTTCCCGATTGGTGTCCGGGCATGACTACTATCGCGAGGTGCTCCTGGTGCTCGACGGCACCGAGCGGCCCGTTGAATTCGGCGCCATTCACATTCATCTCGATCGATTCCCCGAGCCCATTCGCGCGCTCATTCTGGAGGAACGCCTGCCATTGGGGCGAATCCTCAACGACCAGGCCTTCCCTTACCGCAGCCAGCCGATGGCCTATCTGAGAATCGCCTCCGATCGCACCATCGACCAGCTCCTGAACATCCGCGGCGCCCATATTCTCTTCGGCCGTCGCAACACCCTGTCCAACCCCGCGGGCGAGCCGCTGGCGGAGATCGTGGAGATTCTTCCGCCCTCCTCTTGACTTCGGTCAACGTCCGCACAACCCACAACTGATTCCATATGCCCATGACCGTGGCGGAAAATTGGGACGTGATCGTCATCGGGGCCGGCCCCGCCGGCACCTCCTCAGCCAGCCTGCTGGCCGAGGCCGGCCACCGTGTGCTGGTTCTCGAACGGGAAAAATTTCCCCGCTATCACGTCGGCGAATCGCTCATTCCCTTCACCTACGGCCCGCTCGAACGACTCGGACTCATCCCCCGGATGAAGCAGAGCCACTTCGTCAAAAAGTTCAGCGTTCAATTCGTGGCCCCCAACGGGCGCGCCAGTCAGCCGTTCTATTTCTTCAATCGCTACGACCGCGAAACCATCGCCCAAAGCTGGCAGATCCTCCGGAGCGAATTCGACCAGATGCTCGTCGAGCACGCCCGTGAACGCGGGGCCGTCGTGCGTGAGCAGATGACGGTCACCAGCTTGCTCCGAGAGCTTCGCCGCCGTGCGCGAAGGCTGGCGCCTGCGCGATCCCTACCTGAACAAGGTCGCCGTCTGGACCTACTATCAGGGCTCCCAACGCGATCAGGGCATCGACGAGGGACAGACCACCGTCGCCATGATCCAAGGGAAAGGCTGGTTCTGGCACATCCCCCAGCACAACGACATGGTGAGCGTGGGTGTCGTGGCCGAGGGCAAGTATTTGTCCCGCGACGGCCTGAAGTCCCCCGAGGCCATTTTTCAGCGTGAGATCGGCGAAAACCTCTGGATCCGCGACCGCCTCGCCACCGGCCGGCAGATCGGCCCCTACTACCTGACCAGCGAATACACGCATCACTCGAAGCATTGCTATCGCGAGGGGCTGTTGTTGGTCGGCGATGCTTTTTGTTTCCTCGATCCCGTTTTCAGCAGCGGCCTGATGCTGGCGCTCAAATGCGGTGTGATGGCCGCCGACGCCGTTCACGACGCCCTCGTGGCCCGGGATTTTTCACCAGCCCGCTTTGAGGCCTATGGACGCGACCTTCGTTTCGGCATCGAGAACATGCGCAAGCTGGTCTACGCCTTCTACGATCCAAACTTCTCGTTCAAACAGGTGATCGACAAATACCCCGATCTCGCCGGGCCGATCACCGACTGTCTGAGCGGAGATGTGACCAAGGATTTTTCGCGGCTCTGGGCCGCCATCGCCGAGTTCGCGCCGCTGCCAGATGCTCTGCCGGTCGGGTCCCCCCTCGAGACCGCCGGGGCCATTTCCGTAGCGTCGCCCTGACGGGCGTTGGACAGGCTGGACAATTCCAGCCATGATGGGCGGCGGAACAACGCGCGGACGTCGGGCCCCGGGCCCATGATTCAAGATTTTAAGCCGGACGCCGAGCACGTGCCGCCGCGGATCTTGGCGGCGTCATGAATGCCGCTCATCATGTTTATCGAAGGGAATCCAGACTGCGATTGGCTCACGTCCGACACTGGCACGCGCCCCGCTTATTGCGCGCCGATCGAATCTCTATGAAGAAACACAAATCCACTTCGAAAACCGCCACTGGTGTCGCCCTTGTGCTCGCCGCAACCTCGACTCTCCATGCCCAGGCCCCCTTCTCTCTGCCGGGCACCGGCCAGCCCGCCGCACCGCGGGCGCCTCCGAAACCCGCCGGAGCCCCACCCACCCCTGCCCCAGCCCCCTCTTCCAACCCGCAGCCGGCCTCATTCGAAAATATTTTCGGCGTCAAGATTCCCGAGGCGATCGCCAAGGGCAAGTTCAACCTGAACTCCCGCCTCCGTTTTGAGTACGTCGATCAGGATGGCGTCGGAACCATCACCGAGCCGTCCGCCGCGGTCACGTTGCGCACCCGCTTCGGTTACACCACGGCCAACCTCTGGGGGTTTCAGGCCATGCTCGAGGGTGAAAACATCATCGCGATCGGACCGGAGGACAACTACAACGCCGCCGGTTCGAACGGCGTCGGCTACAAACCGGTGGTCGCTGACCCGCCCACCACCGAGCTGAACCAAGCCTGGATCAGCTACAACTACACGAACTGGATCACCGCCAAGTTCGGCCGCCAGCGCATCGCGCTCGACAACCATCGATTTGTCGGCGACGTCGGCTGGCGCCAAAACATGCAAACCTTCGATGCCATCACGGCCGAAGGCAAACCGCTCCCCGGGCTCAACCTCTACTACGGTTACGTCTGGGACGTCCACCGCGTCTTCGGCGATGTCTCCGGCCTCGCCGCCGCCAACCGCGACTTCCAGTCGGCCTCCCATTTCATCAACGTCTCCTACAACGCCTGGAAATACGCCCGCTTCACCGCCTATTCCTATCTGCTCGACCTGCACAACCAGGCCGGCGACGCCAACTCCAGCGCCACCTACGGCGGTTACATCGCCGGGGCCACGCCGGTAGCGGACAACATCTCGGTAAACTACCGCGGCGAATTCGCCTTCCAGACGGACTACGCCGACAATCCCCAGGATTATCGGGCCGAGTACTACAACCTCGAAGCGGGCGCTGCGATTAAACCGGTCGCCTTCGGCGGAGGCTACGAAGTGCTGGGCACCGACAGCAACGACAACGGCGCCGGCGGCGTCGGCTTCAAAACTCCGCTCGCCACCTTGCACGCGTTCAACGGCTGGGATGATGTCTTTCTGGCCACGCCCACCCGGGGCCTGCGCGATCTCTATGGCTACGTCCAAGTGGATCTCCCCGCGCAAATCCCGCTGCGCGGCATCTACCACAAATACGATGCCGACAGTGGCGGCGCGGATTTCGGCTACGAGTTCAATGTCCAGGCCACTCGCAAGTTCGGCAAATACTGGACCGCCTTGGTCAAATACGGCTACTACGACGGCGAAGACGCCCCGGCCGCCTACACGCTCCACAAGTTCTGGGCGCAGATCGAATTCAACTTCTAGCCCGAAAATCTCGGCCAGGTCAGGTAGGGCGGGCGCTCCGGCGCCCGCCGCCGCAGAAAACGTTTTCCAAACTGTCTCCGCGGCTCTGCTCGTAGATGCAAAGCGAAAGCGGGGGTGCCCGCCGCACTCCATGACGCTCCGCGTGTCCGCGGGCGCCAGGCGGTCGCGCCAGCGT
This sequence comes from Limisphaerales bacterium, assembly GCA_044230345.1. Lineage (GTDB taxonomy): Bacteria > Verrucomicrobiota > Verrucomicrobiia > Limisphaerales > JADJPG01 > JBGARF01. The sequence continues at coordinate 513,078 of JBGARF010000001.1, forward strand.
CGTGGAGTGCGGGGCGCAGCACCGCTTTGGATCGCGCACGCAAGAGCTGGCGCAGCGCTCAAGATTAAGCCCGGCCCGGCCAGACCCCGTACCTAGCGTCCGCACTCTTGCGGAACGTCTGCCCTGCCTTCACCCACTTTTTATTGCACCCGAGGTTCGCGGGGAGAAATCTTCGTCGTGAACTTAATCAGACGGATCCGAATAAGTTGGGTAGCCGACCAAGTTTGCGAAGAAGATTTGGGGACGGTTCATGGGAAGGGGATACTTCTGTCTGACGAGTCAAGTGCATTACTCGGCGCCGCGGAAACTTCTCCCATTGGCAGCAGCGAAAGACTCGGTTAATGGAAGCGCGTTCGTCGCTTTATCAACATGAGTTCATCATCCATCGGCGCCAGTGATGCCGTTCAAACTGCCGCCGGATTTGTCTCCCGAATTGCGGCTGAGTTAAAACTTCCCACGGCCGGCGTGGCAAGCACGGCGCGCCTGCTGGCCGAAGGCGCCACCGTCCCGTTCATCGCCCGCTACCGCAAGGAAGCCACCGGATCGCTCGACGAAGTCGCCATCACCGCCGTCCGTGACCGAATGTCGCAGCTGGCCGAACTGGAAGGGCGACGCGCCGCGGTTTTGAAATCGCTCGACGAACGCAAACTGCTCACTCCCGAATTGCGCCAGGCCTTGGAGTCAGCCCAGACGATGGCGGTGCTCGAGGATCTTTTCGCCCCCTATCGACCAAAGCGCCGCACCCGGGCCACGATCGCAAAGGAGAAAGGACTCGAACCGCTCGCCGACTGGATCCTAAGCCAGCAAGAGCGGACCGTCGATCTCACCACGGAAGCAGCCCGCTTTTTGGTTCAAAGCGACGACAAGGACAAGGCGGTGCCGACCGTCGACGACGCGCTGGCTGGGGCGCGCGACATCATCGCCGAGCGCGTCAACGACGACGCGGAAACGCGCAAAGGCGTGCGCGGCTTGTTTGAACGGGAGGCGATCATCAGCAGCAAACTGTTCATCACCAAGGAAGGCGATCCCGAAGCGGCGAAGTTTCGCGATTACTTCCAATGGTCCGAACCGCTGGCGAAGGTGCCATCGCATCGTTTGCTCGCCATGCGCCGAGGCGAGGCGGAAGGATTTTTGATTCTCCGCGTCACCGTGCCGGAGGATTTCGCCGTAGGCCTCGCCACCAGCCGGTTTGTGAAGGGCAACACCGCGCTCAGCACCCAGGTCAAACTCGCCTGCGAAGACGCTTATAAACGGCTGATCGCCCCTTCCATGGAAAACGAGGCGCGCATGACGTCAAAGCTGGCCGCCGACCGCGAAGCAGTCCGCGTCTTCGCGGAAAACATCCGCGAATTGCTGCTGGCGGCGCCCTTGGGGCAGAAGCGGACGCTCGCCATCGATCCGGGGTTCCGCACCGGCTGCAAGCTGGCCGTGCTCGATGCGCAGGGCAAGCTCCTCTGCGATGACGTAATCCACCCCACCGCGGGCTCGGACCTTCAGCTGCGGCAGGCCAGGGAACGCGTCCTCAAACTGGTGGATCACTTCAAGATTGAAGCGATTGCCATCGGCAACGGCACCGCCTCACGCGAAACTGAGGCCTTCATCGCGTCATGTGGTTTGCCGCGCAGCATCGTGACCGTCATGGTCAATGAAAGCGGTGCATCCATCTACTCGGCCTCCGAAGTGGCGCGCGAGGAGTTTCCCGACAAGGATCTGACCGTGCGCGGCGCAGTCTCGATTGGTCGCCGGCTGATGGATCCGCTGGCCGAGTTGGTGAAGATCGATCCCAAAAGCATCGGCGTCGGCCAATACCAGCACGACGTCGACGAGATGATGCTGAAGCGCGCGCTGGACGACACCGTGACGTCCTGCGTGAACCGGGTTGGCGTCGAGGTCAACACCGCCAGCCGCCAGCTGCTCAGCTACGTCTCCGGCATGAACGCCACCATCGCCGGGAATCTGGTGAAGTATCGCAACGAGAACGGCGCTTTCACCTCCCGGGCCGAGCTGAAGAAAGTGCCGCGTCTCGGTGACAAAACCTTCGAACAGGCCGCCGGCTTTCTCCGCATTCGCGGCGCGACCCATCCGTTGGACGCAAGCGCCGTGCATCCAGAGAGTTATCCCATCGTGGAACGCATGGCGGCCGACCTCGGCTGCACGGTCGGCGATCTGATTCGCGACCCGGCCCTGCGCGCCCGGATCAAGCTGGAGCAATACGTCACTGACCGTGTTGGTTTGCCCACGCTGAAGGACATCGTGGACGAGCTGACCAAGCCTGGACGCGATCCGCGCCAGCAGTTTGAGGCGTTCAAGTTCGCGGACGGCGTTGAGAAGCCGGGCGACCTCAAGCCCGGGATGAAGCTGCCGGGCATTGTTACCAACGTGACCGCATTCGGGGCCTTTGTGGACATTGGCGTGCATCAGGACGGGCTGGTGCACATCAGCCAGCTCGCCGATCATTTCATCAAGGATCCGGCCGAGGTCGTGAAAGTCGCCCAACGGGTTCACGTCACGGTGATCGAAGTGGACCTCGAACGCAGCCGCATCGCGCTCTCGATGAAAGCCAAGCCGGACCTGGCTCCGCGCCAGCCGCGGGCGACCCCGGGGACTCCATCGTCGTCTCGCGCCCCGCGCGATCAGAAGCCACCAGCGCGACCGTCCCGGCCGAGTTTCGGCAACGGTCTGGCGGACGCCTTTAACAAGCTGGGGAACTGAGCTGCGGCAGATCGGGACTTAAAGCTTGTCAGCGGGCAACGGAGGCGGAGAGTCGTCGTTGATGAGCCCTGTCCACATCCCGTCTTTCGCGAGCCGCGGAGGACCAAATCCCAATCACCCCATTTCGAAGAACTCGTTGGCCAAGCGCCAGCCGGCGTGGCCGAAGTCGGAGGCCCCAGAGATTCCGGTGTCATTCGGGTTGAGTTGGGTGGTGCTGTTTTGGTTCATCGGCTTGCTGTCATCGCCAACGGAAGCGGCGGTGCTGCGCGTGCCGGCGGACTACCCGGCGATTCAGAGTGCCATCGATGCGAGCCGCTTGGGTGACACCGTCGTGGTCAGTGCCGGGATCTACAACGAGAGCATCAATTTCAAGCGTCGGGGCATCACGCTGACCAGCACGAATCCGAACGACCCGGCGGTGGTCAGCAATACGGTAATCCGGGCGGTCGGCCAGACGAGCGCTGTGACATTTTCCGGACCGGAGAGATCCAACTCGGTGATCACAGGCTTTACCATCACCGGCGGGTACGGGACCCCCAATTCCGCCGGCGGTGCCGGGAGCTATTTCGGCGGCGGCATCTATTGTTTCCAATCTTCGCCCGTGATTGTCGGGAATTTCGTCACTGGAAACGCAGGACCGAGCGAGACCAATCGGTCTGGCCTCGGGGCTGGCATCGCCTGCATCGGATCGGACGCGCTGGTCGCCCGCAATTTGGTCGCAGGCAACAGCGGCTACAGCGGGGGCGGGATTCTGACGCTGGCCGGCCGCACCAAGCTTGCCAACAACGTCATCGTCAGCAACACCGCCGTGATCGGGGGCGGGGTCATGCTGCAGCAAGGCGGTTGGCTCGCGAACAACACGCTGCTGGGCAACAGCGCTCAAATGGGCGGCAATGTCTACGCCGCCTCGGAGAGCCCCGGCCAGTGTCTCGTCACGGGCAACATCATCGTGAACGCTGCGAACGGCGGAGGTCTGATCGTGGGAACGCAGGATCGGTTCACGCTGATGACCTTCAACGACGTTTGGAACAACGCGGGCGGCGACTACTTCCCCGGCGCCAATCGAACCGGCGTCGACGGAAATATTGCTCAGGATCCCCAGTTCCAAAACGGGGCGGTTGGCGACTATCACCTGCGGGACACCTCCCCGTGCATCAATGCAGGCGATCCGGCCTATCAATTGCGCCCGGGCGAGACGGATTTCTACAACCGCCTCCGGCTCTACGCAGGACAGGTCGACATCGGCGCGGCCGAATACTCGGACGATTTCCGGCCGGTGGCAAACGCCGGACCGGATCGGGTCGTGGCCGCCACGAATCTGCCCTTTGCCGTCACGCTGGACGGGAGCGGCTCAACCGATCCCAACGGCGCCCCGTTGACCTATCGCTGGCGCCAGATCAGCGGGCCGGCTGGAAGCTTTGCCGAGCCCACGGCGGCCCAACCGGTGTTCAGCCTTCACGCACTGGGGACTTACGTCTTCGCCTTGGTCGTCGAGAACGGTCGCTTTGGTAGTTTCACCGATACGGTTCAAATCATCGGCAGGAATGATCCCCCCATCGCCGACGCTGGCCCGGATCAGTCCATCACCAACCTTTCGGGCCAAATCAACGTCACCCTGAACGGATCGAAATCCTCGGATCCTGAGAACACGCCGCTCCGCTATCACTGGCGGCAAATGGCCGGCTGGAGAATCCAGTTGAGCGATTCCAATTCGGCTCAACCGGTTCTCGTGCGTCCGTGGCCCGGCCTCTACCGCTTTTCGTTGGTAGTCGATGACGGCATGAAACAGAGCGAACCGGATCTGGTGACCGTCGGCATTGGCCCCAATCACGCTCCGGTCGCCAACCCCGGACCACCGCGCTACATCGTCGGAGGTTCCGTCACGCTGGACGGCACGGGTTCCTACGACCCGGACGGATACGGATCCCTGACCCACCAATGGAGGCAGCTTTCCGGGCCGGCCGTCAATCTGGCCGGAACGAATACGGCCGCGCCCGTGCTCAGCGGCTTTGTCCCGCGAGCGACCAATCAAACCTGCGAGTTCGAACTCACCGTCAGCGACGGCTATCTGGTCAGTGCCCCGCGCACGACGAAAGTCACGGTTGTCGCAAATTTTGGGACCAATACAATATTGCTGGTCAACCCTCCGTTCGACCCCACCAAGCCCACCATTGTCGCCTTTGGCGGCGGCGACTGCGCGGTCGGCGGAGGCATGAGTTTTGGGGGCACCTGGGAAGAGGAGGCCAACTGGCTGACGGTCACCTCCTACGGATCGCCCTACCACCGTTACGGCGACATGTTACTGGTCTATCTTTCGAGCGTTGCGCCTGACTATCGGCAGCTGATTCAGACCATCGGCTACAGCACGGGAAATCTGCCGGCGATGGACGCCGCATGGTATGTCAACGCGACCTATCAGGACGCCCGCTACGCCGTGAATCGCGTGTCCCTGCTCGATCCAGTGTGCAGCTCGCTCGCGTTTCGGGTCACGCCGTTCAACACCAATCGTGTCGCCGGCGAATCGTGTTGGGTCGACAACTACGCCAGCCAGACCCCCAGCCTTCCAATCGCGCCACGGCTGCCCGGCGCGTTAAACGTGGTCTGCCGCCCGCCCCGGAGTCATTCCTATCCTGTGTTCCGCTACAGCACCTCCAGCCCACTTTACGAAAACGACGGACTCAGCGCCTTCGCCTACCTGTCGGTGATCGGTGCAGGCAAGAATTACCAGCTCAACACGGCATCCGAGAACTATTACTTTGCCATCGAAGACACTGAATCGATGGGCTTCTATGATTTCTCCCTGTTCCCAGGGCAAATCCTCGCGCCAGTGGACCTGACCGGCCCCGCCGACGGTGCAATCTTGCCGCCGGCTGGAACTATCCTCGGTTGCGAATCCGTCGAGAATGCCGTCCGCTATCAGGTCCTCGTCGGGGCCGACCCGTTTCGGGTCATGGATTATACGGTGCTCCAGGAGTCAACGACCCCACCAGCCCACCTGCTCACCTCCATTCCTAAGCAGGACGCTTGGTGGACGGTCCGGGCGATCGATCCGTTCGGTTCCTCGATCCACGCCGATCCCCGTCGCATCAGCCGACGCGAGAACCAACCGCCCATTGCCGCTCCGGGCTCCAATCAGGTCGCTTTCGCCGGCGTGGACGGAACCGCTCGCGTGACGTTGGACGCAAGCCGCTCGATGGATCCGGACGGGGATGCGCTCAATTACACATGGGTGTGGTCTGTTGGCGATCGCGCTTATTTCACCAACGCTGCACGGATCACCATCGAATTGCCCATCGGATCGCACCTGGCTCAGCTCATGGTCAATGACGGCCAGGCGAGTTCCGGCATTGCGGAATTGACGGTTTCCGTCGTCAACAGCAGTCCCGCCCCAATGCTCGACATTCGACGAACCGGTGATCAAGTGACCCTCAATTGGACCGACCCGGCCTTCTTTCTCCAATCCGCTCCGTTTCCGTGGAGCCCATTCACCAACGTGGTGGGTGCGTCGAACGGCTATCGTCTGCCCGCCACCAATTCCCAGCAATATTTCCGTCTCAGCAACTGATCCCGCGCCCGAGCAGGGTTGTCGCGCGCCCAAGCTTGCGTCAACGACCCGGCGACCACGGCCTGTCCTCGATCAACTCGACGCCCGGGTTCAGGAACTGAATCCGGCGCGCCTTGTAGAGCTTGCCGAGCGCCTGCTTGAAGGCCTTCTTGCTGACGCCAAATCTCTGCCGGATCGCTTCCGGCGAACTGTCGTCATCGAAGGCAAAACGTCCGCCACTTTCCCGAAGTGTTTGGAGAATCGCGTCACTCAGCGAGGTCACACGTCCGTAGCCCGCCGCGTCGAGGCTGAGATCGATCTGCCCGTTGGGACGCACCTGACGCACGAACCCCTTCAGCCGCTGGCCCACCTGCAGAGGCGTCGTGATCTTGTCACGAAAAAGCAGGCCGAAGTGTTGTTCGTCGACGATGGCCGGATACCCCAGCGGGGTGGCATCGGCGATGAGCAGACTGACTTGATCGTTGGGCCGATAAAGCGGGGGATTCCGGCTGACGTGACGCTTGAGACGCGTCGTGGCCACGAGGCGACCGCTTTTCGGATCCAAGACCACGCAAACCACCACACTTTGCCCCACCCGCACCGACCGTTCCTGCTCGCGGAAAGGGAGCAAGAGATCCTTCGAAAGGCCCCAATCCAGAAATGCGCCCGCGCGCTCATGCAGTCCAACGACCTTCAGGCACGCAAACTCACCGACTGTGGCCAGCGGGTTCTCCGTCGTCGCCACCAGGCGATCTTCGGAATCGCGGTAGAGAAACACCTCCAGCTTTTCCTTGGGCTTGAGGGTGGACGGGATGAAACGTTTCGGCAGGAGAACCTCGCCCAACTCGCCGGCATCGAGGTAAAGCCCCGGCGCGGATTCGCGGATGATCGAAAGGAGATTGCGTTTGCCCAGTGTTGCCATCGCAAGGCGAGCCTAGGCGGAGCACACGCGCTCCGGGAGAAAAATCCGAACGTCAATCTCAGGAAATAAACGGGTTTAAGCATTGCCACGGGACCGATTGGCCTCATCAGGGCCGGGATTCAAGATTGCCGGCTCGCCTGTGGCCGCACTACTTTCAACCCGATGACCACCTGCGTGAAGCGTTGCGCTCCCGCCAACCACTGGAAGTCGTGGTTGGTGGCGGCGGCCATCGCCACATCAATGGCGTGCCATCAGCGGACCGCCAGCGGGGCTGAACTTGAGGCTGGACCGGCGGGAGAACCGGATGGCCTAACATTCTTCGAAAACCGGATTCGCCCCATCTTCGTCGAGCACTGCTACTCGTGCCACAGCGCCACCGCCAAGACGGTTAAAGGCGCGCTCCGGCTCGATACGAAGGAAGGCTTTCTCAAAGGCGGCACCGACGGCGCCATTGTCGTTCCGGAACAACCGGAACAAAGCCGCCTCATCACGGCTGTTCGCCATACGGCCGCCGATCTCCAAATGCCGCCGAAAAAGAACGGCGGTAAAAAGCTGCCGGAGGCGACCATCGCCGACCTGGTGCAATGGGTGAAGATGGGGGCGCCCTACCCCGAAACTCCGTCGCATCGGCCGTCCGTCGAACGCCGGCTTTGGGCGCTCGAACCGATCGGAGACCCGTCCCCGCCGGCGGTGACGAATCCGCATTGGGCCGCCACTTCTGTCGATCGATTCATTCTGGCGCGACTCGAACGGGACGGGCTGGAGCCCGCGCCACGAGCCGACGCACGAACATTGATCCGACGCGCGACGTTTGACCTCACGGGACTTCCGCCGACACCCGAGGAGGTCGACGCATTTCTCGCCGATCGATCGACCAATGCGTTCGCCGAGGTGGTCGAGCGGCTGTTGCGGTCCCCGCGTTACGGCGAGCACTGGGGCCGTCACTGGCTGGACGTGGTCCGCTACGCTGACACGGCGGGTGACACCGCCGACTATCCCCTGCCCGAGGCCTGGCGCTATCGGAACTACGTCATCGACGCCTTCAATGCCGACAAGCCCTACGACGAATTTCTGCGGGAGCAGGTGGCCGGCGACATCCTGGCCCGGCAGGGACCAAGGGAGCGTTATGCGGAACGCGTCGCGGCCACCGGTTACCTCGCCTTGTCACGACGTTTCGGCTTCGACTCGGAGAACTATCATCACCTCACCATTCAGGACACCATCGACACGCTGGGACAAAGCGTGCTCGGGCTGACCCTCGGCTGTGCCCGGTGTCACGATCACAAGTTCGACCCCGTTTCGATGCAGGATTACTACGGGCTCTACGGCATCTTTGCCAGCACACGTTATTCATTCCCGGGCTCGGAGCAGAAGGGACGGTATCGCGCCATGGTTCCGCTGGTGCCGTTCGAGGACTCCCAGCGGAGTTGGCGGGATCTGCAATCCGGCTACGCTTCGCGCGGCATCACGCCGGCAGCCGTGCTTCGATCGCTGGATGATCTGGATGGCGATTTTGAACTGCAACGTTTCGCGGCGGGCGGCAGCTATGGCGTGCTGGTTCCGCCCTGGCTCTACGAAGGCAAGGTCTCGGTCACCCAGAGCGCACAGAGCCCATTCAAACACCTGCATCCCTTTGGCACCGTCGGCGCCAGCGTAGCGTCAGACGCCGGGCCGTACATGATACGGCAGACGTTCCACCCGAACCGCACCAACGGTGTTGTCCATGTGAACCTCGAGTTTCGCGTCGCCACCAACGCACCTGCCGCCACCGGCCTGCATCGCTTTCACGTCGGCACTCATGGTGGCCCACCCGTGGTCGAAGTGTTTCTCGCCCGCGACTCCATCACGTTGGCGGGAGAAGGCAGGGGCAACCCGGTGAAGTATCCATTGCTCAAACCCGGCTCATGGCATTGCCTGCAACTCGCCCTCGATCTCGATGCAGGTGCTTTCACCGGTTCCGTCGGCGTGCCTGGGAACACCATCGATCTCGGCCCTCGCCGCATCGCTGCCAGCTCGAAGATCGGAATCAACCATGTGGGCCTCGACTCACGCGCATCCGGAGGCAACGCACTGCCGGGGTTGGACGTCGACAACATCGGAGTTCAGCCCGAGACGATTCCGCCGGTGACGACCACGGCCCCGAGCCTCGCTGCGCTGAATCCGAGTACGGCGGCCCTCGAGACCGAACTCCGGTCACTCGTGGGAACCGATGGCGATCTCGAGGCGCAAGCCAAAGGAAACGCGCCCTCGACTCCGTTTCATCCCGGAGGCGGCAGCGCGGTGAAGATTCTGGAGGCGGCTCAAAGTCCGTACACGAATGTTTATCCCGCTGGAACGCGCGGAATTCATCTGCCCGCCACCGCCGATGGCGCCTACAACGGTTTCGGAAACAACATCGCCAAGCCCTGGAAAGCGTCATCCACCGGCGAGCTTCACGTCAGTTTTGATTTCCGCGTGGCGACCAGCGACGCGGCGGCCATCGGTACTTGGCGATTTCACATCGGCCGTTCGCACACGTCGCCCGCGGTCGAACTCGGCCTGAGCGCAGCCGAGCTGTTTGGGCGCAGCGAGAACGCCCGCGACCGCATCGCCACCCTGGAGCCGGGCGAGTGGCATCAGGTTCAATTCGTCATGAACCTCAAGGAACGCACCTATCGGGGAACCGTGGCGACGCGGAACAAACGCACGGAGTTTGCCGGTAGCTTCGCGATCGGATGGGAAGGCGCCATCGACTACTTCTTCATCGACAGCGGCGGTCATTTGAAAGGGGCGAAACCGGCTTTGGACGCTGACAACTTCATGGTGAGCGAACAGCCGCTGCCGTCGATTGATGCGCCGCAGGTACTGTCTGTCAGCGGCTCGCGGGCCGATACCCAGGCGCGGATCACGGCGTTGCGCCGACAACTTGAAGAACGGGCCGCCGAGAACGAGGCCCAGCGCCGGAAACTCGACGCCCAACTCGCGAACGGACCGGTCCCCCTGGCCTACGCCGTCTCGGAAGGCACTCCCCACAACGCCCGATTGCAACACCGCGGCGAACCAGATCGTCCCGGCGCCGAGGTGCCTCGCGGATTCATCCGCGTTCTCGGCGACGCCCATCTGCCGGAAGCGATCGAAGGAAGCGGGCGCCTGGAACTGGCGCAATGGCTGACCCGTCCGGACAACCCGCTCACCGCACGCGTCATGGTGAATCGAATCTGGCAGCACCACTTCGGGCGCGCCTTGGTACGAACCCCCAACGACTTCGGCAACCGCAGCCAGCCACCCAGTCATCCAGAGCTGCTCGATCACCTGGCCTCGCGCTTCATCCAGAGTGGATGGTCGATCAAGTCCATGCACCGCCTGATCCTGCTGAGCTCAACGTGGCAACAGGGATCAGGAGCCAGTCTTCAGTCCTCAGTCCTCAGTAATCAGGGGTTGATCGGGGTGAGCCCGCGCAGCCGTGGAACGCCGGGCGCGCTTCTGAACACTGGCTCACTGAGCACTGACCTTATGATTACTGAATACTTCGCCCCTTTCCCCAGGCGTCGACTCAGTGCTGAAGAAATCCGCGATTCGATCCTGGCGGTCAGCGGCGCATTGGACACTCAGCCCGGCGGGGGCCATCCGTTTCCCCCGCCCCATCAATGGGGATACACGCAGCACGGGCCGTTCGCGGCGGTTTACGATCACGACAAGCGCAGCGTTTATCTCATGGTGCAACGGATCAAACGTCACCCTTTCCTGGCCTTGTTCGACGGCGCGGATCCCAACTCCTCCACCGCCGAGCGCCGGATTACCACCGTGCCAACCCAAGCCCTCTATTTCCTGAACGATCCGTTCGTGCACGCCAAGTCCCTGAAGTTGGCCGAGCGCCTGCGCGCCGCCAGAAAGACGGAACCCGAGCAAATTGAGCTTGCCTCCCGACTTGCCTACGGACGCGGGTGCACGGCAGACGAACGCGCCGAGGCCGCCGAACTGCTCGCAGCCTGCCGCTCCGAGCTCGCGTCCACCGGCGTCGCCGGGCCCGAGCTCGCCGCATTGGCGTCGTATGTCCGCACGCTGTTTGCGAGCAACGAATTCCTTCACTGCGATTGACCGGCATGCACGACTCCCCCTCCATGAATTGCCTCTCCCACTCCTCCGGAGCGCGGACCTGCGGTCCGCAGC
>JBGARF010000001.1:524432-596861 GCA_044230345.1 Limisphaerales bacterium
CGCGGACCTGCGGTCCGCAGCGGCCGGGATCGGCAGCGCACGAACGAACCACTCAAGCATCGTCTCCGGCACGCGCCGCTGCGGGCCGCAGGCCCGCGCTCCGTCCGAGCAGTCGCAGGTTCATGGCCCGTGAGCAGGTCTAAAATGAACAAGGAACACCCCATGAACCGCCGCAGCATGTTGCGCTCGATGATTGCGGGCACGTCACTCTGGCCTGCCGTTTTGTCGCAGCTTAGCGCCGAGGAACGCGGCCTGGGCGCACCCGCGGACCCCTTGGCGCCGCGCCCGGCGCATTTTCCAGCACGAGCCAAGCGGGTAATTTTCCTCTTCATGGGCGGCGGGGTTTCGCACGTTGATTCCTGGGATCCGAAGCCACGCCTTTTCCACGCCGCTGGCCAATCGGTCTCGATCAACGAATGGCAGGGCCGAAAGGGCGACTACAAGATGTATCTCACCCGGCCGCTCTGGGAATTCAGTTCCCACGGAAGATGCGGCACCGAGGTAAGCGCCCTCTTTCCGTACACGGCCCAGTGCGTCGATGACCTTTGTGTGATTCGGTCAATGCGTTCCGACCACACGAACCATTACGAGTCCACCCTCGGGATGCACACCGGCTCGTTCAATTTTGCCCGGCCCAGCATCGGCTCCTGGGTCAGCTACGGACTCGGCAGCGAGAATCGCAACCTGCCGTCGTTTGTGGTCATCGCGCCCCAGACGCCGTATGCGGGCAATCAGGTTTGGGCGAGCGACTTTCTGCCGGGCGCACATCAGGGCACGCTGGTGGTGCCGGGCGACGAGCCGATTGGGAACATCCGCCGCCGCGCTTCCACGTCGCGCTTGCAGGAACTGGAACTGCAGGCGCTGGCCCGGCGAAACCAGCGGCACCTCGCGGCTCATCCCGCCGACCCCCTGCTGGACGCCCGGATCAAATCCTTCGAGACCGCCTTCGGCATGCAGATGGCCGTCCCCGAAACGTTCGATCTGTCCCAGGAAAGCGAGGCCACCCTTGAGCTCTACGATTTGAAACGTGGATCGACCAAGGGCTTCGGCTGGCAGTGTCTGGTGGCCCGGCGACTGGCGGAGCGCGGCGTGAAGTTCATCGAGCTAATCGACGGCGGGTCCAGCAACAACTGGGACTCGCACGGCGACATGAACGCGCATGCGCCGCTGGCGAGGAACGTGGACAAACCGATCGCCGGCTTGCTCCGGGACCTGAAACAGCGCGGCATGCTGGACGACACGCTGGTCGTTTGGACCACCGAGTTCGGGCGCACGCCCTTCAAGGAAGCGCCCGGCCAGCCAGGCCGCGAACATCATCATTGGGTTTTCTCATCATGGATGGCCGGCGGCGGCGTGCGCAGCGGCACCGTTTACGGCGAATCCGACGATGCCGGCATTCGCGTGGCCCGCGACGAGGTGCATGTCCACGATTTTCACGCCACGATCCTCCATCTGCTGGGCTTTGATCACGAACGCCTCACGTTCCGGCACAACGGCCGCGATTACCGACTGACCGATATCGCCGGCAACGTGGTCAACGGCATCCTCGCCTGAGAACCGCCCTCAAAACCCGGGCTTGCGTCGGCCGCCGCAGGATCAGTCGCTGAAAAGTTTCGCCAGCTGCTGCAGGCGACGCGCGGCCTCCGGTGAATCCGAGTGCACACAGACCGTGCGCGGCCGCAGTTCCAGCCGGCAGCCATTCACACTCTCCACCGCTCCCATGGCCGCCAGCAATCGGCCGCGGGCCCGCACTTCCCTGCCCGACACGAGCAACGCGCCGGGCTCGCTGCGCGGCACCAGGGTCCCGTCCTCCCGATAGCCCCGATCAGCGAACGCCTCCGGCCACACCACCACCCTTCGCTGCGCCGGCAAATCCCGCGCCAGACGCGCCACCAGCCCGCCCGCCCGGGCGTAGACGACGCAGCGTGGCCACCACCGCCTAACCACTCCGAGGTATCGTCGAGCCAACGCCTCATCTGCATCCGTCGCGTGATAGAGCGCGCCGTGCAGCTTGATATGATGCAAACGGACCCCGAGCGAACGGGCGATCTGGCCCAGGGCGCCCACCTGCTGAAGGAGCAACAACTCCAAGTCATCCGGCGAGAGGCGAATCGCGGCCCGTCCGAAGTCGCTCCGAGCCCAGGGGCCGGGATGCGCCCCCAACCGAACACCACCTGCCGCCGCCAACCGCACACAAGCTTCCATCGTTTTTCCGTCACCCGCGTGCCCTCCGCACGCCACGTTGGCTGAGGTGATCCAGCGCATGAGCGCGCGCGTCCGCGCCATCGGCTCGCCTTCGCCCAAGTCACAATTGAGGTCCAGTTTCACGCGCGTTTCAGGTCACTCGCCAATGGCGTCTCCGCCCCATCCACTTCCACCCATCACCCATCGGAAGCGGATTTCCTGGCCGGATCGACACTGGGCCAGCCAAGGCAGATCATCCGTCGCAACGACGCCGAGCTTGGCGTAGCCTCCGACCGTTGGCCCGTCCTGCAACGTCACAATCGGAGCGCCATTGTCCGGCACCTGCACGGTTCCCAGACGAACGGGCTCGCTCAGCAATGGCGGTGGACGCGACGTCAGGGACGGACCATCCAATCGGTAGCCAACCCGATCGCTGCGGCTGCTGACGGTCCAGGCCTGGTCGGCAAACCGCGCCCGGTCTGCGGCCGAGAACTGTGCATACTGGGGTCCCGGCCAAACGCGCAGACGAGGCGGTCGGGCGTAGTTTCGTCGCTCGACGGCCGGGACGGTTTGTCCGGCCACACCCTCCGGCATTTCAAAGGAGTCCGCGCGAGCTCGATGCACGACATCGCCGGGTGAGAGCACCCGTCCCAATCCGCCGCGCGGATACGCGCTGGCGCTTCCAAGGATTCGCTCGCCAGCAATACCGCCGGCCAACGCGACGTAGCTCCAGGTCCCGGACACGTTGCGCGGAAATTCCACCACTGCGCCCGCCGGCAGCCGAACAGGCCGCCAGGTCGAAACGTTCGCCGACGCGTCGGCGCCCGTGATCGCCAGCCAGACGTCGCGGACGACAGACAGCCGGGCGCCCTGAAGCAGCAACTCAAGGACGGGTTCTTCCGCCGCGTTACCGACCAACCGATTGGCCCACGCGGCGGCATGACGATCCATCGCGCCGCTCAGCGGCACTCCAAATCGGCGCCACCCCGCCCGTCCGGCATCCTGCACCGTCAAGCCCAGACCCGAGTGCAACACTTGAAGCACCGGCTCACCCATGAACTGGTCCTCCGTCCTCGACGGGCACAAAGCGTACCTGATCGCCGGCTTGCAACCAGAACATGGCGCGTTCATCGCCAGCGCTCCGGCGCATCGGATCAAAAAGCTTCACCGCCGTCCGGCCAAGAATGTTCCAACCGCCGGGGCTGTCCACGGAGTAAATCCCGGTGTGCTCGCCGCCAATCGCGACCGAGCCTGCCGGGACCCGCGGACGGGGTGACGCCAGGCGCGGCGTGTGCAGTCGCGGATCCAAGTCGCCGAGATAGGGAAACCCGGGCGAGAAGCCGAGCAGATACACGTGGTAAATCGGGGTGCAATGCAACGCAACCACCTGCGCGACGGTCAAGCCGCGGGCCACGGCCACCCGGGCGAGGTCGGGTCCGTCGTAGACCACGTGAATTTCCTTCACCTCAGGCTTCGCCGGTCGCCGCCGAACGGCTGCCTCCATTCGCTTGGCCAGGCCGGCGAGTTCGCCCGCGTGGGCTGGGCCCATACCCCGCTCGAACTCGAGCAACACCGTCGTGAACCCTGGCACAAACTCGACCAGGCCCGACGGAGGATGCCGCTCCAGTTCCGCCGCGATCGCACGACCGCGGGCGAAAGTCTCCGGTCCGAGCTGATCCGCGAATCGCAACAACCAAGCATCCGGTCCGTATGGGATCCAGTTCACCGGAGCCACTTGACCCTATTTGGTCAGACCTCGCTCGCTGGTGCGCGCGAATTCGAGCAGGTGCCGGACTTCCGGCAACGGCGGCAAATCGGATTCAATGCGCGCGAGCGCATTCGGGATCGAAAGCCCCTCGCGAAAAAGGATCCGGCAGGCCTTTTTCAACGCCGCCTGGGCCTCTTCCGAAACGCCGTTTCGCTCGAGTCCATGCTTGTTGATCATGCGGGTCGTCGCCGGATTGCCGTCCGTGATCATGAACGGCGGCACGTCCTGCACCACCTTCGAACAGCCGCCGATCATCGACATGCGACCGATGCGACAAAACTGGTGAATGGCGGCCAACCCGCCGATCACGGCGGCATCCTCCACCACCACATGCCCGGCCAGAGTCGCCACGTTCGACATGATCACCCGATTGCCAAGCCGCACATCGTGGGCGATGTGGCAGTAGGCGAGGATGTGGTTGTCGGAACCGACCACCGTCGAATTCCCCTCCGATGTTGCGCTGTGGACGGTGACCGATTCGCGAAAGGTGTTGCGCTCGCCAATCTCGGTTCGGGTTACACCGCCCTTCCATTTCAGGTCCTGGGTCTTGAGCCCGATGCTCGCGAAGGGGAAGAGCTGATTGTCCGCGCCAAGCGTGGTATGGCCATCGATGACCACATGTGAATGGAGCTGGCAACGATCTCCGAGCGCGACGTGCTCCCCGATGACGCAGTACGGCCCGATTCGGCAGCCGGTGCCGATTTGCGCCCTGGGATGAATGACCGCGGTGGCGTGGATATCCGTCATGTGCCCTCGCGTTCCAGCAGGATGAAGGTCACCTCGGCCTCGCTGACCGGTTCCTGATTGACCAGGCAAACACCCTTGGCCTTGCCGATCTTGCCGCGATTCTTGGTCAGCTCGATCTCGATCACCACCGTGTCGCCCGGACGGACCGGCTTGCGCCACTTCACACTTTCGGCGGCCATGAAATAGGCCAGTCGCCCAAAATTTTCCGCCTGTTTGAGCATGAGAATTCCCGCCGCCTGCGCCATCGCCTCCAGCTGCAGGACGCCAGGCATGATCGGGTGGCCGGGAAAATGCCCCTGAAAATACGGCTCGTTGATCGAGACGTTTTTGATGGCGGTGATCTTGTTGCCGTCGATCTTCTCCACGCGATCGATCAGCAGGAACGGATACCGATGCGGCAAAATCTTCATCACCTGCGAGATGTCGAGGGACGCACCGTCGGCCATCATCTTTTCGATGTCGGACACCGAAGGCGCGCCGGCCTTTTTCTGCTCCAGGGCCGGCGGCGGCGGCGAGAAGGTTTGCATGGCTTCCATGGGGCGTCGCATGCGGGCCTGGATGACGCGGGCCAGTTCGCAGTTCAGCGTGTGGCTTGGGCGCACGGCGATGACGTGCCCGGCGAGGGGCCGACCGACGAGGGAGAGATCGCCGATGATATCGAGGATTTTGTGCCGGACAAATTCCTCGTTGTAACGCAGCGGCTCGGTCGTGAGAACCGCGTCGTCGCGGATGACGACGGCGTTCTCGAGGCTCCCGCCACGAATCAGACCGTTCTTGATCAGGAACTCAATCTCTTCGAAAAAACAGAACGTGCGGGCGTGGGCCACCTCCCGTTTCCAAGTCTCGGGGTTGATCTCGATACTGAAGTATTGGGAGAACCGGCCGGCCTTGTCCGCGCTGGTGCAGGTGATCTTGAACCGGTCGTGAGGAAAGATCGAGATGAGCGAATCTTCAGTCTGCAGCTCAAGCGGTTCGGCAATGCGAAACACCTCCCGCGGCTCGCCTTGAGGAATGATTCCAGCCTCCTCCACCAGGCGGCAGTATTCGCGGGAACTGCCGTCGCCAATGGGCGGCTCATTGGCGTCGAGTTCGATGACGGCGTTGTCGATGCCAAAGCCGGCCATGGTGGCGAGCACGTGCTCGACCGTCATGATCTTGGCGTTGCCTTTGCCGAGGGTGGTCGAGCGGTTGGTCTGAACCACGTTATCGACGCGGGCCTCAATCTCGGGCTTCCCTTCGAGATCCACCCGCCGGAACCGGATTCCGCTGTTCGGCGGCGCCGGCAGGAAGGTCATCATCACCTTGTTGCCGCTGTGCAATCCGACTCCGGAATAACTGGCGCTCTGACGCAGGGTTTGTTGCTGTGACACGCGCAGATTAAATCGATCTTCGTTGCCGGGTTGCAAGCCATTGATTTAGGGACCGGTGCGTGCGGCGCGCGCGGGCGTTTGCTGAAGGCAAGAACGCGAACGGGACCGGCCCTCCCCATGCCCGGCAGGGAAAACCGATCCCGAAGATACGAACGCCCGGAAGGCGGATGATTACTTCAATTTCTCCAGCGTGTCCTTGATGGCCGCGAAATTGGGGAGATCCTTCGGCGTCGGGGTTTGCTCGCTGTAGCGAACCACGCCCTGACGATCGATGACGAAGGCCGCCCGGGCGCTGACCGCGCCCAGCCCGATGAGATCGGGCAGCAGGACGCCGTAGGCTTCCGCCGTTTTCTTGTTCAGATCGCTCGCGATCCGGATGCCAATTTTCTCCTTCTGCGCCCAGGCTTCCTGCGCAAACGGGCTGTCAACACTGATCGCAATCACGTCCGCGTTCACACTGGTGTACGCGTTGAGCCCGGCAGTGATGTCACACATCTCCTGGGTGCAGACGCTGGTGAAGGCGAGCGGGAAGAACAGCACGACGGTGTTCTTTTTACCGAGGTTCTCGCTCAGCTTCACATCCACCAAACCCGACGCAGTCTTCGACTTGAGCGTGAAATCGGGCGCCTTGGATCCAACTGAAATAGCCATAGTATTATCCTGGTTAGAGTGTTATCGACGTCGAACGACTTGCCTTATAGAGGGCGGGCTTGGCGGTGTCAAACGACGATTCAACCTTGGTTGACGGTCCCTTGACAATTTCGGTGGACTCATGGAGTTGTCCGCTGATGGAAGGAATGATTTTGGACGGGCTGTAAGCCGAATTCTGTCTGCCCGGCACCTTGCGGGCCGGGGAGAGAATCATTTGTCTGAGCAGCCAGTACCCGGGACCCGTTTCGCCGAAGCGAACCAGAGACGAGCCGCCTCGCAGTCCCCTATTTGGCCTTGCTCCCGATAGGGTTTTCCGTGCCTCGTCGATTGCTCTTCGAGCGGTGGGCTTTTACCCCGCCTTTTCACCCTTACCTCCGACCCGAAGGCCGGGGGCGGTCTGTTTTCTGTGGCACTGTCCGTCGTGGATGGCTTTCGCCACCCGCTCCCGCGTGTATCCCGACCGTAAGGCCGGGTTACGCGGCATCGCGCCCTGCGGAGTTCGGACTTTCCTCCCCGGACTTGCGCCCGGAGCGATTCTCCGCCCGTCCAAAATCACGGGCACGCTAACGTCGCCCCTGAACCGGCACAATCCCGAACGTCGAAAATCGCTTGGCCCGCGGAGACGCGGAGATGAGGACGAAAAGAAAAACGGCGGGCCGGTTTGGCGCCGCCGTCTGGCTGGAGGACGAATCTGTTGATCAGGCGGCCTCGGCCACATCCGCGATCGTGATGATCGTGGTGTCGCCGAGGGGAACGCCCGTAGTTTGCAGCGGACTTTGCAGCGCGCGCAGGAACTGCGTGGTGTCATCCGGACGATGCCGGATGCGGAACTCCTCGGAATCGTTGCGCTCGATCAACCCTTCTTCTTCCATGCGGCGAAGCGACTCCAAGGCCCAGTAGCGACCGTTCGCGAACGAACGGTTGCCCCCGACTTTTTTGACGATCTCGTAGATCGAAACGAACTGCCCGGGGGTGCGGTTCAGATAATGATAGAGGTCATACTCTTGCGGACTCATAACGTGCAGCAAACACATTGTTGTGACCAACTCCGGGTTGGCCGAGTCACCATTGGCATTTCCCGGGCCAACTCGCCCAGGCTCGCTGCGCTTGAGTTTCGCAGAGTTGCGAAGGACACCCGCTCAGAATGACGTTTCCGTGCCTCATTTCGGAACACGCCGGTCAGGACAGTGCAGTTCAGGATTCTAGACGTCGCAGATTCGGACGCCTTGCCGCAGCGAAGCGATGACATCGGGCCGGGCGGGAATGAATTCCTGGGCGACATGGCCCTTGAACCCGGTTTCCGCGATGGCCTTCATCACGGCAGGATAATAGATCTCCTGGGAATCATCGATCTCGTGCCGGCCGGGAACGCCTCCCGTATGATAGTGGGCGATGTAGGCGTGGGACTTTTTGATCGTGGCGATGATGTCACCCTCCATGATCTGCATGTGGTAGATGTCGTAAAGCAGCTTGAACGCGTCCGAGCCGACCCGTTTGCAAAGCTCGACGCCCCAGGCCGTGTGGTCACACATGTAATCCTTGTGATCAACCTTGCTGTTCAACAGCTCCATCACGGCGACAACCTTGTGCTTCTCGCAGATCGCCGCCACCCGCTTCAGCCCGATCGCGCAGTTCTCAATGCCCTGCTCGTCTGACATGCCCCGACGATTGCCGGAAAAGCAGATGATGTTTTTGCAGCCGGCGGCGGCCACGAGAGGTGCGGTGCGCTCGTAGAACTCGACGATCTTGTCGTGATTTTCCAGGCGGTTTAGCCCTTGCCCAATCCCGCCCGGCACGCCACTGACCATGGCGCAGACCAGATCGTGCTTCTTCAGCGTGTCGAAATCCTTCACCTCCAGCAGCTCGATCGATTCAAGCCCCATCTTTTTGCCCGCCACGCAAAGTTCTTCGAGCGGCACCTTGTCGTAGCACCATTTGCAGACGGAATGCCGGATGCGCCCCTTGACGGCACCCTCTGGCGCAGCGTCGGCGGCGTTCAGGCGATGCTCGAGGGAAGCCAGCGCCAGCGCTACTCCGCTGGCGGCCGCGCCACCGGCCACCCGACGCAGCGCGGTTCGGCGGGAGATGGACGCGGTCGAATTTGAGTTGAGTCCTGCGGTATTTTTCATGGTCGTGACGGGGTTTATCGACAGATGACTTGACTTCAAAGTCTCAACACGGCGCCCAATGCGCCAAGGGAAAGTGCGGTCCCAAACCTCAGAAGCGCTCCGACCTGCGGAAATTGAATCAGGACGATCACGATGATGAACCCGTAGGCACTGAGCTGCGCGAAGGTTTCCCACGACATCCGCGTCACAAATCGAAGGATATGAGATCCGTCGAGAGGCGGGACTGGAATGAGGTTGAAGAAGAAAAGATACATGCTGACCTCGGCCAGCATGAACGCTGCTTCCGCCAGGGGGCGCACCCCGGCGAGCAGTGCAACCTTGGCCAACACCATCACCACCACAGCGAGGATCAGATTCATGGCCGGCCCCGCCATGGCCACGAAAAGGCTGTCCCGATCCACGTTCCGCAGCCGCTCGTAGTCGACGGGCACGGGCCGGCCCCAGCCGATGATGAATCTGGCGATCCCTCCCTGGCCGGCGATGTTCAAAAACAAGGCGATGAGCGGCAGCGCCACGGTGCCAATCGGATCGATGTGCGCGGCGGGATTGAGCGTGACGCGTCCCTGCCGCTGCGCCGTGTCATCGCCGCATCGATAGGCCATCCAGGCATGCCCAAACTCGTGCAGGGTGATCACGACCACGACGCACAAGTACTGGGCCAGCCCGATGGAAAGCATGTGCCAGTTCATTGCGCGGCCAACCTAGGGAAATCCTCCGCCAACAGCAACTGTTCTCAGCCAACGATTCAGTGGGGCGCCTCGGTCAGCAGGGTGAAATGGAACGTGGTGCCCTCGCCCAGCTCGCTCTTCAGCCAAACTTCGCCGCCGTGGGCTTGCACGATGTGCTTCACGATCGACAAACCCAGCCCGGTTCCGCCCGAGTCGCGGGAGCGCGCGCGGTCGACGCGGTAGAAGCGTTCAAACACCCGGTCCCGGGCGTCAGCCGGAATCCCCGGCCCGTCATCGGCCACCCACACTTCGACCTTGGCCTGTTCCGGCACCAGCTTCGCCCCCACCCGGACGCAGCCCTCGGCGCGGCCGTATTTGATCGCGTTCTCGACCAGATTATAGAGAACCTGCTGGAGCCGATCGGCGTCGGCCCTTGCCACCAGCCCTTCCGGAACCAGGTTCTCGAGGCGGACGGTCTTCTCGGCCGCCCGGCTCCGCAGATCGTCAAGGGCGTGCTGCGCCTCCGCCCGAAGGGGGACGGGATGGAGGTTCATCACGATTCGACCGCTTTCCAGCCGCGAAATGGTGAGGAGATCCTCGATGAGAAAGGTCAACCGATCCGTGTGCTTCTCGATCGTTTGCAGAAAGCGCACACACTTTTCCGGATCGTCCTTGGCGCCATCGAGCAGGGTTTCGACATAGCCCTTGATCAGCGACAAGGGCGTCCGCAGCTCGTGGCTGACATTGGCCACGAATTCCTGCCGCGTATTTTCGAGCTGCCTGATCCGCGTGAGCTCGTGCACGACCAGCACCGCGCCGCCCGCCGAATCGTTCGGGTCGGCCACCGCCGCGCCATTGACTTGAAGCCAGCGTTCATCCATGCCCGGCAATTCGAGCGCCTGATTGTGAACCCGCTTTTCCGCCGGCAGACGCCGGACGAGGTCGGCCAGTTCGGGGAGCCGAAAGGCTTCCAGGATGGTCTTGCCCGCCACGTCCGATTTCAGCCCGAACAGTCGGTGCACGGATTCGTTGCCCCACTGGATCCGTCCGCTCCCGTCGAGGACCAGCACTCCCTCCACCATGCTGTCGAAAATGGCCTGCTGCTGTGCCTGGCTCCGGGCCGCGCTGCGTTGGTTCGCATCCTGGCGGGAATGCAACTCCCGTTCTCCGGCCAGCTCACGCTCCAACGCCCGCAGCCGGCGGCGGCCGAAGGCCACGGTCAACGCGGCCCCAGCCACGGCCCCCACCAGCAGTAAGAGCGCCGCCATCTCAGTCCTCGACAAAGCGATAGCCAACCCCGCGAACCGTATCCAGATACTTCGACGCGGCCCCCAGTTTTTCCCGGAGCCGGCGCATGTGCGTGTCCACGGTTCGGGTATCGATCACATTCTCGTACTCCCACACGTCCTGCAGCAGCTGATCCCGGGACTGCACCCGTCCTCGCCGCTGGGCCAAGGTGGCCAAAAGTCTGAACTCCGTCGCCGTCAACTCCACCAGCTTGCCCTTCACCCGCACCTCATGGTGCGGGACATCGATCATCAGCTCCTTCCATTCAATGCGATCGTTCTTCTCCTCCTGAACCGTTGCGGACCGGAGCAGCCGTTTGACCCGCAAAACCAGCTCACGGGGACTGAACGGCTTGGTGACATAATCATCCGCGCCCAGCTCCAGGCCGAGGACACGATCGATCTCCGCCGCCTTCGCCGTCAGCATGATGATCGGAATGCCCCGTGTGCGCTGGTCACGCCGAAGTATCTTGCACACCTCCATCCCGTCCACTTCAGGCAACATCAGATCAAGAATGATGAGATCCGGGATCAGGCTGCGCGCCTTTTCCAACGCCTCCTCCCCATCCGCCGCTGTCGAGACATCGTAGCCGTTGCTCTTCAGATTGAACTCGACCAGCTCGACCGCATCCGGCTCGTCGTCCACCACAAGGATTCTGGGTTTCGTCGTCATGTATCGTTCAAGTCACCGGCGGCTGCGCGGACAGGTCCAGGTGTCGAATGTCCCGGCCTTCATAAAGGTAAACCACTTCTTCGGCCACATTCGTGGCATGATCGCCGATCCGCTCGAGGCTCTTGGCAATCACCATCAGGTTGAGACATCTCGGAACGCTGGCCGGCTTGGCCATCATCACCTCAGCCAGCTCTCGTTGCAGACGACGATTGATCTCGTCCGCCTGCCGGTCCCGGGGAATCACCGCCAGCGCCTGATCCACGCGTCCGCCCACAAACGCATCAAGCGCCTCCTTCAACATGCTCAGGACCACCAAGGCCAGCGCCGGCACCTCCCCGGCCTGGGCCAGTTCGGGCTCACGCGCGAGCTCAATGACCCGCCGGGAAATGGTCGTCGCCTCGTCGCCCACCCGCTCAAGGTTATGGGAAATCTTCATCGCCGCCGTGATGAAACGCAGCTCAAACGGCCCGGGTCTCCCGGCCAGCAGCCCAATGGCCGCCTCGTCGATTGCCACTTCCAATTGATCGATCAAATCGTCCGCGGCATGGGTCTCGCGCGCCATCTCGTCGTCGCGACGCATCAGCGCTTTCACCGCGGCATTGACCGCGGCCTCGGCATAGCCGGCCATCGTCAGGATCTGCTCCTTCAAATGATCCGTGCCGCTCTTGGCCTGTGACCGTGACATCTGTTGCTTAAAGTCGCCGGATGCCGCCGCCACCCGAAGCGCGGGCTGCATCCTGTCTGTCCCGTTGGTGCTCAATTCAAAAGGCAACTGCCTCCAAGGTCCAACCGAATTGTGACGTTCTCGTGACGAAGAGGTGACATTCGCGGAGACCTTTGCCTCCCCTCACGGTCAACAGGCCGCCGTCGGGTGATCGGGATCAAAACTGGTCACTCGAAACACCGAGGAACTCAGGCGCTCGTAGCGATAAGGCTCCCGGCGGGCGCCCGTGCTGAAATAGAGGTATGTGTCGTCAGCCGTGGCCACGCCCCGGCCCCGTCCGGATACCGTTTGATCGACGAACACCACGCAGCCCACCAGACTCGCCGGAGCCGGTTCTGCGGCCATCGCGCCGTTAACTACGGCTCACTCCTTTTTCGTCGCCGGGCGATCCATTCCGCGGCGAGCACGCCCACGGCATTGGCCGCCAGATCTCCCAAGTCAAAGGTCCGGGAGGAGAACCAGAGCTGTGAGAATTCCTCCACTGTGATGATCAGGAACACCACCAGACCACCCAGTTGCCAGTGGCCGTCGCGAATCCGATGCACCCGATAGGACAAGGCGTGGTTCAGCAAGAGGGCCAGGACTCCGATCAAAAAGAAGTGCCCGGCCTTGTCGCCAAAAGGAATGCCATTGACCCACCGGAAGAACCCGCCCAACTGACGTCGGTCGGCGCAGATGATCACGCCGGTCACGAAGCCCAGCCAAAGGACGAATGGAATCCAGCGTCTCAAGGTTTCCGTCAAATCCCGCGCTTTTCGCCCACGATGACCACCCGAGCGATGCGTCGCGGGCGTGCGCCGGCTAGCCCATTCTCGCCAGGCCGGCGTCGAGTCGCGACAGGGACTTGGTTTTGCCGAGGATCGCGATCAGGTGGTAGAGGCTCGGGCCGGCGGTGCTGCCGGTCAGTGCCAGGCGCGCCGGGTGGACCAGCACCCCGGTCTTGACCCCGACCTCTTTGGCGACCGCCTTGAAAGTCTCGCCGATGGGATCGGCATCAAACGGATCGAGCGCGGCGAGAGCCTCGCGCAGGCGGGTCACCCGCGGCCGGTTTTCCGGGATGAAATGCTGGGCGACGGCCTCTGCATTCGTCGACAGTTGATCCGTAAAGTAGAACCCGCCGTAGCTCGCGAGCTCGCTGAACACGCGAAACTTTCCCCTGCAGGTATCCAGCCCGGCCTTGACGTAACTGAGCGGAAACTTGTTTGTGTCCAGGCCCGCGCGGGCCAACGCGTGCACCGACATCTCGTAAAACCGGTCGTCGGCCATCTCCCGCACGTACTCGCCGTTCAGCCAGTTCAGCTTTTCCATGTCGAACCGCGCGTTGTGCCGGAGAATCTGCGGCAGATCGAACGACTCTATCACCTCGGCCAGCGGCATCTTTTCGCGATTGTTCTTCGGCGACCACCCCAGCAGGCACAGGTAATTCACGACCGCTTCCGAAGCGTAGCCGTTCTCCATGTAATGTGTCAGCGACGCCCCGGTGTCGCGCTTGCTCATCTTGCTGCCGTCGCCATTCAAGATCAGGGGAATGTGCGCGTAGTGCGGCGGGCTCACGCCAAACGCCTTGAACAACGCGATGTGTTTGGCCGTGTTGCTCAGGTGATCCTCCCCCCGAATCACATGGGTCACGCCCATGTCCAGGTCGTCCACCACGTTCACAAAGTGAAACACCGGCTGGCCATCCGAACGCACGATGACAAAATCCGGATCTACCGCCTCGCGATCGGTCAATTCACGAACAACGCGTCCCACCACGAGATCGTCGATCACCGTTGGTTGCCGATCCATTTTGAACCGGATGGCCCCTTCTTTCTCGTAAGCCAGGCCGCGCGACAACAGGGCCTCCACCCGGCGCT
Organism: Limisphaerales bacterium; assembly: GCA_044230345.1. Taxonomy (GTDB): domain Bacteria; phylum Verrucomicrobiota; class Verrucomicrobiia; order Limisphaerales; family JADJPG01; genus JBGARF01. The sequence continues at coordinate 538,489 of JBGARF010000001.1, forward strand.
GGTAGTTCTCCCGGCGCTGGCTCTGAAAATACGGGCCGCACTCCCCCTTCGACGGTCCCGTGGCTTCCGCCGTCAACGGCCCCTCATCCCACTCCAGGCCCAGCCACCGCAGGCCGTCCAGGATGACACGCACGGCCTCCTCGGAATTGCGGGCGGCGTCGGTGTCCTCAATCCGGAGGATAAAGGTGCCGCCGGTGTGCCGGGCATACAGCCAGTTGAACAATGCCGTCCGGGCTCCGCCAATGTGCAGATACCCCGTCGGACTCGGAGCAAAACGAACACGAACTTTCATCGGCGCGACCTTAACGATCCGCTCGGCGCAGTGGCAAGCCTGCGCGGGCCAACGTCCCATCAAGGTCGCACCGCCGCGATCGCGGCGCGGGTTCCGACGAACATCATCGCTTCACTCACTCCGCCTTCCGAAACCAACCTGAAGCCCGCTTCCGCACTTCGAAGGGTGCAATTAAATGCGGGTGAGGGTGCAAGGCGTTTAGCTCGCGCCCCACGCGACTCCCTCTCCCCTCAACGGGGAGAGGGCCCGGGGTGGGACCGTCCGTTGGATCACCCGTTTTTAATCACACCCACTTCGAAGAGCCCCAATTTTCGAGCTTCTCCGTCCCGCTTGGTTTGTCTACGGTCAGGCCATTGCATCAAAGATGAAACCTGCTCCGGTCCGGATTATCACCGACGAACGCTGCGCCGGCTATCACCGCGCCGGCCATCCCGAACGTCCCCAGCGAGTCCTTGGCTCGCTCGAGTTTCTGCGGGGCCAAACGGAGCTGCCGTTGGAATGGCTCGAGCCGGCGACGGTTTCCGATGACGTCATCCTTCGCGCGCACACCCGCGAGCATTTGGCGCGGGTGACCGAGGCGGCCGATGCCTTCGACGGCGACACGCCCGCTCACCCCGAAATCGCCGTGCACGCCCGCCGCTCCGTCGGCGCAGCCCTAAGGACCCTCGCCTGCGCGCGTGCAGGACAGACGGCCTTCAGCCTGATCCGCCCGCCCGGCCATCACGCCACCCGCGATCGCGCCATGGGCTTCTGCTACCTGAACAACATGGCCATCGCCGCCTTGGAGGCGACCGCCACCGGCGCAAAGAAGGTCGCCGTCTACGACTTCGACGTGCACCACGGCAACGGCACCGAGGACATCCTGCTCAATCATCCTCAGGCCGCTTTCTTCTCGATCCACCAAAGCCCCTGCTACCCGGGATCTGGAACCGGCAACGTGGGACGCAACTGCTTCAATTACCCGGTCGCCCCTTCAACTCCCCGCGCCGAATACCGTCGCGTGCTGCAGCGAGCCCTCGACGATCTCGCCGCCGCCCAACCAGACCTGATCGGGGTGTCCGCCGGCTTCGACGCCTACGCCCGCGACCCGCTGGCCGACGAAACCCTGGAAGCCGAGGACTTCCATTGGTTAGGCGAATCGTTCCGCAAACTCGGCATCCCCGTCTTCAGCCTGCTCGAAGGCGGCTACAGCAGCGACCTGCCCAAACTCATCTTCGCCTATCTCAAGGGATTGGCGGGGCGATGACGAATGACGAATGACGAATGACCGCTCCAGAGCGCAGGGATCCGGCGTGCCGTGCATCTCGAAGTTGCTGGCCATTGTTGCGGCACGGCCGGACCGCGGGCTTCCAGCCCGCAGCGGCTCGGGTCGGCGACGCGGCTGGAAGGTTCGGACGCGCGTGGTCGAGTCCACCCGCGGCGGACCACAGGTCCTCGGTCCGATCCGACAACTTCGAGCTGCACCGTCCGGCGTGCCGCGGGCGCCATTGGTCTGGCGCGCCGCCGCGCGCCTGATCGGGCTTGCGCTGGCGGTGGTGGTGGTGGCTGCGCCAAAGACAACCGCGGCGCCGACACCTCCCGGCGACGCTTCCAGGCACTGGGCGTTTCAGCCGTTGCCCGCAACGTCTCAGCTGGCGCCCCCCGGAGCCGGCTCCTCGCCGATCGACCATCACGTGGAACGCGCACTGAAGCCGGTTGGACTCACACTCAGCCGGGAGGCGGATCGTAGAACCTTGATCCGACGGGTGGCTTTCGTGCTGACGGGCCTGCCGCCCGCCCCGGATGCGATCGTCGCGTTCGAGTCCGATCGCAATCCGGATGCTTACCGGCGCATGTATGAGCGTTATCTGGCTTCGCCGCGCCACGGTGAACGCTGGGCCCAGCACTGGCTCGAAGCCGCAGGCTACGCCGATTCCAACGGGTATTTCAGCGCCGACAGCGACCGGCCACTCGCCTACCGGTATCGCGACTACGTCATCCGCTCGTTAAACCAGGACAAGCCGTTCGATCAATTTGTGTGCGAGCAAGTGGCGGGCGACGAGCTTTCCGGCTGGACGCCTGGGCAGCCGGCGTCGGCCGACGTGATCGAGCGGCTCGAAGCCACCCATTTCCTGCGGAACGGCCAGGATGGCTCGGGTGAGAGCGATGGCAATCCGGACGAGGTGCGCACGGATCGCTATTACGCGCTGGAATCGACCATGCAGATCATGGGATCGAGCCTGCTCGGGCTCACCGTGCAGTGCGCCAAGTGCCACGATCACAAGTTCGAGCCCTTTACCCAGCAGGATTACTACTCGTTCCAGGCCGTGCTCTATCCGGCCTTCAACGTCGAAAAGTGGACGAAGCCCAACGATCGGATCGCGCAGGCCAATCCGCCAGGCGAACTCGAAGCGTGGCAATCCGCCGAACGCCAACTCGACACCGAATTGGCCAGCGCCCAGGACGCGTTCCGATCGTGGGCCGCGACGAACCGCTTGCGGGGCCGCACGGTGTTCCGTGATTCGTTCGAAGCGGGCGGAACAGTCGCCGCTCAGTGGTCCAACACCGCGCCGGGCGATGACCAGCCCGGCGGCTCGCCGCCCGTTCGCCTCGATGCAGATTCGGCCCCCGCCGCCCGCCTCCACGACGGTACATTGCAGCTCGTGGAAGGAGGCGGATCGGGCGATCGCTGGTTGTGTACGCAGGAACGTTTCGACTGGCGACCGGCCGCCACCGGGCAATGGATTCAGGTCACGTTTGATCTCGTGGCTGCGCGCGTCGGAGAAAGCACGTCGGCCGAACGCATCGGCTACCTGATCGCCGCCCACGATTTCAACGACAACTCCGGCGTCGACGGCGGCAATCTCTTGATCGATGGCCACCCCGGGGGCGCCACCAGTGTTCACCTCGATTATCCCGGAGCTGACGCCAAATCCCTCGGGAGCATTGGCGCCACCGGATACAAAGCCGGACGCAACTACGGCGTCCGGATTACGTGCACCAAGTCCAACACCTACACCCTCGAGCACCTCGTCGACGGCGCCGTGGATGGCTCATCGATCGTGCTGTCTGCCGCACATCTGCCGCCCGGCGCGTTCGCCTTTGAATACTGCTGCGGACGCAGCTTCATCGTCGACAACGTGATCATCGAACGCTCCGATGACACGTCGTCGGACTGGCGCCGGGCCAACGAGGCGTGGCAAAAGACTGTGGCTGAAAAGAAGCGGTCGCTCGATCAGGTGGTGAAGGCTATCGGCGGGCGCCGCACGCCGAAGCCTGGACGCATCGCCTGGGTGACCGACGCGAGCACCAACGCGCCCGTGGTTCACCTGTTAAAGCGCGGCAATCACAAGACCCCCGGGGAGAAGGTGGAAGCGGCCGTGCCCGCCTTTCTCGCGGCGGACCGCACGCACGCCGTCCTCCGAGCGGCCGAGAACCGACGCGGGACCGGTCGCCGCCTGGCCTGGGCCCTCTGGCTGACCGAACCCGGGTCGCGTCAATCCGCGCTCCTCGCCCGCGTCACAGCAAACCGGATCTGGCAGCAGTACTTCGGCGTCGGCCTGGTGGCAACGCCGGACAACCTCGGCCTGAGCGGCGCCAAACCCACTCACCCCGAAGTCCTCGATTTCCTGGCCGCAAAGTTTATTGAGTCGGGCTGGAGTCAACGGGCGGTCCATCGGTTGATCCTCGAGTCGGCCGCCTTTCGGCAGGCGAGCGCGGGGCGCGATCGCGGACTGAAAGCCGATCCGGAAAACCACCTGCTCTGGCGATATCCCGTCCGACGTCTCGACGCGGAGGCGATTCGCGACGCCATGCTGGCCGTCTCCGGCCGGCTGGGCGTCAAAACCAGTGGCCCCTACGTATCCACTCCGCGCGGTGCCAGCGGCGAAGTTACCGTCGACGAAAACGCGCCCGACGCGTTTGCCCGCACGATCTTCCTGCAGCATCGCCGCTCCCAGGTGCCGACTTTTCTGGGCAATTTCGACGCGCCGTCGGTGGTGTTCAACTGCACGCGACGCGCCACCACCACGATGCCCCTGCAGTCGCTCAGCCTGTTGAACTCGGAGTTCGCCCTGAAGCGCGGCGAGGATCTGGCGCGGCGAGTTGAGGCGGAGTCCGGCCTTGCGGCCGATGACGTCACCAAGGTGCGCCGGCTGTTTCTGCTGACGTGCGGCCGGGAACCGGATCGAGCGGAGCGGCGCGAGGCCATCCGCTTCCTGGCGCGACAGCGTGCCGTCTATGCAACCGGTCCGAATGCGCCAGCCCGCCCGGCCGCCGACGCCCGGGCCTGGGCAGACCTTGGACAGGCGATGTACGGATTGAACTCATTTCTCTATCTCGAATGAACCCGATCACTCGCCGGGCCTTTCTTGGGCAATCGGCCGGCAGCCTCGGCGCGCTGGCCCTCGCCGACTTGCTCGGTTCCCCTCGCGTCTTCGGCGCCAACGCGCCCAAGCCCGGACAGCTGCGCCCCAAGGCCCGGGCGGTGATCAGCCTGTTCCAACACGGTGGCCCGAGCCAGATGGATCTGTTCGATCGCAAGCCGGCGCTCAGCCGCTGGAGCGGACAACCCTACCCGGGCGGAGATCTCGAAGTGCACTTCGACAAGCAGGCCGGCAACGTGCTCGACGCGCCCTATGTCTTTCACCGTCGCGGCCAATGCGGCATGGAGCTCTCTGAATTGCTCCCGCACACCGGCGCCATCGCCGACGAAATCACGCTGGTCCGCTCGATGACCACCGGCTCCGTCGATCACGAATCGGCGCTGCGCATCATTCACACCGGACGTTTCCTCGCCGGCCTGCCCACGCTCGGTTCCTGGGTGCTCTACGGTCTGGGCTCGGAAAACGAGAATCTGCCAGCCTACGTTGTTCTGTCCGACCCAGGAGGCCTGCCCGTCGACGGCGAACGCAACTGGTCATCCGGATTCCTGCCCGCCATCTATCAAGGAACGCCTTTTCGAGCCGGCCCATCACCGGTTTTCAACCTGCACACGCCCGCACAAACTCCCGCGTTGGCCCGGGCGAATCAGCTCGGGCTCCTGCGCGAACTCAACCAACACCACGCCCGACGCTTCCCCGAGAACACCGAACTGGCGGCGCGCATCGCCAACTTTGAAACCGCCGCGCGCATGCAAACGGCCGTGCCCGAGGCGCTCGATCTGTCCGGCGAATCCGAGGCCACCAAGAAACTCTATGGCCTGGATCGCCCCGAGACCGAGGATTATGGCCGACGCTGCCTGCTCGCCCGTCGACTGGTCGAACGCGGCGTGCGCTATGTTCAACTCTTCCTCAACGGCCAGCCATGGGACACCCACGACAAAAATGCCGAACGCCTTAAAGGCCTCTGCGCGCGGACCGATCAACCCTCCGCCGCCCTCGTCCGAGATCTGAAATCCCGCGGCCTCCTCGACTCAACCGTCGTGCTCTGGGCCGGCGAATTCGGACGGCTGCCCATCTCGCAAGGCAAGGACGGCCGCGACCACAACCGTCACGCGTTTTCGCTCTGGGTGGCCGGGGGCGGTTTCCGGGCCGGCCACGTCCACGGCGCCACCGATGATTTTGGCTACCGCTCGGTGCAAGACGTGGTCAGCGTCCACGATTTCCACGCCACGTTGCTGCAAACGCTCGGAGTCGATCATCACGCTCTCCGCTTCCCGCACGAGGGCCGCGAGGCCAGCCTCACCGATCCTGAAGTCACCGGGGCTCGAATCGTCCCCTCCCTGTTGGCCGGTTGAAACCTCCATGAACGTCTTCATCGCGACGGGCCGCGCAACCCGGCTTATCATCAATGCTGCTCGCACCTCGACGGCTGCACTCGCCTCCCTCGTCGTGATGTTCACCCTCGGGAACACCTGTGCCCGCGCCGCTGCCAACGCCTCCCTCACCACCCCGCGGCCCGTCCCCCGGATGCAGGTCATCCCGCTGCCGGGCGCGGAGATCTCCTTTCAACGGGACGGCGTCGAGCTGACCCGATATCTCTTTGCCACCAACCAGAACCGGCCCTTTCTCTTTCCCGTCAACGGGCCGTCGGGCCGCACCCTCACGCGACTGGGCCATCCGCACGACCCGGTGACGCACAGTCATCACAACTCCATCTGGATCTCGCATCACGATGTGGACGGCCTCAGCTCGTGGGACGATTCGGGCCACTTGCGCATTGTCCACCAGCGGATCGAGGAATTCAGCGACTCAGACGACACCGCCTCGGTCGTCGCGCTGGGCCACTGGCAGACGGCAGGCGGCGAGGTGCGGCTGGTCGAAAGACGGCGGCTGACGGTGCAGGCTCTGCCCAAGAACGAGTGGCTCCTGATCATTGACCTGCAACTGGCCGCCCGCGAGAAGCCGGTGACGTTCGGCAAGACCCCGTTCGGATTGATCGGAGTGCGCATGGCCAAAACCATCGGCGTGACCGACGGCGGCGGCGTCATTCGCAACTCCCAAGGCGGCGTCAACGAGAAGGAAGTGTTTTGGAAATCAGCCCGCTGGGTGGATTACTCTGGCCCCATCACGCCTCGCGCCATCGAAGGCATCACGCTTTTCGATCACCCGCTCAACCCGGGGCATCCCGCGGTGTTCCATGTGCGCGATGATGGCTGGATGGGAGCGTCGCTCACCTTTGAGGCACCGCGCACCGTGAGCGCCGGTCGCGCGGTCAGTCTTCGCTACGGATTATATGTTCACGCCGCGCCACCAGCCGCAAAGCTGCTCCAAAAACGATGGGAGGATTTCACGCGGCAATCCATCGCCCCTTGGCCTTCCGCCCGAAAGTAGCAGGAATGAAACAGGATCTGGCTCTCTTCGACTTTGACGGCACCCTGGCCGATTCCCTTCCCTGGTTTCACGAGGCCACCCGGCGTCTCGCCGCGCGCTTCAATTTCAAGGTTGTGCCCACCGAAGAGCTCGAGGCCTATCGATACCGCGACGCCTCGAACCTGATGGCCGAGCTCAACCTACCGCTTTGGAAGGTCCCGCGCGTCGTTACAGCCGTGCGCCGTTTGATGGCCGAGGAAATCCACAAGATCTCACTCTTCGCCGGCATCAACGAATTCACCCAACGCGCCGAAGGCAAAGGGCTACGCCTCGGCATCGTCAGCTCGAACTCCGAGGACAATGTCCGCACGGCCTTGGGACGGGAGACGTCAGCCCGTTTTGTCTGCTTCGAGTGCGGGGCGTCTCTCCTGGGTAAGGCCTCCAAACTGCGCCGCGCCGCGCGCAAAACTGGGACAACGTTCGACCGAACGATTTACATCGGCGATGAACTCCGCGACCTCACCGCCGCAACCAAGGCGGGCATGCCCTTTGGCGCCGTCACGTGGGGCTGGTCACCGCGCCCCGCCTTCGCCCCGCTCAAACCCGCCGCCATCTTCGACACCATCGCCGAGATGGAACGTTATCTCCTGGGGCGGTGAATCAGTCCTCAGTTCTCAGTTCTCAGTCCTCAGTTCTCAGTGCTCAGTTCTCAGTGCTGGGCAGTTCGAAGTCGCAAGCGCCTACACCAGCTTCCGCTGGGCCCACTTTCGCCCCGCGGCCAGGGCGGCGAGGGTTTCGCGCAGGCGGCGCTCTCGGGTTTCAGGTCGCTTGGCCGTGCTCAGCCAGACGAGGTATTCGCGCTGGCACGAAGGTGATAGACGCCGAAAACCTTCCGCGGCGCGGTGGTTAACCTTCCGGGCAAGAGCTTGCTTGAAAAAGGGCGGGACCGGCCACGGCTTGCGCTTGGACTTGGGTGCCGACGGGATCATCGGGTCAGCATCGAGTTCCACCGCCGCCCTCAGCAGGGCCCGAAGCGCTTTGGCATCGAGGGATGCCAACGCAGTCACGCGGATGGACCGGATATTGGTGTTGTTCGCCCCGCCATCGGAAAACAGGCCGGCCGGATCCGGCAGTTCCGTGCCGCGAAAGAACGTGATGCCGAGATGACGTTGGCAACCGCTCAACCCGCAGACCAGCTTGCGTCCAGAGAAGCAGAGCAGGTTCCATTTGATCGTCTCTTGCAGATCCGGCTCCCAGTTGAAAATCCAGTCCACCACCCGCTCCGCCAACGGGCGGGAAAAGTCCGGGCAAAGCTCGAGCCACTCGGACGGATTTTTCGTACGCGCGGGGGAACAATCCATGGGCTGGCGCTGAATCGGCCCTCGCTACGACCCGCCAACGATCTTCACCCCGCTGGAGGTGCCCAAGCGATTCGCGCCCGCCGCAATCATGGCGCGTGCCGCCGCAACGTCGCGGATTCCGCCGCTCGCCTTGACGCCAATCTTGGGCCCAACCACCTCCCGCATCAGCCGAACGTCGTCCACCGTCGCCCCGGCGCCGCCGAAGCCGGTCGAAGTCTTGACGAACTGCGCACCCGCCTCGACCGACACCTGGCACGCCTGCACCTTTTCCTCATGCGTCAGCAGGCAAGTCTCGAGGATCACTTTCACCGGACGCTCATCCGCCGCCTCCACCACGTCGGTCAGCTCGCGCAGCACGTACCGCCAATCGCCGTCCTTCACCCGGCCGACATTGATGACCACATCGATCTCGTGCGCCCCGGCATCGATCGCCGCCTCGGTCTCGTAGCGCTTCACATCGGCCTCGGCTGCACCCAACGGGAAACCCACGACGGTGACCACCTGAACCGCCGAATCCTCCAGAAAATGCCGGCATAACTCGACCCGGACGGGGTTGACGCAAACGGCGTGGAACTGGTGGGCACGCGCCTCGCGGCAGAGTTGCTCCAGATCGCGTGCCGACGCGTCGGCCTTCAGCAACGTGTGTTCGATATAACGCGCCAGTTCGACGGCGGAAAGCAACGCGGACGGAGTCGGGGTCGGGGTCGGAGTGGACATGGACATCGGGAGGTTAGGCAAGGTAAGGGATGGTCAGCGGGCCCTGCGGCAACACCGCCACGCGGGCGGACGGGCCGAGGGCGGCGAGTCGGTCGCGCACCGCGGCGCTGATGTCGTGGCACGGGGTGAGGAAACAGCGCCGAACCACGTCATCCGGCAGGGTGCTGTGGAGAAGCACCGTCGCCTTGCGCTGGACCAGCGCCTGGATCTGCGCCTGCCATTGCTCGGGACGAACAAAGCCGGGAGTCGAGAGCATCGTCAGGATCTCCTCCGAGCTGCGCGCGCTCAGGATCAGCTGATCCAGCGGGCTCTTGGCCGGCACACCCTCGCGACATTCGCAGGCCAGGATCAACGTCCCACCCGGCTTGATGATGCGCGCGCCGGCGCTCATCCCTTTCACGCCCTGATAGAGATTCAGGTCCAGCGGATAGCCGCTGTTCGTGGTCACCACCACATCAAAAGGCGCGGCGACCTTTTGCATCGCCGACTGCCGGACGAACTCGCAGCCAACCCGGTGAGCCTCGATCAAATCCCCCGCGAACACATTGGTGATTTGTCGTTCCTCGTTCAGCGTCACGTTCACCACGAAACTCGGTCCAACCCGCAGCGCCACCTCGCGCAGCTCCTCCCACAGCGGGTTGCCCACCGTGACACCAAAGGTGGCGTTGGGATCGCCGATGTTCTTCACGCCGTGGTTCGCCATGACGCTTTCGAGCGCGCCCGTCCCGGGGATGATGCCCTTGATGCCGCCGCTGAAGCCCGCGAAGAAATGCGGCTCGATGAAGCCGGTCACGATGCGAACATCAGCCTCGACCACATGCCGGTTGACCAGCGCCGGCGTGACGCCGTCGCGCATCGTGCCCAGCTGAACGTGGGCGGCGCGATTCTCCGGCTCGTGATTCAACACCCGATAGTTCCGCACCACCTCGGGTGTCAGCATCTTTTCGAGCTCGGCCCGGGTGTTGGGGCGATGCGTTCCAAGCTGATTCAGCAAGGTGATGTTCTCCCGCGGGACTTGCGCCAGATATTCGAGCAACCAGGGGATGAGTCGATGGTTAGGCGTGGCCCGCGTGATGTCGGTGAACGAAATGCAGACCTTGTGCCCCGGCTTGATGATGTCCCGCAGGGGCGGACGGCCAATGGGCTGGTCCAGCGCCTGAAGCAAGGCGGCACGTTCATCCGGCAAACCGGGTTTGTGCGCCGGCGCGATGACGGTCGTGCGATCCTCGGGCACCTCGATCGGGAGGTGACCCTGGCCGTAGGCAAGATTGACTTTCATGATCAGAAAACGACGAAGGCGGAGCGAAGTGCACTCACGGTTCTTCCGTAATGTTGGTGATCGCGCCGGCCCGGGCGCGGGAGTCGAGAACCAGGGCCCGAAACCGCCATACCTCCCGCGGTTCGAGCGCAGACCGCTGGTCCCGGGCGGTGCCGGCCGGTTTTCCGCCCGCGTCGGTCAAGGCCACATAAACATTCACGTCGTAGCGTTGATGACTCGAAGCGTTCGTCAACGCCCCCACGGCGTAGACCAGACTGCTGCCGGCCGCCTTCTCCAATGACACCCCGCCCGTCAGCAGCTGCGACACGGATTTGGGCGACGAAGGCGAGGCGTCCCGAGCCGACGCCGCTGCGGTCTGCCCGGACGATGGGTCGGCTCCAGTCGGGGCTGGGCTCACGCGGGCGTCGCCGGCAGCATCCAACCGAGCCTTGTCCGAACGGGCTGGCCGCTTTCGTTTATCACTGGCCGCCGCTTGCGGCCGGTTCGGATCAGCTTCGCCCCTGGCCGACGCCTTTCTTCCGTGCAGAAAAGCCAGAGTGCCCCCGACACCGATCGCGACAACCGCCACCGCGGCCGCACTGATGATGACGATCTTCCGTCGCGGGCTGGAACGCGCCGGGGAGGGCGTTGTCCGAACTGAAGTCGGTGCCAACGACGGCGCAGGCGCCATCGCAGGCGGAGGCGGAGGAAGGGGCGAAGCGGCCGTCTGGGGGAGCGGGGGCGGGGTGGCCGGCGCCGGTCCGGGAGCCGAAGCTGGAGGCGCGGTGGGCAGGCGCCGGAGCGTGGTCTTCTGGCCGCAATGCGGGCAGTCGATCTGCATCCCGACTCCATGCACCGGAAACTCAATGGGGCCGGTGCAATGTTGACAGGCACACTTCAGGTAACCCGCTTCAGGCATCGCCATGCTTTAGTCGGTCGGGCTCGCTTTGCGCTGAGATAATCGGACCGTCGCCGGCCGTCCCGTTGCTGGTGGCGGAACGACCGTCGATCCGTCCGGCGGACGGGTGGCCGAAGCCGCGCCGCAGCCACAATTGTGGCCACAGCCGCTGCTCGGACGGCTTCGCGCACGCCATTTGGCGCGGACAAACAGTCCGACGGTCAGGCCTACGATGCTGAGCGCCGCGATTTCCTGCCAGTTCACAGTAACCTTGCCCGCCTCAGTCAAAGGCGTGCCCGGCGCAGCACAGGACGTCGCGAATCTTGTGCCGGACGAGATCCTTCACACCTTTGCGGGCCGGACCGAGGAATTTTCGGGGATCGAATTCCTTCGGGTTTTCCCACATGACTTTGCGGATGGCCGCCGTCATAGCGAGGCGAAGATCGGTGTCGATGTTGACCTTGGTGCAACCCGTGCGGCGGGCGATTTCGATGTCCGCCTCGGGCACACCGGCGGTGTCGGTCCCCATTTTGCCGCCGTACTTGTTGATTTCCTCGATCAATTCCTTCGGCACGCTGGAGGCTCCGTGCAACACCAGCGGATAGTCGCCCAACCCGGCGTCGCTCAAGGCTTTCTTGATCGATTTCAGACGTTCCAGATCCAGATGCTGCTCGCCTTTGAACTTGTAGGCGCCATGGCTGTTGCCGATGGCGACGGCCAACGAATCACAGCCGGATTCGCGGACAAACTTCACCGCTTCCTCGGGGTGGGTATAGTGACCGCCCTTGGAGTAGTTGCCGCCCTCTTCGCCGTCATCGAACTGGGCTCCCACCAGGTGTCCGAGCTCGGATTCCACCACACAGTTGTGCTTGTGCGCGTATTCCACGACCTTCCGGGTGATTTCGACGTTCTTCTCAAACGGCTCGTGCGACGCATCGATCATCACCGACGTGAACCCTTCGTCGATGCATTCCTTGCACAGCTCAAAGGTATCGCCATGGTCCAGGTGAACGGCAATCGGGATATTCGACAGGCTTACCGCCGCCTCAATCAGCTTCTTCAGGTAAACGGGATTGGCGTATTGGCGAGCCCCTTTGGAAATCTGGAGCATCACGGGAGCCTTTTCTTCCTCACAGGCCTCAATGATGGCCTGGAGGAGCTCCATGTTGTTCACATTGAACGCGCCCAGCGCGTACTTGCCTTTCAGCGCCTTGGCGAAAAGCTCTCGGGTATGGGTCAATGGCATAATTCAGTGAGTCAATTCGGAATCAAATGCCCGCCCGATGAAGGGAAGGCATGGGCATAGTAGAAGCGACGATCAAAAAGAAAACAAAAATTCTGGCGTCTCGGGCACCCTGTGGGCCTGCCTCGAGTTCAGAACACAGCCGGGGCCTTGACGAGGGCAAGCCGTTGTGAGGCAAGCGAGACGACCGGCCCCGAGAGCACCACGGATTCCGTTGCCAAGCAAAAAGCCGGGCCCCATTCCTGGCTGCCCCTGGCTGCCCCTGGCCGCCCTGACCAACCCGGCTGAACCGTCGAACGCCGAAAGCCGAAGCCGGCAACCGCAGCGCATGGTGTCCCGGTCCCGGACAAGGGTGTCCTGTTCGAGGACAACCGCCCCGGCGCCAGGCAGAACGCGACCAGACCGTCCAAGGCCAAGCACCGAAGGGCGTTCGATCCGCCGGTTAACAGTGCGGCGTCCGAAACCCGCAGGTGCGCGGTTGGTTAGGCGAAGCACGACCACCGGGCGGCAATTTCCGGGGGACGAGTGACTGCCGTGGATGAAGACGAGGCATCCTGTATGCTTATGGTGCAGTGTCGGCTGGACCCGGCCCCCCAAGCCAGCCGCGACGATAAAAGCCAGCGCTTTCATCGCCCAGGCAGGAGGCGACCCGGAACCAGGACCGGGCCATTTACCCACCCAGAGTCACGGCATGAAACTGCTAGAGCCACCGACGGAACGGGACGAGGTCGAAAGCCTGAAGGCGCAGGTCGAACGCGAGCGCAAGGCGCGTTTCGAAGCGGAGGCAGTGGCGGAAGCGGGGATGCGATCGCTTTACGAACGACAACAGGCACTCGAGCTCCTCCAATCGATCACCGCCGCCGCCAACGAGGCGTCCAGCGTGGAGGCGGCCCTCCAGGCTGTGGTCGACAAGGTGGCGGTCTTCGCCGGCTGTCCCGTCGGCATCGCCTACATCCTCACCGAATCACGAAAGCCCGAACTGGCCTCGCCCGGCATCTGGCACATTGCCGGCGGGCCCGGGTTCGAACTCTTCCGACGGGCCATTCAAAGCGCCCGGTTTGCCCCCGGGGTCAGTCTTCCGGGCCGGGTGTTGGCCAGCGCCAAGCCAGAATGGATCTCCATCGTCGCGCGCGACGGGCGTTGTCCTCGCACGCAGTTTGCCCTCAGCGTCGGCCTGCGCTCCTCCTTCGCCTTCCCCGTCCTGGCCGGCTCGGCCGTGACCGCCGTCATGGAGTTCTTCCTGCCCCGCCCGACCGAGCCCAACCACGCGCTCCTCGGCATCATGGGCTCGATCGGCACGGAACTCGGCCGCGTGTTCGAACGATCCCGCTCGAACACCGAACGCGCCTCGATGGAGGTGCAATTGCGACACGCGCAGAAGATGGAATCCATCGGCCAGTTGGCGGCGGGCATTGCGCACGAGATTAACACGCCAACCCAGTTCATCTCCGACAACCTGCGTTTCCTCCTGGATGCCTTCAAGGACGTGCTGCCGGTGCTGAAAGGCGTCGAGGAGTTGGGGGCCGCGACGGATCCGATCGTGCGTGCGCAGATTGCGGAACGCATCGTCCAGGCCGCCGCGCAGGCCGACACCACCTATCTCGCCACGGAAATCCCCAGCGCCTTGCAGCAGTCGCTCGAAGGCACCACACGCGTCGCCGCCATCGTCGGCGCCATGAAGAATTTCTCGCACCCGGGCACCGAGGAAAAATCGCGGGTCGACCTCAACAAGGCGGTGGAGAGCACGCTGACGGTCTGCCGCAACGAGTGGAAGTACGTCGCGGACCTCAAGCTCGAGCTGGACGCAGGCCTGCCCCCGGTGGCCTGCCTCCCCGGGGAGTTCAACCAGGTTGTCCTCAACCTCGTGGTCAACGCCGCCCACGCCATCGCCGACGTCATCAAGACCAAGCCAGGCCAGAAAGGCGTGATCACCGTCAGCACCCGGCTCGACGGCGACACGGCCGAGGTCCGGGTTGCGGACACCGGCACCGGGATTCCGAAACACATTCAGAGCAAGGTGTTCGATCCCTTCTTCACGACCAAGGGCGTTGGCAAAGGGACGGGTCAGGGATTGGCCATCGCCCATTCGGTGATCGTTGACAAGCATTCGGGCGACATTCGCTTCGAGTCCAAACCCGGCGCCGGCACGGTCTTCATCATTCGCATCCCCGTGGAAGCGCCACCGCCGCCAACGCGGCCCACTGCATCATCATGAACATCACAACCTCGACCCAGCCAGCGTCTCGCGACGAGAACCCGTCCCGGGTTCTACTGGTGGACGACGAACCCGGCATCGTGGCCGCGCTTCGTCGACGCATCCGGGGCCCATGGAACGTGCATACCGCCACCAGCGCGGCCGAGGGTCTCGAGGTGCTGCAGCAACACGATTGCGCCATCGTGGTCAGCGACCTGCACATGCCCGGCATGGATGGCATTGAGTTTTTCAACGAGCTCCACCAGCAGCACCCGGACGCCATCCGCATCATGCTCACCGGCGACGTCGATCGCACCGCCGTCATTCGAGCCGTGAACCAAGGTCAAATCTTTCGTTTCCTGAACAAGCCTTGCCCGGCGGAATCGGTCGAACTCGCGCTCCAGGACGGGATGGAACTCCACCGCCTGCGGCAGGCCCAACGCCAGCTGCAGGAGCAGAAACTCGCGGATGCCGCGCGGATGGCCCGGGTGGGCGAACTGGCCGGCACGGTGGCAGGCGGCCTGGAGCAGGTCATTCGCCTGGTCCAAAGCAATGCCGCCTTCGCCCAATTGCACGCCAGCGACCCCAATCTTTCGCATACGCTACGCACCATCGAGCGGATGCTGACCCACGGAAACGATCTCACCCGGCAGCTGACGGATCTCTGCGACGAGCAGCCCGGCCGCCCCGCGACCCCCAGCAGCGGACTGCGAACTTTGGCCGAACAACTCGCGCCGCTCCTCACCCGGCTGGCCGGCCCGCAATTCGCCGTCGAGTTTCGTTGCGATGCCGATTTCGACAGCGGGGCGATCGGTGTCCCCGTGATCGGCCGCATTCTCACTGGCTTGGTCGAACACGCCCGTTCACAAACCCGCGGGAGCGGGCGATTGCGCGTGGGTTTTTCCACCCTCGAAGTAACGTCAAGCCGCGCTCGCTTCCACCACGACGCCGCGCCCGGCCTTTACGCCGTCGTCACCGTGGCCAACAGCGCCGGAGGCACCACCCGCGAAACCGCCCGGACCCTCTATCGCTCGCTGCTGCATCCTGGTCAGGCTGACGGCGGAGTTCACGACGTGCTGGGAGAGGTGGCGCGCCTGGTGGCCGAACACCGCGGCTGGATCCAGTTGCGATCGGATGTGGGCAAGGGCACGTGCATCCAGGTTCACCTCCCCAAGCATCCCCACCCGGAGGCCCTCAACCCAACGGAAGCTCATGAATCACAAGCCTAGAATCCTGTTCGTCGACGACGAGCCGCACTTGTTGCAGGCGCTGCAGCGCAGCCTGCGGCCGATGCGCACCGAATGGGAAATGGAATTTGTCGACAGCGGCGCGCACGCGCTGGCGCGGATGGCGGAGGTGCCGTTCGACATGCTGGTCTCGGACATGAAGATGCCAGGCATGAGCGGTTGCGAGTTGCTCGACGAAGTCATGGTGAAACATCCCGCCACCCTGCGCTTTATTCTGTCCGGACACGCCGAACAGGCGCAGGTCATGCAATGCGTCGGCGCCACCCACCAGTTTCTTTCCAAACCCTGCGCCACCGACAAGCTCACGCATTCCCTCCTGCGCGTCACCGCCCTGGAGGCGTTGGTGCCGTCGCCGGACCTGCGCCAGCTCCTGGCGCGGGTCGATCGCATCCCCTGTTCGCCGGTGCGCCGCGAGGCCCTCGCCAGCCTCCTCCAAAGCCCGCAGCCCGCCATTGAACAAGTCGCGTCCGTCGTCGCCCAGGACCCGGGAATGACCGCGCTCATTCTCAAATTGGCCAACTCCGATTTCTTCGGCACCTCCAAAGGGGGCCTCGATGCCACCCTCGCGGCCACGCAGTTTGGCGTCGAGGTCCTGCAGACCCTGACCATCACCCTCGGACTGCTCGTGCCCTTCCCCTCCATCCACTACCCAGCCTTCGACCCAAGACAGTTTTGGGCCCGCAGCCTGGACAATGCCTCCGCCCTTCGCCATCAGGTCGAGCGGGACGGCTTCACCGACGTCAAACCCGCGGAAGCTTATGTCATCGGCCTGCTCCTTGATGTCGGGCAACTGATTCTGGCCAGTCAACTCGGGCATGATTATCAACAAATCACCGCCGAAGAGGCGCGCGATCCCAGCGCGCTGACCGCGGCCGAACGTCGCCTTTTCGGCGTCAGCCACGCCGAGGCCGGCGCCTACCTGCTCGGCATGTGGGGCCTGCCCGACCTCCTCGTGGAAACGGTGGCGCATCATCATAACCCGGCTCCGCCGCCGGTCGCGCATCCCGCCCTGCTCCAGCTGGCCCGCGAACTCGAGAGTCCCGCGGCCGCGCGGGGACACGCCCCCGCGCACATCGCCGCCTGAACCTAACCACTGCAGCCCCTCAACCGCCGACCTATGAATCCAAAAATCCTCTGTGTTGACGACGACGCCAATGTGCTTTCCGCCTACCAGCGGAATCTCCGGAAACAGTTCGACATCGAAACGGCGCTTGGCGGCAATGCGGGCCTGCTGGCGGTGCAGGAACGCGGACCTTACGCAGTCATCGTGGCCGATATGCAGATGCCGGGCATGGACGGCGTGGAGTTCCTGGAAACCGTTCACGACCAAACGCCCGAATCCGTCCGCATCATGCTCACCGGCAATGCCGATCAACTGACCGCGGTCGAGGCGATCAACCGCGGGCAGGTCTTCCAGTTTCTGAACAAGCCCTGCCCGCCCGATGTGCTCGCCGTGGCCTTGGAGGCCGGCGTGAAGCAATACCAGCTCGTCACCGCCGAGCGCGAGCTGTTGGAGAAAACCCTCAACGGCAGCATTCGCGTTCTGGTTGATGTGCTCGCACTCGTCGAGCGCGACGGCTTCAAGCGCTCGCAGAAACTGCAGGACGCCGTCCGCGCCTTCGCCCAGTCGCTCGGCATCCGCAAAACCTGGGACCTGGAGGCAGCCGCGATGCTGCTGCACATCGGCTGCGTCACGGTGCCACCCGCCCTGCTCGAGCGAGTCCACTCCGGCCAGCCCCTCATGGCTTCCGAGACTGAACTCTGGAGCCGCCTGCCCGGCATCGGCCGAAACCTCATTAACAAGATTCCGCGCCTCGAGTCGGTGGCCGACATCGTCTACTATCAAGACAAACACTTCGACGGCTCGGGTTTCCCCCTCGATCTCAAGTCCGGCGAGGCCATCCCCATCGGCGCCCGCATCGTCAAGGTCTTGAAAGACATGCTGGAGCTTGAGGAACACGGACATCCCCGCGAACGCGCCTTGGAGGAAATGCGCCTGCGCGCCGGCTGGTACGACCCCCGCGTGCTCGACTCCATCTCCCGGCACTTCGATGTCTTCGTCGAAGGCGCGGCCGTCGCCAACTACGAACGCGTCGCCACCACGTTGGCGGCACTGAAGGTCGATCAGATGCTGGCCAGCGACGCGGTGACCGCCGACGGCCTGCTCATCGCCCGCTCGGGCACCGTCATCTCGCCGCTGCTCATGGAACGTCTCCTCAATTTCCGTCAGGTCAGCGGAGTCCGGGAACCACTCTACGTGGTGGTCCATCCGGAGGCGAAAAAGGCGGCAGCCTGAAGCGCAGCCCAGCGATCACTCAATCCCGAGGCGCGCCAGACTTTCCCGGTAGGTCCGCGTCAGGGTCAGCCGGGTTCCGTTCTTGAGGATGACCGCATACTCGCCGTGAAACAGCGGCTGGAGTTCCTTGATGCGATCGATGTTGACGATGGTCGAGCGGCTGATGCGGACAAACTTTTCCGCCGGCAATCGCCCCGCCATCGCGGAAAGGGTCTCGCGTTGAAGATGGTTCTCCTTGCCGGCATGGAGGACGACGTAGTTGTCCGCGGCTTCAACCCAGTCGATTTCGTCCACCGGCATGAGCAACATCCGTTTATCCGTCTTGATGACCAGACGGTCCGGCAGCGCGGTCGAGCGCGCCTTCATCTCCTGCAAAAGCCCGTCCATCCGGGGCGCGCCCGCCGAGCCAGGACCGGACTGCAACCTCGCCAGGACGCGACGCACCGTTTCGCGCAGGCGTTCGGCGTCGAAGGGCTTCAGCAAATAATCCACGGCGTGGACTTCGAACGCCTTGACGGCAAACTGATCGAAGGCCGTGGCAAACACCACGGCGCGCGGCACCTTGTCCCCCAATGCAGCGATGACCCCAAAGCCGTCCAGCTCCGGCATTTCGATGTCGAGAAACATCAGGTCGGGCGCCAGCTGCAAGACCGCACCGATTGCCTCACGGCCGTTCGCGGCCTCGCCCACCACTTCGAGCTCTGACTCCGACGCCAGAAAGCGCCGCAGCCGTTCGCGTGCGAGCGGCTCGTCGTCGACGATCAAAGTTCGTATCTTCATTGCGAGTTGCGGCCAGCTAACCTTCACCCCACGCGAAGCGGCAGTTCCACGAGGACCTGGACCCCGCCCTCCGGCCGGTTCTCCAGCCGGAGTTGATGGCGATCACCGTGGAGATGTTGCAGACGGGCCCGGGTGTTGGAAAGTCCGATTCCGTCCCGGGTCGGGCGCCCGGCGGGCAACCCCACGCCGTTATCGGCCACGGTCAAGCAAAGCACTCCCTCCCGAGCACGGGCGGTGATGTCAACGCGCCCGGGACGCGCCACCTGCCCCAGACCATGCCGCAGCGCATTCTCAACCAGCGGTTGCAGCAACAAGGTGGGCACGAGCGCCGCGCGCAGCTCGGGCGGAAGATGCACGCCAAAGCTCAGCCGATCGCCAAAGCGAATGCGTTCGATGTCGAGGTAACGCTCCAGCATCGAAATCTCCTGGCGCAACGAAATCTCCTGGGCGGAAGTGTTGTCGAGCGACAGGCGCAGGAGTTCCGCCAGGCGAACCAGCATTCGATCGGCATTCTCCGGATCACGATGGATCAAGGTCGCAATGCTGTTGAGCGCATTGAAGAGAAAGTGCGGGTTCAGCTGCATCTGGAGCGCCATGAGGCGGGCCTCGGCGAGGCGCTTCTCCAACTCCAGGGCGCGCACAGCCCGCTCCTGGGATTCGCGGTAGAAGCGAAAGGCTTGGGCCGTGCCGACGATCACCCCGTAGATGATCAGGTTGAAGTGCCAGGTCTTGACCGCCAGAGGGCGCAGCAGATCGCCAAATCCGACGCCACGGCCGGCCGCCCATCCCTGCCATTGCGCCACTGAAGCGCGCAGCAATATGAACGCTCCGGAGAAGGCGATGGCCGCCGTCAGGTGGATGGCGACGCTGGCGACCCAATGCTCCCGGGACAGCGTGAACCGCCGCGCGAGCCAGAGGACCGGCCAAGCCAGAACCGCCACCACATACCAGTCACCGAGCGCCCCACCCAACGCCTGTCGCCATCCCACGGCCAATCCGGCCTGGCTGCTGGAGATGTAGAACTTGGCCGCGAAGGAAACGGCCAGCACAGTCCAGGCCGCGAACAACAGGGGCCAACGCCAGATCGAATGTTGCGACGCCAGCATTCCGGCCTAGCAACCCTTCGAATCACGAAGGCGCGGGATTGGCATTCTTGCGGATCTCCCGCAGCCGCCGGTAGCCAACGAGCTTTCGCTGAGACTCATCAAACAACCGGAAGGTCAACGTCCGCAGGCTGGCCATCAGCGTCAGCGGCGGCACGGAATGGAAAATCTCGTGCGCCTTGTGACAGCTTTCGAGCCGGTAGTTCGGGATGCGCGCGCTCAGGTGATGAATGTGGTGGTACCCGATGTTGCCGGTGAACCATTGCAGGATGCGCGGCAGCTTGTAGAACGAACTCCCCTGCAGCGCCGCGGCGGTGAAGTCCCACTGATCGCCCCGCTCCCAATAGACGTCCTCGAACTGGTGCTGGACGTAGAACAGCCAGAAGCCAATGGATCCGGCGAACGCCAAGGCCGTCAGCTGGATTAACAGGTAGGCCTTGAACCCAAAAACCAGGCTCAGCGCCGTGGCCATTCCCGCAATGGCCGCGTTCATCGCATACACCGAATGACGTTCCCGCGTTTTGGCGCCGGACGACGGAAATCGTTGTTTGATGAACAGGACAAACAGCGGGGCCAGCACGAAGAGCACGATCGGATTGCGCGCCAGACGGTAGGCAAAACGCCGGCCACGCGAGGATTCCAGATACTCCTGCACGGTCAGAGTCCACAGGTCACCGGTGCCGCGCCGATCCAGATGGCCGGCGCTGGCGTGATGGATGGCATGGTCCCAGCGCCACTGATAGTAGGGCGTGAACGTGAGCAGGCCGGTGATGAATCCAACCAGATCATTCGCTGCGCTCGACTTGAAATAGGAGCCGTGTCCGCAGTCGTGAAAGATGATGAAGACCCGCACCAGGAACGCCCCAGCCAGCAAGGCCAGCGGAATGGTCAGCCACCACGACACCGAGACGCTCAAATACATCAGATACCAGATCGCGGCCAGCGGGCCGAGCGTATTGGTCATCTGCCAAATCGCACGACCGGTTGATGGCTTCTGATACTCCGCCACGACCTCTTTCCAGTCGGTGGTGGATGCCACCGACAATGGATCTGCCCCCTGCGTTTCCACATTCGCATTCATAGATAAACGTCGTTCCACCCGCACCGGCTGATCCTTCGATCAGCCCAAAGCTGACCGAAGCCTACCGGATGGCGGGCGCAAAACAATGGCCCCTGGCCGGAATGCACGGCACTCCAACCAGGGCAACTGCTTACCGCAGCGCCCGCCCTCGAGCGCCCGACGTTCCGCTGGCGCCAGTTCCAGCTCCGGTGTCGCGATTGATGGTTGCCGGATCCGCCAAGACCGCACGGTTGGTGCGCAGGAATTTCTCCAAGGCCTCTTTGCCCGAGAGCTGCACTGAAGGGCGCTTGGCCATCGGCTTGTAATGCCGGTAGTGAACCAGGCGCTTGCCCGTCAGGCCGATCTCGATCTGCGAATCTTCCATCTGCCAGATCTGTCCAGCCTCAAACGGTGGAATGTCCCGAACCTTACTGCGTTTCTGCGTTTTGTTGTTCATCGATTATTGGTCGCTCGCCGCCCGGACCACGAATTGATCGCGAGCCGCGAAAAAACTTCGCCTCGCGCCCCACCCGCTGAAGCCCGACGATTGACAGGCTCCCGGACGGCAACGCCCAAGGCACCCGGATAATCTCCGGGAATCCGGCGAATGGCAACGCAATCAAATGGATAAATGACGCGTTTGTCGGACCCACCCCGGGTCAAACGTCGGGAATATTACGGATCGGCCCCGGGGATTCCGGGGGCAAAATGCCTCCATTTCACCCTTCGACGCCTGCCTTCGGAGCCCGCTCCGCCTTTCTCCTGCGCGCCCGGCGGCGTCGCTCCGCCGCCCCGGACGCGACCCGCGTTCCCGCCAAGGACGCACGCAGCGCCGCCCCTTCCCAAGCCAAGAGAAAGTCTGGACCCCCGGATGGCCCCTCCCCTACAGTCCGCGCCGTGAATCTTGGCCGTCCGTCCTTGTTTCCCGCGGTCGCATGATTGTCCGTCTTCTCCAGCGGATGGTCGGGTCGGCCTATTTACGTAGCTGCCAGCGTTGCAACGACTGGAGCGGCCAACGCGCGGCCGCTCTCCGACCGCAATCACTCCTCGACGTGGGCTGTGCCGACGGCGCGTTCCTGTTCAAATACCTCGAGCGCACACCCGCCCGTTTCGAAGGCATCGAAGCCGCCCCCGAGTTGAAGGCGAAGGCCGAGCAGCGCGGGTTGAAGGTGCAGGCCGTGGATCTCAACGGCCTCTGGCCCTACGAGGACAACGCGTTTGACGTCGTCCACTGCTCCCAGGTGATCGAGCACCTCCACAACACGCGCCTGTTCGCCCAGGAGATTCTCCGCGTGCTCAAACCCGGAGGCACGGCCCTGATCACGTCCGAAAATTTGACCAGCCTGCTCAACACCGGCGCCATGGCGCTCGGCTATACTCCATTTACCCTGATGCGGTGCTGCGGTTGGTACCTGGGCAACCCGCTCGGGCTTCACTACCAGGAACACGTGCCCGAAGGCGTGCCCATCACCGACCCCGCGTTCGCCGGTGTCACCGGCCACGTGCGCGCGCTCGGCGTCGTCCAGGCGCAGGAACTCTTCGAGAAAGTCGGCTTCAATCCGGTCCGCGTCTCTTCCATCGGCCTGATGCCCCTGCCCGACTGGCTCGGGCGCGGGCTCGAATCCCTGATGCCCCGCCGCGGACATCTCCTGCTGATCGAGGCAGGCAAACCGGGTCGGGCCAGCCGCTGACACACCCATGGGCCTCGACATCAACGCCGTCCAATTCCTCGTCGACGCACGTCAGCGCGGTGCTGAGTTCGGTGACGTTGTGACTCTTGGACGCCAGGATCTCAATGTCTACCCCGCGAAAATCCGACAGGTTCTGAAGCAGCACGGGTTTCCCACCACCGCGTTCAACGCGGACATGAAAACGCTTTTCGCCGAACCGCTGTTCCTCAGCCTCGGCGCGAAGCAGGTTCATTCCCTTGATTTCTCCGACTTCGAAGGCGCCAACTTCACCCACGATCTGAACCAGCCGATCGGCGACAATCTTCGCGAGCGCTTTGACCTGGTCTACGACGGCGGGACGCTGGAGCACGTCTTCAATTTCCCGGTCGCCCTGCGCAACTGCATGGAAATGGTGCGCCCGGGCGGCTGGCTGTTTCTCCACCAGTGCGCCAACAACTGGTGCGGCCACGGCTTCTACCAGTTCAGCCCCGAGCTCTTTTTCCGCGCGTTCAGCGCCGAAAACGGGTTCACGCTCGACCGCATGATCCTCCACCAGGTCGGCCCCTATGGCCGCTGGCACGAGGTCAATGACCCGGAAAAAATCCGCTCCCGCGTCGAGGCCATCACCTGGTATCCACTCCAGATGCTCGTCCGCGCACGCCGTGACCGGGTGACTCCCATCTTCGCCAAGCCCCCGCAACAAAGCGATTACACCCCTCGTTGGGATCAAAATGCCGGCGGCCAGGCCGCCACGGATCGAGCCAACCCCTACGCTCCGTCCCGACCCTGGCTGGCCCGGACCTTCCCCGGCGTGGCCCGCCTGTTCCACGTCGCCCGCATCGGGTTCCTGACCTACAAGAATCTGTCGCTCTGGAACCGCAAATGTTTCAAACCCGTCCGGAAACCGTGACGCTTCGCACCCTCGCCAAATACACACCGTTCGGACGGCTCGCCCTCATTCCCGTGCGCCTGGCCTGGGGCTTGACCCACCCGCTCCGCCAGGCCGGCCAGGTGGTCCGCTGGGCGTTTCAATCGAAAGAATACTACAATCATTCCTATCACCTCACACGCCTCAACCGGGACTACCTGGTCAGCTACATCGCCGTCGTGTCCGGACATCCCGAGGCGGTCATCGATCAATATGTGCGCGAGCTGGAACAGGACGAAACCCTGCGCGAGCAATTGCGCGACCTGACCCGTCGCAGCCGCGATCGGCACAATTGCGACGTCGAACCCCGCTACGGACGGCGTCTCGGCTGGTATGCGCTCGTCCGTGCCACCCGTCCACGCGTGGTGGTCGAGACCGGAGTCGACCGCGGACTCGGCACGGCCGTGCTCGCCGCCGCGATGAAACGAAACGCCGACGACGGCTTTCCCGGCCTCGTGCACGCCACCGACATCGTCCCGGAGTGCGGGCATCTTCTCGGCGAGCCGGGCAAACGTTTTTGCCGCATTCACCTCGGAGATTCGGTCGAGACACTCAAACGATTCACCGAGCCGGTCGACCTGTTCCTGCACGACAGCGATCATCGCGAGGAATATGAGTGGGCCGAATTCCTGGCGATTGAACCACGCCTCCACGCAGGCTCCATCGTGATGAGCGACAACTCCCAGCAATCGCCCAAGCTGCGCGAGTTCGCCCGCCGCCTGAACCGCCCGTTTCTGTATTTCCAGGATCAACCGGCTGGTCACTGGTGGCCCGGCGACGGCATTGGCGCCGCGTTCGTGCCCGGGGTGAAAACGGTCTTCCAGGGCGCCGGCCGATGAGTTCGCCACGTTCCGCCATCGTCACCGTCGCCTACGGTCACTCGACCGAACATCTCGACTACACCTTTTCGAGTTTTGCCTGCAACCGGAGCATCCCGCTTCACGCGATCGTGCTCGGTCACAAGCTGCCCGAGCGCCGGCTCGATGGCATTACCTATCATCTCGTCGAACCGGTCCCCGACTTTTCCCATCCGTTGCGCGAGGTCTATTTTCGACGGATCGAACTGCTCGATCGACTGGGCGTTGAATATGCCCTCGTCGTGGACAGCTACGACGTGCTTTGCCTCCAGCCTCTGCCGCCATTCGAGGAAATTCTCGGCGATTCCGACGTGGCGGCGTGCGTCGAGCACATGGGCGCGCGCTACGTCCTTGGACAGGAATACACGGCGAATTTTTTGAACGGAGGTGTCTTCTTTTGGAACGTTCCGCGCAGCCGCGACATCCGCGAGGAGATTGTCGCACGCGGCCGGCAGCATTTCCGAACGGTGGCGGACGACCAGTTTTGCATCAATGAAGTGCTGCAGACCAAGCACTACGACCGACTGCGCATTTTACCCTGCCAATACAACTACCGGGCCTACCTGAACCGCAAACAGCGCGGCTGGCCGACGGTCACGCATCTCGACGGAGTGCTCATCTATCACAATGCGACCTGCATGGACGCCGCCAAGCGCCTCGGCCCAGTCCGCCCGAAGGCCTCATTGCCAGCGCTGCCCAATGACGGACATCCCCTCAGCGAGAAGGAACAGTTCTGGCGCCGTCTGGCCACCCGGCTGCGGCCTTGGGTGATTCGCTGAAACGCGCGCCGTTCCGCGCCTTGCTCCGTCAGCGTGGTTCACCGCTCTCCTTTTCAGCGCTTTCCCTTCTTCCGATACAGCAGAAACGACGGGTGGATGAAGTTGTAGCGGACGAACTGGTAGATCCGGAGGCCGACATCCACATACTCGAGGTCCGGATAATGTTTCTCGACCCACGCGCGCCATTCCGGGTTCGGCCAGCGGGTCTGGTGCAGTTCCAGCCCCTGATGGATGTCGCTGGTCTCGGTGGTCGAGGCGATAAAATAACCGCCGGGCTCGAGGTGCTTCACCACGTTGTCAAAGACGGCCGGCAGGTCGCTTGTCGCAATGTGTTCCATGACTTCCCAGGCCGTAATCAAATGAAACCGGGCCGGCTGCGCATCCAGCTTCACCTGGTAGGGCTTGGTGATGTCGCAGGTGAAGAGATGGGTGTTGGCAAGCTGCGCCCAGTTCGCGCGCCGATGTTTCAGCGAGAAGTCCGATCCCTCAAGCCCCACCCCCAGCCAGCCTAACGTCATGAAATCGACAATCGTCTGGCCGCCGGCACATCCGAGATCCATCATGCGCAAGCTCGCGGTTTCGCCAGATTCCCGACGAAGCTTCGCGTCCATGTGCAGCACGAATTTCTTGTTCGTGCTGTTGTTCACCGCCGTGCCCTTCGGCGCGATGTGGTCCGGTGATTCGAACGCCACCGGGTGGGCCGTTTCCCGCGTGATGACACCCGCTGCCGGGCGCCGACCGCGCCGGCGAACCGGCATCACAAACCACCACAAAACCTCCCAGGTCGCCCGGTAGATCCGGACGTGAACCTCGTTCCAGATCCGACGCCACTGCCCGGTGAACAGGAACTGGATCGTCTTGACGATGTTTTCCCACATGCGGCGGCGACGCTACGGATTCACCCGCTGTGAGGCGAGCGGAAACTTGTCCAACCCGTTGATGGGGATGTGCTGACCATATTGCCAGCCGGTCCGCCGAACCGTAGGCTCCGCCGTCGGGCCCCTCAACGGCCCGGCACGCAACGCATGAACATACGAGCGGACCTCGCCATCGTCGGCTCCGGATTTGCCGGCTCGCTCCTGGCCATGATCGCGCGCCAACTCGGACGGTCCGTGCTCCTGCTCGAACGCCAGAGGCACCCCCGCTTCGCCATCGGCGAATCATCCACTCCGCTCGCCAATCTGCTGCTGGAGGAACTGGCTCAACGCTACGATCTGATCGAGCTGCTGCCCTTCACCAAATGGGGTCCCTGGCAGCGGCAGCGGGCTGAAGTGCGCTGCGGCTTGAAGCGGGGCTTTACGTTTTATCACCACGAACGTGCCCAGCCCTGGATCCCCCGCTCCGACCGGACTAACGAACTCCTGGTGGCCGCCAGTCCCCACGACGAAATCGCCGACACGCACTGGTACCGTGCAGATTTCGATCAGGCCTTCGCACGCTTCGCCGTCCAGCATGGCGCTGAACTGCTCGACAACACCACTCTGGATTCGTTTCAGACCAACGCCGCCGGCGAGGCGGTCGTCGAAGGACGCACCTCTTCCAACCGCGTCACCGTTCGCGCGAAATTTCTGGTGGACGCGAGCGGACCGCGGGGCTTTCTGGCCCGTGCCCTCGCACTCCCGGAAACTCCGCTTCCATGGATGCCGGCAACGCAGACGCTTTACACCCACTTTACCGGCGTGCGTCGGTGGGATGACCTGCACCCGTCTTCCGACCGGCCGCCCTACCCGCCTGATGACGCGGCGTTGCATCACGTGTTTGCCGGCGGCTGGATTTGGGTCCTGCGCTTCGCCCACGGGGTCACCAGCGCGGGAGTGGCGGCGACCGATTCACTGGCGAGCGATCTCCGCCTCGCTGATGGAGCCGAGGGTTGGCGACGGTTGCTGGCCCGGTTCCCGTCCATCGCGGAACAGTTTGCGGACGCCACGCCGTGCCATCCGTTTTGCCATCAGCCCCGGGCCAGCTACCGGGCTGGACGCGTCGTCGGGCCGAACTGGGCGCTGCTGCCGTCCGCGGCCGGCTTTGTGGATCCGCTGTTGTCGACCGGCTTCCCATTGACCTTGTTAGGCGTTGAACGCCTGGCGCGGAGCCTGGCGGAAGACTGGAATTCGGCTCGCTGGAGTTCCGGTCTGGACGCCTACGCGGCGCGCACGCTGGAGGAGCTCGATCGCACGGCCGACTTGATCGGCGCGCTCTACCGGCGGCTCGGTGACTTCAAGGAGTTTGTGCCCACCGCACTGCTTTACTTCGCAGCCGCGAGCTACACCGAGACGGCGCGTCGCCTCGGGCGGACCAGCCTGGCGGACGGATTTCTGCTGGGGAAACACCCCGACTTTGCCCCGGCCCTCGCCCGATGCGTCGGGGCGCCGGCGGCCCACCCCGACGATTTGTCCCGTGCGATCGAACTCGTCAACATCGCCGGCCTGGGGAAGGCCGGGCGCCGAAACTGGTATCCGGCGCTGGCTGAAGACTTGCTGGAGGCAAAGGACAAACTCGGCGTGGATGTTGACCCGGCCGAGATCAAAGCGATGCTGCAACGCGCGGGGTTTTAGGAACGAATGAAAAAACCGCGGCCCGGCGAACAGAAGGCAACGGGCGCTCGCGCTGGCGTCAGCGCTGCGATGCCGCCTCCGAGACGATCTTCTGCACGGCCCGAATCTGATCCTGCTGAAGGGCGTTTAGCGCCAGCGATTTTTGTTGGGGCATGAGCGAGGCATCGTTGAGCACCTTCTGCCGGCGGGACTCGATGTCCTTCATCATTTCGTAGATGGGCTGGATGGCCTTGGGGGGAGCCCCGTATTGCAGCGCGGTATTTTGGGCCATGCGATAAACCGGGTCCTTGGTCATCAAATAGGCTTGGTAGCGGGCCGCGCTGAGAGCATCGCGAATGGCGGCGTCGCGCTGGCGCTCATAGCGCTCCCGCTGTTCCTGGCTCATGGTTTCGATCCCGCCGTATTCCAGCTGGATCTGGTGATCAAGCGCATCGGTTGCCCGGAAGATTTTGCGAAATTCCTCGGGCGTGGGATCCAGCCCGCGCAGGATGAGCCGCAATTGATGAGCGTTGTGCGAGTAGCGGAGGAGGAATTCCTCCATCGCGTCGCCTTTCAGGACCTTCCGCAGGTCGGACCGGGTCTGTTCGCGCATGCGCGCCATCTCGACCTGATTCACCGGCTGCCCTTCATTGACGCGGGCCCAGAACGACGCCTGTGAACGTTCCAGCGAGCGGCCACAGATTTCCTGGACGGTGTTGTGCACCTCGGGCGGGAGGCTGCCCAGAACGGGGCCGGTCAATTGAACGTTGCTCCAGAGCATGGCCTCGCCACGCTCCTCCTCGACTGCGGAGGCGCCCAGATATTTTGCGATCAGCCGATTGCGCTCCTCGTCCAGGGAGCGGCCCTTCTCCTGCAAAGCACCCGTCATGGCCAATTCTGGCTCGGCGCGCCACCACTGGATGTCATGCGCCACGGCCTCCTTCACCCGCTTCTTCGAGACATGCTCGTTGATGTCGCTGAGAATGATGTAGCGGACCTTTTCCTCCGGGCAACCCACGGACTTCAAGCTGGCGATGTAGGTGTCGTATTCCGGCTTGTCGAGCTGTTCCCAGCCAATCTTGCGCCCCGCCGGAACCGCAGGAACCGAGTCTCCCCCCGCTGCCGCCGCCACCGCGTTCGTGCCTGCGCCAGCCGCCCCCTCCGTCACGGAGTTGCTAGCACCCGCCGCATTCGTCGCCGGGTGAACGAGGCCTGTAGCCACACCAGCGACCATCACCTGCCCGGTCGGCACCAGGCCCGCCACCGCGCCCGGAGCCGAAGACGTGGAGCCATTCAGGGGCCGGAAACTCGTTGCCGTCACGTTCGGCCGGCGGTTCGTCGAGAGGAGGATGTAGCAGACGAAACATCCCGCCAACGCGACGTTCAGCCAGAGGAACAAGGGCAATAGTTTTTTCTCGCGCATAGGTTGCGACGTCGCCGGGCGCCGTCATCCAAAGGACACTCGGACGGCCCCGGCCGTCGGAAATTCGCCGGACGTTAAGCCACTGGCTCCGCCTACTCAAGGAGGCATTCCACCCAACTCTCCTCGAATGGTGCAGGCGGCGGGCGCGTCCAGCTCAATGTCAGTGGTTGCGCGGCAGACGCTTCGAAGCTGATCGTTTTCCCGCGTTCGCCCGGCCCGGAGTCCAGGGCCGACCCGCAGCCCATGGCACGAATCATGTCACAACACGGCTTCAATCCGGAACATCTGGCCCTCACCCGGCGCGAGTTTCTCAATCGCTGCGGCCTCGGCTTCGGCGCCATCGGGCTCGGCGCCCTCATGGGACAGCTCGGCCTCACCCCATCGGCCCAAGCCACCGGATCCGCCGCCACGAATCCGCTCCTGCCCCGGGGCCCGCACTTCACCGGCCGGGCCAAACGCGTCATTCACATCTTCGCCAATGGCGGCCCTTCCCACGTTGACACCTTCGACCCCAAACCGCTGCTCGACAAATATCACGGCAAACCGCTGCCGATGGAGACGCTGCGAACCGAAAGAAAAACCGGCGCAGGCTGGCGTTCGCCCTACACCTTCCGCCCCTACGGACGCAGCGGACTGCCGGTCAGCGAAATTTTTTCCAATGTCGGCGAATGCATCGACGACATCGCCGTCGTCCGTTCGATGCATGCCGACGTGCCAAACCACGAGCCGTCGCTGCTCTTGATGAACTGTGGCGAGGCCCGCCAGATCCGGCCCGCCATGGGCTCCTGGGTGACCTACGGCCTCGGCAGCGAAAATCAGAATCTTCCCGGCTTCATCGCCATGTGCCCGGGCGGGTATCCCATTCAGGAATCCCAGAACTGGCAGAGCGGCTTTCTACCCGGCGTTTACCAGGGGACCTACATCGACACGCAGCACACGCGCATCGAAAAGCTGATCGAACACATCAAGAACAACTACAGCTCGCTGCCCGAACAGCGCGCCCAACTGGACTTGCTCCAGGCCTTGAACGAGCGCCATCGCCGCACCCGGGCCGAAGATGGCCAACTCGAAGCCCGCATCCAGTCCTTCGAGCTGGCCTATCGGATGCAAATGGACGCCACGGACGCGTTCGACATCTCCCGCGAACCCGAGCACATCCGGCGCATGTACGGCGACGGCACCCAGGCGCGACAGATCCTCATCGCCCGTCGTTTGATCGAGCGCGGCGTCCGTTTCGTGCAGGTCTGGCACGGCGCCGGCCAACCTTGGGACAACCACGATGACCTCGAGGTCAATCACCGCACTCTCGCCCGCCAATGCGATCAAGCGATCGCTGCCCTGCTCAAGGATCTCAAGCAACGCGGCATGCTGGACGACACCCTGGTGATCTTTGGCGGCGAGTTCGGCCGCACACCCACGGTCGAACTTCCCACCCCCGGTTCCAACGCGGGAAAAATCAACGGACGCGACCACAATCACTGGGGCTTCTCCGTGCTGCTGGCCGGCGGCGGCGTGCGCGGCGGCTACGCCCACGGCGCCACCGATGACTTCGGCTTCAAGGCCGTCGACAAACCCGTCCATGTCCACGATCTGCACGCCACCATCCTCCACCTCCTCGGATTTGATCATGAAAAACTGACCTTCCGCACCGCTGGCCGCGATTTTCGCCTGACCGATATTCACGGGCGGCTCGTGCCCGAGCTCATCGCTTGACCTCCACCAAAAAAACTTTTTCCGGAAGAATTCCAAATCCGTGCGATACTTCGTTGGTCTGACCCAGAACCCAGAGCCATGAAAATCGTTCACGAGCCCATTCCCGACCCCGACGGGGAACCGCGTTGGACCCCGAACACGGATGTCATGATCTATGAGTCTGGCGAGATGTTGGTCACCCTGGAGCTGGCCGGTCTGACCAGCGAGGATCTGGAACTGGCCATCGATGGGCCGCGGCTCCGCGTGCGGGGCTGGCGGCGCAACGAGGACAACGATCGCGAGGGGAGCTATCTCGTCATGGAGATCGCCACCGGACCGTTCGAGATCACGTTCGAGGTTCCGCCCCACTACGACCTCGCCCAAGCCCGCGCCGTCTACGAGGTCGGCTTCCTGCGCATCCAAATTCCACCGCGCCGGGATTAACCCCGCGGTGCCTGCGGCCCGCAGTGCGGGGGCGCTAGTTCGGAACTCGTGAAAATCTCCCTCGAATCGTAGGATCCACGAGGAGGCTCACGACGCGGACGTCCTGCAACCTCCGCCCTGAGCGCCCCCCCCCCGCGTTAACCCTCTCCGCCGCCCTGTGGGGGAGAGGGCAGGTTTCGATCCCGCATTCCGGGATCGGAACCGGGCGAGGTGGAAGCTTGCGCGGTTTATGGGTCCGTGGGCGCAAGTTCGAAACTCGTGAAAGTCTCCCTTGAGCCAACCTCGTCGCTTCAGCTTCGTCCGCTCAGGTCGGCGATTCCGGAACAAAAACGCTCTTCGCGCATTGCCACGCGGCCGTCGTCTGCAGCGCCTCGTTCGCGCGCGAAAGCGGAAAGCGATGCGACACCATCTCCGCAAACGGAAATCGATCCCCGGTGGTCCGCAGGAACTCCAGCGCCGCCCGCAAGTGCCGCGGCTCGCTCGACCACGAACCCGTCACGGTCAACTGCTTGCGGGTCACCAGGTGCGGGTTCCACGCGACTGGCCCGGCGTCACAGTAATGGCCGAGGATCAGATACTTTCCTCCATCCCGACACATCTCCATGCCTTCGGTGATGGCGGTCGGCGCCCCCACACACTCCAGCACAACATCCGCCCCGTATCCACCGGTCAACTGGCGGACGGCAGCAATACGCTCGGCCGAGGTGCGAACCTCGTCCAAGTCGATGACCTCGTCCGCGCCAAAACGTCGGGCCATGTCCAGCCGCGCCTTGGGCGCACCAATCACCACCACCTTGCCCGCCCCCGCGCTCTTCGCGACCGCGAGCGCGGCAATGCCCACCGGGCCGGCTCCCTGCACCACGACTTGATCCCGCCACTCAATTCCGGTGCGCTCAACCCCGTGAATCGCGGTGATCAAGGCGCAGCCCGCGCCCACGACCGCCTCGGTCGAAAGATCGTCGGGCAGCTTGAAGAGGTTCACCCGCGGCTTCAGGTAATGATAGTCGGCATAGCCACCCAGAAAATGGGGCGCCGTGTCGCAACGATGGCCGATGCCATAGGCGCGTCGATGGGGACAGCGGGTGGGCTGTCTCTTCTCGGCGCAGTAGTAGCATTGCCCACACGACGTGGTCGAAGTCCAGGTGACGCGATCCCCGATCTTCAATGGCTCGCCCGTCCAGTCGCGCTCAAGCCCCTGCCCCAAGGCGACAATCCGCCCCACGGTCTCGTGCCCCAAAATCACCGGAAGTTGAATGGGAAGCTCGCCCTTCCACAGATGCACGTCCGTGCCACAAATGCCGGCCATTTCGGTTCGAACCAGAACAGCACCCGGCTCCAGCGTGGACGGCAGCGGGTAATCACGGATTTGCAGCGGCTGTTTGAACTGTTCGAGGACGGCGGCGTTCGGCATGCCGCCAGTCTAGCCATCACGCCATCCCGCTCCAGCGCATTTTCGCCGTGACCACGGGCCAGCGACACCGCAACATCGCGCCACTTCATGCGCGCCGTCATCCAGCGGGTTCGGTCCGCCAGTGTCACTCTCGCCGGACAAGCCTCGCCGCGGGCCTCCATTGCCCATGGCCTCCTCGTGTTGCTCGGAATCGAAGACCAGGATCAGCCGGATGATATTGAGTGGTTGAGCGGCAAAATCGCCCGGCTCCGCATCTTTAATGACGACCAGGGCGTCATGAACCGTTCGGTCTCCGAAGCCGGCGGCGGCGTTATCGTGGTCAGCCAGTTCACCCTCTACGCGAGCACCCGCAAGGGCAACCGTCCCAGCTACACCCGCGCGGCCCGCCCGGAAACTGCCGTCCCCATCTACGAAGCCTTTCTCCAACGCCTATCCGCTGATCTCGGACAAACCGTCCAAACCGGCGAGTTCGGCGCCGACATGCAGGTCGCCCTCACCAACGACGGACCCGTCACCATCCTCATCGACACGAAGACGAGGGAATGACGAATGACGAATGACCAAGGACCAATGACCATGAACAAACATAAGCATATCCCGACCACGACCCGCGCTGTCCCGATTCGTCATTGGTCATTCCTCATTCGTCATTTGGCTCGGGCCGCGCTCGTTCTGGCCAGCAGCGCGCTCTCCTCGCCCGGAGCCGTCAACGTTGAACGGGTGCCGGACGGCGGTTTGCAACCACAGACGGCCGTCGATCTCCACGGTGGCGTGCACCTCATCTATTTCAAAGGCGAGGCCAAAGCCGGCGACCTCTTTTACCGCCGCCGGCTACCTGGTGCAAAGGCATGGTCAGAGCCGATGCGGGTCAACAGCCAACCGGGGAGCGCCATTGCCATGGGCACGATTCGCGGCGGCCAGCTCGCCGTGGGCCGGAACGGTCGCGTGCACGTGGCTTGGAACGGCTCCAGCCAGGCCGAACCCAAAGCGCCCGAAGGCGTCCCCATGCTCTACACACGCCTCGACTCAGCCGGGACCAGTTTCGAGCCGCAACGAAATCTCATGCACCATACGCGCCACCTGGACGGAGGCGGCTCCATCGCCGCCGATGCCGAGGGGCGGGTGCATGTCGTTTTCCACGCGTCGGCACTCGAGGGAAAGGCCGACGAATCCACGCGGGCGGTCTATCTCGCGACGTCGACGAACGACGGTTCGACCTTTGCCCCGGAACGCCGGGCGCTCGACGAAATGACCGGGGCTTGCGCGTGTTGCGGGCTGAGGGCGTGGTCCGCCGGCCCCGGAACGTTGTATGTCGCGTTCCGTGCGGCACGCGAAAAACTCCACCGCGACATGACGCTGCTGACTTCGCAGGATTCCGGCGCAACCTTCGTGACCCAGCCGCTGGGTTCATGGCTGGGGACGGTTTGCCCGATGAGCAGCGCGGCCGGGATTGGTGATGAGACCCGGATTCGTGCCGCTTGGGAAATCGCCGGCCGCATTCATCTCGGAGGAATTGTCCCACGAACAGGCAAGGTGCTGAAGTCAATCGAGCCCGCGGGCGACGGCCAGCGGAAGCATCCATCGCTCGCGATCAATCGGCGGGGCGAAACGCTTCTGGCCTGGACCGAAGGCACGGGATGGAACCGAGGCGGTCGTTTGGCCTGGCAGATTTTTGACCGCGATGATCGCCCGACCGGCGCTGTCGGCACGGCGCCTGGGGTGCCGGCGTGGAGCTTCGCGGCGGCCGTCGCTGAAGGTGAGCGCGATTTCATCCTCCTTTACTGAAAGCGACTTGCAATCGAAGGGTGCTCCCCTCAGTTTCTGCGCATGGCATTGCCGAATGCGCCAGTCACGATGACACCAGAGCAAATCGGGGAATTAAACCGAAAGCTCGCGACTCTGCGCCACGACATCAACAACCATCTGTCGTTGATCGTCGCGGCTGCCGAACTGATCAAATACAACCCGGAGTCAGCGAATCGCATGGCCACGACCTTGGGCGAACAACCGCCCAAAATCTCCGATGAACTGGCTCGGTTTTCGGCCGAATTTGAAAAGGCCCTCGGCATCGTCCGCGACTAAACCGGAACGATTCAGTTGGGCGGCGGACGGTTGCGCCTCGGATTCTGGCGAAGGCCGAGGCGTGAGGAGTGAGGAGTGAGGAGTGAGGAGTGAGGAGTGCGCGTATTGAGATGAAATACGTCAACGACGAACAACGAAGGCCTACGCTGCGAAGGCCGGCCTGTAACCCCGAGCCCGCCGGACGCGTCCATCTACTCATGACACGAAGCCTGGTGTTGACCGTATGGATGAGCCTGACGACTGCCGTCTGGGCGGCCGAAGAACCCGATCCGGCACCGCCCACCAATCGCCCCAACCCGGAGACCTTGCGCGGCCGTTTTCGGGCGCTCAACCGGGATGATCGCGAGAGCCGCCTGCGCGAATTGCGGGGCCGGCTCAACGACAACACCAACCGGGCCGAGATCGAGAAGCGCCGGGAGGAATGGCGCAAGTTGTCACCCGCCGATCGCGAGGCTCGCATCAAGGAGTTCCGCGAACGCAATCTCAGCCCCGGTTCACCCCGCTTCAACCGGCTGACTCCGGCCGAGCGGGAAACCAAGCGCACCGAGCTCAAGTCCCGCCTCGATGGCCAGATCAAGGAGCTGGAGTCACGCCGGTCAACCACCGCCCTCAGCCCGGTCGAAGAGCGGCGACTGGACCGCTTCCGGCACATGTCTCGACGATTGGCAGAAGGCACGGCCCTCGGCCCTGGCCCTGACCGACGCTCAAACCCAGCGCGCGAAGGCGCCGACCTGCCGCCTCCCCGAACCGAGGCTGCACCCAAGCCGTAGGACCGCGGCCGACAACTCAACTCAACTCATCACGCTGCGCGCCTCGGACCTGTGCCCACTTCGAGCGAGCCCAGCCTGCCGGATCAGGACCAGCCTGGCCGCGACGACTCCGCCACGGCGGATCAAACCATCATCGCCGAGGTCCTCGCCGGGGCCACCGAGCGTTTCGAGTGCCTGGTGGTAAAATATTCCCCCCGCCTGTTCGCCACGGCCCGACGCTACGCCCGGCGCGAAAGCGAAGTGGAGGACATCGTTCAAGAGGTGTGGACCAAGGCTTTCCAAAAGCTGGCCTCGTTCCGGGGCGACGCACCATTTGAACACTGGCTGATGCGATTGGCCGTCCGCACCTGTTACGACTCCCTCCGACAGCACCAGCGCAATCGCGAGACTTCCTTTACGGAATTAAGCGAGCCGGAGGAGGACTGGCTGGATCGATTTGTGGCCCAACCCGACTCAGCGGCGGAAGACTCGGCGGCCGCCGCCCAGTTGGTGCAACGGATTCTCGATCAACTTTCGCCCGCCGCCCGCTTGATCATTACGCTCCTCGAAATTGAGGACCGCTCGATTCGGGAAATCGCCCAGCTCACCGGCTGGTCGATTCCCCTCGTCAAGGTCAGAGCCTTCCGCGCTCGCGCCGAAATGAAGAAATGCCTCCAACGAATCACGCCAGACAAGTATTTGTAACCCGCCCGAAATAAACCACGTCTGTGCCCAGGTAAGATTATGAACCGGGATCGCCTCCAAGACCGACTGATTCGTGCCGCCCGCCGCCACCCGCCGGGCGACCAGGTCCCCTACGCTTTCGAAAAACGGGTCATGGCCGCGCTCCGCACAGCCACCTCCGACCCATGGGCCGCCATCGCCCGCCATCTCTGGTGGGCCGCCGGCGCCTGCACCGCCGTCGCCATTTCCATCGGCGTCTGGACTTCCCTCACCGATCCGGCGGGCGACGAGTTTTCCATGGAACTCGAGCAGACAATTCTGGCGTCAGCCGACGACGGAGGGTTGGGCATCGAACTCGACTGGCCACGGTGAACACCCGACACACCATTCTCGTCGCGCTCGCCGCCGTGGTGATCTTTGCCGCTGGCGTGATCACGGGCGGACTCCTCGTGAATCAAACCCGGCCCCACGCCATCAGCCCGGGCGGCGTGCCGTTCCTCGGCCGCGTGGAAGCAATCAGTCGGGCCGTCAGCCAACTCAATCTTTCAGCGGAACAAAAACGTCGGGTGACCGAGATTCTACGCAACGGCCGCGAACAAATCGCGGACTGTTTCATGATCCTTGAGCCCGACATTCAGCAGGTGTTTCGCGACATGCGCCGCCAGGTCCAGGCCGAGTTGAGCCCAGCCCAGCGCAATGAGTTTGAGGAGCTCCTGCGCAAACGCCAGCAACGTCCCTTCGACCGACGCAGTCCGGCCGATGCCACCACCAACGGCGCCAGCCCCGCCCCCGCGGCGCGTTAAACCGGAACCGTTCGAACCATTCGAACCATTCCCGCCCGCCGCTTTTCCGCTGGTCTCATGCGTCTGGATGTCGTCACATCAGGCGCATGAATGATGATTCCAGCGAGCGCCTCGAACGAATCGAGTCCAATCTCGCCCACCTCGAGCGACAGGTCGAAGAGCTGAATCAGATCATCATCGAACAAGGCCGCACCATCCGCCGCCTCACCAGTCAGCAACAGCGTTTGTCCGAGAGTGTCGAGAACGCCGAGCTGGAACGGATCCGCGCGACCAACCCCAAGCCACCTCACTACCAGTAAGCCCACCTTACCAAGGGCACGAACCGGGAGGTTC
The DNA here is from genome assembly GCA_044230345.1 of Limisphaerales bacterium. Lineage (GTDB taxonomy): Bacteria > Verrucomicrobiota > Verrucomicrobiia > Limisphaerales > JADJPG01 > JBGARF01. The sequence continues at coordinate 576,055 of JBGARF010000001.1, forward strand.
ATTGGGAGAAAACTTTTTCGCGAACTTCGTCGTAAACTTTCTCGTGAACTTAATCGAAAGGATTCGAGCAGATTAGGCTGCCGACGAAGTTTGCGAAGAAGTTTTGGGAGGCGCCGAAGGGACATGAACCGCTGACTGCTCGGACGGACCGCGGGCTTTCAGCCCGCAGCGGCGCGCGCCGGAGACGACGACTGATGGTTCGTTCGTCCGCAGCCGATTCCACCCGCTGCGGACCGGAGGTCCGCGCTCCGGAGGGGTTCCTGGGGGGGAACCGGATCTACCGGAGCCGCTCGGGATTCAGCGGCTGCAAATCTTTCGGCAGGAACCGACCGTCTTTGCGGATCAATTCGCCGTCGAACCACACCTCTCCTCCGCCCCACTCCGGACGCTGAATCAGCACCATGTCCCAATGGACCGCCGAACGGTTGCCGTTGTCGCAGTCCTCATACGCCTGGCCCGGCGTGAAATGGAGGGACCCGGCAATCTTTTCGTCGAAAAGGATGTCGCACATCGGACTCATGATGTGCGGATTAAAGCCCAGCGAGAACTCGCCCACGTAGCGCGCGCCCGCGTCGGTGTCGAGAATCTGGTTTAGACGCTTGGTGTTGTTGGAGGTCGCTGCAACGATTTTGCCGTCCTTAAACTCCAGCTTCACGTTCTCAAACCGTGTCCCGGAATACAGCGTCGGCGTATTGAACTGGATCACGCCCTGCACGGAGTCCTTGACCGGACACGAAAACACTTCGCCATCGGGAATGTTGCGGTCGCCCTTGCACATCTTGGCGCCAATGCCCTTGATTGAAAAGTTGAGATCCGTCCCCGGCGACTTCAACCGCACCTGATCAGCCTTCTGCATGCGCCGCTCCAGCGGAATCATCGCCTTCGCCATCCGCCGATAGTCCATCGTGCAGACGTCAAAATAGAAATCCTCAAAGGCCTCGGTGCTCATCCCGGCCGCCTGCGCCATGCTCGGCGTCGGCCAGCGCAGCACGACCCAGCGCGTCTTGTTCACGCGGTAGTTCAACACGGGACGCAACACCCGCGAATACAGCTGCATCTGATCGCTCGGCACGTCCGAGGTCTCACTGGAGTTCGCGGCCCCGCGCAACGCAATGTAAGCCTGCATCCGTTTCATGCGAAACATCTCGATGTCCCGCACCACGGACGCATGATGTTCGTCGGTCCCACGCAGCATCTCCCGGGTCAACCGCCCGTGCCGCGCCTCCACAAACGGCACCGCGCCCGCCGCTCGCACCGCACGAATCAGCGCCACGGCAAAATCATCAGGAATGTCGATCGCATCGATCAGAACCTGGTCGCCCTTCTTCAAGGCGCAGGAGTATTCAACGAGCAACCGGGCCAGCTTGGAATATCGCGGGTCATTCATAGTCGATGGCGGGGGAGGCTAGCCACCCGACCGGATCGCGCAAGCCTTAGTGTGCCGGGCGCGCCTGTCGTCAGGTCGCTTTCCGGCGGAAGACCTTCCACTGCTGCGCCTGCCCCGACGGAAATTGGGCGGCAATATCCCGCAGATGCATGAACACCCACGGTTGATTTCGATCCTTGCCGTTCTTCGTGAAATAGATGTCATCGGCGATGTAGATGCAGGCGTGCTCCGCGACGTCGCCGTTCACCAGGATCAGCAAATCCCCAAACCGCTTTTCTCCCCGCCATTCCGTATAATTGCGGGCCAGCAGATCGGCGGTGTATTCCATGTCCGCCAGGCGGTAACCCGGTTGATCCCCAAAGAAACTGAACGACGTCCAAAAGCAGTCCAACCGTTGGCTGTTGGTCAGCGTCGGGTAGGTGTAAAGACGAAGCCGCGGCATCGCCGGCAGCAAGTCCGCCACGTTGATGCTCCCGCCTCCCGGAGCCTTCGCCAACGAGTGAAGCAGTGGACGCAACTCCCGCTCCCTGCCCTCCAACCCCCAATAGCGAACAAGCCCGTCCAGATCCGAATCACCCGTCAGACGCAGTCTCACCGTCATGGTCGGCACCCGCAGCAACGATTTGAACAGTTGCCGGGTTTCATTTGACGACGTCATCTGCGCAAACAACTGCCCGTCGGCAAAACACTGCTGGCCGTCCTTCCGGTAGCACAGCCGGCGCACCAGATCGACCTGCTCGGGCGAGAGCGTGCCGCCCGCGAACAGCTGCTCGAATTGTTCCGCTTGGAAAACAAACGGCGACGCCTGGGCGTTGTCGGGCGAGCGAGCCAGCACGGCATAGATCTTTTCCCGCGAAGTTTCACTCAATTCCCGCACCACCTCGGGCGCCGGCAGAATTCGCCAGCCATTCCCCACCGCCTGCCAACGGTTCGTTTCCAGCAACGATGCCTCTTGGGCCCCGGATAGCCCGCTGGATTTCAGCAGCGCGACCAACTGGTCGCGGCTGTGGTTAGGAAAATTCCAGGCGATGACCGACCCCAGCGGAACATGGCTGAACATTTCGTCCGGCCGCTCCAGCACCAGGGGAGTGATCTCCAATTCGCCCCACGGCGCCCGGCGTGCCTCGCCACGCTGCACCGATGCAGCCACGGATACGCCTCCTTCCATCCGGCCCGCGTCAAATCGGGCCCGATAGAATCGCTGCCCAAAGACTCCGATCAAAACACCCGCCGCCAACAGTGCCAACTTGCCCGACCTTCGCCAGCGTGCCCCGCCCGCCCCGCCCGCCACGGTTCCTGTCTGATTTCTTTTGTTTCGCGCCATTAAAATATTGTTCAGTGCCAACCACGCTGCGCTTCGTCGCCCAGCTCATGCGCTGCTGAGACCGACGAAAGCCGGGCAAGTTACACGCTCCTCGGATTGTTGCGGAATATTTCCATCCATCGCCCAAAGATTTTTGCTCCCGGCAACGATTTCGAGGTGGTCTCTGGCAAAACAAGGACTTATCTGCGGACACTTCTTCTGGAAGAAAACGGACGCTGGAGCGTCACATCGGCAGGCTGCTGGAGATTCCGATGACAATAAATGTTCAACCTCGCCAACGTCCGCTGTCACCGCAATCCCGGTCGGGGGTGACCCTCCTTGAACTGATCATCGTCACGGCGGTGATCGTATTCGTCTTCTTTGTTCTGGTGACCCCGACGTCCCGACCATCTCGGGGTGCCCCCTTCGCGGCGTGCGGCAGCAATCTGAAGCAGCTCTCTCTGGCGCTGATCGTCTGGGCTAACGACCAGGAAGTGGGCCAATTCCCGGTGCGTCTGCCAGTCGCCCAGCGCGGGCTACTTGGCCACCCGCAGGCCGGCGACCTCACGGTGCAGTTTGCCCACCTCTCCAACGAACTGGTGAGTCCGGCCATCCTCGCCTGCCCGTCCGATCGGGACGTTCGCCGAGCAGAAACCTTCAGCAACCGCGAAAAAGATGGCCTTTTGCATCCTCAGTTTCGCAACCACGCGATCAGTTATGCGTTGAACACCGACGTCGGCGTTACGTCCAGCAATGTGTTGACGCAGCTCGAATTGATGCCAAGCCATGTCGTTGCCACGGACCGCAATCTGGGCGCGACCGGCTCATCGTTTTGTTCCTCGGGCCTGACCAACATTCTTGAGGTAGCGACCGGAGAGAAAACACCGGCCGGATTCACGGTTCGAAAGCGATTCGGCCACGGAGTGGTGGGAAACGTGGCTCTCGTCGACGGCAGCGTCATGAAGCTCGGCAGCCGTGAAGTGGGACATTCGCTCCGTGAAAGCAGCGACCTTGGTCGCGTCCATTTTCTCTACCCGCGCGATCCAAGGATCAACTAGACGCGCGGCCTTCCCATGAACCGTCAGGTAGAGCGCGCTCTCCGCAGCGCGCCGAACGGCCGGACACACTTCCGTGGTCCAAGCCCGGCCGCGGCCGCGGAAAGATTTGGCGACACTGTTTCGGCGGCGGGCGGCGGAGCGCCCGCCCTACCCAATGTGCCCGGTTCATGTCGGGTGAGCTGGTCCGAATGGAACGGGCCGCTTCCCATGAGCGTCTCCCCCGGAGCGCGGGCCTGTGGCCCGCAGCGGGTGGAATCGGCGGCGGACAAACGAACCATCAGTCGTCGTCTCCGGCGCGCGCCGCTGCGGGCTGAAAGCGCTGAAAGCCTGCGGTCCGAGCAGTCCGCCGGTTCATGTCGGGTGAGCAGGTTTAAAAAGGACGGGTCGGCATCGAGGTCCCCCCCGGTCTGATGTCTTATCTGCGTAAATCGGCGTCCATCAGCGGTTCAATCTTCTTACCCGTGGTTTTGGGCCGCCAAACTCCCCTTGCCTCGCCCATGCGCGCTCTCTAGATTCGCCGTTCCTGAGATAACGGCATGGACTACAAAAACTCGCTGAATCTGCCGCGCACGGACTTTCCGATGAAAGCCGACTTGGTTGCGCGCGAACCGCAACGCCTCGACACCTGGGCCGCGGCTCGGCTCTACGAAAAGATCCAGGACGCGCGCGCCAACGCCGAACGGTTCATTCTCCATGATGGTCCCCCGTTCGCCAATGGCGATGTCCACATCGGCACCGCGCTGAACAAGATCCTCAAGGACATCATCATCAAATTTCAAACCGTGGCCGGCCGCCATGCGCCTTACGTCCCCGGCTGGGACTGCCATGGGCTGCCGATCGAGTTCAAGGTTTCGCAGGAGATGCGCAAGGCCGGCGACACCAACGCCGACGCCGCCACCATCCGAAAAGCGTGCGATGCCTATGCGCGCAAATACATCGACCTCCAACGCGCTCAATTCAAACGGCTCGGCGTGCTCGGCGATTGGGAACGCCCCTACCTCACGCTGAACAAGGAATACGAGGCGGACGAACTGCGCCTGTTCGCCGACATCGTCGAGAAAGGCTTCGTCTATCGCGGCAAGAAACCCGTTTACTGGAGCATCCCCTGCCGGACCGCCCTGGCTGAAGCCGAGGTCGAATACAACGATCACGTCAGCCAAAGTATCTTCGTCAAATTCCCCGTTGTCGGCCATCCGGGCCTCAACATCGTCATCTGGACGACCACGCCCTGGACGCTTCCCGCCAATCTGGCGGTCGCCTACAACTCCACCTTCAACTACTCCCTCGTGGCCGCCAACGGCGAGAGCTACCTCGTCAGCACGATGCTCCTCCCCACCGTCGCCGAGAAATGCGGCTGGGACGGGTACCAGATCGTCCGCAGTCTCGACGGCTCCGAGCTTGCCCAGTTCGAGTATCAGCACCCGTTCTGTCCACGGACCGGAAAGCTGTTCGCTGGCGATGAATTCGTCGAAAACAGCACCGGCTCCGGCTTCGTGCACATCGCGCCCGGGCACGGCTTGGAAGACTATGGCCTCGGCCAGCGCAACGGTCTGCCGATCTACTCACCGGTCAACGACGACGGCTGTTTCGCCCACACCAACGATCTGCCCGTCGAACAACAGATGCCGGTGGAATTCCTCGGCAAATCCATCCTGGAAAAGCACGGCAAGAGCGACGCCAACGAAGTTGTCCTCCACGAACTGCGCGTGCGCCACGCCCTGCTCAAGCAGGAGAATTATCATCACAGCTATCCGCACTGTTGGCGCAGCAAAACGCCGGTCATCTTCCGCGCCATGGATCAGTGGTTCATCCGGATCGACCATGATCATTTCCGGGACAAAGCAGTCGCCGCCATCGCCAGCGTGAATTGGGTCCCCGATTGGGGGCGCAACCGCATCGAATCCGCGGTGAAATCGCGCCCCGACTGGTGCATCAGCCGACAGCGCACCTGGGGCGTGCCCATCCCGGCCTTTTACGATGCCGCCGGCCAGGCGATGCTCGACGCACGCATCGTCCGCGCCGTCGCGGATCTGATCGAAAAGCACGGCTCGAACATCTGGTTCGAGAAAGGCGCCGCCGAACTCTGGTCGCTCGTGCGCCCAGCCGACTGGAAGGGCGCGGAAGCCACGGCCAAGTCAAACGATACGTTGGATGTCTGGATCGATTCGGGTTCATCCTCGCGGGCCGTCACCGCCCGTCGCGCCGAACTGCGGGGCGCCGGCGACAAGCCGTTCCAGGTGGACATGTATCTCGAGGGCTCCGACCAGCATCGTGGCTGGTTCCAATCCTCGCTGCTGCTGTCGCTCGCCGGCCACGGCGCGCCCCCGTACCGGACCGTGCTCACGCACGGCTTCATGGTTGACGAGGATCGTGAGAAGATTTCCAAGAGCAAGCAAGGCCAGGGCGGTTATGAAAAGCCGCAGACCGCCGAAGCCTACGTTAAGAAATGGGGCGCCGATGTCGTGCGCCTTTGGGTCGCCTCGCAGGATTATCGGAACGACATCGTGGTCTCCGAAAAGCGCATCGAGAAGGTGGGCGAAACGTATCGCATCATCCGCAACGCCCTGCGCTACCAGCTCTCGAACCTCTACGACTTCGACCCGGCCAAGCACGCCGTCGCCGACGCTGATCTGACCGGGCTGGATCGTTGGATTCTCGCCGAGTTCGCCAGGGTCGAAGCCGAGGCATGGCAGGCGTACACGTCCTACGAATTCCACGTCGTCTACCAACGCCTGAGCCAGTTCGCAGCGGTTGAGCTGTCGGCCATGTATCACGACATGGTCAAGGACCGGCTCTACACCGATCCCGCCAACTCGCCCCGCCGGCGTTCCACTCAGACCGCGCTGTATCGGCTCGTGACTGGCCTTTGCCAAATGCTTTCCCCAATCGTCGCCTTCACGGCGGATGAAGCCTGGGAGCATGTGCCGGGAAGGCGTGCCGACCTCGCCCACGTCCATCTCGCGCCATGGAAGCCCGCGACGCTCACGCGCTCGGACGCCGAGCAGCATGCCTGGGCCGGCTTGTTCCAATTGCGCGAACAGGTGTTGCCCGTCCTGGAGAAAGAACGGCAAGCCAAGACCATCGGCAAAGGACTCGATGCCAAGGTCATTCTGAACGGCAGCCACCCGCTGTTGGTCGACGGCAAAACCCATCGCGAAGCGTTGCGCGAACTGCTCAACGTCTCGCAACTCGAAGTGCACTCCGAACCCGCCAACGGGGAGCCTGCGCTTCAGGTGCAGGTGACCAAGGCGCTCGGACAAAAGTGCGAACGCTGCTGGCACTGGGAGGAAGACGTCGGCACGGTGCCGGCACATTCCACGCTCTGCGGGCGTTGCGTCGAAGCCGTCAACTCAAGCCCAACCGTGTAGAACACAATCGGGCCCACCCGATTGCGGCGCCCGGACCCGGCGCAACGATCCGCCATCATCAGTGTTCAATCACCATTCGTTCCCCATGAACGAACCTGGTGACAAATCCAATTCGAACACGCATGAAAACTCCATCTGCCCGTGGCTTCACTCTGATCGAAATCATGATCGTTGTTGCCATCATCGGCGTCCTGGCCGCCATGGCGATCCCGAGCCTCACCGCCAGCATCGAAAAGGCCCGCACCCAGACCTGCGCCGTCAATCGCCGAAACATCGACGGCGCCAAGGTGCAATGGGCGCTCGAAAACAAGCGTCCCCTGAACGACACTCCGACCGATGCCCACCTGTTTGGCTCCGGGCTCTATCTCGATCACAAGCCGGACTGCCCGGCCGGAGGCGCCTACGCCTTGAACACGGTGGAGGAGAAGTGCACCTGCTCCGTGCCTCCACACCGCTAGCCCTAATTGAAAACCGCTGATGAACGCAGATGGACGCAGATTTTTCAGGATCGATTAAGAGATCGGACTGACGAGCACTGGTCGACGATGGTTCGAGCTCCCGCCCGATGGCCGCCTTGCCTTGATCTGTCTTTATCTGCGTTTATCGGCGTGAATCTGCGGTCAAAGATTTTTTTCCCTGCGCGCAGCCCCAGAATCCAAGACTCGACCGCTGAATACGGATTTGCTACCAACCCGGGCGTGCGTAGCGAGTTACTCAAAAAAATCAGACGGGTGGTGGTCAAGCTCGGAACGGGCGTTTTGACCGACGCGAACAAGCAGCCGGACCTGGCGCAAATTCGGCAATTGGTGGGGCAAGTCGCCACGCTGCGGGCCGCCGGGCACGAGGTGGTCATCGTCACCTCTGGCGCCGTCGGCGCCGGCATGGGCGTGCTCGGATTGGCCAAACGCCCGCGGGACCTCGCCCGGCTGCAGGCTTGCGCCGCGGTCGGACAATCCCGCCTGATGGCCACCTACGAGAAACTGTTTGCCCGCTACCATCTCCACGTCGCCCAGGTCCTGCTGACCCACGACGATCTTGAACATCACGAACGCCACCTCAACGCCCGCAACACGCTCCTCAGCCTCCTCCGCCACGGCATCGTCCCGATCATCAACGAAAACGACGCCGTCTCGTTCACCGAGTTGAAGTTCGGCGACAACGACAAGCTGTCCGCCCTCGTCGCCTCGCTGCTTCCCGCCGATCTCCTCATCATCCTGACCACCGTCGACGGCGTCATTGAGAACTTCGGTCAACCCGATTCCCGTCGGCTCTCGATCATCGAGAGCATCGACGCCGCGGTCGAAGGCATGGCCGGCGGCACAACCAGCGCCACCGCCGTCGGCGGCATGACGTCTAAAATTCAAGCTGCCAAGACCGTCGTGCGGTCCGGCATCCCACTGGTCATTGCGCCCGGTCGAAAAAAAACCGTGCTCAAACGCATTCTGGACGGAGCGGACGAAGGCACGATCTTCGTGCCGCAGGCGACGCGCCTGAAAGGACGCAAGCGTTGGATCGCCTTTTTCCACAAGCCGAAGGGCACGTTGACCGTGGACGATGGCGCGCGGAAGGCCTTGCGCGAATCCGGCCGCAGCCTGCTGCCTCCCGGGATCAAGGAATGCGAAGGGCGCTTCGCCGCCGGCGACGTCGTGCGCATCGTCGACTTGAACGGAACGGAGTTCGCCCGCGGCATTGCCCGCTACGACGCCGCGACAGTCCGCGCCGGGCAACTGGCGCGCACGGAAGTGATTCACCGGGATGACCTGGTCCTCCTGTGAAACGCAACGCATCCCCAGCCAAGTCAGGCGGCCGCAATCACGTCAATCGACGACGCCCGGCCATCGAGCAACTGCGCCAAGTGATGGCCATCCTGCGTTCGCCCACCGGTTGCCCATGGGACCGGGAGCAGGACCATCGCACGCTGCGCTTTCACGCCGTCGAGGAAGTCTACGAACTGATGGATGCGATCGAGGCCGGCGACGATCACGAGATGTTGGAGGAACTCGGAGATCTCCTCCTGCAGGTCATCTTTCATGCCCAGCTCGCCCGCGAACGCGGCGCATTCGACTTCGACGCCATCTGCCGCAGCATCGTGGACAAACTGATCCGACGGCACCCGCACGTGTTTGGCGATTCCGACGCGCGCACGGTCGATGCGGTCTGGGCTCAGTGGGAAAAAATCAAAAAGGCGGAAAAACAGGGCACCCGACACCAACGACCGTCGGCCCTCGACGGCATTCCCCGGCACCTGCCCGCCTTGCTCCAAGCGGAGAAGCTGGTCAAGAAAGCCCGCAAAGCCGGACTCGCCAGCGACGAGAACGAAGGCCCCACCGCCAACTCGCGTCGTCGCGCCCTCGGTCGCCAGGGGATCGCCCGCCAGCTCTTCGCCCTCGCGGAGACAGCGCAGCGCCAAGGGTGGTCGGCGGAAGAATTACTCCGGATCGAAACCGCCCGGCAGGAACGATCCTGGCGAAAGCAGGAGGCCCTCCGGCTCAAAGCGGCATCACGGCCCAGCTAGAATACAGGCAACGAGGGCTCGGGATTAAGGACCGCAGATAATCCCCGATCGGCGCTGATGAAATGAGATCTGCTGCAGATCGAAATTCATGACGCCTCGCAGGTGTGGATGACGGCGCCGCCGGTCAGCGTCCCGGAGGGTTCCGCTTCCCTCCGCGCTCATCAGCGTTCATCGGCGTTCATCGGCGTTCATCAGCGTTCATCAGCGTTCATCAGCGGTTCCAGCTGCTGGTGCGAGAACCCGGCCCGGGCAGACCTCTTGAACCGTCCCTCACCCGTGGTTGCGGTGCACCGTCACGGACACGAAAGCCGCGCGCGGGATGACAAATTTCTTCACCTCGACCGTAACCGCGCGGGCACGGAATTCATTGAGCACCATCGTGGCGATGTCAGCCGCAACGGTCTCGATCAGCTGCCAGTGACAGCCTTCGCCGAAGCTGATCAGCCGCTGGCTGACGGCGTAGTAGTCGATGGTCTCAGCCAGGTTGTCGGCGGCGATGGCGTGTTTGAAATCGTGCTCGATCTCCACGGTGATCAGCAGCCGCTGGGGCTGCGCCCGTTCGGCTTCCGTCACTCCCACTTGATACTGCACTTCGAGATCCACAATCCGAATCTTATCCATAGTTCTTCAAGGTCAGGTTGCTGTTTCTGATGACGAACGCGTCGCTGTCGTGTTCAGCGCGGACGCGCGCACGGGTTGAACTCGTTCCATCCATCGTTCGCGGACGGCTTCGAGCAGGGTTCGGGTCGGCGTGTTGAGTTGGAGGGCAAAGGCATCGTGAAGGCTCAGCCACTGAAACTCCTCCGCCTCTTCGTTGAGCTGGACGTCCGCCGGGCCGGCGCTCCGGCAGAGGTAGTTGAGGAGAACGAAATGGGCTGGGCGATAAAACTCAGTCGAGTGAATGCAATCCTGCACGAGAACGAATTCTATTTCGTCGACATCGAGGTTCGTCTCCTCTTTCAACTCTCGGCGCAAAGCCTGTTCCGAGGTTTCACCGGTTTTGATCTTGCCGCCCGGAATACCCCAGAGATTCGACCATTTGTGCGTCCGAATCATCAACACGCGCCCATGCCCATCGTGGATCAAAGCGCCCACCGTCACCACCGGGTGCGCTTCGCGCACTTCCGTCCGTCCGCCCGCCGGCAGGCGCAGGCCGGTTCGCTCGAAAATCTCCTGCAACTCGCCCAAATGTTCCACGATCACATCCGGCCCGGCCGCCCGGAGTTGATCCAGCCGGTTGTATCCAGTCAGAACCGCGCACGAAAAAACTCCGCCATGCCGCGACGTTTCGACGTCATGCTGCATGTCGCCGATGAACACGGTTTCCGCGGCCGCCAGGGCGTTCTCGCGCAGAATCTCGTGAATCTTCTCGCGCTTGTCCCAGACGCCGACGTACGGACGATCCAGGTAAACGCCCAGGCCGGTGGCCGCCTGTTGAATGGCGTAATGATCCTCGTGCACCGAGCTCAGCAGGAAGGTCCGAAGGCCGCGCGCCCGGCAGAACTCAAGGAACTCACGCGCTTTGGGCAGACAGACCACGCTGTGCTGCACCTCGCGCAGCCGCCCGTGAAACCATTCCTCCAGCTGAGACAATTCCAGATGCGGCACAAACCGATCGTAGAAGCCTTTGAACGGAAGACAAAATTCCGCTCGAAACTGTTCCAGCGTCAGTTCCGGAACCCCGGCCCGTTTAAAAACGTGATTGGTCGCCTGCCACACGGCAGGCAAATCGTCGACCAATGTGCCTGACCAGTCGAAGATGATGTTCCGAATCACGCGGCGACTCTAGGCAGCAGCCCTGAACTAGGCCAGCCCGGGTTTCGCCGAAGTCACTACGGTCCTTCGACCGTTTCCGCGTCGAGTTGGTAAATCCCCGTCAGGTAACCCTGCACGTAGGTCTCACCCACGCTCAGACGCCCGGAGACTGCATACGGCTGGCCCGACTCAAAGGTTCGCCCGGCCCGAAAGGTGACTCGGACAAAATGATTGATCTGCGCCTGGGCTCCGAAGCAACAGGTGCCCTGATCTTTCAGCAGCAGGAACTCCGTCACCCGCCCCTGCCGCGTGCGCAACGGCAACACAAACCCACGAACGATAACCTTCCTTCCATCCAGCCGACGAATCGCCTCGGGAATGGTGTCGTCGGACTTCAGCAAGGGACGGCCCGAAACTCCCTCCGCGTAGTATTCGTAAACACGATACGGAAAGCCGGCGAGCAACTCAAAACTCAAGGCCAGCTGACCGGACGCGGTCACCGACGTGGCGAGTAGTTGGGCCTCCAACGAATTCGTCGAGGCGCTGGATGCGCCAAGGCTGGCGGGGTTCGTCGCGCTGGTCGTCAGCCGAATCGGTTGACCTTGCACCACCGCCGGCGGCACCGCCCCGGAGCCATCATCCTTCCCTCGGCCGCACCCAGCCAAGGTCGCCACGAGGGCGACCAGCGCCGTCGTCCGCACAATCCATGCTTCTGTCAATTCACCCGCCAAAATAGTCTTCCTTGTCCCGGAAGAGCGCGTTGAAGGTGGTCATTGAGCCGTAGCAACGGGTCACGTATTGCTGCATCTCGATCTTTTCCGCCTCGGAAAACTTTTCGTGGGCGTTCACCTTCTGCTCCAGCACTCGCAGGTTGTTTCGCATCATGACGATCTTGTGGAAGAAAACGTCGAGCGGCACTTCCTTCGTCTGGAGCGTCGGGTCGGCCGGATGCAAAACGAGTTTGCCTTGGTGCCACTTGGCGCCCAGTGCATTGACCACCGAATCCGGTTTCTCCAAGCCCAACGCCTTGACCGTCGTCAGCGCGATCTCCTCGATCAAACCCCGCAGCGGCCGATCGAGGCCCGTCAACGACGCCTGGGATTCAGCCGGTGCCAGCCCGCAATTCTCCGGCGCGATGGTGCGCGGTCCGTCATCAAAACGAATCTCAGCCGTATGCTCATTGAGGGCCCGAACGACCCCCACGCCATACTGCGGGTGCCGGACCTTCATGCCAATCTGCAGGGACTGAACTTTCATGGATTTGCCAAGCTAAGATGGCCCCAATTTTGACTCCAGCATCATTGCGGATCGTTCACTGCCAGGCCGGGTGTTCTGGCAGGCTGGCCTCGAATTCCTTGATCAGCCCCGCTTCATAGCCGCCGGCATAGCTGCCCTTTTGGAAGCGATCCAACGCCTCGCCAATGAAACGTTCCCAGGATGCCTCCTCCCGGCCGGGAACAATCGGAAAGAACAGCGCGCCATTGGCCTTCGCCGCCTTCTGATCGCCCGGAGCGTCGCCAACCATCAGGATCTTCTCCGGCGCGTACTTGTCCTTCGCCGCAAACTTGAGGTGCTCGGTCTTCGTGCCCATCTCCTGGCCCGCGATCATCTTGACGTATCGATCGATGCCGTGCTCAGCCCACTCGCGCTTCAACGCGTCCGCCGGCGTTTGCGAAATGCACATGGCGTCCGCGAACTGGTTGAGTTTCTCCAGGGACTCACGAACCAACGGGAACGGCGGGACGCCGTGCACGATGTCCTCCACCGCCCGATTGACCGCGTCGGACCATTGTTTCACCTGCTCGAGTCCCTTGTTTCCGCGTTCGACTTCGGCTTTGAGCGTCGCATTTCCCAGCTTCGTCTCCCGCGCAATCCATTCGTCCAACGCCTTGGTGTCCGCCACCGCCACCTTGCGGGCAATAACCTGCGGCCGGGCGCGCAACAAATTCAGCGCACGCACCAGCGCCGGAAACCGATTGGCGCCCCGGGTCTTCGAATAGAGATTCACGAAGTCCCAACATTCCCGCGCGTATTTGCTCACGGCCTGGAGCTTGAAATGTTTGACGAACATCGGCGTGAAGCACTCCTTGTGCTTGATCTCCATGCTGTCAAAAATGCAGCCATCGGAGTCGATGCCGATAAAGAATTCCTTCGCCGGTTTGAAGTCGCGCAATACTTGTGCTGGATCGCTCATATCAGGTCAAAAATAGGAAGGAAAGTAGGCGGATAAATTCCGCCCGAGTCAAACCTGTTCTCGATGCCGCGCAGGCAGGAGGGGCATCAAGCTCGGAAAAGGCGCGCGGTCAAAGGGTGAGTCATGGCTTTGAGGCTTGCGATCGGTTGACGACGGCTTCGGTTTTGTCCCGCCAGGGACTTCCGACAATAGCCCAGCGCTTGAGCGCTGGGTGCAGGGAACACGATGTGTCCAAAGCCCCAGCGGGGCGACAGAGCCCTTGCCGGTCGGCATTTCTTCCGCAGCGGGTGGAATCGGTCCTGTGCGCTCGAACCTTCGAGCGTCGTCGCCGGCCCAAGCCGCTGCGAGCTGAAAGCCCGAGATCCGGCTCAGTGCGAACTTTTACCAACAACTTCGATCTGCACGGGCAGGCCTAGCCCGCGTCCGCGCTGGCCCGCTGCAACCGGTCCGCAATGGCCTGCCACTCCGTCGCGTCCGGCACCGCTTCGATCACAATCGTCTTCGCTCCCTCGGCATCGCACCGGTGCAGCTCCGCATAAAGCGCGCGCGCATACGCCTCGGGATCGTGCGGGATCAACCGCACGCTCGCAAACGGCTCCGCCGACGGAATGACGGTGTGCACCACCACATGGGCTTCACCCGGCGCCACCGGCCCGCCCCTCGAGACCAACGGCAGTTGTCGCAACAAATCAGCCGTGTCCTTCCACGCCATGATGACGAGACGCGCCCGCGGTGAATAGTGTCGCGGCAAAAGGCCCGGACTTCGCAGCACCGGGCGGACTCCGGCCACGCCGTCGTCAGCCGAACCGCCCGATTCGCGCGCGGCCCCTTCCAGTGCCGACCAGATCGACTCCGCGTGAATCATTCCCGGACGAAGCACTCGCGGCGGCGACACGGTGACATCCACGACGGTGGATTCTATCCCGACCTGGGACTGCCCGCCATCCACGATCAGGCTCAGCCGATCCCCCAGGGATCGACGGACGTGCTCGGCGTTCGTGGGGGAAAGTTGGTTGGAAAGATTGGCGCTGGGCGCCGCCAGCGGAAATTCGCAGGCCCGAATCACCGCCTGGATGAAGGGATGCCCCGGCCACCTCAAGCCAACGGTGTCACCCCCCGCTGTGACGACCGACGGGATCATCGCCGACTTGCGCACGACGATGGTTAACGGCCCCGGCCAGAACGCCGCGGCGAGTTGCGACCCCGCCTCCGGCCATTCCTCCGCGCAACGCCGGGCCATCGTCAATCCGGCGACGTGCACAATGATCGGGTTGTGGGCGGGCCGGCCCTTGATCGCATAGATGCGCTCAACCGCTGCCGGATCGAGCGCGTTCGCCGCCAGACCGTAAACGGTCTCGGTCGGCAAGGCCACCACCTCGCCCGCACGCAACCGCTCCGCCGCTTCCGCCACGGCCGCGTTAAACATGCTTGCCGTTTCCGTCGGCAGAACGCGGGCCTGCTTACTCATGCAACACCTTGGGGCCATCAACCGTCTCCGCGAAGATCGACCACTGACGGGCGTCCAGCCCGCGAAAGCTCCGAACGTAACGCGGGTCATCGGGGCCCTGCCCCGTCACGTTGCGAATGTACACCCGACGGATCCGCCCCGGATGGCTCCGGGCGATCTCTCCATAGATTTCGGGATCCTGCTCCCCCGAATCCCCCACCAGCACGAACTGCCGCCGAGGCCAGCGCTTCAGCAACGAGCCGATCGCCTCGGTCTTGTACCGCGTTTGACTGCCCAACACCGCCAGCGCACTGGAATCCTTCAACCGGAATTGTTTCAGATGAAACGTCCCCGCCGGAAAACCGTTGGTGTCCAAGAATTCCTTCAACGCCGGATACAGCTGCCACGGGCTGGCCGACAGGTAATGGAATTGTGCGCCCGCCCGCGCCCATCGCTGATACGCCTCGGCCATGGCCGGCACGACCTCAAACGGACGACAAAACGTCCCACGAATCAACGCACGCTTGTCGCCCACGCGACTGACCTTGATGGTGTCGTCGAGGTCCGAGATGACCGACCACCCTTCTTCCGACAGCAGGTGAACCGTCAATTCGATCGGCCGCGCAAGCCCGCCCGACGCCGCCAACGTTCCGGTCAAGGTCACCGCCCCGGTCGGCACCATCGTCGGCGACCACCGGAAATTCCCTTCGAAATGTCCGTTCGGCCCGGACCGTCCGAACCGGATTTTTGCTCCGCCTACAGCCAGCTCCACGCGCTTGCCGCGTTCGTGATCGACGAGGAACGGAGCGATCCGCCGGGCAAAGATGCGCTGCTCGTCTTCGGTGAAATCCTCGACGTCGAGTCCGAGCAGGCGCCCGGCAACCGCAGCCTGCCGTGGATGATCGCCGCCCTCATAAACGATGCCGCGCGCCTCCACTTGCCAGCCGGCGCCCGCGGGCTTGGCCATGGCGGGATAGAACAACACCACTTCGTCGGGATGAATGGCGCCCGCAGCCAAACCCGTTCGCGCGAGGCCAAGAACCAACCCAGCTACAACCAAAAAAAACAGCCACACGAGAACGCCTCCATCCCACCCGCCCCAGGCCACGCGCCCCAATGCGGGTCCTAGCCCTAATGCCTGTCGGATCTTCCGACGCGAAGGGAAAAGACGAAAAAGCGCTCGCGATTCGCCCTCACCCTGGCCCTCTCCCCCGGGGAGAGGGAGGAACGATCGCGGCCTGCCTAACCGTCGACGCCCGGCGCGACGTCGACGCCCGGCGCGATCCGGCCGCGCGTAGACATTCGTTGCAAGGGCGCCCCGGTGGCCGAAAGGCTCGGACGCATCGACGCTCTTCCGCATCGTGACGACACCGCTGAAGTTCCCCCTCTCCCCGGGGGAGAGGGTTGGGGTGAGGGCGAATCGCGACGGCCATGCTCGATCGCCTGTTGCCGCGACGTGAGCGATGCTCATGGGGAATTTTCGAAAAGCATTAGTCCTAACCCGCCTGGTTCATGGTTTTCTTCACGCTTGACCGGTGCGCGCACACTCTCCCCATGCCGCTGGCTGGATCTTCCCGCGAAGGCCTTCGTTGTTCGCCGCCTACGTACTTCATTTCAATACGCTCACTCCTCGTGTTTCGGCCTGGCCGTCCCCGTCCGCCCAACATCAATCACGGCGTCCCTCACGGCGTCGCTCCCGGCAACTCGGCCGGCACGTCGGACCCATACCAATCACCCCGCAACCAATCCACAATCAACCCCAACGCTTCCGGCGTCAGAATCTTGTCCTCGCCAAACGCCGGCATGCGATCGTTTCGCTTGCCATAGAAGCGCGCATGTTTCGGGTTGCCGACAATGCCAAGCAGCCATTCACGCGACCCGTAGCCGGTCAGGTCCGGCCCCGTCGCATCCTCGTCGACTTTCCGAAACTGATGACACTCCGTGCAACGCATGGACTCTCCCGCCGTCAGCTTTCGTCCCTCCTCGATCTCCGCGGCGTCCCGCTTGTCCTCCAGCCGCTGACTCTTCAGGCCCGCCTCTGCTGACACCGCTTTGATCACCTTGGCCAACTCCGCCTGCCCGGAAGCATCGAGGGCCGCAATATGTTTTCGCACGAAGCGCACCATCTTCCCGTCATTGAACTTCGTTCCGCCAAAATAATTCGTCCCCGCCACCTGCTGCGGATCCAGCAGGCCCTTCAACCAGGCCCGGCTGGCGAATCCTTTCAGGTCGGGCGCCGACTGTGGATCGGCTGGCACGGTGCCGAGGCCGTCGTGTCCGCCAAACCGATGGCAGCTCGCGCAATTGCGCGCGAACAGCCGCGGGCCCTGACTCAAGGGATCGGTGCGCAGCAACGCCACTGCCCCATCCGCCGGCACGCCCAAGGGACCACGCGCCAGCGTCCTCGCCCGTTCGCTGTCGATCCGCGCCTGTTTCACAGCGGCGACATAAACCGGATTGGCCTGGTCCGCATGCACCGCCAGCCAGGTCAACAGTCCGACGCCGATCAGCAGTGACGCCACGAATCCCAGGTTGAACCGGTGCCCCAACCGCCAGCGCCCCAGGAACGGCATCAGGAAGACCGCGAACAGGATCAGGCTCGGCAACACCATCGCGCCCACGATTTCCCAGCGGCCCGGAAAATATTTCAGCAGCTGGAACAGAAAGAGGAAATACCACTCCGGCCGGGCCGCCGCGTAGTTCTCCGCCGGATCCGCCGGTGCGGCCAGTTCGACTCCGTGCATGATCGTCAGGTAGAGCACCGCCGCCAGCACCGCCAGACACGCCACGGCATCCTTCAACACCTGCTCCGGCCAGAACGGCTCGTCCGGCTTGCGCCGCGGTTCCTTCGCCGTCAGCCCATGCCGGCGAAACAGATAAATATGACCGGCCACCAACGCCACCACCGCCGCCGGCAACACGCCCGCATGCAACGCAAAGAATCGCGTCAAGGTATGATGCCCATAGTCCGCTCCGCCCACGATGAGTTTTTGCACCTCCGGCCCAATGAACGGCGTAATCGCGGCGATGCTGGTCGCCACTTTCGTCGCCCAATACCCCTTCTGATCCCACGGCAGCAAATAGCCCGTCAGGGACAACCCCATCACCAGCAGCAGCAGGCCAAGCCCAAACCAGTAATTCACCTCGCGCGGCGCCTTGTACGCGCCATCAACGATCACCTGCATCAAATGCAGAACGAGCAGGATGTTCATCGCCTGCGCCGTGTAGTGATGTATCCCCCGCAGCAGCCAGCCCCCCCACATCTCGTTCTGAATGTAGTTCACGCTCGCCCAGGCCGTCTGCGAGCTCGGGCTGTACGCCATCCAGAGAAACACTCCCGTGATGAACTGCACCATCAAGGTGAAGGTCAGCGTGCTGCCCCAAACGTAACGCCAGCGCGATCCGCCCGGCACGTTCTCGAGCAACAAATGATCGACCAGCTGCTTGTAGCCGGTCCGTTGGTCCAACCAGCCCAATAACGCTCTCATGTGACGGGCACCTTCTCCGCCTTGCCGGCTTCAAAATTCTGGAACTTCACCCACACCTCCGAACCTTCCCGCACTTCCACCTCCAAGGTGTCCAGACCCCGCGGACTCGGACTCCGCGCCCCCGCCACCAAGGTCCCATCCAAATTGAACTGACTGTCATGACACGGACACAAAAAGCTCTTGCCGCCCGGACGATAGTCCACCGGACAACCCGCATGCGGACAGATCACATTGATCGCCTCCACCTTGTCGCCCCCGACCCGACGCAGGTAGACCGCGCCCACCGCCACATTCGGAAACCGGTTCCAGGCGTCCACCCGACCGGCCACCACTTCAAACCGACGCGGTGAACCATCCTCCGGCAACGACGACAGGCTCGTCACCCGCAGGAACGTCCGCCCGCCCACCGCCGTCCGCCGCAGCGGATCCACGACCGTCATCAGCCCCGCACCCACCGGCACCAGGGTCGCCACCCCACCGCACACCATCGCCGCCGCTTTAGTGAGGAAATCCCGCCGCTCCGGCGATGCCGGGACCTGTTTTTGTTCTGTTTCTTTCTGGCCCATGTGAGCCGGCATGATGGGTGTAACCCCCCGGAAAAGGCAATCGTACTTTCCCCGGTCGATTTCACCGGCCCGCGCTCCGCGCCACCCCGCTTGCCCTTTCCCGCCGCAATGCAACCTTTCGCCATCCGTGAAACCGGATCGTCGAAACGGCCACTCCCATATCATGAATGCATTGACCTCCGTCACCTGCGCCGCCCTGACCCTCGCGGCTGCCCCGCTCGCTTTCAGCCAGGCCGCCACGCCCCCCGTCACGCCCGGCTCGTTCAATGGCCTGTTCCAGGACGCCACTCTCGCCCGACACGAATCCTCCGGCTATTTTACCGCCAAGGTAACTCCGCAGGGCGCCATCAGCGGATACCTCATCCTCGCCGGAACCCGGCTCCCGTTCAGCGGCCGCTGGCCCACCAACGGGGCCATGCCATCCATCACCGTCAAACGCCCCAACACGAATAGCGTCACGCTCCATCTCGAACCCGCCAGCCTTGACTCACTCGAAGGCTTCGTCTCCGACGGAACCTGGGCCTCGCCGCTCCTCGCCGACCGTCAGGTCTGGCACAAAACGCTCCACCCCGCCACCGCCCACGCCGGAGCCTATACCACCAGCATTGACCGCGGTGCTGGATCGGATAACCCCAACGGCTTCGGCTACGGCACGATCTCAGTCGATCTGGCCGGCATGGTCAAGCTGGCCGGCACGCTCGGTGACGGCACCAAGGTCGCCCAAAAATCCGCTGTGTCCGCCCGCGGACTCTGGCCGTTCTACATTTCCACTTACGGAGGCAAAGGCTCGGTCTTCGGCTGGATGCCCCTGAGCAACTCGATCAATACCTCCGCCACCATCTGCTGGCACAAGGGCAATGGCGCCACCGGCCAACGTTACCCCAGCGGCTTCGGGCTCACTCCCCCCATGTACGTCTCACCCTTCGTCCCGCCCGCCGCCGGCCAACGAGTGATGAACATCACCCAAGGTTACGTCGCGTTGGAAGGCGGCAGCCTGCCGTCCGCTCTGGTCACCGAATTGAGCCTCACCCCCGCCAACAAAGTCATCAATCTCGGCCAAAACCAACTGGCCATGTCCATCAATACCCGAACCGGCCTCATGACCGGCGCCGTCAACCATCCCTCCGGCACCCGCGTCAAGTTCTCCGGCATCGTCTTCCAAGCCGTCAATGTCGCCGTCGGCCTCTTCCTCGGCCCCACCCACTCCGGCTCCGTCGTCGTCGCCGGAGAACAATAGTTCCCCGAATGCCGGGTGTCGGGTGCCACCTGTCGGGTGTCAGGTGTCAGGTGTCAGGTGTCAGGTGTCAGGTGTCGGGTGTCGGGTGTCGGGTGTCGGGTGTCAGGTGTCGGGTGCCAGGTGTCGGGTGCCGAGTGCGGAGTGCCGAGTGTGGAGTGTCAGGTGTCAAGATCGACGCGCAGGCCCGCGACGTGGAGAGTCGGGATCGTGGTAATCGAACGGCCCGGCGCGTCCACCCTCTCCGCCGCCCTGCGGGGGAGAGGGCAGGTTCCGAACTCGCCCGAGCGAGATCGGAACCGGGTGAGGTGGAGCAGTCCGCCGGTTCATGTCCGGTGAGCAGGTCTAAAAGAACGGGCGGCTTCCCATGAACCTCGAATCGGTCGCAGCAACGGACGAACGCGAACCGCCGTCGCGATCCTCCCTCACCCCAACCCTCTCGCCAAGGAGAGGGGGAACGTCAGCGACCGCGCGGTGATGGGATCGACCGTC
>JBGARF010000029.1:0-150574 GCA_044230345.1 Limisphaerales bacterium
GCTTGGATGCGCACCCAAGAAGGAATAGACCCGCGAAGAACACTTCGGGAAACTTGTTCTCGGGAACTGCGTGGTTCAACTCTTGGTCTTCCCAGCGCATACGTGTTTACGCACCGGGTAGGCGCGGGCGGTTACCCGCCCACGCCCCCCTAAGAACCGTGCGTGAGAGTTTCCGCTCACACGGCTCGGGCCTTTCTATGGTGCGGCTCGGCCGGGCCGCCCCCGTGTGCGATGAGCGTTGGCGCATCCAAAGGATGCAGCGGACGCTTTTCGGACAACTTGGCAATCGTGGTATGCGGCCGTTGGCGCTGCACTCCATTGAAGGACAGCTCCGGGACGCACCAAGCAACGGGCGTTGCTCGTCATTTGCATTTCCCGGTTTGAGGCGGTTCTGCATACTTTCCTGCCATTCAAGACCAGACCGACGTGGGCATATCCGGAACATTACATTCCGGCCTTGGCTTCTTCGGTCGTCTCCATGCTGCTCCCGCTCTCCTGCCTTGCGGTTTGGATGACCACGAACGGCGTGGTCCGGGCTGGCAGCTTTTCCATGTTCTGCATTCGGCACGAATGGATTTAGGTCCGCCCTGTACACCGGCAGTGCTTTGTTCGCGCCGGGCTACGTTCGACGGCCCGGACCTGACTGCTTGCCGTTTTGGCTCGAGCCTTAATCAGCCTCGTATGGCTCATTCTCTGTGACGGTGCTTGCGAGCGTTCAATTAGTTTAACCATGTCCATCGATTCTAGCGCTACCCCAGCTTGAGGCTGCCAGGTTTGCTTCATTACCGGGAAGGCTTCACACCCCTGCCAGTAGGAGCCACCCGGCCCCAGCCCGACAGACGCATGCTTCCGTGGAATCCTGCGGCGACACGCAGGGCTTGGTCAGGACTCGCGTCCAGCCAGGCAGTACCGAATGCAACTTCATGTCGCAACGAACGACCGAGCTCACCGACCGCCGCCGACCACGGGGGTTGCCAGAGATTCGAGCGCACGAAGTACCCGAGGCGTGCATATGCGAGCCGCGTGGCGGCGGTTAGTGTGGAGCTCATGGTTCGGCGTCCTGTTCCTTTGCCTTCGAGGCCTGCATCTCGTCGAAGCAGCCTAGCCAATATTCAATGGTGGAAAGTCTCCGCAATTGATCCTCCTCCCGGAAGCTTCGACGTAGCACGGCCACCGCCTCGCGGACCGAAGCGCTCGTAAACTGTTCCGCCAAGTAAAAAGGAACCTCCTCAATGCTGATGTCCCAATCTCTCAGTAGGTCCCGCGTGGCATCGAGGCAAGTAAGCGGACATCTCGGATTGACGTGCCGAAGGAGCCAAGCCGCCCCCGCTGCTGGCCCGAGCGACTGGCTTCTTGATGCAATTGGAAACAGCGCACGAAACACTTTCTCCCCTTCAGTGCGGAACAAGCGATCCGCCAGCGCTGCCAGTTCCTTCTCGGGATTTCGGTCGAGTATCCGTTCTATCTCGGAGGCAACTTCGGCAGGGGTCATAAGCTCAATATCGCCGAACGTCGCAGCGCAGGCACAGCGCGCCTGTGGGCTGCGGAATGAAACCGAGACGCGCCCGTGCTGTTGCCTGTCGCTGCTTGGTTAGCCGGGTCCACTGAGTGATCGCAGTAGAAGTCGCTCATCTCGCGTCAATCTCCGCTCCGCCGGGGAGCCGGGGTCAAGAACAAGCTCAAACATGTCATTCTCGGGTGTCGCCACGAATCCGGCCCGCATGCAGTATGGCTGAAAAAAGCTGACGTCACACTGAAACCCACTGTCATCTAGAAAGTGTCCGGCGCGTTCCTTGGAACCGAAAAACGGAAAGACCTGCCTACCATCCCGCTCGAAGTTGAATGGGAACACTGAATCATCGTCGCCAATATCGGACACCTCTATCCTATGAGCCGCGATGACCTCAAACGCTGCCGGGTCGGTGATGCTGGGCAGGCTCGGTGTGCCGCGAATGCCCACGGCTAAAATCCAAATGTCCGAATCGACCAGCCGGGTTATGAGATCGCGAGCCTCGTCTGACAGACCCGGCTTCGGCTTTGAGAATATCTGACGGATACGATCGAGCATGGTTGATACCGGCTAACGTCCGCGCTCAGGCACGCCGGGACGACGGCGTCCGATTGGAACCAGGAGGCTCGACCGGCGTTGCCCTGAAGCGCGCTGGCTAGACGGGATCATGGTCATAATCTCTCAGCGTCTCGTCGAGGGTCGCCCACCGTGGGTCTGACTCCCGAATCGCGGCAACGGTGCGCTTGCACGTCGTCATGTGCCGATACATGAATCCGCCAGACTCGGCTCGCGCCCTAGCCGCCTCCGCGTCCGGTGGAGAAAACGCGCCAAGTCCGTCCATAAACAAATACGTGGGACCTTCACTGCTCACCTCGGTCCAACGCTTGCACCCGAAGCAGAGGAGACGAAGTCTCTCGGGCTGCTCTTTTGGTGCTTGGTCGGGTGACATGTCGGTGTGGTGTGGGCTGCCGTCTAACGTCGCGGCTCAGCGAGTCCGCGGTCCAAGGGTTGAGATTGGAAAAGGCGCGCACCCGCGGACTTCGCTGAAGCCGCCTGGTTCGGACTCGGATTCACCAAAGAACCGCCTCATACACTAGCGCGTCTCCATCTCTAAGTAAGACCTTCTTGGCGGGCACCTCTGAAATGCGAATTTTTAATTCGTTGGTCTGCCCTCCCGTCACGCGGACAATGCGCACCCGGCGAAAGCGCTCGACGTCCGACCGGACAGCCCAGCCGCCACACGTACGAGTCGCAGACTCCAAGGTCGCGTCGCTGGTCAGCCTATAAAGTCCCGGATTCTTCACCCAGCCGTGAACTGAAACCCGTATCGCGTCACGCTCATCGTTCGCAGGCCTAGCCTGCGGACCCAGCGCGGCATGTCGACACGAAGAGCAAAATGTCACTACCAGTAACGCAGCGACAACCATTCCAGACCCCACGTTGCGCTTCGTGTGGCCGAACGACACGCTGACCGATGACGAGGAGCGCGACTGCGATGAACAGCAGGAAACCATGGCGTGACCGCGCTCCTCGTCATTCGGTCGAGCGGATGGTTCGGCCCTCTCATCTCTGGAAAAAGCAAATATCAGCCGAACACGACACAACCTCGAAACGAGCGCGCTCTCTCACATAGCGAAAAACACCCCGCAATGGTAGCGAACTCTGCTCGGCTCCGGTCTTCTCGTGTGTCCTTACCCCAACTCCGGTGACAACGAAATCTAGTGCCCCATCCCGATCGAAATCTCGCCACTCGCATCGTAACAATGAATCGCGAAAAACCAGCCCGTCGTCGTGACAATCGTAGACACGCACGCCAACGCCGGGAAGCTCGACCACTCCATTTCCCTTCGCAGTGATCTCAAAAACTACCTCAACCGAAACGCCCGGCATTACCTCAATCTGACTCGTGGCCGACTGAGGATCCTGGGCGGCACGGCAATCCAACATCCTTGGCCAACTGGTAACCGCACCTGGAGGGGCGCACCCGATTAGTGCGGCCGCAGCGAAGATTAGCGCAACTGCCTTCAAGATTTTGCCGAACGTCCGCACTCAGGCACGCTGGGCCTAGAGCGTGAACCGCGAAAGCGGAACGGCAGCTCCAATCCGGCGTTGGCTGAAGTGATTTTGTTGGGCTGCATCATCCCAGGCTATCGCTTCTTCCTTCTGAACAAAATCTGATATCGCGCTGACCGATTAGCACCTCCATACCACGCGGGCTGGATGTCGTAACCGACCAGTTCCCATCCTTCCGCTTTCATCTTGTCGTAACGGGAATCTCCAGGTCCGGGGCGCAAGTGACCGATTCCGAATGAGGCGGTAAGCGTCTTGTAATCCCAATGACTGCCAACCGTCCGCGGCGGCGCGTTTGTGTCTTTCTGCGGCGACTCTGCTGCGGAGGCGGTGAACGCAATCACCAAGCCGATTTGCGATGAACCGTCGCCGCCCTGCGAGGGACGTGGACTGTTGAGGAGATAGGTTAAGAGAGGTGATTCATTGCTCGGTCGAGTCGGGGCCGGCATGTCGTAATGCAGCCCGACAAACCTCAAGCCGAATGTCGACGAACCGTCGCCACCCTGCGGAGGACGTGGAGCAGTGAGCAGATGTTTGCTTTGGTGAAAAGCTGTCGCCGAGTTGGGCGCACCGAATGCGGGGTAAACTAGAAACGACGCCAGAATCACGAGAAGGTGTGTCGGGGTTATTTTCATGGAGTGATGTAGTATGCCCTGTCGAATTGATCATTGGTGATGTCCATGGCTACGGGATTCCAACGTCGGCCGAACGTCGCAGCGCAGGCACTGCGCGCCCGTGGGCTGCGGAATGCAATCGAGACGCGACCGCGCTGTTGCCTGACGCTGCCTGGTTGGGCCGGCGGGTCATCGACGAGTCCTCTCTCGCATGCGCCTCAGCATCCGCTGCTCAGAGAGCATCGGCCAGACGCCAATTGTGCCAGCAAAGACAAGAATACTGCCAACAATCCACTCCCTGAAACCAATGGCGGCGGTGCCGAGAAGAATCACCCCTCCAGACAAAATGAACCACGCCCAGGCAAGTCGCCGCGATCCTACTGGTACGTCGCCTTTCGAAGGCAACGTCTGCTGGTCTCCGGGATTGAAGATGGGCGTGATCATGTTTTCGCCCAACGATCCGACTCACCAACCCGGCGCCGATGGCGCTCGCGCCGCAACAAGAGTGCTACCGCCGGGTTCTGTGCAGTCGGCTGGTTCGGCTGGGTCATCTCTTAGGTCCCCATAGGAATCCTGCAAACGGACGCCACATTAAACTGTCCTGAGAGAAAACGAATCGGCTCGACACGGTTCCCTCGTTTTCGGCAACACGCACCAATCTTGCCGACCAAGTCGTCGAACTCGTTTTGTCTATGGCGAAGTAATCGTAGCCATTCTTGGAGCCGCAGTAATACGTATACTTCGGATAGCTATTCTCATCCTGAACCTCGGCCTCGCGGAGGAAGTCACGCTGGCTCACCGTGGATGTGGATGCGCAACCGCAATTAACGGCGACCGCAACAACCGCCAAAAATCGCAATTTACTTTTCAGAATGCGAGCGGCCGAACGCTTCTGCTCAGTGAAGCGTTGCGGGCGTCCGTCTGGGATTTGGCTGCAATCGGCCCGTTCACTGGAGCAGCGTGTTTCGGCTTTCGCGGCATGGTCGAACTTCGACATTATAAAACAGCACCTACTTCGCCAGAGCAGCCCCACCGCCGGCCGCAGCCGGACCTAAGATCATGCCCAGGAAATCCATGGCGTTTCCGACATCCCTATCTGCAGTCCCACCTTTTTGAATTCTTGCCCATTCTTCTTTAGTAAGGTTGAAAGTCTGACAGCCTGAACATCCCAGCAGGAGAATGGACAGAATCGTCGAAGTAACGAAACGCCACATCAATTTTGAAATGCGATAGGCATTCATAAGCCTTGTGCCGAACGTCGCATCTCAGGCACAGCGCGCCCGTGGGCAGCAGCATGAACACGCGGCGCGACCGCGCTGTTGCCTGCAGATGCCTTGTTGGAAACCAGGCGTCTCGCCATAAGTCAGGCACGACTGCCGCTACGAGTATTACTCCGCTGCTGGAAAAGCCGTATCGCGAAGCCGATGGCCATAGCGCCACTGCCGATCGCCAAGGCGTCCGCGAGCACAAGGTGAGCGGAAACCCAATGGGAACCGCCAACGCCAGCTCCTAGTCCAATCAGGAGGCTAGCGAACTCGGAAAGTTTTATCATACGCCGCTTTGGTTTGTTTGTTTCCAACGTCGCATCTCAGGCACGGCGCGACTGAGGGCTACGGAATGAAACCGAGACGCGACCGCGCCGTTGCCTGCAGATGCCTTGTTAGACGGTCGTCGCATAGCACGATTTCGGATTTAAATGTCTACCGATACATAGGTAGCCCTCCCGCTCGCTACCCACATCGGCGTCGGCGTCATACGCGCTCCTCATACCCACTCGGAGCCACGCTGCAAGTGTCTCAAACATCAAAAGGAGTGAATCAAAAAACTGGTCCGTTCCACATTGCATCGGCATCGAAATCACCGGCGGGTCGCTCACAGTTGCGCTCAACAAGACACCATATCCGTCCCCAAACTCGTTTTCCGTGATGGGGAAGAGGGGTGGCGCACCTACGTCCAATAGGATCGGCTTCCAACGAAGGTACGAGCGAACAGCAGCCTCGACGGGCAGCAGTCGCATGCCATCAACGAAGCGAACATCAGCTTCGAATCCATCCGTAATGGCGTAAAGGTCCAACAAACTACCCGAGGCTTTCACGCCTGCGCCCTGAAAGAGGCGCACGACTTGCTGATGCGGCACCGGCTGTCTCATCAAGTGACGAATCGGCGAGCCCAGCTTATCTCTGAGGTCGAGGATCTCCGTCAACAAGCTGGCCAAGGGTGGTGGCATGCCTTCGTCTAACGAATAAGGTGAGCGACCGGAGCCGACGGCGATGTCGGTGCGCTAACGGCGTGCGCGACTTCCCGGCCCGCTCTGGATGGAGACGCGTGGCGACGGTTCGCCTCCTCCGACTTGTTGGCCTCGGACCGGCCTGCGATCCTGGAACTCGACGTGAAACTCACGCCTCCTCGCCGTGCCTCAGAAACTGTAAACGATGTCGTCATGTAAGAATGCCCGACTCCACGACCTACTGAACGCCTCAACTGTCGCCGAAACGCGCCTCCCTGCAAGCCGGGAAAACAGCCATCTCCACTGCGAAGTCGGGCTCAGGCCAACGCTGCGGCTCACCGACGCCGCGCCCATGACGTGCGAATGCAAACACGGCGCAATCGCGGCGTTCGCGTGCAGCCGCCTTGTTGAGCAAATCCACTGGGTCACGTCTCATATCTTATCCGGCCATCCAGCGATCGACATCCGCACGGCCACAATCTTCTCGTTCAATGTCAAAGTACTCACATCCATGCCACCGTCCCAGCGCACGACGACGCCGTGTGGAATCAGAGCAGCCAACCGTCCCTGGATAGCCTCGCAATTCAGGGAATACCAGAGGTAGTCGGGAACAGCTGGTCCTCCATCGAATGTCCATCGCTGATCGGATGGAACGAGACTGTCATTGTGAAAGTGAGCAAGGTCATAAATGCCTAGAATCCCTCCGTCTCCACCGACCTTATCGGCTCGCTCCCAGTCCGTACGGCAGCCTGCTGTCGGATACTTGTCCCATGCAGCTGTCACCGTCCGAGGAACCTGGCCTGGCCATCCAGGCGCAGTATCCAGGTCAAGTTGCACGCCCCACTCTCCAATCACGCAGTCACTGATATGTAAGGTCGCCTCATCATAACCAGGATCAGTAACAACAATCGTGGGCGACGTAACCTTGAAACTTCCGATTCGTTGAACCGATGGCATATTGCTCAACGACCAAGCGCACCGACCAGGCCCGTCGGCGCGGGGGGAGCGCAAAGTAAACTCTCGAGTTCCCGAACCTCATCGAACGGAGAACGCAGGGCCGGGTTCGGTGGCGCGACGTTGTTAGGCGTATTATTTCTGTCCTGTGCCACAAACTGCTGTGCCTGTATCATGACTTATCACCTTTCCGTAGCGATCAATCGCGACGTGTAGAACTGGCTTCCCCATCCCGGACGAAAACCAAACGTCTGCTCGCACTCGTCCTCCGGCTTTCACCCAAACAATTTTCTCCGTGCCCTCAAACTCAAACCCAAGCTTCTGCTCCTGGGCGTAGCGCATCGCAAGGCCGATGAGCTGATGTCCAGAAAACCAAACCTTGTCGTTTGGTCCTTGAACCATGACAACCTCTTTCGGTTCGACGACAAATGCGTCGTCGGGTGAAACGGCAACTGAACGACGGGCCGACACGCACCCAGCGCAAACACTCAGACTCAGTATCAGAATGATGGTCGGTCGCATGGTGGTGGTGCGGATACGCCTAACGATCGAGGTGAGCGACCGGCGCCGACGGCGATGCCGGTGCGCAAACGGCGGGCGCAAATTCCCGGCTCGCTGGATGGAGACGCCTGGCGACGGTTCGCCTCCTCCGACTTGTTGGCCTCGGCCCGGCCTGCGATCCGAGAACTCGACGTGAAACTCACGCCTCCTCGCCGTGTCCGAGAAACTGTAAACGATATCGTCATGTAAGAATGCCAGACTCCACGACCGACTGAACGCCTCAACTCTCCCCGAAACGCGCCTACCTGCAAGCCGGGAAAACGGCCATCTCCAGAGTGAAGTCGGGCTCAGGCCAACGATGAGCTGACCGATGCCGACGCAGCGAAGCGAAGTCGGCATTCGTGTCGAGCGGCTGGTTCGGCGATTCTTTCATTGTCCCGGGATCCACGCTTTCGGCCGCGCCTGCCGGTACCGGGCTGCGTGGGTAACGACAGAACAGGACGGAGGCTGGCCAATCTGTCCGAGGCTGTAAGTACCGCCACTGGGGCATACCATCTGATTGGAGCTAATCCATCCGCTCTCACGTAAGTCGCTCCATGTAGGTGTGTCATTGGTGGTCTTGTGATATTCCAGGGACCACGCCTGCTCGGCCCCATCAATAGCGTACAAGTTGGCAAAGCAGGCTGCTTCGGGTGTAGTACCGCGATCGGTAAGCTCGCAACCTGTCAGGAAGGAGCCCGCAACAAACATTGCAGCGACTCGCGACTGGATGGTCATCGCTTTCGCCGAACGCTCCGGATCACCGACCCGGCGCCATTGGTGACCGACATGAAACCGAGGCGCTAGCGCCGGGTTCGGTGAATCCGGTTTGTTCGGCGGTGTCATTTCTGCGTCCCGGTACTATAAATCGTGACTAAGTCCAGCGCGCGAATCTGGTAGCTGCGTGACTGTGGCGAGTCGCTCCGCACACGCTCGCCCTCGATCGGGCCAGTCGGACGTAAGACCTGAACCATCGCCCGTGATTCCCTGTCTAGCGTCTGCGCTATAACATCATATAGCGTCATGCCGCTTTGGTGTTCGACGATGACTCCGGCTCGCGGGCGGCTCTCCCAAAGAACAAAAACCTGCTGCGACGCTGGGACACTGCTCGTCGCGCAGTGTCGCTCCACCCAAGTACGGTTCCACGAGTATGGGGTCGTTCGGCCCTCAAGTCTGCGCGCCTCCAATTCCGCCTCAGTGAAGACTCCTCCACAACCCAGCATGTCCTTGCGACATGTCACAATGCCGTTGGTGTCCACATCTGCGCAGAGCAATTCTAGGGAGCGAGTGGAATAAGTGAGAGTGAGGACCGCTGGCCCAGTGTTGTGAAACTTGAGCTGTCGATTCGCGGTGTCCAATGGCAAATCTAAACCCTGTCGCTGTGCCTGCTCTTTCACCCTCTGCTCGATGTCCGCCAGGCGCACGAAATTGGTGCCGAGCATCACGACGCGATTGGTGTTCTCGGCGTGTGCCGCACACGCGCACACGGTCAGAAGCACGTTCATTAAAGGTGCTCGCATACGCCCAAACGCTGACGCCGCCGAACGTCGCTGCTCAGTGACGCGCCGCCAAGTGAGCCTGGAATCGCGCTGAGGCGGAATCGGCGCGTTCACTGGAGCAGCCTGGTTCGGCGTTGCGGTCATTGCTGGAGTAGCTCGATCCGATGTCCGTCGGGGTCGGCGAGGACTGCGCGGCGACCCCACTCGGAATCCTTGGGTGGCGTAATCACAGCCCCGGGATAGTCGCCAAGGGCTGCGACTACCGCGTCGAGGGACGCAACGGTGAAACCGATGCGAGTGCCGAGCGTGGACGGGCCATCGGCTGCGAGCGGATAAAGCTCGAACACGCCGCTACCAAGCTCTGCGGCGTAGTGCTGAGGTCCACTGCCGTGCTGGTGCTGAGTAAACTGCAAACCCAACCGAGAATAGAACGCCGCTGCCCGCGCCAAGTCGGGAGAACGTAGAACTACAAGATTGAGTGCGACCTTATTCACGGGAAACGGATTGCATCGCCGAACTTTTATTCTGCGACCGTCGGTTCGTTGATCCGGGCTGGAGACTCACCAATCCTTTTGTTCGTAAGCCGTTCATTTGCAGCTCTAGATTGTCAGGATATAGGACTCCCGGTTCGTTTATCGCAAGGCCAAAAGCGCTGGATTTGACGTCGCCGCCCGCAGAAATCGATCGGTTTTGATAGAACCTCCTCTGGTGGAGCGAATTCAATGTCGACATGCCTGGCAATCATGCCGCAAACCCCGTTCCAAGCACCGATTCCAGGTGCCGGCGCATATCTCTCCCAATTATGTGTGCCAAAAGCACCGGAACCGCATTGCCGAGTTGCCTCATCGTTTCGGTCCAGGAACCGAGGAAAAGGAAGTTATCCGGAAACGTTTGCAGTCGCGCGGACTCCCGAACCGTAAAGTAGCGAACACTCCCGTTCGTCCGGCAAAGCATGTTCTCTCCGCCCGGAACTCCGTGATTTCCCGCCTTCAGAGTCTTGGCTGGTTCGTCCATTGGACTTCCAGTGTGACCTGGGTAGACGCGGGCGCCGGGCTGAAATCTGTGGTTGTGGAACGAAGTTGATTGTCGGGGCTCGTTCTCAGGATCCGGCAGATCGTTGATGGCGTCCCGTACCGTTCGCCAAGGAAGCGTCATCGGGGCCTCCGACATCGCGCGAGCACGCGCCTCGCTTTTAGGAGACAGCGCTCGGTGCTTCCGTGCCACTTTGTGTCGTTCCCAGTATTCACCGCTGCGATATTGATCCCAAAGCAAGGCGTCCCGAGAGTGACTTGCGTCGGGAAAACTCCAATCAATCTCCAGATCCCCGCGGAAGCCGACAAAGAACACTCTTTCCCGACGCTGGGGGACGCCGTAATCCGCCGCATTCAATACCCCTGTGATCAGATTGTATTGAAGACCCGTGCTCGCTCCGCTCGCGTGAATCCGTTCAAGTCGCGCCAGATGCTGCGGCCATTCCTCGCCGTCCTTCAGTTCGAGCTCGGGATGGGCCAGCTGGAGCTTTATATAGGCGAAGTAGCTACGGAACGCGACTCGGGTCAGGCCCTTCACGTTCTCGAAGATGAACGCCTGCGGCCGGATTTGCCTTACCGCTCTGATCGCTTGAGGAAACATGTCGCGCTGGTCCAAGTGCGCTCTGTGTTTCCCGCCAAGCGAGAACGGTTGACACGGGGGACCTCCGGAGACCACATGGATTTTTCCCTCCAGATCCCGGAAATCGACACCCCGAACGTCGCCTTCGTAAAGATTCCAGTCACGGACGGCCGCTATTCCGCGCCTCTTGTTCTGGCGAATGGTGTCGCAGCAATAACGGTCCCACTCGATGACCTTTTGTGGGTGAAAGCCCGCTTGGAACAAACCGATTCCAAGCCCGCCCGCTCCCGCGAACAGTTCAATCGTCTTCATGATTCCAGACCTCCTGACATGAGGAATTGGGTTTCGATGTTCCTGAGGGACTCCGGGGTTCGGAGGTGAGGGGCGGACGGACCCAAATCTGCCCGCATTTTCCGCCGTCGCGGTCAAATGATCCGTGTGTGCCGAAGATGAGCGCGGCCTTTTCCTGGAACCGCACCCTTTTGACCCGATGAACCTGAACAACTCAGGGCCAAGGCAAGGGCGATACGCGACGGGCAAATGACCGTCTGAACGTTGGCTTTAGCGGAGTCGTGACGGTCTTCGTGGCAGGGGGCCGCGAGGTCGTGAAATGCGGAGAACCTCGAATCGGGCTCAGGTGGTCTCTTCGAGGAAGCGATCGATTTCCTTTCGGGAGATCAGGAGGTGTCGGAGGGCTTTGGATGGGCGAAGCAATCCGCGATGAACCAGTCGACGGACGGTTTTGTCGCACACGCCCAACATGATCGCCGTCTCGCTCACGCTGAAAGCCAGGCGTCCGCCGGAATTCACGCTGTGACTGGAGCCCGGCGCGACCGGTTTGGAGATGGGCTGCTCGCGGTTGAGGCTGCGATCCGGCCCGAAGGAAATTTGGGGAGCATCGTCGTTCATCACGGAGGGAGGCTCAGATGGTTAGGGTGGTGCTGGTGATCGAGACGGCATTGGTGCGCGACTTCACCTGGGTATCAGGTCCGTGCGGGGACAATGTTTCACGTTGCGAAAGCTGCGAAGCGAGACGCTCGACCTAAGCGAAAAATCCGCCGTTTTGGCGGAGCATCTTTGCTGCGTGATCTTGCTCCACGGTAAAAGTTCCTCCTAACCTCCTCCTAACTCGTGACGAAAATTGGCGGGAATTCAGGTCCAATTGAGTTTCGCCGGAACATGCACGGAAGCCCTGATTTTATTGGCTAGAATGACGTTTTGTCCAAGTGAGTGGGAAGAGGGGGGAATGAAGCTGGGTCCTTTTGCGAACGAGACGCTCTACCAACTGAGCTATGACCCCACCCGGGGAAACAAGGTGCAGAGGGATAGGCCATTCCGGACGTTTGCGCAAGCCCGGATTTTGGCCTGTCGTGAAGCAGGGTGAAGCATGCAAACGCGGCCAGGTTCGAGAAGCTGAAAGCGAGAGAGTCTCCGAACTCTAAGGTCTGAGCCGAAACGATTCAGTAGGCCGGCATCCGTTTGCTTGATCTTCTTGCGAAGCGTTTCGTTGTTCGTTGATTGCGTATTTCACCTCAATACGCGCACTCCTCACGCCTCGGCCTACGCAAGAATCTGCAGCGCAACCGGCCCCCTCCCAGCTGAATCGTTCCGGCTACGGTCCGCCGCTGTCCCCAACCCAACGATAGCCCCTTGGTTCACAAGTCCCATCCCCCGTAACGCCTCACCGTCGCAGTTGTAATGGGAAGTCCTGGGAACCGATCGGGACCCGGTCTTAAGCCCGGAACGTTGGCTCCAGACGTAGAGCCACAGAGGGCCGGCTCAAGCTCTGGCCCGGTGAACGGCTGGCACGTCTCAAAAAATCAGGGTTTAACTCGATTTGCGTACCGGGTTCAGTGTCGCTTCAAGCGAAACATCCGCATGACGCTTTCGTTCGGAATCGAGATCGATTTCATGATGCCGTCGTCGTTGATGGTTCCCGCGATCGGCGTCCAGTCGGAAAGGCCGAGCGACGCGTTTTGCTCCGGCAGCCAACCGGACCAGGCGGAAGGCCATGAGATGGAAACAGTGGCTGGAGAGTCCGAAGTGATTTGCAGCGTCGGTGCGAGGTCATAAACATACGCCGCCCCCACGAAGTTCAGCCCATGCGCTCCGATCAGGACTCGGCCAAGGCCAAGATCTGCGATTGAACCGCCCAGGCGGGAGAATTCCGCCACCGGTTCGTCGATGGTCATCAACAAGGTCCCGTTCGTGGCGTACAGATAAGCCGCACCGCCGCTCGCCGAATTTCTTTGGTCGACCGAGCCGACGAAGATCTTGTCGCCGTCCACTACGGCGACCGTCGATCCGAATGCATCGAGGAAATCGGGGTCTGGATTGACGAGGGGGGCCAGGATTAGTCCATTGGTGTCGAAAATGTTGGCTCCGCCGGCGAAGGGCGCCTCGATGCTGGCGCTGGGCGCAGTGATGACGAGGCGGTCGCGGCCGAGAGCAGCGACTGCGCTGCCGAAGCCTGAATCCACCAAACCGTTCGGGTCTCGATATCGGCGCAGCAGGCTGCCGTTCGTGGTCATCAGACACGCGGTGCCGGCGCTGCCAGGTGCGCCGATGATTAAACGGTCTGGCCACAGAGTCGCCAAGGCGGCGCCGAACCCCTGGTCGGTGGCCGGCAGATCGTTGGTGATCGTCGCCAGCAAGCTTCCGTTGGTGGAAAACACATAAACCGCGCCTCCGTTCTGGGCGGCTCGGTCATCGGATGGCGCGCCGATGGCCACGCGTCCGTCGTCAATGGTCGCAACAGAGAACCCGAACGTGGCGGCGGGCTGTGGGGTGGGCCGACGAAAGGTCCGCAGCAACGTGCCATTGGTGTGGAACAAATAGGCCGCGCCGGGGCGAGCGACGGGGGGTGGCGACGACAGAGGCGCGCCGATCAGGACCTTATCCGAACCGACGATCGTGAGGGAATGGCCGAAGAATTCACCGTTGGCCCGTGCGGGATTTTGAAAGGTTCGAATCAACACGCCGTTCGAACTGTAGAGAGAGACGCTGCCGGCGTCGTTCTGGTCGCGCGGGTTCGCGACGAGGAGCTGGTTACCGATCAAGGCCACGGTTTGGCCGAAGGTTTCGCTGAGCGCCGGCGCGGGGTTGGTCAAGGTGAGGACAGGAACCTGACCGTTTACGCGTTGGATTGCGCCCTCGCTGAGGATGATCACGTGCGTTGCGATCCAAAGCCGGGCCAGAACCGAAGATAGGTTGGTGGACATAAAAAGCGTTTACGAATTTCGAACTCGCGCCACTGGCCCGTGAACCGCCGAAGGTTCGCCTTCACCCGACCCCTCCCGCTGGTCGGGGCCACCCTCTTCTCCGAAGCCGGGGGCGAGGGCTCGCGCGGAGGGCGCTTCGTGCGGGGACAGTTGGGTCGGTCTGGTCACCGGATGGAGACGTCGATGGCGAATGAAATGCCAGTCAAGGTGCGTGTCGTGTGCGATAGAACCTGGCCTGATGGGTTGGGTTCAGGACAAACGGATTCGGTGGGTCTTGGAGAGTGGTCCAAGGGCCGGTCACATGCTCCGCGGTTTCCAAGATCGTATTTGCTTCAGCGGGCCAGAGGAGGGTCGGGATCCCCGTGGAATAAAGGAGCTGCAATTCCTGCAACAATGAGAGGTGAGCGATTCGGCTGGTTACCGTTCCGCAGTCGCTGGAGACGACGACATGGTAGGCACCAGCGTCGTTGGTGTTGACCGAGGCGATGGTGAGGGTTTCCCCGTTCGCACCCGCCATGGCGGAGCCTTCGAAAAACCACTGATAACTCAGCCGGCCTCGCCCGGTCGCGTGCACGCGAAAGGTTGTCGTCTGGCCGGCCGCCCCAATTTGGGTCATCGGCTGCTCGTGAATGACGGGCACGTCGACCGCGGCGAGTTCCCAGGTGTCGTTCGTGGCGGCGAAACTCCCGCTGGCGGTCAGCGAGCCTCCGAAAAGAACGGTGACTCTCCGGGCGGAATCGTAGGCCAGCGCGGTCAGCGTACGTTTTGCAGGGGCTGTCCCGTTGGGCAACAAGGTCCAATTCCGGCCATCGTAGAAAGCCGAATGATTTACCGGGCCACCTTGAGCACCGCCAAACCACACGCTGCGTCGGCGGTTCATATCGAAGGCGAACCCGCCGGACACGGTGCCGTGTAACGCGGTGACGATCGGATCGCTAAAGTGGAGGACTGGAAAATTGGTCCATTTCACCCCGTCCCAATCCCAGAATGACCAGAGAGAGTAGCTTTCTGACGTGGGCCCGAACACGGTCACGCCGCGAAAGCTGTCGTAGGCCATCCGCCCTTGGGTGCGGGCGTTTGGTCCGGAGGGGCCGGTGGCCGGCGCGTTGGTGTGCCACCGGTCGCCGTCCCATTCCCAGACCAGTTCCGTGTCGGGATTGCCGGGACCGTAGGATTGCCCACCGAACAGCACCGTTCGACGGCGACGTTCGTCATAGGCCATGGAACCATAAACGCGAGTGGTTGGTCCGTTGGTGGCGCGAAAATGCCACTGCGCGCCATCCCATTCCCACAAGTCATTCAGGGGCGGGGTGACTCCGCTGGGGTCGGAGCCAATGCCACCAAAGAGAACCACCCGTCCGCGTTTCTGGTCGTAGGCCATGGCATGGTGCGCGCGTTGCACGGGTCGATCTCGGTAGCTGGGCTGCCAGCCCCGACCGGGCACATTCGTCCAGCCATTCGTCCCGGAGTTGGGCATGCGGAGCGACCAGCGAGCACCGTCCCATTCCCAGAGATCGTTCAAGGTTCCGATGCTGTTGCCGTTCGTTCTTCCTCCGAACAGGACCGTGACGTGGCGTGAGTCGTCGTAGACCAGGGAGTGACCGAACCGCGCCGGGGGTCCATTCGTTGCACGCCGGACCCACTCCAGATCTGGTTGGAGGGAAAGGGTGGCCACCTTGCTGGTCACGACGTTCGGGGGATTGCACTGGTCCTGGACGATCACGTCGTATTTGCCGGCGTGTGTGTGTTGCACCTGGCTGATCCGGAGTTCAGCGGTCGTGGTGCCTGAGAAATGCGCGCCATTCGTGAGAGGCGCACCGTCCAACCGCCACTGATATTGGAACGGCTCGGCGCCGAGCGGGAGGACCGAAAAGGTGGCGGTTCCGCAAACGACGTTGGTGACATTCGCGGGATGGGACGAGATGAACAGCGAGGGCCAGAGTTCCCAAGTATCGCTGTAGCGCCCGCCTTGGCTGGCGTTGGGGGCGCCGCCGCCAGCCCCGCCGGTTAAGACCATCACGCCACGTTTGCGATCGTAGATCATTCTGGCCCCGGCCCGCCCTTGTCCGGATGGCAGCGAAGGCAGGCGAATCCAGCCGGTGCCCGGGACGAACTCGTAAGCGGTCTCGCCGGTCTCAATCGATTCTCCAACCCCTCCGACGATGACAGTCCGGTGACGTCGTTCATCGTAGGCCGCGGCCAGTTGGGCGCGAGCGGAGGGGCCTGCGCCTCGGTTCACCCACGCGCCGCCTCTTTCTTGCTCCCAGCGGTCGGCGCTGCGATTGCTCTCATCGGCTCGAATAAAACCGCCAACGATCAGGCCAATGCGCCGCTCCGAGTCGAATACCATGCCGAAGTCGGTAAGTGATGGTCCACCGACCAGCGCGGACCAGAATGTTCCGCCCCAAAACCAGGTGCCGAGATCCTGGGTGGCATCGCGTGTGCGGCCCCCGTGCACCAGGATCGTGCCAGTCCCTGAATCCCAGATCATTTGATGCCCGACTCGCGCGGGCGCATTGGTGTCCTGTTGCCGGACCCAGAAGCCATTGATCCCATCGCTTGTGTAGGTCCAGGTGTCGTTGTAGAGGACGTCCGCGTCGAACCCGCTCGCCGGCACCGTCACTGACCCACCGAAGAGAACGACTTGTTTTCGGACTGGATCGTAAGCCATGGCGTGGCCCGAGCGTTTGGGAGGTTTCACCGCGGTAACGATTTGTTTCCACTGCTTGCCGTCATACTCCTGGGTGTCGTCGAAGTAAGTGGGTGGGTCGCCTCCGATCTCGCCGCCAAAGAAGACCGTGACCCCGCGATCGCTGTCGTAGGCCATGGCGTGGAGATAGCGTTGGCCATAAGAGCCCACATCGTTGCGTTTGATCCACTGCAGGCAATCGGCGGCGCGCAGTGGGATGGCAGCGAACGCCACAGCCGCGAAGGCGGGCCCGAGCCAATACACCGCCTGGTGCTCAGGGTTTTTCCGGCGAATGGAAGGGAGCAGTTTCATTGGGGTCGGTTTAGGGAGGTGGGGACGCGCGCTGTTTCGAGGTCGAAACTCTCGTTGGTCGTGAGACTTCACGGTCGGCCGATGCTGGCTGAACCACGCGTGGCGCGTAGCGTGACCGGTTTGGCGTAGGTGGCGGTTTCCTGGTAGTGGCCGGGACGAATGAGGACGATGTCGCCGGCGTCGGCTGCAACGATGGCCTGTCCTACGCCGCGAAACGGGCTGGCGCGGCTGCCGTCCTGATTGCCCGCGTGGTTGCGGTCCACAAACCGGGTGCGGCCCGTTGCGACGTTAAAGCGTGACGTGTTGGAGACGTCGGTGAGGAAGTCCATTTGGTCGTCGGTAAAGCGAAGGCCGGGGCTGTGATAGGACATGATGTTGAGCCACGTGTTATCCACCGCCGCTTTCTCGTCCGGATCGAGGAGGTCGTAGGGACGGTTATCAAACGTGTTGGAGGCGATTTGATCCCGGGTGAAACACTGATGGTCCAGCAACGTGTCCGCGATGCCGTCATCGCCCGGAATGAATCGTGCGCAGCTGCAGACGTTGGCGTTGTTGCAGATCGTGTCGTCGACATTCTCGCTTCGCTCGGTGTTATGCGTGTGTTTCAGGTCGAAGAAATGGCCGGCCTCATGGATGAGCACGTCGGCAAAGGAGTTCGGGGCGATGGGGATGACGTGTTGGTTTTCGGGCGGGAACGCGCAACTGCCTCCGGCGCTGCCGAGGTTGCTGTCGATGTAGTAGAAGTTCACCGCATTGGTGCGGTACTGAAAGCCGGCTGCATTGCTCTTCACTTTGGTATCGAGATCGTCCTGGGCTGCGGCGTTGACGGGCATCCGGAACCAGGAATTCGTCATGGCGGGCAGCGGCGCCGTCGTGCCGGGCACCGTGACGATCTCGGTAAGTTGCCAGCTATAACCCCGACCGGTTCCAGCCAGGACGTTGTTGGCGTAACGCACGCCGTTCGAGAGCTCCTGGAAAAGGGTGACCCCACCCAAACCCCAGCCAGGAATTCGTGGAAGAGCGCCGTTGGAATCGGTGAACACCTTGATCGAGATTCTCCATTGCAGCTGAGCGTTCGCTGAACCAGCAATCAACAGCAGGAGAAGAGTGAGAAATGATTTCATGGCGGTTTGGTGAGGATCACTGGAGAGTCACCAGCATCAGGATCGTGCCGCGACCGCCCGTCAGGCCGGTCATCGCTTTGCCGAGAATGGCGCCTTGGGCCCGCACGTGATCAGCGACTTTCATCGCGTGGCCGCGCGTGGTGGAGGAGGTGAGCAAGTCTCCTGGCTTGATCGGACCGGAGGTGGCGTCTGCCTGCACGTAGACGCGTCCGCTCAAGGCGACATTCTCTCCGTCGGCGAGCACGCCCTCCTGCCGCAAGCTGATGCCCGGCTTGATTCCATTCGCCCCGCTGACTACTCCGGCAACGCGTTTGTCGTAGGCCTCGGCGCTGATCTTCAGATGTCCCGGATTATCCTCGTCGATGATCATCACGGCTCCTTTGGGGACCTCGGCTTCGCTCATGAGAAACGGCTCAGCCAGATCGGCGCCGCCGGTGATGGTGAGAACCTTGCAGGTCATTGTCCCCTGGAGGGAGGCGTCGCCATTGGGTTGCAGGCCAAACGTGATGCCGGGGGTGCCCTGGCGATGGATATAGAACTGGTCGCCGTTGAAGCTGCGGGAAGTGCCGACGATCCACTGGCCATTGGCGTTGGCATATTCCGTGCGAGACCACGCGTTCACTCCTCCGCCGGTTTCGATGCGCTGCGAGACGGAATCTGGCCCATGGTAAACGTGAAGCTTCGTCTGCGGATTTGAGGTGCCGATCCCGACCAGCCCGTTAAATCGAAGGGTGAGGTGATTTTCCGTGGCGGAGGAGCAGGGGAATTCGTTGCACTCGGGCCGATAGAGAAAGGCCAGGTCCCCGTCCACCACCTGAAGGTAACGATTGGCCTTGCGGATGACGCCAAAGCCGCCGCTGTCGGACAACGTAAGAAAGGGCTGCGGGCCAGTGATGCGCAAGGCGTCCTGTGCGGTGATGTCGAGCTTGCTGGCTGGCGTCAGCGTGCCGAGTCCAAGATTTCCCGTGACATCGATCATCAAACGCGTCGCGCCGGCCGTGAAATCAGCCAGTTGCAGCCGGCCGTCATCGAGCGCGTGCCATTCCCACGTCCGGGCCGCGGCCGTGTTGTTCAGGGTGATTGCCGCCGCCAGCGGGTCGTTGAACACGCCGGATCCGGAAATGCTGAGACGCGTGGCGGGTGTGGCGGTGCCGACGCCCACCGGACCGCCGTTGTAAAAGGTGTTCGCCCCATTCAGCGACCAGGGGTTGGGCGTGCCGTTGACGCTGGCCGCTGCGATGGAGATGGCGTTGCCCACCGGGGTTAGTGTCACGTTCGCGCCTGCGATGAGGCTGACGTGGTCCCTCAGGTTATTGAGGCTTTTCACGACGGCGCCGCCGGTCACGTTGGAGGCGCTGCCGGCGTGGATGGCGTAGGGCACAGGGGACAATGCTTGACGGGGCGTGAGCAGCGTAAAATTGGCGGCGCCGTTGGTGCGGGCCATGATCTCCAGCCAGCGCGCCGGTCCGGTAAAGATATTCGGGCCAAAGTCGAGCGTCGCGGTGAACGTCCCATTGGTGATTCCCACGCCTGTTTGGATCAGTGGTCCCGCGACGATGCCTGGGCCCGCCAGGGTCTCGTGGATGGTGAACCGCAAATCATAGATGCCCGTCGCTGGGCTCCCGTTTTGACTGAGTCTTCCCTGGTAAATGAAAGCGGTTCCCTGGCCGACCGCCGAGCCGGTGGCGGCCAGCCAAATCAAGGCAATGGCCACGGTTGAATGGGGCTTCATGAATTGTTCGTGAGTTGATGGTCGCGGACTGGAACTGCTGCCGGTCCACCCCTACAGGAGCTTTTCGGGGTGAAAGTAGCGGACTAATTGGAGGCTAAGAACACGAACCATGACGCCGTCTCGGGTCGGTTCCATCGCCAACGGCGCGCTCCTTAACCCAGCCCGTTGGGCTGGGCTGAGGGATGGCGCGCCGTTGGCGCTGGGGCGAATCCGGCAGCACTTCCGCCATTCGATGGAATCGACTGTCTTCTCTCGGTCGGCGAGTCACCCCTGGTTCATGTCCCGTGGGCAGCTAAGGTGCGGGTGACGCGACAAGCTTAGCGGCGATTCGCTCGTAGAAATCGTTCGGGGGGCGCATCCGGGTTGCACGGAGGACTCGTTCCAACTCGGCGCCACTGGCGGGCTCGATGCTTCCCTGATCGCCAAGTCGGATGCCGGCCACGGATTCTGCGAAGGCTAGAAACCATCCCGGGACCGGCACTGGGCCTCCCGATGGGTCCCAGACATACGCCGTTCCGTTGGTGTTTCCCAAGATGATGCGTCCGCCAGTGGGCTCGAAGCACGCGATGCCGAAAGAGCCCTGTACTGTGATCCACTCCGTGAGGGGGCGGCCGGTCTCGGCATCCCAAAGTCGCGTCTGAACATCCGGCTCACTCCAGGCCTCGGTAAAGACGCGACGTCCATCCGCGCTAAAACACGCACGGGCCACCGGGACGTCATGCCGCAGGGGTGGAGTCAAGGCCTGGCCAGTGGTTGCATCCCAAATCTGTGCTGAGCGGTCGATGCAGGCGGTGACAAGCCGTCGCCCGTCCGGGCTGAACCGAGCCTGCTCCACAATCCGGGCATGTTGCAGCGTGACGAGCTTCTTTCCGGAACGCGCATCCCAAATGGCCGCAGTGTCGTCGCTGGAGCCGGTGACGATCTTCTCGCCGTCCGGGCTGAACTCGGCCCAACGGACGGCGTCGACGTGATTCAGTGGACCGATTAATCGGGCGCCGGTTTCGGCATCCCAAATCTGTGCGGTGCGATCTTCCGATGCGGTCACCACTCGCTGTCCGTCGGGGCTAAAACTCGCGCTGGTAACCGGGGCTTGATGCATCAAGCCCGCCGTCACCAGGGCTCCTTGGGCGGAGTTCCAAACCTGGGCGGTGTGGTCCGAAACCGTCACAATTTCGGAGGCGTCCGCATTGAACCGAACGGAACGGATGCGGCCGGCATGTCGCATTGGACCTGCCACGGCCTGGTTAGTGACGCTGCCTGCCCTTGATTTCCAATCATCCAGTTTGGAAATCCAAATCGTGTTATCGGAGAAAGCGACGGCGAAGTGACGTCCATCGGGCGCGAAGTCCGCGGCGCGAACAAAGGCGGGGTATGGCTTGGGTGCGCTCCAGGGCTGGCCCGATCGCAAATCCCAGAGGCGCAAGGTCTGGTTTCGTCCCGCGGTGAGGACTGCATGACCGTCCGGCGTGGATGCGATGGGCACGACGTTACGGTCGTGGCGGATTTGGACTGACGGCTCCTGCGGGAGATGCAGTTGCCAGATTCGTGCACCACTGGCGGCGGTGCCGGTCACCAACCGCCTTCCATCCGGAGCAAAATTCACGTGCATGACCCGTTCCGCGTGCCGCATGGGCTGACAAAGGGGGGTTTGTGTATTCACGTCCCAAAGTCGCGCGGATTTGTCACTGGACGCCGTGACCAACGACTGCCCGTCAGGGCTAAACCGCGCGAACACGACACCGCTGTCATGTTGCAGAGGCTCGCCCTTGGGGCGGAGGGTGGGCACATCCCACAAACGGGCACAGCCATCCTCCGACGCGGTGACCAACACCCGGCCGTCCGGGCTGAATTCCGCGTGCCAGACGCGGAGCCGATGAAGAAGCGGCTCACCCAGGGAGTCGCCATTGGCCACGTTCCAAAGGCGAGCCGTGCGATCATACCCTCCGGAGACCAACGAGCCGGCGTCCGGGCTGAAGTCCAAGGTCTCAATCGCCGTGCGCTCGCGATGGCCGGTAAGGCGGTGTTTTAAAGTGCCCCTCACCGCGTCCCAGATCTGCACCGTGCCCCCGTCATTGCCTGTCGCCACCCATTGGCCGTTTGGCGCGAACCGGGCGATCAGAACCGGGCGGGATGAACCAACGAGTTCCCGACGCAATTTGCCTGTTTGAACCTGCCAGATTCGGGTCACTCGATCCGCGCAAGCGGTTAGGGCCAGGGAGCCGTCCGGGCTGAATTCAGCCCAATGCACCTTGTTTGAATGCTGGAGCCTGGCGTGGATCGTACCGTTGACGGCATCGGCGATGACGGCGACGCCGTCCGCCGACGCGGTGATGACGAGCCGGCCGTCGGAACTATAGCGGGCGGAAAAGACAGGGCCTGCATGCCGAAGGACGAACAACTGTTGGCCAGTTTCCGCGTCCCAGACGGCTGCGCTTTGATCCCGGCTGGCGGTCAGGACCTGACGGCCATTCGGGCTGAACACGACGGAGCCGACATGCAGCGCGTGCCACATGGGTGGACCGGTGGGCAGCGCCCAGCCTCGCTGGAGCAGTGCGGAAGTGAGACGGTGGGCGGCGATGGCGTTGGACGAATCCCGTCGCAGGATGGCTGACAGATGCGCGACGCCAGCGGCGGCGTCATTCTTGTTGAAGAAATCCTCTGCGCGCTCCAGTTCGAGCAGACTGACGGTGCGCCGCAGGTCGCGGTTGGCCTTCTGCTCGGCCGTTCGCGCGTGGCTCACCCGCCAGGCGGCAACGCTCGAGCTGACCGTGACGGTCAGGAGCAACAGCAGCACCGTCGCGGAAAGAGCGGCAATGGTCGGGCGTCGGCGGCACCAGCGCCACATCTTCGCCGAAAAGGGCAGGGGATGGGCTTGGATGGGTTCATCCCGCAGGAAGCGCCCCAGTTCATCGGCCAACGCTTGCGCTGTCGAGTAGCGACGCGCCGGGTCCTTCTCGAGGCACTTGAGGCAAATCGTGTCCAATTCGCGCGCGACACTCGGATTCAGCAGGCGTGGCGCCACGGGATCCGCGTCGCGCAAAAGCAGCAGCAACGCCTCGATCGTTTCGGCGTGGAATGGCGGACGACCCGTTAACAGATGATAGAGGATGGCTCCGACTCCGTAGACGTCGCTGGCCGGGCCGATCTTGCCGCGCTGCGCCGAGGTTTGCTCGGGCGGCATGAAATTGGGTGAGCCCAGCACCTGGCCGGTGACGGTCACACCGAAATCGCGTCGCATTCGCTTGGCCAGGCCAAAGTCAGTGATGCGTGGTTCATCGTGTTCGTCGATGACCACATTGGAAGGCTTGAGGTCGCGGTGGAGCACGCCTTGTTGGTGTGCGTAGTCGATCGCCTCGGCAATCTTCCGGGCATAGCGCGCCGCGCGCTGGGCGGGGAGCGGTCCGTCCCGAGCGATGTCGGCCAGCGTTCGGCCGGGGACATAATCCATCGAGAAATAGTGGTGCCCGTCGCGTTCACCCGTTTCGTGGATGCGGACGATGTTGGGGTGTTGCAGATGTGCGGCGGCTTCCGCTTCGCTGCGGAAGCGATGGACTTCCTCCCTGGTCGCAAACTGGCCCGCGAGAATCATCTTCAAGGCCACCACCCGGTCGAGCGCGATCTGGCGCGCGCGGTAAACCACCCCCATTCCGCCGCGGGCGACTTCTTCCAATAATTCGTAGTCCCCGAAATGAGTCAGCCGCGGTCGCGCGGGGTTTGGGGGGGAGCTTTCGGAATGGGTAGATTCCCCGAGCGCCCCGTCGAACGCACATTGGGAGCACAATCCTTTGGGCCAGTAGGCTGGCAGAGGACTATCACATTCGCTGCAACGGGCCGGATCTGACATGGCTCAGCTTC
Organism: Limisphaerales bacterium; assembly: GCA_044230345.1. GTDB lineage: Bacteria > Verrucomicrobiota > Verrucomicrobiia > Limisphaerales > JADJPG01 > JBGARF01. Next base: position 23,959 of record JBGARF010000029.1, read on the forward strand.
TACAGCTACAGGAGGGTTTTTCGATGAAAGTTTCGCGGCGTTGCTGCTTTTAGGTGTTTCCGGAAAGCACCTCCCGGAGGTGCCGAATCTCGTCTTCGATTTCGTCGGGGCTCGTCACGGTGTGGGCGATTTCCTGGCGGAGCAATTCACGATGGCGCGCTCGCATCCGCTGGACTGCCGATTTCACGGCGGCTTCGCTCAAGCCAAAGCGGTCGCCGATCTCGCAGTAGGATGGGGCACCGGGTTCGCGCGGCTGAAAGTCTTTTAACAACTCAAACAGCTCCGCGTTTCCCTGCGCTTTATATTCGTCGCGGAGCCGGTTGATGGCGGTTTGCATGACCGTCTGCGCCCACCGACGTTCGAAGACCTGATCCGGCGACAACCGATCAATCGGTTCCTTAAGGTATGAGCCTTCTTCGGTCAGCTGATCGAGGGAGAGGATTGGCATTCCGCCACCCCGCTTTTGAGCTGCGGCTCTCCCGCGCTGTTCGAGGAGGAAGTTTTTCACGAACGCGAGGAGGAACGATCGGAATTTGCCACGTTGATGGCGCAGGCGTTGCAGAATGTCCCTTTCCACGAGGCGAAGAAAGAATTCCTGGGTCAAGTCCTTGGCTTCGGCTTCGGGATAACCTTCCCGACGGATGAACGCGTAGAGGGGCGGCCAATAGGTGCGGCAGAGCTTCTCCAACGCCTCGCTGGCCGCGGGTTCGTCACCTTCGCGCGCCGTCAGCACGACGCTCCAGTGGGTCGAAGCGAACCATTCTCCCCGGGGCTGGGGCGACAAATTGGCGTCTTTCATGCGGTGCGCCGGGAAGGCAAGGCAAGCGATCCCGGAGCGACGAGCTTAGCTGGAACGATTCAGTTGGCCAGCCGGCGTTTCCTTGATCTTCTTGCGAAGGCCTTCGGTCTTCGTCGCGTAGCACTTGCTCGACAGGGCACAGGACCCGACCGGTCGGGACTGGGCGATTGAAGCAAGTTTGCAGTCGCCTTCGGCCCGAATTTATAGGCCTATAGTGGGGTCTCTATCATTCGAGCTATGTGCAGTCATTGCCTGCCATTGGACCTGGGAAATTCATGAGCGATGTAACGACTTTTGTTGAACGCGTGCAGCAAGGCGATCCTCGGGCGGCGGAAGAGCTGCTGACAATGGTGTACGGGGAGCTGCGTCGGCTGGCTTCGCGCAAGATCCAGGAGGAAGCGGGTGGCTTGACGCTTCAGCCGACCGCGCTGGTTCATGAGGCGTGGTTGAGGCTGGGAGGAGATGAGCAGCCCACGTGGGAGAATCGAGCCCATTTCTTCGGCGCTGCCGCGGAAGCCATGCGGCGGATTCTGGTGGACCGAGCGCGACAGAAGCTGTGTCAGCGGCATGGAGGCGGACTGGGACGGGTGGACGTGGACGACGTGGAGATCGCGCTGCCCGTCCGCGACGAAGAGGTGCTGCTGGCCCTGAACGATGCCCTTGAGCGCTTTGTCACCGTGCAGCCGGAAAAGGCAAAGTTTGTGAAGCTGCGTTACTTCGCGGGGCTTTCACTGGAGGAAGCGGCCGAGGCCCTGGGCATCTCCCTCACCACCGCAAAACGCTGGTGGCAATACTCCCGGGCCTGGCTGAAGGTGGAAATGGCCAAGAAGTGATGGCGCACTGCCTTTCACATTTAGCGGGCCTTTTCGGTCCAAAATCTCGCATCTCTGATGAGATGATCGCTTTCAGGATGACGCTTTTGCGGATGCGCTGCAAACGGACGACGGGACGGATGCCCGCACGCTCTTGCCCGGCCGCTGCGAATTGGGGGCGGCTGGCGGCCCGGATTCCGGTCGCCTTGCATATCCGTTCCGAGCAAGGGAGCCCGACCGTGCCATGATAGAGCCGGATCGCGAGGAAGCCCTGTTTGTCATGGCGCTGGAGCTGTCCGCGGCCGAGCGGACGGCATTCCTCGATCGCGAATGCGCGGGGGACACTGTGCTCCGACAGCGGCTGACGGCATTGCTGGAGGCGCATGAAGATGGGGAGTCGTTCAAAGAACTCGATCCATCGGCGGCAGCCCTCCCGTTTGTCGAATTTGGCTCGCGGTCGTCGGAGGAAGTGGGACGCATGGTCGGTTGCTACAGGCTGGTGGAGAGGATTGGGGCCGGGGGCTTTGGTGAAGTGTGGGCGGCGGACCAGCAAGCCCCGCTTCGGCGTCGGGTGGCACTGAAGGTCATCAAGCTTGGCATGGACACCCGGCAGGTCGTGGCCCGCTTTGAGGCTGAACGTCAGGCCCTGGCGATGATGGAGCATCCGAACATCGCTCGCGTGCTGGATGCGGGGACGACCGAGGCGGGCCGGCCATTTTTCGTGATGGAGTTGGTCCAAGGGATGGAGATGACCCGTTACTGTGATCAGGAGCGGATGGATCTCAAGGGTCGGCTGCAACTCTTTGGTCAGGTTTGCCAGGCCATCCAGCATGCCCATCAAAAAGGAGTCATCCACCGCGACATCAAGCCCTCGAACGTCATGGTGGCGGTCCAGGATGGCGTGCCCGTGCCGAAGATCATCGACTTCGGCATCGCCAAGGCGACGCAGCAGAAGCTGACCGAGGACACTGTTTTCGCGAGAACGGGGGATTTTATTGGCACGCCTGCCTACATGAGTCCGGAGCAGGCAGACATGAACGGTTTGGACATTGATACGCGCAGCGACATCTACAGCCTGGGCGTCCTGCTTTACGAATTATTGGCGGGCTGCACGCCGTTCGATGCCCGGGAGCTGCGCGCCGCGGGTTACGACGCGATGCGTCGAATGATTCGGGAGAAAGTGCCGCCGTGTCCGAGTGCGCGGTTGGCGGCGCGCCCTTCGGAAGAACGCGCCCTCGCGGCGTCCCAACGGTCGGCCGAGGACGTGAAGCTGGTGCGTCAGCTCAAGGGTGATCTCGACTGGATCGTGATGAAGTGCCTGGAGAAGGATCGCTCGCGTCGCTACGAAACGGCGGTGGAACTGGCGGCCGATCTCGCCCGATACCTCGCGCATGAAGAGGTTCTGGCGCGCCCGCCGAGCACGGCCTACCGGCTGCGAAAGGCGTTCTGCCGGCATCGCATCGCCTTTTCCTCTGCCGTGACGATCGCATTGATGTTGCTCGTTGGCATTGTTGTGACCACGCGCGAGAGCAGGCGGGCGAATCGACTGGAGCGAATCGCCGAAGCCCGGCTCGTCGAGTCCGAAAAATCGCGCAGCGAGAACCAGGCTATCATCTCCCTGCTCACCGAAATCTTCCAACATGAGGACGCGCAGGTGTCCGATGGCCGATCCGGGTCGATGGCGGAGGCGCTGGATACGGCGGTGAGGAGGCTCGATTTGGAATTTGCCGATCGTCCGGACCGCCGCGCGCAGCTCCAGATTACTTTGGCCTCATCGTATGTGCGGCTGCGGCAGCCCGCCTCCGCGCTGTCCCTCTTTGAGCAGGCGCGCGACTATTATGTCGGCCGCTACGGCCCGGACCATGAAGGGAGCATCAAGGCCGCGCATGGCATGGCCAACTGCTATCAATCTCTCAACCGGACGGAGGAGGCTGGCACCCTTCGCCAATCGGTGCTGGAGCGCTGCCGCCGCGTCTATGGCCTGGAACATCCGACGACCGTAGCGGCCATGCACAACTTTGCCCAAGGGCACTCGGACGCGAACGCGCTCTCGTTGCGCGAAGAAGTCGTCCGGCTCAGCCGGAAGGTTAATGGTCTGGATCACGGCACCACCTATGCGGCGATGTGGAATCTTCAGCTCTCCTATTCGGCGGTGGGTGAGGTTCCGGAGGCGTATCAATTGTCGACCGATCTGACCCTGCTGGGTCTGAAGCGGTACGGTGCCGATGCATCGCACGTGACGAAGCAGTTGCATCGGGCGGAGGTCGCTCTCTACGACGGCGGGCGCTGGCAGGAGGCCCTGCGCCTGCGCAGCGAGTTCACGCGGTTGGCCAAGGCTGATGCCTCGGTTGATCTCCCCGCCCTGCTCGCTTGGTTCGGGCAGACCAACGAATTCGAAGCGATCTGCCGCTCATTCAACGAGCGCGCGCTCAGCAAGCGATCGGTGGGCACGGCGGAACGCGCCGCCAAGTCGTGCTCCCTTCTTCCCGGTCGAAGCCCCGAGTTGCGGGAACAGGCGTTGTCCCTGGGCCGTTACGCGGTCGACCAGGGCAAGGATCACCCGCATCGGTATTGGTGCCTGATCGCGCTGGGCATGGCGGAATACCGCGCAGGCAACTTTACAGCTGCGGAACAGGCGTTGGCGTTGGGCGACGAGCTATCGCCCAAAAAAGGCGGAGAGCATCCCAAAGCCACGGCGAGGCTTTACCGCGCCATGTGCCTCGGCCGGATGGGTGACACGAACGCGGCCCTTCTAGCCTTCACCTCCGCGGCGCCAAAGCTTCTTCCCTTGCCCGAAGATGAGTTCGCGCCGTTGAAACGAGGCGAGGGCAACGACCTCGTCGTTTGGCTGGCGCTCGAGGAGGCGGGCGTGATTCTCGGGATCCCGCCGTCGGGTTCCTCCCCGGTCGAGACCTGGCTGAGCAACCTTGAACAATCCGTTGCGAGGCATCCGGAGGACAACGCCAAGGCCATGCATCTGGCTTTGACTCATCTGTGGCTGGGCAAAGATGCCGAACATCGTGATCTTTGCCGGCGCCTGCTCGCGAGCGTCGCCGAATCGGAGAGCGCGTCGTCGCACGACCGGGCTGCCAAAGTCCTCCTCCTCCACCCCAGCCCGGATCCGGAGCTGCTCAAGCGGGCGGTGGAATCGGCGGGCAAGGCTCTCTCGCTCGCGAAAACCAATGACGACTGGCGTCCTTGGTATCAACTCGTCGTGGCGCTGGCCGATTCCCGGATCGGCAAGGCGGCCGAGGCGGAAGCGCTCCTGACCGAAGTTGAAAGCACCACCCGCAACTGCACGCGGCGCGGGCTGGCTCTGGCGATTCGGGCGCGGGTGCGCTGGAAGGAGGGCCGCATGGCCGAGGCCCGCGCCGACCTCGCGGAAGTCGACCGGCTGGGCATCCCCGATCCGGATCCCCGTCATGTGACGTTCGTGCTTCGCAAGCCGGACTATCTTGCGTTGTATCTCGCGGCACGCGAGGCCCGCGCACTTCTCATTCAGAAATAGCCGGACTCACTCGCGTTGACCTTCGATGCGAGGGCGACCTGGTGGCCGCACGGCTCGGACGCGTCGACGCTCATCCGCATGGTGACCACGCCTCTGAAGTTCCCCCTCTCCCCGGGGGAGAGGGTTGGGGTGAGGGCGAATCGCGACGGCCATGCTCCTTCGCCTGTTGCCGCGACGTCTGCGATGCTCATGGCGAATTTCCGAAAGGCGTTAGGGCTAACCCTGGTTCGGAGACATTTGGAAAAACTTTTCGAAACAGGTGGGCTTTTCCGGCGCGAAATCTCGCATGTCAGGTTGGAACGAAACTTACACCTTTAAATCTGTGAAAACCTTGATCGAAGAAAATCACTGCTGGTCGAACGTCGTCGACCGCGCGTTGAAAGCATTCATCGCCCTGACCACGGCCGGAGTGCCGAGAACGTTCGCCCAACCTCACCGCACCAACAATGTGGGAGGCCAGGGCAGGAGCTGGTGGCGACACGTCACCCAAATGGCGCTCGGCGCGGTTCTGGGCGTGTTCGCGCTGTATCCCCACACAAGTCGGGCCATCAATGCGAACCCCAACCCGGTGCAAGTCACCCAGCCGGACGGTTCGAAGGTTACGGTCCGAGTTCGGGGCGACGAATGGTTTCATTGGTACGAGGATATGCAGGGTTACACCGTGGTCAGGGATCGGAACACCTATGTCTATGCCACGTTGGATGCCCAAGGACTGCTGGCGCCAACCGCGCGGGCCGTTGGTTCCACCGACCCGGCCGCAGCGGGCCTGGCCAAGGGAACGCTGCCGTCGCCACAAACCCTGTTGCAGTTGCGCCAGCGGGCACAAGGACAGGGATTCGCGCCCGCTGGGGCGGATGTCCCCCAGCGGGTGGCTCCTCGCGGGACGGTCAAGAATCTGGTGGTTTTGTGCAAGTTCAGTGACCATGTCTTCGGTACGCACACGCGAGATCGCGCCGACTACGACGTGTTGTTCAACGCGGTGGGAGGACATCCCGTGCTGGCCCCGACGGGCAGTCTGAAGGATCTCTACACGGAGAATTCGTATGGCGCGATGACGCTGAACAGCACCGTGCTCGCGTGGGTGACGTTGCCGCAGACCGAGGCGTTTTATGCCGACGGCCAGACGGGGGGTGGAAGTTTTCCCCGCAACGTTCAAGGAATGGTGCGCGACGCGCTGGTGCTGGCCGATCCACTCGTGAACTTCGCGGACTTTGATACGGACAACGATGGTCTCGTGGACGCGATCGACATCATCCATTCCGGATACGCTGCTGAGACCGGGGGCGGAAACGGCAACTGGATTTGGTCGGTGAAATGGAGCCTTTTCCAGCTGCCGGGCGGCAGTTTTACGAGCGCGGATGTGAATCGCAACGGAGTGAACGTGAGAGTCTCCGACTGGCACACGGAAGCGGCGTTGTGGGGGACGAGCGGCACCGACATCCTGCGCATCGGCGTGATCGCGCATGAGACCGGGCACTTTTTCGGTTTGCCGGATTTGTATGACACCGACAACTCCAGTCACGGGATTGGCTCCTATTGTATGATGGCCAATTCATGGGGTTTTGACGGCACGCAACTGCATCCGCCCCATTTCAGCGCCTGGTGCAAGAGCCAGCTGGGCTGGGTGACGCCGACGGTCATCAATCCTGGAACCTTTACTGCCCCGCAGGTGGAAACCAGTCCGACGATCTTCCGCATCGACGCTGGCTATCCCGCTGGCGAGTACTTGCTGTTGGAGAATCGCCAAAGCGTTGGATCTGAAAACAGCCTGCCCCAGGGCGGTCTGGCCATCTGGCACATTGACGAGTCCAAATCGAACAACAAACAGGAGGGTTTCCCGGGGCAGGCGGGCTGGCCGGCAAACAACAATCACTACAAGATCGCCTTGCTGCAGGCGGACGGCCAATACCACATGGAACATGGGGCGAACCAGGGAGATGCCGGCGATCTGTTTCGCGCAGGGGGCGTCAGCGCGATTGGGGCGGACACCGTGCCCAACACCCATGCCTATCAAAACGGCAGCGTGGTGGTGACGAGCAACCGGATCTCATCGATCAGCGCTTCCGGTCCGACCATGACCTTCACCTACTCCCGGCTCGCGACCGGGGCGGCTCCATCCATCGTGGGTTTCAATCCATCCAGCGGTCCGGTGGGCGCCAGCGTGACCATCAGTGGCACAGCGTTCACCGGCGCGACGGCCATTCGATTCAACGGAGTGAGTGCGACGACCTTTACGGTCAATTCCGCAACGCAGATCACCGCCACCGTGCCGGTCGGCGCCACCACCGGCGCCATATCGGTGACGACAGCCAATGGCACCGCCACCAGCGCGACCTCCTTTACCGTGAACGCGGGTGGGCCGCCCAACGACAATTTCGCCGGAGCGCAAATCCTGACTGGAGTGGTGGGCCGCGCGACGGGAGAGAATTCAGGGGCAACCAAGGAAGCGACGGAGCCCAATCATGCGGCCAACGCGGGAGGCAAATCCCTCTGGTATTCGTGGACCGCGTCGGGCAGCGGTTCGGCGACGTTCGACACGGTTGGAAGCAGCTTCGACACGCTGTTGGCCGTTTACACCGGGAACAACGTGGGGGCATTGATCGAGGTGGCCAGCAACGACGATACGACCACCAACAACCAGAGCAGCGTCAGCTTCACGGCGGTGGCGGGCACGGTTTATCGGATCGCGGTGGACGGATTCAACGGGGCCTCTGGCAACACCGTGTTGAACTGGTCTTCCAGTTCCACTGCGCCGTCGATCAGCAGCTTTGCTCCCCCCAGCGGGTCGGTGGGTACGGTGGTGGTGATTGCCGGCGCGAATCTTACGGGCGCGACCGCCGTACGATTCAACGGCGTGAGCGCTCCCGGTTACACCGTCAACAGCGCGTTGCAGATTACGGCCTCTGTTCCCGCCGGGGCGACGACGGGTCCGATCAGCGTGACCACTCCCGGTGGCACGGCGACGAGCGCGGGGAATTTCTCCGTGATCGCCGGAACCAGCGACAATTTTACGGACGGCCAGGTCATCAGCGGTCCGGTCGGCACAGTGCACGGTAGTACCGTGGTGGCAACAAAGGAAGCAGGTGAGCCGAACCACGCTGGCAATGCGGGCGGCAAATCCATTTGGTATTACTGGACCTCGCCCGGCAGCGGTCCGGCGACCATCGACACCGTCGGCAGCACCTATGACACGCTCCTCGGGGTTTATACCGGCAACAGCATCGGAGCCCTCACTTTGACCGCCGACAACGACGATATCGAACCGGGCAACCAGCAGCAAAGCCGGGTGACCTTCGCGGCGGTGGCCGGCACCGTCTATCGCATCGCGGTCGACGGATATGATGGCGATTCCGGCAGCGTGGTCCTCAACTGGAATCTGGCTCTGGGGAACGACAATTTTGCCGACGGGCAAGTGATCAGCGGCAATGCCGGCCGTGTGATCGGGACCACGACCGGGGCAACGAAAGAGCCGGGAGAACCCAATCACGCCAACAACACCGGCGGCAAATCCGTTTGGTATTCTTGGACGCCCTCGACCAGCGGGACGGTGACACTGGATACGGTGGGCAGCGGTTTCGACACCTTGTTGGGCATCTACACTGGCAACGCCGTGGGTGCTCTGACGGTGATCGCGGGCAACGACGACATTACTGACGGCACGGTGCAGAGCCAGGTGACCTTCTCGGCGGTGGCGGGAACAGTCTACCGGATCGCTGTGGATGGTTTCGGCGGAACCTCGGGTAACACCGTGCTGAACTGGACCTTGGTTCCCTTTCCGCCCGCCATCACCGGCTTCGCTCCGGGCAGCGGCGCGGTGGGTGTGAGTGTCGTGATCAGCGGAGCAAATTTCTCGGGAACCTCGGCGGTACGTTTCAACGGACTCAGCGCCAATTTTGCGGTTAATTCCCCGAGTCAGATCACGGCCACGGTGCCCGCTGGCGCAAGCAGTGGGCCCATCAGCGTCGTCACTCCCGGCGGAGTTGCCACGAGCGTCGGCAGTTTCACCGTGACCGGCGTCAACGACAACTTTGCCAGCGCTCAAGTCATCAGCGGCAATGCCGGAAGCGTGAACGGGAGCACCGTCACCGCAACGAAAGAGGTGGGCGAACCAAACCACGCCGACAATGCCGGCGGCAAGTCGGTCTGGTATTCCTGGACGTCACCCGTGACCGGTCTGGCCACGATTGACACGGTTGGCAGCAGTTTTGACACGTTGCTCGGCGTTTACACGGGCAACGCCCTGGCCACACTGACCCCAATTGCGAGCAACGACGATATTGTCGCCGGGAATAACCAACAAAGTCGGGTCAGCTTCCAGGCCGCGGCCGGCACGGTTTATCGCATCGCGGTGGATGGTTACAATCAGACGGCCCCGGAGTCGGGCAGTGTAGTGCTGAATTGGCAGATCACGCTCGGCAACGACAATTTTGCCCAGGGCCAGATGATCAGCGGTTCGTCCGGCAGTGTGAACGGGAGCACGCTGGGAGCGACGAAAGAGCCGGGAGAACCCGACCACGTCGGGAACGCCGGCGGCAGTTCCATCTGGTATTTCTGGACGGCGCCCAGTGGCAATCCGGTGACGCTGGATACTCTCGGCAGTGGATTTGACACGCTACTGGCCGTCTACACCGGCGGCAGCTTGGAAACTTTGACACCGATCGCGAGCAACGACGACACGACGAGCAACGCCCAAAGCCGGGTCACCTTCACTCCTGTCGCTGGGACGCTGTATCGGATCGCGGTGGACGGTTACAATGGGGCGTCGGGCCTGATGAAACTCAATTGGAGCGCGCCCTCGAATGCAGCTCCGCGGTTGAGTTTCGAACGCGCCGGCAACCAAATCGTTCTCTCCTGGCCTGCGGGCCAGGTGGGATTCGTGCTCGAGAGCGCCCCGGCTCTGACCGCGCCAACCTCGTGGAGCGTGGTCGCCCCAGCACCGGTCGTGGTGAATGGCAAGTTCACCGTCAGCGACCCGATCGTCGGCCTAAGCAAATACTACCGCCTGAGGTCGCCGTAGACGTTATTCGGAGTTTCCGCGGCGCTTGTTTTAGGGGGCCAAGCCCCGCGGCGCATTCTGGCGGGGCCGTTCGAGCACCCCGCGCTCAACCAAGTCCAAAGAGCCAGCGTATGGGCATCAAGGAAGAGCCGCCGCGGGAATGCGGCCTTCCTCTGGGTTCAGGGTGTGATTGAAAACGAGTGATCCAACGGACCGTTTTCGGGCCCTTTCCCCGTTGCCCCCGTTGCGGGAGTTGCGGGGAAAGGGAGTTGCGTATGTCGTTCGTTGTCCAGTGGGTGTGTGAGGGGCGCGAGCGCAACGCCTCCAACCCGCACCCGCTTTCAATTGCACCTCTGAGTTCAGGCCTAAAGAATCAGTGTGTGATCACGTCCAAGACTCCGGTCCGCAGCGCAAACCACACAAACTGCATGAATTCGTCATCGGGTTTTCTGCCGTAGTCGACTTGCCCTTCCTTCAGCCCGCCCGCCATGCCCGGCAGGTTCGCCTTTCGAATCTTGATCAGATTCATGAAGAAGGACGTGACGCGGCTGGAAAAGCCCTTTTCCGCGCCCGTTTCCTTGTTCAAAAGGGCGATCTCCAAATCTTGGTAGATTGCCTGCACCCGCCCGCGCGCATGCCCATTGGTCACCGCAATGTCGAATGCCGCGCCCTCAGCAAGACCTGATTTGATCCGGGTAGATTCCGCAATGTCCAGGAACGCATCAAGCCGGCGCAGGTCCATCCCGGCCAAGGATCCGGAATACCTCAGGGAAAACTCCGGCTGGTTGAGCGGAATCGCCATGGCCACGCGCATCACGCCGGAATTCATCAGGCGACCCTCGCCTTGCACCTGGATGGTGTTTGCCGCTCCGCCGCGGTTCGCTATGCCTTCCGCCGATAAGCTTACTGTTCCGAAGGTCAGCTCGGCTGGCTTGGCTCCGACGGCTAACCGTTCGCAATATTTCACGGTGCCGTTGGTGATGGTGAGGCTGCCGACCTGAATGGCTTGCGCGATGTTGGCCAGCGCCTCGTGGACCATGGGGGGACGCCTGACTGACGGCTTCGGCAGCTTGTCACGGTTGATCAAAGCATCGAAAAACGGCCTTTCGAAATGGATCGACCGTGCCCGGAAGGCGGCTCCGGTCAGCGCCGCCGCATATTCAAGGCCCGAAACCCTGCACTCGGGCAGGACAAGGACGAACCTTGGATGGCGAAAGGCGTCGTCAGCAAAGAAGGCTTCATCTCCGATTGACGGTTGCACTTGAACTCCTTCGAGCAACAGGTTCGACGATGCCATCGACGCTATCAACCGCCCGCAACGCAAACCGTAACGCGAGACGGGAAATTCAGCGCTGAGGTTGGTCACGTCGAGAACTGCGTGCGCGAGGAGGTCTGCTGGCGAGAAAGCCTGTTTCAAGAGCTTGGTCCACCGCACATCGGCCAGGGAAGCGGGCCCGGTCGTGAGAACCATCCCGGTGGAACTCAGCGTGAGGGACTGGGCCGTCAGTCGGTTTGCGCCGAGGGCGTAATCGAGTTGGCCGATCCGTAATGAACTTCCGGGATGCGCGCGGGCATACGCGCGCTCGGCCTTCTTTCTCCCGTAGCTATTTAGGATGGTGTCGCCGAATAACCAGGCAAGGACACAAGCCGCCAGGACGAGCGCGCCGAGCGCCGTTCCGATCAGGCCCGCCGTTCGGTAGAGGGATCTATTTCGTGCGGTGCTCACTTCAGGGACTGCCAATCTTTCTCGGAGCTTCGTTCTGAACTCGGGTTTGGACGAGCTTGGTCAAAGGCTAAAAAACTGCTGGTGCTCTTTGGCACCAGCAGCCCGCTCAGCAATTATTATCCACAATAACGCCGAGACCTGACAACCCGACGGGCGGGAGGACCGCTGTGTTGTCAGAGATGAATTTGGCGCAAGGCCCGCGCCGTCAATGGCCGGATCTGGATCCTGCCACCGGCGGGAGAGGTTGCCTGCGCATGGTCATCTTCCAACGACTATCAGCACGGCCGGGACCACTTTTCCAACGCCGATTGTTTGGTGGAAGGATTCGCCTGACGCGGGAATTGGAGCCTTTTGTCATCGCAACAGCAGTCCCAGCGAAGGGCGGACCGGCCGTAGGCATCACCACCAGAAGCATTCTGCAAGGTCGCTGCATCAACATGAATGCGATGTGCAATCCGATGCGTAAGCCCACGAGGCACCGGCACCACACGTTCGTTTCACGGTCCGTCAGCCTGGGGCCTATTTGGCGAAGACAAATCGGATCAGCGCAAACGAGAAGGCGAATACGTATCCGTAAGCGAACCGATCAATTCGCAACATCGGCTGTGCCCGGCGTGTCCGCCACGCGCCGATCGCCGACATCAACGCACCGACCGCTATTGGCGTCAGAACAAGGTTGAGCACGCGCAAGGTCTCGCTCTTCACCAGGTGTGAGGAGACGAGCCACAGACTCAGGCCGCCCGTAGCCGCGCCGAAGGCGGCATAGCCGAATCCAGCCAGCCACGGATTCGGAGTTTTCTGGAAGGGCGCCCCCAATGCGCGGAGTCCAAATTCAGCCAGCACCTCGAACAGCAATTGCAGAACAAGTTCCCCGAGAATTTCGAACAGAAACTCGAGCATGCGCTAAGCGGCGTGGTTTTCGTGGTCGTGGGGGTTGGAGGCCAACGGCGGGGTACACCGCTGAAAAAAGTGGCGTCTGGCCATCGATCTTCGCGCGGAGGCCAGGAAGTCTGAGCCAGAGGGTCGGCCCGGGCGGGGTCGACGAGAACTCAACGCCGACGCATAATCGCTGCGGATTTGATGTACGCGGGCGGCGATGGGCGCGACTTCTATGCCGTGCCCCGGCCACTGTCGCTCTCGGGAACAATCACTGGCCCGCACCCGGATCCGCGGATACCCGCAGGCCAAGCGGTAGCCCACAAGGATGGTGAGAACCGTGAAAATGAGGAAATCAATCGTCATCGTCATCGTGGACCGTTACGGCCCATTCCGGGTATGGGACGTGTGAACCTTTCATCGCATGCCAAAGAATCCGGTTGAACACGTCTTCGGGGCATTGATCGGGCTCGCGCAGGGGAAGACGGGCGGAGACGTATGCGTTCCGGCGGAGCAGGGGATCCGCGACCTTTTTCGGATCCGGATTCATCTCGTCCAAGGGCACGTTGTTGGGCACCGCGATGAACGGTCGGAAGTCCGGCTGTGCAGTGAAGCAATCGAACATCGGCGTGGCACTGGCCACCAGCTGGTTCATGGGGGGCAGCCCAAGAATCAACTCCATCGTGCGCAGCAGGCTGGTCTGGTTGTATTGCGTGCTGATCACCTGTCCGCGCTTGGTGTATGGGCTGACAACGTAGGCGGTCGTCCGGTAACCGCTGACGTGATCCCAGCCGGCCTGGGGATCGTCTTCGATCGCGAAGATGCAGGTTTCCTTCCAGAACGGGCTGCGGCTGAGCGCCTCGACGATCTGGCCGAAGGCGAGATCGTTGTCCGCCACTTGGGCGGCGGGCGTGGGGGCGCCGGCCGCAGTGCCGCTGGTATGGTCGTTGGGCAGGCAGATGAGAATGAGGTTGGGCATCTCACCCTTCGCCTCGAAAGTGCGGAGGTCCTTGATGAATTCGGCGGCGCGAAAGACATCCGGCACGTCCATATCCCAGCCGACGGTGTTCGTATTGAGGTAAGGGCGCAACGATTCCACGGCCGGACGGCTGCTGAGGTGGATCGTGCTGGTGCCGTTTTTGAACTCCCGATAGTGATCGGCCCAGGTGATCTTGGCTTTCTTGGTTTTGTCCTTCCACCATTTGTCCGTGATGGCGAACTCGCCGTAGTCTCGGAGGGTTTTGCCGTGAGCCAGCACGTTGTCCCAGATGAACCCGCTGGGTGCGTAGGCGATGGCATCGACGTCGGTGTCTTCCATGCCGTCGGGATAGCTGCGGGGGAATCCGGCGAAGGCCTTCTCCATGTAATCCGTGGTGATGCCGGTGTCGGCCCATTGATGGCCGTCGGCACTGAGGATGCCTGAGCAGTAGGTGTTATCGAGCAGGACGAATTCGTGGACCATCTTGTGTTGGTTCGGCGTGAAGCGTTCTCCGAAGATGCAGAGCGACGGATCCCCGTTGCCTTGGGGCAGCGCGCCGAACACCTGGTCGTAGGTGCGGTTCTCCTTGATGAGGTAGACGACATGTTTGAAGACGCTGGGTTCGCCGGAACGTTCGGGGACGGGCCTGGGCGGTTGTCCGGGGCGGGCGGGCAGCCGGGCGGCTTGGATTGCGGCATGGCGCATGTTCGCGAGCGCGGTGCGGGTCTGGGCGGCCAGCCGCCGCTTTGACGGCACCGGCACGAGCGAGACCGTGCCGTAGTGCTGGCCGGAACGGAACTTTGCGGGTTCATTGGGCTCGAGCTTTTTGGTCGAACCGATGCCTTTGATGTTGGCGACGTAGAGGGAGTCGCGGGCGGGATCGTGAACGATGGCGCCCGGATACCAGCCGACGGGGATGAGGCCGGTCAGGCGGGATTCGCCCGGGTCGAAACGCACGACCGCGATTGCATTCTGGGATCCATTGCACACGAAGAGCGTTTCGCCTGAGGGATCGAAGGCCAGGGCGTTGGGCGCGGCGCCGAACAGGTCCGCCGGCGATTGGCGGGTGCAGATGGTTTCCACGATGGCGTCTGTTTTTGTGTCGATCACGCTGAGCGTGTCACTGGCGGCATTGGCCACCACGAGGTGGCGGCCGTTGGGTGCGAGGGCGAGAGCGGACGCGTGGAGGCCGGTGACGATTTCCGCGGTGGTGCGACCGCTGATGAGATCGATGACCGTGATGGATCCTTCGCTGGCGATGAATCGCACGGGATCCACCTTCACCAGCGTGCCGCGGCCGGCGGGCCCGGTGACGTCGTTGGTGCCGGGCCGGCGACCGCCCCAGTTGCTGACGTATGCCTTTCGGCCGGACACCACCACGTCGTAGGGAGCGACGCCGGTGTTCCATTTGCGGAGGAGCGTGCCGTTCTGGGCGTTGAACTCGCCCAGTTGGTTGGTGAGGTTCAGCGTCACATACAGACGGTGGCCGTCGGGCGACAAGGCGAGGCCGGAGGGAATCTCGGCCTTCCGACCGGTGGCGTTGGCCGGGGGAATCTTGATCGTGAAAAGGCCGGCGATGCGGTGGTCTGCGCCCACGGAGAAAACCTTGACGCTGCCGTTGACGTTGGAGAGGTAGATCCGCCGGCCATCGGGGGAAAAGATCAGCCCGGTAAAACTGACCTGACCGTCCTTGTCGGGCTCCAGAATGTTGCCGGAAACCGGATCGGGGGTGGGATCGGCGTCCTTCTCGGACGGAAGCGCGACGCGCTGAAGAACCGTTCCTGTGATTGGATCCAGGATTACCAATTCCGCCGTCTTGCCGGAGACGGCGAGCAGGCGCCCGTCGGGGCTTAACGCCAGGGCTTGGGGTCGAAGACCGGGCAGATCGACCTGTTTTCCGGCGGGCGTCAGGATCTGATTGGCGGGCGTGACGAAGCGGTTGAGCCCGGCGCGGCCGACTTTTTCCGTCGAGCCCAGCTGACTGGAAGCGGGGCTGGGGGCCTGGCTTTGGCAACCGAGCCAGGAGAGAACGACCGCACAAGCGGCCAGGGTGGCGAGCGAGTGAACGCGATGCTTCATCGGTGTCCTGAGAGTCAGCGGGGCGGATAGGAGGAGGCAAGCGGAAACCTGGTGAGGGCGGGGTTCTGAACCAAGCCTCCATTTCCTGCAACCATTCCCGACCGATTCTGCATGTCCTCGTGCCGGCCGGCGACGACGTCGGCCGGCCATACGACAACCAAAGTAGAACATGAAACTGCATCTGCATCGCATCTCTCTCTGTCTCGGATGGCTTGCCCTGGCCGGTTCGACCGCGCCACTCCCGGCCCAAACCACGGCGTTCACCTATCAGGGTCGACTCGACTACGACGGATTTCCGGCCAGCGGAACCTTCGACCTGACCTTCTGGCTCTACTCGGCGTTTACCGGTGGCAGTCCTGTGGCGAGCAACAGTGTGGTTGGGCGCAAGCTCGACAACGGGTTGTTCACGGCACAGATCGATTTTGGCAGCCATCTGGTTTCCGGACGTGACGCGTGGCTTGGGATCACTGTGGCCACCAATGGCACTTCCGACTTCGCCCTGCTCAGTCCACGGACCCGCCTCATGCCCACGCCACGCGCCCTTTTTGCCACCGTGGCCGGCTCGGTGACCAATGGCAGCATTCGCGTTGAACAGCTGGCGGCGACCGGCGTGCCAGCGCCCGGCCAGGTGCTGGGCTTCGATGGGACTTCGTTTGCCTGGCAATCGCCGGGGGGCGGCTCCAGTGCCTGGCTGCTGAGCGGGACCAACCTGTTCTACAATGCGGGCCGGGTTGGTGTTGGGACCACCACCCCCTTTACCCGGCTGGAGGTAAACACGCCCGTCATTGGCGACGGCATCAGCGTGCGCGGCGTGGCGCCGGCCTTCGTGCTGGGGGACACCAACACGGCCCGGAGCGTATTCGGCTATGCCGGGTTGGCTGGGCTTTACAGCACGGACGCGGCGGCGGGCGATTCCGTCCTCCGCGCTGACACCGGACGTCTGTTGCTCCAGACCGGCATTTTTGGGGCTGGCCTGGCTTTGAACAACAATCGCGTTGGGATTGGCACCACCACTCCGGGGAAGAAGTTGACGGTGGCGGGAGATATGGAGATCGGCGTCAACAGCGCGGACTACCGGCATCTCCGCATTGGCGGCGGCAATTCGGACGGGTACCTCTACGGTTCGTTTCTGCGCTACGGCGATGGGGTTCACCTTGGATATAACTACTACGCCGATGCAACGGGCGCGGATCGGATCGTCCGGCCCGACGGGGGCACGAGCCGCATCACGGCGACCTACGGTTACATCGGCCTGCTCACCGCGGGCGTGGGTGAAGGCGCCCCGGCGAGAGGGCTGGTCGTTGATCCGAGCGGTGGCGTCACCGTGGACGGCAGCATCAATGTGGCTTCAGTCACCATCCGCGGTGGCGCCGATCTCGCCGAGCCGTTTCCGATGGAGGAGGAGATGGAAAAAGGTTCGGTGGTGGTGATCGACGACGAGCACCCGGGGCGGCTCAAGCTCAGCACTCGGGCCTATGACACGCAGGTGGCGGGCATCGTCAGCGGCGCCAATGGCATCAATCCGGGCATTGCGCTCAAACAGGAAGGAGTCCTCGATCAAGGCCAGAACGTCGCCTTGACCGGTCGAGTCTACGTGAAGGCTGACGCCGCGGGTGGCGCGATCAAGCCGGGCGATTTGCTCACCACGAGCGATTTGCCCGGACATGCGATGAAGGTGAGGGATGGCGCCCGGGCGCAGGGGGCGATTTTGGGAAAGGCCATGACGGCTTTGGATCGCGGCACTGGACTCGTTTTGGTGCTCGTCACGTTGCAATAGTCCAAAGCCAAGAAAGCCAATCCTGAAATGAACATTCGCATTTTGTTCCCGTTGGTGGTCGGCGTGGGTGTGTCTGTGGTCTCCGGCTGGCGGCGGCCATGGTGTCGCCGCGATCGAGGTGCCAAGCCGCCTGGTTCTTCGACCTTCGAGTCGACACGCCGCCGTCCCGGCGCGGTTGGATGCGTCCGAAGGTTCCTTGCCTTCGGCCTGTGCTTGCTCAGCCTTGCCGGCGAAGACCTTCACGCCGAGGTGGACTGGCGTCTCAGCATCAAGGTGGTGGCCGATGCCGCGGGCAATATCCCGGCCTCGACGTTACCTCGGCTGAACGCGGAGGTTGCCCGGGCCAATCGGTTGCTGGCCACGTATCGACGCGGGTTTGGGTTTGATCTGATCGAGATTGCCACCATCGGCGGAGTTTCGCAGTGGTATGACGCCGACCCGCGGAGCGTGGCCACACGCGATGCGATCCAGAGCGCGGCTCGTCGTGACCCGGCCTTGTATCTCTACCGGACCGACGCCATCAACGTCTATGTGGTTGGCGACTTCTCCGGCACCTGCTCGTTTCCGAACACCGGCAACGACGTCATCACCATCGGTCGAATCCCCTACGACACCCTGCTGCTGCACGAGTGCGGGCACTACTTCAACCTGCTGCACACGCACGAGGGGCAGGTCAGTCGCCACAGCGACAACTCCCCGTGTGATGGATGCACGTGTGCGGTGCGCGTGCCCGGGGAGCAGGATCACACGGACGAAACCGCTCCAGATCACAATTGTTTTGGCTCGCTGGACGCGATTGCCCGGGGCGCGTTCTCATTGCCGTTTGCGGAGCTGGAAGGGTCGCGGCAGCGCCAGGTACGCAACACGTTTCAGAACATCATGTCGTATCACGGTGGTGACACCACCTTGAGCATTCTCACCGCCGACCAAATGGATCGGATGACCGATGCTGTCAATGGTTCCCGTCGGGCAGTGGCGACGGGCCGCGTTTGGTACGTTGCCGCGGACGGAAGCGACGCCAACCCCGGACTTGCCTCCAACCGCCGGTTGCGCACCCTCGATCGGGGGCTCGGCCTCGCGGCCGCCCGGGACGTGGTTCTTCTGAAGGCCGGGGTCTATTCCGGGCCCGTCACCATCAACCAACCTGTCACCCTCTGTGCAACGCGAGGGGACGTGGATCTGGTGGCACCGTGATGGCGATCCCAACCAGGTCTCAACTCATTCCTCTGAAACTATGAAATCCTTCATTCCAGTCATCTTCATCTTTATTGCGCTCGGCGCTTCTCCGTCGTCGGCGTCAGGCGCCGAGCTGCGGCCGAGTATGGATTGGTTCACCGTTGATGGCGGAGGCGGTAGCGGCCGGGGCAAGAGCAGTTCCGCCGGTTACACGCTGGTTGGCACCATTGGCCAGCCTGATGCCAACATCGCGACGTTGGTGCAACGAAGTCTCGCTGAGGCGCGCGATCCCTCGGCGGTGGAGTTCGGTGTCGTGTCCCAATCGACGTTCACATTGCACAGTGGCTTCTGGCCGGGAGCATCGATCCAGCCACCCTTTCCGGCCTTGTCCATCCGTCGCGATGGAAGCTCCACCATCATTCTGAGCTGGCCGCGCAGCGCACTGACCTTCTATGTCATCGGTGGTACAAACCTGGTTCGGCGCAAGGACGACGGTTGGGCTCCTGTCGTCGGCGAAGTCGTGGTGGTTGGAGACCGCCATGAGATGAGCCTTCGCGTCGCCGGTGCAGCCCGGTTTTTCCAGCTCGTCCCGGACGGGCTTTAAGCCCGATCGATCGATCACCGGGGCCCGGCGGCGCGGTGTTTCCAGGGGGAACAAGCAGCGGCCGGGGTCCGGGCCGGCTGGGTGGGATGGGATGCAGTCAATCCGCGAGGCCGTTTAGGTTCAACGGTAGAGGAGATGCGGCTCGCGACGTTGCTTGAACTCGGTGAGGTCGGCGTTCCAGGCGGCGAGGATTTCGGCGCGACTTCGACCTTTGCGGATGGCATCGAGGGTCGGCGCGTGCCGGAGCAGGGACTGAATCTTGTCGAGGGCGTACTCACCGGGATACATCCGCTGCAGCGTCAGGGCGATCTCCAGCCCAACCTCGACGGCATTCATGACCCGGCGGTCGGTGACGACGATGGCAACGCCGCGACAGGGCTGGCCGTTGAACGTGCTGGCGGTGGGCGTGAACTGGATTGGATAGAAGCGAACCCCGGCGAGCCCCGCGCGATTCAGGGTGTCGGCGAGGACCAGGTCGTCGATGTAGGGCGCGCCAATTTGTTGGAAGGGTCGGTCTGTGCCGCGGCCGACGGAGAGGGCGGATTCGTGCAGGCCAACGCCGGGATAGAGCGCGGCGGCCTCGAGACTGCGCATGTTCGGAGAAGGATTGATCCAGGGCTGGCCGGCGTCATCGAACCACTGGGAACGAGTCCACCCCTCGCAGGGAATCACGGTGAGGTCGGCGCGGAAGCCGCGCTCGGCATTGAACATCCGGGCCAGTTCTCCAACGGTCATGCCGTGGCGCAGCGGCAGGGTGTGCCAGGCAACAAAGGACGGGTGTCCGCGATGAACTGGACCTTCGATCTGCGTTCCGCCGATGGGATTCAGGCGGTCGAGCACGAAGAACTTCTTGCCGGCCTCGCTGGCGGCCCGCAGGCAGTTGCCCATGGTTCCGACGTAGGTGTAGAAACGGCAGCCGATGTCCTGGATGTCGAACACCAGCGCATCCAGGTTCTTCATTTGCTCCGCAGTGGGGCTGCGGAGGCGGAGGGACATCTCCTCGAACTCCGCGTCGGACTGATCCTTCGTCCGCCCGGGGATGCGAGGGTAGAGACTGTGGATGGGGAGGCCGGTGATTTCGTCCACGGAACTGAACACCTGTTCGTCGAGCGCGCCGCGGAGTCCGTGTTCCGGGCTGAACAAGGCTCTGAGCTGGATCTCGGGTGCATGGAACAGCAGGTCGATGGTTGGGTTGCGCCAGCGATCCTGGCCGGTGTGGTTGGTGACGAGCCCAAGGCGAAGGCGTTTGAGCGGGGCGAAGTTCTGTTTGACCAGAACATCGATGCCGTTGAGGGCGCCAGCGAGCGGCGGGTGGGCGCGCGTGAGCACGTTGGAGGTGGACCGAACCGGTGCGGATGCCGTGAGCACGAAGTTGCTGCGGAACGGCAGGGCGTTCTCGACGTTTCGAAAATCGAAGCCCTCGACCGCCTCGGCGGCCAGCGTCCCGAGGGCCAGATACAACGGCAGCACATTGCCGTTGCCGTCGGGGTGCACGCGATTCGACAGAAGAATCCAGAAGGTGCGCGAAAACGGATCGACCCAAAGGGCGGTGCCGGTCCAGCCGGTGTGCCCGAACGAGCCGCGGGGAAACACAGATCCGCGCGGCCGGCTGTAGGGCGAATCGATGTCCCAGCCGAGTCCGCGCCGGACGGCCACGGTGTCGGGCGACTGGACGGAGGTCATCAGGCGGATCGTTTCCGGCTGGAAAAGACGGACGCCGTCCAGTTCACCCTGCCCCAGCAGCAGGCGGGCAAAACGGGCCAGGTCCGCGGCGGTCGAGAACAGGCCGGCGTGTCCGGCGACACCGCCCATGCGGCGGGCGGTGGGATCATGAACCCGGCCTCGGAGCAAACCGTCGGGACTTTGCTGCGTGGGCGCGATCCGGCCCACCAGCGTTGCGTCCGGCAGAAAACCCGTATCCCGCATGCCGAGGGGCCGAAAAATTTCGGCTGCGGCGAACTCGTGCAGACGCTGGCCGCTGACCCGGTGAACGATCTCGCCCAGCAGAATGAAATTAACGTCGCTATAGCGGAAAACGGTTCCGGGGGCATTCGTCGGGATTTCGCGGCAGGCCAGTTCGATACCCCGTTCGTAGCCTGACCAGGCCGGCGTCGAGGGCAGGCCCGGCCGGAGGCCCGAGGTGTGAGTCATCAGATGGCGAATCGTGATGCCGCCGGAGCCTTCGCCGCGGAATTCCGGCAGATATTCCGAAACGCGGGCGTCGAGGCGAATCCGCCCGGCTTCGATCAAGCGCAGGATGCAGGGCGTGGTGGCGATGACCTTGGTCAGCGAGGCCACGTCGAACACAGTATCGGCCGTCATGCGTTCGCTGCGGGGCGTGACGGCGCGTCGTCCGAAGGCCTTTTGATAGGTGAGCCCCTGTCGTTCGAGCCAGAGCACGGCGCCAGGAAGTTCCTGGTGAGCGATGGCGTTGGTGATGCTGGTTTGCATCTCCGCCAGCTTGGCTGGTTTGAAGGCGGGAAAGGCGGCCGCGGCGAAGCCGTCGTGGACTGCGAGCAAGAGGATTGCTCCCACGACGATGGCGCGAAGGCGGCAAGCGAGATGCGGAATCGAGGCCGCCCGACCGTGCCTGGTCGGGCGTGTCCGAATGAAAGGCTGGGAGCGGTTGGGCGCTTGCATGCCGGAAACTCTCGGTAATCGGCCGGGAGAATCCAAGCGCGAAGCCTGGGCTGGTTGGGTTGCGCCGTGGCGCGCGCAGGTGGCGTGCTGGTGGGAAGCTTTCACGAGTTCCGCACCCGTGCCCACCAGCCCATGAACCGCGGACGGCTCCACCTCACCCGGTTCCGACCTCGCTCGGGCGAGTTCGGAACCTGCCCTCTCCCCCGCAGGGCGGCGGAGAGGGTAACGCGGTTGGCGGCCTACGCGGCAGGCTGCCGAATCTCCGCGTCGCGAGCCTGCGTGTCGATCTTCCACTCGATTGCGGGGCCTACGTCTTTGGCCAAATCGCAAATCGCAAATCGGAAATCAAAAATGGCCAGGTTCATGGGAAGCCCCCCGTTCCTTTTGGCCTGCTCACCTGATATGAACCGGGCACGTCAGGTAGGGCGGGCTCCGACGCCCGCCGCCGAACCCGGGTTGAGAACTGTTCATGCGGTATTACTTGGAGAGCGGTGAAGTCAACCGCAGGGGCGGCGCGCTGCGGAGAGCGCGCCCTACCTAGCAGGTTCATGGGAAGGGCGTTCGTGCCGCTTCTCTCGCGATAAACCTCTGCGGACGAAAGGAGCGAAACAAGGATGTTCGCGACCGACCCGCAGGGATGCGGTCGTAACTAACGGATGGCTTGGGCGGGCAGCTCCGCCTTTACCCCTTCATCCTTGGGCATGAAATCCGGGCGGGCGCCGGTTTCGCGCAGCAGCCGTTCCAACTCCAGCTTGAGGGATCGGAGAACCAGGCTGTGGCTGGAGTACTGAACGAGGTTTTCGCGTTCCTCCGGATCGTTCTTGAGATCGTAAAGCTCGGCCAGATGGCGATCGCTGGTTCCGTTGCCATGCGGGTAGTGCGCGTATTTCCAACGGTCGGTGCGGACCCCGCGGACATTGGGCGTGTAGGGAAATTGCCGCTCGTAGTTGTATTCGTAGAGGAACGATTTGCGCCAGGCGGGATCGCCCTTTTGCACGAGTGTTTTCCAGGAACGTCCGTGAATGCCCTTCAGTCGCGGCGCGCCGCATAGTTCCAGCAGCGTGGGCGCGACGTCGAGCGTCAGGACCATCTCGTCGATCACTTTGCGCCGATCGGGGGAGGTGAGGCCGGGGTAGCGGACGATGAGCGGAATGCGGATGCTGGGCTCATGCATCGTGCGTTTGTCGACCATGCCGTGCTCCCCGTTCAGCAGACCATTGTCGCCCATGAACACGATGATCGTGTTGTCGAGCTGTCCGAGGCTGCGCAGGGTTTCATAGAGGCGGCCGACACTATCGTCGACCGATTGAATCGTCCCCCAGTAAGCGCGGGTCATGGCCGCGAAGTCCTTCACGCCTTCGGGGCTTTCGTCGGGGAACTTTTTGCGCCATTCGAAGAGCGGACCGTAGATGCCGTGCCAGGTGGCGCGGCGTTCCCTGATCCAGTCGGGCTTGCCGGTGAGTTCGAAGGCGGACTCGGGATAGCGAATCTCCACCTGGGCGAAGCTGTTCGAGTACTTTGGTTCCGGAAGATAGAAACTGTGCGGCGCCTTGTGTCCGAGCATGAGCAGGAACGGCTGGCCGCGCGGCCGCTTGAGCCAGTCAATCGCCAGGTCGGTGATCTCGTGCGTGTAGTAGCCGGGCTTGACCTGACGCTGGCCATCGACGTTGAACTCCGTGCCGTAATACTTGCCCTGACCTTTGTGCGACACCCAATAGTCGAAGCCCGGACGTTTCTCGTCGTTTCCTTCGCCCATGTGCCATTTACCGAGGTAGGCGGTTTGATACCCGGCGGCTTGCAACGTCGCCGGAAAGTTGCCCCGTTCGGCGGGAAACTCGGTGAAATTGTCCCGCACACCGTGCGCATGCGCGTAGACACCGCTGAGGATCGACGCCCGGCTGGGCGAGCACAGCGACGTGGTGCAGAAGGCGTTCTTGAACCGGACACCTTCGCTGGCCAGGCGATCGATGTGCGGCGTTTTCAGATACGGGTGCCCGGCCACGCCGAGCGCGTCCCAGCGCAGGTCGTCGGTGAGGATGAACAGAACATTCGGGCGCACGACGGAATTGGTGGCGAGGTTGGTCGAGGTTGCGCTTGCCGGGGCGGCGCTGGGGCTTGGCTGGGCGGTGGCCAGCCGGACCGCGAGGCAGGGGAGCGAAACGAGCAGCGACAGAAGCAATCGAGTATTCATGATCGTGCGATGCACAAACGCGTTTCTAGCGCCGGGTGAACTGAAAACCAAGGGTGATTTGCCATGGCTTCAGATCCGCGGACAACACCGTAGAACCGCGGAGGGCGCGGAGAACGCGGAGAGGGGACAGGCCTTCGGACAAGTTAGGCCGGCCCCACCCAAATCCCCGCGCAAGAATTCTGAAACCGCGGATACATGAAGATGAACGCAGATCAAACCGGGGGTTTTGTGGCGGACGACGATTCGAGCCGGTGACTACAGGTTGTGGATAATCTGGAACGTAGGCGGAGCTCAAAATATCCGCGTCCATCTGAGTTCATCAGCGGTTTTGAAATCCGGCCGACCTGGTTACGCGTGGCTTGGGGCCGGCCACTCTGCGGTTGACGGCGGGCTAAAGGCTGGCGCAGATCGGGAACGCACATGTCTCAACACGCCGGCCCCGCATCTGTCCGCGCTGGTTTGCCCCGTTCGTCGGGCCTGCCCGTCATCGCGGCGTTCGGGTGGTTCGTTCTGGCGCTCATCGGGGCGGGCTGTCAGCCGGGCCAGTCGACGGTCAGCCCCGTTTCCGCCGCAACCAACAGCGGTGCCGCGTCGCTGCCCGAGGTGACTTGGTTCGACGATGTCACCGCACGGGCCAAGCTGACCTTCAAGCACAACCCGGGCGCGACCGGTGCGTATCGCATGCCAGAATCAATTGGGTCGGGCGGGGCATGGCTCGATTTTGATCAGGACGGCCGATTGGACATCTACCTGTTGCACGGAGCACCGGCTGAGGCGGGTGTTCGTCATCAACTCTTTCATCAAGAGGCGGACGGTACCTTTCAAGACGCCAGTGCGGGCTCGGGTCTCGATGTGACCGGACCGGGCATGGGAGTGGCGGTGGGCGACGTGAACAACGACGGGCAACCGGACGTGTTGTTGACCGAGGTGGGGCGTGCGCGTTTGTTTCTGAACCAAGGCGGTGGGCGTTTTGTTGACGTCACCGACCGCGCGGGAATCGACAACAGCCGTTGGGGAACGTCGGCCTCGTTTCTGGATTATGACCGGGACGGCTGGCTGGACATCGTGATCGCCAACTACGTGGATTACAGCCCCACCACGCGCTGTTATGACAGCAAGGGGCAGATTGAATATTGCGGCCCGCAGGGCATGGCGGGAACGGCGACGCGTCTTTTTCGGAACCGGGGCCAAGCGGCGCCGGGTCAGTTTGAGGACACCACCATTCGGTCGGGGCTGGTCAAAAAGATCGGGCCGGCGCTTGGGGTTTTGTGCGCGGATTTCGACGGGGATCGGTGGGTGGACATCCTGGTGGCGGACGACGGCATGGCAAACCGGCTGTATGTGAATCGGCGGGACGGCACGTTTGGCGAGGAAGCGGTGCAGCGCGGGCTGGCATTCAACGCGTTTGGCACGGCGGTGGCCAACATGGGCATTGCGTTTGGCGACGTGGATGGCAATGGGTTGATGGATCTGTTCATCCCGCATGTTTCGTGGGAACAGCCGGCGATTTGGCTGCAGGGCCCGGCGGGTTTGTTTCTGGACGGAACCGTCAATGCCGGGCTGGCCAACCTGCGCCTGCGCGGCACCGGCTTCGGTGCGGTCCTGGCCGATTTCGATCGCGACGGCGACGTTGATCTGGCGGTGGCCAATGGCCGGATTCGACGTGGGGCGCCGATGCCTCCGTTTCTGGCGGGGATGGATCCGTTTTGGGAGCCGTATGCCCAGCCGAATCAAGTGATGATCAACGAGGGCGCCGGCCGCTTTCGCGAGGTGTTGAGTCCGGCTTTTGGTCGGGAATCGGCCGTCGGCCGTGGCCTGGCCTATGCGGACTTCGACAACGACGGCGGCATCGATTTGCTGGTCATGAATACGGGCGCTCCGGCGCGTCTGTTGCGCAATGTGGCTACCGGCGGTGGCCACTGGCTTACCATTCGTGCGGTCGAGCCGGCGCTGGGCGGGCGGGACGCGTATGGGGCCGAGGTGTCGGTTGTGGCCGGGGCCCGGCGCTGGCGACAGTTGCTTCAGCCCGGCTCCAGCTATCTGGTCAGCAACGATCCGCGGGTTCATTTCGGACTCGGATCGGTGGCGGCCTACGATCGCATCGAAGTGATTTGGCCGGATGGAGCCGAAGAACGTTTTCCTGGCGGAAAAGGCAACCGTGGTTTGACCCTGCGCCACGGCACCGGAGTCAGCCCGTGAAGAAAACGAGACCCAACCCCCAGCTGAAGGGCCGGGCGACTTCTTCGCCGTCCGGGGCGCCCTCGCACATTCGCCGCCGTCCACATTGGAGTTGGATTGGTCGGGCGTTGCTCGTCGGGTTGTTGGTCCTGGTCGTGGGTGGGGGAGCATGGCTGGCCGCGACGAAGCGTCGATCGAATGTCGACGGCGCGCCTCGAATTCCGGAAGTGTCACTGGCCGGCTTGGCGCCGGAAGCGGCGCGCATGATCCAGGCTCAACTCGATGAAGTCCGCCGATCGCCGGAGCGCAGTGAGGCGTGGGGGCGCCTCGGAGGACTGCTCAAATCCTGTGGTTTTGTCACCGAGGCGGTCGAATGTCTGGCCAACGCGGAGCGGCTTTCACCGAAGGATCCGCGTTGGCCTTATTTGCGAGGCACGCTTCCGGGGAACGAAGTCATCGCGCACCTTCAGCGGGCCGTGGAGCGAGCGGGGCGCAGTCCGGAGATGCCGCGTCTGCGCCTGGCGCGTGCGCTGATCGAAGCCGGTCAACTGGATGAGGCCCGCACGATGGCGAAGGGAATTCTAGAGGATGCGCCGGAGTGTCTCCCAGCACGCTTGTTGCTGGCGCAGATCCATCAGGCCCGGGGCGAATGGCAACAGGCCGTTGAGCTGGCGGCGGCGTGTGCGGAAAGTCCCATCACTGGCCGCGCTGCACAAACGTTGCTGGCGATGGCGCACCGGCGCCTGGGCGACGAGGCCTCCGCGCAGCGCGCGGCGCGACAGGCGGCGGCGCGCCCGCCGGATGTGTCTTGGCCGGACCCGTATGAAGAGGAGGTGCTGACGTGGCGGAACGATCCAAGGAGCCTGAGTGACCGGGCGCAGGGCCATTTGCTCAGCGGCCGGCTCGACGCGGCCTTGCCGTTGATTGAGCGGTTGATGCGGGAACATCCGGACTTTGCCGAATCCTGGCTTCTGTCGGGAAGGGCGCTCTATCTTCGGAAACAGCTGCCGGAAGCGGAGGCGACGTTGCGCCGGCACCTGGCGATGGATCCAAATTCGGTCAACGGGCATTTTCAATTGGGGATGAGTTTGCTCGCCGGACAGAAGTTGGCCGAAGCGGCGGCGTCCTTCCGGCAAGCCATTGCGCTAAAATCCGATTCCGGACCGGCTCATTTCAACCTTGGCTTTGCGCTGGCGCGGATGGGTCAGACTCGGGAGGCAATCGAACCCTTTCGCCAGGCCATCCGGCACAACCCGGAAAAGATCGACAGCTATATTCTTTTGGCGGACCTGCACGTGAAGCTGGGAGAGCTGGCGGAAGCGGCGCGATTGACGGAAGTAGCGGCGCAGCTGGATCCGGACGATCGGCGGTTGCCGGATTTGCTGCAGAAGGTCAGGAGATGATGCTCACCGCCGATCACGGCAGAATGCCCGTGGAAAGCGCGAGCACTTCGCTGGCGGTGAGGGCGCGATCAAACAACATCACATCGTCAAAAGTCGCATCCAATTTGGAGTTATAGACGGGTGGATCGAAGACGACACCGCCGCCGACATTGAACGTGGAGGAGGAGGAACCGTAATTGGAAACGGACTGAGTGCAGGAGCCGACCTCCACGCCATCAAAATAAAGGCGGATGGTGGTCCCATCGGCGGTGCCGGCGATATGACGCCAGGTGTTATAGGCGTAGGGCCAAGTGACAGTGATCGAGCATGCGTTTTCGGTCCAGAACTGCACTTCCGACGTCGTGATGAAGCCGATCTCGGCCAGGTCGTTCTGTCCGAACAAACCGGTCCGGGGATCCTCAAGCTGCGACACGTAAACCCAGCCGGCGATGGTGAAGCCGGTCAGATTGTTCATCACGCTGTTGGTGGTGGTGAGATACTCGTTTACGTCGTTGAATCTCATGGCGTAGTTGGCGCTGCTGAAATTGGGGAACGCTGAAGGCCGGGGCCCGTTGCGGCGATAATTGGCGCCGGAGGCAATGGTTCCGCCGGCGGTCGTGCCCAGCGATCCGGAGTTGGTGGCCGAGGCGCCGCTGGCCTCTTCAAACTGGAACCAGATTAGCGGTGAGGTGCTGGTCGCGTCGAAATTGAACGACGTATCCCCGCAGACGACATGGGCCTGTTTGAGCACGCCGGCCGTGGTGGCCAGAGTCAAGGGCGTGCCGTTGAGAAAAAAGCGATTGGTCGAGCTGCTCACGGTGGTGGTGACGAGGTTCGATCGGCCGACGCCATACTTCAACTCCTCCAGCGTGAGGGTGGAGAAGAGGCTGGGGAGGAACAGTGTGGTGACGTGGAGGAAATCGCCACGGCCGGTCCACGTGGACGACCAACCGGAAGGAGGAGCCTTGGTGGAGGGGTCGTAGGCCCAGTTCCAAATCGCGTCGAAGTTCGTTTGCGCGATGAACCCGGTGCTGACGGGAAGGGTCAGGCCGCGTTTGGTGCTGCTGACGATCATGGCGCGGGCGCGACTGTTGAGGAGGTTGGTCTGGGCGCCGGTGAGACCGTTGGTCGACTGCGTGTAGGGGAGCAGCGGGCTGCTGCCGCCGAGAAAGTCGTCGACGACGAATGCGCGTTGAATGGAATCGTCGGTTGGGAAGGCGGGAAAAACGCAACTGACCTGGGTGACATTGAGGCCGGTGAACAGGGCGATGGACGTGGCCCAGGTGCTGGTTCCAGGGATGACCTGTAGTTTTCGGACGTAGGCTTGGAAACCGTCCGCCAACGTCGCCAGCATGGCTTCTTCGGCGGCGTTTTTGCGCTGGTCCGCCTTCGGAGTGAGGCTTGGGAGCAGCAAGATGCCGGTGATGGCCAGGCCGCCGATCACGAAGATCAGGATCAGCGCTCCGTAGCCTTTTCGGTCACGGGATGCGCCAGCGGCTGCTTTCATACACAAGGTTGACGCCGTTCCGGAACGTGTAGGTCAGCTGGAGGGTTGTCCCGCGGATGGGAGTTGGAAGGTCATGGCGGGTTGTTGGTGTAGAGCTGGGAGATTTCCGAGGCGCTGAGGGCGCGTGTATAGGCGATGACTTCGTCCAGCCGACCATTGCAGTAATCCGAGCCCACGACGGTACCGAAAAACACATTTGCTCCAGCGTTGAAGCGATTGGAGTTGCTACCGTAGCTGGCGGCCGCGTAAGCGCGATTCGTAACCTGGACTCCGTCAACATAGAGGTAAGCGCTCGTGCCGTCGCCGACTCCGGCCACATGATGCCAGGTGGACGCTGCGTATGGGTAGTTATAGTCGAGGGAGAAAGAAAGGCCGATCTTGAGTTGCAGCACTCCGAGGTTGAACTGCAATCCGGCGATGTCGATTTGGCCGAAGAGATCGTCATCATTCATGCCGGAGCTCGAAGGATAAAACCAGCCGGCGATCGTGAAGCCGCTGACATTGTTTAGCGCGCCGACTGGGCCCTGAATCCACTCGTCGGTCCCGTTCAAGGAAATGGCCGTGTTACCGACGTCGTAACCGGAATTAGTCGGTGAACGTGGTCCCGCGGTGCTGAACGTTGGCGTGTTCTGGTAGGTGCCGGCACCCGCCGTGGCCAGTGTACCGGAATTGGTGGCCACGGTCCCGCTCGTCTCGAGAATCCTCCACCAGATGACTGGCCCGGAAGGGCTATCGAAGTTGAAGGAGGCGTCGCTGCGGACGACGTGACTCTGTTTAAGCGTGCCGGCTGTGGTGGCCAGCGCCAGAGGTGTGCCATTGAGGAAAGAACAGCTGGTCGAACTGCTCACGGTCGTGGTGACGAGGTTCGATCGGCCGACGCCATATTTCAACTCCTCCAGCGTGATGGTGGAGAAAAGGCTTGGGAGAAAGAGATGGGTGACGTGGAGAAAATCGCCGCGGCCGGTCCACGCGGAAGACCAACCGGAAGGGGGCGCCTTGGTGGAAGGATTGTAGGCCCAGTTCCAAATCGCGTCGAAGTTCGTTTGCGCGATGAACCCGGTGCTGACGGGAAGGGCCAGGCCGCGTTTGGTGCTGCTGACGATCATGGCGCGGGCGCGACTGTTGAGGAGGTTGGTCTGGGCGCCGGTGAGACCGTTGGTCGACTGCGTGTAGGGGAGCAGCGGGCTGCTGCCGCCGAGAAAGTCGTCGACGACGAACGCACGTTGAATGGAATCGTCGGTTGGGAAGGCGGGAAAAACGCAACTGACCTGGGTGACGTTGAGGCCGGTGAACAGGGCGATGGACGTGGCCCAGGTGCTGGTTCCAGGGATGAGCTGTTGCTCTCGGACGTAGGCTTGGAAACCGTCCGCCAACGTCGCCAGCATGGCTTCTTCGGCGGCGTTTTTGCGCTGGTCCGCCTTCGGAGTGAGGCTTGGGAGCAGCAAGATGCCGGTGATGGCCAGGCCGCCGATCACGAAGATCAGGATCAAGGCTCCGTATCCCTTTCGGTCACGGGATGCGCCAGCGGCTGCTCTCATACACGAAGTTGACGCCGTTCCGGAGCGTGTGGGTCAGCTGGAGGGTCGTCCCATTGGTGAAATATAAGCGGAGCAGACTGCCTTCAAGATAGTATGCGCTGAAGACATTGGTTGAGCTCATGGAGGAGGCCGAGGCGGATCCGACCTGATAGTATGGGTAATTGGTGGGGCTATGCGCATTGCTGAACGTGGCGACCTGAAAGAGCGGGGCCAGGTTCACCCGTTGCACGTGCAGGTACTCGCCGTTATCCGTCCAGGTGCTGGACCAACTCGCCGGGGCATCTTTGGTTGATGCGTCGAAGTTCCAGTTCCAGATCTCATCGAACGCGGTGACGCTGGACGCGCGCCCGCTCGAAACCGGGAGCGTCAGGCCGGTCCGGTGGCTGCTGATGATGAGGATCTTCGCGTTGGTCACCGACGAGGCACCGCTGTTGCCTTGGGTCCAGAGTGGGTCCGTGGTGGAGGAATTGGTCGGAGTGAAGGACGGATGGATCAGGTAGACGCGTGCGTTCGAGGTGTCGGTCGGGTTCACGTAACGGACCTCGTTCACGGTGAGTCCGGTCTGGGCCGCAATGTTGGTGGTCCAGGAATTTGTCCCGGGGATGGTCTGTCCGAGGCGAACCGACCGGATAAGGCCATCCGCGAGGACGGCCAGGGCTTGATCCTCTTTGTCGCCGTTGGCGCGGCTCAAGCGGCGCGCGAGATTCGGGGTGATGATGGCTGCCATGATGGCCATGAGGGCGAGCACGCCGACCATCTCGATCATGCTGAAGGCGCTGAGGCTGCGCGATGCGCGCGAATTGGGGCCATGAACCTGCGACTGTGCCACCTCATCCGTCCCGTCGCGCCGGGCGGCGGAGAGGGCCTCTCTTGGGATGGACGTTTTATCGAGGGCAATCATAGCGCCTCTTACTTTGCTCCCAAGGTTTCGGCGATGGGCAGGAACACGCCCAGGGCCACGGTGCCGACCATGACGATCAAGCCGAGAATCATCACTGGTTCCATCAGGGTGAGGAGCTTCTTCACCTGGCGGGGGACGATGTCGTTGTAATAATCCGCGACGTGTTGGAGTGATTCGCCCAGCGTTCCGCTGGATTCGCCGACGGCGACCATCTGCACCATGAGTCGGGAGAACACGGGATGTTCGCGCATGACTTCATTCATGGGCTGCCCGGCGTTGACGCCGGCCTGGATGGCGACGACGCCTTCTTCGATGATAAGGTTGCCAACCAGAGGTCGGCAGAGGCGGAGGGCTTCGAGCAGCGGAATGCCGGCGGTGTAGAGCGTGGTCAGGTTCTGCGCGAGGCGGGCGAGGCAGACCAGATGGAGGATGCGGCCGAAGATGGGCAGGTTGAGTTTGGCCCGATCGAGCGTGGTGGCGAAGCGCGGCGAGTACCGCGGACCCAGCTTCAAGAGCAGGGCGACGCCCACGATGCCCAGCGCGAGGAGCCAGGCGTATTTGGTCATGAACCGGCTGGTGTCCAGCAGGGCCACCGTCAGCCAGGGAAGCTTGATCTTCAGCTCCGTCAGCATCGTGGCGAACTTGGGAATCAAAGTGGTGAACACCAGAAAGAAGAATGCGACCGTCACAACCAGCACGATGATGGGATAGATGAGGGCCTGGCGGAAATCCCCGATCAGACGATCGAGCCATTCGTAGTAGCGCCGGATCTCGGTGCAGGTTTCGGCCAGGCGTCCGCTGCCTTCGCCGGCCCGGATAAGATTGATCACCAGCGGGGCAAAAGTGCGCGGGTGCGCGGCGAGCGCTTCGCTGAAGGATGCGCCAGCTTTGATGCGTTCGCGAAGGTCCCGCTGGATGCCTTGGAAGGCGGGGCTGCTGCCGTCGTCCAGGCCGTAGCCAAGCGCATCGAGGAGGGAAACGCCGGCGCGCAGCTGCAGATGGATTTGGAGGAAGAATTCGATCAGGACCCGGCGCGACACCCGCTTGTTGCCGCGGGCGCGACTTGATTGCCGGGCGGTGACCTGGCGTTCGGTGGCTTCCGCCAGCCAACGGCCCTGGCGGCTGAGCACCGCACCGAGGGCCGCTTCGTTGCTGGCCTCCATTTGCCCGCTAACCCGCTGTCCCAGGTCATCGACAGCCGTGTATTGATACAGAGGCATGGGATCTAAAAGTCTACTGCTGGGTGACCCGGAGCACCTCGGTCAGGGAGGTGGCGCCGCGCAACGCCTTGTTGAGTCCGTCTTCGAACATCGTGCGAAAGCCGCGTTCGCGAGCCAGTTGGTTGAGGCGTGGGACGTCGACTCCGTTCGCGATGGCGGGATGATAGGCAGGATCCAGTTCGAGGAACTCGTGGATGCCGACGCGTCCGCGGTAGCCGGCCTCGCGGCATTCCGGGCAGCCTTTGGGCTCCCACAAGGAGACCGGTAGTTCGGTGGGCGGACGAATGGAAAGGCCGGCCAGTTGCTCCGCGGCGTTTGGGACGGGCGCCCGGCATTTTGCGCAAAGCTGACGAACGAGTCGTTGGCCAAGCACTCCAATCAGGGTGGGTGCGAGGAGATATGGTTCGACCCCGAGATCGATCAACCGGGGAATGGCGCCGATGGCGTCGTTGGTGTGCAGCGTGGAAAAGACGAGGTGCCCGGTCAGGGCCGCGCGGACCATGAGCTGGGCGGTCTCGGTATCGCGGGTTTCCCCAACGAGAATGACGTCCGGGTCCTGGCGCAGCAGCGTGCGGAGGCCTTCAGCGAAGGTCAGGCCGACCGCCTCGTTGATCTGCGTCTGGCGGATCATGGGCAACTGGTATTCGACTGGATCCTCCAGGGTGAAGACGCTGTTCTCCGCGCTGTTGATGAGTCCGAGCGCGGTGTAAAGGGTGGTGGTCTTGCCGCTGCCGGTGGGGCCGGTGACCAGGATGACGCCGTGAGGGCGGTCGAGGACATTGCGGAAGGCTTTTTCGATGGCGGGCTCGAAGCCGATGCCTTTCAGGCTGGGAGCGGCGTTTCCCCGGTCCAGAATGCGCACGACCACGCTCTCACCAAACGACGTGGGCAAACTGGAAAACCGGAGGCCCACTTCGCGTGCGGCTACCACCACGTTCGTGCGGCCGCCTTGCGGCCGCCNCCCCCGGCTCTCGGCGATGTCCATGCCGCCGATGATTTTGAACCGGGCGATGAGCGCGGGTTGGATTTCCTTGGGCACGAGATATCCGGGCGTCAGCACGCCGTCGCGCCGCAGCCGGACGCGGAGGATCTTTTCCTCGGGCTGCACGTGGACGTCGCTGGCTCCGGTGGTGACTGCTTCGGCGATGACCCGATCCACCAGCCGGATCATGGGAGCGTCCTGTTCGGTCGTGGAGGCGAGACGTTCGGTGCCGAGCTTCAACAACTCGTCGACGAGTTCCTCCACGGACTGGCCGGATTCGTAGAGGCGGGCGATGGCTTGAAGGATGTCGCCTTCACCGGCGGCGACGAGATTGACCCGAAGACGGGTTGTTTGCTCCAGCACGTCGAAGGCCGTGACGTTTAGCGGGTCGGCGATGGCGACGGTCAGGTTGTCGTCTTGCCGGGAGACGGGGACGGCGAGGAATCGGCGGGCGACGGCTTCGGGCACCAGTCGGCGGAGTTCGGGTGCGATGAAGACGTCGTCGAGATCGACGGATTCGGTTTGGGTTTTGTGGGCGAGGTACTCGGAGAGAGTTTCCTGGGTGACAAAGCCCAGTTCGATCAAGGTTTCGCCCAGCAGTTTGCCTTTGCGCTTTTGTTCGCGCAGCGCCAGATCAATTTGTCCCTGGGTGACGTGCCCTTGATCGAGCAGCCAGTCACCCAGGCGGATGGAACGTTCAGCCGCCATGTACCTTCACTGGATCGGCGGCTTGGACTGGGGCTTAACCTCAAAAAGAAGCAGCGCGTGGCCACCGGGCCACGCGCTGGTTTGCGCACGCCGACCGATCCTCGTAGCACTCACTACGTGCCGGCCGGACTGAATGCCACCCTACCCAGATGGCACTCAAATCTGTCTTCTCGTGCCGCCGCAGGCGGCGCGAACAACCGCAGATTCAACCTTCGGACCCCGGCCTCTCCCCCGGAAAACGCCGCGGAGGAGAGGCCACCTTTTCTCAGTCCCACCCGGCCCGGGTCAGAGGCGATCGGGTGAAAGTCATCCCGGACCCGCCGTGAGCACGTCGGCGGGCCCGGGAGCGGCACCTAGTCCGCCCAACGGCGGGGCCGCATCACGCCCTGTCCACGAATCGCTTGAGCGCCACGTTGACTCTCAGCAGGGGCGCGCCGCGGACCAACATTGGCATGAAACCGGACCCGCAAAAACGGCATGACGGTCGGTCGAAGGAGTGACTTGAGTTGCATATGACGTTTTGGTTCAGGGTTTGGCCAAGCTCCATAGCCCACATTGGGCTGAGACTTGACCGGGGTGAAGACCGGGGTGAAAAACAACCGCATGGCAAAGGACAACGGACGAAAAGGATGTGGCGGCCCGCACCTGCTTGCGCAGCGCCGCCACGGTAACCGGCCAGGCGGCTCCTTTGCCCAGCCCAACTGTGACGAACTCTCGAACGAACTCTGCACCGACGCACTGCTCTCCCACGGTCTCTTCTACCGACTCCAGCTTGTCACCGACTTCGATCACCTCCACCGAATCTCCGGTCCGATCGACTACCACACCAATCCTCGAACCTCCCGCCGTCCATCTCCCACCAGCCTCGAAACGAACGGTCCCAACCCACCGTCCTTCGGGGCCACGGCCACAACGATTTTGGTTCGGTCGGATTTTCATCACGATTCGTTTTGGAGACACTTTTCTATTAGCAATCCCAATGCCGAGTTCACTTGAGCTTCTGATCGCTGGAGGGCGCGGAGGCCGCTGCGCACGGGAATGGGAGTTATGGATCCAGTGCTAATGTCTCGCCACAAAGAGGTTGCGTCATTGAGGATGATCTGGCCCGGGCGGATGCGGGGGCCCGGGCCGTCCGCACTACCTTGCCAGGTCCTGTTTTGCAGCGACGTGTGGTGGTGTGAATCTCACGCCTCGAACGTGAGCTTCACGCGGTCGAGAGAATTGTCTCGGCCGGCCGAGTGCGCGCCGAAGGTCGACTGGTTTTGGTCTGTGTGGCGTCCTGACTGCCCGGACGCGAACTGGGGAATGGACGGGTTACACCAACCCGGCGGTCTCAGGGAATCCGCAGAGGATGTTCATGCTTTGCACGGCTTGGCCGCTGGCGCCTTTGACGATGTTGTCCTCGGCGCTCATGACGATGAGTCGTCCGGTGCGAGGATCAAGCCGCCAGGCGATTTCCACCACGTTGGTGCCCACCACGTTTTTGGTATCGGGCAGGGCTTTGCCTTCCAGCAGTCGGACGAAGGGCTCGTGGCCGTAGGCGGCTCGGTAGCATTCCGTCAGTTTGGCCCCAAGACGGGCCGTTTCATCGGGAGTCGCGAAGTGTTCCGTCGGGGCCAGATACAACGTGGTGAGAATGCCTCGATTGACCGGGATCAGGTGAGGGGTGAACTGGACGGTGACCGTGGTTCCGGCGGCGAGCCCCAACTGTTCTTCGATTTCGGAAAGATGCCGGTGTTTGGGTACGCCGTAGGCACGGACGCTCTCGTTGCATTCGCAGAACAGGTAGTCGATCTCGGCCTTGCGGCCGGCTCCGCTGACGCCGCTGAGGGAGTCGGCGATAATGCCCGTGGGCCGGATGAGCCCGGCTCGGAGCAGCGGAATTGTGGGCAGCAGGATGCTCGTCGGATAACAACCCGCCGACGCGACGAGCATCGAGTCCTTAATGGCGGCGCGATGGATCTCTGGCAGGCCATAAACCGATCGGGTCAGGAGGTGCGGCGCCGGGTGCTCGTGACCATAGAACTCCTGGTAGATTGCCGGACTCTTCAGCCGGAAGTCAGCGCTCAGGTCGATGACGATGCAGCCGGCATCCAGCAATGGCACGGCGAACTCCGCGGCCACGCCATGAGGCAGCGCGAGGAAGACGATCTCCGCCTGTTTGCCGAGCAACTCCGGGTTGGGCTCCGTGAAACGCAGCGTCCGCGATTTCGGATGACTGGCGAAGCGGGGGAACACCTGGGCGACGGTTTGGCCGGCGCTTTGGCGCGACGTGACGGCTGTGAGCTCGACGTGCGGATGTTGCAACAGGAGGCGGACGAGTTCTTCTCCGGAGTAACCGGAGGCACCGACGATGGCGACTTTCTTCATGCGGATATGGGAGATTGAATGGGTGCGACGCGGACGCGAGCGGCAAATTGTCGGGGGAAAACAAAAAGCCCCGCGGCAGCCAGGAACGGCCGGCGGGGCTGAAAGGACAAAAACACCGTTTAGCGCTTGGAGAACTGGAAGCGCTTACGGGCGCCGGGCTGCCCGTACTTCTTGCGTTCCTTCATACGCGGATCACGCGTCAGCAGGCCGTTGCTCTTCAGGACTGGACGAAGCGCGACGTCGACGTGGAGCAGTGCGCGCGCGATCCCATGGCGGGCCGCGCCGGCCTGGCCGGCTGGACCGCCGCCCGCGACGTTGATGCGGGCGTCGAAGCGGCTCAGCGTCTGCGTGACCGTGAACGGCTGCAGCACCTGGCCGCGCAGCACATCCGTTGTGAAGTAATTTTCCAGCGGACGGCCGTTGACCGTTACTTTGCCGGAACCGGTCGCGAGACGAACACGGGCCACAGCCGTCTTGCGGCGGCCGGTGCCGAGGAACTCATTGGTGGTAGCCATGGGATTGAAAAATGGTTGAGCGAAGCGCTAATTAACGGCCTAACGGCCCATCAAATTAATTGGCCGCCTTCAGCGGTTCCGGCTTTTGGGCCGCGTGCGGGTTCTCGGGGCCTTTGTAAACTTTGAGCTTGGTCAGGAGAACGCGCCCGAGGCGGTTCTTGGGGACCATGCCGCGCACGGCGCGATGAATCAGTTCTTCCGGATGACGCTCGCGGATTTGGGCCACAGTCCGGTGCTTTTCGCCACCTTTCCATCCGGAGTAGGTCATATACACCTTGTCCGATTCCTTCTTGCCGGTAACGCGGACTTTTTCAGCATTCACCACGACGACAAAGTCGCCGGCGTCCAGGTGAGGGGTGTAGACGGGCTTGTGACGGCCCCGAAGGATGTCGGCGATTTGGACGGCGAGGCGGCCGAGCACGGCTCCGTTGGCATCGATCACATGCCATTTCCGCTGGTCCAAATTCACTTTCGGCAAATACGTTTTCATGTCTGGCCCGTTTTAGGGAGCGGCGAAACTAACAAAGGCGAAGACCAAGTCAATAGACATTTTGGACTGATTGAGTCCATTTCCGTCCCGGCGATAAAGAATCTCCTTTATGAACGCGCCGCGCTTCCGTTATCTCGGAGGCGTCCCGGACGCTATTTGGCAGCAAAAGACCATTAAAAACGCGACCAACCTTCCTGGAGGACCATGCAAATTGACGAGGCATTTGCGGATTCCCAAGCCCCCAACGCCGCCGCCATCAAAAACGCCCGCGGCGTCGTCCTCAAACGAAAGCTGGTCGGGCTCTTCCAGTCCGCCGATGGCAGCCTGCTTTTTGGCGACTGCAAGGGCAGCGGAGCTGACAATTACCAACCATCCGCCGATTTTGCCGACCCGTCCAAGCCGGTCTACCGCTGCACGTGTCCCAGCCGCCAGTTTCCCTGCAAACACTCGCTTGCCCTGCTCTATGCCTTCGCCCAAGGCTCGAAGTTCGTGGAAAAGGAAATCCCGCAGGACATTTCTTCCAAGCGCGAGAAGGTCCAGCAGCGGGCCGAGAAGAAAAAGGTCGAAGCCGACCAGCCGCGCAAGGTCAACACCAGTGCCCTAAAGAAAAAAATTCAGGCGCAGCTCGACGGCCTCACTCTCTTGGAATCGTTGGTCCACGACCTGACCCGGTCCGGCCTTGGCACAGTTAACGCCAAGTCCGCCCGTCAAATCGAGGACCAGGCCAAACAACTGGGCAACGCCTTCCTGCCCGGCGCCCAAAACGCGCTGCACACCCTGACCGGCCTGTTCTATCGCTCGCAGATCAGCTCCGAAGGCGAACTTAAATCTGCCGAACGCGAAAGCATCTACAGCGCCGCGCTCGACCAGCTCAACCGTCTCCAGTCGCTCGTCAAACACGGCCGCAAGTATTTGCAGAGCCGGCTCGACGATCCGGAGCTCAAGCCCGAGACGGATTCAGACATCGCCGCCTGGCTGGGCCATGCCTGGCAACTGCGAGAACTCAAGGAGGCCGGGCTCGTTCAGGCCGGGGCCGAATTGCTTCAGCTCGCGTTCAATGCCCACGACGATTGGACCCGCCGTGAATTCGTCGAGACAGGCGTCTGGCTGAACCTTCAGACCGGCGCCGTCCAGCTCACTCGCAACTATCGCCCTTATCACGCCGCCAAGTTCATTCGCGAGGACGATTCCTGTTTTCACGTGGTGGTTTGCCCTGAGCTCTGCGTCTATCCAGGCCACCTCAATCCGCGCGTCCGTTGGGAAGCGATGGAACCGCGCCCCTCCACCCCAGCCGACTATTCCCGTGCCCGCGAGCAGGCGAAGGCGGACCTCAAATCGGTGATCAAAGACGTCAAGACCCAGCTAAAATCTCCCTTGGGCGATCGGCGGCCGCACGCCTTGATCCGCTTCCGGGCCATCGGCCGCGCGGGAGAGAATGTGATCCTTGAAGACCCGGCGGGCGAACGCCTCGTTCTGGCCGACGACGGCCATCCGGGCGAGCCCTCCACGCTTCCAATGCTGGGCTTGCTGCCGAAAGGTGTCCTGCGTGAACAAGCCGTGCTGGTGCGGTTCCATCACGATCTCGATAGCCAAACGCTGCGGGCCAAGCCGTTGAGTTTGGTGCTGGAAAACGATGTCCTGCGACTGACCTTTTGAATGACGAATGACAAAGGACAAAGGACGAAATACGTCTCCGGACGCCCGATTGCTTCGGACGCGCCGTTCGTCCTTCATCCTTCGTCATTCGACATTCGTCCTTCGACATTTGTCATTCTCCTATGAGCCTCCCCTTAATTCAGGAATCCGCGAAGGAAGTCCGCCGGCTGGCGATTGCCGGCAGCCCGCTCGCCGTCGGCGACTTTCGCCTCAAAAAACTCATCGCGCCGCTCGAGCAGTCGGGCGCCAAGGTGCCCGTGTTCGCCCAGGTCGCCAAGGCGATCGGCGACCTCGTGAACGGTAAGGAGGCGGACTCCGCCGCCAATCTGCTTTCGCTCAGCACGCTGTTGAACGCGATTCTCTACACGCAAGGCCAGACGGGGACGACCGAGGCTTTTGCGGACTTGCCGACCTACAATGCGGGCACCGTGTCGGTGGCGACGCGCACGGCGGCGCGGGTGTTGAAGCCCATGATCGAAGCGCTGACCACGACTGGCGGGGGCCGATTCGAGATCGTGAAGTCGGCGGTCGAGCGTGGGGCGTTTACGGACCTGCGCCTGATCGAGCCCTCCATCCGCGCGCTCGACGACACCTATCCGGAGCTTTCTGATCTCGTGGCGGAGAAGGTCCTGCCCGGCTACGGCCCGGGCATCGTTCCCTTGCTCCGGCAGGGTTTCAATGTGAAGGGGAAGCGGAGCGACGCGCGCCGGTTGGCGGTGCTGCATCGCCTGGATCCCGGGGCGGGAGTGGAGCTGGCCAAGGCGGCGTTGGAGGAGGGTTCGGCCGACGTGAAGGAGGCGGCCATCGCCTGTCTCGGGCAACATGAGGAATTTCTGCCGCTCGTGCTCGAGCAGGCCACGGCGAAGAACAAGGTGTTGCGGGCGGCGGCTCTCGAAGCGCTGGCGCAGTATGATCGGCCGGAAGTCGAAAAGTTGTTTGTGGAGATGTTGAGCGGGAAATCGTTGGAGCTGCTCGCCAAGCCGTTCCGCGTCGTGCGCAACCCGCAACTCCTCGCCGCCTTGCTGGCGGAAGGCCGACGTGTCTTCGGGCTCTTGCTGAAAAACGACGAGACGCAGATCCAGCGCTACGGCGAGGTCGTTGA
Organism: Limisphaerales bacterium; assembly: GCA_044230345.1. Classification (GTDB taxonomy): domain Bacteria; phylum Verrucomicrobiota; class Verrucomicrobiia; order Limisphaerales; family JADJPG01; genus JBGARF01. The sequence goes on from JBGARF010000029.1 coordinate 64,671, forward strand.
GTGTCTGCAGAATCGGCGCGAGCCGGAGGTCGAGGCCTTCCTCCTCGAGTGTTTTGCCCAGTCCGACAAGATCGCGAAGCTCAAGGCGCCGAAGAACTCGGTTGTGGGAGGATCGGAGTTGGTCGTCGAGCTCGCGGACCATCTCGATTCATTTGGATCGCCGAAGGCACTCGAGGCGATCCTGGCCAAGCGGGATGTTCTGCCGGTTGCGGCATTCGATGCGGTAATGCGCGCCGCGTTGCGGTTCTGGACGCCAGAGCGGGTCCATGACGAGTTCAGCCCGCTGCTCAAGCAGAAGAAAGGTGCTGGCGGGGAGAAGGCCGGCCAACTGCAGCGCGCCATCTGGCTGACGGTCAACGCCGGCTCCGAGTATGCACACCTCGGTGCGACCGGGGTTCCGCTGAAGGACGTGCGGTGGGATCCTCGCTGGTTGGATACGATGATCGAAGTGGATTTGTTAGAAGGTGCTTGTCTGCTGGCCCGGCCGGGGCATCGCGGTGCCATCGACTACTTCCTTAAAAAGGCAGAGTCCAAGAAACAGGAGCACCAGGGCGCGCTGGTCGAGGCCCTGGTCCGTTGCGAGTATCCGCAAGTCACCGACCTCTTCCTCGACTTGGTGAAAAAAATGGCCAAGGGCACCGGGCGTTACCTCGACTACGAGCTGATGTCGCTCTTCCGCAGCGCCCGGCATCTCCCGGCAACCGATCTCCCGAAGCTCGACGCCTTCGCGGCGACCCTGGACGAGAAATACGTGGATTCATTCCTGGAGGCCATCGGCCCGTTGCGCTCGACCCCAGCGCCGACGATATGAAATGTCGCAATTCGGATTTCGTCCTTTGGATTTCGTCCTTCGGATTTACCCTTTATGCCCAACGACAAACGCGATGACCTGCGTCAGCCGGCGGAGATCCTCTTTGCCGAAGAAATCGACGCGCTAATCAAAGCCGAGAAAAATGCCGTGCCTCCCGGCTGGCGGATGTCGCCCCGCTCGGTGCTCACCTACATCTGCGGCGGCAAATGCGGCAAGCTCGACGTCACCCCAAAATACATCGGCCACCAGCGCCTCGTCGAAATCGCCATTTCGACGCTGGTCACCGACCGCGCCCTGCTGCTGATCGGCGAGCCGGGCACGGCGAAGTCGTGGTTGTCCGAACACCTGGCCGCCGCCATCAACGGCGACTCCACCAAGGTTGTCCAAGGCACCGCTGGCACAACGGAGGAGCAGATTCGTTATACCTGGAACTACGCGATGCTCATCGCGCGCGGTCCGAGCAACGAGTCGCTGATCAAGAGCCCGATCTTTCGCGCGATGGAATCCGGCTCGATCGCGCGCTTCGAAGAAATCACCCGCTGCGCCTCCGAAGTCCAGGACGCCCTGATCTCGCTGCTCTCGGAGAAGCGGCTGTCGGTGCCGGAGCTCACCACCGAGATTCCGGCCCAGCGCGGGTTCTCGGTCATCGCCACGGCCAATACGCGCGATCGCGGTGTGAACGACATGTCTGCCGCCTTGAAACGACGGTTCAACATCATTGTCCTGCCCGCGCCCGCCGATCTCGAGACCGAGGTAAACATCGTCTCCAAACGGGTGCGCGAGCTGGCCTCGAATCTTCAACTCAAGGCGCGCATTCCCGACGAGGAAGCCATTACCAAGGTCGTCACCATCTTCCGCGAACTCCGCGCCGGCCAGACCCTCGACGGCAAGAACAAGGTCAAGACTCCGTCCGGCGTGCTCTCCACGGCCGAGGCCATTTCGCTTCTCGCCAACAGCATGGCGTTGTCCGGCAACTTTGGCGACGGCACCGTCAGCGACCACGACCTCGCGTCGGGCCTGCAAGGCGCGGTGATCAAGGACGACGAGAAGGACTTGGTCGTGTGGAAGGACTATCTCGGCAACGTGATGAAGAAACGCGGCGCCACCTGGCGCGGCCTTTACACGGCCTGCCACGAACAGGCAGGAGAATGATGGGCGTGCCTGATCCATCCATGGGAATCCACCCGTTCCATTTTGACCTGCGCACGGAACCTGAATCCGCGGACTGTTCCACCCCACCCGGTTCCGACCTCGCTCGGGCGAGCTCGGAACCTGCCCTCTCCCCCGCAGGGCGGCGGAGAGGGGTTGCGCGGCGGACGGTTCGATCAACGGGTTGCCGATTCTCCGCGTCGCGCGCCTCCGGGTTCTAGCTCAATGCCGACATCCCCGCACATCTTTGGTGTTCGCCACCTGTCGCCGGCGGCGGCGTGGCATTTGCGACGCTTGCTTGATCGCGTTCGGCCGAAGCTGGTGTTGATCGAAGGGTCCGACGACGCCGACGATCTGATTCCGCACATTGTCAGCCCGCAGTCGCGGTTGCCGATCGCCATCCTGGCCTACACCACGACGCCGCCGGTGCGCACGCTCGTGTATCCTCTGGCCAGTTACAGCCCGGAGTATCAGGCACTCGCTTGGTGTCGGGAGCACAAGGTCACGGCGCGCTTCATGGATCTGCCTTCCGCCGTGTTCCTCGGCCTTGGCGATCGTGACGACGGCGCCGCCGTGCTCGAAGCGCAGGAAGCGGACGACGAGAAAGCCGGTGACCCGAAGAAGTCCCAAGGCCCGCCGACGTCGTCGCCCTCGCCCTCGCCGTTGGCCATCCCGGGTCATCCCTTGGCGCCGGGCGCCGACGCTGACGACGAACCCGACGAGCTGGAGGAAGCGGTGAAGCCGGCGCCGGCGCCCGAATCGGTTTACGATCAGGTCGCCCGCCTTGCCGGGGAACCCGACTACGAAACCTATTGGGAACGGCACTTCGAACATCTGGAGGCCGACGGAAGTTATCTCGCTGCGGCGAACGGTTACGGCGGGGAACTGCGTGCGCTCGAGGAATTCAGAACGAGTCGTGGTGCCGAGAGCCTGGTGCGCGAGGCGTACATGCGCCGCAAAATCCAGGCGGCCATCGCCGAAGGATTCAAGCCGGAGGAAATCGTCGTGGTGACCGGCGCGTTTCATGCCCCGGTCTTGGGCCCGGAACACCCCGCCATGACTGATGCCGAGTTCGCGTTGCTGCGCCGGCGCGAGGCGAAGCTGACCTTGATGCCGTATTCGTTCTTCAAGCTGTCGTCGCAGTCGGGCTACGGCGCGGGCAATCATGCACCAGCGTATTTCGAAATGGTTTGGGATGCGTTCAACGAGAACACGGCGGCCGGGTTACCAACGAGGTTCCTAACCAACGTCGTTCGGGAGTTGCGCAATTCCGGGACGTTTCGATCCACCGCTGAAGTCATCGAAGGCGTTCGCCTGGCCGAGGCGATGTCGGGTTTGAAGGGTTCGCGGCCCACGCTTCGCGAGCTGCAGGACGCCGCCATCACCTTGCTCGGGCAGGGCGATCCCAATGTCGTCCGGGAATCCCTGCTGCGCGTCGAGGTGGGGACGGCCATCGGGGCGCTGGCCAAGGGCGTGGCGCAGACGTCGATCCAGGACGATTTCAACCGCGAGCTCACGCGGTTGAAGCTCGAGCCTTACAAGACGGGGGTTCGCAAACAGCTGGATCTCGACCTGCGCGAGAATCGGCGCGTGAAGTCAGCGGAAGCGGCTTTCCTCGATCTGCATCGCTCGAGCTTTTTGCACCGGCTCGCGGTGCTCGAAGTTGATTTTGCCAAGAAACTCACGGTTCGACAGGATGGCACCACCTGGGCGGAGAGCTGGGCCTTGCAATGGACGCCCGAGGCGGAGATCGCGATTGTTGAAGCGGTTCTGTTGGGCGAAACCCTCGAACTGGCGACGGCGTTCAAGTTCAAGCAACGGCTGGAGAAATGCATCTCGGTGGCCGAGGCCGCGTCCGTGATCCGCGCCGCGTGCGAATGCGGGATGAGCGCTTCAATCGAGCTCGCGCGCCAGTCCTTGCAACGGCTCGCCAGCGATTCCACCGATTTCACGGCCTTGGCCGGGGCCTGCCACGAACTCGGTCTGGTCATCCGCTACGGCGATGTTCGCCGCTTCGATGCCGAACCGCTCAAGCCGCTCCTGCAACAACTGTTTCTTCAAGGGGCCCTGACCCTGGTTGGCGCGGCTAACTGCGATTTGGCCGCCGCCAAGAAGATGGTCGTCGGGCTGAATGAGCTGAACAAGGTGGCGCTGGATTACACAGCCTTGATCGATGAGGCGCTCTGGATCGCGGAATTACAGAAGTTGGCGCAGGCCGATCACTTGAACCCGTTGCTCTCCGGTTACGCCTGCGCTTTGCTGGTGGAACGAAACCTCATCTCCAATGAGGAGCTGGCCCGTGAAGTGTCCCGACGCCTTTCACCCGGGATCGAGGCCGATCTGGGCGCGGGCTGGTTCGAGGGGCTCGCTCAACGCAATCGCTACGCGTTGCTGACGCGCCTCGCGCTTTGGAAGGAGCTCGCCGGTTATGTGGCGTCGCTGACCGACGACGAGTTTAAACGGGCACTGGTCTTTCTGCGCCGTGCCTTCGGTGACTTCTCGCCGGCGGAAAAGCGTAGCATCACCGAAAACCTGGGCGAGATCTGGGGCGTCAATCCGGACGTTGCGAGCGAGGTGGTGAACCAGGAGCTGTCCGAATCGGAAAAGAAGAAGCTGGATGAACTGTCCGATTTTAATTTTGAGGAGCTGTGAAATGGATTCGTGGAAAATGATCTGCGATTCGCCCTCACCCCAACCCTCTCCCCCGGGGAGAGGGGGAACTTCAGCCGTGGCGCGGGGATTCCGTGGGACGGGTAAGCGTAGCACGCGGTTATACTTCCGGATGGACTGCACGACGATCGCGCAGACCTCGACGGTGATCTGTAATTCGGTTCGGCACCGATCGTTCCTCCCTCTCCCCGGGGGAGAGGGCAGGGGTGAGGGCGGATCGCAAGCGGTTTGTCTCCTTTCGCGGTCGCGGCGAATATCCGCGGGGCATTCGGCTTGGAGCCAAGACGCGGGAGTTTTCAAGGACGAGAGCCTGACCTAGGAGCTGAATTAGAATGCCCAATTCCAACAACTCCATCGACCCCGAACAACTGAAACGCTGGCGCCTGATCCTCGGGCATCACGCGCAGGACGCGTTGGCCAGCATGGCGGGCGGCGGCGCCGGTTGCCAACTGAGCGCCGAACAGCAGGGCATCGACGATGCTCTGGCCGCCATCTACGACGAAACCGCGGGGCAGGAGAACTCCCGCCAGCGTTCCGCCGGGCTCGGGCCGTCCGCGCCCAACCTCGCCAAGTGGCTTGGGGACATTCGCACGTACTTCAAGGAAGACGTCGTCACGGTGATTCAGAATGATGCCATCGAGAAGAAAGGCCTGACGCAGCTGTTGTTCGAGCCGGAGATGCTCAAGCAAGTCGAGCCCAACCCGCAGCTGGTGGGGACCTTGATGGCGTTAAAGGGGCGCATTCCAGAACGGACCAAGGAAACCGCCCGGCAGGTTGTTCGGGCAGTGGTGGAAAAGATCAAGCGGCTGCTCGAACAAAAGATCCGGCAGGCTGTCCTCGGCGCGCTCAATCGGAATGAACATTCACCGATCCCGCGGGCGACCTCGATCGACTGGAAGTGGACCATCGGCCGCAACCTCAAAAACTATCAGCCTTCGCTCAAAACCATCGTGCCGGAGAAGGTCTATTTCTTTTCCCGCGCGCAGCGCACGAACCAGTGGACGGTCATCGTGTGCATGGACCAAAGCGGATCGATGGCCGAGTCCGTCGTTTACGGTTCGGTCACGGGCTCGATCTTCGCCTCGTTGCCTGCGTTGAACACACGCGTCGTCGCCTTCGACACGGAGGTCGTCGATCTCACCGAACAATGCGGCAACGATCCGGTGGACATGATCTTCGGCGTGCAACTGGGTGGCGGCACCGACATCAACAAGGCGGTGGCCTACTGCGAGAAGTTCATCGAAGACCCAACACAGACCATTTTCTTTTTGATTACCGACTTGTTTGAGGGCGGCAACGAAGCGCAGATGGTTCGGCGCGTGCGCGAGATGGTCGAGTCGGGCGTGCGTGTGATTTGTCTGCTGGCCTTGTCCGACAGCGGCATTCCGATGTTTGACGAGCGGGTGGCGAAGAAGCTGGCCGAGTTCGGCGTGCCCTGTTTCGGCTGCACTCCGAACAAGCTGCCAGAACTGATCGAAGGTGTGCTGCGAAAACAGGACCTCAAAGCACTGGCCGCCCGCGTCGCGGCCAAGAAAGAGAAGCCGCCGGTGGAGAAGGCGTGAGAAGGCTCGAGCGGCAGCGTGTCAGCGGGAGGGTTCGTCCTTTCCTTCAAAGGCGATCTTTGACTGACGGATGTCGAGGAAGGGACCCAGCTCATACACGTTCGTGTAGCCGTAGCTGTAGAGGGAAACGTAGGTGGAAAGATTGAGCGAGGCGGGTGCAATCTTGGGTGGGAACGCGCCCGGCGCATGCCGAAAGTTATTGTTGCAGTAGATGAGAATACGCTGGCCTTTGTCCGGGAACAGCCGCGCCAGACTGTCGACGGTGATATCGGAAAAGCTCAGATGAACCGCGCCCTTGACGCGCAGTCGATCGAACATGGGCCGGCTGCGTGCATCGAGGATTGCGGTGCCGGGTTCGCTGCTCATTCGAATGAAGTCCGCCTCGGACAACCGTCGGGACGCCCGGTGCACGGCGGCTTGCCGCGATACCTCCAGGAAGCCCTGCATGTCGATATTGGTATTGATCACTGAGTTCTGGGCCGGGCATTCGAGGATGGCGAGCGTGGCGATGGCGAGGGTCACGAACGAGAGTTTTATGCTCATCCCCGTTAGACCGAAAAGGCGGACCTTTGCTCCCGGGAAAGACGATCAACCGATCCGGCACCTGCTATCCCGCCAGTTCCCGAATCACCACCCCGCCGTTGGTCAACGGCCTGGGCCGTCCGAGCGGATCAAGGAAGTCGCCGGCCGGATTGATTCCGAGCAGATGGAAGATCGTTGCGGCGAGATCGGGCGGGCGCAGGACGCGACTGGCGGGATACCCACCCTCGCGATCGCTCGATCCAATGACCTGTCCGCCGGCAATGCCGGCGCCGGCCAGCGCGAGGGAAAAACACGAGCCCCAATGATCCCGTCCGCCTTCGGCGTTGATGCGCGGCGAGCGTCCGAACTCGCCCATCGCGATGACCAAAGTCTCATCGAGCAAACCGCGTCCGGCCAGGTCGTCGATCACCGCGGAGAACGCGAGGTCGAATTGGGGGCAGAGCACATCGCGCACGCGCGGGGCGTTGTGCTTGTGCGTGTCCCAGACGGGGAAGCCGGTCATTTGATCGCCGGGCTCGCGCGGCCAGTTGACCTGCACGAGGCGGACGCCGGCTTCGATCAGGCGCCGGCCCAGCAGCACGCTTTGGCCAAATTTCCCGCGCCCATAGCGGTCGCGGAGGGCGGAGGGTTCGCGATGCAGGTCGAACGCGGCCCGTGCGGTGGCGGATTGCATCACGTCGAAGGCGCGTTCGTGCATGCGATCCAGCGCGGCGACGGGCTCGCGGCGGTGTTGGGCGGTGAACTGGCGATCGAGATCCCGCAGCAGACGGGAGCGATCAGCCAGCCGCTCGAAGCTCACGCCTTCGGGCAGCTTGAGCCCGTCGATTTCGAGACGGGGCTGGGTCGGGTCGCAGTGGAGCAGGAACGGATTCCAAGTGTGGCCCATGAACCCGCCGCTTTGGCCGGGAGACGGCGGCGCGTTGTCGTTGTGAATGATTTCCGGGAGAATGACCGACGAGAACGGCGCGCGCTGGCTTGGCTTAAGGGCGCTAACCACCGCGGCGATGCTCGGCCAATCTTCCGGACTGGCCGGCACCTCGACCTTGGCCGGGTGCTCGTAGCCGGTCAGCATCCAGTAGCCGCTGGCGCTATGGCTGTTGTTGTCGGTGGTCATCGACCGGATGACGGCCATGCGATGAGCCAGTCGGGCGGTTCGCGGGAGCAATTCGGAGAAATGAACACCGGGAACGCTGGTGGCGATGGATTTGAACTCGCCGCGGATCTCAAGGGGTGCGTCCGGCTTGGGATCGAACGTCTCGTGCTGGGGCGGACCACCCGAGAGATAGAGCAGGAGACAAGACTTGGCCCGCCCGAAACTGGAACTGCTGAGATTGGTGGCGGCTGAACGGGCAGCCGAGGGGTTCAGCAGATTCGACAAGCCGACTCCAAACAAACCCAAGCTGCCCACGCGCAAAACGTCGCGGCGGGACCACGGGCGCACCGAGAAGCCGGGGTTCATGGCCGGACCATAAGAATCCACGAGGACGACGTCAATCTGTCGCCTGCGATCCTTCGTCCTCGCGTCCTCGCATAAGAGTCTTTGACCCCCGATGCACGCCGATAAACGCAGAGAAAGGCGGGGCAATTCTGGCTGCATGCCGACGGATGCAGAAAGGGATGATCTAGGGACGCACAGGGCGATTTCGGACCATCTGCGTCAATCCGCGTAAATCTGCGGTTCTCAATTCTGGTCAACGTGGTCCCGTCCGGAGCCGGGCCGGGAGCCTGGTTGGCCCCGAAACAGGCCGGAATCGGCCTGAAACCCCCAAAAAACGGCTTGCTATTTAAAGTGGCTTCGTCAGGTTTGCGCGGTCGCCGAGAGACCTTGGCGCCTGCCGCGGACTGGAAAATCAATCAAGTGAACCTGGGTTCATTGAAGATTTGTAACCCGGGAGTCGGGAACAGCGCGGGGCGGGAAGGTCTTCGATCGGCGCAGGCGCAGTGGTAGCGGTGACGGTCATATTTTAATGGGCAAGACGGAGAAGCACTGAATGGAACAGCACATTGAGGTCGAGGGTCGCATTATCAATGTTCTGGCCGGAACGATGTTCCGGGTGGAACTGGACAACCAACATCAGGTCCTCGCCACCATTTCCGGCAAGATGCGGAAACGCTTCGTCAAGCTGACCACGGGTGACCGGGTCAAGATGGAGATGTCGCCCTACGACCTGAACAAGGCGCGCATCACCTGGCGCCTGGGTTGACCGGCAGCTCGCGGATGCGTGATCCGCATCGGCCGCGCTGGGAGTAGAAAGCCGCGTTCACCGCCACCGCCGTCGGCTGAACCACGCCCGAGTCGTTGGCTGGGACATGGATGGATTAACCGCACGATGAACGCGCGTCGCCCGGAACGTTCGGCCTTGTCCGTTGCCTTCCCCCTCTTGGTTCGAGATCTGCGGATCGTCCTTCTCGTCTTCCTGACGATGACGCCACGCGTCGGCCTCTCGCAGATGCCCTATTTTGGGGACGATTTCAGCACCAACCGGGTCGATACCAACCGATGGCGGGTGCATTTGCCCTTCACCAATCCGCCGGCTTCCACCGTGCGCCTGACCAATGGCATGGTGGAACTGTTTCGGCGCGGCATCCTTGAAGCGGTACCGCCGATGCCCGCGCGGTTCGACCTGGAGGGGCGATTCCGATTTCTGGGTGACGCGGACACCTTGACGCTGGTGTTCCGCTCGGACCTGTCGGTCACCAACCAGGAAGAACGCCGCGGGGTGCAAGCGGCGCTGCAAGAGGCAACGGGTCGGGTGTTTCTGGTGCCGGAACCATACGCCACCACACCGGTCGCGGGCACCTACACGATCGGCCGCGACACCAACGTTGCCTTTCGGGTCACCGACAACGGGGAGACGGTCCGGCTGTTCGTGCAGGATTTTTTTCAGCCGGTGGTCACCGCGAATATCACCAATCGGCGCGGGAACCGTCTGGTGATCTACAATCTGAACGGCACGGCCAGCCGGACGCGCCTGGACGATCTCACGGTCTATCCTTTGGAAACGTCGGTCTTCCTCGATGACACCCTCATGCGAACGGGCGCGGTGCGGCGATCCACACCCGTCCGCATCCGGTTCCAGTCCATCTTCACCAACAGCGTGATCTTCTACACCCTCGACGGAACGCAGCCGTCGTTCGTCTCGACCGAATACACGGCGCCGTTCTCCCTCACGAACTCCGCCACGATTCGGGCGGTGGCGTATACCGCTGACTTCCTGGCGTCATCGCTGTCGTCGGCCATCGAGTTTCAATACCTGCCACTGGTTCGCCTAACGAACGAGACGCCGGGCGGTGGCGTCGTCACCTTTACGCCGACCGGTCCCTACTTCAGCAACCAGGTGGTGACGATGTCGGCCTTGGCCGCGCCGGGCTGGCAATTTCTGCGCTGGGAGGGCGCGGCGTCAGGGACCAACGCCACGAATCAAATCACGATGACCAATCATCTGGCCGTGCGCGCGGTTTTCGGAACGACGCCGGCCTTTACCGTGATCGGCAACGGCGAGGTCCAGACGGTGCCGGCCGGCCCGATGTTGAACTATGGAACCGTCATTCGTCTGCTGGCCTTGCCGGCGCCTGGCAGCTATTTCCTGCGCTGGGCGAATTCGGTTACGGGGTCGGTTAGTCCGGCGACCTTCACGCTGACCAATCCGGCGCCTGCGGTGACGGCCTTGTTTTCTGCCATGGCCAGCAATCAGGTCAGCCTGACCGTGTTGCTGGAGGGCACGGGCACGGTGGGTGTGAGTCCAACTGCGAACGTATTTACGAACGGCCAGACAGTGACGCTCACCGCGCGTCCGGATCTCAACCAGGTGTTTTTGGGTTGGTCGGGCGATGCCGCTGGAAATGGCGCGACCAATCCGCTGAGCCTGTTCATGGCCGGTTCCCGGACGGTTCGGGCGCGATTCGCGCCGGCCGTGCGTTTCGAAACGACGTCGTTGCGCGCGGACTCCGACGGCTTTCGTCTGACCCTGACGGGTGGGTTGAAGCCCGGGCTCGAGCTGCAACAGTCGACGAATTTTTTGGATTGGGCGACGGTTTTGGCCGTGACCAATGTCGGCGGGCCAGTGTCGTTTCAACATTCTTCCGCCACCAGCCACGTGCGTTCGTTCTATCGGGTGGTGGGGCCGTAGCCGGAATGATTCGTTCCGGCTTGGAACGTTCCATCTTACCGCGACAACGGATTGCGCCAATTCAACCCGGGGAACCTGGCGAAGTCGCCATCCGTCGAGCAGAGTTCGCAATTGTGCTCCAGAGCCACGGCGGCAAGGTGGGCGTCGGTGACGAGATTGCCGGTGGCGTTGCCGCCACGAAGCATCTGCTGAAAAAAACGCCAATGGTGTTCACCGGGGTGCAGCATCCGGACGCAGGGTTGCTCGAACCAGCTTTGGACGCGGTCGCACGCTTCGTCCAACGTGAGCGGGCGTTGGTGCAGGCGCGAGTTGGTGGCGATGCGGATGAACGCTGTCACCACCGGCCAGCAGAGCCCAAGGGGCTCCGTACCGGAAAGCTGTTCGTCCCACCAGGTCCGCGCGGCCAAGTGATGGACCGAAAGGCTGTCTTCGGCGTAGAGAAGCAGGTTGGCATCGACGAGGATCATTGATGATCCTCGCCTTCAGCGCGCGCGATCAGGTCGGCGACATTGTCATAGCTGAGTCCCGGGCGCAGGCCCATGGGCCGCGCATTGGTGCGATAAGGCTTTGCGGCCGGAGGCTTGAGCAACTGATCGAGACCGGCCCGCAAGGCGGCGTTGATGACTTCCTTGAAAGGCTTGCCCAGCTTGGCCGCGCTTTTCCTCGCTTTTGAGGCGACATCCGGATCAAGCGTCAATGTGGTTCTCACCTAAGCATCATGATGCCATCGTTAAATATGTCAAGGCATCACGTCAACGCACCTTGGGGAGCCGTGCATCTCGAAGATGTTGGTGAAAGTCCGCACTGGGCCGGACCGCGGGCTTCCGAAGCTTCCAGCCCGCAGCGGCTTGGGCCGGCTGCGGGCCATAGATAGGCCCGCGCTCCGATCCAACAACTTCAAGATTTACAGCTTGGGGAGTTCTCGCCGCCTCCTTTCGACCACGAGAGAAAAGGCTCGAAGCGCCGACTGCGTTCAATTCAGCGCTTCACCGGTCCTGGTGTCGAAGAAGCACAGCTCCGCGAGGTCGAAGACGAGCGCGCGCTTCGTGCCTTCCGGGGGCACGTCGTTCAACCGCTGGGGCGAGGCATGCTGGACGAACGACGTTGAGCCGCAGCGCCAACGGACATTTACTTCGGCCCCGAGGATCTCCACGGCGTCAACCTCCGCGGTGACCTCGCAGCCGTAGGGCGCGGGAGGGTGATCACGCGGGGTGAAGATGTGCCCGGGACGCAGACCCACCATCACCTCGCGATCGACCAGATTCATCTGCTCCAGACAGGCGGCTTGTGCTTCGGTCAGGCAGAGCGACAGCCCCGGTCCGTTCCCGGGAGGCGGGCCGGCGTGGAACCAGAGGGTGCCGCTGGACCGAGTGAGACGTCCACGGAACAGATTCATGGGCGGCGAGCCGACGAATTGAGCGACGAACGCGTTGGCTGGGCGGGTGTAGAGAGTGGCGGGAGAATCCACCTGCTGGAGGCGTCCGGCGTTGAGCACGGCAACCCGGCTGCCGAGGGAGAGCGCTTCGTTTTGATCGTGGGTGACGTGCACCACGGTAGCGCCAAGGCGGCGATGGAGTTCCCGCAGTTGGGCTCGAAGCTCGGTGCGCAATGGCGCGTCCAGCGCTGACAACGGTTCGTCGAGGAGCAGAACTTTGGGCGTCCGCACGAAGGCCCGGGCCAGGGCGGCGCGCTGACGTTCACCGCCCGAAAGCGCCCGGGGCAGCCGGTCGAGGGCGGGGCCGAGATGCAGGATGGCGTCGGCGTCCTTGATCCGGGCGGCGATGTCTTCACGGTTCACACCCCGCAGATGCGGGCCCAGCGCGATGTTTTCGCGCGCGGTGAGGTGGGGAAGCAGTGCGTCGCGCTGGAAAACCATTCCAATCTCGGGCGACCCAGGGTCGGGCGGGTCGGTGATCGGCTTTCCGCCGATCTCGACCCTTCCGCTGGAGGGATTCTCGAGACCGGCGATCAGGCGGAGGAGAGTTGTCTTCCCGCTGCCGGAGGTCCCGAGCACGGCCAGCCATTCGCCGGCTGGGACGTTCAGGCTGAGGTCGTCGAGTGCCCGGACCGACCGTCCGCGCGGCGCGGTGTATTCCTTGCAGACTTGGTGAAGCGCGATGCTCGCCACGGGCGGTGAGTCTCCGGGCCGGCCGGCAAATGTCGATGCCTGTTTTTTCCTTTCCTGCCGGGACTATTCGGGGATGATTCGCGCCCGGCTTCAACCGTCGGCCTTGGCCCCGCCACGCAGCGCTCGGGGTCGACGGACTGTGAAGACTGGATATTGAACACTGATTACAGACTACTGGCATTTTGCTCCGATGAAAATCGTCCTCGCATACTCCGGCGGCCTCGACACCTCCGTGCTGCTCTCTTGGATTAAGGAAACCTACGGCAACGCCGAGATGATCGCGTTCTGCGCGAACATCGGCCAGGAGGAGGAATTGAAGGGCCTCGACAAGAAGGCGCGCAAGACTGGCGCTTCGAAGATTTACATCGACGATCTGCAGGAGGAATTCGCCAGCGATTTCATCTACCCCATGCTGCGCGCCGGGGCCATCTATGAAGGGCAGTATTTCCTGGGCACCAGCATTGCGCGGCCGCTCATCGCCAAGCGCATGGTCGAGATCGCGCGAGCCGAGAAGGCGGACGCCATCGCTCACGGCGCCACCGGCAAGGGCAACGATCAAGTCCGCTTCGAGCTGACCGCTGCCGCGTTGGCCCCCGAGTTGCAGATCATCGCGCCTTGGCGCGACGCGCGTTACCGCAAGGACTTTCCCGGGCGCCAGGAGATGATCGATTACTGCGAGGACAAGGGCATTCCCGTCCAGGCCAGCGCCAAGAAGCCCTACTCGATGGACCGCAACCTTCTGCATATCTCCTACGAAGCCGGCATCCTGGAGGATCCGTGGTACGACTCGCTCGATCCGAAGAAGAACCGCGACTATTTCACGACCCTGTCGGTGCTGCCGGAAGACGCGCCCGACAAGCCGGAGTTCGTCACGCTCGACTTCGTCAAGGGCGACTGCGTGGCGGTCAATGGGAAGGCGATGTCGCCGCTGGGCGTGATGAAGACGCTGAACAAGATCGGCGGCAAGCATGGCGTGGGCCGGGTCGACATGGTGGAAAACCGGTTCGTGGGCATGAAGAGCCGCGGTGTGTATGAGACCCCGGGCGGGAGCATTCTGCAGTTTGCGCACCGTCAGATTGAATCGCTGACCATGGATCGTGAGGTCATGCATCTGCGCGATTCGTTGATCCCGAAATATGCCGAGCTGGTGTATTACGGCTTTTGGTTCGCGCCCGAGCGCCTGGCGTTGCAGGCGTTGGTCGAGGAAAGCCAGCGGAACGTTAGTGGCACCGTGCGGGTGAAGCTCTACAAGGGCGGCATTTACGTGGCCGGTCGCAAGTCAAAGTTCAGCCTCTACAATCCGCAGATCGCAACCATGGAAGCCGACCCGACCAAGGCGTACAACCAGGACGACGCCACCGGCTTCATCCGTCTGAACGGCCTCCGCCTGCGGGTGAATTCCACCGTGAACGGCGCGAAGAACCTGTCGAAGACGCGGTAGACGGAGCAGGTTGGGCTCGAGACTTACCTCCGGGCCTTCCGAACGTTCGCCGAGGGCGAAAGCGTGCGTGCGTGAATCGCGAGGCTCATTCTTCCGGTCCGCGGAGCAACGCCTACAGCGAGTCGAAGCGCTCGAATTGGGCGGAGTATGACCCATTCTTCGCCGAAGCCCGCGCGGCGCTGAAACGGTTCGATTCCAAACTGCCGCTCAGCCCGGCGTTTCCCGAGGTGGTAGCCTTGCGCGTGCAGACGGCCGATTTCGTGCAGCCTTGCAGCCGGGCCGAAGTTACTGGCGCGCTCGAGCAGATGCCGCCCGAGACGCTGGAAGGATTGCGGGCGGTCATCCTCCTCGCCGGAACCCGCAAACAGGAGATCTCCTGGCACGGGCGTCTGGGTTGCTACGGTATGTATTGGCGTCGATGCGTCTTCCTCTGCGCTCGCCCGTTTCGACTGCCGCGCGGCTACACGCTGGACGACTTGCGTGAATTCTTCCTCACCGATGTGTTGGTGCATGAAATCGGGCATCATGTCGATCGCCATCGGCGCAAAGACACTGCGGCCAAGGAATCATACGCCCACGCTTATGTCGAAAGGCAGTGGTCGGTGACCGGAAAACAGGCGCGGAAGAAACAATGGGGCGAGCGCTGAGGGCAGGTGCGCTCGGTTCTTGATCTTGCTCCTCCCGAGGAGAGCAAGAGCAAGGGGAGCTGTCCGGTTCATGCCTCGTGAGCAGGACAACAAGAACGGGGGGCTTCCCATTTTCGATTTCAGATTTCCGTTTTGCGATTGGGCGGAACACGGAGCTACCCCATGAACCGAACGATCGACACGGAAGCTCGCGACGCGGAGCTTCGGCAACCTGTCAAACGAACGCCCCGGCGCGTACACCCTCTCCGCCGCCCTGCGGGGGAGAGGGCAGGTTCCGAGCTCGCCCGAGCGAGGTCGGAACCGGGTGAGGTGGAGCAGTCCGCTGGTTCATGTCTGGCGAGCAGGTCTAAAATGGAACGGGTGGCTTCCCATGAACCGTCCCGAAATCTTCTTCGCAAACTTTGTCGGCTACCCAACCTATTCGAATCCGTTCGATTAAGTTCACGACGAAGTTTGCGACGAAAATTCCTTCATTTGAACTGCCCTCCCTGGAGCGCGGATCTCGCGATCGCCAATCGCAGCCGAAATCGCTGCTCCGGATCCGCGCTTGCCATCCCGGGGCGACGATCCTCAAATCGGGAAAAGCCATGTTCAACTCTCTTCCACGTCTCCGGCCTGGCGTTCGATCATCCCTTGGCTGGGTCGCCGTGCTGTGGTGTGCGTCGTCCGCCGCGGTGCTATTCAGCGCAATTCATCCCGTGGCTGCCGCGGATCGCCCCGCAGTATCGAAGCCGCGGCAAACCAGCGGCGACACCGTGGTCCAGCCGGCGTGGGAAGAGGGCCTGACGGTCACGGTGGGCCCGAAAGATGCCGATTTGGTGGGAACCGATCAGCGGGTCATCCAGGCCGCGGTGGATCATGTGGCGCGGCTGGGCGGGGGGACGGTTCGGATTCAAGCCGGCACTTACCAGCTGCGTAACGCCGTTTACCTGCAGTCGCGGGTGCATCTGATAGGAGACGGCGAACGCACGGTATTGATCAAGGAACCGTCCACCACGACGGCGCTTCAGTTGGATAGCGATTGGTATGATCAGGAGATCACGCTGAAGGATGCGACGGGCTTCCGCGTGGGCGACGGGGTTTGTCTCCGGGCCAAGGATGCGAAGACGGGCGTTGCGACGGTGATTAAGCGCACCCTGGTGGCGCGCAGCGGCAACCGGTTCAAGCTGGACAAGCCGCTGCGGGAAAATCTTTGGCAGATGCACGGAGCAACCTGTTCCACCCTTCATCCGCTGCTGAGCGGCGATTATGTCGACGACCTGCGCATTGAGCGTCTGGTGCTCGACGGCAATCGCGCGCACAATGCAGAACTCGATGGCAACTACGGCGGCTGCATCTTTCTCCAAGACTGCAACCGGATCCAGATTCGCGGCGTCACCGCTCGCAACAATCACGGCGATGGCATCAGCTGGCAGATTTGTCATGACGTCGTGGTGGAGAACTGTGTCAGCGAGAACAACGCAAACCTGGGCTTTCATCCTGGCTCCGGCTCCCAGCGTCCCATCATGCGGAACAATGTGTCGCGCGGGAACGACATCGGCATCTTCTTCTGCTGGGGCGTGAAATACGGCCTGGCGGAGAGCAATCGGATCGAAGGTAATCGCGTGGGGATTTCCATCGGGCACCGCGACACCGACAACCTGATCACCGGCAATACCATTCAGAACAGCAAGGTGAACGGGGTTCTTTTCCGTCCGGAGAACGGACCGGCCTTCGCCGGCCATCGCAATCGCATCGAGGGAAATGTCTTCGTCGACAATGCGCCCGAAGGCGGCGCGGTGATTGACATTCAAGGCGGCACGGAAGGCGTCGTCATCCGGAAGAATCGCCTGGCCGAAACGCGTTCCGGCCGGAGTCGGACGGCGGTGAAGCCGGGGCCGGAGACCCGGCAAATTGTGGTGGAAGAGAACACCGTGGAAGGCCTGAAGTGAGCATGCATGGCGTCGCGTGATTGGTCGCGGCTTCCGGCTTGGTCGGCTCCATGCCGGGAGGAAGTTTTCTTTGGCGGCAGAAGCGAGCGGTGCGGCCGGGAGAGATTGAGGAGGGGGCTTTGCCTCTGGAGAGGCAGCGCTAAAAAGTCACCGCCGCGACAGAGGGGGCTCTGTCACGGCGGCTTCGGAACCCGCAGCGGGGGCTTGGGCGGGTAACGCTGCGGGTAAATCAAATGCTTTTCCTGCCATCGAACCGACCGGAGGCGCCAGCGCCTTCCGCGATGAACGGACCAAAACAAAAAAGGCACAAACGATTCCTCCAACCCGCCGGGCGGATGGAATCGATTGTGCCTTCAACTCACGGGCCAAAATCCCGTTCGAAAAAGGTATTCGCAGCCTCGCTGCGAACCTAGCACCGATTGCTGGCGCGATTTAGAAACCGGCGGAGCAAAAACGCAAGCGATTTGTTTGCGCCTGTGTTGCCAACTTCACACGGTCCTCGTCGGGCGGCGGTGAAGGTAACCGCATGGCCGGCGCGCTGCGGAGAGCGCCCGAGGGAACTTCGCCGTCCGGATTCGACTGAGCTGGTCGACGAAGTTTGCGAGAAATCTTTGGCCGGCTCCGGCTGGCTAGACGTCCAGCGCAGTCCAGGCCGCGTTCTTCTTCGAAGACTTGACGACGGCTTCGATGAAGGCCATGCCACGGACGCCGTCTTCGATTCGCGGGTAATCCAACGCGGGATCGTTCTTGGCCAGTTTCCGTCCGTCGACACGGGCGCGAACATGTCCGGCGAAGTTCTTGTAGATGTTGGCGAACGCTTCGAGGTAACCTTCCGGATGAGCGGGCGGCGTGCGCGTCGCGGCCTTGGCGCTGCTGCCGAGGTAGCCGAGACCGGTGCGGTAGATCTGTGTGGGTTGATCCAGCCACTTTAGGTAGAGCGTGTTGGGATAGCGCTGATGCCATTCGAGCCCGCCCTTCTCGCCGTAGACCCGGATATTGAGATTGTTCTCCTCACCGACGCTGATTTGGGAGGCGTGGAGAATGCCTTTGGCGCCACCTTTAAATCGGAGCAGCACGTTGCCGTCGTCGTCGAGTTTGCGGCCCGGCACGAAGGCGGTGATGTCAGCGGCGAGTTCCTGGATTTGCAGGCCGGTGATGTATTCGGCGAGATTCTCGGCGTGGGTGCCGATGTCACCGATGCAGCCGGCGGCGCCGCTGCGTTTGGGGTCGGTGCGCCAGGCGGCTTGCTTTTGGCCGGTGGCTTCGAGGCGGGTGGCGAGCCAGCCTTGAGGATACTCGACCACGACCTTGCGGATTTTTCCGAGGCGGCCGGCCTGGATGAGTTCGCGGGCTTCCTTCACCAGCGGATAGCCAGTGTAGTTGTGAGTCAGGCCGTAGAGCATGCCGGTACGTTCGACGATGGCGGCGAGTTTCTTGGCCTCGGCCAGATTCAAGGTGGCAGGCTTGTCGCTGAGCACATGGAACCCGTGTTCCAGCGCCATTTTGGCGGGTGGAAAGTGCATGTGATTCGGCGTGACGATGGCCACGAAATCCATGCGCTGATCCGCCGGAAGCTTGGCTTCGGTTTTGATCATCTCCTGGAACGTGCCGTAGCAGCGATGGGCCGGGAGAAACAGATCGGCGCCGCTGGCCCGGGAGCGTTCCGGGTCTGAGGAAAATGCGCCGCAGACCAGTTCAATCTGCTGGTCGATCGCGGCGGCGATCCGGTGAACTGCGCCGATGAACGCGCCACGACCGCCTCCGACCATTCCGTAACGAATTTTCCTGCTCATGGTGTGTGTGCGATGAAATTTGCGGGCAAATCTGGGTTGAATACGAGTTCGCGGCGTTTATAGTGCCCGCCTATTTTCAAGTCAACGGACGACTTGATCGCCAGTCGTATGCAGATTCACCTGCTCAAATCGAAGATTCACCGGGCCCAGGTCACGGCCTCCAGCCTCGACTACGAGGGAAGCCTTACCATCGCAACCGATCTGATGGCCAAGGTCGGACTGGTGCCTTATGAGCGCGTGCTCTGCAGCAACCTCGCGAACGGCGAACGCTTCGAAACCTACGTCATTCCCGGCAAGCCGGGTTCCGGCGACATCATCCTCAACGGCGCCACCGCCCATCTCGGGCGCGCCGGCGATCGGCTTACGATCATGAGCTACACCTACGTCGATGAGTCCGTCGCCCGAAAATGGCAGCCGCGGGTCATCGTCCTGGGCGAGAAAAATGCCATTACCACGGAACGTGGGCTCTAATCCTTTGGCCCGCCGGCTTCCGGCCAGACTTTCGATCCATCCACCCTCGATTTCTCATGGCGACTCCCCGACTCACCGCGGCTGAACTGGCCCTGCGACTCCAGGGTGAAATCGTGGGCGACGGCTCGGTGTTCATCACCGGGTTCGCTCCGGCCGACACCGCCCGGGGCGGCGACTTGACCTTCGCGGAAAACGAGAATTACCTGGCGCGGGCGGAGAAGAGCGAGGCCTCGGCCATCCTCGTGGGCAAAGGGGTGGAGTCGGCGACCAAGACCTTGATTCGCGTGGGCAGCCCGCGGGTCGCCTTCGCCAAAGTGTTGACCCTTTTCTTTCCGGAACCCGTGGCGCGTCCTGGTGTGCACCCGAGCGCGGTCATCGCGGAAGACGCCCGGGTTGATGCCGGTGCGCAGATTGGCCCGCATTGCGTCGTGGGCCACCGGGCGGTGATCGGGGCGGGCAGCGTTTTGGAAGGCGGCAATCATGTGGGCGACGACTGCGAGATCGGGCGGGATTCGCGGCTGTTTCCCAACGTGGTCCTTTATGCGCGGACGCGCGTCGGCAGCCGGGTTCGCATCCATGCGGGCACGGTGATTGGTTCCGACGGCTTTGGTTATGTCTTCGACGAGGGGCGCCACCTCAAGATCCCGCAGATTGGGAACGTGGTGATTGAGGATGACGTGGAGATTGGTTCGAATGTTTCGATCGATCGGGGCGCGTTGGGTTCGACGGTGATTGGGAAGGGGACCAAGATCGACAACCTGGTTCAGATTGGCCACAACGTGACGCTGGGCGAGCATTGCATCCTTTGCGGCCATGTGGCGATTGCCGGGAGCACGCGGGTGGGACACTCCACGACCTTGGCGGGGAAGGTCGGGATTGCCGGGCATCTGACCATTGGCAGCCGCGTTACGGTGGGCGCGCAGGCCGGCGTGATGAACAACATTCCGGATGGCGAAAAGTGGTTGGGCGCACCGGCGCAGCCCGATCGCGACATGAAGCGAACCTTCATCGCGCTCCAGCGTCTGCCGGAGCTGTCGAAGCGCGTGCAAGCCCTGGAACAACGATTCAAGGAACCGCCGGCACCACCGGCCCAATAGACCAATCGACGGAAGCACCCCGGCGCAATGACGTTGCTCCGCTATCTCGCCCGCCTGACCACGGGTCGCATCGTGCTCTGGTGCTACGCCATTTGGTACGCGGTCAACGTCTGGAATCACTTCGATGCCCGCCCGCGCCTCTGGCTTACCTCGGTTGGGCTGAGTGCCATCATCGGAGTCGCCCTGCTGCTGAGCACCCGGAGCTCGAGCACGGGCACCACGCGGCTGGATCGCTGGCAAATCTTCCGCCTGTTCCTGATGCCGTTCTGCGTTTCGAGCTTCGCGGCCCTGGTCAAGGACGCTGGCTACGTGCTGGTTTTCCCGCCGTCCACCCGGGAGAATCTCATCGGTGCCGGGCTGATCGTCGCCTTCGTCGTAGCTGTCTCGATTTTGAAGCGGACCAGTTTCGCGGCCCGGCGGGATTAAGTCACGTTCCGCGGCGGAGGCAACGCTTGCCACTCTGCCACCCGACGCTAGGTTGCGTTCGAATTGAACCTGTCCGCGGATCTCACCGCGGCCCACAGAAATCATGAGCTTCTTCAAATCCCGGAAAAGGAATCCGCCGGCGCCCCAGGCGCCCCCGCCGTCGCAACCTGACGCTGGCGCGATACCCGTCGCGCAAATCGACTTGTCGAAGCGGTACGATTTGTATTTTCACTCTCACGGCGAAGACCGGCTTTACGAGAATGTGAAAATCTTGGGCATCCGAACCTTCGAGTCCAAAAAGTCGAGCTACGGTTTTTCGTCGATCGGCGGCTTTTTGGAGGTGGAGGCCAGCAACGGGGCGCGGATGATGATTCCCCATCTGCGTTTGCAGATGATTTGTGAGCACGGCTCGAAGCCGGCCTACACGGTCCTGCGAGTGCAACGGAACGAACCGGAATGATCGCAAGGGCGCAAAGGGGCAGAGGAGGTAAACGCTGAATAAAGCGACGCGACCGATGCGATCGATGAGGCCGAGCCGGCCACCTCCGCACCAGTGGCTACGCGTGCCTCGCGAAGACTCGCCGCCGGCAATTCCACGGCTGTATTTGTGAGCTTGAGGCACCGGGGTGTGATTAAACGGGTGATCCAACAAACGGCTGCGGGCCAACTGAATCGTTGGCTAAGTCTTGAACCCCCACCCGCATTTAACTGCACCCGAGGCACTGTTCGGCTCGACTCCACGCTTGTTCAATCGAGGGACGCCCATATGATGGTCGCCATGGTAAACCGGATTTCCCGCTCCTTCCTGCTCGGTGCAAATAAGGCTTCTTGGCGCCAGCGCGGTGCGACGTTGGCTTGCGTTGCTGCTTTGGCGACATTGGCGTCGATGGGTCCAGCGTTGCCTTCACTCAACGCGGCTGGAGCGTCGGTCAAAGCGGGGCCGACGAGCGCGCTGACGGCGCTGACCGCCATTGAAGTCGCCGATTTGGAAGGCGGGAGAGTGAAGCCTTTGCAAGATGACGGGCGCAAAGCCACCGTACTCTTTTTTCTGATGCACGAATGTCCGGTGGCGAATGCTTATGCGCCGGAGATCAGCCGGTTGCAGGCGGAGTATGCGGAGCGCGGCGTGCGGTCGTATGTGGTCTATATCGAGGACGATCTACCGGTGGCCAAAGCGCGCGACCACGCCCGTGACTACGGCTTCAAGGCCGGCAGCCTGTTGGATCTCTCCCATCTTCTCGTGAAAGCCACTGGAGCGACCGTGTCGCCCGAAGCGGCGTTGCTTTCGCCCGCGGGCGAGTTGCTCTACCTCGGGCGGATCGACGATCGCGTGGCGGACTTTGGCAAGCGACGGGTGGAACCGACGCGACGCGATTTGCGGCTGGCGTTGGAAGCGGTCTTGGCTGGGAAGAAGGTGGGGACCCGTCGGACCAAGGCGGTGGGCTGTTACATTCCGGACGCGGCGTCGGCGCGAACCAAACGTTAGGCCGAACCGATTTACTCTTCAGCAGCCTTCTTGCGCGCGGCTTTCTTTTTGGGTTTTGGCGCGGCGTCGGCCGAGGCGGGCTCAGGAGTTGTCACCGGCCCGCTCGTTTTAACGCCGTCGGCCCGTTCGAAGCCTTTGGTGATGTTCTCTTCAAGAAGCTTGCGGGCGAGCGCCTCGGCTCGCGATTCGGTGTGGGCAAACAGGGTGGAAACCTCCAGCGGCGTCTTGCGCCCGGCGGAGAAATCGGTCCAGAAGATCACGAACGGGAATGCTCCTGCCGTGGCCGGACGCCGGCCGACGACCAGCTTGCGCACAGCGATGGCGCCCTTGATCTCCTTGGTGTAAACCTCGCGCCGCATCACTTCGAGCGGGGGCAGATCCCGGTTGATCAATTCGGGCGCGCCCGTATCGCGGCGGGTCAACTGTGACAGTCGCACCGCCTGCGCCCCAAATTCCTTGTCCGGACGCAGCCGGGCATACGTGGGAAAGAGCAGGCGCGGACACGCTGCCAGTCCATCAAAGCTCCAGCGCGCCTGGTTCCATCCGAACACCTGCTGGCCGCTGGCCTCTTCGTCGGCCGGCATGACGTCTTCCGCTTCCAGCTCCACCACGAAGCCCGGCTTTACAAATCGAACCGGGCGCCCGTCGCTGTCGCTCATGGCGAGCGGCGCGTCAACCCGCAGCGACGACAATCGGGTTAGCCAGTCGATGCGATCCTGATCGTTGAAGCCCGAACCGACCCGGGCGACGGACTGAAGCTGGAGGGCGCTGCCTGCTCCGGGATAGGCCAGCCCGGTCAGCAAGGACATCATTCCGGGTTGCCCTTCGAGTTCGCCCTCGACAAACCCGATCACGGCTGCGTCCAGATTGATCCTCGGCTTGAGTTTGCAAACCTCGGAACGATCCAGCCGCCGGATGACGAGCCCTTCAAGGCCGCCCCCCGTTCGTTCATTGAAGATGCGGTTGAGTTCGCCGCCGGAGACTTCGCCACCTTCAGCCCGGTGAACGAGGCGGCTGGCCTCCGTGCCAGCCAGGTCGCCCAACAAATTCCAGATGGTCAGAAACTCCGACTGGTGCGGGCGCAGATCCCGACCGTCCAGCATGACCACGTCGAGCAAGGCCAGGCGCAGGCGGGCTGCGTCCGCAGGGTCCGACGAATAACTGGCCCGGGTGACATCGGCGCTGGCGCAGCGCCGGCCGTCGACGGATTCGCGCAGGTAAAGCTCGGCCCGAAGGAGGGCCTTGCGGGTGCCGCGTTCCTTGAGTTTTGAAGCCAGCTCGAGCAGGCAGGGCAGCCCGACGCGAGCCCGGCCGGACGGTGAGTTGAACGTGAAGATTTCCGGCGAGCGGCCGGCTTCGAAGTACACGAACACACCTTCTCCGTCGTACTTCGTGGTGGCCAGGACGCGGCTGTCGGTGGAATAGCGCGCGGCCAGGTCCGAGGGTTTGATGCCGATAAACCGGTTGGACACCTCGGTTTCGTAGTGCTCCGCCACCTCCATCAAGACACGGTCGGTGACCGCCGCGCGCGGGCCAAAAAAGTAGTCACCACTTTTCCGGGTTAATCGGGCCAGATCGATCATGGGGTTATGGCGTTGGGTTGGCTGCTCCGGCCGTCGCTGCAGGCACGGGCCGCTTGAGTTCCTGATCCGACAGCAGCAAGAGGAGCCGATAGCGGGCGGTGTCCCCGCTGCCGTCGACTTCTCCATAAATAAACCCGCGGAACGGCGATCCGCCGTCGCGCAAGACAATCGGGCCGGCGCCCTTGGGGCCCGCACCCACCAGCGCCATGCTCTGGGTGTCCTGCAGTGATTTCGCGAGGCCGTGCAGAAAGTCAAAGGTCAGGCCGTCCGTATGGACCAGCTGCTGCATGCCGCGGAACACGAAACGCGTTAGGCACTCTTGACGCGGGATGCGTCGCACCACCTTCAACGGCGCGGTCGTGTCGATGTTCGCCGTGCGAAAGACCCGCGGGCGTCGCTCCTTCTCCTGTCCATCGGGAGTATAGACCACCTCGACTTCCTTGAACTCGGTGACGATGACCGGCGCGCCGGCGGACGAGTCGAGGTAAACCGCGGTGGCATCCCGCATCAGCCGTCCTGCGGTGTTCAACTCCAATTCCGGATCACCCTCCAACAGTTGCTCCGCCGTCACCGAGGCCAGCGTGTTTTGGCCGTTCAACGCCTGAACCCGTTTGATCTTCCCGGCGCTCGTCACTTGTTCCAATGGCGCGAGGGCTTTCTCCGCTGAGGTTGAACTCAGGCCCACCCGCGCGCTGCGGCCTTCGTTCTCAAGGTGAATGGTCAACATAGGAGGATCACATCATGCTGAAATCCAACGGATCGCCTGCTTCATCCGCGGCGCCGCCTGGCGCGTCGAAAAACTGGTAGGCCACGGTCCGCCCGACCAGCGGGCAGGCCTTGAGCTGGCCCACCAACAGAAAGGCGCCGTCTTCCCGCACCAACACCATGGCATCGCGCGGCCGCGCCGACTTCCGATAGTTGAAGGTCCCGCGATACACACCCGCGGCCAGCCCGGTGGCTTGGAGGGGATAAACGTCCGTGGTGACGAACCGGGCCAAGGTCTCCAGCGGGACCGGTTCCAGCACCTCGACGCCATCGAAGGAACTCGGCCGCAGCTCAACCTTTTGTCCGGCACATTGGATCTCGACAGGTTCGGCCGGCGAGCCGTCGGCATCGACCGACGTCGTCGAGACCTGGTTCTTGCGGAGGGTTGTGCCGTCGGGCAGAAGCCAGCCGCGTTCCAGGCGGCGGCCTGCCTGTTCCACCATCTGATCCACGCGCCCGTAAAGATCGTCCTTGCTGATCTTGGACTCCAGTTCGGTGGAGATCTCCTGGCCCGCGACGTTCAGCTTGAGAGTTTTGGCCGCCATGATGTTGCCTATGGACGTTTCTGCCGGCTCGCCCTGATCGGTTGTTGCTCAGTTCTGCCGCGTATCGCGCGGCCGGAACAGGCTTAGCAAAAACCGGGCCGGAGTGGCAATGGTTGGGAGACAGAAAGACAGAAAGAATTTCGCCCCTGCTCTTCACCCTGGAATTCCCTCGCTAAGGTCACTCATCTCTGGTTATTTGGCAGGCAATCACCCCGCAATCCAGAACTGCGGACTGGTTTCGCCACAATCCGTGGGTGCGCGACCTCGAGATGGAACGAATTCCCCGCGAGGTGGTCGCCGACCGCAACCGCCGACTCTAGCCTGAAGTTTGTCAGACCCGGAATTGACGCGCGACAATCGTTCCGTGGGTGAGGCCGGGGGCCTCCCATGCCATCCGTATCACCACCAGGCCTCTTATCTCCCGCCCTGATCCCGCCGATACCTTCCCGGGCCCGGATTGGGCCGCCGCACGGAATGCGCGCGCCGATATTGTTGGCGACGTTGCATTCTCCGCGAACAAGACCCTAGTGTGTTGCATGGACAGACCCGACAGACCGCCGGTGGACCCGGAGTTGAAACGACGGATTGACGACTTGATCGCCTTCAAGGGCGGTGGACACAACGAGGATCTCGTCGGTGACATCATCGAGCAGGCGCTCAAGCTGATGACGGACGTCAAGGACCGGGGTGATGTCCGGGTCATTCAGACGGCCGTCCGGGAATTGCGCTACGCCTATCGTCTGTTCGAGCCCTACAGTCACATTCGAAAGGTGACGGTCTTCGGCTCGGCCCGCACCGCGCCGACCAAGCAGGAATACCTGCAGGCCGTGGAGTTCGCGCGCAAGATTGCCGACGCCGGCTGGATGGTCATCACCGGGGCCGGCCCTGGCATCATGCAGGCCGGACACGAGGGCGCCGGGCCCGAACGGAGCTTTGGCGCCAACATCCGCCTGCCTTGGGAACAAAGTGCCAACCCCATCATTCAGCACGACAAGAAGCTGATCACCTTCAAATACTTTTTCACCCGCAAGCTGACCTTTGTCCGGAATTCACACGCCATCGTGCTGTTCCCGGGCGGGTTCGGCACGATGGACGAAGGCTATGAAGCGCTGACCCTGATGCAGACCGGCAAGGCCAAGCTCATGCCGCTCGTCCTCATGGATCGTCCGGGCGGTGCTTACTGGAAGACCTGGGACAAACACATCCGCGAACATCTGCTCCGCAACGGATTGATCTCCCCCGAGGACCTGAATCTCTATCACATCACCGACAGCTGCGAAGACGCGGTCAAATACATCACCCGCTTTTACCGCGGCTATCATTCGATGCGATTCGTGCGCGATCGCCTCATCATCCGCCTGCAGCATCAGCCATCGCAAACAGCCATCGACGGCTTGAACGAGGACTTTGGCGATCTGGTCATCAGCGGGAAAATTGCGGCCGCCGAGCCGACGCCGGAGGAGCGGGACGACAACCAGTTCCTGGATCTGCCCCGCCTGGCGTTTGACTTCAACAAGCGCGACTACGGCCGGCTGCGGCAGATGATCGATGTGCTGAACAGCTTCTAGAGCCCGTTAAAGCTCGATCGTCCCGCGAAAGACAAAGTCTGCCGGCCCGTTCAGCTTCACGTCGGCAAAACCAGCGCCGGTGCCGTCCGGCGCCGCGTTCCAACTGACTTCCAGCAGGTCGCCGCCCTGCACCTGCACCTGCACCGGCGAGGTGAACCCGTGCACGCGCGCGCTGACCAGCGCTGATGCCGTCACGCCCGTGCCACAGGCCAGAGTCTCGCCTTCCACTCCGCGCTCGTAGGTGCGGACGCGGATGCGGTTGGGACCGAGCACCTGCACGAAATTCACGTTGGTCCCCTTGGGCTTGAAGTGTTCGTGATACCGAATCTCCGCGCCCAGCGCTTGCACCATCGCCTGATCCGCATCCGGAACGAACACCACCGCGTGCGGCACGCCCGTGTTGAGCGAGTGCACGGTCAGTTTCGCGCCGGCCGCCGGAATGACCTCGTTCAATCGCAGGCTGTGGGGCGAGGTCAGATTGATCGTCACGCGCGCCCCATGAAAGGTCGCTCCGATCACGCCCGCCCCCGTCTCGAAAGATGTTTTATCCTTTGCTCCCGCCACCGCTTGTACGAAGCGCGCGAAGCAACGGGCGCCATTGCCGCACATGTCGGCGACGGAGCCGTCGCTGTTGTAAAAATCCCACGACCATTCAGCCCGGCCGGAGGTGTTGGGTTTCAGGAGCAGCAGGCCGTCGGCCCCAATCCCGCGCTGTCGATGGCACAGGCGGACGATCTGGTCGGTGGTTAACCGCAACGTTCCGGCCCGGTTGTCGATGAGGACAAAATCATTTCCGGCACCGTTCATCTTTACAAAGTCAACTGTCATGGCCCGGCACGGTAGCAGACATCGCGTCGGTGCAAAGTTGAAAGATGTCGGCCTGGTAACGCGGGGTGTGATTAAAAACGGGTGATCCAACGGACCGTCTCACCCCTCACCCCTCTCCCCTCTCCCCGTTGAGGCGAGAGGGAGTCGCGTGGGGCGCGAGCTAAACGCCTTGCACCCTCGCCCGCATTTAATTGCACCTGGTAACGCGCCCGTGCAGCTCGAAGTTGTTGGTAAGAGTTCATACTTGGCCGGACCGCGGGCTTTCCGCCCGCAGCGGCTTGGGCCGGCGACGACGCCCGAAGGTTCGAGCGCGCAAGGCCGATTCCACCCGCTGCGGGCCATAGGCCCGCGCTCCGATCCAACAACTTCAAGCTGCACCGATCAGTTTCGCCTAATGCGGAAGAACGACTGCGCGTTGGCGGTCGGAAGGATCACGGTGTTCATGCCGTTGACCACCTCGGGGACGCTGTCGACTGGCGTCCAGACCGTGGTGGTGGGAGTGAGGAGGACGGGGGTTCGCTCCAGGCCGTAGCTTGTGGCGGGTGCTGGCCATTGGATGATCGTATTACCACCGACGAGGGCGATGGTGTGGCGGGGGACAACGTAGACGACGGCCGTGGTGCTGGTGGCATTGGTGCCGGGAGCGCTGACCACGCAGCGCAGTCGGGCCCCGTCGTCCCGCGCGGTTGGGATGAACGAGAGAATGGACGCGTTTGCGCCGGCGATGTTGAAGAAACCGGCACCATCATCGCGCTGCCATTGGTAGTTGGGTGTGATGGGGGCGAAGTTCACTGTGGCGGTGCCTGCGGCGGTGAACGTGACGGAGCCATCCGCGCCGCTGCTCTCGACGGAAGGAGCGAATTCGACGCTGGTGATCTCCCAGGCGGGAGCCGGGGATGCGATGGTGCCTTCGTCCCAGGCGGCGATGAACTGTACCGAGAAGACATCGCCGGCGTTAAAGGTGCCGAGGCTCGCCGTGCTCGTGACGTAGTTGGACGTGACGAAGCCTGGCGACTGGCCGTTGTAAGCGAACTGCCCCCGGATCGGAGGGCTGTTTCCGCCGATGGTGCGGTCGGTTTGGTAGGTGTCACCGGCGATGGAAGTTCCCGGCACGGTGGTGTAGGCGCCGCGATTGACGCTGACCCGCACGAGTCCGCCGTCCCAATTGACCGTGTCCTTCTCGAAATTGTAGCGATGGAGGAAGGTCATGCTGATGGGACCGGTTTCGGTGACGTAGTAGTAGGGGCTGCTGAGGGCGCTATTTCGGATTCCGTCTGCGCCGAGCACGTTCCACACGCCCTGTGCTGGCTTGTAGAGCCAGGCGGAGTCCGTGGGGGGGGCGCTGCCGCCCTCGATGCCGCTGGCCACGGTGAATCTGCCATTGCCAGCCCCAAAGCTTTCCAGGCCGAGGAACTGCGACGGCTGGCTGCGGGTGGTGGATTGGTCCGTAGGATTGGTCGTGATCTCGAGACTCAAGCCGAGTGGATTGACGTAAGTGCCGAGCAGGCTTGAAGCGATGGGGCTCAAGGTGCTGGGGTCGGCTGGATCCGTGTCGAGCTTGGCCGCCACGCGGCAGTAGTCACCGCCGACGCCTTCTTTGTAGAGGGCTTCGAGGTAGTAGGGCTGATTGGCCACCAGCGCCTGGGGCGCGGAGGCGTTCGCCGCGAAGGTGGCACAGCAATCGACCCGCGATTGAATGAGCACCTTGCCGGCGGGATCAGGGCCGTTGGGATTCAGGTAAAGTTCGGAACCATCATCTGCATTGAGGTAGAAGATCCAGTTGCCTGAGGTCGGCGGGATGAAGACACCGCTGATGCGGCCGCCGTAACTTTCGTGCGAGTCGTCTGGATAGGCCCGACGGCTGTCGAAGGCGTCGAGGTAGAGCGTTTCCCGCGGACTATTCGGAAACGTGGGATGGCTGGTCAGGATGGAGACCGAGTTGCCGCCGCCGGCGTCGTAGGTTTGGAAGGTGACGAAGCCGGTGGTCAGCTTCCAGGAGCGGATGGGCACCGTGGTGTTGGGGGCGATCTCGTTGCCGGCCAGGTCCGCGGGCGAACTGACCGCCAGCGTATAGGTGGTGTCGAGTTGCATTGGTCCGTCGAGCGTGAGGATGACCGTGCGGCCGTCGGATTGCAGCGTTCCGGTGATGACCATTCGGTTCCCCGGGCCGGTGAGGGTATAACCGAACGTATCCTCGGCGTTGGCCTCGGTGAGCAATTCGCTGAAGCGCAGCACAATGTTGGTGAAAGTGGCGTCCGCGCCGGCGGTTTCGATCACGGGAGGGATGGTGTCCGCGATCAGACTCAGCGTGGCTGAGCTGGAGACTTTCGCTCCGACGATGGAGGCCAAGACGGAAATCTGGGCCTGATCATCCTCCAGCTTCGCCACAAATGTGAGATTGGTCCCGTTTGCTCCGGGTATCGCCGCGCCATTCTTGAACCATTGGAAGACCATGGGGAGGTTGTAGGTATTGGTGGCTGCGACGGTGAAGGAGACCAGCTGATTCTCGTTGGTTGTGACTCCCAATGGAGTTTGCGTGAAGGCAATGTCGCCCGCCACGCCGGCCGGCGCGGAGGGATAGCCGAGCAAAGCAGCAGGGATGGTGGGGAGGCTGTTGACATCGGCCGGATCGTCGGCGCGCTTTGCCGCGACCTGGCAGAAGTCGCCGCCGCCACCTTCCTTGTAGACCGCTTCCAAGTAGTAAGCATGGCCAGCAACGAGTGCTTGCGGAGCCGACGCATGCGCGGAGTAGGGATTGCAGCAACCCAGTTCCGCCGTGATCAGAATCTTGCCGGCCGCCGTCGGGCCGGTCGGATTCAGATAAAGCTCTCCCGCGTCGTCGCTCTTCAGATAAAAGATCCAGTTGCCGGACGTCGGTGGAATGAACAGGCCGCGCAGACGTCCGCCATACGTCTCCAGCGCGTCAGTGGACAAAAATTCCCGGGTATCGAAGGTGGTGAGATTCGTCGTCACCGCGGGATGGTCGGGAAAGTTCGGACTGGCGTAGAGCCCGGCGATCGGAGTGCCGCCGATGCCAGTGTAGATCTCGAACTTCGCGCCGCCCGCGCCGCTGACCACCCACGAGCGAAACGGGAATGTGACTGTTTCATCGACGGCGTTGCCGCTTAAGTCGTGCACATTTCGAACGAGCAGGCGATAGACGGTGTTTTCGGCGAGGGGAGCGTCCAGATTAAGGCGCACCACTGTGCCGTTGTTGGTCGTGCCTGCGCTAATCAGCGTGGCGCTGGAGGGCAGGATGGAGTCGTCGATCAGATAGTTGAACGAATCAGCCGCCTCGGTTGGATCCACGCGTTCGCTGTACGTCACGATGACTTGAGTGAAACTTCCGCCGGCGATGGCGTCGATGACGACGGGCTTGATCAGGTCCGCGTTCACAGTGACCTGCGCGACGCTGCTGGTGAGGCGGTTGAGCGAGTTGAAGATCACCACCGCATACGCTCCGGCATCGCCCGGACTGACCGATTCCAGAACAAACGAGGCGGAGGTTGCGCCTGGGATGGGGGTAGCGTCCTTGTACCATTGGTAAAACGGTGCGCTGCCAGCGGCTTTGACGCTCAGGTTCAACGCATAGGTCTGTGGCAGCACGATGGAGGGAGGAGGCTGCGTTACGATTGACACGGGTGCCAGCGGCCCATACTCCGTGATCGCAATGTCGGACAGCGCATATCCGATGGCGGCGTGGGCATTGGTGAACCGCGAGCCAGCCCCTGGAACGTGGAGTGGGCCCATGTTGTCGTAGTAGTCATAGACCGGACCATTGTAGCCTTTGGTGATGATCGAGAAGGAGCCGTCGGCCCCGGGGCTGATTTCATCCCAGCCCACCAAATCACCCTGGATGTTAACCCCGCTTTGGAAGACTTGCTGTCCGTTGGTCAGGCTCAAACCAGGAACACCGGGAAGATTGGCGGAAGTCAGAATGCCGGGCGTGCCCGCATCCGTGAACGCTTCGGCGCCGGCAATCGAGCAGAGCGTCCAGCGTCCATAGTGAGTGTCACCCGTCCCGGCGCGCACGGCCGTGCCGCGAAACTTGTAGCGCATGGATGGATCCAGATTGGTGAAGGTCAACACGACCGTGTCCTGGCCCACGTTGCCGGAGAAGTTGCCGAGACCGACGCTGCTGCCGGCGTTGGCCAGATCCGTGATGACCGCGCCACCGGGCATGAACAGGTTGTAGGCGGGCGTTCCCGCGTCGGGATATCCCAGCGTGGCGTTGGGGAAACTGTCGGGATTGCGCACGAGCGTGCTGACGACCAGACGGGCATTCAGCATCTGGCCCGGGCCATAGCCGGTGTCGCCGGCCACGTAGTTGGTCAGCGGACCGGCCAGGGGATGAACGGTGCCGGGGTCGGTGGCAAGGAACCAGCCACGCATGTTGTAGGTGGAGACGTTCGGGTCCGTCAGGTTGCTGGGCGCGTGTTCGTTGAAAGCGATCCAGTTCGTGACGTTCTGGCCACAGGCCAGCCACGGGGCCGACAGTTGAATCGCGAGCGCCACGGCGAAGATGCCGCCGGAACTGCGCCCCGGTTTTAAATCAACCGGATGCGGAACGCCGGCTTTGGTGAGTCTGGTCATAACTAGGTTGGGATTCGTCGAGCTAGCGGGCTCGGCCCGGTGCTCAAACTTGTGCTTTGGTTTCTGATTGGTTGCGCCCGTCGGGGCGTGTTCCCCATGAGCAACGTCAGAACCAAACGCCCGCAAACCATCGGTGAATAGATCTTGTGGGTGGCAGAAGCCAAACTCGACTCGAACCGACCAAGCTGTCCTTCAGGGCTTAAGGCGACACCCATCTCCGGCGATCCCGGTCAAGGAAGGGAAGTCTGTCCTACAAAGGTCAGGCGATCGGTGACGAGGCCGACTCGCGCTAGCGCGCAAATCGTTGTGGCCGGTCAGAAAAAGAAATGCAGGATGCGCAAAGGCAGCCACCCTCAGAATGACCGCCTTGCATTGGTGCCATGAACCGAAGGAAGGCCCGCCGGGTCCGCGGGCTTCACCCCGCGCGAAGTGCGGAAAAGGTTTTAAATGTTTTTTGATTTCCGCGACATCTGTGCTTCTCCGTCGGCATGGCCCATGGGTCTTCGCGGGCACGGATCGCTACGCGGTTCACTCCCCGAACTCCAGCACGCCGAATTTCTCCGGCGTGTGAAAGGAGCCCTTCAACACCGGGCTCCACGCCAGATAGGCATCGTTGGCTTTGTCGCAGCGATAGAGGTTTAGCCGCCAGCGCGTGCCCGGGCCGGGCTTGGTGGCCGACAACACTTCCAGCGGCATGCGCCACTCCACGGTGAACACCTTGCGCTTCCGATCAACCTTCACCGCAGACTGCGCCCGGCCGTCCCAGCCAAAATTCTTCTCCGGCAATCGACAGAAAACATCCAGCCGCTCGTTTGTGGGCGCGACTTCGTATTCGGCATAGTGATTGATGTTCTGCCAATCGCTGCCGACGAAAACCTCGACCACGTCGCGTTCCCAGAGGCCCATGCGCTCACGTTCGACCGTCGGCTGGTCGAACACCGTGAGCTTGGTGAAGGGACATTCCCAGCCGAAGTAGATGAAGCGATCCGAGTAGAGCACGCGGACGGTGGTGGCCAGCTCCGGACGCGCCTCGTTGCGCAGCGATCCATACTCGACCCGGGCCAGTCCGCCCCGCGACCAGATGCCGTCATCCAGTGCGCCATCCACTTCGAAGTCTGCCGAAATGCGGGTGGCCGTCACGACGGGAGCGGGCAGCGACCGGGCGAGGAGCCGGCGGGCGTTGTCGAAATAGACCTTTCGCAGCACGGGCAGCGGCAGCCCGATGGAACTGATCTTCCAGTCGCCCTGAATCGGTGTCATGTGCGCCCAATCGCGATCCTCGGTCTCGAGCCAGCGCCACTCCTTTTCATAAAACACCGCGGCCTCCTGATCCGTCGGCCGTTCGTCGTCCGCCGCCGAGCCGAGGATCAGCCGGTTATACACCATGAAATCCGTGGCGAACACGATGCGATCCTGATGCTTCGCGAACAGGCGTCGGACCTTGTCCGGATCGTGCCGGCCGACCTCGGGCATCCGCGCCGCCAGATCCGCCATCATGTTCGGCCGGCGGGTGAGCGCGCGGTCGACCCAATCGATGTCCTCCGGGTTGTTGGCAAAGTGGACGCAGACAAAGGTGGTCTTGGGATGTCGGCCAATGACCCGGTCGAGCGCTTCGATCAGCTCGGTGCGCGGAGGGAAAATCTTCGGATCGCCAAACCACCAGGCTTTGTGATCGCGCAGCTCCTTCCAGCGTTCGTTGCGTTGGTTGAACGGCAGCCAGAATGCCGCGGGGTCGCCAACGTGGATGGAGATGGGCAGGCCTAGCTCGCCGCATCGCTGCCAAACCGGATCGAGTTTGGGATCGTCGATCTTGATCAGCTGGCCGGCGCCATCGCGCAGGTAAAGCCCCAGGCGCTTGAATTCCTTCAGGCCGGCCGCGCCCAAACGATGAGCCTCGTCGACCTGGTGGCGCGCGCGCTCAGTCCAGTCCGGCTTGTCCCAGTCGCGATAGTCGAGATTCACGTAGAGCAGGAAACGGCCGGGGCCCACCCGATCCGCCAGGGCTTTGCTGCGGGCAAATTCGCTGGGCCCGCCATTCGTGCCGGGCGTGACGGTTCCCCCGCTGAGGTTCACGCCAATGCCCAGCCCGGCCTGATCCATGATGCGCAGCGCGCGGCGATAGCGTTCCTCCGTCGGCTCGATGTGCATGTGCAGATCGATCGTGCGATGCTCCGCCCGCCAGCGGGCCGCTTCTGCGCGCACCGCGTCAACGGCGGCGCTGGCGGCCGGCAAGCAAGGCGAGGCGATCAGCAGGAGCGCGAGCATGGACGACGCGGTGTGATAAGATCGGAAGGGGGCGCGAGGGACATTCATGGGATGCGAGCGTTTCGCCGCTGACGAAACGGGAACGCGTGCGGCAATTCAAGCCCAAAGCCGGCCGGAAATTGTCGGATCAGGACGACTGCTCAAAAACCCGGTGCGAAGAGGTTGGTGCTTCTCCACGTTGAACTCATTTGGTCGGCGCGCTGCCCTGTGCGCTTGGAGTCGAGGCAGGCTTCGTTCGCGTCTCCAATTGGCGGTCGCCCTCGTCACGCTGTTCCTGTGTCAGGCGGGGAAGCAGCCTTTCGAGATTGACCCGGGAGCGCGCTTCGCCCTGGCGTCGGGCGAGTTGGTACCAGACGTACGATTCCACCAGATTGGTGTAGCCGGCGTCACCGGTTTCGCAGGCGTAGCCGATGGAATTTTGCGCTTCTGCGTGGCCCTGTTCTGCCGCGCGGCGAAACCAGGGCACGGCATCCGCCATGTTTTTTTCGACGCCATGGCCGAAGAGATAGCAGCTGGCCAGGTGAAACTGCGCCGCGGCGTTTCCATGCGCGGCCGCTTTGCTGAGCCACCGGTAGGCTTCGGACGGATCCTTCTTGAAGCCGTAGGTTCCGGACGAATGGAAACTTGCCATCGTGAGCTCCGCGTCCGGCCAGCCGTTTTCCGCGGCGGCCCGGGTCCAGCGCAGGCCGGCCACCTCGTTCGTCGCCGTGCCGATCCCCCGGAAGTATGAGTAAGCCAGCCGGAACTGCGCCTCAGCATGGCCTTGTTCGGCCGCCTGGTGGTACCAATGGAGGGCCTCGATCGGATTCTTTTCTCCCCCATCGCCTCGGCTCTGCATGGCGCCGAGGGTAAAGCACGCCTGGGCTAAGCCCTGCGTTGCCGCTTTGGCAATCCAGGTTCTGCCTTCGGGCAGGTTTTGCTCCACGATCCGGCCGGCGGCGAGAGCCAATCCCAAATCCATCTGGGCATCGGACAACCCCTGTTCGGCCGCTTTGCGCGTCCAGGCCACATACTCGGTGAAATCCTGGGGCACGCCGTTGCCAAAATAGTAAAGCACACCCAATTGCTTCTGGGCCCGATAATCGCCGGCCATTGCGGCATCACGGATCAGCTGAACACCGCGGGCCAACTGATTCGTTTTGTATCCCTTCGTCACGTAGAGATGGCCTTGGTTCAACTTCGCCCGGACGTTGCCCGCCGCGATGGCCTCCTCGAACAAGCGTTCCGCCAGCGCGAAGTTTTGTGGCACTCCGCGTCCTTCCATATACGCCACTCCCAGACCGCCGATGGCCAGGATGTCACCCTGCTTGGCGGCGGCGCCAAACCATTGCGCCGCCAGCGCGTGGTTCGTTTCGCCGCCGAGGCCGCGTTCGTAGCTGTAGCCCAGATTGTATTGGGCATTGGCGTGCCCCGCGTTCGCGGCGACTCGAATCCACTGCAACGCTTCCGTTGGATTCGCTGGGACTCCGCAACAGTTCTCCAAATGCACATAGCCCAGGTAAGCCATCGCCGGGACGCATCCGAGCGTCGCCGATCGTCGCAGGAGTCGCACTCCCTCCGCGGTGTCTTTGGGCGTGCCTTCGCCTCGCACCATCAGTCGCCCGAGGTATCCCTGTGCAATGGCATGGTCATTGGAACTCGCGGCTCGAA
Organism: Limisphaerales bacterium; assembly: GCA_044230345.1. Taxonomy (GTDB): domain Bacteria; phylum Verrucomicrobiota; class Verrucomicrobiia; order Limisphaerales; family JADJPG01; genus JBGARF01. Next base: position 100,753 of record JBGARF010000029.1, read on the forward strand.
GTCGTTGCAGAAACTCCGCCGTCGGTGGCAGGCCGTTGGTCATGCCCGTCGCCAACCACGGTTCAATCTCGTCCCCGGTGGCGTGCGTCCCAGACGTGTGCGGCGAGAGAAAGGGTTTGGCACCAGGATCGATTGCGCCACGGTTCAGAACGTCACCCCAAAGGGCACGTGGGCAAAAAGGCGCCGTGACGATGAGAAACGACCCGGCGACGGCTCTTACGGCTCTTACGGGTTTCCACATAGAGATGCTCTTCCTGGCGCTGGCTTCGGCTTCAAAATAGTGCCCTGTGCGCTTTATCCGCACAAGCATCGCTTTTGGTGGGATTGGTGGACGCGGTCCGCGCCGAACGCCATCCGCGCCAAAGGTCGTGAAGTCCATCCACGCATTGAACGTCCATCGTTCCCATGAAACGCCTCCTTCGCGGGTTGACTCTGTCGTTCGGATTGCTGGCCTGCGTGGCCGTGGCCCGAGTTCACGCGGCCGACGCCTCGGCGGCAGCCGCGCCACCGGCTCCGAAGTTCACGCGCACCGCCGACGTGGTTTACGGCCACAAATTCGGCATGGCCCTGACCTTTGACGTCTTTCGCCCGGAGAATCCGAACGGCGCCGCCGTGCTGTTCATGGTCAGCGGCGGTTTCGTCTCCCGCCACGAGTCCATCAGTGATCGTTACTTTCGTCCGCTGCTCGCCCGCGGCTACACGGTGCTCGCGGTGACGCACGGCTCCCAGCCGAAGTTCAATATCCCGGAAATTCAAGAAGACATTCATCGCGCCGTCCGTTTTGCCCGCGCCGAGGCTTCGCGCTGGGCGCTTGATCCCGACAAGTTCGGCATCTGCGGCATCAGCTCGGGCGGGCATCTCTCGCTGACCATGGGCACTCAAGGCGGGCCGGGCAAGGCGGACGCCAAGGATCCCGTCGAACGCGAGAGCAGCGCCGTTCAAGCCGTCGCGTGCTTTTGTCCGCCGACCGACTATTTGAACTGGGGCGAGCCCGGCGTTGACGCGGTGGGCGTGGGGCCGTTGGAGAAGTTTAAGCCCGCGTTCGGTCCTGACTCCGACACGGCGGAAGGCCGCAGAAAAATGGGCCAGGAAATTTCGGCCGCGCGACATGTGACGGCAAAGATGGCGCCCACGCTGGTTCTGCACGGGGATGCGGACAAGCTGGTGCCGATTCAGCAGGCGCGCCTGTTCGAGAAGCGATGTCAGGAGGTGGGCGCGCCGTTCAAGCTCATCGTGCGGGAAGGTCGTGACCACGGCTGGCCGGAGATGACCAAGGAAGACATGGCGGTCTGCGCGGACTGGTTTGATCAGCATCTCTTGAAAAAGACGCGGTAGTGAAACGCGTCCCGAGTTTCGAACACGAGTCTGGAGATTGGACGTTTTTCGTTCGGAGCGCGGACTTTTGGTCCGCAGCGGCTCGCGAGGGCGACGCAGCTTGAAGGTTCCAACACTGGCGGCTGATTCCGTCCGCGGCGGACCTGGAAGTCCGCGCTCCGTCTGGTGTGGGCGGTAGAAATGTCCAAGGTCCAGTCACGGGTTCCGGACCCGTGCCCACAGTTTCCCCTTCGACTTCCATTCGAGAAGCAGCTCCCGAAATCTCCGGGCTGGAGGCGGGTCATCGTCTTCGTGCCAGACCAGCACGAGGGGGACGGAGCGGCGGGGGAGCAGCGGCACAAAACGTTGGGAGCCGTCTCTCGGCACGATGGAGTCCGTGGCGACACCAATGCCTGCCCCCGCTTCGACGTAGGTCAGCACCGTGCCGATCAAGCTCGGGGTGTGCGCCACTCGCGGGGCGAATCCCGCCTGGCGGCACCCGACCAGGATGGCGTCGTGCAGACTCAAGCCTTCCCGACGGGAGAGGAGGATGAGGGACTCGGCCGCGAGTGAGCCCCAACGAATTGACCGCCGACGGGCCAGCGGATGTCCTGCGGGCACGATGACTCCGAGCGGCTCGTCCCGCAACAGGGCGGTCCGCAGCCCGAGCGCGGCGGACGACGCCACCGGCCGGGTGATCCCCACCGTGAGGCGACGCTGGCGGACCATTTCCCAGACGCGTTCGGGCGTGCGTTCCTCCAGATGCACGGACACGAGCGGCAAACGCTTTCGGTATTCCTCCAGCACCCGTCCGAGGAATGGTTGCGTCGGCGGGCCGATATACCCGAGACGCAACTCGCCCTCCTCGCCTGCCGCCGTCCGGCGCACGCGCAACAGCGCCTGATCCCAGCGCTCGAACACGCGCGCCGATTCCTGCAGCAACACGGCGCCCGCGGGGGTCAGCCGCACGTGATGCCGCGAACGTTCCAGCACGGCCGTGCCGAGGAACTCCTCCACGTGGGTGATGGCACGACTGAGCGCCGGCTGGGCTACCCGCAGGCGGCGCGCGGCCCGCGAATAGCTCAGCTCCTCCGCGACGGCTTGAAAATACCGCAGATGCCGCAATTCCATGCCGTCGCAGGCTAATGCCGCCACGGCATCACGGCTATCGTTTAATTCTATTTCCGTTAGCAGGCGGTTCCCGACAGATTCCCCCGCGTATGTCCTTGGGAAAATCCATGGCTGGTTGGGGCGTCGTCTGGCTGGTGGCCATCACCGGCCTGCACGGCGTTCTCAATCTGCAGTGGCTCCGCCCCGCGTCGGCCGGCAAGACGCCCCTGGGGCAGTTTGGCGTGGGCTTTCTTCCCGTGACCTGCCACCTCACCTGTCCGGTCACTGATTTCATCAACAAAAACGAGGCCGGCGAAGGCTTCTTCCAGCCCATGCGGTTCAGTGGATTCCCGGAGCTCAAGGAGATGTTCATCGGGCGTCCGAACGAGATGCCCGCGACGTTCATGCTGGCTCCGATGGCGATGGCCCTGCGCGAGCAAGGCGTGCCGATTAAAATTGTTTACCTGGGACACCGCGACGGGTCGGCGCTCATGGTGCACAAGGACTCGGGCATTTTCCAGATGACCCAACTGAGGGGCAAGACGATCGCCATCCCGGGCCGCTATGCGAACCAGCGCATCATGATTCACCGTGAGCTGAAGAAGGCCGGGATGAAACTGACGGACCTCAACGTGGTGGAGATGCCGCCGCCCGACATGCCGGCCGCGCTGCTGTCGCGTGCGGTGGACGCGATCATTTCGGGCGAGCCGTTCATGGGCCAGACCGAGCTGGATGGATACGGGCGTGTGCTGTGGCAGGCCAAGGATGTCTGGCCAGGCTTCATCTCGTGTGTTCTGGCCGTGCATGAGGATGCCATCCGGGATCGGCGGGCTGACATTCAACGCCTGGTGAATGGAATTGCCGCCAGCGGACGGTGGATTGACCAGAGCATGGATCATCGGATGGATGCGGCGGAGTTTGTGGCCAAGGGCTACTACAACCAGCATCCGCGCCTGCTGCGGTTCGTCCTCAGCAAGCCGCCTGATCGGGTCACCTATTCACGGCTCCTCCCCTTGCGGGCCGACTTCGAGGAAATCGAACGCCTGGCACGCGAGGTTGGAATTCTCGAAGGCCGCGTTCACTTCGAGGATTACGTCGATGATACTTTTGCGGCCGAAGCCTCCGCGCAGCCGGCCCCGCAGTTTGAGGTGAAGAAATGAACCGCTCCACCTCTCGCGGGAATTCCCGGACTCGCGGTCGCTGGGCTGCCGCCGTTCTTCCGGTTCTGGTGGGAGCATTGGCTCTGGCCGCCTGGCACGGCGCGGTGCGGGCGTCCGGCAGTGACATTTTTCCGACGCCATTCGAGGTGGGGCGCGGCCTGGTGGAATTGGCGGAACGTGGGCTGCTCGCGAAGTACATCGTCGCATCACTTTTCCGCGTCAGCTGGGGCTTTGTGCTGGCGGTGGTCGTGGGGGTGCCGGTTGGGCTGCTGGTGGGCTGGTTCCGCCCCGTCTTTGCGGCCCTGAATCCCTTTATTCAAATCCTGCGCCCCATTTCACCCATCGCCTGGATTCCTGTGGCCATTCTCTGGTTCGGGGTGAAAGACGCGGCGCCGATCTTCCTCATCTTCCTGGCCAGCGTCTTCCCGATCATCGTGTCGGCCGTCTCTGCGGTGCAAAACATGCAGCAGGTTTACTTGCGGGCGGCCCAGAATTTTGGGTTGAGCGGCATCGCGCTGTTTCGTCGGGTCATCTTTCCGGCTGCGCTGCCGCAGATCATCACCGGGGTTCGCATTGCTCTGGGCGTTGCCTGGCTCGTGGTGGTGGCTGCCGAGATGATCGCGGTGAACTCCGGGCTGGGCTATCTCATCATCGATGCCCGCAACGCCGGCAAACGTTACGATCTCGTGGTGGCCGGCATGGTTCTGATCGGGGGCATCGGCTTGCTGCTCGACCTTCTCGTCCGGCGACTGGAACGATTCGACGAAGTTCGTTGGGGCTATGGCAACCGATAATCTCATCGACGTCCGCGATGCCTGGATGTCCTTCCCGGCCAAGGAAGCCGGCCAGCTCATTCACGTCCTGGAACGGGTGAGCTTCCAGGTCCGCCCGGGCGAGTTTGTGTGCCTGGTCGGACCGTCCGGCTGCGGCAAGTCCACGTTGCTGAACATCCTGGGCGGTTTCCTCAAGGAAACCCGCGGCTCCGTGCAGGTTGAAGCCAAGCCCGTGCATGGGCCGGACCCGGGACGCATTTTTGTTTTTCAGGAGAACGGGGTCTTTCCGTGGCTGACGGTGGAGGAAAACATTGGGTTCGGCTTGTCGCAACGACCCCGCCCGGAACGCGACGAGAGGGTTCGACACTATGTGCAGATGGTCGGGCTCGCTGGCTTTGAGCGGGCTTATCCGCGGGAACTATCCGGTGGCATGCGCCAACGGGTGGAGATCGCCCGCGCCCTCGCGGCCGATGCGCGCGTGCTCTACATGGACGAGCCTTTCGGCGCGCTCGATTTCCTCACCCGCCTCAAGATGCGCAATGATCTGGTGCGCATCTGGCAACAGGAACACAAGACCATCCTGTTCGTGACGCACGACATCGAGGAAGCCGTCCAGCTCGCCGACCGGGTCCTCGTCATGAGCCGGCGGCCGGCGACCATTCAGGCGGAGGTGCTGATTGATCTGCCGCGACCTCGCGATCTGGATTCCGCCGGCTACCTCGCCCGACGCGATCGCATCTTCGAGTTAATGGGCATGGATGTGCACCACGGCGCGGGAAATGGAAGTGGGAACGGCGATTAGAGCCTTGGGCGGTCAGGCTCGAGGTTGCTCCGTGAATGCACCGAGCCGGATGACCCGGGCTACGGTCGCGCCTGCAGTTTCGTCGCCGGGCGGACGGAGTCCAAACCACGGCCCGCGCGCATGAGTCGTCGGGCTCCGTTCACCACCTTGTCCCATTGAAACGCCGGGCCGGGATCGATCTTGTTCGACTGAACGTGATAGTGCCCCAACAGGCCCGAATACCGGGCGAGCTCGGCGTCCGGTAGTTTTTTCGTCAACAGATTGCCCGCGTTGTCCCGGGGGTAATCACAACGAATCTTGGGCAGCACGGTGGAGAGCGTCGCCGTGAGGCGAATCAACGCGCGATATTGTTCGGGCGTAAAATCGTATTGGACCAAATCCTGCCCTTGAACGGTGCCCCTCACCGGCTCTGGCCGTGCGGGTCGCCCGATGAATTTCTGTGTTCGCTGCCCGGTCGTGCCCAGCCGTTCTGGAATCACGATCTTTGGCCGGCCTTGATCATCGGGTTGATACCATTCGTCCAGCGGGCCGCGTGCCCCTGGAGGATAGGCACCAATGTTGGCGATCTCGATGCCGACCGAGCGTCCGTTGGAGGTTGTCGCGTGCCACGCCTTTTCCTTCAGGTCGAGGGTTTGATAGATGGTTCCGTCGAGATCCAGCATGAAATGGACGCTCAACCCGCGGAGATCATGCAACACCTTGAAACACTGCCGGCTCGTGCCGGTGACATCAAAATGCAGGACGAACTGATCCACCACCGACTGCAGGGTGGCCAAATCCCAGCCGCCGCCGCGTACCTGCTCGAGCTGGTCCGCAGTCAATCCGAGCGTGCGCAGGCTGTAGCGATTCGGAGTCGACAACCCGGCCACGGCGACCTTGGAGGTTTCCCACGATGACTGATCCAGCGCGCTGAAGCGGCGTTCCACGCGGTAGGCATCATAGCCGCCGGGATCAGTCCACAGCACCACGGGCGTGCCGGTATGAAAGAGCTGGCCCGCCACGACAATTTCGTCGCCTTTGCGCGGCAAGCTTGCCCCTGGTCGGGTCAGAGTCGAGCAGCCGGTCAAGCCGAAGAACCCGGCGCCCAGGAGGCAAAGGGATAAAAAGATGCGCATGAAGGGTTCTGCTCAAAACCCATCCGCGACGCCTTTGAGCATGCCGCTTTGGTCGAGGAACTCGCGCACGCCGGCGCGTTCTTCGGGGTCGATCTTCCCGTTGGTGTTCTTGTCGAACATGGTCACCACCATTTGCACCTTCTCCCGCTGACGGGTGTCTTCGAGGGCGCGGTCGATGAAGAGATCGATGCCGTGATGCTTCTTCGCCTGTTTCAACTCGGCCAGTTCGGCGTCGCGTGCCGGAATGACATAGAGCGTCATGGCCGCCATCTCGTCGGTGGACATGGGGCCCCATTTCACACGTTTGGGCGGGCTCGTGGGATTGCGGGGATTGGTGGCGGAGTTGTCGTAAGTGATCGTCGCGTCCAGCCGGGTTCCTTTCGGGAGCGAGACGCGATTCTTGAAAGAGTAGTCTTCCTGCCAGTTGAAGTCCCAATCCGAAATCTTCAACAAGGTCTTCATCTTGCCATCCGGCAGGGTGGCGGTCAGCAGGAACGTCTTGCCGAGATAATGGGCGTGCGGCGAGACGGAGAACGCTTCCAAATCGATTGGGGTGACGAAGGAATCGCGCACGGTGTAGTTGGTCGCGCCGGCGGGAATGTCCATCGCGCTCAGGCGTCCGAAAGCCGGGGGCAGCTGCAGCGTGGTGAACTTGCGGGTCGGCGGCCGGTCGGCAAAATAGATCCCAACCGACGACGTTTCCGATTCTGCCTTGCCGTTCGGATGAAAGTGGGTCTGGAGCACCAGATCGCTGTTGGTGGGAAAATGAAACGCCAGCTCTGACGGCAGGAAAAGGGCGTCGCCGCCCACCGCCCATCCGCCCATGAGATCAAACTGGCGGTTTGACCGGTTCATTCCGTTGTAGCCCGGCTTGGGATCCCGCGCGTCGAACTTCCGGGCGTCGCCCGTGGTGTCGAGATAGAAGAGGGAGTGGTGCACCACCGTCCGTGCCTTCGGTCGAAACTCGATCGCCCGCACGTATTTGTTTTCCGGCAGGTTCAGGGGCAGGACGAAATTCCAGTAGATGTCCCGGCCCTCGGCCGCGACTTCGAACGGTTCCGGCATGGTCAGGATCAAGTCGGGCTTCCCGGCCTGCCAGCCTTCGGTGAACTTCGGCCGGGCAGGCATCTTGGCTGGGTCGCCTTCCTTCATGCCCTGCTGGTGCCAGCGATTGAACAGCGCGATCTGTTCCTCGGACAGGCGTCGAGCGTTGGAAAACTCCTCGTAGCCCGGATCGGCGTGCCAGGGCGGCATGAACTTGGAGGCGGTCACCTCGGCAATCTGCTTCGCGCGTTTGCGCGCATCCTGGTAGTCCAGCAACGAAAATGGCGCGGCTTCGCCCGGGCGATGACAGCGGGTGCAGTTCTGAAACAGGATAGGCGCGATGTGTTCGGAAAAGGTCACCGACTCCGGCAGGGGCTTGGGCTCGCCGGCCCAGGTGCGGAGCGGCCCGGTCAATGCGCCGAGCGCCAGGGTCATCCAAATCGTTTGCGTGGTTTTCATGCGGATACGGATACGTTGCTGCCGGTGAAACCAGACGATTAAACTGCGCCAGGGCTTCGATCGTTTCTGCGGCGCGGATTCATCCCCACACCTCGGCGGCCCGGAGCTGCTTCAGCAGCAAGTCCTGGAGGCTGGTTTCGGAGGTGGCGCTGAAGAAGTTGATGCCGCGGGCGGTGCAGAACTCGCGCAGGCGCTGGATGTAGTTCGCCACCGATTGCTGGTAGGCCTTGAGTCGAAAGCGACCAAACGTGACCTCTTGCATCCGGCCGGTCTCGGCATCGACCAAGCGAAGATCGCCGAACGTTCCCGGATTGACCTCATCGGGAGCGAGAATTTGCACCACGTCCACGTGGAATCCCCGCGACACGAGGGCGGCAAGGCCGGACTCATAACCTTCCGGGTCGAGGAAATCGCTGAGCACCACGGCCACGCCCGCCTGTCTGGCCTCGAGCGCACCACGCCGCAGTGACTCGTTCAGGTTGGCGCTGCCGCCGGCCGTGAGCGCGGTGAGATTTCGGAAAAAGGCCATGGCCGAACGTTTGCCACGCACCGAACGGAGCGCCGCGCGAGTCGCGGTCTCGAAGGAAGCTGCACTGGTCGCATCAGGCCGGGCCGCGCCCAAGTCCGCGGGTGTCGCGGCGGGGTTGATCGGAGCGGGACCCGGGGTCGTGGGGAAGGGGATGACGCTGACGCGGTCGAATCCGCACAGCGCCACGTACCCGATGGCCGCGGCGATTCGGCGGGCGAAATCGAACTTCCGCGGTGAGCCAAAGGTCATGCTCTCGCTGGCATCGAGAAATATGCGAACGGGCAGTTCGCGTTCCTCTTCGTAGAGCTTGAGAAACAGGCGGTCGAGCCGGCCGTAAAGATTCCAGTCGAGATAGCGAAAATCATCGCCGGGAACATAGTTTCGATAATCGGCGAACTCGACCGATTGCCCGCGGGCGCGACTGCGGCGCTCGCCCCGGGCGGAACTGCGGGCGCGCCGGGCGGCCAGCAGTTGGAACTGCTCGAGCTGCCGGAGGATCTGCGGAGTGAGCAGCGACATGGGGGCGGGTCAGCGGGATGGCTTGGGCCGATTGTCTGGATTGACGGGATTTTCTATCGGGGTCGCGCGGGCAGCTCGAAGTTCGAGTGCAGCGGGCGTTCAGCCGGATTGAACACTGGACGCGGTGGGCTTGGTTTGGGATTTGGCTTGGGAGGGTTCGGCTCGGCGAAGTCGGGCGCGGCCGCGGGCCCGGGGGTGGAACTCAAGCTCGACGCCGGGGCGACGGAGTTGCTGGAGAGCGGATTGCGAGCAAGCCCGGAGGAGGCGGCGGCAGCAACGGGGCGGACTGATTGGTTGTACGACTGCTTCAAGGAACCGCTGAAGGTTCCGTCGACCCCGCCGAAGGCGCTACTGGAAACGTGCCGGCTGCTGGGCGTTTCCGGCAGCAGACTGCGCAGGGCGGTGCGATCGTCGGTTCCGGAAGCGGGCGCTGCCGCTGTGTCTTCGAGACTGCGCGAGCCTGGTCCGCGCGGAGTCAGACCGACGCTGCCCGAAAACAAACCGGAAGGACTGCTCGATTCGAGGCGATCCACTTCGGCTTCGGCGCGGCGTTTTCGGGCGGGTTGCGGTCGGTCGATTTCCGGCGATCCGGTGGGTGGGTCAGTGACCAGCGAACTCCAGGTGCGCGCCGAGACCGTGCGCATCAGGGACGGCTCGTTCGCGGCCGGGCTGTTGCTGTGGTGGCTGGCGACGGGGGACGTTGACGCTGGAGTAGCGACGGTGTCGTTCCGTCCGGCGCGGATTTCCGCTCTGGGTGGGGCAAAGTTGAAGCGTAGCGGCTTGTCGTTGGCTTTGGGCTGCACGAACCGAATGGGCTCACCGGCGACGAGCGCGGAGTTGAAGGCCGCGGCGGATGCAGGGATGATCCAAACCAGTGCCCGAATGTTCATAGCGGCCAGACCTTACTTGATCGGCGAAAGAACAGCCAACTCCTGTTTGAGCCGTTCCAACGGAAGGCCCACCACGTTCGAGTACGAGCCTTGGATGGAATCGATGATGGTCCGGCCCCGGTCCTGGATGCCGTAACCTCCTGCCTTGTCCAGCGGGTTCGTGGCCTGCAGATACTGGCGAATCTCAGCTTGGGTGAGCCTCCGGAACGTGACGGCGGTGGTTTCGGCGACGAGCCGTCGCCAGCCCCGGCCCCAGTGGACCAGGCACATTCCCGTGGCGACCTGATGAACGCGGTCTTGGAGCTCGCGCAGCATGGCTTCGGCTTCTTCCAGCGAGGACGGCTTGCCGAAATGCCTTCCGTCGAGGCTCACGACGGTGTCGGCGCCCAACACGATGGATTCGGGGTGCAAGCGGGCTACAGCGACGGCTTTTCGACACGCGTTAACCAGGGCAGCTTCTGCGGGTGAAAGGAACTCGGGGGTTACTTCGGGGACAGGCTGGGTCACCACGGAGAACGACTCAACTAACTCACGCAGCAGTTGGGCGCGGCGCGGTGACGCGGAAGCCAGGATCAAACCGGGCCTTCGGGTTGAGAAGACGGTGCGTTGGTTGGGAGGTGGACGTTGGGCGCGAGTCATCGGGAGGATTCCGGCCGCTGGTCCGCGGCGAGATTGGCCGCAGTCACCGGGTTTAAGGCCGCAAGGAACCGATTCAGTTTTTGATCGAACGCGACGGGATCCAGCACGGGAGTTCCGCCGGAAGTTTGCACGTCCGTCTCCAGTTCAACCCAGGATCGGCAACCGCCGTACGAACCCAACACGGGAAGTTCCACGGGTCGCGGCAGACGGAACACCCGCAGGGCGAAAGCGTAAATGTTCTGCGCCGTTCCCCAGTCGAAGCGGGCCTTGACGACCTCGTCGGTCCAGCAATGTTGACCGCGCAGCGCTTCGGCGTCGGATAGACAAGCCAGGCGCCGGCTTGCGGCCACCTGCCCGGAATACTCAATTCGAACCAGATGCTCCGGCGGCCAGCCTGGGCTGAGTTCGTCGTAGCGCGCCCGAGCCGGGTCAGTCACCGATTCCCGTTGCTGATGGTATCGAGTGGGAAAAAGCAGAAACTCCTGGTGCTCGATCTGGAAGCCGTCGCGGCCCTCGGCAATCCCGCCCTTGCGAAGAATAAGGATTTGTTCGCCGCGACCCAGCAGGTCGACGACCACGGCCCACTCTTTGAACGCAGTTCGCACCGACCCAGACTAGTCCGGTGCACTGGCGATGGCAACGGCTGGGGAAGCCCCCGGATCTCCGCGTCCGAAGCCTTGACCGCAGATTCACGCCGATAAACGCAGATAGAGACGACGACGCGAACCATCTTCGCGAGGTGGTCGTCAATCCGATCTCTGAATCGATCCATCCGCGTTCATCAGCGGTTGTCGATTCTGGTCCCGGCGGCTTTTCCCGCTTGAGGCCGGGAGCTGGAGTGGCCACTGTCGTTCGATGCTTCGTCCGAACAAAAAGTATACGGTCTACGATCTCCGGAAGCTGAAGGGCCAGCGGTGTCTGGTTCATGTGCACGTGAAGTCGCCCGAGGAAGCGGCGGCCGCTGAGGCCGCGGACATTGATTTGTTGAGTTGCAGCTTTGACACCGCCGAGTCGCAGGCGCGCCTGCCCCGGTTGGTTGAGGCGGCGCCGCGGAGCTTTCTCTCTGGGGCGACTCCGCATGGGTTGACCTCTCAAGAGGAGGCGATCCGGATTGGCTTTCGCGCCCTCGAGTTGGGGGCCAGCTCGGTTTATTGCTCGGCCAGCCCGTGGATGATCGAGGCGATGGCGAGGGAGGGTATTCCCGTGGTGGGCCATGTCGGCATGGTGCCACGCCACTCGACCTGGACCAACGTGCGGGCCATTGGGAAAACTCCACTGGAAGCACGACAACTCTACGAACAGTTGAAACGCCTGGAGAGCGCCGGAGCGTATGCGGCTGAAATTGAACTCGTCCCGCACCGACTCGCGGCCTATCTCTGCCGCAAGACCTCGTTGTTCCTGATGTCGCTTGGATCCGGGGGCGGCTGCGATTCGCAGTTCCTGTTCTCCGATGACATCCTGGGCGACTACGACGAGAGGGTTCCCCGTCATGCCAAGGTCTATCGCAATTTCCTGCAGGAAAACCGTCGGCTTCAAGCTGAGCGGATCGCGGCCTTCAAGGAATACGCGGAGGACGTGAAGGGCGGCCGGTTTCCCGAAGCGGGGCATCTGGTGGCGATGGATGAGGCGAGATTTCAAGAAGCGGTGGCGGCGATCGAGGCCGGAGAGGCTGGAGTTTGAAGGTATGGACCGAGTTTCCCTGGGGTGTGGAGGCGTGTTTTCCGCTGGTGGAGCGGCGCGTCAACGATGGGATATTCAGCGGGTCGGGAACGGGAACACAGATTGATTGAGCGGCGTGGGTCCAATACTGTCTGAACACAGCGATCAAATGGCAGAACCAATAAAGTCTCCGAGCCTTGATGGTGCGGCTGCTTCCCCGACGGGGAGCGGCTCCGGCCATTTCGATCTGCCTTACTTGAAGGAGCTTGGGGTATTGGTGGTGGCCTGGGTCGCCTTGTTCCATTTCTATGGGAATTCCACTCTTGGCTACGTCGAGACTTCGTCACTTTTCGGCTGGTGGCAGTGGACCATCGCCAATAGCCCGACGGAATCCCATGCCTATTTCATGCCGCTGTTGACGGGGGGATTGATCTATTACCGATGGGCGCGACTGAGCGTTTTGCCGATGGGACTTTGGTGGCCGGGACTGGCCATCGTGGTGGTGGCGTTGGTCGGGCACCTGTTGGGCTATCTCATTCAGCAGACGCGGGTGTCTGTTCTGGCGTTTTTTCTGGGGATTTATGGCGCGACCGGCTTGTTTTGGGGGTGGCGCTGGATGCGTGCCACCTTTCTCCCGTTTGGCTTGTTGGCGTTTTCGGTTCCGATCGGTTCGGTGGCGGATCAGCTTACTTTTCCGTTGCGACTGATGGCGACCACCATCACGTCGACCATTTGTCGTGGGGTGCTGGGCATTGACGTGATCCAGCAGGGTAACCTGTTGTCCGACGCGGGAGGGCACTATCGATATGAAGTGGCCGCAGCGTGCAGCGGACTGCAGAGCCTGACCGCCATTGTGATTTTTTCCATCGTTTATGCGTTCATTTCGTTTCGTTCGCCGTGGCGCATTGCGTTGATTCTGTTGTCCGGCTTGCCGATGGCGGTGGTGGCCAATGTGGTTCGCCTGATGATGATCGTGATGGCCGCGGAAGTTTTTGGGCAGCCGGCCGGGGACTTGGTTCATCGGAGCGGGTTCTTCAGCATGCTGCCTTACCTTCCGGCGCTGCTCGGAGTTTTTCTCATCGGCCGTTGGATCCGGGAAAAGGATGCTCCACTTGAGGGCACCTCGGGGGCCGCAGAAAGTCCCGGGATTGGAAAGGCGGTGAGCGCATGAAAGCTGAAGGTTTGCGGACAAAGAGTGCGGTGCCGGCGCTGTTGGTTGGGCTGATTCTGATTGGGTCCACCGGCTGGTTCCTGTCCCGGATGAAGGGTATGCAGCGGCTGGGGAACCCCGGGGTCAAAGTGGTCCGGGCGGATCTTAGAGGTGAAACCGGCGACGTCGTGGCTACGAACGCGGTTCCCCTGCCACTCAACGTGTCCGGGTACCATGCGACCAACCTGCCCATCACCCGCACGGAGCTCGACTGGTTGCCGAAGGACACCACCTATGGCCGGGTTGGCTACATTGCGGACGATGGGTTTCGCATGGTGATGAGCGCCGTCCTCATGGGCAGCGACCGCACCAGCATTCACAAGCCGGAGTATTGTCTGGTGGGACAAGGCTTCAAAATCGACTCGCAATCGGCGGTCCGAATTCCGGTGATGAGTCCGGTCCCGTATGAATTGCCGGTGATGAAGATGGTGACCACGCGGGAGACAAAGCTTCCGGACGGAAGCGTGGTGCGGACTCGCGGGCTTTATGTTTTCTGGTTTGTGGCGGATGGCCGGCTCTCGGCCGATCACAATCAGCGGATGTTGAGCATGGCCTGGGACCTGGTGACCACAGGCGTGCTGCAACGGTGGGCGTACATTGCGTGCCTTGCTGAGTGCGAGGTGGGACAGGAAGACGCGTTGTTCGCTCGCATGTCGGGGCTGATCGCGGCGGCGGTACCGCATTTTCAACTGGCAACCGGGAAGCCGGTGCAGACCGCGGCGATCGCGCAGTCCGATCGGGCCGTGGCGCCATGAAAGGGATCGGGATGTTACGACGTGATCGACAGATTCGGACCCAAGTTTTGCAGTTGCGGGATGTGGTGTTGTTCTCGGTTGCGCTATGGCTCGCGCATCTCCTGCGGTCGGCCGTGACCGGCGTTTATCCAGGGTTCGACTTGGATCCGATTGCCAGCTTCGACCGCTTTCATTGGCTCTACTTGATCATCGTCCCGGGGGTTCCGTTGATCCTGGAATCCCAGGGGTTCTATCAGCGGCAAGTTTTTGCGTCGCGGCGGGAGACCCTGTGGCTGCTGGCGAAAAGCTGCTTTTTGGCGGTGATCGGGGTCATTTTGGTGATGTTCCTCCGCCGGGAAGACCTGGCGCGGTCGGTGATCATCATGTTCGGGGTGATCAGCTTTCTGTTGGTGTGGCTGGCCGAAGAGTTGTTGCGAGTTGTTTACCGCAGCCGAATTGGACGGGCCCAAATGCGCAAGCGGGTCATCCTGGTCGGGGCCCCGGAAGACACCCAACGGCTGATGCAAGAACTCAAGGGAGCGGGCGCGGAAAATCTGGACGTTCTGGCCGAGCTGGATCTGAACGATCAAACCATGACGGATCTAGTCCACCTGCTGCACCAGACCTCGGCCAACGGGGTCATTATCAATGCCAAGCATGTCTACTTTGGCCAGGTGGAGAAAGCGATCCAAGCCTGTGAGATTGAAGGCGTAGAGGCCTGGTTGGTGGCGGACTTTTTCAAAACCCAGATCTCCCGCACGGCGATTGACGATTTCAACGGCCGGCCTGTTTTGGTCTTTCGCTCCGCGCCGGAGGCTTCCTGGCAGGGAGTGTTCAAACAGATCCTGGATTTCGTCGCAGCCTTTCTGCTCATTCTGGTCTCCTCACCAGTTTGGATCTTCGCCTTGCTCGCCATCCGGTTCACTTCCCCCGGGCCGGTGCTGTTCCGCCAGCGTCGCTGCGGTCTGAACGGTGCGCCCTTCATGATGCTGAAGTTCCGATCCATGGTGAGCAATGCCGAGCAGCTGAAGCAGGAATTGGCGGCGCTGAACGAGATGGGCGGCCCGGTGTTCAAGGTCACCAATGACCCCCGAATTACTCCGGTGGGTCGATGGTTGCGGAAATACAGCATCGACGAATTGCCCCAGCTTTTTAATGTGCTCCGGGGCGAAATGAGCCTGGTTGGGCCGCGTCCGCTGCCGGTCGACGAAGTGCAACGATTCGACGATCCGGCTCACCGGCGGCGCCTCAGCGTCAAGCCAGGCCTGACCTGCCTCTGGCAGGTGAGCGGTCGGAACAAGGTGAAGGACTTCAAGGATTGGGTCCGCTTGGATTTGGAATACATCGATAACTGGTCCATCTGGCTCGACTTGAAAATCCTCTGGCGAACAATCCCGGTCGTGATTACCGGCGACGGCGCGAAGTAAATGCCCGTTGGCGGTCGATGCACGATTGGCCTTCGCGGTCTTTGGTCATCGTCGATCAAGGTTGATCCCGGGCTGCTGAAGCTTTAAGAGAGGCCCATGGCAAGCGCGAAACCCCGCCGGAAGACCCCGAAATCGAGCTCAAAATCGACTTCAAAACCAACTTCCGTCGTGACCGGTGGCGCTGGGTTTTTGGGCTCCCACCTCACGGACCTCTTGCTGGCCCGCGGTCATCGGGTCATTGCCATCGACAATTTTGTGACTGGCTCGGTGGCCAACATCGATCATCTGGCGGGTCATCCGGACTTCAAGTTCGTGCAACAAGACGTGACGGAGTTCCTTTTTCTGCACGACGACGTGGACTATGTCTGGCATTTCGCGTCGCCCGCCAGCCCGATTGACTATCTGGAACTGCCCATCCAGACCTTGAAGGTGGGATCCTTGGGCACGCACAAGGCCCTGGGACTGGCGAAGAACAAGGGCGCGCGTTTCTTGCTGGCGTCGACTTCGGAGATCTACGGCGATCCATTGGTGCACCCTCAACAGGAAGACTACTGGGGCAACGTCAATACGATCGGGCCGCGCGGGTGTTACGATGAATCGAAGCGCTTTGCCGAAGCGATGACCATGGCCTACCACCGGGAACATCAGGTGGAGACGCGGATTGTGCGGATCTTCAATACCTACGGTCCGCGGATGCGCATCAAGGACGGGCGAGTGGTGCCGGCATTCGTCAGCCAGGCGTTGCAGCACAAGCCGATCACGGTGTTCGGCGACGGTCGGCAGACGCGCAGTTTTTGTTTTGTTTCGGACCTCATCGAGGGCATTTACCGCTTGATGATGGGGAGCCATTCGGAGCCGGTGAACATTGGGAATCCGCGGGAGATGACGATGCTGGAATTTGCCGAGGCGATCCTGAAGGCAACCCGTTCCCGCAGCCGGATCGTTTTTCGGCCGTTGCCGCAGGATGATCCCAAGCAGCGTCGGCCGGATATCACGCGGGCCCGTCGATGGCTGAAGTGGGAGCCGAAGGTGGATTTGGCGGAGGGGTTGAAATCCACCATTGCGTATTTCAAGACGCAAATTTCCAGATGAAATTTTTTAATCGGGGAGTAGCGTGGTTCAACATTCCGGATCAAGACGCTTTTCTGTTTGACCCCGGGTATCGTTCCTTGTAATCACCACGGACTTTCCGTGACCGATCCGGGGCGAGAGCTTTGTTTGCGAGCTGCTCGTGCTGGAAGGTGTCTGATGGATGGTGACAGATGCTGAACAAGAAATCATTTTTGGTGGTCGATTTTGGGGCCACCAATCTCAAGCTCGCTGAATTCGAGTTGACGGAGGCCGGTGGCCTGATGCTGAAGCAATACGGCTTCAGGTCGCTGGGGCAGGATGGAACTCAGGAAGCGACGCGGGAGGTGGCGGTCGTCAAGGCCATTCAAGGCCTGTTGGCTGAAAAATCCTTTGGCTCCCGCAACGTCAACATCTGCGCGCCGGGTTACCACACGTTTTCCAAGTTCGTTAAGCTCCCGCCCGTCGATACCTCCAAGGTCACGCAGATCATCCAGTACGAAGCGCAGCAAAACGTGCCGTTTCCTCTGGAGGAAGTGGTCTGGGATTATCAAATCCTCGGCGCTGCTCCCTCGGGCGACCTGGAAGTTCTGCTCGTGGCGATCAAGTCCGACATCGTGGAAGGACTGTTCGGCACCGCCGACAAGGTGGGCTTGCGGCTGCAATTGGTCGACGTATCGCCGGCCGCGTTGTGCAACTCCTTCCGCTACAATTACGGAGACTTGGAAGGTTGCACCATGCTCCTCGATATTGGGGCGAAGACCAGCAATCTGCTTTTCTTCGAAAAGGGCAACGTTTACGCGCGCGGCATCAACATTGGCGCCAACGCCATTACGCAGGACTTTTCGAAGGAATCCAAGCTGTCCTACGACGAAGCAGAGCGCCTGAAGATCGAGGAAGGTTTCGTCAGTCTGGGCGGCGCCTACGAGGAGCCGGAGAACCCCCATCAGGCGGCCATTTCCAAGATCGCCCGTCAGGTGCTCACCCGGCTTCACATTCAGGTCAATCAAACGATCCAGTTTTACCGTGGGCAACAGGGCGGATCTCCGCCAGATCGACTGTTCCTTTCCGGGGGCGCCACCAGCATGCCGTATACGGCGCAGTTCTTCTCGGAAAAGCTGAACCTGCCGGTTGAGTATTTCAATCCGCTGCGCAACCTGCAGTTGGACGAGCAGCTCAATCGTGAGGAACTGGCCAAGGTCGCGCATTCGATGGGCGAAGTCGTCGGTCTTGGGCTGCGGAACCTGGCGCATTGCCCGGTCGAGCTCAACCTGATGCCGAAGAGTTCGCTGCAGCGTCAGGCTTTCAATCAGAAGAAGCCGTATTTGGCGGCGTCCGTTTTCTGCCTCGTTTTCATCGTCTTTATTTACGGCTGGTTCATTTCCCAGGTGGCGAATGACAAGGAAGAGTCCTTGGGCAAGCTGAAGGCAAAAGTTGCGCCTTTGGAGCAAAGTGAGCAGAGCCTGAAGAACGCGAACAACGCGCTGACCAAGGTCGAGAATGAGGCGATTCAATTTGAGGCTTGGAGCAGCGATCGGGTCAACTGGGGCGCTTTGCTCGGCACGATGCGAGAGGCGTTGATCGCGGTGGAAACCAAGAAGCAGGCTGAATTTGGACGTCCCGTTGGAGTTTGGATTGAACGGATGGTGGCGAATGCTCCGGGTGTCGGTGCGGCTGCAGGGGCCACAGCAACCCCGCCGCCGGCGGACGCTCCCGCCGCGACCCCTCCTCCAAGGCGAGGTCGGGCGGCTGCCGCGTCCGGTGCGTCGTCCGGTGGTGACACTAATTCGATCGCTTCGCTGACGTTGACCTGTGCCAGCGTGAACCTGAGAAGCGTTCGAGCCGAGGCAAATACCATCCTGGCGGAAGCGGTGGCGGAGGAGTTTCGTTCGCGACCTGCTTATTTCAGCACCAATGCGAATGAAACCAAGGTGACCGGCGAGATCACGGGATCCGATTCGACGAACCTGACCATTCGTTTTACGGTCAACGTAACCCTGGGTCGCCCCATCAAGCTCTGACATGCTCTGGATCAAGCGAAACCTGTTTCTGGCCGTCGGCGGATTGGTGGCGATAGCCTTGCTTGCGGTGGGGATTTTCTACACCTGGTCCGCCATCGGGCGGAACACGGATCTCGACGCACAGCTGGAGGAAAACAAGACCAAGCTGACGCGGCTCTACAATCTCGATCCTTTCCCGGCCAGAACCAACGTCGACGCAGCCCGGCGCGAGACAGAGCGGGTGAGTGCGGCGGTGGATCGGATGCGTAAATTTTTCGCCGCCCCGCCGGTGGAACGGGTGACTGGGCTCGGTTTTCGGCAATTCCGCGACAAGCTGCTCAACGAACTGCGGGAGTCGGCCAAAAGCGCGGGGGTGGAAACTCCGAGCCCGACATATGCCTTTTCTTTCGAAGAGCAGCGCACGCGGGTCGACTTTGATCCTCGAACCTTTCCGGCCATCCCCGAACAGATGGCGGATGTGCAGGCGATCGCCAATGTTTTGATCAAATCGCGGGTAAATCCGCTGGTGAATATCCGACGGTCGCGAGTTTCTGGCGACGATGAGAAGAGCACCCACCAAAGCGACTATCACACCCGGTCGGTGACGACCAATACGGCGATGGGGGCGATCATCAGCCCTTACGAAGTCACCTTTCAATGCCTGAGTGCCGAACTCGCCACGGTGTTACAGAACTTGGCGGCGTCTCCGTTTGGGATGGTCGTTAAATCGGTGCAGGTCGAGGCGATCGAAGAGAAGTCGGGTGGACGCATCATTAATCGAGTGAATACCGTCGCCAAGGGTGGTGGTGACCGGGCTGTTACCGTGCTGAACGAACGCCGGTTTCAGGCGACGTTGCTGATTTATGTCGTGCGGGCCGAGGAAACCCGGAAGGACGGTCCGAAAGGTGCCAAGCAGGCCCAGTAAGCGTTATGGAGCAGGTCAAACGAATCCTTCGCCAGCACTACGAAAAGATCGTTCTCGTGCTGGTCCTGTTGCTGATGGGCGCCGCGGCAGTCTGGATCTACGGCGAGAGCCAGAAGCAACGCGACATCATCAAGGCCATCCCCGTCGGGTTCGAACGCCAAAAGGTCAAGGGCGTCAAGCCAGTGGATCTTGGCCCCATTGAAAAAGCCATCCAAGCAGCGGCAAATCCCCCTCCCGTGGTGTTGAGCGGCGGTCACAATTTGTTCAATCCCGTCCGCTGGGTGCAGTCTCCCGGCCAGGAACCAATCAAGATCGCTACGGGCGGCGAGATTGGGCCCTCCAAAATCCAGATCGAAAAGATCCGCCCTCTGAATTTGACCATCACCTTCGAGAAGATCGCGGCGACGGGAACCGGCGATCAGAAGATCGTCAACGGTTATAACACCACGGTGACCAACGACGTTACCCGCCGTCGCTCGGCGCAGTTCATGAGTTTGAACGACACCAACAAACCGATCTTTACGATCACGTCCGTAAAGGGCCCGGCGGATGCGCCCACGGAATTGGTGGGCAAGCTGAAGGATTTCGGCGGCGAAACGTTCACGTTTGGCCCCGGGAAACCGTACGTCCGCGCGGTTGGATATGAGGTTGATCTCAAATATTCCCTGAACGGAAACGCCTATCCGCGCTTGCGGTTGGGTAGTTCAGTGACGATTGAGGGTGACACTTACAAAATCGTGGACATTACGGAAAGCGCCGTTGTATTGTCCGACCAATCAAACGGCAAGCGCTACACCATCGGGTCGTCTACCCCACCCCGCTGACGGCGCGTTTGAACGCGGATTTCTAGAATCAACACATGAAGAACCTTGCACTAACGTCTCTTTGCGTCGCCATTCTGGCGGGGTTTTCCTTTGCCGTCCCAGCCCAACAGTCGGACACCGATGCTGCGGTCGCGGAGAGCGTGCGCCGTGAGGCGCTCAAAATCGATTTGCGCTCCCGCTTAAGCGAGGCGCAGGCCGCACGCCAGCGCGGAGCCTTGGCGGAATCCGCCCGGCTCTACACCGATGGACTAAATCTCGTCCGCAAGATTGGCAGCGGTGTCGATGCCGAACATAAGCAGGCGGTTGAGGGCAACACGGCCGTTCGGACGGTTTTGGCCGAGCAGGCGCGTCATGCCGGCGACTATGTTGCGGCCGACGATCATTACGCGGCCATTTTGAGGGATGATCCCAAGAATGAGCGAGTGATCGAGTTGCGCCGCGCCAACGACGTCAACCGCATCGCCAATCTGGGACGACGCCCGAGCGATTTGGCCATCGCCCAAATGCCCGAGGCCTATACCAACAAGGTGAAGGCCGCCACTCTGGTGCAGGATGGCAAACTCTTCCTCGAAGCGGACAAGATTAGCGAGGCGGAGGCCAAGTTGCGCGAGGCGATTCAGATGGACCCCAGCAACGACAACGCCCGCTATTATTTGAGTCTGGTCCAGAATCGGCGGAATAGCATCGCGGCGAAATCAGGCGAAGCCAATCGCCGGGAAAAGGTGATTGAAGTGGAAGCCGCTTGGACTCAGCCGGTGAAACGGGATCTGAACATTCCCAACCAGCACTTCCAAACCAACCTGGTTTATACGAGCAAGGCGCGCCAAGCCATCAACCTGAAGATGGATTCTATCCGTTTGGACGAGGTCGCTTTCGATGGACTCCCGCTCTCCTCGGTGATCGATTCATTGAGCAAGGACGTCAAGAATCGCGATCAAAACAAGCGTGGCCTTAATTTCATCGTCAGCAATAACGTGGACCCGGTTCCGGCTCCTCCGCCCCAAGTCGACCCGGCCACCGGTTTGCCGGCGCCCGCAGCCGAGGCGGACAGCGCCGACTTGGCCAACATTACAATTCGCATCATGCCGGCGTTGAACGATCTGACGTTGCGCCAGGCGTTGGACGCCATCGTCAAGGTGGCCGACCGCCCCATCAAATACTCGATCGAAGATTATGCGATTGTGTTTTCGATGCGCGCCGCCGAGCCAGTTCCGTTGCATACCCGTTGGTTCAAGATTGACCCGAACACCTTCATGCAGGGCATGCAGGGTGTCGTCGCTTTTGATTTCGAACCGGGAGTGGCAATTCGAGCGGTGGCGGTGGTGGTGGCCGGGGCGGCGGTGGCGGTGGTGGCGGCCGCGGTGGTGGCGGTGGTGGTGGCGGCCGTGGCGGTGGCGGCGGCAACCAAGGCGGACAGGGCGGCGGATCGAGCGGCGGCGCGGAGTATGCCGGTGTCAGCGTGGCTGGTCAGCGCCAAGGTGGCCAAGGCGGCCAACAACAGCAGCCGCAACGACAGCCGGGCCAGCCCGGACAGCCTGGTCAAAGCACGCTCGGCTTGGGCGCTGGTATCGACCACGTGACAGTGGTTACCCCGTCCGACCAGATCATTCTGGTTGCTCGCCAGTTCTTTACTACGGCCGGTGTTGATTTCACGCCGCCGGGCAAGGCTATCTTCTTCAACGATCGCCTCGGAATGCTCATGGTTCGGGCCACGCTTCAGGAGCTCGACATCATCGAGCAAGCGATGCAGGTCCTGAACATGTCTCCACCGCAGGTGACCATCGAGGCCCGGTTCCTCGAAATTCTGCAGGAAGACTTGAAGTCGCTCGGTTTTGACTGGCTCTTGGGCAACACGTTGATGCGAAACGGTG
This sequence comes from Limisphaerales bacterium, assembly GCA_044230345.1. GTDB lineage: Bacteria > Verrucomicrobiota > Verrucomicrobiia > Limisphaerales > JADJPG01 > JBGARF01. Next base: position 122,825 of record JBGARF010000029.1, read on the forward strand.
GCATCGGGGTGCAAGGCGGCACGGCGCCTTCCTTCGGAACGCCGGGTTCGTCCGGGTCAGCGGCCAATCCGACGGGTGTGTTCCCCGGACCTTTGGCGACGGATCCGATTTCAGGCCAAATCCTTGGCCTGTCGCCTGGAACCACGCTTCCGAGTGCCTCGGACAATTTGGTGACGTCGGGCTTGCGGAACGCCGTCAATGCCCCGGCCATCGGGACCATCACTGGCATTCTCACGGATCCGCAGTTCCGGGTGGTCATCCGTGCGCTTGAACAGCGTCGGGGTGTCAATCTCATGACCGCTCCGAAAGTCACGACTTTGAGTGCACGTCAGGCTCAGATTAAGACCGTCGAGGTTCGTTACATTGTGACGGACTTGGATCTGAATCAGACGTCGGGCGGGGGCGGTTCGACCGTCGCCGGCGGAACGACTGGTGGCGGCGGCGTTGGCTCGACCATTCAGCCCATCGCTGACACGTTTGAACTCGGTCCTGTTCTGGACGTGATTCCGTTTGTCTCGGCGGATGGCTACACGGTTCAGATGACCATCATCCCGACCATTAAGGAATTCATTGGCTATGATTTGGATTCCGCACGCCTCTTCTCCGCTCAAGCGCAGTCCGTTGGTGGAACCGGTGGCGCTGGTAACCCGCTGCAACAGATTACTCCGTTGCCGATTTTCCGTCTCCGCCAGGTCGTGACGAGTGCAATCGTTTGGGATGGCCAAACGGTGGCCTTGGGCGGTTTGTTGTCCGATGACAGCACCAAAGTGAAGGACAAGGTGCCGTTGCTGGGAGATATCCCGTTCTTGGGACGTCTTTTCCGCAGCGAATCGAACAACACGAAGAAGCGGAATCTCATCATTTTCGTGACCCCCACGATCATCGACCCGGCGGGCAACCGCGTGCACTCGGAAGAGGACATGCCGTTTGCCCAGAGCACCACGCCGCCCCAGAAGGCCGTCACCCAATAACTCGTTGTTGGAGACGTACGCGGTGTGGTGAATGTCGGTGGGCGCTGGGCACAGGGCGCTACCACCGGCCGGGCACGCCAATGCTCTAATGGAAAAGGCTCAGTCAGAACGACTGTTGATCGTCGATGGGCACGCCTACGCGTACCGCGCTTTCCACGCGATCCGAAGGCTCGAAGGCCCTGGAGGTCAGCCGACCAATGCCATCTTTGGCTTTATCAAGATGGTGGAGAAGATGCGTACGACGCTGGTGCCGTCGCACCTGGTGGTTGTCTGGGACGGCGGTCTGTCTCCGGAGCGAACGGTCGAGCATCCCGAGTACAAGGCTCAACGCCCGCCCATGCCGGATTCTTTGGGCGCGCAAATCGATCAGATCCAGGAATATCTCACCGCCGCCGGATTGGCTTCGTTGTGCCAGGATGACGTTGAGGCAGACGACTGGATTGGTTCAATCGCCCGGTCGGCTTCGCTGACCATGCCGGTGGTTATTGCCAGTTCCGACAAGGATTTCATGCAGTTGGTTTCCGCGCGCATCGGCTTGCTGAATCCGAATGACAAGACGGAGCGCGTTTGGACCGCAGAGGATGTCGTCGCGAAAGCGGGAGTTCAGCCCGAACAGATCGTGGATTGGCTTTCGCTAATTGGCGACGCCGTGGACAACATTCCGGGCGTCAGCGGCGTGGGTCCGAAAACGGCGGCGGATTTGTTGCAGCAGTTCGGAACCATCGACCGGCTGATGGCTGGGCTTGAGCAGGTCAAATCGGAGCGCCTGCGGGACGCTCTGCGGACCAGTTCTGACCGCCTGCTCCGCAACCGCAGGCTGATTGGCCTCCTTCCCGTATCGAAGGCGGTGGATCTTGAAAGCTTGCGGATAAATGAGCCGAATGCGGGCGTCTTGCGGGTGCTTTTCGAACGCTGGGGTTTTCGCGGCATGCGCGCCGCCTTGGAAGAACAGGCCCCGGCTGTTCAGCAGGCCCTTTTTTGAACTGGAGTTGCCCGACCATGCCGCCAATTGTCATGAAACAGCGATGCAGCCAGCCCCGGCCCAGGACTGTCGCCGGCGAGAACGATGGCCGTCCCTCCACAGGCCAAGGGATTGGAACTAGTCGTAGACAAACCAGACACCGGCGAGTAGATCTATTTGAACTTATGTTACCTCCGCAGTGGGCTCGAACCGGGCTCGTGCTTTCCGTTTTTGGACTGACACTGGGCCTTCATCCGGTCGCATCATCCCAGGCGCAAACCATCGTCCGCGCCGGTGGTGAATCCACCCCATTGGGCAAGCCTAGCGGCGAGCAGGTTTGGCCTTCGGTTAGTGCCAACGCCACGGGCGGTTGGGTGGTTTGGGAGGACAACACGATCGAAGGCCCGGGACGTGGGCGGGGAATTGCGGCCGCTCTCCTGGGTTCTGACCTGGTCAGCACTGGAAATCCCATTCGCGTCAATGCCACCACGGCTGGCAATCAGGAAAAACCGCAGGTGACTCTTTTGACGGGGGGGAACGCGTTGGTCACTTGGGAAACGCATGCCACCACTGCCGGTGGTTCCGGGCTTTATGCGCGCATCCTCTCCCCGTCCGGCGCTCCGGCTTCCGGTGAGATCCAGGTCAGCCCCAGCACCACCGTCACGAACGTAAAACAAACCGTCCGTTGGTCGGGGATTTTCAAGAACAAGGCCGCGACGCGAACCTACAAGTTTAAGGACAAAATCTCCGAAGTGCGCGAGCATGCCGGAGCGGCTTCGCTGGTCCCGTTGCCCGATGGCGGTTCGATTGTGGTGTATCACGGAGTCCGCCGCGCCTATACGAACACTTGGGCGCTCGTGCGCGAAACGAAATACAATGGCCTCCGTTCGACCACGAACGACGTGTTGCGTCCGGTTCGATTGACCGGCGATTGGATGCGGGACGTCTATTTTCAGCGCTTCGATGCCACCGGGGCCCGGGTTGGGTCGGAAGTCCGCGTGAATCAATACGACGCCTTCAATCAGCGCGATCCTTCGGCTACCTTGCTCGCCAACGGAAACCTTCTGGTGGTCTGGATTTCTGAACGACCATTGACCGGGCGTTCCACGGACAATTTTTCGATCAGCCTTTATGCGCGGGAAATGACCTCGGCTGGTGAAGCGGTGGGTGACGAATTCGCCGTGGGCGAAGACTCCTCTCGCGCCTCCGCCAATCCGGTTGTCGTTCCAGTTTCGAACGGATTCGGCGTTTACTGGAGCCAACACGAGGCGACGCTGAGCCGAAAGTGGAATGTCTACGGTCGGGTGTTTGAAGCGGCCGGCCGGCCAGCGAGCCAACCGGTTCTGATCAATGCGTACACGTCGGGCGATCAATACGCACCTAGAGCGGCCTCGGGTGGTGGAACGCAGTTCATCGTCTGGACGAGCGTTGGCCAGGATGGCTCGCGCGAAGGAGTATACGGTCGGGCGCTGAGCAACGGGCTGCCGGTCGGTGAGGAACTGCCGGTGAATACGACAAGCCCGAGCCGTCAGTATCAGCCGTCTGTCTCTGCCGTTGGGTCGGGAAGATTTCTTGCGGTTTGGTCCGGTTATTCCGGGGCGAGTGGATTTGACCTCTTTTCGCAGGTGTATCAAACGAACGCCGCACAGCAATAATAGCCTATGATTCGAGTTTTGAGACCGATTTTTTGCCTGGCGTTGATGGTGATGGCGGCGTTGCCCGCGAGCGCGTTTTCTCTGCTTGGCCCTTTCAAAACCGGTGCCAACGGTGGCGAAGCATGGCAGACGCCGGGTTTTGACGGACGCCCACGGGGCTTGGGGTATACGTTGGCGGGCGACATTGGAGGTCCGATGTTTGCCTTTGAGGCGTACCGGATGAACATCCCCATCGTCACCTACGCTTTTGATTCGACCTTTCTTCGATACTTCGGGACGAACGGCGTGGCGGATGTGGAGCGCGCCATTGAGATGCTGAATTCTCTGCCGCCCGCGTCAGCGATGAGCGAAACGCTCGACGAGTATCCCTTGGACACGAAGGCGGAGAATGGCGATGCGGCTGCTTTGGGATTGATTGACCTTAAGTCGGTCACGCTTTCCATCTTGCTTGAGCAGTTGGGCTTCGCGAATCCGGAAAGATTCGTATTTGGGCTCCGCTCCCGCGAGGCTCGGCCGACGTTCACCAATTACGCGGTCGTCCAGATGAATTATGACCCGGTGACCATCCAGCCCTCCCGCTACGTCAACGGCGTGCTCTACAATTACATCATCGATGATGCCATTGGACCGCAGGGTGGCGAGTGGGCCAGCGCGGCCGAATGGTACACTCTGGACCCGTTGCGCCTGCCCTACAGCTCGGTCGCAGGTGGAATTGGTAACCCTGATCTGGTTTTCGGAGAATCACCGGATGGCTCCGGCTTTTTCATTGGCGGTCGCGGTCTTGGCGCTGGTGAGTATTACCGGGGGCTTACCCGGGACGACATCGGTGGTCTCCGCTTTCTGCTGAGCCCGAATAATGTGGTCGTTGAATCGCTCTTGCCGACGGTCGTTCCTTCCACCGCATTGTCCAAGAGCTCCCCGTGGGGCCCGGTTTTCGGGACCAACATCGTTGGCTTGACCAACGTTGCGATTACCAACGTTCTCGGAACCAATGTCATCTCTGGCTTTGCCATCACCGCGCTGCGTCCTGGGGTTGACAAGCTGACCTTCAAACGGGTGAGTTTTGATTCGATCCTGGGAACAACCTTCACTCCCATCACCAACCGGTATGTCGATACCTTCATCAATGCGACCAATGGCCGAGTGATGCGTCAACAGGTTGCTCGGGCCATCTTGCGCCCTGACATCATCTTTGCGGTGGAAGACGCGGATACGGTGCTTGAAGTGCCTTGGCTCTATTGGCGAAATACAACCGCGAGTTGGAACAACAATGCAGCGCTCAATACGGCCATCGCTGGTCGCATCGGTGGTCCGGGAGTGATCCCGCCGGGAATCGTCATCTCCTTCAATGATGTGTTGCCTTACACATTGGGTGAGCCGGGAAGCCTCGACAGCGATTTCCCAGTTCCGATCGCGTGGGGTTCCTTCGATGGAACGGATCGAACGCCGGTTGTTTATCCGGTTTTCCAGCACCCGCTTTTCCCGGACTTGTCGCTCGACTATCTGAGGAACTTGGCTACCCAGCGGAGAAACAGATAACGGTATGGAATTTTCCCAACACATGAATCGATTTCTTGGTCTGGCCTCGGCCTTGATGCCCTTGGCCCTGGTCGGCCCTGCGTCGGGTGCAACTTTGCCTGTCTACGAGAACAACGCGCCGTTGGTCTCTCCGCCTGCCATTGCGCCGCGGATTGACGCCAAGGTTTGGATCAACCGCTCGCTGTTTGACGTCTTCAGCTTGGTCCCCTATGACTCCCTGAATACTTCCGTTTTCACTAACACCACGTCAGGTCGGATGATTTTTGACCCGGGCGTCCGGTTTCATCGGAATACCAATGGGTTTCGCTTCACCATGGACACCTGGGTGAACGAGGGATCAATTCTTACCGATCATTCCACGATCTTTGGTGGCCAGACTTTGATCAGTGATTCCACCGCCAGCATCCTGCAGGTGCAGGCAACCAATATCATCAGCAAGGGTCCCTTGTCCTCCGGCTCCCATGGTGTGGTCCACCTCGAAGGCAAGCGAATCAGCGTCCCGCGCATCGGCATTCGTACCGGCTCGTCCTCGGCCGACGTAAATGGAGGTATCTTTTCATCATCCTTGGGAGTTTCGAATTACGTCAACGACGTCGGGATCGAAGATATCTACTGGGCTCAAGGCACCAACAATTTTCTGCGTGGCAACCGGCCCCAGCTCGACCTCACCGGGGCGGGCACGGCCAATTTCACCCTGCCCAGCCCGTCGTCGCCGCTACACGATGTCATTTCTCGTTCATTGGGGTTCCAATTCACCAACTCGACAGTTGTTCCGGGTGGTTTCTTCTTCTTTGGCACTAACTTGTCGTCGGGACTGCAGACCAACGGATATGCCGCCGCAGTTCATCGCACCCGGCTGTCGGCAACCAACTCGGTGGTGCAGATCGTCTTTTACCCGGTCAGCAGCGACCCGCTCTCTAGCACGGAAGTGCGCTTCTTTGGCAGCCCGGCCACTGCCGTCGTCGGGTTCCACACGACGGAGTTCGATGTGGCGACTCAGGAGACATCCACCAATTCCGTCTATCTGATGGACGATCTGGCGGCGACCACAAATGTTTTCCTCTCCCGCAACCTCGGATTTGGAACTAGGCGTCCTAGTACGATGCTTGCCACGCGAGTTCAGCCGTTCGAATACGCGGCGGGAAGTCCGGCCAACAGCACGTACACCAACAATTTGGTCTCAGGTCCGCAGTTCGCGAACACTTCGGTCACCAATCTCTACACGGCGTACGCGGCGCGGGTGTCCACGCTTGGGGCCAGTCCAACCGGCAGCATTGCTTATGACGTTACGAATGTTCCTGGACGAGTGACCATCATCGGGGATGAGGTCAATTTGGATCAGACCCGGATCCGCTCAGAGTCTGCGGTCATCATCAAGGCTTCAAACCTTGTTTCCAATCGTCTGGCGACCATTGACGCGCCGCTCTTGAACTTCGATGTCGGGACGGTGCAGCCCAGTCTCCTCATTTCCAACATCGCTCCCACCAGCGTCCGTCGTTTCAGCGGCGAGGTGCGGGCTTGGTCCGGGCGTTGGAACAACTCCGAGCTCATCACCACTCCGACCGGAACCCAGACCAACAACGTCATCTTTCATGTGCTGATTGTTGAAAGCCTGTTGCAGGCGGAACTGCCGGTCGCGATCAACGAGTTTTCCGTTCGCGGCACCAATCACGAAATTTACGATTCGCTCAACATCAGCAAGTCGTTCCGCGTTCAGGGAACGTCCGTTGACTTCATCAACGGCCTCAACCTGCCGTTTGGTTACAGCCTGGGCGCTTCCAATCTGGTTGGACTCCTTCATTTCACGAATCAGGGCGTGATCAACATGTCCGGCCTTCAGGCCATTGGCACCGATCGGCCGACGCCCTATGTCAATTATGTCAACAGCGGCACCAACTTCGCCGCCACCCATGCCATCCGAGCTCAGAACACGGTCAATCCCGGATACATTGCTGCCACTGGCGGCCCGCTCGGAATCGATGCCGTCGATTTTAATTTCACCGGAGCTCCCTACATCGCCTCCACCAATTTTCTGACCAACGTGTTTGTGACGTTCTCGGGAAATGTGACGAGCGTGTTTCCGCTCGTGACGCTGGAGAGTGCGCCTCCCCAGCTTTCCAGTCCCTCGGAAGTTCGCATCTACGCCCAGAACGTGGCGGCGTCCAACTCGGTGATCAATGCCGGATCCCTTGTGCTTTCTGTCACCAACCGCTTGGAGGACGGCGGTCTTGAAGGGGCGAACACGTGGACCGTGACCAACGGCTTCCAGCTGCTGCGAGTGCCGTCGTCCGGCTCTTTAATGGGAACGACGCTGCGTTCCGTGGTGCCGCGCTTCGCCCTCTCCGAGCACACGTGGGCGGGCCAGGACCGCGGAGCGACGGGCGCAGGCTTCACGAACAATCTCGCGGTGGGCAGCCTCAGCTTCGACGGCGGCGCGCAGAGCTTGTTCGTCTTCCATGCCTTGGGCGCGTCCAACGCGATCTACGTCGATTATCTGGAATTCCTGAACACGGCGACCAACTACAACCGGGCCTTTTCGATCGACCCCAACTTCACGATCTACTACGCGAACGCCAATGTGTCGGTGGAGAAGCTCGATGGTGCCTTGAATGGGCGCTTCCGCTGGGTCTCGTCCTACGCCGGGCCGCGCAGCAGCACGAACATCTTCTACGCCTCCACCGGCCGGACCTACACCTTCAACTCCGCGCTGGTGCGCAGTAAGGACCTCGACTCGAATGGCAACGGCATCGTCAACGCCAACGATCCTGAGCCAATTTACGTGCCTGAGAATGCGACGCTTTCGGTTTCTCTTGCCGCCGCCCCGGTTCGCCGGGCCATCCTGCGCTGGAGTGCGCTGGCTTACTCGGTCAACACGGTTGAATACAAGAGTACGACCAGCGACACGACGTGGCAGGTATTGACCAACTTTGTTCATGGACCTCAGACCTCCCCGGTGAACATTCAGGACCCACTCCCGTCGACAGGCGCGAGCCGGGTTTACCGACTCCGGGTTGATCCGGTCCGCTAAACGACTAACCGTAGTAGAGTTTAACCACGTATGAGTCATATCCGATCGTCGACAAGGTCCCGCCAAGGACGGCTGGCCGCCGGAGCGTTGTGTTTTCTTCTGCTCGCCGCTGCGGCTTCACGTGCCCAAGCGCAAACCATTCCTTCCGGGACATTCGGATTCAGTCGGACTGCCTATATCGGAACTGAAAACGAGACGTTCCAGGCTGGAATCGTGAACCCGGTCTTCCTGCCGACGCTGAATGATCGATCGGTTGGAGGAGTGGTCATCACCGTGGTCCGGGATCTGGGCTCTGCCGGACGAGTGTCGGTTCCGTTCAATACGATCGACATTCCTGGCGTTTGCGGTGACACCAATTCGAATCAGGCGGTTCCCTTCGACGGGTTTTGCGGAGACTATTTGCCCGCCGCCGGGACCTTGGTCTTCGATGACTTCGAAATGAGCAAGACGATCGTCATTCCGGTGCAAGGTGACGGCGTTCTCTCCGGCAACAAAACTTTCAGTATCACTTTGGGCGTTCCTGTCCTTGATCCCCTCGAGAGCCTGGAACTCGAGGAGCCACTGATCAGTCCGGCGGCTGGAACCGCGGATATCACCATCATTGAAATCAATCGTGGAAATTTGGCCGCACGTCCTCAAGTTTTTGGCACCAACTTTGTCATCGAACGGGCGAATTACTCGGTGGACGAGGATGACGGCACGATCGAAGTCGACGTGCTCCATCCCAGCGGCTCCGGGGGTGTGGTGGGTTGGGAATTGATCGGATCTGATAGCGGTTATCCGTTGTCTGCGGGGTCTGACTTCGCTCATTTCACCGCCGCCACCTACCCGAACCCGGTCTATACCGATGGAACGACTGACTTTCCGACTACCCGTGATTTCGTCGTCGCGTCCGGTCTGCTGACATTTGCGCCGGGGCAGGGTCGAAGAGCAGTCAACATTCAGATCCTGGATGACGATGTAGTAGAGTTCAACGAGGACTTGCGAATTCGACTGATTGCGCAAGGCGGCCAGAATCCGGGCTTGGGTTTCAACTCGGTAGCCAACATCAAGATTTTGTATCAAGAAAACCCGGCGGGTTCTTTGGATCGAGAGTGGAATCGCGACAACGTTTCGACCACCACGCCACGATTCAATCCGGCGCCTGGGGCCAACAACCCCGTTCGTGCGGTCGCCGTTCAGTTGGATAATCGCACGGTGATCGGTGGTGATTTCACCGCCTACAATTCGGCCCCGCGAAATCGCATTGCGCGAGTCAACACCGACGGCTCGGTGGACACCACGTTCGAGCCTGGCACGGGCGCGGATGATTTCGTCAGCGGTATCGCGATCTATCCTCCGTTTTCGTCCAGCGCGGGCAAGCTGTTGGTCGTTGGCGGGTTTACCTCTTACAATAATCTCCAGCGGAATGGCATCGCTCGCGTTAATACCGACGGATCGCTGGACACCACGTTCTCGGTCGGCACTGGGGCGAACGGAGTGGTGCGAGCAGTCGCCATCCAGTCAGATGAAAAGGTTGTGGTGGTGGGAGAGTTCACTGAGATCAACGGAATCGTGCGGTATGGCGTGGCCCGACTCAATACCGATGGCAGCGTTGACACCTCGCTTGATCCAGCGGCTGGGGCTGACGGTCCCGTTTTGGCCGTGGCCGTGGCCTCGGGCCGGATTTATGTGGCGGGCGAGTTCATGACCTTTGCCGGCGAATTTCGCAGCCGGGTGGCGCGGTTGACGGCTACCGGTGCTGTGGATCTGACGTTTGAACCGGGTGGCGGAGCAGACGGGTCGATTCAGGCGATTGCGCTGCAGCCTGATGGAAAGCTGTTGATCGGTGGTTCCTTCGTTTCTTTTGATTTTCGCGCTCGTTCAGGGTTGGCTCGGTTGGCGACGGATGGTTCGCTCGATGTGGACTACGATCCAGGCGCCGGTGCGAACGACACGGTCTATGCGATCACCCTTCAGCCCGATGGCAAGGCGTTGGTCGGGGGCCTGTTTACTGAGTTTAATCACACGCGACGGGTCGGACTCACCCGCCTCTTCACGAACGGAAAAGTCGACACGAGCTTTCTCGACACCGCCTACAATCAATTTGCCGGCATCATCAACAACCTCTTCAGCGAGCCGCGGAATTCTGTCAACTCCATTGGTCTGCAGAGCGACGGCAACGTCATGATCGGCGGCCAGTTCACTCAGGTCGGTGGCAACAAGTCGGTGGAACTCGCCGGGCCTCCCCAAGAGGAATTCATCCCCGTGTTTGGGCCTGGTGGCGAATACCTGCGGACCGAGAACCCGGTCTGGTCCCGTGCCGAGAAACGCGCCCGCGCGAACCTCGCTCGCTTGGTGGGAGGTTACACCCCGGGGCCGGGCAATGTGGAGTTTGTCTATGGCCAGAATACGGTCGACGAGAACTCCCCAAGCCTGACCGTCCCGATGCAACGCGTGGATGGTCAATTGGGGGCCATCATCCTGTCCTTGGGCACGACCAACGGGATTGCCCAGGGCGGTGGGATTGATTACGAGGATACCGATGGAACCATGCAATGGTTCTTTGGCGCATTTCGTGGATTGGGAGCTCCTCTGCTCCATGGCGAGATCGGCGAGCGCTACGATTTCGAGATTCCGATTGTGGAAGACTCGTCGATTGAAGGAGACGAGACCTTCGAGTTGGGTGTCACTGCGCCGTTTTCCGGGCTCTACCTCGGCGGCGAGTTGATCCTGACCGGCGGCGCGTTGGGCCGGTCGGCATCGAGTGTCACCATTGTGGACAACGATTTCAACCGGGGTGAGTTCGAGTTCAGCACCGCAGTCTACACCACCAATGAGAATGCCTCCGCGGCTCGAGTTACCGTGCTCCGCCGCAATGGCAGCGTTGGGCCAGTGGCTGTTCACTACCAGACGGTAGATGAATCTGCGCTCGCGGGCATCGATTACACATCAACTCGCGGGACCTTGACCTTTGCCTCTGGAGTCACCAGTCAATCGTTTAACGTCCCATTGCGTGATGATCTGGTGCTCGAGCCGGACAAGACCTTTATCGTGGTGATTACGAACGCCACCGGTGGAGCCACCATTCCGCCGGGAGCAAGCACTTCCACGGCAGAAGCCCGAGTCCGGATTATCGACAACGACATTCCCACTGGGCGGGTGGGCCTTTACTCGGTGTCGCCTCCGACCGCCTCGTTCTCCACCAATGAGGGCGCGGGCTTTGCACTGATACTGGTCGAACGCTTGGGCGGATCGGTTGGTGAATTGTCCGTTCGTTTCACGGCAACCAACGGCACGGCGATTGCCGGCGTAGATTTCACCGGGGTCACCAACACGCTGACCTGGGTGCATGGCGATTCCACGGCCAAGATCGTCCGCATTCCCATTCTGGACAATCAGAATGTCAGCGGATCGCCGAGAACAGTGACGCTGCGTCTGTCCAGCCCGTCCGTCGCTGGAACGCTGGGCGTTGCATTTGGCACCTTGACCATCACCGAAGACGACAGCGTGGGGCGGCTTTCCTTCAGCCGTGCGGTCTTCGAGGCGGATGAGCGGGGGACCAATGTCTGGATCACGGTCGTCCGCGAAGGCGGATCGGGCGGCTCGATAACGGCCAACTACTCGGCTGCGAACGGCACGGCCGTCAACAATACGCATTTTATCCTCCCGGCGGGATCGCTGACGCTCGGTCCTGGAGTGCTGACGACCAACTTTGTTGTCACGTTGCGGGACAACACGAATAATACCGGACCGCTGACTGCGACGCTGCAGCTTTCCGGCCCGGGTGCTACCGGCACCTACACCGAAGCCGAGCTTCGCATTCTCGACGACGAAGAGCTGGGTGATCCACCGGGCTCCCTGGATGCCAGCTTCAATGCCCTCGCTGGAGGCAACGATGCGGTCAACACTCTGGTGTTGCAACCGGATGGGCGCATTCTGGTCGGCGGTGCCTTCCGGATGATGAACCGGGTCAGTCGCACCCGGGTCGCGCGCCTCCTCAACGACGGGTCGCTCGACGAGACGTTCGACGTCCGCCAGGGTCCGAACGCTCCGGTTCGGGCCATGGCGCTGCAAGGTGACCGGGTTGTCATCGGCGGTGAATTCACCCAGGTTGCAGGAACCAACCGGGCCTACATAGCCCGGCTCCTGTCCGACGGGACCCTTGACCGATTCTTCAATCCAGGCGGTGGCGCTGACGCGCCGGTGTTGGCGCTGGCGGCTCTTCCCGATGGCGGCGTGGTGCTGGGTGGCGGGTTTGTCGCGGTTAATGGCATTAGTCGCCCCGGCGTCGCGATTTTGAATTCGAACGGCACGGTTCGCACGAGTTTCAATCCTGGCATCGGCGTTGCCGGAACAGTGCTGGCCGTGGCGGTTCAGCCGGACGGCAAGATCGTCATCGGTGGCACGTTCAGCGCGGTCAACGGCGCCGCGGCTCCGAACATTGCCCGCCTGCTGGCGAACGGCGCGGTTGATACTTCCTTCGACGTGGGCCAGGGGCCAAACGGTGCGGTTCGGGCGATCGCCCTCCAGCCCGATGGTGCCATGGTCATCGGCGGATCCTTCACCCGGGTGGCCGGAGTCGTTCGCGGACGATTCGCGCGGCTGCAGGCGTCGGGTTCGCTGGACACGCTGTTCCAGAATGCGGTTTCCGGGGCGAACTCCGATGTGCTCGGCTTGGCCCTGCAATACGATGGCAAAGTCATCGCAGTCGGCGAGTTCACCCGGTTCAACGACGTGACCCGGCCCCGCATCGCTCGTCTCAATCAAAATGGCAAGACCGACACCACCATTAACTTTGGTCAGGGCGCCAACCAGGGCATCTCCGTCGCCGTCATTCAAGATGATCGAAGAATCGTGATCGGCGGACGCTTCACCAGCTTCGATGGCGAGGAGCGGGCTTACATTGCGCGGATTCACGGCGGATCGATGTCGGGTTCGGGGACGTTCCAATTCGATGCGCCGTTCTATCTGGTGGATGAATTTGAACCCTATGCCATGGTCCGGGTCTTCCGCCGGGGCGGGCTTTTCGGGGACGTGACCATTGGTTACTCGACGACGGATGGATCGGCGGTCGCTGGGTCCGACTACACGAACGCGGTGGGGACGCTTACCTTCCCCGAAGGCGAGACTGAGTTGCCGGTTTACATCCCGTTGATTAACGACTCGCTGAGTGAAGATCCTGAGACGGTGAATCTCTCCCTCGGTACGCCATCGGCCGGTGGCCTCGGAGTAGTCCCCAATGCCACGCTCATCATCATCAATGACGACAGCGGCCTTGGGTTTGCGAACAGTTCCATCCTGGTGAATGAAGGGGTGGCTGGCGGCAGGGTCTTGGTCACTGTGCTGCGCACAGGCGCCACCAACGAGGTTACCACCGTCCAGTATTCGATCCGACCGGACGGAACGGCCACGCCGGGCGAGGACTACACTTCGTCCTCGGGCACCCTGACTTTCCGCCCGGGCGAGAGCTCTCTTACCTTTGGGGTCGCGATCAACGATGATGACCTAAATGAGGCGACGGAAACCTTCACGATTGACCTGAGCAATGTCACCGGTAATTCGGGCCTGCGCACGGCGACCACCGTCGTCTCCATCGTTGATAATGACTTTGCCGCCGGCCGGTTTGTGTTTGCATCGGCCAGCTATCAAGTGACGGAAAACGCCACGAACGTTCTGCTGACGGTCCTCCGAACCAACGGCAACACGGGCGTTGCCTCGGTGCAGTACTCCACCACCTCCGGCACTGCGGCGGGCGAAGAGGACTTTGGCAGCACGACCAATGTGCTGGCCTTTGCCGACGGCGAGACTTCCAAGACGGTGGCGATTCAAATCTTGGAGGATTTGCTGATCGAAAGCCCGGAGACCTTCGTGGTTTCCCTGTCGAACCCCACGGGTGGGACCAGCCTTGGCACGTTGACGAATACCATTGTCACCATTGTGGACAACGACGTTAGCCAGATTGTGGCGGCGGGCAGCACTCTGGTCTCGGAGAGTCTGACCAACAATTCGCGCATCGATCCGGGCGAACGGGTCACAGTGTCGCTCGCGCTGCGAAACGAAGGCTCCGGCAACACGGCGAACCTGGTCGGAACGTTGCTCGCGGGAAATGGCGTCAGCGCGCCCAGCGGATCGCAGAATTACGGTGTTCTGGTGGCTGGCGGATTTGCCGTGTCGCGCAACTACACCTTCACGGCGAATGGCAACAGTGGCGATCGGGTGGTTGCCACCTTGGTCTTGACCGATGGAGCGACCACGATTGGCTCGGCAACCTTTGCCTTTACGCTGAGCGGGCAGGCCACCCGGACGTCGACAAGTTCGGAGCCCATCACGATTAATGACAATGCTCCGGCGAATCCGTATCCCTCCACCATTTACGTCGACAATCTGGGTGGCCAAATCACGGCGATTAGCGTGACGATCAGCAACTTCACCCACACCTTCCCGGATGATGTCGATATCCTGCTCGTGTCGCCGTCCGGAGAAAAGGTGACGCTGATGTCCGACGCGGGTGGCAATCAGCCGGCGTCCAACCTGACCTTGACCTTCGCAAACACGGCGACCAACCAGCTGCCAGATGCCGGACCCCTGGCGTCGAGGACCTACCAGCCGACGAATTATGCCGGTCTTGGCACGGCCGACCTGTTCCCGGCGCCTGCCCCGGGCATTCCGTATACGAACACAGATCTGGGCACATTTGTCGGACTGGACCCGAACGGCGTCTGGAGCCTGTATGTGATTGACGACAATGCTGAGGATGCGGGCCGCATTGGCGGCTGGAGCATTCGCATCCAGACTTCGGATCCGGTGACATCGTCCGCCAATCTCTCGCTCGCTGCATTTGCCCCCAGTCCAATCGCTGTGGGGAGTGAGTTCCCGTGTTCGTTCACCGTGACCAATCGCGGCCCGGCAACGGCGCGCGAGGTGGTCTTTGTGGACGAGATGCCCGCTGGCCTTTCGGTCGTTCGTGCGGCTAGTTCGACGGGTTCCCTGAGTGTGGTCGGGCGGACGTTGACTTGGAACGTTGGCTCGATCCCGAACGGCGGCAGCGCGGTGGTGACCATGATTGCCCGGGCCACTGCGGTCGGGACCATGGTCAACCGGGTTACGGTGGGGTCGGATCAGGTGGATTTGAATCCGGCCGACAACAGCGCCACGATTCTCACCTCGGTGGCTGCCACGCCGGCTTTGTTCGTCACTCGTAGCGGGGGATCGGTGCGGGTCTCGTGGCCCATCGTGAATGGGTTCGAACTCCAGTCCACGCCCTCGTTGGGTGCGCCCATCTGGACCAAGGTGACGAATGTGCCCCAGCAGCTCTCGGGCAATAACGTGCTGACGCTCCCGGCAGACGGAACCGCCCGCTATTATCGTCTGGTTGCACCCTAAGCCGGAACGATTCAGGTGGTCAGCAGCCGTTGGCTTGATGTTCTTGCGAAGGCCTTCGTTGTTCGTCGCTTACGTATTTCATCTCAATACGCTCTCGCTCCTCACGCCTCGGCCTTCGCAAGAATTTGCAGCGCAACCGTCCGCCGCCCAACTGAATCGTTCCGTAAGACGCGGTCGATTGGTGAGGGGCCGCGTTGGACTGACGCGGGTCCCAAGGCACTAGACAAAGTTGCACGGCTTGGCCAGGGCGGCAGACAGTTGTCGCAAATACCGGCTGCGTGGGATCTCGCAGGCGCCAAAGCGGATCAAATGTGCCGTGGTCCACTGCGTGTCGAGGAGCGTGAATCCCCGCGCCCGCATTCTCTCGACCAGCCAGACCAAGGCAACTTTGGAGGCGTCCGTTCGCCGGTGAAACATGCTCTCACCGAAGAATGCCGCCCCCAGGTGAACGCCATAAAGTCCGCCGGCAAGTTCAGATCCCTCCCACACCTCGACGCTGTGTGCCCGGCCTTCCCGGTGCAATGCCGTATAGACTTCCCGGATCCCATCGGAAATCCACGTTTCTCCGTGCGCCTTCGAACAGGCGCCAATCACCGCAGCGAAGTCCTGATTGACCGAAATCGTGAAGGGGCATCTTCGGAGCGTGCGCTTCAGCCCGTGCGGGACGTGAAAGCGTTCGTCCAGCGGAATAATCGCGCGCGGGTCCGGAGAGAACCAACCGATCGTTCCTTTCGCGTCCACGGCCATGGGGAAGAGGCCCTGGCTGTAGGCGGCGATCAAGAGATCGGTGTTCAGCGCTGGAGTCATTCCATGCCTTGGATGGCGGTGACCATCGCTCTTAGCAAGTCGGTG
The DNA here is from genome assembly GCA_044230345.1 of Limisphaerales bacterium. GTDB lineage: Bacteria > Verrucomicrobiota > Verrucomicrobiia > Limisphaerales > JADJPG01 > JBGARF01. The sequence continues at coordinate 139,196 of JBGARF010000029.1, forward strand.
TCCTGGGTCGGAAGGACGGTGCGAAGATCCAGCTTCAGCCATCCCCCCGCGATGGTGGCGACGACCGGAGGGAGACCGTGTCGAAGTGCCGCTGCCAGGGCTGCAGCATCTTTGCCCGGCATGCGTGGGCGCAATTCGAGCGTCACGGAGTCTAGGGCTCCGCTCGGGAGGGTTCCACCGCCGAGGCGGGATCGTCCGGCGGCCACGCGGCAATCGTATCGCCCGGTCGCCGGGCCTATCCCGGCGCTGGCCAAGCCTTGTTGGAGCTGGATGGCGCGGGCTCGCAGATCGTCGAGGGAAGTTCGCGCCAGAGCAATGACCGGCACCGTATCCGCGGCGTTGCCGTCCAGGTAGTGATTTGTGGTGGCTTCCAACGCGGCGAGGACGAGTTTGTCACAGCGCAGCGCCCGAAACAGCGGCTCTTTCTTCAACGTGGCGATCCAGCGTTCCCGCCCGGCAATGATTCCGGCTTGGGGTCCGCCCATCAACTTGTCGCCGCTGAAGCAGACCAAGTCCGCTCCATCCTGAATGGATTCGGCCGGAGTCCGCTCGTGCGGAAGTCCCCGGATGTTTGCGGTATCGACCAATGCGCCGCTGCCCAAATCTTCACCCAATGGGATGCGGGACTTTCGGGCGAGCGCCGCCAGTTGGGCCACCGACGTTTCCGCGACAAACCCTTCCATGGAGAAGTTGCTTCGATGCACCTTCAAAATGAGAGCCGTGGAAGCGCTGAGTGCGCGCGCGTAGTCTGCGAGCTCGGTCCGGTTGGTTGTGCCGACTTCGCGCAGAGATGCGCCGCTGGCCTCGAGGATTTCGGGCACGCGAAAGCCGCCGCCGATCTGGATCAGTTCCCCGCGGGAAATGATGACTTCGGTGCGGACAGGACGCCGGGTGAAGCAACGAAGGAGGAGCACCAGAGCGGCGGCGCAGTTGTTGACCACCGCGGCGGCGTCGGCTCGAGCCAGCAAGGCCAGCTGCCGTTCAAGCAGCGCTGACCGGGATCCTCTGGCCCCGGATTCGAGGTCAAACTCCAGGTTCGAATAGCCGGCAGCCACTGCGGCGAGGCGCTGAACAGCAGCCGACGAAAGGGGGGCTCGACCCAGGTTGGTATGAATGATAACTCCGGTGGCGTTGATGACTGGCTGCAGGCGCGCGCGGCGCAGGGAGGTTGCCCGGCCAAGAATCCGTTCGACGATGCTTTCGAATCCGGGCGTCCTGGCCTCGGTCCGAATGGCCGCCAACTCTTCGCGAATCAGGCGGACGACGACGGGTCGGGGCAGGTCAATAGCTCCCACGGCTTGGCGAAGCCGTTCGACCGAAGGAATAAGTCGTTGGTTCATGGCTCGACCTCAATGCGGGGCTGTGGAGCCGCGAAGATTTCGCCGATCACAGCCGCGACCGCGGTGCGGTGGCGCCGGAGGAGGGACAGGACCTTCGTCAGGTTTTTCCGGGGAACGCAGAGGAGCAGGCCACCACTGGTCTGCGCATCCGCCAACAGGACGCGCTGTGAGGTGGGCACTTGTCGCCAGCGCGTGATGGCACCCGCCGTTCGCAGGTTGTCGCGCGTGCCGCCTGGGACACAGTCGGCTTCGATCAGCTGATGAATTTCTGATGAGAGCGCTGGGACCTTGCTCATTTGCAGACGCGCTCCCACTTTGCTGGCGCGGCACAGTGAGGCGAGATGTCCCAGCAATCCGAACCCGGTGATGTCGGTGGCGGCGCGGACCAGGCGTTGTTCGGCGAGGACTGCGCCGACCGTGTTCAGGTGTTTCATACTGGCGATGGCGACGGCCGCGAGCCGGCGGCTGGCGAGACCGCGCTTGATCGCGGTCGTGGCGATGCCTGTGCCGAGCGGCTTGGTCAGCACCAGGCGGTCGTCCGGACGTGCACTGGCGTTGGTCAGGAGATACTTCGGATTCACCAACCCGGTGACGGCGAGGCCGTAGATGGGCTCGGGGCTGCGGATGGTATGCCCGCCCACGATGGTGCAGCGGGCTTCCAAAGCCTTGGCGGCACCGCCGCGCAGGATGGCGTTGATGGCTCGGGGCGGAACCAGGTCGGTGGGCATGCCCATGAGATTGAGGCCAGTCAGGGGACGTCCACCCATCGCGTAGACGTCCGAAAGTGCGTTGGCAGCGGCGATTTGGCCGTACGTAAAGGGGTCGTCGACGATGGGAGTGAAAAAATCCACCGTCTGGACGAGGGCCAATTCCCGGGTGAGACGATAAACCCCGGCATCATCCGCCGTGGCCGCGCCGACCAGGAGATTTGGGTCCGTTCGAAATGGGATCTGTCGCAAGACTTGCGAGAGGGCCTTTTGGCTCAGCTTCGACGCTCAACCCGCACAGGACGAGAGCGAGGTCAGCTTGAGAATTTGTTCACGACTCATGTCATTCACCCCCTTTCGCAGTCCGCGTATTCATGCGCGGCGATTGTGAAAGGCCGATGGACGCGGGGTCAACTCGGTTCATGGGAAGCGCCAAGCGCCAATGGGAATCACTTCCCGGGCTCGGGCTCTTTCTCCTTCTTTTCGGGCGTGAGCAGGTCGTTGATCACCTGAAACGGCTTCAGAGGAAGGGTTAGGATGGTTGAGATGGGATTGGTCGGTTCAAGCTTTGGATTGGACAGTGTGCCGGTGACGGAATAGCGGAGGAGCTTGGTGACGGGCCAGAACACGGTACTGATGATTCGACCGATACCGGGGATCTCGCGCATGAGTTCGGCCTCGACCCGGGCGGCGACGTTGCCGTCGAAGTCCACGCTGCCGTCGTAGCGGAGGCGTGTTGCGTTGGCGACGATCTCGAGATCGCGGGAGTGGATCACGCTGTTCGTCATGGTGAAGGTGGCCTGGCCTTCCTTGGCCCGGCTGTTGCCGAGGCCGGGCACGATCGTATTGAGGATTGGAGAGATCAAACCGAACAGAGGAATATCCCAGATCAAGCCTTCCTTGAGCTGGATGTGGCCGTCGCCATGCCAGCTATTGAGGCGGTTGACATCGGCTTGGGTGACGCGCATGCGGCCGGTGATGGTGCCATCCAGGCTGTTGCTCCGGCCGCGTTGGAAGTCGCGGACGATCGGCTTGAGCGCGCATTGATTAAAGCTGGCGTCAAATTCCATGCTGCCGCCGCGGGGTGCTTCGAAATCGAAGTGAGCCCAACCTGTGAGCGAGCCGCCGTGCCAGAGCCCGTTGATGTTGGTCAAGGTCAGCTCGTCACCTCGCCACAAGGCGGTCCCTTTCAGGCGTTCGAAGTGAAGAACGTTCCAGTGGAATTTCCCGCCATCGACTTCGAACCGCATGTCCTCGGTTCCGTGGTCGATGCCGCCGAGCGGGATTGATCCGTCGGCACGGGCATCGGGCGGAACTTCAAAGACGTAGGGTTCGAGCGTGCGTTTGGTGATGGGGCCGATCGCCTGCCCGAGGGCGAGGGAGCTGATCCGGCCGCTCGCATTCGTGAGGTGCAGACGGGGATGCGCGAAGTTGATCCCGATGCCGTCCGCCGTGCCGCGTTCGCCTTCGCGGATGAGGATCGGCTGGAGAATGGCCAGCCACTGATTGGTATAAGTCAATTGTGCGGTCAATCCCTGGACGGGAACTCCGCGGAAGGTGGCGTTGGTCAGGAACAGGCTGGCGTGGCCATGGAGCGACGACAGATCGCGTCGGTTGCCGGCGACGTGCGCCTCAACGCGCGGTGGCTGGTTGGAAAGGCTAAACATCTCGAAGACGCCCGCGGCGTTGGTCAGGGCGGGCTTCAGCGCCAACGGGTTGATCTCGCTGAAGAGATCAATTTCGAAACGTCCGGTGAGTTCCTCGGCCCGGGCATCGAGGCGAAGAGCACCTTCGGATCGTTCAACGCGCAGGTCCTTGAACTGCCAGACTTCGTTGCTCAGGGCGAATGGAACCTGCGCCCGCTCAATGGCAATGCCTTGATATGAAACAGCGGGTGCTTCCAGCCGGCCTTCGAGTTGCAGGGTCGGCAGGACTTCGGCCTGCCAGTTGTCAGGCCAACGGGCCCAGGTCGGCAGTACCAGCCGACCCCGGCTGGCGATGGAAGGAGCGCGTTCGGACTCGAACGCGGCGAGCCAGCGCTGGGCGTTGGTGGAGAGAAACCGCGCGAAGGCCGCCGGACGCAAAACGGTGGCGTTGGTAAAGGCGAGTTCGCGCGTGGCCGCATCTCCAGTGAGTTCGGTCATCACGGAGGACTCGCCGGAGGTTGCATTCAGGGAAACGCGGGCGGCGGGCATGCGCCAGTCGACCGACGCGGTCGCTCGATCCAGCACGATCCCTTCGACCACGGTGTTGCTGACGGTGGCGGAGACGGAGAACGGCAGGTTGGTGATTCGATCCAGCCAGACTCGGTTCGAATCGGACAGCTGCAGCGCATTCATGGCGGGCAGCTCGAGACGTCCTTCCACCCGGGCCCAGTGCGATGTCATCCAGGTCGTGCGCAGCTCGTGCGATTGCAAGGCAATCTCCGTCCGGGCGGGCAGATAATTCGTCGGCCCGTGCCGGGCAGTGATCATCGCCATCAACCGTTCAGCGTTGCCCCAACGGGTTTCCAGGCGATCGCCGGTCACATCCAGCCAGGTAACGCGCTCCCGGGCCTGGGGACCTTCCGGTTGGCCGCGGGCAAAAATGGAGAGCTGGCGAGCCCGTCCCCATTCCGCCCTGGCATCGACCAGTTGCGCGGACAGTGTGCCATTGGTGGGCAGGAGATGTTCCAGCGATGGCTCCAGTTGCAGCTTGAGGTCGAGCTGTGCTGCGTCCGCCCAACGGGTGCGGCTCTCTTCCGCGGTGATGTGCAGGGCGAGGCGCACGGGATCGTTGGTGGTGGGCGGAGGGACGGTTCGGGCGATGGTGGTGACATTGCCGCCGCCGCCCCAGGGCGATTCCACGCCCGGCGCCGTCAATCGGACGCTGATATCGAATGCCCGCCAGTTCTGGGCATCACCGGACACGATGACTTGAGCCGAGGGCTGGCCGCGGAAATGGATCTTCTCCAGTTCGGTCAACAAACGATGGCCTGCCTCGCCTGGTGCTCGCTGGGGAACGGTGGTGGCTCGAGGCAGTTTCCATTCCCGGATGAGGGAGGCGTTGGTGATGTCGCCGCGAATCCGGACCTGGGTGCCGAGGCAGAGGGCTTCGAGTCGGGTCAACTCCCACCAGTCGCCAGGATTGAACAAGAGCTCTCCGCTGAGGTTGTTCAGGACGAGGGTGCGTGTGGGTTGATTGGTTAGGGGCAGGGGCCAGATCAGGCGACCGTCCTCCAAGGCCACCCCATCGAACTCCACCTGGAGACGAGGGAGGGAACTCCAGCGTGGACGAAACTCAGCCCGGGGCAGAAAGAGGTGTGGTCCGGCGGTGGCGTTCGTTCGCCACAGCTGAAGATTCTCCGCTACCACGCCGTGATACCAACGCAGGCGAAGGCGACTGTAGTTCACCTCCCAGCCTTGCTGCTGCAATGTCCGGAGCAACCGGGATTCGACCCAGTCCGGGAGCCCAACGTGATTGAGGAAAAGCCCGAGGACGACGATGACGAAGACGACCAGCAACAAAGAGATTCGGCACCACTTGAACGTGGTGAAAAACATCCTGAGCCCGCGCGACCGGACGGGGCGCGTTTTCACCTCCGCCTGACGGTTCGAAGGGGAGTCAGGCATGACGCACCGTTTTGTTCCGGATGCCGGCGAGTTGCATGACAACCTGCATGACCGCCCCTACGGCTTCACCGTCGCCGGAAAATACTGCACGATGACGTGGCGAAGCAGCTCGAAGTAGAGGGCGGGCGGGAATTCGAAGATGAATGTTTGTCCGTCGGCGACCGCCATGGCGTAGGGCAGGCTGGTGGGGGACGGTTTTGATTTGTCGCCAAATTCGAGGACGAACTGGCGCGGCTTGTCTCCGTTCCGGAGTTCGATCACCAGTTGATCGCCGGTGTCCTGGAAGCCATACGCGGCCTTCCGGTCCGTGCCTTGGGCGACCCAGGCATTGGCCCGCAGCTCGCCCAATCGATACATCATCTCCTCGAGCGGGGCGAAATTGGGGATGATGCCCTCGGTTCCTTCCGCGAAGGACCAGGACCCGGAGGGATTGCGCTGGAGCGTTTTGCTGACGCCGCCGTGCCGGATGGTCAATCGACCGACTTGGTTGGTGGTGAACGACCACACCCGACGATCGCGCAATTGCCAGGCGGCGTAGGGCAGGCGGGCCACGTCCTTCGGGGCCAGACTGTAGACCGTGACCTCGTCGGGCCGACGGGCGAAGACCTTGTCGGCCTGGCGCCTGCCCAGGTGCAACGCGCCGACCACGACGTTGCTGATGGTCCCCGCAGCGTTGGTCTGCGCCACCCGCAAGACATACTGCCGGGCCGGCGGGTCGAGATCGTAAAGCGTCTTGAAGTCGGTCACCACGTCCTTCTCGATCGTCCCCTCCAGCCGCGCCAGATCATTGATCCAATCCCGCATGACGGCCAGGTCGGCCGGCACCGCTGGGGCCGCGGCGTTGTCGCCGATGGTCCACGATCCGTTCGTTTGCCGATGCACCGTGAACGACTCGGCCCCGATCACTTCGATGCTGTCGATGCCGGTCGCGGGGATGGTGAGCGGGTGAAGATCGCGCAGCTCGCCAAAGGTGGTCTGGAAGGCGTCAACGATTTCCCGCGAGGTTAACACGATATTCGTCTGCGCCATCCGACGCGCGTAAACCAGAGACGAGTCATTCGTGGGGCTGTGGCCGAATTGGACGATCACCAAGTCATTGGTGCCCATGCCAAAGGCCACTTCGAGCTCCGGCGGGCCCAAGCCATACGATTCGAGGTCGGCCCGTGGATGATCGGTGATGAACTGCGTGACCTGGGCGTGCCGAACCGCTTGGAGCATCCGGCCCACCTTGGCCGGATCTGCCCGCGCCACGGTGGGTCGGGTGAGGGTCAGCGCACGGTTGGTGACTTCGATGGTGTAGCCACGTCCGGGCGCCCGCACGTCGAGGCGGCTCCAGCGAAGGTCCCCCGAGTTGAACAGCATCGGGTCCCGCCAGTCGTGATGGCTGCGCGGCAGGCGGTCGTAAAGCTCGGCCGGGACCAGATACACGCCGGGCCGATCCGGGACCTGCACATACACCTGGTCGCCAATGGGTGTCTTCGCCCCGAAGGCCAGTTCCGTTCTTTTTCCGCCCTGAATCAACGTCACGCTGGCGGCCGGGATGTCGAGTCCGAACTCGGCGAGGTTACGCTTGCTGGCCGCCAATTCCTCGGGCGCGATGAAGGTGGCCGGAGCGAGCTCTTCCATCGATCGCAACAGCCATTCGATGGCGGGACCCAGCGCCGGGTAGGCGATGGGCATGGACAGCGCCCAGGAGGTTCCAGCCGGCTCGCGTTCAACCTGGAGGGCCAGCTGGTTGGTGATGCGCAGCTGGACATTGGTGACGTCAGCGGCCTGAAATGAAAACAGTCGTGCTGGCGGCTGACGCTGGTCCGAGGTCGTGTGCAGCCGACGTTCCACCAGCGCGATGAACGCGAACAGGGCGGCGGCAACGCCGACCAGCATCCAGGTGGTTCTCCATTTCATGCGTGTTTCAATCGATCCATCAGGTCAATCAGCAATCGGCAATCGGGAATCCCATCTCATTCGTCATTCTTCGAATCATCGGCGTCGCCGCAGCCAGACGAACCAGCCCAATACCAAAACGGAACCGGGCAGGGCCCCGAGCAGGAGCCAGCGCGCGGCCGAGAGCTGGCTCTTGGTCATCGTGACTTTGTATTCCTTGATCGGTTTGGGCGGAATGGCCACCAGCAAATCGTCCCGGGCCATCAACCAACTCAACGCATGGGTCGCGAATTGCCGGTTGGCGGCGTTGTCGATCGTCTCGTTCCCCAGAAAATAGGAATCGCCCGTCACGACGATGCGGGTCGCGCCCCGGTCTGCGCTCACGTTGCGAAGCCCGCCTTTTTCGATTGCAGCCATCAAGGGGATTTCGCCCACGGGATCGTTCGGCGTGCGGTAGCTGCGTCCGTCCGACCGGATATCCGCGACCATTCGGCCTTCTGGTCCAGTCGTGGCCAGCAGGTCCACCTGGGGCGCGTCCGCGCCGGTTGAGCGTGCCTTGGTGATGGAACGAGGGCGCACCAGATAGAGGCGGGTGCCAGGGAACGGTTTGATCAGGGGGTGATTGCCAAAGCGGCTCACTAATACGTCCTCGCTGCTGGCTGAGTTCTTGTCGTCATAGACCACGTTGCGGCCCACGACGACGCCCCAGCCGGCGAGCACGCGCTCGAGGCCGCTCGACCGCAACAGGCCAGCGTTGTTGAACAGCGCAAACAGGCGCCCCCCTTGTTTCAAGTAGCGGTCGATCTTGTCGAGAGCCTCTGGTGACAGAGCCTGGCGTGGGCCGGCCACGATAAGAAGATTGCAGTCCGCCGGGACGTCGCCCGGACCGTCCAGCTGGAGCTTCTCCCACTTCATGGCGTTCTCTGCCAGAACATCACAGAACTGCGAATAGCCAAACACCTTGTCGTTCCCTTCCGGGTTGTGTTCGCCGTGCCCGTCCAGGAAGTAGGCCTTCAGCGATCGGGGCGTGATGACCTTCAGCAGGGCTGAGGTGAAGAGGAGTTCGCCTTTGAAGTGGGTTCGCTTGATCTCCTCCGTCTGCATGTTCAGCAAGGGCTGCATGTCGTACTCGGACAGCTGGCTGGCATAGACCATGGCGGGCTTTTGGCCCCGGCTCTCGAAAATGATCAGGTCGCGATCGGTGCGTTCGCTCAGGTTGTATTTCGCCTTCACCACCTGGGCGGCGCCCGGATCGCGGACGTAATCGACCGGTTGCAGGACAAACCGATCGTTGGCGTTGGCGTATTCCTTGAGCAGGCTTACGCACATTGGGTAGAGCGGTTCGGTGGAGTCGAAGTAGAGGGTGACCTTGACTTCATTCGTGGTGGCCTTGAGCACTCGCAGGGTCAGAGGGGACAGAGCTCCCTGTGCGGACTCTGCCCAGTTCCAGCGCTTGAAATGGCGGGCCGCCAGATAGTTGACCATCGCCACCAGCGCGGTCACCGCCAGGATCGCCACCAGCGTGTTCAGGCTCAGGCTGAATCTTCGGCCGCGGGAGAAACTCACCGGCGCTGGCGTGTTGTCGCTGTCGTTGGCGCTCATCGCGAGTTCCCTATTTCCAGCGGCGGCTTTCGACCATCTTCAGGGTTAAGAACAGGAAGAATGCCGTCATGCTCAGGTAAAACGCCACGGGCCGCGTATCGATCACGCCCTGCGAAAAATCCTTCATGTGCTCCATCAGGGCGATGTGCGCCACCAACGCCCCTCTCCACGTCTGGTCCCCCGCCATTCGCGTGGACAGAAAGCTCAACATGAAAACCGAAATGCCGATGGCGAGGCTGACCATCGCGGCAATAATCTGGCTGCGCGTGAGGGCGGAGGCAAAAACGCCAATCGCCATGTAAAGCGCACCAATGAGCAGAATCCCCAGATAGGTTGAAACCACCGTGCCCCAGTCGAAGGCGGTCGGGTCGTTCGTATAATGGCGCACGATGACGGTGCAGGCGAACAACGGCAGCCAAACCACCATGAAAAACAGCAGCGCTCCAGTGAATTTCGCCAGAACCACCCGGCCTTCGCCGGTCGGCGTCGTCATCAACGTCTCGTAGGTGCCGGTCGATTTTTCCTGGGCAAACGAACGCATGGTGACCACCGGCGCCGCCACCAACAAAACCAGCCAGAAATAGAGCGTCCCGAAAATCAGCTGCGTGATGGGAACGGGCGTCGGCTCGGCGTTCAGGCCCTGCAGCATGCTTTCAAAGCTGAAGCCCAACAGGAACAACACCGCGGCAATGATGACGTAGCCGGTCCACGACAGGAAGAACGACGCCAATTCACGACGAACGAGGGCGATAAACGTGCGCATCAGGTTTCCTCTCGATCCGGCCGGGTGACCCGGACAAAGATGTCTTCCAGTGAATGTCGGCTGCGGGAAAGTTCGCGCAGGCGCCAGCCGCGCTCCCGGACCAGGTCATAGACCATCGGCCGCAGGTCGAGACCCGCCCGGGCGGTCAACGCGCACCGGATGTAATCGCCTTCGGCCGCGGAAAGATCGAAGTGCTCCACTTCCGCCATGGTCTCCCAGCAGTTGCGCAGGTCCGCTTCGCTGGCGGCAATCTCCGCCACCACATGCCCGTGGGCACCCACCAGCTGCTGCAGGTTGTCCGGCGTGTCGTGCGCCAGGATCCGGCCCTCATGCAAAATGAGCACCCGGTTACAGGTCATTTCCACCTCCGGCAGGATGTGAGTCGAGAGCAGGACGGTGTGCTGGCCGGCCAGATCCTTGATCAGCTGGCGAACGGACCGGATCTGGTTCGGATCCAGCCCGATGGTGGGTTCGTCCAAAATGATGAGGTCCGGTTCATGCACGAGGGCATCCGCCAGACCGACGCGCTGCTGGTAGCCCTTCGAAAGGTGGCCAATGATGCGCCCGGTTACGTCGGTCAGGCCGCATTGTTGCAGGACGATGTCGATTCGTTCCCGCGCCTGGGTCCGACTCAGGCCTTTGAGGGCGGCGCGAAACTTGAGGTATTCCCGAACCCGCATGTCCCGGTGGAGGGGATTGTTCTCGGGCATGTAACCGATGCGCCGCCGGACTTCGTCGGCCTCGGCAAAGACGTCGTAGCCCGCCACCCGGACGGAGCCGGATGAAGCCGGCATGAAACAGGACAGCACCCGCATGATGGTGCTCTTGCCGGCGCCATTCGGGCCCAACAGGCCGACGATTTCTCCGCGCTGGACAGCGAAGGAGACCTGATCCACCGCCACCCGTCCGGGGTAGCGCTTGGTCAAGTTCTCGACCTCGATCATGTAACCGTTGTCCATGCGGCAAAGCGGACTGTAACGAACTGGAAGTCATGCGGTAAACATCAAACGCCAACGCCGCCACCGTCGTCCCCAGGGGTGTCTGGCCCGTGAGCAGGTCTGAAAAGAACGGGCGGCTTCCCATGAACCTGCCGCCAAATCTTCTTCGCAAACTTGATCGGCTACCCAACTTATTCGAATCCGCCTGATTAAGTTCACGACGAAGTTTGCGGCGAAGATTTCTCCCCATGAACCGCCCCTCCGGTTCTTGCTCTTGCTCTTAATCGTGCTCTTGCTCCTCCCGAAGAGAGCAAGAGCAAGAGCAGGATTAAGAGCAAGGGGGGATGTCCGGTTCATGTCTCGTGAGCAGGTCAGAAATGAACGGGCCGCTTCTCATGAACCTGCTTGGACCAAAAGCGCGCAAGCCGGAGGCTTGCCGGCCATTAGCCGGTGGTTGAGGAGCGGAGCGACGACACCACCGGAGACGCGTTCCACCAGACGATCGCATCCCGGAGGGATGCCAGCCCTTCGGTC
>JBGARF010000052.1:0-34181 GCA_044230345.1 Limisphaerales bacterium
GAAAAAACCCCGCGAGGCATCACCGCGACACTCAAACGCCGAAGCGGAAGCTGGAAGACGAAGGCCATGCTCGTGCTCGATGCGAGTCCGCGGGTCGCGAATTCCCGAGAGCGTGAATACAAACGCGACGGCAATCAGCACGAGAACTACTGCCGCAAACTTGATGAGGCGTCGATTGTTCATGTGCGTGCGAACGCCGCCCAACGCAAAGCTGAGCGATGCCGACGCAGCGAAGCGGAGTCGGCATTCGTCTCCAGCGCCTTGTTCGCCTTCGCGTCTCTCATATCAATCCAGAAACCATCCTGGCAAATGTTGCGACTCCATAAACCCTGAAGCTGGAATCGTCAGGAGCCAGCCTAGCAAAAAGAAAACCACCTGTACGACGTGAGCACCCAAGGTGATTCTGCAGCGTGGGATAGCGACAAGGATGCACCATGCCAGGGGACCAATGAACGTCGCAATCATCCCGAAAATCAAAAGAATTACTTCGTGCACTCGAACGACCGCATCTGCCCGCCAACCAGAATTCATGCAGGTGCCAAGAGAAACCATCACGACAACGACGAACCACGACGAAATACTACAGAGCCAAGTCCACGCCGAGCGGTCCAGAAGGCCATAGAACTCGAGGGTCTCTCTGATAGATTTCACGGCGCCGTTCCTTTGGGCGAACGATCGAGGTGAGCGACCGGCGCCGACCGCGGTGGCGGTGCGCAAACGGAGCTCCCAAACTCGCGACCGGCTTGGAACGGAGACGCCTGGCGACGGTTCGCCTCCTCCGACTTGTTGGCCTCGGCCCGGCCTACGATACCGGAACTCGACGTGAAACTCACGCCTCCTCGCCGTGCCCGAGAAAGTGTCAACGATGTCGTCATGTAAGAATGCCCGACTTCACGACCGACTGAACACCTCCACTGTCGCCGAAACGCGCCTACCTGCAAGCCGGGAAAACAGCCATCTCCAGTGCGCAGTCGGGATCAGGCCAACGACCCGGCTCACCGACTCGGCGCCGCTGACGCTCGACTTGCAACCAGATCGCTCCCGCCGAGTTCGGTGGAGTCGGCTTGTTAGGCGTTTTGCTTGGTGACTCGGACTGCATATCCCATCTGTGTGTCTGTGGACGCGACGCGCGTGCCCCACGCACCGGGCGCGGCAGCTGGCAGTCGGACAAAGAGCTGTGCGCCAGTGGGCGCAGTGGCAGTCACGGAAAGTGTAGAACCGTCGTTGCTCACCGCAATACGATGCTCGCCAGCATCCTTGTGGTCGGCGAGAACGAGAAAAGCAGGGTCATCAAAAAGCTCGGGCTTTGTCGGGAGTGCCATGAACACGCAATCGCCCTCCCACTGACCAACGCTAGAAATGAAGTCGGCGGGCAATCTGGCTGGAAGAAGAAACCCGATGTGCTGCTGGTCAAGATTTTGGAGTGGTATCATGGCGAACGTGTGGAAACGCCTAACGTCGCGGCTCACCGATCCCGCCCGCAGGGCGGGATTCGTGTGGAGCCGTCTGGTTCGGCTTGGGCATCTGGGTCAGTGTAGAATCGGTGCGATGCGACTGCCCGCGAAATAACCACAAATTGCGGTAGCCAGCAAGACGCTCAACGCAAAAGCCACAAGGGCGATCGTCCGGCGGATCATCGGCCAGTCGGATGTCACCGGGCTGGAAAGAATGAAAGCAGACACGATCAAACTCCCACAAGTCGTGAAAGTGGTGGGCAATGTAAAAGCCTGACGAACCTCGTCGACCGTCGCAGCGGTGGGAAGCCCATGCTCGTAGAACCGACCTTGGAGCCATACCCCAAAGAGTCCCCCGAGAGTCACGGTGACTCCGAAGACGAATGTGAACCACCAAGCGGCTTTGTTGGTGTTGATGCGCATCGGTCGCCGTCCACGTTAGTCCGCCGAACGTAAAGCGCAGCCATGCCGGGCCAAGGGCGTGCGAATGCAATCGTGAGCGCCGCCCGGCATTGGCTGGCGTGACTGGTTAGCGCGGTCTTCGGGGTGCAAGCGCATAAAATCCCATCCAACAAAATGCCAGTGCTGCCGTGCCTGATGTGAAGGCGAATGCGAGAAGCTGCCAACCGCTCAACTGCATACCGAGGAATCGGCGAGCATAATAAAATGTCGTTTCCTCCCCGTAGCGGTCCACAGGGTCCCACAGAACCGGGGCGGTCGCGACCACTTCGAGCAGCAACAGACCCGCGATGATCAAACTCGCGAGACCGCCGACAATACGCAGGACCTTCATGTTGATTGCGCTAACGACGCGCCTCACCGACGCCGCGCCAAGGGCGTGCGAACTGGACCGGGACGCACGCGCGGCGTTCGAGTGCAGGCGCATTGTTCGGCAATCGAATCATATCAAAAGAGCTGATATGGAGAATAGTAGACGCCTCAAAGCGCCAAATAGCCTTCCAGCAAGGGCGCCACCGAAGTGTGATGCAACGCAAGGACCGGGCTCCAAATCGTATCCAGAATCGGGCTCGGGGAATCGAAATATGTACGTCGGGAAAATCGCATAGCCGGGCCAACGCTCAGAATGTAGAGCAAGAGTGCGCCACCAAGCCACGCGGCAAGTTTAAAGAATGCGCGATTGCCTTTCATGCCGAGACTAAAGCCGAACGTCGCTGCTCAGAGACGCGCCGACGAGGGCCTCCGAATAGAATCCGGACGCAACCGGCGCGTTCACTGGAGCAGCCTGGTTGGGCGTCCCGTGCATCAGTCTTTTCGGTCCGCATAATAAACCTCGTTTGGCACTCCACGCCGCTCCTGGATCCAATAATGTACGCGATATGCCGGGTAATAGATGACGCGGAACAACGGTGCCAAGGACTCGCTGGAAAAATAGAAATAACGCGCATTAGCGGATGGACTCACCAGACCAATCTCCCAGCGGAAAGACCAAGACAGCAAGTATGCCGCAAGTGTTGTGACGACGAGCGCCCCCACGCACGCTCCCTTGAGTGATCTAATAACTGAGATCATGCGCCATACCTCGCCCAACGCCGCGGCTCAGTGACGCGCCGCCAAGCGGGCTCAGCGTGAAACCAGAGCGCGACCGGCGCGTTCACTGAAGCTGCCATGTTGGGCGACCACCTCATGCCAGCTCTATACTCCATGCCTCCGGGCAACTCGCCTATGAACTCGCATGCCGATGAAAACCAGTACAACGAATGGCAGCGGTAAAACGATGATGCCGCCAAGATAGTGACCGAGTCCTCGCCAACTTCCTCGGATCAACTCCAAGAGGGGCAAGAGGACAGCCAGCCCCAAGGTGACCAAGAATCCGATGGCTGCGATCATAGCCAATCGCTCGCTCCATAAATAGCGCCGCGCATCCTGTGCGCTCGCCGCAAGAATGCGCCGATAGCCGTCTCCGGCTTCACAAAGGTGATCAGCTTTGTTCATATGTGTCCCTCCGCCCAACGTCCGCGCTCAGGCACGCCGGGCCATTGACGCTCGAATCGAAACAAGAGCATCAACCGGCGTTGCACTGGAGCGTGCTTGTTGGGCATTACTTTCCGACTTTCAGCACTTCGGGGAACAAGTTGCGACCAAGCGTAGCACCTTTCCGTGAGCCTCTGCTGCGCACCAAATTCAGGCCTTCCAAGGTCGCAAGCACCTGCTCCTGGGCTTCCTTTCGAAGGTAGGTGCCTCGTCCAATGCGAGCGACGTCGGCGTCAGTCAGTCGCTTGTTATCTCGAAAGTGAGCCATCACCGCGAGGGCGAAATGGAAGCGCTTCTCCCTGTTATCACTGCTTAATGCGCCGCGGATGTTACGAGGGTGAGTGTGGTCCTGGACAAGGTATCGAATCACGCTCGGGAGCAGATCGCCCTTTTCGTTGCCGTCGACTGCTCCATATTCAATCCGCTGCAGTCCCTGAATATCAGCCGGCACACCCTTCGAGAGTCGGCGATTCAGAAGAATGTAGTACTCGACTCCCAGACCTTCAGCCAAACCAATCTCCAATGCGACATTCGGGTTCCACATCGAAATGTCGAAAATGCAGTAGTCGACTGCTTTGATGTAGCTCGTAAGTATCCCGAGGAGGTGCTTGGTGGAAAGGTGGGTATCGGCGTAGTACCAACGGAACGGGATTCTATCCAAGGCAGACCGGAAGGCGCTGAATTTGAATTTCTTCTCGTCGTAAGGACACCCCACAAAGACGCTCGGAAGTTTATATGGTGCACGTGCCATAAGATTCAAAAGGCCCAACGTTCCGCCTCACCGACCCGGCGGTCGCGGTGAACAAAATGAAACCGGAGCGCCGTCGCCGGGTTCGGTGCAGGCGGCTGGTTCGGCGAAATGTTCACGTCTGAAATCACTCTGGGGAAATGACGCCAAATGCAAATAGCAGCAAACTGAAGCCCACCAACAGTGCCAGGGCCAAAACCACCAGCACGAACGACAGTCCGACAAGCTTCACGAGCCTGAGCGCTCGAGAGCGCTCGCGAAACAGGACCGAAGGATACAAAATGGATGTGGCGGAAAAGGCCGGCAGACATAAAGCGACAAGCACGCGTAACTCCATCGGCATCGGCACGTGTTCAAACCAGCCGGAAACAAGAAACAGAATACACAGGAACGATGCGAGAAACGCGACAGCCAGGGCTGGCCGATAGCTGGAGGCCGCAACCGCTTTGGGTTCACGCGTGCCGTCTGCGATAATCTGGACGCTGGTCTCGTTCATGCTCCGGACGACTTCGCCGAACAGTAGTATTGAGCCCATGTACTTGGGCATAGCAAACCATTCAGAGATGGCCGCCTTTTCTTCATCGCACTGGAATCTAAGACCTTGCGACGAATTGGCAAGATTCTAGTTTTGCGATTGGCGGTCTACGGAACGGTCACGGCTTGGTGTCCGGTGATGACCAGAGTTGGCGAAGGGTTTCGGCGGTGGCCGGGGTCACGGCGCCGGACCGATCGAGTTGATGAGCGGAGCGCAGGGCCGAGATGGCGGTCAATTCTTCGAGGGGAATTCGCGCGGGCGCGAGATTCCAGATGCGTGCTCGACCGTCGTTGCCGGCGGTGAGCAGTTGGTGGCCGTCCGCGCGGAAGCGGACGACGCGGACGGTTCGCGTGTGGACCAGCGGTGGAGTGATTGGTTCGCCGGTGGCTGCCTCCCAGACGCGGGCGGTGCCGTCCTGGCTGGCGGTGGCGAGGTAGCGTGAGTCGGGACTGAATTGGACGCGGGTGATTTTGCCCGAATGGGGAAGGGCGGGGCCGATGGCCCGCCCGGTGTGCGCGTCCCAAACCCGGGCGGTGGCGTCTTCGCTGCCGGTGGCCGCAAGCCGACCGTCCGGACTGAACACGATTTGTGAGACGCCATCGCGGTGGCCCGCAAAAGTGGCTTCGGTGCGGCCGGAGCTGACTTCGAAGAGCGAGCCGGCTCGAGCGTTGTAGGTATAGTCGGCATTGGCGGCGGCGAGGTGGGTGCCGTCCGGGCTGAAGTGCGCTTCCCAGATATAGCTCCCGGCTTTCATGGGCTGGCCCAGCGGCTGTCCGGAAGCGGATGAGAACACGCGAACGTATCCGTCGGCGCAGGCGGTCAGGAAACGCGAGCCGTCGGGGCTGAATTCGCACCAGTCCAGCCAGTCGGGGTGCGGGATTGGGCCGAGCATGGCCGCGCCGGAGGAGACATCCCAGATGCGGGCCACGCTGCGTTGTGGGTCGCTGGATTGAGTGATGGTCAGCAGCTTTCGGCCGTCGGGACTGAAGGCCACGTGTCGCACGTCGGCTTCGTGCGGTAGAGGGGCGAACATTTCTCGCCGGGTTTTCAGGTCGTAGATCCGTGCCGTGCGATCGCGACTGCCGATGGCCACGGACGTCCCGGCGGGATCGAGGCTGGCGTGAAGGATCTCGGGTCCGCTGGACTGGAGACGTTCGTGGCGAAGGGTGGTGCGCACATCCCAGAGCGTGACGGCTCCCGCGGTGGTGGTGGTTAGGATGGCGTCGGCAGCGGGATTGAACTCTGCGGTGACGATGGGGGATTCCTCGGTCAGGGTGTGCAGCGCGGCCTCGCGCTGGCATCTCCACAAGCGGACGATCCCGGATTGGTCGGCGGTGGCGATGTGTCGCCTGTCCGGGCTGAACTCCGCGCTGAACACGAATGCGCCGTGATGCAGGGCTGGCGCGATGGGCGCGCCGTCGCCCACCCGGCGGACGTGGACGATGTCATTTAGAATCGGCAACACGATGGAGCGTTGGTCGACGCTGAATCCTTCCTGGAGCAAGGGCGGCTCCGACTCGGGCTGTGCTCCGAATGCTGTTCCGGAGACGCTGTCCCAGAGCCGGACGCGAGCGTCGAGTCCGACGGTAAAGGCGAAGCGTCCGTCCGGACTGAAACCTCCGTGGTTCAGCGGCACTGAAGAATTGTGCCGGAGCACGGGCGACACGGGCTCGCCGTTGGCAGTGCTCCAGAGCCGCGCTTCGCCGGAGTGCCGCGCGATCAGAACGACCTGGCCGTCCGGACGAAACCAGCCGCCGGACCAGGGAGAAGGGGAATCGCTGGCCAAGCGCCACGGAGGAAGCAGCGATTGGTAGGTTTGGGCGTCGAACAGTCGAGCGTGTCCGTTCTCGTCCACCAACAACACCTGTCGGCCGTCGGGGCTGAACGTGGCGTGTTGAATCCGATGGGGCAGGGGGAGGGGCGGGCCGAGAGCGTGTCCATTTTCAGCATTACGAATTTGGGCGGCTGGTCCGGCGGAGGAAATGACGAGTGTGCCGTCCGGACTGAATGCCACGCCCGGGGTGCCGATTCGTTTGAATTGCGGTTCGTTCTCCGGGAACGGGCCAGCCAGTCGTTGCCCGGTGCGAACATCCCAGATCCAGGCGGTCCCGTTCGCGCACGTCGTCGCCAAACGTCGGCCGTCGGGGCTGAACGTCACCGTGGAAACCGCGGC
Source organism: Limisphaerales bacterium (assembly GCA_044230345.1). Classification (GTDB taxonomy): domain Bacteria; phylum Verrucomicrobiota; class Verrucomicrobiia; order Limisphaerales; family JADJPG01; genus JBGARF01. Next base: position 6,903 of record JBGARF010000052.1, read on the forward strand.
GGGATGTGTCAGCGGGGGCGACGCGGCCAAGCCGTTCGTGACCTTCCAGAGGTGCGCGACGCCGTCGTCGCCGACGCTGGCCAGGAGCTGGCCGTCGGGGCTGAACGTGGCCATGTTGGCTGCGCCGTGGTGTGACCAAAGCTGTTCGAGCGCGGGGCCGTGATCCAGTGCGGCCGTGAGGCGACGACGGTGCGCGTCTTGCGAGGAGAGATTGTTAGGTTCGAGTTGAAGCGCGTGGAGGAAGTGGAGCAAGGCGAGGGCGGAATCGCCGCTGGCCGCGAGCCGGTTGCCTTCGGCGACGTTGAGCTGGATGATCTGCCGCCGGTTCTTTTCGGCTTCGGCTGCCACGCGCCAGCCGAGAACCGTGGAGACGATCGTGATGCTGGTGAGTGCGAGCAGTACGGTGGCGATCAGCGCGGCGGCCATGCGATGGCGTCGCGTCCATTTGATCATCACTTCGAAGGCGGCGCTGGGGCGGGCCTGGATGGGCTCGTTTCGGAGCCAACGTTCCAGGTCATCGGCGAGCAATTCCGCGGAGCGATAACGTCGGGCCGGGTCTTTCTCGAGACACTTCAGGCAAAGGATTTCCAGATCGCGATTGACCTCGGCGTTGATGGCTGAGGGCCGTTTCGGCGGCTGTTCGATGACTTGTTGGATGATTTCGTAGGCGGTTCCGCCGGCGAATGGGGGCTGGCCGGTGAGCAGTTCGTAGAGGATGGCGCCCAGGCTGTAGACGTCGGTGGCCAGAGTGACCTCGCGTGTTCGGCCGGTGGCCTGTTCCGGCGACATATAGGCGGGAGTGCCGAGGATGGCATCGGACAGCGTGAGTTGCGTCTCGCGTCCGAGGACCTTGGCCAGACCGAAGTCGGTGATGTGCGGTTCGCCTTGTGGATCGATGAGGATGTTGGCGGGCTTCAAGTCCCGGTGCAAAACGCCGTGTTGATGGGCGTGATGAACGGCGCGGGCGATTTTGGCGAGCAGACCGGCGGCGTGGCGGGCGGAGGCGGAGGTGGATGCGCGTTGAGCGGTGAGCTGTCGGGCCAGCGAGCCGCCTGCGATCAGCTTCATCGTGAAGAACGCGATGCCGTCGTGTTCTCCCACGTCGTAGATGGGAACGATGTTCGGATGATCGAGATTGGCGACCGCTTCGGCCTCCGCGCGAAACCGGCGGAGATCCTCGTCACGGGCGAATCGGCCCGCGAGAATCATCTTCAACGCCACCTGGCGACCGGAGCTTACCGAAGCCGGCGGATCGGAGCGCGGGTTTTCAACCCGCAGCGGCGCGGGTTGACCACGCGGCTCGAAGGTTCCGACGTGGGTTGACGATTCATCCCGCTGCGGACTGGGAAGTCCGCGCTCCGCAGGCGTCGGAGCAGTGGCTTCGTAGACGACGCCCATGCCGCCGCGGGCGAGCAAGCGGAGGTTGCGGTAGTCGCCGAAAGACTGCAGTGCCGTGACGGGAAGCGACCAAGCGGAATCCGCGGCCTCCCCGGGCCCAAACGCAAGCGGGTCGTTCGAGGTGGAGCCTGGGCTCGAGAAGTCGTCGGCCAGGGCGGCAGCCAGGAGGCAGCCGGGGCAAAGCCCTTCGGCGGCGGCGAGGGGCAACGGCCGCTGGCATTGAGGGCAACGGCTCATTCAACCTCGCAGCGCGTCGAGCAAGTGGCGCAGTTCGGTGTCGACCTCGGCGCTGTCGTTGACCGTATCGGCCACTTCTTCGCGGAAGAGTTCGCGGAGACGTTTGCGAAGGCGATGCACAATCGATTTGAGGGCCGACTCGGTGAGCCCGACCTTGGCGGCGGCCGTTGCGAACGGGATCGTGCCGCGGTCTCCGATCAGGAACACTTTTAGCTCGTCGAAGACCTGCGGTTGATAACGTTGATCCCACTCGCGGCGGAGACGTTGGAGGACTCGCTGCACCATGGTTTCGGCCCAGCGCCGATCGAACTCCTTTTCGGGCGTCGTGGCGTCGACCGGTTCGATTCCCGGCAGCCCGTCCTGCATGGCCTGATCGAGGGAGAGCACGAACTTTCCGCGGCCCCGCTTTTGAGTTTGAGCGCGTTGCCAGTCGTTCGCGAGGAAATGGTTCATGGCGGCCAGGAGGAACGCTCGGAACTTGCCGCGGTCCGGGGCGACGGCGCTGAAGTCGTTGCGTTCGATCAGCTGGGCGAAGAAATCCTGGACCAAATCCTGGGCGGCGTGGACGTCGTGACCCCGGCGTCGGACATAGGCGAACAGCGGCGGCCAGTAAATCTGGCAGAGCGTTTCCAAGGCGGACATGGACTCCGGCGACTGGCGATCGCCGGCGCGCTGCACCAGGGTCCAGCGTGTGGGGGCGAAATGCCCGTCGGGGCGATTTTCGTCCGGGCTGGATTGGGCCGTGCGCATGGCAGTTTGCTAGCAGTGATCGGTGGGAACTCAAGTTTTGACTTCGGGTTTTGGGGAGGGCGGACGCCAACGGCGTTCCGCCGCAAAGCCCAGGGTTGTCCCGCGGAGGCGGGACTACCCTGGGAGAAATCGTTGATTCGCCCCGCCAACCCCAACGGGGTTGCGCCCTTGGATCCAGTTGTTGGCACGGGTTAATCCGGCGCAACCCCTTTGGGGTTGAGAGCACCATCCTGCCGAAAACCCAGGGTAGTCCCGCCTTCGCGGGCCAACCCTGGGCTCTGCGGCGGAACGCCGTCGGCGTTCCTGCGGGGCTGCACCCTGCATACGCAATCGCGCGGTGCGCGGCATCTGTTCGGGGTCGGGATTTTCGGCGGGAACGACCGGGGAAGTCCTGGGAGAATCGCGCCGGATCCGGGTGGTCGGCGGGCCGTGGGGGGATGATTTTGCGGGCTATGCGGTTCATTTGTATCGAATCACGCCGTGAAAACCGCTGGCCAACCCTTGAATTTGTGGGCTGTTTGGCTGGTTTTTGCGTGGGTTGAACGCGGTCGAGAATTTTTTAATCAAGTGATTGACCGAATGGGTTTCGATCGGGAGGCTAAGGGGCTGTAGCTGCGCCTAAATGAAGAATTCAACGAAGACCCTAGTTTCGAAGTCCAAACGGTCCGGTGGAGTTGTCATTCCCAAGCCGGGCCTGAGTGCCGATCGGCGTCCGGTCACGGTCCGCCGTGCGATGGCCAAGACCGCGCCTGAACCCGCCCATCCTGTGAATGGTCCGGCGGCCACCGCGGCCCGCAAACCAGCGGCGGCGGCGGTGGCGGTGACGCTCGATCCGGCGGAACCGACGATGCGCCCTGAGGATACGATTCTCGAGACTCGTTCCGGGGTGAACTTGACCGAGAAATTTCGGGAGCTGCTCATTTTGGCCAAGGAGCAGGAACACCTGACCCACGACGACATTCACGAGGCGTTGGCCGACACGGGCGTGACCCCGGACGATCTCGATCAGATTTACGCCAAGCTCACCAACCTGGAGATTGAGATCGTAGACCAGGCCAAGGCGGAGCCGGCCAAGCGCTCGGACGACGAAGAGGAAGAGGAAGGTGTCAAGGGGCGGCTGGATATTCTGGATGACCCGGTTCGCATGTACATGCGGCAGATGGGCAAGGTGCCGCTGTTGACGCGCGAGCAGGAAGTCGCCATTTGCAAGCGCATGGAGGAATCCGAGAACGAGCAGAAGCGGCTGGTTTACAGTCTGGGCTTCGCCGCCAAGGAACACATTGCCATCGCGGAAAAGTTGCTCTCCGAGCCGCCCAAGGAACGATTTGACCGGGTGATCGTGGACAAGAAGATCGAGAGCCGCGAGGAACACTTGAAGGACCTGCGCCAGCTGACCGGGAAGGTTCGGGAATTGGATCGGAAGGTCGACGAGAAATACGTGCAGTGGCAGGAGGCGGGCAGCGCGTCCGCCCGGGCCAAGCTGGAGAAGGAATTCCAGGCGCTCGACCGGAAGCTGCAGGCGATGTTCCCCAAGTTTCACTACAAGCAGCGCGTGATCGAGGAGATGGTCCTGGTGACCCAGAACATTCGGGACAAAATCCAGTCCAGCCTGCGGGTCATCGCGGAGTTCGAGCGTCATCACAAGTCCGAGGCGCAACAGTCCGTCATCCGTTCGGAGCAGCAGAAGCTCAAGGCGCTGGAGCGCTTTGTGCGTCTCTCGCATGAGGACTATCAAAGAGCGCACCAGGAATTGATCCAGTGCGCCGCACGGACGCATCAGGCCCGGACCGAAATGGCGGAGGCCAACCTGCGCCTGGTTATTTCCATCGCCAAGAAATACACCAATCGCGGCCTGCCGTTCCTCGACTTGATCCAGGAAGGCAACATCGGCCTGATGCGTGGCGTTGAAAAGTTTGAGTATCGCCGCGGTTACAAGTTCTCCACCTACGCCACGTGGTGGATTCGCCAGGGCATCACCCGGGCGATTGCGGATCAGGCCCGGACCATCCGCATCCCGGTGCACATGATCGAGATCATCGGCAAGCTGATGCGGACGCAGAAAGAGCTGTTCCAGGAGTTCGGCCGCGAGGCGACGCCTGAAGAGATCGCTGACGAGATGCAGCTGCCGGGCGCGCGGGTTCGGGCCATCCTGAAAATGGCGCAGAATCCGATCTCGATGCAGGCCACCGTGGGCGACAACGACGACGCGTGCTTTGGTGATTTCATCGAGGACAAGGCGGCGGAGAATCCGGCCACGATGACGGGAGCCGGGCTCTTGAAGGAGAAGCTGGCGCAGGTGCTGGGCACGCTGAGCGAGCGCGAGCGGCGGATCCTGGAGATGCGTTTCGGTTTGGCGGATGGCAACGGGCATACGCTGGAGGAGTTGGGCAAGAGCTATCGCCTGACTCGCGAGCGCATTCGGCAGATTGAAGCCAAGGCCCTGCGCAAGCTGCGTCATCCGACCCGCGCCTTTCATCTGAAGGGCTTCCTGGAGGTCGCGGAAGTTTCGATGACGGCGTAGCTGTAACGCCTTTTGGAATTGCTCCGGGTAAATCCGCGGCGAATGCGGGAAGGCAACCGTCCGTTGCGACTCGCCCTCACCCCGGCCCTCTCCCCCGGGGAGAGGGTGGACATCAGCGCCCGCGTCGTGGGCTGGATGATCATCAACAGCGGCGCGCCCGTTGGATGAGCCGGTGTTTCAGGACGAGAGTCGCCCCGCTTTCCGATCGGGGCACGGGCACGGTTGATGACGAAGGCCTTCGCAAGAAGAACAAGCAAACGGCTGCTGACCAACTGAATCGTTCCGGCTGAACCAGGCCGCGAACATTCCGCCCTCTCCCCGTGGGAGCCGGCGGAGAAAGACGGGGTGAGGGCGAATCGCAAACGCATTTGTCGCACGTCGCGTTCGCGGCGAGTTTTCAAAAGGCACTATCCTTGGCCCAACCCCGTCTTTGGGTTCGCCTTCGCCGACGGCCCTTGATAGACGTCTCCTACTTTGAGCTTGTTAAACCACAGGGTGGACGCCCGGGCTTCAGGCCCGGACTGGGGGGATGAATTCGTCGAGGGCAACGTGGTGGTCAGCCACCGAACCCTGCGGTTCGAATCCGTCCACGGAGTGACCGAGATTCCCTTGGAACGGCTCGCCGCGGAAGTGCGGCCGGGGGATGAGTAACGCATCGCCTTTACCGACTCGGCGGTGTCCGGCTTGGTGATCTTTGCGGCGGACCTGGACCTCTTGGACTGCCCGATCCAACCCCTGCAACAGGCACGAGCGGCGTTGGTGGAGCGTTTGTCCCGGCGGGAAATGCGTCGGCGCCTGAAATTGCTGGCTTGGTGTGCCGTGGTGATCGTGGTGGCGACGATGCTGGGGAGTCTTGCGATGAGCTACATGGTGCGGGCGATTGCCGCGCGCGTGTCACCCGAGCGGGACGCAGAATTTGGAGCCAGCGAGCTGGCAAAGCTGCGCTCGGAGTGGGCGTTTTTGGAAGACTCGAATGCAGTGGCGCAGGTGCTTGCCATGACGGATCCGCTGCTGGGCGCCCTCCCGAGCTCGACGGGAACGAACGGCTATCAGTTTCATATCATCCGGCATCCGGATCCCAATGCGTTTGCCCTCCCGGGCGGGCACGTCCTCGTCACGACGGCCATGCTGGAACTGGCGGACACCGAGGAACTGTTAGGCGTCCTTGCGCATGAGATTGCGCATGTCAACCAGCGTCACATCTATCGGCAGGCCATCGGTTCGGTGGGGCCGCTGACCCTTTGCAGTGTTTTCATGGGCCGAAGCCAGCTGGGCCGGATCATGGGCGGCGGCGCGGCGCTGTTGATTGGAGCCGGCTTTTCGCAGGAATACGAAACGGAGGCGGACGAGGTGGGCTGGGATTATCTCATCAAGGCCAACGTCGATCCCCGGGGCATGATTCGGTTGTTCACCAAATTGGAGGGGATCGAAGCCAAGGAAGGATTCAACCCCACTCCGCAGGCGTTCCGGAGCCACCCCGCGACGGCGAAGCGCATCCAGATGTTGGAGGCCCGCTGGTCGAGGCTTCGTCGCCAGGGCGGGTTTCGGGAATTGCCCGCACGCCCGGAATTCGACTTCACGGCGCGCCCGCCGGGCGGATGACGTCATTCCACGCCCACGTCCCCGGCTACCAGCCAAGCTTTTCTTTTTGCGTCAGGTAGAGGAGGCCGAGAATACGGGTGGTGACGGTCAGCAGGTAAACACTGACCAAACTCCAGAGCATGCGCCCGGCGATGGAAAGGAAGAGCACCGACATCTCGGTCGTGGTGAAGGTCGATTCCTTGGCGTCCTGCGCGAAATTGTCGCCGATGAGTCGCACGCCGTACACCGCGAAGATGACGAGGACTGTGACCAGATACTGGGCCGGCACCCGGAGAATGGAGGGGACGACCAACAGCGGGTTGGCGGCGGCGACAGAGTCGAGGATTGCGACCGCGAGGAAGGCCATGGGGAAGTAAAGCAGGCTGACAAAGATGCTGGCGACGAACGCGCTCGTGGGGATCTCGACGCCCGAGAGCTTGGCGATGGCCAGGCCGATCGGAAGGAGGAACGACACGAAGATGGTGCCGAGCAGTTTGAAAAAAGCGGCGAACAGGCCGTCGAATTCCGGCAGCCCGGGCATTTTATCTTCGCCGACGGCGGTCCCGTGAATGACGTCCTGCATGAACACGAACAGGTAGCCGGTTATCGCCATTTTGAGGAAGATGGCAAACAAGCCGGCCAGCAGGCTTGAGCCTTCAAAGATCATCGTGGCGAAGATGAGGATGAACACCCCGGCCCCTCGGAACGGAAACAGGAATGCACCGCCCAGCCGGGCGAAAAAGCTGCGTTCTCCGGTTTCTGCGGGGATTTCCACTAGGACCGGAGTGCACTCCACGCCGCACCCCCGGCACAGATGAGCTGCGCCCGCGTGAGTGGCCCGCGTGGAGACGCAGAGGTCGCAAAAGTATTTGTGGCAGCTCGGGCATTGCCAGTTGGCCGGGATGCGATTGTGCGATCGGCAGTGGGTGCCGGCGGGTGCAGCTACGGGAGCAGGGCGATCTGGTGGCGTCGTTTCCGCGGGCGCGGCGGCCACGGGCTCTGGCGTGCCGACGGTTTGGGTCACGGGCGCATGACCGGCGATACGCAATCCTGCGGGCCGTACGGCGGGTGCTGGAGGTGGCGTGGTCGTCGACGTTGCGACTCTCATCGCGGGCCGGGTGGCCGTCTCCGGTGTGGCCACGTCCAAGCGGACACGGATGGGGCCCAACTCCAGCTGTTGCCCCGGCGTCCAGTCCAGCTGGTGAATGCGGTGGCCATTCGACAGCGTGCCGTTGGTTGAGTTGAGGTCGGTAATCGTCACGGCGCCATTGCTGACGGTGACGCGGCAATGATAACCGGAAACGCCTTCCTCGGACACGTGGATGTCGTTGTCTTCGGCGCGGCCGATGGTGTTCTCGCCTTCCTTGAGCTGGGCAGTCCACGCGCCGGTCCCGTCCGGATGGAATGTGATGTAGGCCATGGGGCAATAACTCTTGGATTGTGGACGGGAGAATGCCGGCGAGCGGCGGAACTGTCGAGCACCAAGTCTGACCGTGCGTCTCGAAGTTGTTGGTAAGCGTTCATACTTGGCCGGAGCGCGGGCTTCCAGCCCGCAGCGGCTTGGGCCGGCGACGACGCCCGAAGGTTCGAGCGCGCAAGGCCGATTCCACCCGCTGCGGGCCACAGGCCCGCGCTCCGATCCAACAACTTCAAGCTGCACTTGGTCATTTCGACTACCGATTCGGGCGATGCCCGCACTTTTTTTGCACCTTTCGTCCTCTTTCGGTTCAGATCCCCGTAGTCGGGTGCTGTTTCGCACACAGGGCCCCGCCTGCAAAGCAATGGTTACTATGAGAAACAAACTTTTCGTCCTTTGGGTGTTGCTGCTCACCTGCGGCGGCGCCCGCGCGCAATTCGTCCTCGATTGCGCCTGTCTGGCCCAGCAGCCCGGGATGACGGTCACGAATTGCCAGGCCACGATCCCCGATCTCTGTGCCCTGACGACCAACTGCTTCCGAAGCAGCATTCAGCCGCCGCCGCCTCTCATCATCGTGCAATGCGGCCAGACGCCTCCGGTCGGCACTCCGGTGGGGCCGGGCACGCATCAGATTACCGTCACCGTGACGGTGGCCGGGATGGCGCCGATTCAGTGCCTGGTGCCGTTTACCGTGGTGGCGCCGAATCCGGGCCCGTTCGGGCTGCAATGCGCGCCAGCCAAGACGGTGAACTGCGGTGCGACCTGGGCCTTTGATCCGCCGACCGTGCTCAATCCGTGTTGTCCGAATGCCGCACTCCCGAATGGCGGCGTGACGATCTCCGTGGTGAGCACGGTGACCAACGGCCTGTGCCCATTGGTCGTGACCCGCACCTGGCAGGCGGTCGACAATTGTGGGCAGGCGGCGACCTGCAGCCAGACTGTTACCGTCGCTGGGGGACCGAATAGCCTGCTGTTGAACTGCGCCGCGTTGCAGGCCTTGCCCGAGCTGCAAACCAACGCCTGCACGGGATACGTCCCGGCGCTCTGCGCGCAGGCCATCGCGCTTGCCCAGCAGACCTGTCCGTGTGCGATCAACTGCACGCAAAGCATTCCTGCAGGCACGGCGTATTCGCCGGGCACCTATCCGATCACGGTGACGCTTTCCGACGGGAGCGGCGGGCTGGCCACCTGCACGGTGAATTTTGTCGTCACCGCTCCGCCGGGAGGCTGCAACCCCTGTCCGCCGACGCTGACCGCAGTGCTCAACACTGGCACGACCAACGGCAATGGCGGTTTGTTGCCGATTGGCGCGCTCGAACCGGTGTGGGTCAATGTCGCTGCGCCGGGCGGGCCAACCCCGATGGTTGTCGCGGACACAAATCTGTGGCCCATTTTCTTTGGTCCGTGGTTGCCCCCCACGTCCACCTCCGCCTGGGTTTCGCCGTCGGTTGGCATGCAGGCTCCCGCCGGCCTCTACACCAACCGCGTCACCTATACCGCCAAATGCGACCGCGTTTGCCTGACCGGCCGCGTGGCGTCCGATGACGACGGTTACCTCTACGTCAACGGCGTTTTGGTGGCGTCATCCGGATTTACGTTCTGGACGAACGTTAATCACTGCGCGGATTTCGTGGCCGGGCCGAACGTGATTGAGTTCGTCGTGAACAATGCCGGCGGGCCCACGGGGTTCCGGACGGAACTGGAGTTCTACGAATCCTGCTGTTGCAACACGTTTACGAACGTTTGGAACAGCGGCATGGACGGCACCAACCTGTTGGCGCTGGGGTTGCCCGATCCCAACTATCAGCTGGTCTCCGCGCCGCCTGGGGCCTGCAACGGGCCGGTCCAGGTTCTCGACCCGACGTCGCTGCCGGTGGGGCCCTGGGTGGCGAACAGTGCCACCTCCCAATGGATTGGCGCCGGTCCGACCGCCAATTGTCAGGAGGGAGTCTATCATTATCGCCTTTGCTTCAATGTCCCGTGCGCGGACAGCGCGTCGATTGTCGGGCAGTGGGCCGTCGATGACAGCGCTGTGATTTATCTGAACGGAGTGCCCACGGCCAATACCGTTCCTTCCGTGCAGTATCCGAACCTGCCGAATTACGGTTGGTTCCCTGTATCGATTACCAACGGCTTCATCTGCGGCACTAACTGCCTGGATTTCTACGTCACCAACGCCAACATCGGCATCAATCCGACCGGCCTTCGAGCCGAGTTGACGAATGTGTTCAATGACTGCTGCTGCGGGCCGTTGAAGGAGATCTCGTCCTATCATAGCGGCGAGGATGCCACCGGCTTGCTGCCGGCGAATGCGCCGGATCCGCAGCTCGTGTTGACCTGTGCTCCGCCCGGCGTGCCCACCGGTCCGGCTCTCGTGGTCCCGGTCCCCAACGGCCTCTGGGTTGCGAACGGTCCCAGCTCCCAGTGGGTGGCTGCGTCGGGTGCGCCGTTCAACACGCCCGGCGGGACGTATTGCTACACCTATCGCTTTGTGCTTCCGCCCTGCACCAACGGCACGCCCAAGTACGCCGTGAAGGGACAGTGGATGGGCGACGATGCCGGGACGATCCACGTGAACGGAAATCCCACGGGCAACGATCTTCCCAACGGCTGGGCCTTCACCAACTGGCATCCCATCAGCGTCACGAGCGGCTTGGTGCCCGGCGTGAACACGCTCACGTTCTACATCACCAACGCCAGCGTCGGTGACACCGGCCTCCGGGTGGAGCTCACGAACTACGCCTCATGCTGCGATTGCGTCATGACCAACTGCAACGTCGCCATCAACTGCTCAACCAACCTCGACGTCGAAGCCTGCGCTGTCGTGGGCAACACCGCGGTTGTGACCTACCCGCTGCCGACGGCGTCCAGCACCTGCGGCGTGATCGCCAGCATTGTTTGCACCCCGCCCAGTGGCTCGCCGTTCCCGCTGGGAATCACGACGGTCAACTGCACGGCCACCGATGCGAATGGCAATTCGGCCTCGTGCTCGTTCCGCATCCGAGTCCGACGTGACACCACGCCGCCGAACTGTCCTCCGTTCAACCTGACTGTCACCGGCTGCCCGCCGCGCATGCCTGACTTCTCGACGAACGCGCTCATCACCGACAACTGCTCGACGCTGGCGCAGATCACGGTGACGCAATCCATCCCGCCCGGCACCCCGCTCCCCGCCGGGCCCACCGTGGTCATCCTCAACTTGTGCGATGCCGCCGGCAATTGTCGCGTGTGCGATGTCGTCATCACCGCTCATCCGTCGGGCAACCCGCCGGTGGTCAAGTGTCCGCCCAACCAAAACCTGCTGACGTGCAGCAACAGCGCGGTGGCTAATTTCAAAGCCAGCGCCACCGGCAATAACGGCCCAATCGTCTGTGTGCCTCCCTCGGGCAGCAACTTCCCGATCGGCACCAACGTTGTGACCTGCACCGCGACGAACAATTGCGGCTGGAAGGTGTCGTGCAGCTTCACGGTGGTCGTGAAGCCCTACAGTTTCCCGGGGCCGTTCTGGAAATGGCCCTCGGCGACCTACTGGGCGGGCAAGCCGGATAACTGCGCGCTGCCCTTCGACCCCGCCAACCTTGTGCCCTGCATCACGGCGACGTTCCCGTCGTTCGTTCCCTGGAAAAACTTTGATCAGGTGCAGAACAACGCGCATGTCGGCCATCGATTCACCGGCCTGCCGGCGAACATTCTCAAGGCGGAGTTGATCGTCGCCATGGAGCCGACGTTCGACAACTTCGCCGCCAATGACCGGTTGCTCATTGGCATCAACAATCCGTGCAGCGCGGGCGTTTACACCTGGGTGTCGCCCATTGCGTCCCTGCCGGGCGCGGGCGGCACGTGGGTCAAGCCGACGAACAAGAAGACAACGTTCAAGCTCGACCTCGCCACGCTCAACCCGGTGTTCATCAGCAAGCTCAACACCGATGGCTATCTCGACGTGGTGGTTGAGGACGACACGATCGTGGATTACATGCAGCTCCGAATCTGGCGCTGCCCGCCGCCCGTCATTGGCATCGGCACGCCACACAACACCGGCACTGGCACGAACCCCGCCTCCATCCTGGCCTCCATGGCGAGCAAGGTCCTGCCTGCGTTCGGGACCATTGGCATCGGTCCGTCAGTGTGTGTCTTCCCGCCCCACGCCAGCGCCAGCAAGGTCAGCGAGGTGGAAGTTGATCTGGGTGGAGGCGACATTTACTCGTTCACGACGGTGCTCGACATGGAAGCGCCGGATGGTTCGACGCTGGAGATTGTCGACCCGCAGGATCCGATGGGGGTGCCGTTGCTTTCCCTCACCCTGAGTCGGGGCACGAAGTGCTACGATCTCAAGAAGTGCAAGGGTGGCCGGAGCGACAGCGTGGGCTTCCGGACCACCGCGGTGAACAGCGACGGGGAACTGCTGGGGTCGAGTTTCCAAACCCTCAACGAAGCCAACACCAATGCGGCCCTGATTCTGCGGCCGGAGGACGACTCGATCACTCAGTTCCCGATCACCCTGGCGTTTAACCGCAAGGACGGCAGCATGTCGGTGACGTTCCCGGGCAGCACAGCGCGCGGCACCGGCGGCCGCAAGGGCTGGGATGGCACGATCAAGGGGCGTCCGCCTGAGGCTGCCCGCAAAGGCTGGGATGGCACGATCAAGGGACGCCCGCCAGAGGCCAGCATGGTGACCTTCACTCCAAGCGTTCCGCACCCGGTCGTTGCTCCCCAGTTGGTGCTCTACGGAACGGGCTTCGAGGAATGGCTGCTGACCTCGGAGACGCTGACCACGATGGATGGCGTCGTGGTGCGCGGCCTCGGCGTTGCGTCCGGTGAGGCGTCGGAAGAAACCACTGCGCCGTCCGCGTGGCATCAGAGCACGGCCGCCAATGATGGCGTGAGTGTAGTGGCCGTCAGCGACGGCGGTGGCGTGAGCCTGGATGTGGGACATTCCTCCAGTGTCACGTTTAACACGCTGCTGCAGCATCAGGGTGAGGGGAATCCGGACAGCCTCTTCCGCGTGATTGGCGGGCCGATCCGAGGCCTGACGAATCGTCCGCCACCGCCGGTCTTCGATCTGCGCTTCGTCGGCAATTCGAATAACGTGGCCTGTGCGGTGGATTTCACGCCGTTGAACGCGACGTCCGTGCGCGTTGAGTTGTGGGACAACGGAGTTCTCGTGGCGGCGGGCGTTAATCCGGGCCCCACGATCACGCCGGCAGATGAGCTCTTCATCGGGGTTCCACCGGACCGCATCACGATCGTCAGCATTCGGGCTGGTATCTACGCGTATAGCGCGGGACGGTTCGCCGTGGAGGCCGTGAGCAACGGGCAGGTCGTCGTGGTCCGGTGTGATGAACTGCGGTTGATCCCGGAGGTTCCCACGGGCGCGGACGCGCCGGATTACATCACGGCATTGAACTATGCGGGGAGCGAAGGATCGGAAACTTTGCTCTACGACGTGCGGCGGACGCCGTACTGTGGCGAGACCGATCACCTGCGAATCGGCAAACGCCCGGACGCGATCGTGGCGGAATGGGATTCGCCACTCGACGATCTCCTGCGCCTCCAAGGGGCCGAGAACGTCGATGGCCCGTGGTTCGAGCTCGGGGTGAAATCGCCGTACGCAGTGGGAACGAATGCGCCGGCGAAGTTCTTCCGGCTGATCTGCGAGTAGCCAGAGGTCGGTGTTGGGGTAGTCAAGTCGGCGGGTCCCGGAGGGTTGTCCGGGGCCCGCCTTGTTTTCCATTCCCCATTTTTCCAATTTGCGATTTGCGATTGGACGACAAGCCTCCCCTCCGGCGGAGCCCTCCGTCCGGCCAGGTACGAGTTCGCGTTCGTGTTCGCCTGGTGGCCCAAAAAAATTTCTTCGCAAACTTCGTCGGCGTTCCCACCTATTCGAATCCTTCCGACGAAGTCTTGGACGAAGTTTGGGACGAGGCTTGGGATGAAGTTTGGTTTAGGATTGCGATTTCCGTGCGGCTCCGGCGAAAACCAAGGTCATGACTGAACTGTCACTAGATCGCGGCACACGGTTCATTGCCGTCAAACGAGGGCCCGGTTTGCTGAGACGCATGGGTGTCATGGCTATGGTGATGGCCGCGACGGCTTGGGGTGGCGGGCTGGTCGCCGCTCCGGCCGAATATCAGAACCCGGTTCTGCCGGGTGATTACCCGGACCCGTCCGTCATCCGGGTGGGCCGCGATTACTGGGCGACGGCCACCTCCTCGGAATGGGCGCCGTTGTTTCCGTTGTTGCGTTCACGGGACCTGGTGCACTGGCAGCACGTGGGCAATGTCTTCGCGCGGCGGCCGGATTGGGCGACGGCGAATTTTTGGGCGCCGGAGATCTCCGAGCATCGCGGGCGTTTTTACATTTATTATGTCGGGCGAAAGCGGGGTGGGCCGCTGTCGCTGGCGGTGGCCACGGCGGCGCGGCCGGAAGGCCCGTGGACCGATCATGGGCCGTTGATGAGCCAGGCGGCTGGTTCGATCGATGCGGTGACGGCCGTCGACGCCGGTGGAACGCGCTGGTTGCTTTGGAAGGAGGATGGCAACAGCCGCAAGCAGCCGACGCCCATCTGGGGCCAGGTGCTGTCCGAGGACGGAACCAAGCTGGTGGGTGAGATGAAGGAGCTGTTTCGCAACGATGCGCCCTGGGAGAACAACCTCGTGGAGGGCCCGTTCATCCGGAAGCGCGGCGATTATTTCTACTGCTTTTACTCGGGGAACGCCTGCTGCGGGATGGGCTGCAACTACGCGTTGGGCGTCGCGCGAGCAAAGGTGTTGACGGGGCCTTGGGAGAAGTTGTCCCGGAACCCGATTCTCGCGGGCAACGACACTTGGCGTTGCCCAGGCCATGGCAGCATCGTGACCACGCCGGAGGGTCGAGATTTTCTGCTGTATCACGCCTATCACGCGCGCAACTTCATCTATGCCGGGCGCCAGGGGGTGCTGGACGAAGTCGTTTGGGGTGCCGATGGCTGGCCCAGCATCAATGCCGGGCGTGGCCCGTCGGTGTCGGCGCCGGCGCCGTTTTCGTCGCGATCCTTGTTTCGACGGAACACGGCCTTTCTGGGTAGCGGTTTCGCGGATGACTTTTCTTCAAAATCGTTGCGGCCGGAGTGGCAGTGGCCCGTTCACCAGGAGCCGGGTGTGGCGCTGGAAAGTGGTTGGCTGACGCTCACGGCGTCGGCGGAGCAATCAACGAACTGGCTAGGCGGCGTGCTGGGGGTCAAGACGACGGCGGGTGACTATCAAGCCTCCACGGTCTTGAACGTTGCGGGATTGTCGGCTGGGGTGCGCGCTGGATTGAGCGCGTTTGGTGATGCTCAAAACGCCCTGGGCCTGGCGGTGGGAGATCGTCGACTGACCGTTTATCGACGCCAGAAGGGGCAGCAGCGTGAAATGGGGTCGGCGGAACTGCCGTCCGGGGGAAAGATTCATCTGCGCCTCACCGCCAGCGGCGGGCACCGCTTCCGGTTTGCCATGAGCACGGACGGGAAGGCGTGGACCGGCGTGGGCGACGATGTGGATTTGGAGGGTGACTATCTGCCGCCTTGGGATCGTGGCATTCGGGTGGCCTTGACGGTCGGGGGAGCGCCCGGTGCGCGGGCTCGGTTCGATCAGCTGCGGCTGGAGTAGGGGTAATGCGCAAGCGACAAACAACGAAGGCCTTCGCAAGAAGATGAAGCCAGCGGCGGCTGGCCAACTGAATCGTTCGGGTGTGATTAAAGACGGGTGATCCAACGAACCGTCTCACCCCGCATCCCGGCCTTCTCCCCGTTCAGGGGAGAAGGAGGCGCGGCGGGCGTTCGTGGGCCAGCGGGCGCGCGTGGGGCGCGAGCTTGACGCATTGAACCGCCGGACTTCAAGCTTGTCCGACTGCGCGGGCCGCGCCATGGTTTGCCCTGCTGTGAATTGGTCCCCAACCACCTGGCCATCGCGGCGGTTATTCCGCGGCATCCGTCGTGTTTGTGCGTTGGTCGACGATGCGTTGGTGAATGAGGGGATTTTCAGGCTGGCTGTTGTGGTTGCCTTGACCACTTTGACCTTGCCAGCCATCGCCACAGTTCCCAGCCCTCCGATCGTATCGTTCGTGAACCAACATTGTGTGAGCTGTCACGATGCCGAGACGAAGAAGGGGGATCTCGACTTGGAACGGCTGAACGAAGCGGATTTCCAGGCGCACAGCGACACTTGGGAGCGGGTGGTGAGGCGGTTGCAGACGCGGCAGATGCCACCGGCCAGCCGGAAGGCGCGCCCGACGGAAGCTGAGTATGCCATGGCATTGAAGGGATTGACCAAGGTGCTGGACGCCGATGCCAGGGTGCATCCGCGGCCCGGGCGGACGGAGACGATCCGGCGATTGACCCGTGCTGAGTATCAGAATGTGGTGCGTGACTTGTTGGCAGTGGACCTTGACGCAGCGGCGTTGTTGCCCGCGGACGACGCCAGTCACGGCTTTGACAACGTCACCGTTGGCACGCTGTCGCCCACCTTGCTGGAGCGGTATATCACCGCGGCGCAAAAGGTCAGCCGACTGGCGGTGGGCGCCGTGCCGCGGGTGCCGGACGGAGAGACCATTCGGATTCGGCCGGACATTACCCAGGAGGAACGGATCGACGGGCTGCCATTTGGGACTCGGGGCGGCAGTGTAATTCCGCATGGGTTTCCGCAGGACGGCGACTATGAAATCGCGCTGCGGCTGGCGCGGGATCGAAACGATGAAGTAGAAGGATTGCGCGAGGCGCACGAGTTGGTGGTGCTGATCGATCGTGCGCCGGTGCAGTCATTCACGGTGCGACCGCCCCGCGCGGGCGAAGGACATCATGGAGTTGACGCGCACTTGAAGTTTAGATTGCCGGTGAAGGCCGGCTCGCACGTGGTGGGCGTAACGTTCGTCAAACAGCCATCGTCGCTGCAGGAGACCCGCCGCCAGCCGTACCAGGCGCACTTTAACTTTCACCGGCACCCGCGCATTGGTCCGGCCCTGTATCAGGTGTCGATCACCGGCCCGTTCAATCCGCAGGGCCCGGGCGATACGGCGAGCCGTCGACAAATCTTTGTGGCGCGACCCAAGGTTGGTGCCAGCGCCGAGGAGGAAGCGCGCTGTGTCCAGCAGGTGCTGGGAAACCTGTTGCGTCGCGCGTGGAGACGTCCAGTCACCGAGATGGACATCGCTCGGCTGAGGCCCTTCTTTGATCAGGCGCGGGCGAACGCCAAAGACCCGGTGAGCGGCTTCGAGGCGGGAATTGAGACGGCGCTGAGCGCGATTCTGGTCAGCCGCGAATTTCTCTTTCGTGTGGAATCCGAGCCACGAGATCTCGCGCCGGGATCGGCTTATCCGGTGAGCGATGTCGAGTTGGCGTCGCGGTTGTCGTTCTTCCTATGGAGCAGCCTGCCGGATGCAGAACTATTGAACCTGGCGGAGCGTGGCCGATTGAGGCGTCCCGATGTTCTGGCCAGGCAAGCCAGGCGGATGCTGACCGATCCTCGGGCCGAATCGTTGGTCCGAAACTTTGGCGGCCAGTGGCTGCACCTGCGCAATCTCGACTCGTTTACCCCGGATGGGCGGCTGTTTCCGGATTTTGACGACAACCTGCGGCAGTCATTGCGGCGCGAGACGGAGCTGTTGTTTGGCGAAGTGGTGCGGGACGATCGGAGCGTGCTGGATCTGTTGCGGACGGATCATGCCTGGCTTAACGAACGATTGGCCCGGCACTATGGGATTCCGCATGTTCATGGACCGCAGTTCAGGCGAGTGGAGTTGGGACCTGGGGTTGCGCCGGAGGGTCAACGTGGGGGCCTGTTGCGGAATGGCAGCGTGTTGACCGTGACTTCCTATGCGACGCGGACGTCGCCGGTGCTGAGGGGAAAATGGATTCTCGAGAATCTGATTGGGACGCCCCCACCGCCGCCGGCGCCGAATGTGCCGGCCCTAGACGACAGCGCTGTGGCGGCGAGCCTGCCCGTGCGGGAGCGGCTGGCAGCGCATCGCAACAAGCCCGCTTGTGTGGGCTGCCATGAATTCATCGATCCGCCTGGGTTCGCCCTGGAGAACTACGATGCGTTGGGCTGGCGGACGCGGGAGGAAGGCAAGCCAGTCGATGCAACCGGCGGATTGCCGGATGGACGGATCTTGGTTGGAGTGGGCGAATTGGAGAAGGGAATGATCGAGCGACCGGACATCTTTGTGACGGCATTGACCGAGAAACTCCTGACCTTTGCCCTGGGGCGGGGGATGGAGCCGGCTGACGGCCCGGCGGTGCGGGCGATTGTGCGTCAGTCGGCGGCGGATCAACATCGGTTTTCGGCAGTGATCATGGGCATCGTCAACAGCAACCCGTTCCGAATGCGTCAGGTGGGCGCGGCGTCGGAGCCGGTGCGGAAGAACTAGCCTGGATGCCTTTGGGTAGACCGAAAAAGAGCGCAGAGCTTGAACCATGAGCACCTACATATCAAAACTCACGTTGCCGCGGAGGACGTTCCTCCGGGGGATGGGCGCCACGCTGGCGCTGCCGTTGTTGGACGCGATGGTTCCTGCCCTGACCGCGCAAAGCCGCACGGCGGCCAAGCCGGCGCGCCGGCTGGGATATGTCTTCATGCCGATGGGCGCGGATCTTTCGCGCTGGACGCCGCCGGGTTCCGGCCAGTTGGGGGAATTGTCTTTCATCCTGGGTTCGCTGGAGCCGGTGAAGGCGCACGTCAGCGTGCTGACGAACCTTGAAGTCAAGAATGCCTACCCGGGCACGCATGCGACCTCGAATTCCGCGTTCCTCAGCTGTGCCCGAGCCCGGCATACCGAGAGCAACGACTATTTTCTCGGGACGACCGTGGATCAGATCGCGGCGCAACAGATCGGGCGCGCGACACAACTGCCGTCGTTGGAGTTGGCCATGGACATGATGCAGACCGTGGGCCAGTGCGACAACGGCTATGCCTGTGTTTACCAGAACAACCTCTCGTGGTCGTCGCCGACCACGCCGCTGCCGGCGGAAGCGCATCCCCGATTGGTGTTCGAGATGTTGTTTGGGGAAGGGGGCAGCCGGGCGGATCGCGAAGCGGCTTTGCGCAAGCGCGCCAGCCTGCTCGATTTTGTGAAGGACGATCTGGCAAGGCTCAATCGGCAGTTGGGCCCGGCCGATCGGGCGAAGGTGGATCAATACCTGGCCAGCGTGCGCGAGGTGGAACGCCGGATCCAGAAGGCCGAGGCCGATGTGGCTGGCGCCGCCCTGCCGGATCTCGATCGTCCGGTGGGCGTGCCCGCCGCTTATCTGGATCATGCCCGGTTGATGATCGATCTGCAGGTGTTGGCCTTTCAGGGCGATGTCACCCGGGTGATCACCTTTCAGCTCGCGCGCGAGACCAGCAATCGAGCCTACCCCGAGTCGGGCGTGTCTGATCCGCATCATCCGCTGTCGCATCACGGCAATGACCCGGAAAAAATCGCGCGCATGGCGAAGATCAACCGATTCCATGTCTCGCTGTTCGCGGACCTGTTGCAAAAGCTAAAGGCGACGCCGGACGGCGGCGGGACGCTGCTGGATCATTCGCTGATGCTCTACGGCAGCGGCATGAGCAATCCGAACGTGCACGATCACACCAATCTGCCGGTGCTGGTGGCCGGCGGGACGGGCTTGGGAATGAAAGGTGGTCGTCACCTGCGCTTCGCGCAGCCCACTCCCTTGGCGAATCTGCACCTGACCCTGCTCGACAAGGCTGGCGTGACGATGGAGAAGTTTGCCGACAGCACCGGGAAAGTGAACGGCCTGTTCGAACCCATCGGCGTGTGAGGCGTTATCTGCCGATGAACCGGGCGATCTTAATGCTCAGTCTGACCGTGGTGTTCTCGGCTTTGGGCGTCGGCTGGGCGGGCGAGGCAGGGCTCGCCGATCGCGCGGAGCGCGCGGATTGGCCCGGGTTGCGCGCGATGATGAAGTCGGCGCGCGATCGGGACTCGTTGAACGCGCCCCAGGCGGATGGCACGACCGCGTTGCATTGGGCGGTGCATCATGACGACGTTTCGACCGTGAAAGCCCTGCTCGCCGCGGGCGCCAAGGTGTCGGTCTCAAATCAGTTCGGCGTCACGCCGCTGTCCTTGGCCTGTCTCAATGGTAGCGAGCCTGTCGTTCGCGCCTTGTTGGCGGCGGGGGCGGATGCGGAGACCACGTTGCGTGGAGGGGAGAGTGTCCTGTTGACCGCCGCGCGGACGGGGCGCCCGGCCGTTGTGTCGGCGTTGCTGGAGCACGGGGCGAAGGTTGATGCGACCGATCGCAAGGGGCAGACCGCGCTGATGTGGGCTGCGGCCGAGGGGCACGCGGAAGTGATCCAAAAACTTCTGGCGGCAGGCGCGAATCCGCGGGTCCGATTGAAGTCAGGATTTACGGCGTATTTGTTTGCGGCGCGCGAAGGCCGGATAGCGGCAGCGCAGGCGTTGCTCAAGGCCGGAATCGATCCGAACGAAGCCATCGAGACGGAGAAGGGCGGCGGCCGCATGCCCGTGGCTGGGATGAGCGCGTTCTTGCTGGCGGTGGAGAACGGTCACTTCGAACTGGCCGTGGAATTGGTCCGCGCGGGTGCCAATCCGAATGACCAACGCTCCGGCTTTACCGCGCTCCACACCGTGAGTTGGGTTCGCAAGCCGAACCTGGGTGATGACGAATCCGGGCAACCCTCCCCGGAGGGATCGGGGAAGTTGACGAGCTTGGAGTTTGTGCGGGCGCTCGTGGGTTTGGGTGCGGACGTGAACGCGCGTCTGGTCCGGGGCGATTCCGGCCGGGGCAAGTTGTCGTTGGTCGGGGCGACTCCATTCCTCCTCGCGGCGCGGACCGCGGATTTGCCGCTGATGAAGGTGCTGGCGGAACTGGGGGCGGATCCGAGGGCGACGAACGCGGTGGGGTCCACGCCGTTGATGGCGGCGGCGGGCTTGGGATGCCTCGCTCCGACCGAGGAAGCTGGAACGGAATCTGAATGCGTCGACGCGGTGAACTACCTGCTGGGGTTGGGAGCGGAGGTGAATGCGGTCGATGCGAATGGCGAGACAGCGATGCACGGTGCGGCCTACAAGAACCTGCCGAAGGTCGTGCAGCTTTTGGGCGAGCGAGGCGCGACAGCCGACGTTTGGTTGAAGAAAAATCGTTGGGGCTGGACGCCGTTGCGGATTGCGGAGGGCTATCGCGTGGGGAACTTCAAGCCTTCGCCCGAGACGCTGGCGGCCTTGCACGAGCGGCTGCGGGTGGAGGGTGTGGCTGTGCCGAAGGACGACAAGCCGGCGGCTGGGGTGGATCCCTACGCGCCCTAGGCGTGGCGAGCGAGTTCGTTCCGGCCAACGATTGATGAGCATGCAGGCACTGGACCCTAACGATGGGCGAGCCGGGCGGCGATTTGCCGTCGGGTTGCTGCTTCTCCTGGTGTTCCAACAACCGGCCGTGAGTGGTGCCGATCGAGCTGAGCGCCTTTTGGAACAGCGATTTGCCGACACCGTGCAGCCTTTTCTCGAGAGCTATTGCGTCTCGTGTCACGGTGCGGAGAAGCAGAAGGGAAAGCTGGACCTGCGAACCCATGCGACGCCAGCGGGCATGGCCACGGGCTATCGTCATTGGGAAGGCATTCTGGAAAAGCTGCAGGCCGCAGCGATGCCGCCGGAAGAAGCCGACCGTCAGCCCGCGACGGAGTTGCGTCAACGGGTGATCGATTGGATTCAACAGATGCGCCGAAACGAAGCGCGGCGAAACGCGGGTGACCCTGGACCGGTGCTGGCTCGTCGCCTCAGCAACGCGGAATTCAACTACACCATTCGCGATTTGATCGGGGTTGACCTTCGGCCCGCGAAAGAGTTCCCGGTGGACCCAGCGAACGAAGCCGGCTTCGACAACTCCGGCGAGTCCCTGACCATGTCGCCCGCGCTCGTCACCAAGCATTTGGAGGCAGCGCGAACCGTGTCGGAGCATCTGGTGCTCAAACCGGACGGCTTCACCTTCGCGCCGCATCCCGTCGTCACGGAGACGGACCGCGACAAGTATTGCGTCCAGCGGATCGTGGAGTTCTATCAGCGTCAGCCCACGAATTACGCCGACTATTTCATGGCGGCGTGGAGGTTTCGCCATCGCGCGGCGTTGCCTCGATCCAGGGCTTCTTTGGCCGAGGTCGCTGCGGCGGAGAGGGTCAGTGCGAAGTATCTGGCGACAATTTGGGCGACTTTGACGGATTCGCGCGATGAAGCGGGCCCCCTCGTGGCTTTGCGGGCGATGTGGCGGGCTTTGCCGGTGCCCGGGCCGTCGAGGGCGCAGGCGGGCGTGGCTGACGAGGCGAGGGCGAGGATGGGTTGTGTTCGGATGAGCGATTATGTGTGCGGGGCCAGGGCTCGACTCCGGCCGGAAGTGACCAACCTGGCCGTTCGTGGCATTGCGGCGGGCTCCCAGCCGTTGGTGCTGTGGAAGAATCGGCAAATGGCGGCAAATCGCTTGCGCTACGATCCAGCTCGGCTGACGCCCTCCAATTGTGTGGCACTAAACGTGGGCCAGGATCGGACGGGACCAGAGGCGGCGGCGCTGTCTCGGTTCTGCCGGGTATTTCCGGATGCATTCTATGTGGCGGAGCGTGTGTTGGTGTTCCTGAAGGAGGACAAGGAAAGCCGTGGGCGTTTGTTGAGCGCGGGGTTTCATCTGATGACCGGCTATTTTCGCGACGACGCCCCGCTGGCGGAATTGATCCTCGACTCCTCGGCACAGCGGGAGTTGGACGCGCTATGGGCAGAGTTTCATTTCATTACCCTCGATTTCGCGCGGCAGTACAAGGACTTCATCTTTTTCGAGCGCGCGGAGCCGCCTCGGTTTGCGCAGGGCGCGGAATTTGATTTCGCGCGCTCAGAGGATAAAGACGTGACGTCAGAGGCGAAGATCCGCCGGTTTGGCGAGGCTTACTTGGCGAAGGCGGTCGGCAACGGTGCAGATGCCGCCGCCATGCAGGCCATGGAGGGCTATTTCAAAAGTATTTCGGCGGAAATACAGCAGGTGGAGCGGGCCAGAACCGCGGCGGAGCCCAGCCATCTTCAGGCCTTGGTGGCGTTGGCCGAGCGGGCGTATCGACGGCCGATTTCCAAGAATGAGTCGGACGATCTCCTGGCGTTCTATCGTGAGTTGCGGGATCGGGAGGGGCTTGATCACGAGGCGGCGGTCCGTGATGTCGTTGCCAGCATTTTGCTGGCGCCCGAGTTTTGTTTTCGAATCGACCCCGACGTGGGCGTGAGTGCGGGTGGAAGTGCGCGCGGCAGCAGGGGGCGCCCGGCGCGGGGTGCATCGTTGGACCTGCAAGGAAGGGTGGAAGCGTTGTCCGACTATGCGCTGGCTAGTCGGCTGAGCTACTTTCTGTGGTCGAGCCTGCCGGACGCCGAGTTGTTGGGCCACGCCAAGATCGGCGATTTGCATCGCCCCCGCGTGATCACCGCGCAGGCGCGGCGAATGTTGAAGGACCGACGGGTGCGCGGGCTGGCCACGGAGTTTGGGGGGAACTGGCTCGATTTTCGGCCATTCGAAACCCATAACGCAGTGGATCGGCAGAGGTTTGCGTCCTTCAATGATGACTTGCGGCAGGCGATGTTTGAAGAGCCGATTCGATTCATCGAGGATCTCGTCCAGGCGGATCGGTCGGTGCTCAATTGCCTTTTTGGCGGCTACACCTTTGTGAATCCGCTGCTGGCGCGTCACTATGGCATGCCGGAGCAGGTGGGTGCGCCTAACGAATGGGTCATGATTGCGGAAGCCAATCGGTACGAGCGTGGCGGTTTGCTGCCCATGGCGGTATTTCTGACCCGGAACGCACCCGGGCTTCGCACCAGTCCGGTGAAGCGGGGCTACTGGGTCGCTCGCCGGCTGTTGGGCGAGCGGATCCCGCCCCCGCCGGCGGCGGTCCCGGAATTGCCCGCGGACGAGACCAAGTTGGGAAACCTTACCCTGCGCGAGGCGTTGATTCAGCATCGTGCCGACCCGAGTTGTGCGGGCTGCCACGCCCGATTTGACGGATTGGGCTTGGTCTTTGAAGGCTTCGGCCCGGTTGGAGAAAGGAGAACCCAGGATTTGGCTGGCCGGCCGGTGGATGCCCGCGCGAGCTTTCCAGGCGGTGGGGCTGGGGTTGGAGTTGACGGCCTGCGTCGCTACCTGCGCGAACGGAGGCAGGATGAGTTTCTTGAGAACCTGTGCCGAAAGCTTCTCGCCTATGCGTTAGGAAGAACCTTGTTGGTTTCCGACGATGCGCTGGTCGCGCGAATGCGAACTGAACTCGCGAGCCATGGCCATCGATTTGGCGTGTTGGTGGAAGCGATTGTGACCAGTCCGCAATTCTTGAATCGACGGATTGACGATCCGGATGGCGACCGGTGAGTCTTGGCCATGGCTGAACCCGCATGAAGACTTTGCGACCTGCAACCTCCCGCCGGCGTTTTCTTCGCGGCGTGGGTGTGGCGATGGCCTTGCCCTGGCTGGAATCCATTCCGGCATGGGGCTCTCCGCCGGCCCGCGATGGCGTGCCGGGCCCGTTCCCGAGGCGTTTTGCGGCGCTCTTCATGGGGAATGGAATCAATGCGAAACATTGGTGGGCCAAAGGCGGCGGGCCCGGGATGGAATTGGGCCCGAGCCTCCAGCCGCTGGCTCCGCTCCGGGCCAAGATCAACTTCATCACCGGCCTGTTTAACGTTCATTCAACCGGTGTGGGGATTCATCCCGGGCAAACAGGAAACATCCTGTCCGGCGCGGCGCTTCAGCGGGGGGCCGTGCTGAAGGGGGGCATCAGCATGGACCAAGTGCTGGCTCATCACCTCGGTGCAGAAACCGTCCAGCCCAGCCTGGTGCTGGGCTGCGAGCAGCCCATCACCGGCTATCACGAAACGAATTTTTCGATGGCCTACAGCTCGCATATCTCATGGCAGAACGCGACGTCGCCCATCCCGATGGAGGTATATCCTTCGCTGGCCTTTGACAGCCTTTTTGACAACCGCGGAAACCGGCGGAACGAAAGCATTTTGGATCGGGTGCGGGACCAGGCGGCGAGTCTTGGTCGGCAGGTGAGCCGGGCGGACAAAGCGAAGCTCGACGAGTATTTGACCAGCGTGCGCGAGGTGGAGACGCGCATCGAGCGGGTCCGCGGCACGAAGGCCGCTGCCGACGAACGGGTGAAGGAACGGGGACCGGCGGTGCTGGCGATGAAACGCCCCGACAATGGCCTGCCGGAGGATATTCGAGAGCACATGCGGCTGATGGGAGACATCGTGGCGCTCGGCTTTCAGACCGATCGGACCCGCGTGGCCACGCTGCTCCTTTGCCGCGATCTTTCGGGACTGTTCTATCCCTTTCTCGGGGTGCGCACGGCGCATCATCCGACGTCGCACGACGATTTATCGGATGCGTATGAGCGGGTGTCTCGTTACTATTGCGGCCAGCTTGCGTATCTGGCTGGGCGGCTCGAATCGATGCGGGAAGGCGACCGGACCGTCCTGGATAACTCGTGTCTGATGTTCATTTCGAACATGTGGTCGGGGAGCCGTCATGATTCGAGCAAGGTGCCGGTGGTTCTTGCGGGGGGATTGGGTGATTCCCTGGCCACGGGACGGGTGCTGGATTATACCGACAAAGGCGACGACCAGCGGAAGCTGTGCAGCCTTTATTTGTCGATTATGGACCGGATGGGCGTGCGGCTGGATCATTTTGGCGATGCGGAAACGCGTCTGGCCGGGCTTTGATGTGTTGGATTGTGGTGCTGGCGACGGGCGGGGAAGCAAAAACTCCGAGAAAACCGTTGACACTGGGTTGACCCTTTCCTACTTTTCCGGCCCAGTCATCGGGCCAGAATGATGAGCACGACCGTCAGCCCTATTGGCTTTTGAATCTGGAAGCCGGGGTTGATGGTGTTTTGTCGTTTGCTCCGGGCGGCTTTGGCTGTTGCCCATGTAGCTCAGTTGGCAGAGCACGTCCTTGGTAAGGACGAGGTCATCGGTTCAAACCCGATCATGGGCTCCAGACTGGAAGCGCAGTGAGCCGAGAAGGCCGAAATCGGCGTAATCGGCGTAAGTAAATCAGACAGAGAAATTTAAGATTTTTAGCACCGTAGAATTGATTTCGTCCGTAACACAAAGAATTACAGGCACCGACAAAAACTAACAGAACGCAGGAGACAGCAATGGCAAAGGAACAATTCCAGAGAAAGAAACCGCACGTCAACATTGGCACCATTGGTCACGTTGATCATGGCAAGTCGACGCTTACGGCCGCGATTGTGGCGACCCAGTCCCGTCGGGGCATGGCGCAGGCCATCAGCTATGCGGACATCACGAAGGGTGGAACCGTTCGTGATGAGTCGAAGACCGTGACCATTGCCGTGTCGCACGTGGAGTATGAGAGCGAGCAGCGCCACTACGCGCACGTTGATTGCCCTGGCCATGCTGATTATGTGAAAAACATGATCACTGGTGCGGCGCAGATGGACGGAGCGATTCTGGTGGTGAGCGCGGCGGATGGTCCGATGCCCCAGACCCGCGAGCATATTCTCTTGGCCCGCCAGGTCGGTGTGCCGGCAATTGTGGTTTACCTGAACAAGGTCGACCTCGTTGATGACCCGGAACTGCTGGATCTCGTTGAGCTCGAAATTCGTGATTTGCTGACCAAGTACGGTTTTCCTGGCGACAAGACGCCGATCGTGCGGGGCAGTTCGAAGGCCGCGCTCGAGGGCAAGCCGGAGGGCGAAAAGTCGATTGCGGACCTGTTGGCAGCTGCGGATAGCTTTATTCCGCTGCCGACGCGCGAGATCGACAAGCCGTTCCTGATGTGCATTGAGGACGTGTTCAACATTGAAGGTCGTGGCACGGTGGTGACCGGTCGTGTGGAGCGCGGCATTCTCAACCGCATGGAAGAAGTTGAGATCGTCGGTCTGCGTGACACCCGGAAGACGGTCGCGACGGACATCGAAATGTTCCGCAAGTTGCTCGACAAGGCTGAAGCTGGCGACAACGTCGGCGTGCTGCTGCGTGGCACAAAGAAAGAGGAAGTCGAACGCGGCATGGTGCTCGCCAAGCCCACCTCGATCAAGCCGCACACGAAGTTCAACGCCGAAGTTTACGTGTTGTCGAAGGAAGAAGGCGGCCGGCATACGCCATTTTTCACCAATTACCGTCCGCAGTTCTACTTCCGAACCTCGGATGTGACCGGCACGGTCTCGCTGCCTGCGGGCGTCGAAATGGTGATGCCGGGCGATAACGTTTCGGTTGAAATCAACCTGATCGCGCCCGTCGCGATGGAAAAAGGCCAGCGCTTCGCCATTCGTGAAGGCGGTCGGACCATCGGTGCAGGTCGCGTCAGCGACGTTCTCGTTTAATCTCTGAGCGCGCCGGCGGGTGACGATTCACC
>JBGARF010000053.1:0-34340 GCA_044230345.1 Limisphaerales bacterium
GAACAAGTTTCCCGAAGTGTTCTTCGCGGGTCTATTCCTTCTTGGGTGCGCATCCAAGCAGCGCGGCAGATTTCTGCACATTGATCAGCAGAAACTTGCCGAACTCGTCGGCATGGGTGATTTGCCGCAAAAGGCAGTGGGGGCTCGCATTGATCGACTCTGTCTTTATTACCGGCTGTCGTGTCGCCTTGGTCCGGGAGGTGATCATTATCCGGTTTTAGGCACCACTCACTTCTGGGAGGATTCCGAAAGCCTCTACGCCATCCTCTACATCTCCCCGCAGAATGACTGGTTTCACATCATGGTGATCGGGGGAGAATCGCCGAACAAGCCGGCCGCACCGAATGCCGGGATCGCGTCTCAGTTTACAGGCGCACACCATCGGCTTGGCGTCGGTGAGCCGGAGCATTAGCCTGCGGCAGCCATATGCGCACACGAACGACAGCTTGGATTGTTGCGACACTTGTTCTTTGTCTGGTGTCTTTTCTCATTGGCGGATCGCGCCATGTACCAATCGAGAGTCGTTGGCTATGAAGCGGACCGCATCTATCGCAATCACTTTTCTGGCCGCGCTGGCCGTGTACATTGCGATCCTGACTACCCGGGACATCTTGGCAGGAATTAGCAGGTTCTCGATCGCCTACTTTGTCATACTCGCTGGCGGAGGGTTAGCACTTCTGCTTGGCCTAGCGTGGTGCTGGCTCCGGCCGACAAGGCGTTCTATCCTCGCTGCGTTCGGGACTGTGCTCCTTTTCCTCTTTTGGTCATTATTGCCAGCATGTTCCTAATGGCCAACCAGGCATCTGCAGGCAACGGCGCGGACGCGCCGGTGTTTCATGCTGCTCCCGTCAGGCGCGCCGTGCCTGAGATGCAGCGTTGGGCGCGATGCGTATGACGACCAAGGCCATCCTTCAGTCGCATTGGATAGGCTTCCTATTCTTGGTGCCGTTCATCGTGATGTTGGCAATTCATGACGCGCTTGGCCTGTCGGATGCCTTTCTGTCCCTTCGGCAAGCATGCGTGAAGGCGAGGACTGAGGGGTCTACGGTATCGGTAGACACGAAGCACCGACGACCGTATGCAAACAACAGGATTCTCGCACTGCGATCTCAAGCAACTCCGGCGACAACTCAAGGCGTGGCGGCGCCGGCGGACGGGCCGGCAGATTCCCTCAGAGATCTGGGCGGCCGCGACCGCGTTGGCCCGCGTCCATGGGGCCGGACAGGTGGGGCGAACGCTGCACTTGGATTATTACAAGTTGCGGGAGCGGGTTGGGTCGCCGCCCAACACAGCCGGCCAGCCAGCGTTCGTGGAAGTGGGATGGTCGAGTGCACCGGCGGTGGCCGCCGCTGGCGGCGGGTGCACAGTGGAACTGACGGACGGCGGCGCGCGGCGGATGCGGATGCAACTGGCGGGTGATGCGGCGACGTTGGTGGCGCTGGCGCAAGCGTTCTGGAAGAGCCCGGCATGATCCAGATCACGCCGCACATGCGGATCCTGGTGGCGGTGAAGCCGGTGGACTTTCGCAAGGGGATCGATGGGCTGGCGGCGCTCTGCCGGCAGGAACTGGGGAGCGATCCGTTGGGCGGCACGATGTTCGTGTTCTGCTCACGTCGGCGGCACGCCATCAAATGTCTGATCTACGACGGGCAAGGCTATTGGCTGGCGCAAAAACGTTTGTCGAGCGGGCGCTTCGCTGGATGGCCGCAAGGGGACCACCGCAGCCCGCTGCGGCTGGATGCCCATCAGCTGCACCTGCTGTTGTGGAATGGAGATCCGGCCAAGGTCCAAGCCGCGCCTATGTGGCGTCCGCTGGCGGCGACCGGAGCCAGTCAAGCGGGCGAAAGATTTTTTTAGAAAAGTCTAGCGTTCCATACGCACCGGTCTAAACTGGGCGGCATGTCGGACGTGTTGCTGAGTTACCGCGGCCGCGACATTCGCCAGGCGGACGTCGTGTTCCTGCGGGAGATGATTGCGCAAAACCCTGGTGTGAGCCGGCGGCGGCTCTCGGTCCAGGTGTGCCAAGCGTGGAACTGGGTTCAACCCAACGGACAGACCCGCGATATGGTCTGCCGGGGCTTGATGCTGGCCTTGCATCGGGCGGGGCACATTGAGTTGCCGGCCAAGCGCCGGTCGCCGCCCAATAACGCGATTGCCCATCGGCGGGTGGCGGAGGTTCCGAGCCTGGACGCGCGCCCCATCGCGGGAACGCTGGCGTCATTGGGGCCGCTGGAGATCCGCTTGGTGCGGCGGGCGGACGGTGAGCAGCTCTTTGCCCAGCTGCTCAGTCGCTACCATTATCTGGGCTACAGCCGGCCGGTGGGCGAACATCTCAAGTATCTGGTCATCGCCGGGGATCGTCCCATCGCCTGTCTGGCGTGGAGTTCGGCGCCGCGACAACTCAACCTGCGCGACCAGTTCGTCGGCGCACCCAAGGAAGCCTACCGACATAACCTCCCGTGCGTGGCCTACAATACGCGCTATCTGATCGCCCCTTGGGTGGCGGTGCCACACTTGGCCAGTCATCTGTTGAGCCGGGTGGCTCGACGGATCAGCGCCGATTGGCAGGCCCTTTATCATCACCCGATTCATCTGCTGGAAAGCTTCGTGGACATCGAACGGTTCGAGGGGACGTGTTATCGGGCTGCCAACTGGACCTGCGTGGGCCGCTCCGAGGGGCGAGGCACCAAATCCAAATCCACCGATCGCACTTCGATCAAGGAACTGTGGGTTTATCCATTGCGACGGGATTTTCGCCAACAGCTGCTGGCGCCATGACCGAACTGTCGCAGTTCAAAACCTTGGTCCCGACGGCGGAGGAACTGCCGGCGCTGCGCCAAGCCTTGGCCGCGGGGCTGTCACCCGCGTTGGCCCAACGCCTCGGTTCGATCCTGGAGTTGCTGCCCCGAGTGGTGCAACTCATCGAGCGCAAGGACATGTCGATGCATAAGCTGCGGCAGCAGCTTTTCGGCCTCAAAACGGAGAGCACTCGCAACGTCTGTGGCGCGCCATCGAAGGACAAGCCCAACGCGAAGACTGTCCCCCGCAAAGGGCATGGACGGCGGGGCCACCACCAATACACCGGAGCCCGTCGGGTTCGTGTGCGGCATGCCACCCTGCAATCCGGAGCCGTCTGTCCGGCCTGTCGAAAGGGCAAGGTGCGTCGGCAGCCTCAGCCGGCGGTGACGGTCGAAGTGACCGCCCAACCGCCGGTCCAGGCCGTGATCCACGAACTGGAACGGCTACGCTGCGATGTCTGCGGCATGGTCTTCACGGCGACCGCGCCACCCGAGGTCAAACCCGAGAAGTACGACGCCAGCGTGGGGGTGCTGGTTGGCGTCCTGCGTTACGGCAGCGGCCTGCCTTTCCATCGCTTGGAAAAGCTCCAGCAAAGCCTGGGGGTGCCGCTGCCGGCTTCGGTGCAATACGAACAGGCCAGCCAGTGCGCCACGGCGCTGGAACCGATCCTGGATCACCTCATGTATCTGGGGGCTCAGGCCGCCGTCTTCTACAACGACGACACGAAGATGCGGGTCGGGCAGTTGCGGCAGGAGATTCAAGCCGACACCCAGTCTGACCGCACGGGCATCTTCACCTCAGGCATCGTCTGCGAGGGGCTCGAACATCCCATTCGCCTGGTTTTCACCGGCCGCCAGCACGCGGGGGAAAACCTGGCCGACGTCCTGGCCAAGCGAGAGGCGGGTTTGCCTCCACCCTTTCACATGTGTGATGGCCTTTCCCGCAACGACCCCAAAGGACACGAGGTTCTTCCGTGTAATTGTGTCGTGCACGCCCGTCGCAATTTTGTCGAAATCCACGGTTCATTCCCTGATCAATGCCGAAAGGTGGTGACCAGCTTTGCCGAGGTTTATCGCATCGAGGCCCAGGCCAAGCCTCTGAGTCCAGACCAACGCCAGCGTCTTCATCAGGAATACAGCCAACCGGTGCTCGACGAACTCAAGCAATGGTTCGCCGAGCAAACCGACACCCGGCAAATCGAGCCCAACTCGGGCTTCGGCCAGGCGATGAACTACCTGCTCAAACGCTGGGATCCGCTCACCCGTTTCCTTCGGGAACCCGGAGCTCCCTTGGATAACAACATCACCGAGCGGCTCCTCAAGACCTCCATCCTCCATCGCAAGAACAGTCTTCACTACCGGACCGTCCGTGGCGCCCACGTCGGGGATCTCTTCATGAGCCTGATCCAGACCTGCCACGCCAATGAAGTTAATCCCTTCGACTACCTGCTGGCCTCCGTTCGCCACGCCAACGCCGTCGCCGCCAATCCCGCCGCCTGGTTGCCCTGGAACTACACCCAGGCGATGGCCGCGGGCTGAATCCGACGGCCGACGGCCGCCATAAACCTACGCGTCACCAGGCGACACCCGCTTTTCGCGCTTCCGCATGCCTGCCGAAGGGACACTTGACACGTTCAGCAAAGCGATGCTCGCGAAGCATGTATTTCCCGGCATCGATGCGGCGGTTGTATTTGTGCCCGAGGGTCAGACACCGTCCTCTGAGGTGCGAGAGGTGCTGGAGGGTTCAGGACAACAAAGGTGGTATCCAGTTCCGGGCGGCCATCGCGCAAAGGTTCCGTGGCACTGTTCGGAAGGGCGCGAGTCGCTGTTTGAGAGGGAGGTGAAGGGCTGGGATCATGAGCACTGCGATTTCTGCAACTCCCACGTCAATATTGGAGAGCTGTGTTGGACCACGGACTCTGGAGATGGTGGCTTTTGGGTTTTCTGTCGGGGCTGCTACGAGAATGTGAAGGAGTGAAGCCGAATCCGACTGCTCCAGTGGACGCGCTGGTTGCGTCTCGGTTCCAGGGTGGGCAGCCGATTCGTCCTGCTGCAAGGCAAACACCTTTGGAGGCCGGCTCAAGTCGCCATCGGTCACCTTTTCCTTCTGGGGGGGAGCATGACCACGTTCGCTGACCTCGGCATAGCGTTCCCGCTCTTCATGGCACCAATTAGGACGTGCACCGATTACGTAGGCCGCCAGCAATCGCCTGTTACCGGGTGCTGAGTGAAGGCCGTGCTGGAAAAATCTAATTGTCGCTACACCTACACCCACGGCCCCTAACTGCCCCTCGCCAATCCACGTCACAGTATTCAATCCGCGCACCCAAATTCAGCGAAGAAACGGTGCCGCCGGTCGGGCTCGAAGTCCGAGCTCAAGGCTCCCTGCTCACAAGCCGATTCGGGCGGCGGTGGCCTTTGGGCAGGGGCAAGGATGCCCGGCTCCGAAAACCAGCCAGCCGCCACCCGAATCATTGTCTACTCCCTCGGGTTCCACCCAACCCAAAAACAAGGTGAAACCCAATTGGAGGCGATTTTTTACGCGGGGACGCACACCGCGTAATGTCGCTGTCACCATATTCCAATTGCCGAATGCGGAGGCAATCTAACCAACTTTTTGAAATATTTTTGCTGCCCCAGTCTCCAGCCAGCCAGTTGAGTATTGAGTATTTGCAGGCGTCATCGGGCTAAAGCCCGCGGTGAAAGGGCTCTCCGGATATCCTCCGGGCGCGAGGGCGATCCTGGTGCCACCCGCCAAGTATTTGCGGAAATGCTGAGGTCCAAATGCTGCCATAGCGCAAAAGCCACCAGAAACGGGGAAGACGCAAACACCGCCACCACAAACCACCCCGATTCCCCTGCCCAGTGGGCAGCCCGCAGCCAGACGCAAAGCAGGCCCCAAGCTCTCGTTCATCGGCGTTTCTTCTCCGTCGGAGTTATACACTCGATGCGCGAGATGTGGACGACGGCCTCGGTCGTATCTGCGTATCGTTCGCCCTGTTCAATAATGCGCGCAATCCGCTGGTCGCAGAGGTGCACATAGACGCCGTGCAGCCCCCGGCCGTGGATCACGATATTCGCCCCGTCGAACACGAGAGTCAGGATCTCACCCTGCAGCTCAATGCCGCGCAGAAGGGTATAAAGCACGAAGAACGTTTTCCCGGTTTGGTAGAAGGCAACGCCGGGTGGTCGTACGTCGACCACGAAGGGCTGTTCCGTCGTGGGATACGAGGTCCGATCAGCCTGCGCCATCGCCTGGGGTGCGGGAGGCGCCTCGTTTTTCGATTCAATTCTGCCGCGGAGCATAGGCTTAGATTTTCACGCCCGTGGGAACGGTGGACTCCACCCTCACCGCCGCAGGTTGGTGGACGTGTTTCCCCGGGCTTTGAATTAGTTCGAGGGCGGACTGGCGGGCGCCCGGTCGTTGAACGGCTTCCCGGAGAAACTCGACATCATCGGTATAGATCTTGATCCGTTCGCTTCCCCGGGAGGCGCTTACGTAGAACTGCTGCCGATTGGCGGCTTTTCCGGAATGGGAATCCACGGCGAGGTAGATGTGATCGACGGTCTTGTTTTGGGAGGCCGGGCTGGTCACGGCATAGCCGTGGCTGAACGTCCTGAACTCGGAAGGCATCCGGCGTCCGTCGTTTAGCAAGACGGTCTGATTGGCGCCCACGGCCTGGACCGTCACGATCTGCCCATTAAGCAGACCGTCACGCTGGCGATTGCCCTGCAGCAGCAGCCGTTCACCCGGAGCGATCGACAGCTTGCGCTTTTCCGCGACATCGAAACAGCCACGCTGCTTGCCGGTGACGCGGACTTTACGGCCATCAGCACGGGCGACCGTCAAGTGCCGATCGGAGACCGAGACGACCTCCCCCCACTCACCCGTCGAGAAATCTGCCGTGGCCTTGTGGAAGCTCAGCACCAGGCCGGGCCGGTATTCCCGCAGGTTCCGTTTCTGGGCTTCGGTCCACTTCAGTGATCGATGCGTGGTAACCTCCGTTTCCTTCGAGGCGAGCAAACCAGACTCCTTGAGTTCATGCCGCACCGCGTTGGTGGCGTCATCGATGGCCCGCCACGTGGGGCAGACGATTAACGCCGACTTGCCCGCACGGATGGACCCGACGTAGTCGGCGGCCAAATCCTCGTAGCGCACCTCGCCCTCCCCGTCGCACACCGCCCCCATTCGTTCGAGCCGGGAGAGCCCACCCGTGGGATTTCCCCGGGCGATCTCAGCGATGGCGTTGCGGTATTCGAGATCGATCTGGCGGCGGATGCTCTGGAGGCGGACGGAACGCAACCCGCCTTGCGTTTCCAGGATGCGCAAGGCATCGCCAGCCTCGATCGCAGTATGCTGCTGCGTGTCGCCGACCAGCAGCAGGCGGCCGCGCCCGTTCTGGGTCAGTTCAAGCAGGGCAAGCATCTGGTCCGTGGAGAGCAAGCCGGCCTCCTCGACCAGCACCGTCTTCCCCCGCACGCGATCCTGCATCGACTTGCTGGCCAGAAGCAGCTGGACCGTTTGGGGGTCGGGAAATTTCTCTTTGCGCAAGACATCAACGGCCGTGGCCTTGGGCGCAAAGACGAAAACCTCCTGCCGTTGGGAGACCGCCCGGACGAGTTCCTTCAGTAGAAAAGTCTTCCCGGTGCCCGCCCCGCCCCGCAGAGCGATTACCCGGTCCGAGGATCGCAACAAGCCATGCAACGCCGTCCGCTGTTCATCGGAGAGGCGGTCGTCGCCGGCGAAAGCCGCATTGAGGGGCCTGCATTGGTCGAGCCCCTGACGGACCAGGCTGACCATGCGCTGTTCCCGCCGCAGCCCTTCCCGGGTTGTGAGCATGCCGTCCCGGGCGAGAATCTCCGGACGGGTTGAGAGTTCGTCCTTTACCTGGGGCAACTTCAGGCAGCCCTGGCCGAACCTGAGCGCTTCCCGCAACAATTCGAACTCACCGACGACGCTATGACGTTCAAAGAGATGCTCCACCGCATGGTCAACCGCCTCCCGGGCGGTCACGACTTGCCCGGTGTGAAGGCCCACCAGCTGCCGGAAATTCCCGGGTTGAACGAGGGCGTTCAAGGTCGCGATCTCCTTGCCCGAAAGTTGGGATCGCTGCGCCTTCACGACTTCGTCCGAAGTGATGTCCTTGAGTTTCCGCTGCCGGGTGACGCGCGCCAACGCGGCTCGCCGGTTGTTGTCGACCGGACGGTTGGACTTCAGGCTGACCCGGGCTTCCTCCTTCGCGATGGCGAGGCGTCGCTTGCTGAACCGGTCAACGATCTCCCGGCTCACGCCTTCCACCTCAAACCCATGGACCGTTGGACGCAGCCGGTAACCGAGTTTCTGAAGTCCGATGGCCAGCTCGCTGCGATACACTTCCGTCAGAAAGTCGCACTGGTCATAGATGTGCCGGGACTCGAGCGCCTTCCATCGTTGCTCGACCGGATCCCAGGTGGCATTGAACACGACAATGTGCGTGTGCAGCTGGGGGTCCAGATCCCTCGACGTATCATGGCGGAACAAGACAGCGACGATCTCCCCGGTCATGCGGTCCGCTCTTTGGCCGCCCCGGCGGACGCGGGTGGCCGCCGCTTTCTCCAGGCTGGCAACGGCAACGCGGCAGGCCTCGTCGTGAACCGCAATCAGCCGACGGTCGCCCATGGTCAGCGCGAGCAGGGAAAGACTCTTGGGAGCGGAGGCGACAAAGTCGTAGGACACCCGGCGATCCTGGCGTTGCCGGACGGTGAGCTGCTGGCCGGACCTGGGATCCAGGTTTTGACACAGGCTGAGGTAGTCCTTCTCCGTGACGAGCCGGGTTGAGGTGAATCCCAGGCGGGCGACGCCGGCCCCAAACCACTCACCTCGAATCTCCTGTTCGGGCGCGTGGTGATCCCCTGCCGCCAAGTGTTCCTTGAAATAGGTCATGGCGACCCGAAGGCTTTTTTGTGGGCGTCCAGTGATCATGGTCTAGAGGTCGGAGTTGTTGAGTGGTTTGCCGGCTTATGGCTTGCAGGACACCAACTCCTATGGTTGGAGCCTCACTTCCCGTGGAGGATGGAACCGAGGGTGCCGGTCAGGGCAGGAAGCGTCGCCACGCGGGAAACCAGCGCGACCGCCGGCCATCGGGTTCGATCGGGCAAAGCACCCTGCGGCGAAAGCGTTTGTCGGTTCGAATGAGGTAGCACTGATGGTTTTTGAGCAGCCGAAACAGATAGGGTTTGACCCGGTGCTCCGGCTCGCGGGTATAGCTGCGGGTCGTTCGACCGCCTCCCACCGAGGTGGACGTCCGGCGCTGCATGCGTTTGCCGAGGAAGTCGGCCGCGTCGAGGGCATCCGCCTCGGTGGCGGCTTGAAAGACCAGACGGTTGCGGAGGTTCAAGCGAACCACTTCGGCCTTCTCTTTTCCCAGGGGCGGGATGAAGGACTGGATGCTTTGGGTGGCCAGGACCACAGCGGCGTTCACCTCCCGGATGCGGTCGATGACATTGAAGTCGCTCGCCCCATCCTCGCTGTCGGTGACGAAATGCTGGGCTTCGTCGGCCCACAGGACGAGAAGGTTTCGTTCGTCGCGCACCGCAGCGGGGAGATCGTAGCGCGCGAGGGCGTGATGATAGTAAAGTTGTTTGAGAAACGTGCTGACGTAGCGCCGGTGTTGACCGAAGCGCTGAGGCAGAGCTACGCAAAGGATCCTGCCCTCATCGATGTCGTCCATCGTCACCGTGCTGTCCCGGCAAAAGACTTCGGCGATGGCCGGGCTCACGAACGGGCTGAGGTAATTGGCGATGCTGCCGCGGACGCCGCCGAGCTGCTCGGCGGGCTGGTTCAGGTAGTGCGCCTCCCAATGCTCGACCAGTTCGATGGCTTCGGCTGAGGCCAATCGTCGCAGGTCAGAGAGGGCCGCGGCATTGTCGGCGGGGTTGAGCAGGAGATTCCGCGCGTTTTCAATCGTCACGTCGTAGCCAAGGAGACGCAAAGTTCGAATGGCGGCGGCGACCTGATCGCGGGTCTGGACGCGAAAGAAACTCTGATCGTTGCGATGCCCCATGGCCACCCCGGTGTCGACAATGATGCGCGCGTAGGTTTCAGCCGGAATCCTGGGATCCCCGATCAGGTTGAAACGATGGATGGGGCTCTCATTGGGATTGTCGCTCAGGCGGAGCAGCACCACATCATCGCCGCGGCCAAAGCATTGGGCCATGGCCGTAACCGATTCATGAAAGTGCCCCTTGTCGTCGATGACCAGGCCACCCCAGTTCGCTTCGACCCGAAACACCTCATGCAACAGCCTCATGACTCCCGAGCGGGTCTTGCCGCTGCCAGTCCCGCCCGTGATCAGCCAGCCCGCGACAAAATCACGCCGCTTCCACGTCAGTCCGCCGAGGGTGACGTGCCGTCGTCGCCGCCAGCGGCCAGCCAGCGCAACAACACCAACAACGCCGAGCGCCGTCGCACCCACCAGCAGCACCGTGGATTGATCGATTGCGTTGATGCGGTCGAGAGCCTCCCGGTTCCCCCCCAGGCCGTCGATCATGCGCCGGCCCCAAGCCTTCATTTCGGCCGGGTCCAGTTCCAACCCGTCGGCCCGGGCCAGCAGTGCTCCGTTACTGACCAGGACGAACGCCACGGCAACAGGAACAAGCCTTACGCGCAGCATTCGGATGAAACGGCCATCGGCGTGAGACTTCGACGCCTTCCGATGGAACAAGGTGGACGTTGGCATGGTTGGAACGGTGTTCAATGAGTTGGGGCGGCTTCCCCCGGCCGGGGCGAAACCGGTCCGCAAGTCAGGGGTAAAAAAATTTGAGGGGCAGATGTAACCCACCCGCCACTCGTTCGTAGGAGGGGTGGAATGGATAGCGCCGGGAATGACCCGCGCTGGCCAGCTCACCAACAGCAAAACCCAATAAAGACCATGAAGCGTTCACTGCCCTCTCGCGAATGTCAGGATCATCAAGCCCATGCCTGTCGACGACGCCGTCCGGAAACCTGTCCCCTTCCCTCCCCGTGTCTCCCCGTGTTGCCGTGTCGGACGGGCGGACTGGCCCGGCGCACACTGGAGATCAACCAGTGGTTTGCCGGCCATTTTCGGGCGGCCGTGCAGACAGCCGAGCATTGGGGCCTCATCGACCCCGAAGACGTCGTGCAGGAGGCAATCCTCCGGGCCGCAGAGGTGTTTGATCCGGAGATTGGAGATTTCGGTTCGCTGGTGGGCAGGTTCCTTCGCCAATCAATTTTGGGAAGAGCCCGCCGACCCACCGTCGACTCCGTTCCGCTGGACGAAAACTTGGTGGCCCCTGAATCCCCGAGCGCGTCCGCGCTCGATCGGCTCCAATCCATGCGCGTGGTGTTGGAGCAGCTTCCGGCGTCCCTTCTCGAGCCACTGCTTCTGCATCATGGTTACGGCGTTCGACTCGCGGTCATTGCCCGGGACACCGGGCGAACAGAAACGGCGCTCAAACGATACATGGCCCAGGCGCAGAAGTTCGCGGCTCTGCTTTTGCAGAGCATGGGCTGTCGCTCAACCGCCGATGTGGGGCGGCTGGGAGCATGTGAACTGGGCATGGACCGTCCTCCGCGAGCACGCCGATCGACGGGGCCACGCCGGCCCATCGCCGGTGGCGGAGTTCGCCCCGGCACGGTCTCGACCCCGGTATGCGAACGAGGTGTCGCACGGTGCCGTCAGGCCTCATCGAGGTAACCCAGCCCACTCACGCTAGCCTCCACTTTCATGACTGCGTTTGACGCACAGCTTTTGTTCCTGCAGGCAAAGCTCACCACTGCCGTCGCCACCGGCGAGCAGGTCGTTCACGACGGCCTGGCTGATGTGCTTGCGGATGGCGCGCCGCAGGGGCCGGGCACCCCAGCGCCGATCGAAACCGCGCAGCAGAAGGAATCGTTCAACGGCGGGAGACGACTCGAGCCGGAAATCGCTCTGCTGAAGCCAGGCGAGGTAGGTGCTGAGCTGCAAATTGAGCACGCGCGTCTGGGCCTCGATGTCGAGCGGGTGGAAAAGGACGAGATCATCGAAACGGTTGAGGGTCTCCTGACGCAATTCCTTGCCGGCATACTGATGGACATGATCGGCCAGCGCTCCGGCGGAAAGATGCTGCACTTCAGTCAGGGCGGAGGTCGCGAGATTGGTGGTGCAGACAATGCAGACGGCGCCCAGATCGAGAGTGATCCCGGATGCGGTGGTAATCCGGCCGGGTTCGAGCATCTGAAGAAGCAGGTCCAGAATGCGCGGGTGGGCTTTCTCGATCTCATCGAGAAGCAGAAGCATCTGGCGTTTGGGATCTCCCAACAGTTCCCGCAATCGCCCGGGTTCGCCGGAAAGATTTCCGAGCAGGAACTCAATCGACTCGGGACGCTGGAACTCGCTCATGTCCAGCCGGGCGGGCGCACTGCCCGTCAAGGCCAGACTCAGCGCCTGGGCGCATTCGGTTTTACCCACGCCGGTGGGACCGAGAAAAAGAAACCGCGGGGCGCGCTCCATGAGTCCCGCGAGCCAGGCCTGGCTGAGCGCGGTCACCGCCAGCAGGGCGGCGGGCTGACCGAGAACGCGGCCCGACAGCTGCGCGGGCAGTTCCGCCAGGGCCCGGAGTTGTTTCTTTGTCATCCACCGGTCTCAGCGCCGCTGAATCGCGCCGTTACAGCGTGCGGTCCTAGCCATTCAGAGTGCGCACGCACCGCCAACCGAAGTACAGCGTGCAGGAGGGACGCCCGCTGTAACAGAACGCATCCCGTCCTCCGAAACCTTTTCGCCAGCCATGTCCCTGCGTCGCCTCGTCGGGACGAGACGACTTCCGCCCACTCGGAAACCTGGAACTCCACTCCACCCCTGTCCACTCCATGACCATGAACCTCCTCCCCTCTCGTTCCGTTTGTCGCCACATCTGGAAGCAACTCGACGCGGGAGCCGTGCGCCTGGCTCCGCCGCAGAAAGCGCTGCTCCGGCAGCACATGGGCGATCTCTGCCGACTGGCCGGCAGCAGCAGAATGCCGCACGCGGCGCGGGTCGTGGCGTCCGCCGCGCTGCGGGCCACCCGCTGTCGGGCGGCAATCGATCCTGCCGAACTTTCGCCCTCTCGGCGCGTGGAGATTCAATGGCCGGGAGTCGCCGAGCAGATTCGCCTTGAGCTGCGCCGGGAAGCGGGTGATTGCGCCTCGCTCAGCCCGCAGACCGCCCACGCCTATGCCCGCCTCCGCACGGAGGACGCGGAGTTTCTTCAGCTGCATGCGTCGGAGCTGCGCGAACTCTGGAAGCCGGTGCGTCATCCGAGCGCCGAGTCGGTGGCGCTCGACGCCGCCGTGCGCGCCCTGTCGGCATTTAAGCCGGGACTTCATCGTTGGGGAACCAGCGATCCGGATACCGCTCGCTGGCAGTGGATCCGAATGAAGGTGACGTATGCCTTGCGCGAGCTGGCCAACTGCGAACCCCGGGTTCGGAACGGATTTCTCGACTTCCAGCGGCTTCATGGTCACGCCCCGAGTCTTCCGCAGCTTTGCGCGTTTGCCGGCCTGACCCCGCGCGAAGTGCTGAGTGTGTGGGCCGAGGTTGCGGCGGAACTGGAACTTCACGGCAACCGCGATCCGATTCTGGCCAGCCTGCCGCTGCCGGAGCCCGACTCGCCGAGCGAGGGCGACGAGACGCTTCAGTCTCACGAACGGGTGCGGCGCGTGCTCAAGCAACTGTCTCCCTTCGAGGCCAGCCTGCTGATCCTGCGTTTCGTGGCGGAGCGCTCGGATGCGGAGATTCTCGGGTTCATTCATCGCGTGCGCCGACAGGCGGCCCGGTCGGTCCCGGTGGCCACGCTGCAGGCGGCGCTCGACAAGTTCGCCGGAACGACTGAGCCCGGCCTCTCGGCTCCGTGGGATCATCGACTTCTGTCCATTCAAACCCCGGGCCAATTGCGAGTCCTGATTCACCGGGCGGGGGGGCGCTTCAAACACCTCTTTCTGAAGGACAATGCCGATGGCCCCACTGAGTAGCGGAGGTTCGGGAAAAGCCGCCCCGTGTAACACTCCGCCCGCCCGCCGCCGAAACCCTTCGCCAGCACATCAACCAAATCCTCCATGAACACCATCATCCTCCTCGCTGAAACCGCCACCGTAGAAATCATCAAAACAAAACTCGGGACGGTCCTCAACATTGTCATGCTATTCGGTTTCCTGTTTGGCACGGTCCGCATCATCAGCGGCGCGGGCCAGATGCGGCGCGGCGAAACCGAGGAAGGCAAGGCCAGCATCATCTCGGGGGCGATGATCGCCGCGGCGCCGCTGATCATGCGCGTCCTTTACAGCGTGTTCTTTCAGTCCTCGGATCCCCTCCCGTAAGGTCGGTCACCGGACGATCAGGCGGCGGTTCCCCGCCTGAACCCGTGTCGGGCAACGTCGCAAAACTCCCCCCCTTTCTCCATGGCAACCGAAGCGCTTCAGTCCATCGATACCCATTCCGCCGGCGATGACTCCGAAGGAGTGATCTGGGGCATCCGTTTCGAATTGCTCGGAATCAGCCTCGGCGGTGTGGCCCTCGGCGGAGTCCTCATGGCCTGCCTGATCTGGAAACAATACAGTCTCCTGGCCAGCAGCATCGCGGGCGCAACACCGGCACTGCTCTCGATCGGATACGTCGCCTTCCGCCAGACGCATCCTCCCGGATTCGACAGCGACCTGATCGACCTCGGAATATCCGGGCGCGGCTTCGGACCGCGCCCGGCTCCGGCGGGGGCGAGCGATCGGGAGGAGAAGGAACCGTCATGATCACGTTTCCCGACGGCTACCTGTTGGATGACATGATCGTCTTCCCGCGCGCGGTAAGTCGCGGTTTCGAACTGGCACTGCCCGATCTGCGGCAGGCCCAGCCGGCGGCGCGGAATGCGCTGGCGGCGGCGTGGCAAAGTTACCTCCTGCTTCTGCCGGACCATGTTCGCCTGCAGTTTCAAGCCCATCGCGATGCGGATTTTTCCGGGGCCCTGGCTCGTTACGATCAGAACACCGAGGCCACGACCA
Source organism: Limisphaerales bacterium (assembly GCA_044230345.1). GTDB lineage: Bacteria > Verrucomicrobiota > Verrucomicrobiia > Limisphaerales > JADJPG01 > JBGARF01. The sequence continues at coordinate 14,806 of JBGARF010000053.1, forward strand.
ACGCGTGGGCGAGGCTCGTGCGCAAGGAACGGCACGCACGGTATTCCGAACGAATGCGGACCGGCCAGCTCGTGCGGGATCGGCTGCTGCTGTTCATCTCCGTCAATCAACCGGACATGCCCGGAATGTTCGCATCGCCCATGGGGCTGGAGGCCCGCTACCGCGCCATGCTGGACCAGGCGGGAGAACAGCTGAAGCTGCTGGGCGACAATCTTGCCCGCATCCTCGAGCCGCAGGGTGGCTATCTCACCCCGCTCAAGGACGTCGATCACTACCGGCACTTCTGCCGTTTTCTCAATCCATCGCTGGACCGGCGCGCCGACTTCGAAATGAACCGCCTGTTCGATCCAGGCCGGTCGATTCATGCCAATTGCTGGTGGAGCGAGGCGGCGGGAGCCGACTTCGGATTCGCCCTCGACCAACAGTATCACGCCATCCGCGTCGTGACCCGGTGGTCGCGTCAGATGGCGCCTGACACCTGGGAGCCGATCTGGCAGCTGCCGGGCCCGAACTTTCGCGCGACGGTGAACCTGTGCGCCCAGGCGATTCCCGCCCTGATTCTCCGCGAAGAGCGCGCCTTGAAGCGCCTGGAGGCGCTCTACGCGGCGGAGGGCAAACCGAGCCTCGTTCCGACGATCGAGAAGAAGCGAAGCCGGATCCAGAATCTAAGCGGAGGCTACCTGCGGCCGTTCCACGCCGAAGTCATTTTCCACACGTGGGCGTCCACGCGGGAGGAACTGGTCGCGCAGTGCGCGGCGCTCGAGCAAACGGTGCATCGCGTGGGCGCCCAATATTTCGCGCCAAGCCTGCCCACCACCAGCAAGCGCCTCTTTGCGCAGAGCTGGCCGGGATTTCCATGGGGTGGTTACACACACTATCAACTCTATGCTGAGAGCAATTTTGTTCCACACCTTCTGCCCATGGCGGGCTTTACGGGTTACGTGGATGCCGCGGAGGCACTGTATGAGAGCCCGCAGGATAACCTGGTCGGGATTCGCACGATCAGTGGAGGAGCACCGCAACACCTGATCGTGATTGGCGGCACGGGCTCCGGCAAATCCATGCTGCTCGGCGACCTAATCAGCCAGGTGATGCCCCACCTGGGCTTGCTGGCAATCACGGATTTCGGCCAGTCGCATGAAACGTTGGCGCGCGTGCTCGATCCGGAATGTGTGCCGCTGGTGCTGACGCCCAATGTTCCCTTCACCATCAACTACCTGGCCACGGACGGCCTGCCCCTGACCAGCGAGCACCTGAATGAGGCTTCGGGCATGGCGGCGCTCATGGCCGGGCAGGCGGACAGCGAGCGCGACGATCGCCTGCGCCGTTCCCTCGCCGCCAAGGCCATTCGCCAGCTCTATCGGAGTCGCTTCGGCGAAATCGAGCGTGACGATCCCGAACGGGCGTTCGCCTTGACGCGCCGGGCCATGCTGCTGCGCGAACGTCAAGGACAGGCCCCGGCGGAACCGATTGAGGCCTTTGTCGATTTCCGGGACTGGCTGGTGGCGCACCCGGCCGAGGCCGCCGAACGTCTCGAGCGCATCCCGGAGAGCGAGGTCGTCCGGTTCCTCAAGGGATCGGGCTCACGCGACGACGTGCTCGACTACGCCGCGTCCGATTTTGCGCCGGAAGAGTATCCCACCCATCGTGAACTGCACGAGTTGCTCATGCTCCAGGCCGCCGGGACGGTGGATCCGGTCCTGGGGGATCTGGCGACGTTCCTGGGGGATTGGTGTCGCGGCGGCATGTGCGGCCAGCTTCTGGATGGCGCCAGCACCTTCTCGCTGCAACGCCCGGTCATCTACTGGGAGTTGGGACAGCTCAAGGAGAAGTCCAGCGCCCTCCAGTTGGTGGCGCGACATCTGGTCAATAACCAGACTTGGCGCCAGATCTATGCGCGTCCGCGCAGCGTCCGAAAATTCCTGCTGTTCGAAGAGGCCTCCACGTTCCTGGACATGCCGGGCGCGGAATCGTTTCTGCGCCGGGCGTACGAGCAGGCGCGCAAGTTCAATGCCGTCCTGGCCACCGTGTTTCAAACGTACAGCCGGCTGCGGGCCCTGCCGATCCGCGCCGGCCTGATGGCCAACACCCAGCAGTTCCTCCTGTTGAAACAAGAGGACCCCACCGACCTGACACTCTTGGCGGAGGACGTCTCCGTGCCCGCCAGCGTCATGGATGCGATCAAAAGATTCCCGAAGCCGGCGGACGCCGGACACGCGGCCTTCACCCTTTTGAGTCGCGACACGCCGCACCCGATTTGCGGCGTGGCCCGTCACGTGGCGGGCAAGGAGATGCACTATGTCAGTTGTTCGACACCGGCCCACGCGGAGGATCGTCGCAACGCTCTGCGCGGGCAGGCCAACCTGCTCCCCAAAATTCAAAACTCCGTCCTATGAAACGAATCCTTCCCTGTCTGGCGGTCTCGCTCCTCCTGGCTGGTTGCACCAACCCTGGCTTCCATGCCGCCTCCGCGCTGGCGGCGGCGGGCGGCGGAGCGGCTGCCGGGTCCCTCCTTACCCGTGGCCATCCCGGCGGAGCCGCCGCCGGTGCCGCGCTTCTGGTGGGGGCCAACGAGGCGGTGCACCACTTCCAAACCCGCGCGGAACAAAAGGCCTACCAGAAGGGCTACGAAAGTGCCCTCGCCAATCAGGCCAAGCGCGACTACTGGCAGCGGCAGCAGCAGCAACAACGCGCCCAAACCAGTCCCGTCATCGTTTTCCCCGTGCCGTTGTCCGAACGGGTCACCCCGGACGGGGTGCGCCTGCAGCCCTCCATCGATTACATCGAAATCCACCAATAGTTTATGAAACGCTATCTCACTCTACTCATCCTCTGCATCACCTGTTCGTCCAAGGGCGCCGGTGGTCTTCCGGTCGTGGACGTGCCGGCCTTTCTCATCGCCTGGACCAACCACCTCGAGTCCATGGAGAAGTACGTGGGCATCATTACCGAGCTGGCGACCACCAAGGAGTGGCTGGGCGACGCCTCCCGCATCACCAACATTTCCGGCGCCGCCCAGGTGCTTGCCGATCTGGCGTCCCTCACTGTCGGTCGGACGCGTCTCGAACTCGCCGCCGGGGCCGATTCCAGTTTCGCCGTCGACTACACCGACGCGGGGCTCTACCGACCGGTGCGCCAGACGTTTCGAACGTGGGGGGGCACCGAACAGGAGCGGCCTGACGTGTTCAAGCCGGAAGCGGCCTTGTTCAGCGCGGTCGCCGAGCACGATGCAGTGCACGCCGACGTGACCGCTCGCCGGGAAAAGCTGCGCACGGCGGTTCGAGAGACGCTTGTTCAACTCCAGGGAGCGACTAATCAGGTCGAGGTGCTTAAGGCAACCGGCGTTCTTTTGGCCCAGCACGCGGAACTTGAAACGGTGGAACGGGAAACGGCCGCCGCCGCCAACCGCGCCTTCCTGATTGATCTCCAGAATCGTGCGGCCAAGGAACGGGAGGAAAAGGCGGGGCGGCAGGAAGCCGCCTCGGACTTTCGCGAATCAATCATCGGCCTCCAGTCCTTCATCGCCCCCAGCAAGAAGAAAGCGACTTATACTCCATGAATATCGAGCTGATCAAACCGCCGCTCTTTGAATACACCAAACTCTTCAATCTCCTGCTTCCCGTCCTGGCTCTTTTCGTCGTGATTGCACTCGTCAACGCTTTTCGAAACACGCACTCCGTTCCCGGACAGCTCCGTGCCATCATTCCGATTGTCGCCATCGTGGTTACGGCGGCGAACTTCGACGCAGCGGTCAAAGCCGGCCAGGAGGCGGTGGCCGATCTGGTCGAAAACAAGCTGGGAGCAAGGCCCGACGCGGTGGCGATGCGATTCATTGAAAAGATTGGCGGCGCTCAGGACCAACAAGAAACCGGAAAATGGTGGGCCCTGTTCACCAAAGTCGGAACAGCACTGGTCCAAGGTCTCGTCGAAGCCTTTGTCGTGATTAACTCCGTCATGGCATTCTGTTTCATGGTTCTTGCCTACCTGGCACAGGAGTTGGCACTCGAAGTAGGCATAGCCTTGGCGCCCTTGTTCCTTAGCTTCCTCCTCCTTTCATCGACCCGATCCATCGGGGTTCAATTCCTTCTCCACATGCTGGCGCTTCTGCTCATGCCCGTGGGATGGGGAGTTGCGTCACTGATCTCGGATCGCATTATCGACTACGCCACGAATATCCAGATGCTGGATGTCAATCAGCCCTTGGGAGCGATGACCTTTGCCATGCGTGGCACCTGGGGTGGTCTATTGCTGGCCATCTGGATCGACCTGAGCACAAGCGTCGTTCCTTTTGCGATGATGAAAATGGTGACCACCGGTGTAAGCCTTGGCACCGGAGCCCTCGTCAATGCCCGACCTCGATCGCTCATTCAATAATGAATACAGCCCGTCGTCTCGATCCGGCTCGCCTTTTATTCGACCTCAATCGCGCGGCGAAAATTTGGTTTGTTCTTTTTCTGGTCGCGGTCGCCGCGCTTTTGCTGAGTCTCATCCTCCAATTCGTGCCGCGGCACAACACGGTCGAACGGTTCCTCGTCATCGCCAGCGACGGGGTTGCCTACCGTGCCGCTCCGGAGGCGTTTGCGGCGATCACCAATCTGCACGTGCGCGTGGCCGAGGACGCCAGCTATGCCTTCCTCAATCGCAGCCCCATCGACTTCGATCAGCCTGAGCGTGTGCAGTTGCTGTTTTTGCCGGAGGCGCTGGCCAAGGCCCGGGAACACTTTGCCTACGACCTGCGCGAGCGCCAGGCCAAGCAACTTCACCAGAAGGCCGAGATCAGCCGCGTCCAGTTCGCCCGGGTGGGAGAAGAACAGGTGCTGGTCTCGGTGCGGGGCCAGTTGATTCAGGTCGGCGTTTTCGAAGGCCAGATTGTCGCCGATCCCGTGTCGTTCAAATTGGACCTCGACCTGGTCCGCAACCCCAACCTTTCCCTCAACGCGTCGTTTCCACTGGTGGTTCGCAACTTCAAATATGAAATCATTCGTCGCTAGCTCCCTGTTGACCGCGCTGGGCCTCGTCACGGCCGGCGCGCAGTCCCATTCCATGGTCACCAATGTACTCCTCAACGATCAGGAGGCCGTGGCGCTGCCCATCGGCCTGCACCGGGTGACGACCGTCACGTTTCCCCGCCCGATTCAGGCCATCGACGGGGCCGGCATGACGCTCGACGGCCGAACGCCCGGCGTTTTTCAACTCGCGTACGAACCCACCAATGCCTTCTTTGCGCTCCAGGCATTGGTGCCAGGAGCCAGTGGCAATCTCAATGTGCGCCTCGCCCAGCGCACTTACGTCCTGCTGCTGTCCGAGAGCAAGACGCCCATGCTGGCCGTCAACTTTCGTTCTGCCTCGCCCGGCCTGAACGGGACGACGGGAACCGATGCCCCGTTCCTGTCGCCAACCCAGCTGCTGGGACTGCTCGACAAGGCCCGCAACTACGCCGCCCTCAAACAACATCATCCGGAAACGGTCACCGATGTCTCGACGGCGGCGCCCGGATCGATCAGCGATTTCGACGCATTCACCATCACGCTGGAGGAGGTCTATCGATTCGACGAATCAGACGCCTTGGTGTTCCGGGTGACGCTGGCCAGCAAGATTCAGCGCGAGGTGCGATATCGGCCGGGCTCGTGGGCGGTTCGGGTGGGCGACCGGCTCTATCCCCAGGCGCTGGCCGACGCCACGGGAGTCATTCCGCCGACCGGCACGGTGACTGCCTGGTTTGTCGTCCAGGGGCGTCCGGATGGCCGACGCAACGGACTTTCCCCGCAGAATCGGTTCACGGTCCTGATCAACCCCCTGTAACGCTCCTGCGGGCAGCACCCGAAACTCCTCGCCATGAATCTCAAATCGCTCTGGGAAAAGCTCAGCGCCTCCACGCCCGGAAAAGTCGCCTTGGGCAGCATCCTGGCAATCGCCTCCATCCTGATGGTCAAAGGTTGTCAGCCCCCGACGCCGAAGGTCGAGGTTGAACATCGGACACCAGACGGCGCGGTCGGCGAAAGCTCCCGCCCCACTCAGGAGTTTCCGCGTCCGCGCCCGTCGCCGAGTGCACCCACCACCAAAGCTCAGAAGCCCGCCGAGTCCCTCCCGCCCATCAACCTTTTCGTGGCGCCGGCGGCGTCAAGGCCGGCTGCACGACCCCAATTGCCGTCGCGCCGCCTGATTCCCTGCAAGCTGGTCAACACCGTCGACTCGTCCTCGCTGGACACCCCGATCATCGGGCTGGTCGCCGAAGACATCTGGTTCAACGACCGATTGGTGATTCCCGGAGGAACCGAAGTCCATGGCCAGGCCCAGGCCCAGTCCATGCGCGACCGAATCGCCAGCCGGGGTTCCTGGACGTTGATCTGGCCCGGCGGATCCGAGCTTACCGTCAGCGGGATCGCGCTCGATTACGTTCGCACCAATGACACCTGGGGCATCACGGACGGCAGCGCCGGATTGCGCGGCACACCGCGAAAGGCCGACAACCTGGACGAGCTGAAGTTGTTTGCGGCGACGTTCATGAGCGGCATGACCGATGCATTCAAGGAACGTCAGGAAACACCCTTTGGGCAGCGCCTGGTTCCAAACGCCAAGAATGCCGCCATCTCCGGATCCAGCGAGATCATCCAAAGCTACGCCGGACGACTGCTCGACTCCATCGAACGCAACTCGATCTTTGTGCGCGTGCCCGCCGGCACCCGCTTCTATCTCTACCCGCTCGAACCCATCGCCGAACCCGCCGCCGACCATCTCCGCTAACCTCCACTCCAACCCTCCAAGAAAATCATGAAAGCCATCCTTGTCCTCTGCCTGTGCGCGCTGACCGGTTGTGTGACGCCGACGCCGCCAACCGTGCTTATCCGCGAAGTGCCCTCCCAACCGACCTCGACCAGCCGCCTCGATATCGTCCGCTTTCCGGCCACCTACAAATCCTACACCGTGGGGCGCCGGGTGGATCCCAACAATCCCGGCGTGATGCAGGAGTCCCACGTTTTCTACGTTCGCGAGTCCCAGGATCGCTGGAATCTGAACCCGGCTCCCGTCGGCGCCGACCTTGCACCCCTTTCTCCCGCACCCGCCGATCCCGCGTTCACGCCACTTCCACTCAGTGAACAGCTGCGGCAGGAACTCGTGCAGCAACGCCAGGTCTCGCAATCGCTCAACGACCAGATTCAGCGCATGAAGGTGGTCGCCGACACCTTCGTCCCCGCCGCGCAACGAACGGTGGAACTGACCCGTGAGCTCAATCGACGGCAGCAGGCCCTGGACGATCGCCTGCATCGGCTCGAACAATCCGGCCCGGTGCTCCTTCCAACCAACGCACCCGTCTTGCCCAGCACCAACCGTTAGCCGGTTGTGATCCCTGCAGAGCCCTCCGCGCCCTGACGGGCGCGGGGGGGTTCCCAAGAACTGCACTTCGCGTTCGCCCAGGCCGCGAACACCCCCACCTCCCGTACGTTTCATCCTCCCCCTGTCCTCCATTCCCATGACCAAAACATTTGTTCCCCATAAGGATTCAATCGATGCCTCCCGCCCGATCCTGCAGAAGCCGGAGGAGCTTCCCGCCTCCGAATGGCTCGAACGCGTTGAGGCGCGCATCGGCGAGCTCTCCAACCAGCGCCAAGCTCTCCGCCTCGAGATGAAAGGGCACTCACCGGGCCTTGCGCTCGTCCACGCCAGCAGCGAACGGTTTCCCTCCCCTCACCGGGCCTGGTTGCAAGCCCGGGCCAGCTACCTGGGATCGCCCTGGCAGGAGGCGACCGAACTCCTCCGCCGCTCGCACAGCCAGATCCGCACGGCTCGGCGGCTCCTCGGCAAACTCGATTTCCAAAGGCAGCGAATTTCGAGTTCGGTGGCCCCTTGGCGCCGGTTGATTTTGCATGCGCCACGATTCATTCTCGCCGCCCAGCCACTCAAACGCCGCCTGGCCATGGCACGCCGGGGACGCCGCGAGGCCCTGCTGACGATTCGCAATCTCCGGCCGTTGGCGCAATCCCCCGGCGCCCGGTTGCAAATTGCCCGGGGTGCCGAGGAGCTCCTGCTCAGCGGAGAGCGCCTGCTGCTGCGGAGGGACCAGCTCTTGCAGCAGGGAAAGGCCCTGAGCGAATCGATCGCCGAGGGGCTCGCCCTGGCCTCGCAGCTCAGAACGCTCGGCCGAAACCCGGTCGCCATGCGGGAGGTCGCCGACCCGGAACAGAGACAGAAATCGTTCCCCGTGCCGGCCCACTCCCTCGAGGCCCCGCCCGCCGGCCATCGAAGTAACAATCGACCCCGCCTCGGCTGATACTCCCGGCCGACCGATCACCCTCAACCTCCACCTCCATCCCATGTCCACCCCAGCAACCACGCTTCACCCCGGACGCCCTGTTCACGAAATCCGCTTGGGCTCAGTCAAGGTTTCGATCTGGAAGAACCCAACGGAGCACGGGGCTCGCCACAGCCTCCGGGCATCGCGCCTCTACAAGGACGGTGAAAACTGGAAAAGCACCGACAGCTTTGGCCGGGACGATCTGCTCGCCCTCGCCAAAGTAATCGACGAGGCGCACACCTGGATCTGGCGCCAGGAACACGCGGCAAACCAATAGCGGCAACCGGCCGGAGGCATCTCTCCTCGTCTATGAGCGACCCCAAATCCAAACCACTGCTCGTTCCGTTTCCAGCCGGGGCAATCCGATACCACCGCCTCGAACTGGAGTTCACCGGCCGCTTCAACCACGGCCAGCCGGATCTCGAGCCCGTCTTTGTCGAGGGCGAGGCTCAGATCGTGCAACCCGCTCCAGGACTGACCGTCACCGGTTTGTTGGTCGATTGCCCGGAAACCAACGGTGACGTCGGCTGCGTGGTCATTGACACCGGTGCCGAAACCGTCGCCATTTGTTCGGCGGTGCTGCGGCAGCTGGTCGTTACCAACTCACCGTGCTCCCTCGAGTTCGTGTCCGTCCCTCTTCAGGACCATACCGGCCGCTTGTCGTGGGACTGGGAGGCATATGAACTCAGCAATCAAGGCCCTCGAATCCTCGTCACGGAACCCCACTCGGAGCAGCGAACGGCTCCCGCGGACACTTGGGCGGCTGAGTTGCGTTGCCTGATTCTACCCAAACTCCGAGTCTATCAGTCCTGCCTCTCCGCATTGAGCACCCGCCTCACTCGAGCGTTGAGCGACGATGGCGCCACTGATCAACCGGTCCTATCTCTCGAATCGGACCTGGAACGGGTCAAAGGGCAATGCTTCGGCCAAGCCTACCGCCAAGCCCGGGACACGCTCCAAAACCGCGCGGGCCGGGAGCGTTCCGGAACGACACCAAGTCCTGACACCCATCAATTCGCCTTTCCCCCGGACGAAGTGAGCGTTGCCCGGGAGATTGTCGACCGCTACGAACGTCAGTCGGCGCATCCCGCCATTCGGCATGAGCTCCAAACACGTCTGCACCAGCGCATGCAGCGCCGGGCAAGGTTGCAAGAGACCCTGCATGCGGCACGCACGGAGCAGGCTCGCATCGCCCAGCTCGTGGCGGACGGATCAGACCTGATCGACCAACTTCTCGAGCTCGGCTCAAACCCCGTCACCATGGTTCAGGCCACGAGTGCAAGCGGCAGGCATCTGAACCTTCCCCGCCTCCTAACCACGACGGAACCTTCCGCGACAGGATTGTCCGCGGGCCCGGCACAGTCCCACTTCGCCGAGTAAGGCAGCCATCCATCCGGCGTCGCTCAGAAATCCGGAACCCAATACCCCTTCCGCGATTGGAAACCATGCCATTCAATATGATTCACACTACAACCCTGGACATGGGACAAAAGCGCCTCCGATTCGAACACACCGGCGGCGACGCCGTCCTCGTCCGCTGTCCTTGTCATCGCCTTCAATCCGAGCTTCATGTGACCCTCACCAAGGCTCAAGCAGAGGAACTCCTGGCCCCGCGTTGGCTCCGCCGAAATATTGACGAGATACTTCCCGATCATGCCCCGGCAATTCGTGAGGTGTTTCTGTCGGGAACCACGCCAGCAGAGTGGGATGCTGACATGATGCGCAAGATGCGATCGGCCAAAGACTACCTCGCCTTGGGCTACCCAAGCGTCGATCCCGTCAACCTGAAGACGGATCCGCGAATCGGGGGACGGCAACAAATGCGTCCGGGTCTTAAGCTTTAGTTCAACCTCGCCAATTCAAGGTCTGGCCACCCGATACCAGCAAGGCAATTAGCAACCGAGATTGCCGCGAGCCATGTGATAGTTCATGGCCGCTGCGGCGCCGCATCGCGCCCCTTCAATCGGGCCGTTTCCGCGCTTGTATGCCTGATGATTTGCATCGCCTCATTCAGGTTCCCTGCCCAATCTGTTTCGCCTTGGGGTGCACCTCCACGCGAGGGCTTAAAGGCGGAACCGAGTCCAGAGGACTGCGCACGCTCAAGTTCTCGGCGTGCAGATATCCCATGGTGGTTTCCAATGACTTGTGTCCCATGACCTGCTGAATGGCGCGGGGATTGGTGCCCCGTTCCAAGCAGTGGGTGGCGTAGCCGTGTCGAAGCTCATGAGGAAGCACCGCAATTCCAAGTTTGCGCCGCGCCTCTTTCACTGCGCGCTGGACGTTGGCTTCGTGCATTCGGAACCGAACGATGGCCCCCGTAATTGGATGGCGACAGGGGTAGTTGGCGGGAAAGAGCCAAGCCCATCCCCAATTGAACTGATATTCCGGATACTTTTTGGCGAGGCGAGTTGGTAGCATCACTGGAGTGCGGTTCTGCTTGTCGCGCTGCCAGACTGCCCGGGCAAACTGCATCTGCTGGGACAGTTCACGGACCAGGCACTCCGGCAGGGGCACCACCCGATCGTTTCCGCCCTTGGCACCCCGAATGCACAGACTGCGTCGTTCCAGATTTATGTCCTTGCTGCGAAGATTGAGCGGCTCCGTCACCCGCAACCCGCAGCCGTAGAGCAAGCGGGCGATGAGATTGGTCGGGTAGCCGCCGGTGTTTCTAATGGTTTCCAACAGTCGCTGAGTCTCGGTGACGGTGGGCGCATGCCGCTCCTGAACCGGACGCTTGGCGCGGAGCGAGTTCACGTTGGCGATCGATTGGCCCAGCACTTCCCGATAGAAAAAAAGGACGGCGTTCAATGCCTGGTTTTGAGAGCTGGCCGAGACGTCGCGGTGGCGGGCCAGATCGGTGAGGAACCGTTTGTGTAGCGACAATTAGATTTTTCCAGTGACGACGTTCAGAAAACCCGGTGGTTGCGGGAGTATGAAGCCGCCCTCCAAACCCGACAGGAAGTCGGAGGATTTGTGGGGCGGGAATGATCCGCAACCAACAATACCGACGACTGATGAACGAATACGAGAGGACTGGAAACGTAACGAAGAGCGCCCAGCTGGCCGACATGAGCCGACCGACGGCGCGAAAGTATCTCAAAGAGCAGAAGGCCCCCGCCGAGTTGCAGGCCAAGCACACGTGGCGAACGCGCCCGGATCCGCTCGAGGCGGTTTGGCCGCAAGCCGAGGCGCATCTAAAGGAGGCGCCGGAACTGGAGGCCAGGGCGCTTTTTGAGTATCTGGTGGAGCAAAATGCCGGCGGTCTGGCCGAGAAGCATCTCCGGACGTTCCAACGGCGGGTGCGGCAATGGCGAATGCAGCACGGCCCGGACAAGGAGGTATTCTTCCCTCAGGACTGGCCGCCGGGCCGGGCGATGCAGTTGGACTGGACGCACGCCAACGAACTGGGCGTGACGATCCAAGGCCAACCCTACGACCACTTGCTGTGCCATCAAGTGCTGCCACGGTCGAACTGGGAGTGGGCAACGCCGTGTCAATCGGAGTCGATGCTCAGCGCGCGGGAGGGAGTGCAGGAAGCCTTGCACCAGTTGGGACGGGCCCCGTCGGAACTGCGAGTCGACCATTCTAGCGCGGCGACGCATCAAGTGGGTTCAGGTCCGGACCGAGAGTTCAATGAAGAGTTTGTGACGCTGTGCCAATACCACGGAATGACGCCCCAAACGATTGGCGTCGGCCGTCCCAACGAGAACGGGGATGTCGAGTCGAGTAATGGGCATCTCAAACGCCGTCTGAAGCAACATCTACTGCTGCGTGGGAGCCGGGATTTTTCCAGCCAGGCCGAATACGTCGGATTTCTGCACCGCGTGTTGAGCAAAGCCAATCTTGGACGGCGGGAAGAACTGGCCAAGGAACTGGCGGTGATGAAGCCGCTGCCGCCAACGCGGCTGGCTGAGTATGACGAGTTGATGTGTCGGGTCAGTTCGGCCAGCACCATTCGCGTCAAGAAGGTGGCGTATTCAGTGCCGGCTCGGTGGATTGGGGCTGAGCTGAAAGTCGAGGTCTACGAGAGCCAGCTCAAACTCTACACCGGCCGGGAGCTGCTCATGACGGTGCCACGCCGCCGGGGAACGGCGGTGGCGTTGGACTATCGCCACGTGGTCGATCACCTGCTGCGTAAACCCGGAGCGTTTGAAGGTTATCGCTATCGGGAACAAATGTTCCCCAGCCCCGTCTTCCGGCGATCCCATGATCTGCTGGTGGAGCGCCTGGGCCAGCGTCGAGGAGCCGTCGAGTATCTACGACTGCTCAAACTCGCCAGCGAGGTCGGGGAAAGCGACGTGGAGTTGATGCTGGTGGAATACACCTGCCCGCCGTATCCGCCGTGGAGCGTGGATCAGATCCGCCAGGTGTTGGCGCCACGGCCGGCCGCAATTATCTCGGTGCCGGAACTGACGCCCGAATGCGTCGGCTACGACCGGCTGCTCAGCCCGGAGGTGGCCTGTGGCTAACGGAGGAGTGGAAGTGTTCCTGCGCAGTTTCCGGCTGCCCACCATGGCGGCGATCTGGCAGGAGACCATTACGCGCGCCGAACGCGAGGACTGGGGCTATCACCAATTGCTGCAACACCTTTGCCAGAGCGAAGCCCAGGATCGGCGGGAACGGAAAATGAACCGGCTCTTAAAGGAGTCTGGCCTGCCGGCCGGCAAGACGCTGGGCACGCTCGACGAGAAACTCCTGTTACCCAAGATCCGCCGGATGCTGCCGACGCTCTTGGAAGGAAATTTTGTCGACAAGGCCGAGAACGTCATCGCGATAGGTTTGCCGGGGCGCGGCAAAACGCACCTGCTCGCGGCCCTTGGACGGGAACTTATTCTCCGCCATCGGATCCCAGTCCTGTTCGTCCCTACCTTCAAACTGGTGCAGGACCTATTGGCTGCAAAGAAAGCGCTGCGACTGGAAAGCGAACTGCGACGCCTGGATCGCTTTCCAGTCGTTATCTTGGATGAATTTGGCTACGTCCAGCAGGAGCGCGAGGAAATGGAGGTTGTCTTCACCTTCCTGGCTGAGCGCTACGAACGCCGAAGCGTGCTCATCAGCACCAACCTGGTGTTTTCGAAGTGGGATCAAATCTTCAAGGATCCGATGACCACGATGGCGGCGGTGGATCGCCTGGTCCACCACGCCCAGATCCTGGAGTTCACCGGAGAGAGCATCCGCAACCTTAAGGCCCACGAACGCAAGAACCCATGACCCCCGGCCGCCAGTTGCCCCTTCGGCTCCACTACGTCACGAGCGCTGACGCGCTCATGACTCCGTTCCGCCGAAGGGGCAGCTTCCGAAGTTCATGACCACCTAAACAACTCAAAGAATTGCCCGCAACCACTGGAAAGAAATGATTGTCGTCGATGGAAAGGAATAGTTGTCGTTGACCAACCGTTCGAGCTTCTTCTCGCTGGATAGGCCTGCAGGCATGTGGATTAGGGCTTTGATATAGCGTCGAAGCCAGAAGATGTAGCATTCCTCGGTGGAAAGCGCTTTGTGTTGTCGCCGAATGACTTCGCGCACGCGGCCAATAGCCTGTGAGGGGTTCATCGTGGGCAACAGCGTATCCGGAGGGGTGGGACAAATACGGTCCAAGGATGCAGATTTCCGAGGTTTGGCCTTGAGATAAACGAACCAGCCGTCGTATATTTTTCGAGTCTGAGGTTGTAAATGAACCGCTTACAAATAAAGGGATGGTCGAGTTTCCGGCCTGGATCAACGAACCGACGGTCGCAGAATAAAAGTTAGGCCGCCATCGCACGCCATGAGCAGCAAACGCCCCAGAGTCTTCGGAACTACGGACGATTCCATCGCCCGAGCGGAGACTGCACTCGGCCGCACGTTGCCTCCATCGTTCAGAGCGTGGCTGCTACAACACAACGGGCGCGGTATTGAGGGTGTCACGATTTTCCCGGTGATGGACGAGCGCGACCCACGCATGACCTGGGATTCGATTGACCGCCGGTTTCGCGAGGGCTGGGCTGCCTGGCTCGCCAACTTCGCTGACGAGCAGCGCGACTTCACCCACTTGCTTCCGTTTGCGGACTTCGGCACTGGAGATTACTACTGCTTCGACTACTCGCGTTTGGATTCGCAGGGCGAGCCACCAGTGGTTAGATGGTCGCACGAGACCGGTGACATAGACGACCGAGCACCATCCTTTTCGGAATTCGTGGCCGATGTTCAGGCAGGAGAGTTCGCCAATGATTGAGACCAGACATTGGCGGCCTAACAAGTCGACTCCACCGAACTCGGCGGGAGCGCTCTGGTTGCAGTTCGATCATCATCGGCGCCGAGTCGGTGAGTCGGATCGTTCGGCCATATGAAGTCGCCACAAGGATTTTCGTGCGCCGCAACGTGGCATTACAAGGTGCTTGGAACGCTGTGGGCGATCCTCGGGGGAGTAGCGTGCCATCACAGTCTGCATCGGGCATACAGTTTTGGGGACAGGATCGATTGGTTACTTTTCAGCGTCGGGGTTTCTGCCTTAGTCACGGGGATTGGATTTACAATTGGTAGAAGCTGGGCGCGCAGATCTATGGTGCTTTTGTCGATCGGCGCAGGGTTAGTTTTTGCGGATATGACCTTAATGGCTGTCTGGAATGGCAACGGCCCGCTGTTGTATTCAATGCTCGCAGCGGGCGCCTTCGCAGGATACACTCTCTGCTTTATCGGCATATCCGCGATCACGACTCATGACTAGCCTGATAAAGCCGAACAAGGCGGCTCCACACGAATCCCGCCCTGCGGGCGGGATCGGTGAGCCGCGACGTTCTGCGAAATGACACCGCGATGATTTTGCACCTGAGCATAAATAGTTCGTTAATTCTGCTCGTCATGCTGACCCTCGGCTGCGGTCAGGCGCCTCAGGCTGAATCAAAATTGCGACATTTCTGGCAGTATCGACCGACGAACCGGAATCCTCTCGAGGTTGCGGGCTATGACCGTTCGTTTGCGGAGACCGCGCCTCCAACAATAGTCGACGCCATGATAGAGGATCTTAAGAGCCATGAATCGAGTGAGCGTTTCGAGACCTACGCTCTAGTCGCTTACTACGCGCCAAGATCCTCCATTATGGACCGACTTACCAAGCTGCGACAGAGTTCGACAGACGCGACCAGACGATGTGCAGACCGATTCTTGCAGCGGCTTCGCGAACTTGATTCCACCAGACAGAAGTCGGACTCTCAGCTATGACTCCGCAGAACAAGACGCTGGAGACGAATGCCGACTCCGCTTCGCTGCGTCGGCATCGCTCAGCTTTCCGTTAGGCGGCACTACGCATCATGCAATTTCTCGACGATCTCCCGTTTCCGCTGAGACCGATTCTGCCGCTGATGGTGTATGTCGGAGTGCCAATAGCGATCGGCGCTGGAGTGTCATATTTGGTTTGGAGGACGTCTCGGCCCATACGTTACGTTTGGTTACGTGCTGGCGTCCGAGCGCTGGTCCTTGGCTTTTTCTTTGCCCCTACCATTTTGCTCGGTACTGCGCCCGGAGTACATGGGGTGTTACCGATTCCTTACTTCGCATGGGGTTCGATTTGGTCGGGTATCACAGACCACAGTCAGCAGGCGTTGTGGTTCGGCATCGTGCCGCTCATCGCTTGCACGGGATTCCTGTGGCTGCTACTCGGGTTTACGCGATTACCATGACTGTGCCGCCTAACAAAGCGACTTCACACGAACGCCGCGATTGCGCCCCTATTGCTATCGCGGATCACTGGCGCGGCGTCGGTGAGTCGCTGCGTTAGGCATCTCGCCGCGCCGTGAATCCAAGCGTTCAAACTGACGACGACCAGATTGACTCGCGACTACCACTTTGGATGGCACTGATCGCCAATTCACTCAGCCTGGCTTTGACGCTTCAGTTCTTCTGGATTCCAGCAGATGCACGCATACGCCCGATGGGTTGGTATTTTTGGATTTTCTTCATCGGAGTTGGATCGTTGATTGTTCTCCCGTTGGTGCTTTTCAATTTGAGACGACTGCGTGGTAGGAGTTGGCCGAAGTATGCGGTAGTGTTGGCTTTGACGCCGATTCCGTTGGCCGTGCTTGTTGAGAAACTTGCGCACGGGATCGTAGGCTACCAGTATTCACCATGATAACGATGCCTAACCTGCCGCCTGCACCGAACCCGGCAACAGCCCTCCGGTTTCATATTGCTCATCATAGGCGCCGGGTCGGTGAGGCGGATCGTTCAGCCTAGATCGTAAACGCCATGAGCGACCCCTCGTCATCGCTATCCAATCGCACCCAAACGGTCATAGTGTGTCTGCTTGTTCTTCCTTGGTTGGCTTTGAGCATCGTGTCGTTCGACCTTCTGCCCACATCTTGGCGATTCGAGCACTGGCCGCCTGCGGTCCGTGACGCTTCCGTTGCAGCGTTCACATTTTGCTTCTTTGCCGAGGTTGCCTTTCACATCTGGTATTGGGTCGTAACCAGCAAGCGTCCGGTCGATGAGTAGTATGAGCCTCTGGCTGAACAAGGCTGCTCCAGTGAACGCGCCGGTTGCGCCGCGGTTTCATCTCGGGCACGACTGGCGGCGCGTCACTGAGCAGCGACGTTAGGCGGTAGTACTTCAGAGCCCCGGGTTACACACTATTTTTACGTATGATTTACAATATTTTGGCAGATGTGGATTCCCGTTACGCCAGACTTCGCACATGAAATCTCACTCTCTCTTTGTTTTGGTCATGGCCGCACTGTCCTGTCTGGTGTCATTCACAGTGTCTGGTCACCCCAGCTCCGGCATCGTCATTGACCCGCAGGGGAACCTCTTCTTTTCCGATGTCAGCCGTGGTCTGCTGAGGGTGGACTCGCAGGGCAATGTGACAACGATTGCCAGGCACGGCGGACATTGGTTGGCATTGGATACGAACGGGAGCTTATCGGGCACTGAATTGCGAGGATTCGCGCGGCATAAAGTTTCGGGGACGTCTTCGACATTGATCCTCGCCACGGATTCTCCAGTGGTCGTGACACCCGATGGCAACCTTGGCTACGTTTGCGATGACGAGCGGATGACTCCGGGCGTTCGTCAGTTGGCGCGACTTTCGCCGACCGGAACGAAAACGCTCGTGAGTCCGGGGCTGCGGCGTATGGCTGAGGAAATGGGTGGGATCAAAGGTGTGGCGAACGGACCGGCCGGAGCGTTGGACATCAGCTACGACAAGGCCGTGCTGCGAGTGGCGCGCGACGGAACTTTCCGCACTCTCCTCAATCCAGTTGATGTTTCAGATTGCGCCAAGCTTTCGCCTGCTATTCAGGACGCGCCTTCCCTCCGGGGACTGGTTACGGATGCGCGCGGGGTGGTTTATGTCGCTGCGACAGGCTGTCGGAGTGTCATCAAAATTGCACCTGATGCCGAGGCCATCACGGTGTTGAAAGCTGAGAGTCCGTGGTCACCTTCCGGCGTTGCCTTGCACGGCGAAGATATTTACGTGCTGGAACACAAGTTCACGAACCCTGACATTGATGAGGATTGGCCGCCGCGAATTCGTAAGATCGGACGGGGAGGCAACGTCTCGACGCTGGTAACACTGCCACCTGTGGAGAAACAGCGTAGATGAGAATCCAGACCCATGCCGCCTAACCCGATCGCTGCAGCCAACGCCGGTTGGCGCCTGCGGTTCCGCTGTCGCGGTTTACGTCGTTGGCCCGGCGTGGCAGAGCTTTTACGTTCGGCGATTCTGCCATGATCCGCCTTTTCACAGTTGTTGATCGCTTTCAGATTGAGGGGCGAGGCTGTGTGCTTGTGCCCGGCCTCTCCTGTGAGCCGGGTGCGCCCGTCGTCGATCGCGGAGCACACATTCGCTTGCGGACACCAAGCGGTCGCGAGTTGGATACGTTCATCAAGGACATTGAACACATTCGATACGCCAAGATGCCCGAGAAGATTGCAGCGCCGATTTGCTTACCAAGCGACATCACCAAGGAGGACGTTCCAGTCGGGACAGAGGTTCTCCTGAGGGGGTAGTGCTGTGACATCATACCGCCAAACGCCGAACCATGCGCCTGCACTCGAACGCCGCGATTGCCTCGCTGGCCAATTCGCGCATCCTTGGCGCGGCGTCGGTGAGGCGTGACGTTCGGCGTAATGACTCTTGTTCCAACATTCATTCACCGCCGAAGCCTCGGTGTATCAATTACCATTTTGCCTGTGAGTATTATCCTCAGTAGTTGGTTCACCCCGAGCTTCGGTGGATTAGCATCAGCGAAGGATGCGGATTGGATTTCTCCCGCAGTAGCAACCGGCTTTGCATTGGCACTGTGCCTCGTAGCGTGGTGGAATCTGATTCAGGACGTTGAGCGAGGATACGCGCCGTGCCGATGCTCTATCTCAGCCATTTTATTACTGGGCGCCTCAATTTGGCCGGTGTTTGTATTCTCTGTCGCGCTGCAAAATCTGTTTATCCGATGACCTCGCCGAACCAAACGGCTCCACACGAACGCCGCGGTGGCGCTCTGTTTCCAATCGAGGCTCGTTGGCGCGGCGTCGGTGAGCCGAGTCGTTCGGCGGCACTGCGCCCATGGAGCTATTAGCACACGAAGAGTTTTCGAGGCTGCACATCCGCGACTTTCTGCATCCCGATCAGATTGCCGAGGACGACACCGGCCTTGAAGAGTCACCACTCGGGTTTTGCCGTTGTCGCCACTACTTCCACGGCCGACGCACGCAGTTGGCATTTTTCTACCCAGCCTCGCCGCCGGTTACACTTGCTGGCATCGATTTCCAGGTTGACGAGCACTTTCCACCGGAAGCCGCACAGCGAGTGCTCACGGCCTGTGCCCCACCTTTGCGTTTAGGGATGCAGGAGCGCCAGGTTGCAGGGCTCTTTGGTCCGGCGGAGTATTCAGACGGTACAGGGGACTACAGGTTTGCACGTTTCCGCGTCGGTACTCGTTGGCCCTACCGTGTTGGCTGTGGCTTTATTGCCTCGTCGGGCTTATCGAACCTATGGATTGTGCGCGAGGACTTTTATGCTGACGATGATGTTTGATGGGACCGTGCCGCCGAACCAGCCGCCTGCACCGAACCCGGCGACGGCACTCTCGTTTCGATTTGAACGCCTCAGGCGCCGGGTCGGTGAGGCGGAGCGTTAGGCGGTAGTACTTCAGAGCCCCGGGTTACACACTATTTTTACGTATGATTTACAATATTTTGGCAGATGTGGATTCCCGTTACGCCAGACTTCGCACATGAAATCTCACTCTCTCTTTGTTTTGGTCATGGCCGC
>JBGARF010000030.1:0-150263 GCA_044230345.1 Limisphaerales bacterium
AACTGCCGGCCCAGCCGCCTCCCAGAATCCAGGCCCAAACGCCAACACCGACGACCTCGTTGTAGTGAAGACCTAGCTGATGCCTCGCCTGATTTGCAGGCATTTCCGCGGTTCGTACCCCTCTAATCCGCTAAGTCGGGTTAATCACACCCTCCGCGAGGGCTGAGCTCGTGTCTGCGGGCTCACGAATGGCGCACGGCTTGGTTTGGCTGGCTCGGCCTGCGGGGCGGCGGGGATCTGCGGTGCGGTATTTACGGGGAAGGCGGTGGTGTGGCGGCGTCGACTGCCCGGTAAAAACGCCGGGGCTGGTTCGCCTGCAGGCGAAAGGTGGCGTCGATCTCGCCCGCGGCGGGCCGCGCCCACTGAATCAGATCGCTGGATGCTTCGATCACGAAATCTCCTCCGCTCGGCGGGATGAGCCGGTAGCTTCCATCGTTTTCGCGCACGAGCGAGATTGATGGCGGCGCGGGAAGATCTGTTTGGCGGTAGCGAACCAGAAGCAAATCCGTGTTCAGTCCGGTTTGTGGGGTGGATTCTCCCAAGACCGAAACGTCGCCCCGGGGATCGATGGCCACGGCTGTGCCGGAATCCCAGCTGATGCCCGGTGCTGCGTGGCTCACCGACCAGCGACGCGATCCGTTGGCGCCGTACTTGACGGTCACCATGTCGTAGCCGGTCGGCGCTTGAAATTGTCGTCCGGCAAAGTAGACGCCGCCTTGAACGTCGACTGCCATTTGGGGCTGGTCGGATTCGAGATCGGGCTCGAGTGCGCTCCAGTCGGTTCGTCCGGCTGGATCCAGACGAGCCACCAACGTTCCCCTCGACTCATCGTCGTATTCAATTCCAACCAGAATGACGACGTGATTGTTGCGGTCCGAGGCGACGGCGCGTGCGCCGAATTCCCGGTCGTCGCTGCCGGGGACGCGTCCGACGTTGGTCGACCACAGGTGGGTTCCGTCCGGAGTAAACTTATGAACGGCGGCGTTTACGGCATAGTCGTCGGAGCCGATGCTGGTGCCGACCGCGATGATGTTCTCGTCCTGGTCCAAGGTCAGGGCCGAGAAGTAATCGGGGCCGCCGCTGTCGACGGTGCGGCTCCAGAGAGTGCGGCCGTCGGGAGACAACTTGCGTATAACGAGGTCGGACGCTTGAAACGCTGAACTGACCTTTGTGATTGCCGTGGCCATGTAGGTTTCGCCGTCGCGATTGACCGCGACTCCGGGCTTGTGCTCGTAGTCTGAGGCCTCGAAGCGGCTTTCCCAACGCAGGTCTCCGGTGGGGGTGTAACGTTGCACCACCGGGACCAATCCGGCGCGGCCTGCGACGGTGAGATTTCCCGCTGCATCGACCGCGACGGCAGTGGCCAGCGCGTCGAGCGCGTTGGTCTCGACGAGGTGGCGGGCCCACTGCAGAGCGCCAGACGGGCTGTACTTCAGGACGGTGAAAGTTCGTCCGTTGTACGGCCAGCCTGAGGAGCCGGCGACGTAGATGTTCCCGGCGGGATCGATGGCGAGGTCTGAGGGGACGTCCGGATCGGCTCCGGCCCGGCCATATCTTGCGGACCAGAGCAACTGATCGTTTGGCCCGTATTTCCAGACGCCAATGTCGTTGCCGGTTTCGATGCTTTTCGACACCGCCGCCACGATTCGCTCCCCGGCGGCCGTGATCCGGAGCAGAGGCCGGGATGGTTGGGAGAGGTCGGAGCCATGGATGCGCGTTACGGCCTGCGGTTCGACCGCCCGTGAAATGGTCAGGGCAGCGACGCTGCTGGTGACGGCGCCCGCCGGGTTGCGAACCACCACGGAGTAAAGTCCTGCCTGATCAACGCCGAGGTCCCGGAGCCGCAGCGCCGCGTTGGTCTCACCTGGCAGGTCGATATTCTCGCGACGCCATTGATAGGTGAACGGCCCGGTCCCGCGGAAGTTGCCGTCGAATGGCGGTTGATCATCGAACCGCGCTCGAAATCCTGCCTGCCCGCCGACAACAGAAATCTGCTGCGTTGGCATGACTGACACCGATGGCTTCATCAATACCGTAAGTCGGGCTTCGGGACTCACCGTGGTGCCGGTCGGCCCGGTGACACGGACGGAGTAATCTCCGCGATCAACGATCCGGACACCGGACAGCGTCAGCTCTGGGCCGCTTGCGCCGGCGATTGGCCGTCCGGTGAACTGCCATTGATAGGAGAAAGGTCCGGGACCAGTGGGATTGGCCGTGAATGTGACCTGAGTGCCGGGCGCCACCAAATGCCCAACTGGCGAAACCGTGACCCCAGGTGGTTCGCCGGGGGGCGCAAACTGCCGATACTTTACGAGCGAGACAAACTGGGCGCCGAAGTAAACGGAGCGGCCCGCGATAAACACGTCGCCAGTGGCGTTCACAGCGATGGCTTCTCCAAAGTCAAAATAGGATTCCGTGCTGTTGTAATCGACGGTCCACCGAAGGTTGCCTCGAGGGTCGATCTTGAGCGTGCGCGCATCCAGATAAGGAGATCCGGTCAGGTAGCTATTGCCTTCGTGGTCCAAGGCAAGACCAGTAATATGCGCTTGATGCACGGGGTGTGGCACGCGGCTAACCCACTGGAGTTGCCCGGAGGGGGCGTATTTCGCAACAATCGAGTCGTTGGTGCCACTCCCGTAAAGGTTGCCCGCAATCACGATGTGGTTCGACGGGTCCACCCGAACCGCCACCGGTTGCAGCGAGGCGGGCTCCTCGGCTTGATAGCATCTCGCCCAGAGGAGCGCCCCGCTTGGACTGTGGCGCAGCGCCAGGAATCCGCCGTTCGCATTGCCGACGGAGATTAAGTTGTCCTCCGAATCGATCGCCAAATCCCGCGCCGTCGTGCCTTCGACGAAGTCGACGGGCATTTCATGGCGATAAACCCATAAGAGTTGGCCTGCGGCGTTGAGTTTGAGCGTGACGAAGGAACTGTTCCCGCCGACTCCGGGCGAATTGCCCACGACGCCGACATTTCCCTCGGCGTCAACCTTCAACGTGACGAGTTCATCGTGCATTTGGCCCGGGCCGTCGTAGTGAAACGTCCAAAGCGCCTCCCCGGCGGGGTCGTATTTGACCACGGTGAAATCATTGTCGCCTCGTTCGTTGAGGGAATCCCCGCCGACAATGGCGTTGCCCAGGGCGTCGATCGCGATCACTTTGGCCGAGGCGTTGCCTCCGCTTGGACCGCGATGAAGACGTTTCCAGGCCACGGTGCCGTCCGGGCTGAATTTGACGGTTTGGAACGATCCGCTCGCGTCCGGATTGAAGCTGCTGCCGGCCACGAAAACGTTGCCAGCGTGCAACGCCACGCTTGAGGCGAAGTCGCGCGTGGAAGCTCCGCCGGTTCGTGTCTGCCACTGCATCGCGCCCGATGGATCGTAACGGGTCACGACGAGATCCCAGTCCGAGTTTCCGAAATTGGAGTAGCCCGCCACGACCGCGTGCCCAAGGTCGTCGACCGCGAGTCCGCCAATACTATGGCCGGTGGCTCCGGCGGGCTTCAACTCAACGGCCCACGCCATTTCCACGGTTGAACCCACAACCACGGCAGGTGCGGTCAGCAAGGCCACAACGAGGCCAAGAGCCGGTCTGAAAACAGGGTTTCGACGGATTTGCCAATCGACTCCCTGCCAGGCCGAACCTCTTCCGCCGGTGGTGACGGACTGAATTCCGGGCGCGCGACCAGCCGGCGCTGTGGGCGTTAAGGCGGAGTGCTTCATAGGATGTGTTTGACGGCTCAGAGTTGCGCTATGCTCGTTCTTATATGCGCCCTTGCGGCCCAAAACCCGACAGGGCTTGAGGCGAAATCGCATTTTATTTGGCGAGGCACGCCGCGCTCCAGAAAACCGCAGACCACGAAACCAGCGACAGCCTGGCCGGACCGCGGCCCTCGAGCCTGCCCAGTGCGGGGCGACGACGACGTCCGATTGGTTCGTTTTTGCGCTGCCGGTTCCACCCGCCGCGGACTGCGGGTCACAATTTCGTTGCCATTTCCGTTTCGGTCGGAGAAGCACTTCCCCATGCCTCATCGCACCATCGCCCGCCATGCGCTCGCTTTCTGGATGGTCACCTGCTTCTCGATCGCTCGCATGCCTGCAGCGGCCGAGTCGCTCCAACTGGGCGTCGCAGCGGTCACGATCAGCCCGCCTCCCGGCATTGGCCTCGCTGGCTATTACCATGAGCGCGGCAGTGACGGCACGCTGGATGACATCCACGCCAAAGCCATGGTTCTCGACGACGGCCGGACGCGGGCGGCGATTGTTGTGTGCGACTTGATCTCGATGCCCAAGTGGGTGGTGACCAGCGCGCGACGGCTGATCGAAGCGGGCGGCGGTGTGCCGGGTTCGAATGTGTTGATTGCGGCGACTCACACGCACACGGCGCCGGTGTTGTTTCGCGAATCGATTCGCGACGATCTCGACGGCGCGGCAAAGCCCGTCTCGCGCGATTACTCCCAATCGTTGCCCCAGCGAATCGCCGACGCGGTCTCGCGGGCGTGGTCCAACCGTCAGCCGGTTCAGATCTCGGTTGCGCGCGAGCGCGAGGATCAGCTGTCCTTCAACCGGCGCTTCTGGCTTCGCGATGGGACGGTGGGCTGGAACCCGGGCAAGTTGAACACGAACATCCTTCGGCCCGCTGGCCCGATCGATCCGGAGGTTGGGGTTTTCCGGGCGGTGGCGGCATCGCCCCAGCGCAGCTCCGTGCTGACCTTCGTCAACTTCGCGATGCACCCCGACACGGTCGGTGGAACAAGGATCTCGGCGGACTATCCGGGCGCCCTCGCGCGCCAGCTCGCATTGCATCAGGGCCCGGACATGCTGACGATCTTCGCCAACGGCACCTGTGGGAACATCAACCACGTCAATGTCCGTTGGGCGGCCCCCCAAGGTGGTCCAGGCGAGGCCCATCGCATTGGCACGCTGCTGGCCGCCGCGGTGTTCAAGGCGATGACGCATTTGGAGTCGGTGGAAGAGCCGTTGCCATTGCAGGTGCGTTCGGCGGTGGTATCGCTGCCGTTGCCGGCCTTTACTGCCGGAGAGTTGGAGCAGGCGCGGTTTGATGTCCGAACCGCTCGGGACAGCTCGCGCGAAGGTTTCATGAAACTGGTGCGGGCGCATCGAATTCTCGACACCGCAGCGCAGGAGGGTCGGCCGATGGAAGTCGAAATCCAGGTCATCACCCTGGGTGCCAAGGTCGCCTGGGTTTCGTGGCCGGGCGAAATCTTCGTGGAACTGGGCTTGAGCCTGAAGGCGGGTTCGCCGTTTCCGCACACCTATAACGTGGAACTGGCCAACGGCGCGATTGGCTACATTCCCAACCGTCCGGCGTATGCCGAGGGAAACTACGAGGTGGAAAGCGCACGAGTCGCCGCCGGAGCAGGGGAGATGTTGGTGGCGACCGCGCTGCGGTTGTTGGGCGAGACGCGCGGGACGAGATAATGTCCCGGAGTCGGTCCGTCGGGTTCCGTCCGCTCTCGGGCAGGCAGGATCAGGATCGGTTGGACAGAATTTATCTGACCAAGAATGCGCTCGACGCGCGGCGTTGGGCGGATTTCCATGACGCCATGATTCCAATGGCACATTTGCGTCGAGCTGGATCCTTTGCCTGCGTTCTGGTCGTTCTCTTCGGCCTTGTCCCGGAAGATCTGGAGGCCGCCACCGAGACCATTCGTCTGTGGCCGGGTGTTCCGCCCGGGGACAACGGCAACCTTCCAGCCGAGATCGACACGACGAAGCCCACCGATAATCAAGTCGGGGGCAAACGGCTTATTCGGTTGGGCAACGTTTCGACCCCGACAATCACGGTTTATCCGGCGCCCAAGCGAAAGAACACGGGCACGGCGGTGCTGGTCTGTCCCGGCGGCGCATACCAGATTCTCGCGATGGACCTGGAAGGAACCGAGGTCTGCGAGTGGCTCAACAAGTTGGGCGTCACCGCGGTGTTGCTGAAATACCGAGTGCCGAAGCGCCCCGACCGCGAACGTCATGCGGCACCGCTGCAGGATGCGCAACGGGCCCTCGGATTGGTGCGGCAACGGGCCGGCGAATGGGGTGTGAATTCCAACGCCATTGGCGTATTGGGGTTCTCCGCGGGCGGTCATCTCGCGGCGGCCGTGAGCACGACCTACGCTCAGCGGACTTATCCCCAGGTCGATGCCGCGGATGCATTCAGCTGCCGGCCTGATTTTTCCGTCCTCGTCTATCCGGCGTATCTGACCGTGAAAGATCAGCACGATGCGGTCGCACCGGAGTTAACCATCAACTCGAACACGCCGCCGACGTTTCTAGCCATTGCTCAGGACGACCCCGTCCGGGTTGAGAACGCTTTGGGCTACAGCTGGGCGCTCCGGCAGGCGAGGGTGCCCTTTGCCTTGCACGTGTATCCAAGCGGGGGACATGGCTATGGACTGCGCCGCACCAAAGAAGCCGTTACAACCTGGCCCGATCGGGCGGAGGAATGGCTGCGGGGACTTGGGCGGTTGGGGAAATAACGATGCAAGCGGTGGAGTGTCGTGTGTCATGTGTAGTGTGTCATGTGTCATGTGTCATGTGTCATGTGTCGCGTGCGGAGTGCCATGAACACCGGCATCCGACCCCTACCCCTGACCCCTGACACCTGACACCTGACACCCGACACCTGGCACTAGAATAAATAACACCGTGACACACGCGGTTTGGCTCGGTCGAACCGGTGATGTCAGCCACCAACCCAGAAGCGCTCATGGAACCGATGGAGCCCATGTCTGAGTCTACGGAATCCGAGCTACCACCGCTGACCCGGGTTCCGTTGGAACCGGCCGAACTGGCGGCCATCTACGACGAGCACGCGCGGTCGGTCTTTTACCTGGCCTTGCGCATGTTGGGCGATCCGACCCAGGCCGAAGACGCCACGCACGACGTGTTCCTCAAGGCCTATCGCAAGCTGGGGGATTTCAAGGGGCAGTCCAGCATTCGCACCTGGCTTTATCGCATCACCATCAATCACTGCCAGAACCTGCTGCAGGGCTGGTATCGTCGGAACATCCACGGAACCGACGACGAAGCGGTCTGGGAGCGGGCGGCGGGGCCGACGGACAGTCCGCTGCGGATACTGGAGACCAAGGAGCTGGGGGAGCGTATACAGAAGACGCTGGCCGTGCTTCCGGACGAATACCGATTGCTATTGTTGCTCGTGGCGGACGAGAAGCTGAGCTACGAGGAGATCGGCAGTCTGACCAGCCAGACGAGTGATGCGGTCCGGGGCAAGCTCCACCGGGCGCGCAAGGCCTTTGCGGCCGTATTTCAGCAATCCGCCTGAGCCGGCGCTTTCATCGCGATCAACCAAAGCCGTCCATGAACCCCCACGAAAACAGCAAACTTAACCACCGCCAGCGCGGGCAGGCCTCGGCCAAGGCCACCACCGGGCAGGCAAGTGCAGCGCAGGCTGCGGCCCTGGAGTTCAGCAGTCCGGAGGAGATGCTGCGCCAGGATGCCGCACAGACCGAGGTCCCCGACCGGGTGGCGGAACGACTTCGGGATTCCATTCGCCGTGAACCGCCTCGTCCCCAGGGCTGGCTTCGCCGGCTGCTGGGCGGGAGCTAACCGGTCTCGCATGGGTAACTCGGAACGCGGGTCCAATCCGCCGTGCCGGCGGCCGCCAGCAGCGCCACCGCTGGCGATGCCCCCGCAAATCTCCGCAGTTGCAATTGTTTCGGGGACGGGCGACAGATTCCTCAAGCAACGGGCCGCATCGCCGCAATCGCCAATGTCGCATGACGATTTCGCAGGAACTTGAGACCTTAATCCGTGCCCGCTATCCGCTGATTTACATCGTCAGCAGCGAGGAGGATCGCGTCCAGAGCCTGGTCAGTCAGATCGCCCAGCGCCGGCAGAAAATGCTCATCGAATGGAGTGCCACGACCGGGTTGGTCCCCGCCGGCACCTCGCTGCAATCCCAGAAGTTTCGCTCGTCTCCCACCCGCGATCCACTTAAGGCGCTCGATGAAGTCATCGATCAAATCGAGCCGGCCATCTTTCTCTTCAAGGACTTTCATCCGTGCCTGGCCCGCGGCGAGCACGTCGTCGTCCGCCGGCTGAAAGACATCGCGCTGCACCTGAAGGACAGTTTCAAGACGATCGTCCTCGTCTCGCCCGTGCTCGAGATCCCAGCTGAGCTGGAAAAGGAGGTGACCGTTTTGAACTTTCCGCTGCCTGGGCTGGAGGATCTTGGCGTGTTGCTGGACCGCATCATCGAGGAGGTCAGCGACCAGCCCGGCATCCAGGTCGACTTGGATTTGGCCGGGCGCGAACGTCTTCTGCAGGCCGCGCTGGGCCTGACGTTGGGTGAGGCGGAGAATGTCTTTGCGCGAATGATCGTTCTTCGCCAGCGGCTGAGCGTTGATGATTTGCCGGAGGTGTCCGCCCAAAAGGAGCAGATCATCCGCAAGAACGGCCTGTTGGAATACTGCGCGGCGGACGAGGATTTTTCGCGCGTGGGCGGTCTGGAACTCTTGAAGGACTGGCTGGGCAAACGGTCGGTGGCGTTCAGTGCGGAAGCGCGGGCGTTCGGCCTGCCGGCGCCGAAGGGGATCTTGCTGCTCGGCGTGCAGGGCTGCGGCAAAAGTCTTTGTGCCAAGGCCGTCTCGACTCTGTGGCAACTGCCCTTGTTGCGTTTCGACATGGGGCGCATGTTCGGCAGCTACGTGGGGTCGTCGGAGGAAAATGTGCGGCGTGCCATCGCGGTGGCGGAGTCGGTGGCGCCGGCCATCCTTTGGGTGGACGAGATCGACAAGGCTTTTGCCGGCTCGCAGGGGTCGGGGGCCACCGATGCCGGGACCACGGCGAGGGTGTTCGGCACCTTCCTGACGTGGTTGTCCGAAAAGAAGGCGCCAGTTTTTGTGGTGGCCACCGCCAACGACATTGCGCATCTCCCGCCCGAACTGCTGCGCAAGGGGCGGTTTGATGAGATCTTCTTTGTCGACCTGCCGACGCCGCCGGAGCGGGAGGAAGTGTTGCGCATCCATCTCGGCCGGCGCGGGCGGGACCCGGGTCTGTTCGACCTGCCCGGACTGGTGGCGGCGAGCGAGGCTTTCAGTGGAGCCGAGATCGAGGAAGCCATCACCAGCGCGCTCTACGACGCGTTTTCGGAGCAGGTCCCTCTCAACACGGATCACGTGCTGGGAGCGCTGAGGGAAACCGTCCCGCTTTCGCGGACGATGGACGAGCAGATCGCACGCTTGCGCCAGTGGGCGGCTGGCCGCGCGCGCAACGCGAGCCCGGGCGTGCAGTTGCTTCGGCGCGCCGTCGACGAATGAATCACCTGAATCGCCAAGCCAACCCTCAACCGGAATCGAGTCATGTGGGACGCCTTCTTTGAACATCTTCGCCGCTGTGGACGCAGCGGTAATCTTTTCGTGTTGGTTTGTACCGCCATTGCGACGGCGGCGTTGTTCGGCCCGATCGCGCTGGCGGTCTTGCTGGGGCTGCTCGGCGCTTATCTGGTCTGGTTTTTGGCGGAGGTGCGTCAGCAGCATGTTCGCTTTGAACGGTTGGGACAGCAGCCGCCGCTCGCGAGCGTTGATCTCCGGGTGGCCCGGGTGCGGCTCGCCAATTCCAAGACCCAGCGCATCGAGGCGGAACAGGCCCGCCGGCTGAAGACCCAACGGTTCAACCGGCCGGTCACGTCGGCCACCCATGCGCCGTTGCGGCTGCGGATGCGGTGAGGTCCAGCGGATGAGCCGTTTTTCCAATCTTGAATTTGAAGGTGCCAATGAGCGGCGGCCAGCCCGTCCAGCCGCTGAACGTCAGGATTTGCGCCAGCTGGGAGAGGCCCGGGCCGCGTTTGAAAAGGCGGAATTCGAGCAGGCCTTGCGCTTGTTCTCCAAGGCAATCGAATACAATCCGCATTGCCCGGACTCCTGGTCGGGCCAGGTTCGCGCCCTGATCGAGCTCGGAGAATTCGCCGAGGCCAACCTCTGGGCCGATCAGGCCATCGAACGATTTCCGCACGACCCCGAACTGCTGGCAGCCAAGGCGGTCGCGCTCGGACGACTGGGGCAATTGGAGGAGGCCATGGCGATGTCAGACCTTGCTGTTCAGGCCGGTGGCGATGCTCCGTATGTTTGGCTGGCGCGGGGCGACGTGTTGCTCGCCCGCGAGGAGGCCCGGGCTGATCATTGCTTCGATCAGGCCGTGGCGCTGGCCGCCCGGGATTGGGTCGTGCCCTGGCTGGCCGCGCGTATCCGGGCCTTCTACCGCCATTTCGCGGTGGCTTTGAAGTGGGTCCAGCAGGCGCTCGAATTGCGCGCCGATCATCCCAGTCTCTGGATCCTGGCCGGCCAGTGCCAGCGGGATCTGGGCTTAATCCAGGGCGCCCGTCATTCGTTCCAGCAGGCGCTCCAACTCGATGCCCGCTCGCTGGAGGCCAGGCATGCCTTGACGGCCCTCGACGGCGCCGGACTTGGCTCCCGCGTCACCGGCTGGTGGCGGCGACAATTTGGAAAATAGGAGTGGATCCAAACCGGCCGCGTTTTGAATGCTTTGACTGTTGTGACGACTCTTGACCGATTGTTCTCGCTCGCCCATGAACACGACGCCTCCGATCTGCACATCGTCGTCGGCGTGCCGCCCGCTTTTCGGGTGAACGGGGAAATCATCCTGTCTGAAGGCGACGTGTTGAGCGAAGCGGACGTCGACGAGATCGCGATGCAATTGTTGAACGATCTGCAGCGCGAGAAACTCGAGCGCGAATGGGAGCTCTGCATCTCCATGCGCCATCCGGCGGCGGGCCGGATCCGCGTCACGTTTTACAAGCGCAACGGCCGGGCTGAGATGTGTTTTCGTTTTTGTGGCGACCGCATTCCGACGCGGGAGGAACTGGGCCTGCCGGCCAAGATTGATGACATCATCCGCCGGCCGAACGGGCTTTTTTTGATCACCGGCCCGACCGGCGCCGGCAAGACCACGACGTTGAATTATCTCGTCAACGCCATCAACCATGAGCGGCGCTGCAAGGTGGTGACGATCGAGGATCCGATTGAGTATGTGCACCACAACAAGCGCGCCATTGTCGTGCAGCAGGAGGTTTTGACCGACGTCCACTCCTTCAACCGCGCTCTAATCCATGTGTTGCGCCAGGACCCGGATGTGATTGTGGTGGGGGAGGTGCGCGATGCCGAGGCGATTGCCACGGCGCTGACGGCGGCGGAAACGGGCCATCTGGTGCTCGCCACCATGCACTCGCCGAACGTGGCCCATGCCCTCGAACGAATCATCGGCGTGTTCGAGGGCAGCGCGCAGCGCCAGATCGTCCTGCAGCTGGCCAACTCGCTGATTGGGATTTTGTCGCAGGATCTGTTGCCGGCGGCGGATCGCAGCCGGCGCATTCTGGCCTACGAGCTTCTGCTGGCGAACACCGCCGTGCGAAATCTCATTCGCGAAAATCAGCTGCATTTCCTCGATAACTCCATGCAAACGGCGGCCAAGGAAGGAATGGTGCTGATGGACAACTGCCTGTTCGATCTCTATTGCAAGTGCCTCATCACCTATGACACCGCCATGAGCCGGGCCCGCCATCCGGATCGCATCAGCAAGAAAAAGGAATGAACGCGCTTCCCGAACAAGTCCGGATCATCGTGGGCCTCTTCGTGATCCTGTTCGTGCTGTCGGCGACCGCGTGGTTCTGCTGGCGCTGTCTGCGCAGGAGCGTCGACGCGACGGCCCTGCTCGTGCGCTGGATCGTCACGGCCATCGTGCTCGTCTTGGCCGGCTATTTTGCGCACACCTTGACCAAGGACGGGACAGCGGCCGGCCAGATCGCGGCGGTGTTGGAGGGTGCGGTCATCGGCTTGGTGTTGGCGATTCTCTGGCTGCCAACCGTCCTCGGCAAGGTCGGTGAGATCTTTGGCAGCCTGTACTCCGGAGGCGGCGAGCCCCCAACGCCCACGCCCGCTTACTCGGTCGCCGAGGCCCGCCGCAAACAAGGCCGGCATCAGGAGGCCGTTTACGAGATCCAGCAGCAGCTGGAAAAGTTTCCCACTGATGTGACCGGCCAGCTGTTGCTGGCGGAGGTGCAGGCGGAGGGGTTGGGAAATCTGCAGGCCGCGGAGCAAACGATCCTCCGCTTGGTGGCGCAGGATCACGCACCGAAAAACATCGCCTTTGCCCTCAACTCTCTCGCTGATTGGCGCCTTAAACTGGCCCGGGACCCCGAAGGCGCCCGGCAGGCGTTGGCGGCGATCATTGAGCTTTTGCCCGAGTCGCCCGAGGCGCAGAACGCCGCCCAGCGCATCGCGCATTTGCCTTCGGTGGCGGAGCTTGAGCGACGCGATCAGGCGGCGCCGGTGGTCCTGCCGGAAGGCCAGCGCGATCTGGGCTTGCGCTCAGACTTCAAGCTGGGCCCCAAGGATGCCGAGAGCCCGGCGGAAGCCGTGGGCCGCCTGTCGGCGCATCTGGCCGAACATCCACTGGATCGCGACGTGCGCGAACGGCTGGCCACGCTTCATGCCGACGAATTCCGACAGTACGATGCCGCCATCGAACAATTCGAATCGCTGGCTCAGTTGCCCAACCAGACCCCGCGCGACGTGGCCAGATGGATCAATCGGGTCGCTGACCTCCAGATTTTGCAGGGCGCTCCTGAAGAAACCATCCGGGCCACCTTGCAGCGAATCGTGGACTTGTTCCCGGGCTTGGCTCCAGCGGAGCTGGCTCGACAACGCCTGGGCAAGGTCCGCTTGGAAATCAAAGGCAAAGAAGGCGGACAGCACGTGCAGCTCGGCACGTACGAGAAAGACCTGGGACTAAAAAAGTCCGCGGGCTGACGGAGGGGAGAAGTGCCGGTTGCCGGTTGCCGGTTGCCGGTTGGCGGGTGCCGGTTGGCGGGTGCCGGTTGGCGGGTGCCGGTTGCCGGGTGCCTATTTGCGAGTGGGCGCGGTCGGCGTGAGGTTGCCGGTGGCCAGGCGAACGGCGATTTGCTTGTCGATGAACGCCGCCATTTCCATATCAGCCCGGCCACCTTTGGTGCGGGCTTGAACGAGCACCCGGGAGATCTTGGAGTCGAATTCCTCGACCTTCACCCAAATGCGACGCTCGTCGACATTCGCCTGGAGCACATTCTTCAAGGTGTCCTCGCTCGTGAGTGTCCCCTGATGCTTGAGCACGTCTTTCGCTGCAGTCCAGAGCTCGGCGGGAGTCCGCTCATAGCGACCTTCCACCCGATCCATGCCGATTGGGTTGCCAACCTTGTGCCCGCCATCGAGTACCTCAACGCAACCGGTAAAGCCAAACACCGCCGCACCCAGCATCACGGAGAAAATCCAATTCAATTTCATGGCCGCTAGTGCAACCAACCGCCTTGGGAGCGTCAAGCTCGCTTTTGCAGGCGGAGAAAATTCCGCAGGATCGTCCGCCCGCTTTCCGTCAGAATGCTTTCCGGGTGGAACTGCACCCCCCAGATCGGCAACTCCTTGTGCCGAACGCCCATGATCTCGCCCTCCTCCGTCTCCGCCGTCACCTCAAGACAGGCTGGCAGGGAATCGCGCTGGATCACCAGCGAATGATAGCGAGTCGCGGCAAACGGATTGGGCATCCCTTCGAATAGATCCTTCCCGTCGTGCTTAATCAACGACGTCTTCCCGTGCATCATGCGGTAGTTCACGACGACGTTCGCGCCGAAGGTGTGGCCGATGCACTGGTGCCCAAGGCAAACGCCGAAGACGGGGATCTCTTTGCCGAAGGTGCGGATGATGTCGTTGGAAAGGCCGGATTCCTTGGGCGAACAGGGCCCGGGCGAGACCAGGATACGATCGGGCTTCAGCGCCCGCGCCTGTTCGATCGTGATCTGATCGTTGCGATGCACCTGCAAATCCACCTTCATCTCGCCCAGATACTGGACCAGGTTGTAGGTGAAGGAATCGTAATTATCGATGACGAGCACCATACGCGGCGGTGACCTTAACGGCTCCCCGCCGGATTACCAATAGCCAATTCTCGCTGGCGTTGCCAACGCCGCGAACGGAATCCGTTC
The DNA here is from genome assembly GCA_044230345.1 of Limisphaerales bacterium. Lineage (GTDB taxonomy): Bacteria > Verrucomicrobiota > Verrucomicrobiia > Limisphaerales > JADJPG01 > JBGARF01. The sequence continues at coordinate 14,005 of JBGARF010000030.1, forward strand.
GCAGGGGAAGGCAGGCTGGGACCGTTTTCGGGGTTCGGCTTACGCCCGCAGTGGCTCGAAGATCTCGATTCCGTTTCGCGGGGGCGGAGCGAACATTGCCTCGCAATGCTCACACTGCTCCCGATCAACGTCGCGCCGGCGTCGGCAGGCGGGGCAAATCACGCTGGCCGGTCGCTCTTGCAGCGCGAAGAAGGTTAGCATTCCCGCCAGCCCAAACATCAGGTGGAACATGGCCCACGCCAAAGTGGCAGCCCATGTGCATCGATTCCGTCGGGCCAGCGCCACGCCGATCAAGGCGAAAGCCGCCGCGGTCGTGGCTCGGAGCGGCAGGATTTCAGGCGGCGTGACGCCGGCCGCATTCAGACTCACGAAGAAGACCGGCGGCAGCGCGGCCAGCAGGAATTGCTCGCCCGTCCGGACCGCCTCCGGTGCCGGGAGGTTCGGCAGTTCCACCGTCTCGCGGAGGGTTCCGTCCGCGTTGATGCGCTTCACTTTGATCGGCAGGCCGCCGCCGGATTCCTGGTTCAGTCGATAACCCGGATCGAGCCGAACGGCGTAAGGGACCGAAGACGTCAGAAAGAAGGTGTTGATAGTCGGATACTGCGTGGGGGCCGGATCATAAGGAATCTTGAAGATCGCGTTACCGTCGAGGTTGAGCAGCTGAATAGAGCGCCTGGTGGCGACCATCACCTGGTTCGAGGTCATCAGATTGACGTATCCCGGATTCTGCGACAGCCCGAGAATCCGGTCGCCTTCATCCACGGTGAAAACCGGGCGGGATTCTCGCGTCACCAAATTCACCGTGTAAGCCGCTTTCGTTGTGGCCAGCACAATCGGCATTTCGGACGGTTGAAAAGAAGGATTGTAGTAGCCGTTGGCGCGCTGAAAGCCGTCGGTGGAATCATGCGGTCTGATCTCGCCTGTGGGTTGCCGGGTAATCCCGTGAAAGGCCACGAGCCGTCCGTCCGCCGTCAGATACCAGAGCGCTTTGTCCTGAATTCGGACTGGCTGGAAATAACGGGCGGGCCGCGCATACCCCCACAGCACCGACCTTTCCACCCGATCCGAGACCGCGACGGACGTGTGCATGGGCACTGCGATTCGCTGCTGAACACTTTTCGCGTCCGCTTTGCGCCCGGTTTTTGGATCGATCAACGGTTGCCCGGCCAGGTCGGTGAGTTCCACGTCTCCTCCCGCAAGATTGGAGAATCGGATCACCGCGCCGTCCGTGGTCATTTGATAGTAGGCGTAGCGGTGGTCGAAGGAGCTCTGCAGGAAGTTCAAACTCACGGCGCCGAGGACGCCAATCAGCAAGGCGGCTGAGACGGCCGTGGTGATAGCGAGTCCCGTTTTAGCGAAGGGGGGTTGCCCCCGGTAGAATCCTCCGGTGAGAAAACTCCCCCGCACCGCGAGAGCCATCGCCAGCCCGGCGACGGCGAGCAAGCTCAACGCCTGCCAGAATTCCGGCAGGAACGTGGCCGTGAAAGCCACCACGATCGGCAGGCCCAGCCCGCATCCGCGGCTGACATACCAGCGGGCCTTGCGCAACCCGGTCAGCAGCCCGCCGCCGTAGAAGATCAACCCGGTGAGGAAAATCGCGACCACTGGAAGGGCCATCGGCCACGCAAACGGGGCCGCCACCTGGCCGGGCGTTGCGACAACTAGAATGAGGGCCAGCATGGGAATGCCCGCTCCGGCCAGATACAAAAGCATTCCGCTGCAAACCTTGCTGCGCAGGATGGCGCCTGGCTCGATCGGGCGGTGCCGCAGGAATGCCCACAGGTCCGGATGTCGCTCCGAATAGATCTGACGGAACCCCAGCAGCGCGCCGAAGATGCCGCAAAAAAATCCCGTCGACATCAGGACCGTCGTTGACAGCAAGGGCTGGAACTGCCCCGCGTCGGCGTAGCCGTACGAAAGCGCCGCGGCGTGGGCGGCGCTGCGACTTGAGGAAAAGTTCATCACGAGGAGCAGCGTGAAGACGCACAGCCCGACGACGGCCATGGGCAATTGCTCGCGCAGTTCCTTCCAAATAAGTTTTTTCATGGGGTTGCCTCCAAGGGAGCCGCTTCCTCGGCGGGCGATCCGGATATTTCCGACAAGAGGAAGGATTTTTCCCCGCGCTCGCCCAGGTAACGGATGAAGGCGTCCTCCAATCCCACCGCCACTGCGTTGAGTTCAGTCGGTCCAAGCCCGCGCAAGGCCCGTTCGGTTGCCTCGCCATAGTTGACGCACGTCACCCGCAGTTCGCGGGCGGTGCGAAAGACCTGGAGCAATCCCGGAATGTCCGGCAGCTGGGGCGGGGTTCCGTCGAAGCGAAGCTGTACCTCGCGCACGCTCTCGCGAAAGGTCTCCACCGGACAGCATGCGCGCAGCACGCTGTAGTCCAGCACGGCGAGATAATCCGCCACGCGCTCGACATCGCCCAGATCGTGCGACGAAAAGAAAATGGTGCGGTCGGATCGACGAGTCAGATAGATCATCGACTCCACCAGGGAACGTCGCGCCACCGGGTCCAGCCCGAGGGCGGGATCGTCCAGGATTAACAGCTCCGGATCCGGCGACAATGTCAGGGCCAGACAGAGCCCCGCCCGCATGCCGCGTGAAAGGTGTTTGACCCGCGTCTCCGGTTTCAGTCCGAAATGATCGAGGACGCCGCGGAAGATTCGCTCGTTCCAACGCGGGTAGAACGCGGCCTGAAAGGCCCCGGTCTCCCGCACGGTCATCCAATCATAAAGCTGATGCTCCTCGGTCAGGTAACCGATGCGCGCGCGGAGGGCCGGACTGAGCGCCTGGCTGTTGGTTCCCAGCACGAACGACTCGCCACGATCCGGCTGCTGCAGGCCGAGCAGCATGCGGATGGTCGTGCTCTTCCCGGAACCGTTCCGGCCCAGGAACGCAAAGACGCAGCCGCGCGGCACCTCGAGGCTGAGATCCTGCACGGCACACTTGGCCCCGAAATACTTGGTCAGGGCCCGCGTGCGGATGACGGGTTGTTCGCTCATGATTTCCCCTTCTTTTGACTGCGCCACTCACTCAGTTTTCTTTCGAGCGCGTCCTGCAGTTCCTCCGGCGACACATCCATGGCCATCGCCTCGCTGATCAACGAGTTGATCAACGGCTCCAGCCGCCGTCGTCCCTCCGCCGCGTGAAAGACCCTTCGCTTCGGAATGATGAACACACCGCGCCCCGGGCGGGTTTCGATCAGGCCCTCCCGCGCCAGGTCACTGTAGGCCCGGGCCACCGTGTTCGGATTCAGCACCAATTGCTCCGCCAGGGCGCGCACGCTCGGCAATTGCTCCGCCACCGCCAGCCGGCCCGTCGCCACCGCCATGCGCACCTGCTCCGTGATCTGTTTGTAGACCGGCACGCTCGAACCCGGGTTGATGGCAATGTTCACGCTCACGGCTTACTGTATTAATAGTATTAGTACAGTTGGTTCGAACGCAAGCGAAATTGTGGCGTGGGTCGCGATTGGTCGGCGATCGTGGTTTGATCGCTACCCGCGGTTGAGCCCGGCCCGGCCGTTGACGCCGGAGTTTCTCCGACGGCGGAGGAGCGAGGAGGACACTCCTGTCCGCCTTTTCCCATTTCGTGTCAGTCGCGTGGTCTGGTGGCGGCTTTGGGGGCTGACATTTGTCCACGGAGATGACAGCGCCCGCCCGCGTGTCCATCAACCGTTCGGTGCGTTGCGGAGCCTGTCCACAATCGGGACAAGGCTCGTCGGCCTTCGTCCCACACGAATGAATCCACGTCGCCTGGCGAGGAGGGGTGCGCGTCGATTCGCGGCTTTCAATTGGCCCAAGTGGCTGGTCTGGGCGGCCGGCGTTTGGATCTTCAGTGGAAGACGGTGGGTTTTCCCTCCATGGCAAACCGATTGCTAAAGCCATCCCGAGTCACGCTATGAAGCGACTTCAGAACACGCAAAAAATACGTCTGCATGGATGCGGCAGGTCAGCGTGGGCTGTTCACTGACTGATGGACCGAACCTTATGATTACGGATAGTCAATCGTGCGCCCCCCGGCGCGCCCGCTCCTCCAGCCGGCGCCAGGGCAGCACCGGCAGCACCCCAAAACGAAATGAATCCTGGCCCGCCGCCCGTCGGATAAAACCGGGCAGCGCCGCGGAAGCTGAGATGGTTGAGAAACACGTTCCGCTCGTGCGCAACGTGGTCGGCCGTCTGGCCATGACGTTGCCGCCGCACGTCGATGGCGAGGAGCTTTACAGCGCGGGGCTGACGGGCCTGCTCAACGCCGTGCGTCAGTACAATCCCAAGGCGGGCACTTCCTTCGAGACCTATGCGCGCCTGCGCATTCGCGGTGCGGTGCTCGACGAGTTGCGCCGGATGGATTGGGTCCCGCGTTCGGTTCACACCAAGGCCCGCAAGATTCAGGGCGTGATGAATGAGCTGGAGCAAAAGAAGGGACGGCTGGCCACGGACGAGGAGATGGCGCGCGCGCTCAAGGTTTCCCTGCCTGAATACCAGGCGTGGCTCGAGGAGATCAAACCCGCCACGTTCGTCTGTTTGGACGCGGCGTTCAGCAACGAGAACGACGATTCGCTGTCGCAGTACGAGAGCCTGGCCGACCAGAGGCAGGAGGATCCGTTTGACGGAACTTTCCGCCGCGAGCTCGCGCGGGTGATCGCCGACCGTCTGCAGGAGCTGCCGGACATGCAGCGCAAGGTGCTCGCGCTTTATTATTTCGAGGACATGCGGCTGCGGGAAATCGCGGAGGCCTTCGGCCTGACCGAATCGCGCATCTGCCAAATCCACGCGCAGGGAATCCTGACGATCAAGGCGCACCTCACGAAGTTCGATCCCTACTTCGCCTGAACGAACCGCCCATGACCTCCGCCGTTAACCCACGGGTCGCCACGGAAATCATTTGCCGCCTTGCGCGGCCGGTGATGCTCAAGGCCGCGCCCGTTTACCGATCAAGGACCGATGATCGATTCCGTCGAAGAGCTGGTTGAGGCGCTCCGCTCCGAGCTTCAACAATACGGGGAGCTGCTGGCCCTCCTGGAGGCCGATCCCTCGGACCTGAGCCTCCCGCCCGGTGTCCCGGCCGTGGTTCATGCCGTGGCCACACTCCAGGAGCACGGCACCGCCCTGGGCGCAGCCCGTCAGCAGCGACTGCAGGCGCAGGCCCGGTTCGCCGCCATCGTGGAGCGCCCGCCAGGGGAATCCCTCCGCTCCCTGTTACCCACCATTCCCGCTGACTACCGTCCGCTCCTTCGTGCCTTGGAGGACGAGGTGGCCGACCTTCAGGCCCGCCTCCATGACCGGGCGCGCCGAAGTCACGATTGCCTTCACACCGCGGCGGACCAATTGGAAGGACTCATCGAGTCCGTGGTCACCTCGCCGATCGATCCATGCGTTAAAGCCTGATCCAAATTTTCCCTCACATCCCATGCTCATCCTATCCCGCAAACTGAACGAAAGCATCGTCATCGACGGGCGCATCATCGTTAAAATCCTGCGCATCGAACGAGAGACGGTGAAACTGGGCATCCAGGCGCCGCAGGAACTGCAGGTTCACCGCCAGGAAGTCTTCGACATGATCCAGCGCAACAAACAGGCGGGAGGCGCCAGCCCCGGCGGCGCCCCGCCCGGCGGCGAACCGCCTCCGGCCGGTCCGAAGCCCGATGCGCCGAAGTCGTAGTTGATCTTCTCGGGCGCGCTGGCGGGCCGATCCGGCCGGCGAGCGGCGGCGCGCCATGATTGTCGCGAGACGTTCGCCGCGCCTGCAGCGGCGAGTTTGCGAAGTGGATCTAGTGCAACGGACTTAGAGGTCAGCACACTAGCGACTGGAGAGCGTCAGCGTCGCCCGGTGCGGCAATTCTCCAAACAGCCCGCGGCGCGCCCACCAGATGTAGAACAAATCCTTGCCGATGCTCAGCAGCGCGGCCGTGCCGGTCATCAAGCCGAAATACCATTGCGGAAACCATGAGCTGGTGGCGGATTGCAGCAGGCCAAACAAGATCATTGGCCCCATCACGAAAGTGGCGAACGCGATGATCAGCCAGGGAATGACTTGAACGAAGGCCAGCGTTTTCAGGCTGGCGAGGGCGGGCTTGGAGGAGGTCAGCCCCGCCCAGAGACCATACCAAAACACGGCGGCGAGATTCAGCAGAGTAGCCAGCCCGGACAGCAGGCCGATGCCGACAGCTCCGCCCAGTTCCAGCCATCTGACGGTGTGCGTGACACCCCCTCCGGAAACAGTGGTTCCGCTTCGGCCCAAACTGATCCCAGCTCCCCGCACGGTGATGGTCACCTTGGTGCTGGTCTCGGCACCCGAAGTGGGCTGCGGGGAAGCTGCCACGGATGGGGAATTCGAGGCGGAGACTGATGCCGACGGTGGCGGTGGCGGTGGGGACGTGGCGATGCCCGCGAGTGTCACCCACATCTGCCAGGTCGAGGCAACGGAAAGCGTGGTTTGCGCCAACACGATCAGGAGAACAGCCCCGCCGAATTGCCGTCGGCACCCGCGCCATTGCCCCAGGATAATTTCGCGTGGCGAAACGGGAGTCGTGAGCAAAAGTTCCAGCGAACCGCTGCGGCGGCCTTCCAGAAGGAAACGTCCCGACATCGAGGCCAGCAGGTACAGCGGCACCACGAGAAACCCCGCCACCATACTCCAACCCTGCAAGTCGTTCGTTCCGGCGCTCGCAATCAACGCAATGGTGCTAATCGCCAGCAACCATGCCCAAGCCCAGGCCATTCGTCGGGATCCAGGCTGTCGGCTATGCAGCCAGCGAATGGGATCGCGGGAGCGATGCTCGGACTCGCGGTTGGAACGGTGTGACCGGGCCGCGCGGTTTGGTGTTCCGCCAAAAGTGGTGCCACGGTTTCCACCCGTGGCGCGATCTTGCCAGCGGGTTGGCGCGAGGAAAATTGCGGCCAGGAAGAGCAGTGCGGCCACCGCTTGATTGATCGCCAGGGCGAAAGCAAAGCGATCGAGCGTCCAAGCCTTGGCTTGCGTGAGCAGAAAGGCCGGACTCGTCAGGCTGAGGAACGGGGTATGGGCGGAAGGATTGTTGAGGGCGATGATCCAGTCGCAAAGCGGACCGGCCGTCGTCAGGGCGGCGAGGAGGCCGAAGGTGCCCATCATGGCGCGGTGGGAGCCGCGGGTCAGGGTTGAGACGAACAAGCCGCAGCTCAGCGACAGCAGCATGGTGCTGACGAGCGCCACGATGGATTTCCAAAATTCGGTGCCGGTCACGCCGCCCATCAGGAGCGGGATCGCCATGACCGGAAACACCGCCAGCAAAGCGTAGAAACCCACCAGCGACGACGCGAGGAGCTTGCCGACGACGACATCGAACCCGGTCAGATCCGTCAGGAAAAGGAGACCGAAGGTGCCTTCCCGTTTCTCTTCGCTGATCGTGTCTGCCGTCAGGAAGAGCCCGGCGAGCAGGGTGGCGACGAACGTCAGCCAGAGCAGAATGTTGAACACGATCTGACCGTGGGAAGAAGAGCTGACGCCAAAAGTGCGAAAGGAAAATGCGCCGAGGAAAAGCAGCGTGATCGCCAGGGCGGCCAGCGCGCCGACGACACGCGTCAGGACGGTGCTTCGTTTTCGCGCCGCCACGCGCAACTCCCGTTCCGCTACCGGCAGGAAGATCACGACGCGCAGCCTGCGGCCAATCGTCCGGCGGGGCAATGCAATTGGTTCGGTGGAGGTGGGGGTGTGATCAAAAGTGGGTGAAGGCAGGGCAGACGTTCCGCGAGAGTGCGGACGCTATGCACCGGGTCTGGCCGGGCCGGGCTTAATCTTGAGCGCCGCGCCGGCTCTTGTGTGCTCCATCCAAAGCGGTGCTGCGCCCCGCACTCCACGACGCTGGCGCGACACCCTGGCGCCCGCAGACACGCGGAGCGTTATGGAGTGCGGTGGGCACCGCCGCTTTCGCTGCAAAAAGCGCCGGCGATTCGCCGGCAACCTGCGGCCTAATCCCTTACGGCGCGGTAGCACCGGGCGGAGTTGGTGGAGGCATCGTAGAACACGAACGAGGTGTCGTAGTTCATGAAGTTCGTGAGCGAGAACCACGAACGGTTCAGGTCCGTCCCCTCACTGGCTTCGAGGCGATAGACCCGTCGGGCCGGACCGGTGACCAGGATGGCAATGTCGGAGCCCTGCAGCGGAAACAGTTCGACCCGCGGGGCGACGGGCGGCGTGAAGTTGGCCGAGCCGAGATTCAAAAACACGGGCTCACAGTAGATGGAGATGGTCGCATAACCATCCAGAGTCTGTCCTTCGGGCAATTGCAGGACCAGCGTGTCGTTGGTGTAACTTCGCAAAAACTCGCCCCCGATGCGCGGCCCGTTGCGGACCGCCTCTTCCGTGTTGTTGGTCCCCAAATGTCCGTAAATGCCGGAAGAGCCCGGGCCGACCGAGGTATAATCGAAGTGGGTGAGGCGGATGGTGCGCTCGTCGACGATCGTGGCCGTTCCTCGCACGTTGTTCCGTCGTGGCTCCCGGAAGATGTCGGCTTCCCATCCGGCGCGGGCATACGGGGCGGGGGGTTCCCCGTTTCCGTTTACGGCCAATCCGAGGTAGACGGCCCACAACATCAGGCAGGAAGTGAACCCGCCGACTCCGATACAACTTTGACGCTGGGTATTCATGGCTGACGGACGACACTTTCGCTCAACCGGGACCATCCAGCAATTCAAAAGGCGGCTTTGCGGGCAAACCGGGGGGCGAACACCTCGAAACGAGGGGTGAACGCCCCGCGGATCCGTCCGGGGCATTGCGGATTGTCGATGTCGGAGTTTTGCCGACACTCTGCGGGATGAGGATTTCCGAATCATTCCGACGTGTCGGCGGCCAAACCGGGATCGCCTTGGGTCCTTCGCGCTGGTGGCCCATGGCCATCGCCGTTTGGCTCGGCGCCGTCGGGCCGGCGAAGCTCGGCGCGCAGTCGTGGTTGAACGACGACTTTGCCCAGAGAAAAACTTTGACGGGAACATTCGTCGAAGACTGGGCGGAGGCCATCTTCGGCTCGGCCGAGCCCGGCGAGCCGCTCATCTACGAGTACACCTTGTGGTGGAGTTGGACGGCGCCCACGAATGGCAGGGTAAAATTCCAATTCGAAGGGCACACAGATTTCAGGTTCTTGCAGGGCGAGTTTGCGGTTTATACCGGCCGCGAACTGTCCGGATTGAGCGTCGTAACCAACCGATACCTCTCTTCCACTGATTCCGTCTCGGAGGCGGCTTGGTTTGAGGCGACGGCCGGGACGACGTATCTCATCTGCGTTGGGGCGGACTGGTTTCTGTCGTTTCACTTCTCGCTCCTGCTGGGGACACCTCCGCCCAACGACGATTTCGCGCACCGCATTCATTTGGGGGCGGGCGATCACCGGGTCCAATCGCCGGCGGGATTGCCCACGCGGGAGAGCTTTGAACCGGGAGTGCCGAACTTTGGATCGCTTTGGTGGTCATGGACGGCGCCTCGCGATGGGCCGGCGACGGTGTTGGTCGAAGGAACTCCGCGCGAAGGCAATGATGGCGACCCCTCGCCGTTCCGGCCCGATTTGTGGTGCGATGCCTCGGCGGTTGTTTACGCGGGGGAAACCTTGGCGGAACTTTGGCCGGTGCCGGTGGAGGAGGAGGTCCAGCGGTTCGATCCTCAGTTCGCCCAGGCTCATTTTCAGGCGACGGCGGGAAGAACGTATCAGCTGCAGGTGTCCTATCGCCAACTCAGCGACTGCGCGACCCTGAGCATCGCCTCGACTGTTCCCCCGCGGGTGGAGCTAATCTCGCCGACGAACGGCCAGGAATTTGCCGGTTCGGTTCGGATGGAAGCGTTCGCCGTCGACCCGGAGGGAAGCCTGGCCCACGTGGACTTCAGCGTCGGTCCAAACTACGGCATCTCGAATCCGGTGGTCCGGTTAAAGTCGCCGCCGTACGTCGTCCGGAGGAATCTTCCGGCGGGCGAGTATTGGATCCAGGCCCAAGCCGTCGATGGTCACGGGATGCGCGCGCTTTCGGATCGGGTCCGGATACGCGTCCGGTCGATCAATGACCAGTTTGCCGCGCGACCGGCCCTGACCGGGGCTCGGGTTCAGGTGGAGATTCCCGACGATCTGCGATTGGCCACCACTGAGCCCGATGAGCCGGCTATCCCGGGGGTTGAATTGGGCGGCTCATTATGGTGGTCATGGTCGGCTCCGACCTCCGGTGCCTATACCGTAAGCGTCCCGATCGACCGTGGCTTGGTCGCTGTTTATCGTGGAAACAGCCTGGGAGGATTGACGCCGGTGGGCACCAGTTTGAGGACTGGTTACGTGACGTTCTCGGCGACGGCGGGCGAGACCTTCGCATTGTCGGTTTACGGCGACGACCGCGGCGCCGCGTTTGAGATCACGCCGGGGATTCCGCCCAGGGTCATCATGGTGCAACCCGCGGCCGGCGCGCACCTGTTTATGGGCACGCGACAGACGATCGAGGCGGCGGCGGAAGACGACGACGGCCGCATCGAACGGGTGGACTTTTATGGATCACGTTGGTTCTGGAATGTGGGTGAATATGAGTGGATCGGGTCCGTCACCAATCCGCCCTACGCACTCAGCGTCGATCTGACGATCGAAGGCTACGGCTCGTGGCGGGCGATGGCGACCGACGACGATGGGCACCGCAGTTTTACTGAAATCGTCACCGCCTGGTTGAGTTATCCATCGCCGCCGAACGACGATTTCGAGCGCCGGATCGAGCTGGCGGGATCAACCGTGACGGCCGCTGGCACCTTGCGGGGGGCGACGGTGGATCCGGGCCAGCCGGATGCCGGCAATTTCAGTTCAATTTGGTGGAGCTGGGTGGCTCCGAGCAGCGGGCGTTGGACGGTGACGACCTCGAATGCCGACACCATCATGGTCGCGGTTGGGATCTACACGGGAGACTCGATCAGCAATCTGACGGAAGTGGCACTGGATTCGAGCCAGGTGTCGTTCGAGGCGATTGCTGGCGTCTCATACGCGATCGCCGCCAGCACGCCGTCGATTCTTTGGGACATCCCGCCGTCGATCTCGATCAATCTGCGGCCCGGAGGGCCGACGGCAATGCGACTCACGACGGCGCCCGCGTTGCCGGCTCATTTTCGTGGAGACCGGGTGACGATCAAGGCGGAGGTCGCGGGCGGTCCGATGGACGATCTCAAGCGTGTCGATTTTTTTCAGGGCGAACGATTGATCGCGAGCCGGACGGAGCCTCCTTACGCGGTCGAAATCGTGGTGACCGAGGCAACGGTTCACGGCGGGTTTTCCGCGGTAGCCGTTAACCGGGGCGAGTTTGTGTTCCGGACGGAGCCGTTGTTCCTTTCCGTGCGTCCGGACAACGACAGCATCGGGCGCCGATCGCTGCTGACCGGCGCTCCAGTGGGGGCCTCAGCCTTGCCAGGCGCTGCGACCTGGGAACCAGGTGAGCCCGATCAGCGTCGATTTGTCTGGTGGTCGTGGACCGCTGTTACCGGCGGTGTCTACACCGTGATCGCCCTAAACGCAGGCGGCTATCCAATGACGACCGCGATTTTCGACGCCAGGCGATTGCCGGAACTTGTGCCTGTCCAAGAGGCGGAATTCGTGGTGGACCGGACGGTTCTGCGGACGGTCGCGGCGGGCCGGGAGTATCTGGTTGGGGTCGTGGCGGAACGCTCCTTCTCCCTGCGCATTTATCCTGGGCGCACTCCGTCGATTCGGCTGATAGCGCCTGGGGCCGACAGCGTGTTTCCCCTGGGCGCGTCAGTCTTGGCCGCACCTTTGATCACTCACGATGCTCCCGTTCAATTCGTGGACTATTACGCCCATGATCAGTGGCTGGGGCGGGTCAGTGTGGCGCCGTATTCCTTTGAGTTTACGCCGAAAGGTTCGGGCACATTCGCGCTGGTCGCGCAGGCAACCGATGCGGTCGGCTTGTCCTCCCGATCCGAGGCAACTCTGTTTCATGTGACAGAGGCTCCGCCGGTCAACGATGCCTTTGCCCTTCGGCAACCGCTGGCAGGGGTGGCGGCGTCTACGTCCCAACTTTTGAGTGGCGCCTCGTTGGAGCCCGGGGAACCGCCGCTCGTTCCCCCCCTGAACGCCGGCAGGTTTAATGGAAGCGTCTGGTGGTCCTGGACCCCGATGCGTTCGGGGCCGGCCGCGGTTCGAGTGACGACGACCTACGGGGCGTTCGGCTCGCTGCAAATGTTCACTGGAGCCAGCCTGTCCACGCTGAAGCTCGTGGCGGGTCAATTCGGCGGAAGCGGCCCCAGTGGGCGCCTCGCTGAACTTCGGCTGATGGTCTCCAAGGGAACGGAATACCAAATCCGCTGGGCGGAGCCTTATCCTGGCTATGCGTTGCGCCTGTCCATCTGGCAGGACTTTCTCGAATTGGATGAGCTTGTGCGGTTGGAAGATGGGCGCTGGACCGCGCGTTACCGCGCCGGTTGGGATCGCTCGTGGCGCGTCGAACAGTCACCGGACCTCTTCCACTGGTCGCCCCTCGGCGTCGTTCCATCGGTGGACGGAATCATGACTTGGATTGATCCGGGAGCCGGCGCCGACCGCCGGAGGTTCTATCGAGTGGAGCCGTGGCCGTAGATAGGGGTGTGATCAAAAGTGGGTGAAGGCAGGGCTGGCCGGGTCGGGCTTAATCTCGAGCGCCGCGCCCGCTCTTCTGCGCTCCATCCAAAGCGGTGCTGCGCCCCGCACTCCACGACGCTGGCGCGACAGCCTGGCGCCCGCCGACACGCGGAGCGTCATGGAGTGCGGCGGGCACCGTCGCTTTCGCTTTGAATCCATCGCCCACCGCGCTCGGGGCCTCGCCCGGATTTAATTGCACCCCATAGATAGACAGGATGCAGAATCCGCTCGCCCGCGCGCCGGGCGAGCGGGTAGAACGGCCGCGTGAATTCCCCGGTTGTCAATGTTCCGTCGACCGTTGGCGCTTCGGCGTCTCCGGTTGCTCCCGGTCCACGCGAAGCGGAGTCATTGAGCGAGCTGTCGCCGCAGCAATGGAAATCCGGCATCGCGGCGTGGCTGGGTTGGCTCTTCGACGGACTCGACATGCACCTCTACGGTCTCGTCGCAGCGCCGTTCGTGGCCTATCTGCTCGGTGTGACCGATGTCGCGTCGCAGGCGGTCAAGGACAAGAGCTCGTGGATTCAGGCGGCGTTTCTCATTGGATGGGCGCTCGGCGGCGGATTCTTTGGGCGGCTGGGTGATGTCATCGGCCGGAGCCGGGCGCTGAGCCTGACGATTCTGACCTATGCCTGTTTCACCGGGCTGTCGTTCTTCGCTCAAACCTGGTGGCAGCTGTTGATCTTCCGATTTGTCGCGGCCCTCGGGATTGGCGGCGAATGGGCCGTGGGCTCGTCGCTTCTCTCCGAAACGTGGCCCCGACGGTGGCGGCCTTGGATTGCGGCCGTGCTCCAGACCGGGGTGAATTTGGGCGTTCTGCTGGCGTGCCTGACGACGTTTCTGATGGCAGATCTGCATCCCAAGTGGGTCTTTCTCGTGGGCGTATTGCCGGCGCTGCTGGTGTTCTGGATTCGACGCCATGTGCCGGAGCCAGCGGAATGGGCGGCGGCCAAAGCGGAGGCGGGCCCGGTGGAGCCGGGTGTCGGCGACTTGTTCAAGGGTAGCGTGCGGCGCATCACCATGCTGACGATTGTCGTTTGCGCCTGCGGATTGACCGCCTGGTGGGCGTTCATGTTTTGGCACGCCCAACACCTGCGCAATCTCCCCGATCTGCAGGTCGCCAAACAGGCGGCCTACCAGCAATTCGTGGCGGCATCGACGTTCGCCGGAGCCCCTCCGGAAGCGACCAAGTGGATCGCCGCCGAGAAACAAAAGGTCGTCAGCACGGCCTTCTTCATCGTGATTTCGTCGAGCATCCTCGGGAATTTTTTCGCCGCTGGCCTTGCCCGACGATTTGGCTATCGACGTTCCATTGCGCTCTGTTACGTCGGTTTTTTTGTGACGATGTTTGCCACCTTCATTCAGCCTCGCGGTTGGGAGTCGCTGGTCTGGTTCTGGTTCCCGGCAGTGGGTTTTTTCTCCGGCGTGTTCGGTCTGTTCACGATGTACCTGCCGCCCTTGTTTCCGACGCTTCTGCGGACGACTGGGGCCGGGTTCTGCTACAATATTGGTCGCATTGCCTCGGCGCTGGGCGTGGTGTTTTCGGGCACGCTGGCCAGTGGCGGTGACTTCAAGCGCACGCTGCTCTTCGCCAGCTTTCTGTTCATCCCCGGACTGCTCGTGGCCATGCTCCTCCCGGAGAGCGGGGATTCCCGCCGCGCGGGCGCACGCCCGGCAGCGGCTCGTTAACCGCGTTTTTTAACCGCGTCTTGATTGATTGCCATGTTCAGCCTCAAAAACAAAATCTCGCTGGTCACCGGGGCCGGCTCCGGCATCGGCGCTGCCATCGCCGAAACGTTTGCTCGAGCCGGGGCCCAGGTCTTCGTCGCCGATCGTGATGCCAAAGGCGGCCAGGAGACGGTGGAGCGCATCGCGTCCCAAGCCGGTGCGGGCAGTGGCTTAGCCCGCTTCCTCGAACTGGATATCAGCCGCGAGGCGGACTGCGAGCGCGCCCGCCAGACGGTTCACGACGCCTGCGGCCGCCTCGACATTCTCGTCAACAATGCCGGCATCGGCCACGTGGGCACCATGCTCACCACCACGGGCGAGGATCTCGATCGACTCTATGCCGTCAACGTGCGCGGCACGTTCAACGTCACCCGGGCTTTCCTGCCCGCGATGGTCGATCGAAAGCACGGCGTCATCGTCAACCTCGCTTCCATTGGCGGCGTGGTGGCCGTGCGCGATCGCCTTGCCTACTGCGCCACCAAGTTCGCCATCGCCGGCCTGACCAAGTGCATCGCGCTTGATCACGCGCTCGACGGCATCCGGTGCAATTGCCTTTGCCCGGGCCGGGTCGAGACGCCGTTCGTGACCGCCCGTTTGAAAGAATATCCTGATCCGGAAAAGGCCTATCGCGAGATGGCCTCGACGCAGGCCATCGGGCGCATGGCGCGGCCGGACGAAATCGCCGCGGCCGCGCTCTACCTCGCCAGCGATGAAGCTGCTTTCATCACCGGCACGGAGTTCATCATCGACGGCGGTTGGACGGTGGGGAAGTAGATCGGACCGCAGTCATAAAGATCCGCGGACTGGTCCATGGGAAGTCACCCCTTCTTTTTTGACCTGCTCACCCGACATGAACCGGCGGACTGCTCGGCCGGACCGCGGGCTTTCAGCCCGCAGCGGCGCGAGTCGGAGACGACGCTTGAGGGTTCGTTCGTGCGCCGCCGATTCCACCCGCTGCGGGCCGCAGGCCCGCGCTCCGGAGGGGAGGTTCATGGGAAGCTTTCAAAATTGGCCACCGCTTAATCGCAAATCGGAAATCTAGAATCGAAAATTGCGTCTCGGGCTTCACTCTGATTCCTGACAACTTCCTGACAATTGACGGCCGGAATTACGTCAGGGTCAGGCAAGACATGAGCCGACATGGTGAATCTGCGAAGCCGACGAACGCCGCCCGGGGGCGGGCTGAGGCTGGTCGCGGCTTCGTTGGTCAGGGCCTGCTCATTTTGCTGCCGGTCGCGATCCTCGCCGTGGTGGGGCTCTACTCGCTGCGCCAGGATCGAATGCTCGCCGCGGCTGAAGCGCGTCAGACTTCCCAACGCCACGTCGATGAACTTGCCCGCGTGATTTGGGCGCGCCTGCGATCGCCGGAACGGTTGAAGGATCCGTCCGATCTGACCTTCCAAATCGACGCACATGGAAAACTCGTCTTCCCGCCTCCCGCTCCAGCCGTGCCTTCGCCGCGCTCCCTCGACCGGACGCCTTTGGGAACAGAGCACGAAGTGTTGTGGGCGGGCGCGTTTGCCCCGGCGACGAACTCCGCCGTTGCATCAGCGGGAATCAGTGCGGCAAAATCGCTGCTGAGCTCCAACCTTCCCTCGGAACTGGCCGCCTTGGTCCAATATCAACTGGGAGTGTTGCTGTTGGCCGATCGTCAGACCAATGCGGCGAGCGCTGTGTTCGCCGAGGTGGCCGATCGCTTCCCGCACGCGCTCAGCGAGGCGGGGTTGCCGCTCGCGCCGTTGGCTCGATTCAAAGCGTTGGAGTCGGCGGGCCATCCGTCGGCACGGGCACTGAGTGAGTTCGGATCGAATCTGATCCATCAGCCGACCCTGCTGACCCCGCTGCTGCTCGATCGGGCCCGGCTCATTCCGGCGGCGGCAGGCGAATCGAATCCGATTCCCCATTGGCAGGACGAATGGATCGCGCACGAGGAGCGCCGGGAACTGGCCAGGCAATTTCTCGAAATGAACGCGGAAAAGCCAATCGCGAGCCACCCGCCGCTGTTGTCGTGGATGCCAATTCCGAAGGTCGTCCGCTCGGAGCGGGATTCGCCGGGCGCGGCCGGGAACCCTGTCTCAGGCCATCGGACCACGCCTAACCAGGTCGACGTCGCCAACACCCCCAAGCGAGGCGAAATCAACCCCGAGCCATTCGCAGGCCCGCCGGGCTTGAGCGCGGTCCGCGTCGCGTTCACCTGGACCAATCACCTCCTGGCCACCCGCCTGCCGGCGGAAGGAGGCGGGCACTGGATCGCCTGCCAGGGCGTTGGCTTGTTTGCGAACGGCTACGTCCAGGCCCAGGGCGAATTTTGGACGGACTTGGAAAAGACGTTTCCCGCCGCACCACCGTGGCTCGGAGTCAGCATCGAGCTCGCCGGACGGACGCTGGTCTCCGACCAACGGCTGCAGACCGTTCCGCTCCGTTCTGCCGGCAAGGGAGGCGGACAAGGCTGGACCCCCGTGGCCACGCTGTTACCCCCTGAAATTCTTGCCACCTCCCGCCAGGTCGAACCGGGCGAGCCCGGGCTTGATCTCCTCCGGGTCAACGCCCATCTCGTCAGCCCGGACTTGCTTTACGGTCGACAACAGGCCCGGACTCGTTTGTTTGGCTTGCTCATCAGCGTCTCGACGCTCGCCGCGCTCGTCGGGTTCATCGCCGCCCGGCGGGCGTATCACCGACAGCAACGTCTCGCCGAAATGAAATCGAACTTCGTCTCCAGCGTTTCGCACGAGCTCCGCGCGCCGATCGCCAGCGTGCGGCTGCTGGCGGAAAGCCTCGAGCGGGGCGCAGTGAAGGAGCCGGCCCGACAGGCGGAATATTTTCGGTTCATCGTCCAGGAATGTCGCCGCCTCGGCACGCTGATTGAAAACGTCCTCGACTTCGCCCGCATCGAACAAGGCCGCAAGGAATATGAGCCCGAGGCGACCGACCTCGCTGCGCTCATCCGCCAGACGATGAAGCTCATGGAACCCGCCGCCGGGGAGAAACAGGTGACTCTGATCGCTTCTCTGCCCCAGCCGTCCGGCGAATCCAACTCCCCCCGCCATGGTTTCGTTGCCAAGGTCGATCCCCAGGCCATCCAGCAGGCGCTGGTGAATCTGATCGACAATGCACTGAAGCATTCACCGCCGGGCAGCCGGGTGACGGTTGGGCTTGCCGCTGGATCGGAGTCCGCCTCCGACGACGCCCGAGTACAGCTCTATGTCGAAGATGAAGGGCCCGGGATTCCGGCCGAAGACCACGAACGCATCTTCGAGCGATTCTATCGACGCGGCTCCGAACTGCGCCGCGACACCCAGGGCGTTGGCATCGGCCTGAGCATCGTCAAACACATCGTCGAAGCCCACGGGGGCAGCGTCGTCGTGCGCAGCGCTCCCGGCCAAGGCAGCCGGTTCACGATCGAACTCAAACCATGCTAGACATGAACCGCGTGCTCGTCATTGAAGATGAACTGCCGATGCGCACGGCCTTGCAGGACGTGCTGGAAGACGAAGGCTACCGGGTCATCACCGCGTCCGACGGCGAGATCGGCTTGAAGAAAGCCGTCGACGAGAAGCCCGACCTTATCCTGCTCGATCTCATGATGCCGAAGCTCGATGGTTACGCGCTCTGCGCCGAGCTCCGGCGCCTTTCCAATCCCGTGCCCGTCCTGATGCTGACGGCCAAGGGGCACATCGAGGATCGCGTCAAGGGGCTGGACGCTGGCGCTGACGACTATCTGGTCAAGCCGTTCAGCACCGAGGAATTGCTGGCGCGGGTGCGGGCGCTGTTGCGGCGCGTCCAGCGCACCACGCGCGTGGTGACCACGCTGAAACTCGGCGAGGTTCGCATCGATTTCGTCAAACAACAGGCCTGGCGCGGCCGCAAGGTTCTCCATCTAACGACCAAGGAGCTGGCGACGTTGCGGCTGATGGCGGAATGCGCGGGCGAAGTCATCAGCCGCGAACGCTTCCTCGATGTGGTTTGGGGCTACGCCGCTTTTCCGACCACGCGCACCATTGATACTCACATCGCCAGCCTGCGCGCCAAGATTGAGCCCAATCCGGAACAACCCAGGTGGATCAAGACCGTCCACGGAGCCGGGTATCGGTTGGAAATGACGAATGACGAATGACGAAGGTTGAAACACCAATTTGCTTATGAAGATTACAGCTTTGGTTCTCCGGAGATTCGCTGCGAAATGGAACGTCGGTCTTTCGTCGCGATCCGCCCTCACCCCAGCCCTCTCCCCCGGGGAGAGGGAGCAACGTTCGTGGCCACTTTGGCCGACGCGAGGTCGCGGAGGGTCGGGTCACCGTCGCGCGATCGACGTTGCCGAACTGCGATCGAGCCCCACCGTGTCTACGCCAATTCAATTCTCCGCGCGGCCGCTGAAGTTCCCCCTCTCCCCGGGGGAGAGGGTTGGGGTGAGGGCGGTCTCGAAACCACTTCCCCCAAAGCCCTCCCTTCGAAATTCGGATTTCGGCCTTCGGATTTTCGTCCCGCTCCTCGCGTTCGCCCCGCTGCTTGCGCTCACGCTTGTCCACGCCGCCAACGCCGCGCCCGCCGCCGACGACCTCAGCTCCGCCTTGCAACGCGGCTTGTTCGAGGAGGAAGGCAACCAAAACCTTCCCGCCGCCATCCAGGCCTACCAGGCGCTGATCGATCTGCACCAACGCGATCGCAAGCTCGCGGCCACGGCGGTGTTTCGTCTCGGCGAATGCTACCGCAAACTTGGCCGGACCAACGATGCGGTCGCCCAGTATCAGGCCGTCATGGCCAACTACAGCGATCATACCAACCTGGTTACGCTCAGCCGGCAGAACCTGGTCGGGCTGGGCGCGGGACTGACGGGTTCGTCGCCCGCCTCAAACCCCTTCAGTTCCGGCGGCGGCATGCTGGGGCGCCCCGGCCTGGAGTTGCTTCGCGCCGAGCTGGCGGGCCAAATCGCATTGCACGATCGCCTAACCAACATGGGGCTCACCGAGTTGAGGCGCGTTTTGCCGACGCTGCATCCGGACCAGCTGCTTTCAACCCTCATCGCACAGCAAATCGCGCTGGAGACCAAACAAGTCGGGATGGCCAGACAATTCAGTCGGGATCATCCCGAGATGGTCGCCGTCGTCGAGCAGATGAAAGCGATTGACCTGCAGATCGCGCAGCAATCGGCCAATATCGTGAACGGGCTTGGGATCAAAGCGGACGCCGCCCGGCAGCAGTTGGAGGCGATGACCTCCGCGGGAGCCGGGCTCTCCGGAGCCGATGGTGGCGTGCTTGCGGGGGGCACCAACCGGACTGAGGCGGCATCGCTTTCCAGTGCGGGGGTCGAGGAGGGCGAAATCCAGCGCATTCAGAATCTCATTCGCAACAGCCCGGACCTGATCAATGCCTTCAGCGAAAACATGTCGCCGCTGCACAATGCGGCGCGCGACGGACGCCTGAACGTCGCGCGGTTCCTGCTCGATCACGGCGCGCAGGTGGATCTGCGACGGCCGAATGATCGGTGGACGCCGCTGACTGTCGCCTGTGACTCCGGGCATCGGGCCATGGTCGAGCTGTTGCTCGACCGCGGCGCCGATCCCAACGCCGTTCTGAGCAAGGGCCGAACCGTCCTGCACTTCATCGCGGCCAAAGGCTACATGTCGATTCTGGAAGTCCTGCTGCGTCGCGGAGCCAACGTCAATGCGCAGGGGGACGATGGCCGAACTCCGTTGCACGTGGCGGCCGCCAACAAGCGCGCGGGCGTGTTGCAAGCGTTGCTCAACGCCAAGGCCAACCTTGAAGCGCGGGACGAGAACGGTCAGACGCCCCTCAGTTTGGCGGCGGAGGAGATGGATCGAGAGACGACCGGGTTCCTGCTCGAACACGGTGCTGACGTCAACGCGCGTGACAAGAATGGCGTGCCTCCGCTCGGTCTGGTCCTGTTACGCGGCAGTAGTGTACCCAATGGTCCCCTGAGACCGAACGTGGTGGAAATCGTCACGGACCTTTTGAATCGTCGGGCCGCCCTCGACTTCACGGTGGATTCACAAACGCCCATTCATCTTGCGCTCAATCTACGATCGCGGGAACTGCTTCAGCGGCTGATTGACCAGAAGGTTTCGGTGACGACGGCCGACGCGTTCGGCCTTACTCCGATTCAGGCCTTGGTGGTGAACGACGGCGAGCCCAGCTTGATCCCGATGCTGGTCAAGGCCGGTGCGAATCCTTCCGCGCCTTTCAAGATCACCAAGCCTGGCTATCTGGCCGACAACTATTCGGGCACCACACCGCTGATATCAGCCATTTCCAAAGTGAGGCCGAGGCTGGTGGAGGCCCTGCTCCAGGCGGGCGCGGATCTTGAGGTGCCCAATCCGCGGGAGTATTCGCCGAATGCGCTGTTTGCGGCCGTATATTCCAAAAATTCTGAACTCGTCGAGCTCGTGCTCCAGTCCAAACCTGACTTGAGCGTGCGCCGAAAAAGCATGCGGTATACCGCGCTCCACTCGGCCGTCGAAAATGGAGCTGCGCTGACCAACATCGTCGGCTCGCTGATTCGCGCCGGCGCTCCGCTGGATGCCACGGATTCTGGCGGAAGAACGGCCCTGCACATGGCGTGTGCGCAAGGCGCGGCGGACGCGGTCGCGCTCTTACTGAAAGCGGGCGCCAATCCAAACCTGTTTACCGGCTCGGGACGATTGCCGTTGGAGCTGGTCCGAGCAAATCTCCCCGAACGGGTCAGCGGTCCACAGCCCTTGGCACGCAACGCTGACCAAGTCCTGCAGAACGACGCCATTCTCACGCTGCTGCTGCAGCACGGCGCCGATGAGGGGCTCGTGCGGCGAGGGACCATTGCTGCCACCCGCTCGGGCCGCAATGTGGAAGAGGTCATCTTCCGTCGAGGGACCAACGACTACAACCGGCACAGCTTGTTCGAGTTGCTCGTTCACACCTATCGCTCCCGCAAGCCGGGCACGTCGTTTCCGTTCGCCTTCCCGGATCTGAAAAATGTGACGATCCACCGGCTCTCCGCCGACGGGCCGGATCGGTTGATCCTCGTCCACCTGAATGCCGCTCCGGACGCGCTAGTCCCGCCTGAGGTCTTCCGAACCAACGATCTGTGGCTGGAGTGGGGCGATCGCGTGGAGATTCCAGAGGCGGAACATCCCATCTCCTCTTTCTGGCCCGGCTTGTGGAGCACCTGGGCCCACCAACTCGCCTCTGAGGTTCAGCGCACGGTCGAACTCGTCTCCAATCAACGGACCAACCGCTTTCAACTGCTCGTCCGTCGTGCCACATCGGAGACGACCTACACCACTGCCTTCACCCCAGACTCATTCCGCCTCTACGACGTGCTGCAGAATTCGAAGCTGTTTAACGGGACGACCGGTCTGGTGGTCCGGGTCACGCGCCAGGATCCGATCACCCGTAAGCCACTGAGCCTCGAGTTCACTGACGACAATCGTCCCGCAAGCAGCGATGTGGATTTCTGGCTGCGCGATGGGGACGTCATTGAGGTGAGGTAGGGCGCGCTCTCCGCAGCGCGCCGGCCGTGCGGACAACTTCACCCGTGACCGAACGAGTCTGCGCAAACATTTCGCCAGACTGTATTGGCAGCGGGCGTCGGAGCGCCCGCCCTACCTGAAGTGCTTGGTTCGTGGCCCGTGAGCAGGCTTCAACGCGAAGAGCCGGGTGAGGGCGAATCGCAAGCGCGTCACTCCGTCGGCAATTTTCCGCGGATGACCCGAAATCAACTCCACCCCGTCCGGCTACCCGGCCAGATTCTTCGCCAACGCCGCCTGGCTGGCGGCCAAGACCTCCGCGTGCAGCGAGCGGCCGTGTGAGTCCATCGTGACCACGGCCGGGAAATTCTCCACGTCAAGTTCCCAGATCGCCTCCGGCGCGCCGAACTGTTCCATCATGTAAACGCCGCGGACCTGCTTGACGCATTCGGCCAGGACCTGCGCCGCACCGCCGACACCGTGCAGATAGACGCAGCCATGTTGCTGACACGCGGCCAGCGTTTTGGCGCCCATGCCGCCTTTGCCAATGACCCCGCGCAGCCCGAACTTGGCGATGATCTCGGCCTGATACGGCTCTTCGCGGATGGAGGTGGTGGGCCCGGCGGCCGTGACCTTCCATTGGCCGGCGTCGTCTTTGATCACGACTGGACCGCAGTGATAGAGAATGCCGTCGCGCAGATTGACCTGAGGCGGGAGCTGGCCGCCTTCGTGGAGATATTTGTGCACAGCGTCGCGGCCCGTGTAGAGGATGCCGGTGATGCCCACTTCGTCGCCAACTTTGAGGGAGCGGATCTTTTCCTCGGAGAACGGGGCGCTGAGTTGAATCATGGCGGAACGCTATCGGGCCTGGGCGACGAGCGTCAAGCTGGGGTGCAGCAAGCTCGCCTGGGAGCGCCGGCATCTTGCCGGCCATGCTGTCATTTCGATCGCCGGCGAGACGCTGGCGCTCCCAAGGCCTGGCCCCGGAAACGAGCGTCAAGCGAGAGCCAGAATTCACCTTTGACAGTGGCAGGTGCGGTTGGCAAGGTGTCGCCTCACTTTTGGCAAATAGAGGTGACCTTGCACGGAAGCGCCCGCTGCTGTTTCCGTCCGAGACCCTCATGATCGATTTATGGCAGAACTAGAAGGTAACTTATTGGTCGCTCAATCGGGCGGTCCAACGGCCGTCATCAACGCGAGTGTGGCCGGCGTCATTCAAGAAGCCGGGCACCACGAGTGCATCCAGGAGATCTACGGTGGCCAAAATGGCATCTGGGGCATCCTGCGTGAAGATCTCATCGATCTGAATGACGAGAAGGCGAAGGCCATTGAAGGCCTTAAATACACGCCCGCCGCCGCGCTTGGCACCTGCCGCTATAAACTCGACTTCAAGAAAAAGCCCGAGCGCGCCCAGCAGGACATGGCCCGCCTGTTTGAAGTCTTTCAGGCGCACAACATCCGTTACTTTTTCTACGCGGGCGGCAACGACTCACAGGACACCGCCCACAAGATCCACGAGGAAGCCATCAAGCGCGGCTATGAGATGCGCGTGATTGGCGTCCCCAAGACGATCGACAACGACCTGCCTCAAACCGACCATTGCCCCGGTTACGGCTCCGTCATCAAATATGCCGCCACCACCGTGATGGAGATCGCGGCGGATGTCAGCAGCATGGCCACGGAAGAAGGCTCCTGCTGTGTGGTCGAGGTGATGGGCCGTCACGCCGGATGGATCGCCGCCGGCACCGTGCTGGCCAAGCGCACTCCCGCGGATGCCCCTCACATCATCCTTCTCCCGGAAGTTTTGTTCGACGAAGCCGCTTTCCTCAAACGTGTCCAGGAAGTCATCGCGGCCCATCGCTCGTGCATCGTGGTGGTGGGTGAAGGCCTGAAGAATCTCAAGGGCGAGGAAGTCGCCGCCGACAAAACCCGCCTGGATGCCTTCGGTCACCCTGTGCTCGCGGGCGTCGGCGAAATCATCGAAGGGCTGGTCACCGAGCGGCTCAAACTCAAGGCCCGTAGCGTCAAGCTGGGCTACGCGCAACGCGCGGCCTCGCACTTCGCGAGCGCCACCGATGCGATGGAAGCGGCGGCCTGCGGCGAAGCGGCCGTGCGCGCTGCGGTCGACGGCAAAAGCGGTTACATGGTCAAAATTGTCCGGATGCAGAGTCATCCTTACAAATGGACCACGGACCTGCAGCCGTTGGGTGACATCGCCAATGTGGAGCACAAGCTGCCGCGCGATTGGATCACCGAAGACGGCTTCTTGCCGAACGAGAAGTTCATCGAGTACGCCCGCCCGTTGATTCAGGGTGAGGTTCAGGTGCCGGTTGAAGGCGGCCTGCCGAAATACGTGGTGCTCGAGAAAAGCCCGGTCGAAAAGAAGCTGCCCCCGCGCGCCTGAGTCGCCCGCTAACCTTCAACTCCCGTTTTCCAACCCCCAGGCCGCCTGCGCGGCCGGGGGTTTTCTGTTTTTCCGGACGAACGGATTTTTGTCGCGTACGCGACAGGCATCCGTCCGGGCCGCGGGCCCTGGATCAGGCGCTGAAACGAGCAGTTGAGACATCCTCGGTCCGCGCTTATGGTGTCATCCGTCTCCCCCGGGAGAAGCACCCTGAAATGCCCCTGAACGCATGCGCGATGAACCGGATCGGATCGGCCGGGAATGACGACTGATGTCAGCTTCGGAACATCGGTCGGAAGGAGCAGGCGCGGCGTATTTTGCCACCACGCATTGGAGCGTCGTGCTGCGCGCGGGCCAGTCTGAATCCGACGCGGCCAGCCACGCCTTGGGACGCCTTTATCAAACCTACTGGTATCCCCTGTATGCCTACGTCCGCCGCCAAGGACACGATGTCGATACCGCGCAGGATACGGTGCAGGAGGTCTTCCTCGCGCTGCTGGAACGGCGACAACTCGCTTCGGTCTCGCCCAGTCGCGGCCGGTTTCGCTCGTATCTCCTGACCGCGGTCAATCATCTCCTCGCCAACGAGTGGCACAAACGTCACCGCCAAAAGCGCGGAGGCGGGCAGGTGCCAATCTCGCTCGACGCGATCGCGGCGGAGGAGCGATTCCGACTTGAGCCTGCGGATCTGCGCACGCCGGACCAACTCTACGAGCGGCGCTGGGCCCTGGCCGTCCTCGATGGTGTTCTGAACCGGCTTCAGGCGGAATGGGAGGCTGCCGGCAAAGGGCCTGCCTTTGCCGCCATGCGCGTCTTTCTTTCGGGCGACGCCGATGCTCCCGCCTACGCGGCGGTCGGTGTCCAGCTGGGCTGGAGCGAAGGCGCCGCGCGGGTCGCGGTTCACCGCCTGCGTCAGCAATACCGGGAAGTGTTGCGGGAGGAAATCGCCCAGACTGTGGAGGGGCCGGGCGAGGTGGATGCCGAACTGCGGCACCTGTTGGAAGCGCTGCGGAGTTAGCCTTCCCATCGCTCGTAACGTTTTGCCCCAAACGTTGCTTTCCATTGGTGAACCGGTTTCCATTTGTGTGCGAAGGCGCGCCCGGCGCCGCCGCGCTTGACCATGTCCTCGACGCCAACATGCGCCCGTTGTGGATCCACTTCCGGGGGGGAGTGGTCGGGAGGCATGTGCCCGGCCTGCGTCCTTGAGTTTGGTATGACCGGCTTCGCCGCGACCGCTGCGATCGCCGATTCGTCTGTCGCCGGACGGGGCGACGGGCAGGTGTTTGGCGACTATGAACTCCTCGAAGAACTCGCGGCGGGCGGCATGGGCGTCGTTTATCGGGCGCGTCAGCGGAGCTTGAACCGCATCGTTGCGGTGAAAATGATTCGGGCCGGCCACCTTGCGCCCGCGGCGGACATCAAACGCTTCCAAACCGAATCCGCCGCCGCCGCCAAGCTGCAACACCCTAACATTGTCGCCATCCACGAAGTCGGGGAATGCGACGGTCAGCACTATTTCTCGATGGAATACGTCGAGGGAAGAAGCCTGGCCGAGCTGGTGCGTGAACATCCGCTGCCGCCCGCCGAGGCGGCGCGTTTGGTTCAGGCGGTCGCTGAGGCCATTGACTTCGCTCACGCCCGGGGCGTGCTCCACCGCGATCTGAAGCCGTCGAACATCATGGTGGGCCCAGACGGCCAGCCGCGCGTCACCGATTTCGGTCTGGCCAAGTTGTTGGTGGAAGACGTTGCCCTGACCCAGACCGGTGCCGTTTTGGGGTCGCCGGGTTACATGCCGCCGGAACAAGCGCTGGGCCGCGCGGCGGAGATCAGCGTGCGCAGCGATGTCTATGCGCTGGGGGGCATTCTTTACGAACTCATCACCGGCCGACCGCCGTTCCGGGCGGCGACTCCGCTCGAAACGTTGAAGCTCGCGGCCGAGCAGGACCCCGTTCCACCGCGCACGCTCAATCCCCGGTTGCCGCGCGATCTGGAGACCATCTGCCTGAAGTGTCTCGAAAAGGATCCCGCCCGACGCTACCCCACCGCCCGCGAACTGGCGGACGAATTGGAGCGATGCCGGCGCGACGAACCAATTCGGGCGCGGGCGATTGGGCCGCTGGAAAAGCTGGCGCGCTGGTGCCGCCGGCAGCCGGGGTTGGCCGCGTCGCTCGCCATCTCCATGCTGCTGCTGGTTGCGCTCACGCTGCTGTCCGTCACGCATGCCGCCCGGTTGAAACGCGAAGGCGCGCTGACCCGGGCCGCCCGCGAGCAGGCCGAAGAGAAACTGCATGCCTCCTACCTTGCCCAGGCCCGGGCCGGACGTCTCAGCGGCCTGGCGGGCCGACGTTCCCAAAGCCTTGCCGCGATTTCCGCCGCCGCGCGGATGAAGCCATCCCTGGAGCTCCGCAACGAGGCCATCGCCTGTCTTGCCCTGAGCGATCTGGGGGAGGCGCGCCTTTGGCCGGGCTCGGCCGACGAGCGGCGGCAGTCGATGATCGCGTGGGATGCCGACCTCACCCTTTGCGCGGTGGAGCGGAAAACCGGCGTCATCACCTTGTGCCGGGCTACTGACCACGCCGGCTTCGCCGATTTGCCACTGTCGTCCGCGAAGATTCGTTTCGCCGCCTTCAGCCCTGATCAGCGTTTCCTTGCCGCCACGGCGGCAGACGGGCGGGTCAGGGTTTGGGCGCTGGGTTCGCTCGCTCCGGCGACCTCCCGTTCGCTGCCCGCCGTGCCTAACCAGCCCGGCCTCGCTGCGTTTCATCCTCAGGCCGGATGGCTCGCCTTGGTCGGTCAGGACTCCCGGCTGCACTTCATTCCGATCGATGCCGAGGGAACGAATGCGTCCCGGTCGTCCGAGCGTACGTCCCGCAGCATCGCCGTCGCGTCCATGCCCGTGGCGATCAGCTTCTCGCCATCGGGCGAGACGCTGGCGGCGGCGGCCGGCCACGAAATCCTGCGCTGGAGTTGGCCGGGGCTGGAGCCGTTGAAGAGCTTTCGGCATGGCACGACGGTGACCTGTCTGGGCTGGCATCCCGACAGCCGGCGTTTGGTGGCGGGAGATATTTTGGGGGGATTGATCGGTTGGGACACGGTCCTCGATGCGTACCTGACGTTGCCGGCCCACGGGCAGACGGTGAGCAGCGTGATGTTTCATCCGCAGGGCGAGGTGCTCGCTTCGCACGGCTGGGATGGCCTTTCTCGATTTTGGGACACGGCTTCGGCCCGGCAGCTTTTTTCCACGGCGGCCGGCTTGGCGACGCGCTTCAACCGTAAAGGGGACCGGTTGGCTTTTCACCGCGAGTCGGGCGGATTCGGCACCTGGGACTATCTCCGCAGCGACACGTTCCGGCTGTTGACGACACCGTTGCCGCCTTCGTCGGCGGATTTCAGTCCGGACGGCCGCTGGCTGGTTTATGCCGATGCGTTTGGATGGCATTTGCTCGAGGCTGCCGAATTTCGGGAGGTGGCTTTTGTCTCCCTGCCGGCGGCCCGGTCGCCGGTGTTTCATCCGGATGGGCAAAGCCTGATCGTGCTCAGCCCAGATGCGGTCATGCGTTGGCCGTTGATGCCCACGAATGCGGGCCAGTCCGTGGTCATCGGGGAGGCGGCCACGCTGGTGGCCAGTCCCGGCCGGGATCTGCAACGAGCCAGCTACTCGACGGACGGCCGGCGCGTGGTGGTCGCTGGTCGCAATCGCAGTTTCGTCTTGAACCTCGAGAACCCGTCATCGGTGGTGGAGTTCTCCCGGGGCAATTCCCAATCCCACGCGGTGCTGAGCCCCGACTATCGGTGGACCGTTGCCACCACCCACAATGGCATGGGCGCCAGCGTTTGGAGCAGCGATGGACGTCTGCATCGAATTCTCCTGACCAACGAGAATTCGATCGCGGCGTTTAGTCCCGACGGACGCACGCTGGTCACCACGTCGTCGCGGGATTACATCCTGTGGAATTCGGGCTCGTGGGAGGTTCGCCGCCGGGTTGCGCTGGAACTGGGGAGCGCCGTGGCGGGGCCGGTGGCGTTCACGCCGGACGGACGGCTGCTGGCGGTGGCCGCCAACCGGAGGGATGTCCGGCTGCTCGACCCAACGACCGGCGAAGAGCTGGCCACGCTGACCGCCCCGGATCCGGTAAACCTTTCTCGATTGGCTTTTAGCGCCGACGGTTCGCGCCTGGCCGCGACCGTGGTTGGACGGTCCCTTCAAGTTTGGGATCTGCGGGCGCTTCGCCGCGAGCTGGCGGGGCTCGGGCTGGATTGGTGATTTGGTGATCAGGTAATCTGGGGGCTCGACAGAGGCGCGTCCGGCCGAGCACCATCCCGATCGCATGAGCTTTCTGGCTCCTTTGTTCGCGCTGGGCGCCCTCGCGGTGGCGGCGCCGATTATTTTTCATCTCATCCGGCGCACTTCGCGGGAGAAATTTCAGTTCAGTTCGCTGATGTTTCTGCAGCCGACCCCGCCGCGAATGACCCGCCAAAGCCGTTTGGAAAATCTTTTTCTCCTCCTCTTGCGCTGCCTGGTGCTGGCCCTGCTCGCTCTCGGATTTGCGCGGCCGTTCATCCAGAAGCAGATGGGGTCCGAAACGGATGCCGGGGCTGGGCGACGAATCGCCATTCTGCTGGATGTCAGCGCCAGCATGCGGCAGGCCGGGCTTTGGGCCGATGCGCGGGCCAAAGCGGAAACGGTGTTGGGGACAGTGACCCCGGCGGATTCAGTCTCGATCCTGACCTTCGATCGATCAGCGCGACCGTTGGTGAGCTTTGACGAATGGTCGACGGTCTCGGCGAACGATCGAGTGGCTCTGGCGCGAAAGCGGTTGGAGGAAACCACCCCGGGCTGGCACGCGACGCACCTGGGGCATGCCTTGGTCAGCGCGGTGGAAGCGCTGGAGGACAATTCAGGGCGGGATCCAACCAAGCCCGCGCCGGCGGCGCGCAAGGTGGTTTTGATCACCGATGCACAAGAGGGCGCGCGTTTGGATGGACTGCAGGGCTTTGAATGGCCCCGTGGCCTCGAAGTGGATCTGCAGGTGGTGAAGCCCGGCAAGGTGACGAACGCCGGTCTGCATTTGGTCGGGGACACGGATGAACGCGAGCGCGTGGCGGAGACCGAGATCAAAGTCCGCGTCAGCAACGCGTCCACTTCCAAACGGGAACAGTTCCAGGTGGGCTGGGTTCAGGCCGGGCAGAAGAACGCGACGGGCCCGAAGGTGGATGTCTATGTCCCGCCCGGCCAGAGTCGCGTGGCGACGGTGCCGTTACCGACCAATGGCGTGGCGATGGAAGAGCTGCGGTTGTCGGGCGACGACGAGGAATTCGACAATACGGCGTTTTATGTGCCGCCCAAGGCGGAGCAGATTCAGGTGGTTTACCTGGGAGCTGACGACCCGACCGATGCTGCGCAGCCGTTGTATTTTTTGCGCCGCGCGTTTCAGGAGACGCGCCGGTTGAAGGTTGAGCTCATCGCGCGTCCCGGGGTGGCCCCGGTGCCGTCGTCGGAACTCGCGCGGGCGTCCCTGCTGTTGGCGACGGGTGCATTGCCGCCGGAAGGGCTGAAGGTCACCCGGGAATTTCTGGAATCAGGGCGGACTGTTTTGTATGCGCTGCCGGACGCCGGAGCTGGCGGTGCGGTCGGAAGATCCCTGGCGGAGCTCCTCGGACTTGGCACGCTGGAGGTCCAGGAAGCGCCGATCGGCAATGGGGTCTTCGCCTTGCTCGGCCAGATCGACTTTCAACATCCGATCTTCGCGCCGTTCGCGGATCCGCGCTTCAGCGATTTCACCAAGATCCATTTCTGGAAACATCGGGTGCTCGATCCCGGTGCGATCAAGAACGCGCGAGTGATTGCACGCTTCGATCGCGGGGCGCCGGCGTTGCTCGAGGTGCCGGTCGGCAAAGGTGCGCTCTATGTCCTGACCAGCGGCTGGCACCCGGCCGACAGCCAGCTCGCCCTGTCGTCCAAATTCGTGCCCATGCTCTACTCAATGCTTGAGTTAAGCGGCGCGATCAAGGCGCAGCTCGCGCAGTATTCCGTCGGCGATTCCCTCACGATGGCGGCCACCGGCACCAATGCGACCGCCGGCGTGAAGGTGCGAACACCGTCGGGCAAGGACATCACGGTGCCGCCCGGACAACGGTTTGCAGCCACCGACGCGCCTGGAGTCTATCGAGGGGAAATCGGGACAGAAACCGTGCGCCTCGCCGTGAATCTGGATCCGGCCGAGAGCCGGACCACGCCGCTTGCCGTCGAAACGCTCGAGCGCATGGGCGTCCCGCTGAAGCCGCTCACCGCGGGTGACCTGAAAAAAGAGGCGGAGAAGAAGGAACGCCTGCAGGCGACCGAGTTGGAGCAGCGGCAAAAGCTTTGGCGCTGGCTGTTGATTGGCGCACTGGTTTTCCTCCTGCTCGAAACCGCCATCGCCGGGCGCTTGACCCGGCGCGCCGCCCCGGCGACGGCTTGAGGCGCATCGGGCGAATCATCGGCGTGCTCCGATCTCGGCGAACGCTGAAGGCGTTCGATATTTCAGCCCAGGGTTGGCCCGCGAAGGCGGGACTACCCTGGGTAGGCCACCCCCAATCCGATAGAACCCCAGCGGGGTTCCATCGCGGTCGAACATCGAACGACGATGCAACCCGGTGGGGTTGGTGTCCTATCAATGTTTGGAACTTTCTACTAGCAAGGCGGGTTGGCGCCCGGAATCACCATCGCCGGCCCGGCGGGGAGCTTATTCCAGTCCGCGCTCTTCCAGATCGATCTCGTCGAGCCCGAGGTAATGTCCCAGTTCGTGCAGGTAAGTGATCCGGATCTCTTCGCGGTAGATCTCGTCGTCGTTGTCCGCAAACTCCCAGAGGTTCTCGAGGAACAGAATGATCTGGGGCGGCAGCGGTGAATCCATTGGCTCGTCCAAGGCCGCGCCGATAAAGAGGCCCAACAGGTCTGGATCACTTCCTTCCGCGACCAGGGCGGCGGAAGGTTTGCGTTCGTAGGTGATTGGCAGCGGCGCCGCCTGGGCGTGCAGCGGCGCGGGCAGGGCCGCGATCGTTTCGGCGACCTCGGCCTGCGCGATCGCCAACAGTTGGGCCCACGTCAGGTTCAAGTCCCGGGATGGTGCCGGGGCAGGGGATCTTGCGCAAGCCGGCCGGCGCCAGCCCAAATCCACCGGTAACCACTGGAGGCGGAATCGAGAACCGCAGATGAACCCAGCTGGACGCAGAGGGTCTGTTTGGTGGAAGTAGGTTTCAAATCCCCCGCGTTCCCCGCGACGTCCGCGGTTAAAATCGTACGCCTGTGGCGTTACGCGTGGTTTTGGGGTGAACCCCCGATCCCCGCGTAAGATTGGAAAACTGCAGATTGACTCAGACGAACGCAGATAAGGCTTGGCCTTTCGTCGAATCTGCGCCTCCAAATGGTTGTCAACAGGTTGTCGCAAAGCCCGGTCCTCAATCGATGTTCTGAAATCTGCGTCCATCGGCGTTCATCAGCGGTTTAATCGTTTTTTAGGAAGGTTACGTGCGATTCTGCGGTGAATGAATTCGCGCGGTTGCCAAAGGCTTATGGAGCTGCCTTAATCTGCCGTTCTAAACTGACAAGTCATGAAGTGCTTTTGCTTGTTCTCTCGCCGGGTCTGCCGCGTGCCTCGCTCGCTCGTTTTCACCCTCTTCAGTTTCGCTGTTCTAGTTGCCAGCCTGGCGTCGGGGCCTGGAGTTCGTGCCGCGGAGCCGGTCATCATCACCGAATTCGTCGCCAGCAACCAAGGCGGGTTGCTGGACGAGGACGGCGATGCCTCCGACTGGATCGAAGTGTTCAACGGCAGCGGCGTCAGCGTGAATCTCGACGGTTGGTTCCTGACGGATTCGCCGGCCAATCCGGCCAAGTGGCGGTTCCCGGCGGTTACCCTGGCGCCGAATGGTTTTCTGGTGGTCTTCGCTTCGGGGAAAAATCGCGCCGTGCCTGGCTTGCCGTTGCACGCGAACTTTCAACTCTCGGCCGGCGGTGAATACCTCGCGCTGGTCAAACCTGACGGCGCCACGCGAACGTCGGAGTTCAATCCGTTTCCAGATCAGTTGCCCAACATTTCCTACGGCCTCGGCCAGAACGTTCAGGTCACTGCCCTCGTGTCCAATCCATCTCCGGCTCGCGTCCTGGTACCATCGAACAGCGCGCTGGGACTGACTTGGACCCTGCCGGGGTTCGATGACAGTGGTTGGCGGGCGGGCACGAACGGCGTGGGCTACGAAAACTCGATCCCGGGCTTCGCCGTGCGCAACATCCGGGCGAACATCGGAGTGTGCGATTTGGCCACCGCGGACGGCGTTCTGGCCAACCCTTCCCAGCAGGCCGCCGTCTTTACCGCCAATCCGGCGGTGATCAACTATCTCAATTCCGACAGTCCCGGCAACTTCACCGGCGACGCGTCGTTCCCCGGGTTCACCATCGGGGTGGACGAAAATAATTTTGTGACGGAGGCGACGGGGATTCTGACCATCCCCACGAGTGGCTTCTGGACTTTTGGCGTGAACTCGGACGATGGGTTTCGTTGTGACATTGGAGCCAATACCTTCAGCTATCCGTCGCCGCGCGGTGCGGGCGACACGCTGGCGACCTTCAACCTGGCGGCGGGCAACTATCCGGTGCGGCTGGTCTTCTACGAATGCGGCGGTGGCTCGGAGTTGGAGTTCTTCGCTGCGGCCGGAAGTTTGACGGGATTCAACGCCACCGCCTTTCGGCTGGTGGGGAACACCGCCGGTGGCGGACTCGCGGTGCGTTCGTTGCCGGTCGGGGGAACGTCGGGAGCGAGCCTTCGGTCGCTGATCGTGACCGATGTCCAAACCAACCTGCTGAATCGAAACTCGTCCGCTTACGTTCGGCTGCCGTTCAACGTGGTCGATCCCGGCGCGTTTGCGTCGCTCACCTTGCGCGTGAAATATGACGACGGTTTTGTGGCCTATCTGAATGGCGTGGAAGTGGGGCGGCGCAATGCGCCGGCGGCGCCGGCCTGGAACTCGGCCGCCACCGCGGCGCGCAGCGCGGCGGCAGTGCAGGCCTTTGACGATCTCGGTGTGCCGCCGAACCTGCTGCAGGCCGGGGCCAACGTGCTCGCCTTTCACGGCCTGAACGTTTCGTCCACCGATGGCGACTTCCTCGTCTACGCCGAATTGGCGGAGAACAAGGTCCTTGGATTGACCAATCACTACTTCGCGGTTCCCACGCCGGGAACGTTCAATGGCAGCGGAGCGTTTGCGTTTGTGGAGAACCTGAAGTTCACGCCTGGCCGGGGTTGGTTTAATCCGACGAACTTCACCGTCACCATTACCAGCGCGACGCCGGGCATCACCATTCGTTACACCACGAACGGGACGGCGCCGACCGTGACGTCGGGCCTGGTTTACAACGGGTCGGGCATTTCGGTGGGCGGGACCCTGTTTTTACGGGCGATCGGTTATCGATCGGGTTTTGAGCCGACCGAGGTCGAGACGCACACCTACCTTTTTCTGGATCAGGTTCAGGGGCAGAGCACGAACGTGAACTGGGCGGGCGGGTCGTCGGGCGATTACACGCTCAACACCAACATCACCCGCGGCGCCCTCTACGGGCCAACCTTCAAGTCGGATCTCACGCGCGTGCCGACCCTGAGCATCGTGGCGGCGTCGGACGATCTGTTTGGGCCGAACGGTGTGTATTCCAATCCCGGCGCCTACGGCGTGGCTTGGGAACGCCCGTGCTCGATCGAGTATTGGCGCCCGGATGGTGAGAAGGGTTTCAACGTCAATGCCGGATTGCGCATTCAGGGCGGGGTGAGCCGCAGCGCGATCCCGAAGCACGGGCTGCGGCTGCTGTTCAAGGGCATCTACGGCCCGAGCAAGCTCGAGTATCCGTTGTATCCGGACTCCGCGGTGCGCGAGTTCGACACTCTGACATTGCACGGCAGCTTCAACGATCACTGGCTTTGGGTGGGCGGCGCCGCGACGATGCAGCGCGATCAATGGTGTCGCGACACCCAGAATGCGCTGGGCGGCTTCGGTCCGCACGGCACCTATGCTCACCTTTACCTGAACGGGATTTACTGGGGGCTCTACAATGTGGGCGAGAAAGGCGACGCCTCCTACGCCGCCAGCTACCTGGGCGGAGAGAAGGAAGAGTATGACGCGTTCAATTCCGATGAAGTCATCGACGGCGATGCCAATGCCTGGAACACCATGTTCAATCTCGCCAATGCTGGCATCACAAACGACGTCGCCTATACGAACCTGAGCCAGTACCTGAACATTCCGAACTTCGTCGACTATCTGCTCCTGAACTTTTATGCGGCCAACACCGACTGGCCGGGCCACAATTGGAACGCGGCGCGCCGCCGTGTGCCCGGGGCCGGGTTCCACTTTTTTTCATGGGACGCCGAATGGACCTTTGGCGTGGGCAGTGACGTGAATACCGATCGCACGGGAATGGCCGATGGCTCGCCCGGGCGTTTGTATGCGGCGCTGCGCGCGCATCCGGAGTTTCGACAGTTGTTTGCCGATCGAGCCCAGCGCCATATGTTCAACGGTGGCGCCCTGACTCCGGGGGCCGCACAAGCGCGTTGGTCGAAACGGCAGACTGAGATCGAACGGGCGATCATACCGGAGATTGCCCGCTGGGCGCCGGGCAACACCCCTGCGACGTGGCAAGCGGCGGAGGCGAACGTGCTCAGTTGGTTCCCGCAGCGCACGACGATCCTGATCAATCAGCTGCGCAATGCCGGCCTTTATCCGCAGCTGAACGCGCCCGGCTTCTCCCAACTCGGTGGCTTGGTGCCGCCGGGTTACAGCCTGACCCTGACCAATCCCAACCCGTCGGGATCCGTTTACTTCACGACCGACGGCACCGATCCGCGCCAGTGGGGCGGGGGGCTGGCGTCCTCGGCGCAGTTGGCCGCCGGGCCGGTGGTGCTCAATCGCGCGACCTTTGTGCGGGCCCGCGTGCGCGACGGGGCCAACTGGAGCGCCTTGGTTGAGGCGACCTTTTATCTGGTTCAGGATTATTCCGGCCTGAGCGTCACCGAGATCATGTATCACCCGGAAGCGGGCGCGCAGGCGGCGGACGAATACGAGTTTGTTGAGCTGAAGAACATCGGCTCGACCACGCTGGACCTGTCCGGGTTGGAATTTACCGAAGGCCTGACGTTTGCCTGCACCAATGGTACCTCGCTGGCCCCGGGAGCGTTCTTTGTGCTCGTGCGAAATGCCGCCGCGTTTGCCAGTCGCTACCCGGGCGTCGCGGTGCAGGGCGTCTACGAAGGCCGGCTCGACAACGGCGGCGAACGTCTGACCCTGGCGCATCGTCTCGGGACAAACGTGTTCAGCTTCTCCTTCAACAACGCAGTGCCGTGGCCCATCACGCCCGATGGCTACGGCTTCTCGCTCGTCCGGGTTCTCGCCGCAGGACAACCGATGGGCCGGCCTGATGCGCCGGCCGCATGGCGGCCGAGCACGCTTCGCGGCGGATCTCCGGGGGCGGACGATCCCGCGCCGACGGTTCCCACCGTGCTCATCCACGAAGTGCTGACGCATACCGATCCGCCTGCGCTCGACGCGATCGAGCTCTACAATCCCAACGCCGTGCCGGTCGACCTGAGCGGCTGGTTCCTGAGCGACGACGCGGCGTTTCCGAAGAAGTTTCGGCTGCCGGCCGGCACGACCATTGCGGCGGGAGGATTTTTCGTCCTCGACGAAAGCCGCTTTAATCCGGTGCCCGGCGTGTTTCCGAGCTTCGCCCTCAACTCGCATGGGGAGGCGTTGTATCTGTTCTCCGGCGATGCCACCACGAACCTGACGGGCTACAGTCACAGCTTCGAATACGGTCCGGCGGCGAATGGGGTCAGCTTTGGACGCTACGTGATCAGCACGGGCGAGGAGCAGTGGCCCGCGTCGTCGGCCAACACGCTGGGCGCCGTCAACGCCGGGCCGCGCGTGGGGCCAGTGGTGATCAACGAGGTGCAGTATCATCCCGCCTTGGGCCACGATGAATTTGTGGAGCTCCATAACCTGAGTGGGACGCCGGTGAGCTTCCACGACGCCGCGTTCCCAACCAATGCCTGGAAGTTGAACGGGCTGGGTTACACGCTTTCGAACAGCGTGACGCTGGGGGCAGGCGACTACCTGCTGTTGGTCAACACCGACCCGGCCGCGTTTCGTTTGAAGTATGCGGTGCCGGCGTCGGTGCAGATCCTGGGGCCCTACGCCGGTTCCCTCCAGGACAGTGGCGAGAACCTTGAGCTGCGTCGGCCGGATGCGCCCGACACCAACGGAGTTCCTTATGTGGTCGTGGATGCGGTGCGTTACAACGATCGGCTGCCGTGGCCCCCGGGTGCGGACGGCGACGGGCCCTCCCTCCAGCGCCGGGCGCCGACGGCCTACGGCAACGAGCCGACCAACTGGTTTGCCAGCGGGATCACTCCGGGCGCGGCCAATGCCTTCAACCTCGCCCCGGCCTGCGTGCTCACCGCGCCGTCCGACGGCGCCAGCTACACGGTGCCGGTCGAAGTTGTCCTGTCGGCGGACGCTTCGGATGCGGACGGGACGGTGAGCCGGGTGGAATTTTATGAAGGCGACGTTTTGTTAGGCGTGGACACGACGGCGCCGTATTCGATGG
The DNA here is from genome assembly GCA_044230345.1 of Limisphaerales bacterium. Taxonomy (GTDB): domain Bacteria; phylum Verrucomicrobiota; class Verrucomicrobiia; order Limisphaerales; family JADJPG01; genus JBGARF01. The sequence goes on from JBGARF010000030.1 coordinate 50,844, forward strand.
TGTGGTCGAACGTTCCGGTGGGAACGCACACGATTGTGGCCAAGGCGCGCGACAACGGCCTGGCGGTGGCGCCCAGCACGCCGGTGACCATTCAGGTTCAGCCGCCGCCGATCGGAGGCGGCGTCGGCCTGCGGGCGGATTATTATGACAACATCGACTTCACCGGGACGCGTGTGCGCCGGGTGGATCCCGTGATCGACTTCGACTGGGGAAGTGGCCCGCCCGACCCGGCCATCGGTGCGGATACCTTCAGCGTGCGTTGGATCGGGCAGGTCCAGCCGCGCTTCAACGAGACTTACACGTTCTACATCACGGGCGACGACGGCATCCGGCTCTGGGTGAACAACCAGCTGCTGGTGGATCGGTGGATCGATCAGGGCCCGACGGAATACACCGCGTTCGTGCCCATGCAGGCGGGATTCCTCTACGATCTCAAGATGGAGATGTACGAGAACGGCGGCGGCGCGGTGGCCCGCCTGCACTGGTCCGCGCCGAGCGTTCCCCGTGAAGCCATTCCCAGCACCCAACTTTATCCGCCGCTGGGCAGCAACCTGCCGCCGACGGTGACGCTGACGGCCCCGGCGACCGGCTCCGTTTTCGTTGCCACCAGCACCGTCAATCTGGCGGCCGACGCGGGTGATCTCGATGGCGCCGTGCTGCGGGTTGAGTTTTGGGTCGGTGCCAACGGCCTGGCCAAGCTCGGCGAGGATACGACCGCGCCGTACCTCTTTCCCTGGACCAATGTCCCCGCCGGTCAGCAGGTCATTCGCGCCGTTGCCATCGACGATAGCGGGCTTTCCCGAACCAGTGCGCCCGTGTCCATCAGCGTTCTCTCCGGCTTTACCAGCAACCTGACGCTCATCCCCACCGGCTCCGTCTGGCGCTATCTCGACAACGGGACCGACCAAGGGTCGGACTGGCGTCTGCTCGGTTTCAACGATCTCGGCTGGAGCAACGGGCCGGCCCAGCTCGGGTATGGGGACAGCGACGAACGCACGGTGGTCAGCTTCGGACTCAACGCCAGCGCAAAGTATGTCACCACGTATTTCCGGCGCGCGTTCAGCATCGCCGATTACTCGGCGTTCAGCGCGCTCGCCCTGCGGGTGATTCGTGACGACGGTGTGGTGGTCTACCTGAATGGAACGGAGATCTATCGCAGCAATCTTCCGGGCGGACCCATTGGCTTTCAAACTCTGGCTCCGGTCAGCATTGGCGGCGCGGATGAGTCCGCCTGGAACGCCGCGCCCATCGATCCCGGTGGTTTGATCAATGGCGAGAATGTCATCGCCGTGGAGATTCATCAGAACAGCGGCACCAGCAGCGACATCAGTTTTGACTTCGAGCTGACCGGTTTGCAGAGCTTCGTCGCGCCCGTGGTCACGGTGCAGCCGGCTTCACAAGCGGTCGCCGAGGGCAGTCCTGTGACCTTGTCCGTGGGGGCCGTGGGCACGGCGCCCTTCCGGTATCAGTGGCGCTGGAACGGCGCCGCCGTCTCTGGCGCGACCAATGCGAACCTCATCTTTCCGGCCATCCAACGAGCGCAGGCCGGCGACTATTCCTGTGTGGTGAGCAATATGGCGGGCGTCGCGACCAGCGCGGTCGCGGTGGTGACCGTTTCGAACCTGGACTCCGACGGTGACGGCGTGCCGGATGCCTGGGAGTTGGCGCATGGAACGGATCCGAACGTGAACGATGCGGGGTTGGATCCGGACGGGGACGGCATGAGCAACGGTACAGAATTCGTGGCGGGGACGCATCCGCGGGATTCGGCGAGTTATCTGCGTGTCGATTTGAACGAGACGGGTCCTGGCCCGGCGGGTCGGACGGTGTCCTTCACGGCGGTTTCCAACCGGACTTACAGCGTGCTGTATCGCGATGCGCTGGAGACCGGCGAATGGCAGCGATTGCTCAATGTCCCGGCCCGCACCACGAATCGGGTAGAGTCGTTGCTCGATCCGGCGCCCGCCGGGTTGCGCCGGTTCTATCGGCTGGTGACGCCCGCGGTGCCGTAGGGTCCACGGCGAATGAACCAGGGACGGCTTGGACGGATCGCGGGCCCCGCAGTGCGGGACCCGCGGCGGCGCGTGCCGGAGACGATGCCTGATGGTTCGTTCGTGCGCCGCCGATTCCGCCCGCTGCGGGTTCTGCGTCGGCGGGATCCGCGCTCCGGAGGGGAGGTTCATGGGAAGCCACCCGTTCCTTTTTGACCTGCTCACCAGACATGAACCGGCGGACTGCTCCACCTCACCCGGTTCCGACCTCGCTCGAACGAGTTCGGAAACTGCCCTCTCCCTCCCGCGGCCGCGGGACGGAGAGGGTTACGCGGTCGACCGAATCGACTAACAGGTTGCTCGATCTCCGCGCCGCCCGGCTGCGTGTCGATCCGGCCCCCGAAATGCCACGACGTTGCCGACGGCCGATCCCCTCACCGCGCGGTCGCTGAAGTTCCCCCTCTCCTTGGGGCTCCTTGGGGAGAGGGTTGGGGTGAGGGAGGATGGCGACGGCGGTTCGCGTCCGTCCGTTGCTGCGACCTATTCGAGGTTTATGGGAAGTTTCAACCTGCCATTCTGCACTCGAATTGGGGCCATGAACCCGCGACTGTTCCACCTCATCCGTCCCGCCCTTTGGGCGGGACACCTTCACCCCCGCAGGGCGGCGGAGAAGGCTCCTCCGGAGGGGAAGTTGCCCGTTCGTTCTCGACCTGCTCACCGCAGATGAACCGGCGGACTGCTCGGACGGACCGCGGGCTTTCAGCCCGCAGCGGCGCGAGCCGGAGACGACGCCTGAGGGTTCGTTCGTGCGCCGCCGATTCCACCCGCTGCGGACGGGAGGTTCGCGCTCCGGGGGAGAGGTTCAAGGGAAGGAATCTTAGTCGCAAACTTCGTCGTGAACTTAATTCTCCTTGAACTTAACCGGAAGGATTCGAACACGTTGGGACGGCGATGAAGTTTGCGAAGAAGTTGTGGGGCGCAGAGAGCGGGCTGCGACCCTTTCCATTGCCGCCACCGGGGGGGCCGGCTTCGGGGTTGCCCGTTGGCCGAATTGCGCCGATAGGGTTGTCGTGATTGAGTGTCGTTGGGCGGGCGTCGCGCCCGGCATTGACCGTTGACCGAACCCATGGGAAGTGGATTGGAATTGAACGACTCGGAACTGAACACGTCTGGAGCTGAAGCAGGGCCGCTCGCCTCGCCGGGCGCGGGGGTCTTTGCGACGACGCGCTGGACGATGGTCATGAGGGCGCGCGATGGCACCGATGCGGCCGGGCGTGCGGCGCTGGAACAGTTGTGCCGCGCCTATTGGCGTCCGCTGCGGGCCTTTGCCATCCGGGCGGGGCATCCGTTGGAGGATGCGGAGGATCATACGCAGGAGTTTTTCCTGCGACTTCTGGCGCGCAATGGCCTGGCCCAAGTCAGCCCGGACAAGGGCCGTTTTCGCAATTTTCTGCTGGTCTCGTTCCGGAACTTTCTGGCGGACCAGCGCGATCGTTCGTGCGCCGCCAAGCGTGGCGGCGGACAAAAGCTGTGGACGATCGACGCGGCAGGCGGGAGTGGCGAAGCGGGCTCGTGCGGCGCGGACGTGGTGGAGCCGAGCCATGCGTTGACGCCGGAGCAGGCATTTGAGCGGCAGTGGGCGCACACCGTGTTGCAAAGGGCGCGCCTGCGCTTGCGGGAGGAATGTGCCGCCACCGGCCGGTTGCCGCTCTATGAAGCCCTGGGCCCGGAGGGGCCGGCGGCGGGGGAGTCCGCGCCGAGGGCAGCCGAGACGGCGGAGGCGTTGCCTTCGCCGGAGGAGACCACGGACGAATCGCAGGAACAAATTGGGGCGCGCCTGGGCTTGAGCGTGTCGGCGGTGAAATCGGCGGCGTTTCGGTTGCGGCAACGGTATCGGGAACTGATCCGGGCGGAGGTGGCCGAGACCGTGAACTCGCCGGAGGAGATCGACTCGGAGTTGCGCCATATGCTGCGGGTGCTGGAAACGTGAGAGTTCGCGATGCTGCGGCTGTGCCCGATTTGCGAGAAGCCCCTGCCGCCCCGGACGCGGGCGCGTTATTGTCCGCGGTGCTCGCTGCGGGGGGCGCTGGATTTGGCCGAAGGCAGCGATGGCGAAGCGGAAGCACCGGCGAGCATCGGGGATTATGACCTGATCGAGCCCATCGGCCGGGGCGGGATGGGCGTGGTCTACCGGGCGCGGCAACGGCGGCTCGATCGGTTTGTCGCGGTGAAGCTGCTCCTGGCCGGAGCCTATGCGAGCGAAGAGGCGCGGCGCCGGTTTGAGGGCGAGGCGCTGTCGGCCGCGCGGTTGCGCCATCCGCACATCGTGCCGGTCTACGAAACGGGCGAGCACGGCGGGCAGCCTTATTTCTCGATGGAACTGGTGGAGGGCCCAACCCTGGCCGAGCTGATGCGGTCGGGACCGTTGACGCCGCGGCGGGCGGCGGCGTTGCTCCAGCCGGTGGCCGAAGCCGTCCACTTCGCGCACGCGCAGGGCGTGCTGCATCGGGACTTGAAGCCGTCGAACATCCTGCTGGACCCGATGGGTGCGCCCCGGGTGACGGATTTCGGTCTGGCGCGTCCGGTGGACGCGACGGCGCGGTTGACCTTGAGCGGGGAAATTCTGGGGTCACCGGCCTATCTCGCGCCGGAGCAGGCCCGGGGAGAGCGGGCGAGGGAGGGGGTGGGCAGCGATGTTTATTCGTTAGGCGCCATCCTCTACGAGCTGTTGTGCGGAAGGCCGCCGTTTCTGGGAGACAGCCCGCAGTCGATTCTGCGTCAGGTGGCCGAGGCCGATCCGTTGCCGCCGCGGCGGTTGAATCCGGGAGTGCCGCGCGATCTGGAGACGATCTGCCTGAAGTGTCTCGAGCGCGAGCCGGCGGGGCGCTATCGCTCGGCAGGGGAACTGGCGGAGGAACTGCGGCGGTATCTGCACAACGAGCCGGTGCGGGCGCGGCCGATGGGTCCGGTCGGCCGGGCGTGGCGCTGGAGCCAGCGGCACCCGGCGCGGGCCGGCCTGGTGTTGGCGCTGGGCCTCCTGCTGGCGACGGTCACCATCGTGCCTTCGATCGCCTACCTGCGGGTCAGCCGGGCCGACGCTGCCCGCGAGGCGCAGCTTCGCCAGACCTTGATCTCGCAGGCGCATGCGGTGCGCCTGGGCGGACGGCCCGGGCAGCGGATGGAAAGTCTGCGGGCATTGGAGGAAGCGGCGAAGCTGGGAGATCAAGGCGCGTTCGCGCCGGAACTGCAGCGGGAGTTGGCGGCCAGCCTGGCGCTGGACGATGCCTGGGTCCTGCCCGCATCCGAGCTGCCCCCGGAACCCGACAGCACCTACCTCAGCGTTGCGCCCAGCGGCGAAATCTTGGCGCACGGGAGTTTTCGCGGCCCCGTGCGGCTGCTCGCCCGGCGCGGGGGCGAGGAACGTCTTCACGTTGAACTGGGCGCCGGGCGCACCTTGCAGCACGTTCTCGAATTTGATTCGTCAGGCCGATACCTGGCCATCCGCCATCGGAACGAGATCGCCATCTGGGATCTTACCAATCGCGCCGTTGCGGTGGCGCAGGAGTCCTGGCTGCATCGATACTCGTTTCACCCGGACGGACGATCGGTGGCGTTCCTTGGCACCAACGGAGCGGTGACCGGGTTTGCGCTGCCGGACGGAAGCGAGCTGTGGCGTTGGCCCGCAGCGGCGGGTGGCCTGGAGCAACCGTCGCAGGGCGCGTTGGCCTACAGTCCCGATGGCCATTGGCTGGCGGTGGGTAGGGCTCGAGGCCAGGGCGTTGAACTGCGCGCGGTGAGCGCCGGCGGCGGAAATTTTCGCGGGACCTTTTCGGACGGCGTCAGCGTGTTGGCCTGGAGTGCAGATGGGCATTGGCTGGCGGCGGGGGGCATGGACGGGTTGATTCGACTTTGGGAAATGGGCGCCGCGAGGGAAGGCGCGGCGGCCGCAGCCGGAGAACCCGACCGGCTCGAGGGAGGATGGTCCCTGGAAGCGCATACTGGCTCCGTGCGGGCACTGGCGTTCAGCCCTGATGGAAGGTGGCTGATGTCGGCGGGGCACGACGAATTGATCCGATTCCTCGACGTTCGAACCGGCCGGATGGGGCTGACCTTTCCGGGAGTGGCCTTTCAATTGGGCTTCTACGAAGGCGGTCGGCTCGCAGGCCCGATCTGGCAGGGCCCGAAACCAGTCTGGATCGCGTTGACCAACTCGGACGTGTTTACGGCTTGGCGGGAGGGGCCGAGGGCGGGGGCGGTGACTGGCGCGGCGCTGGATGCGCGTGCGGAGCTGTTGGCGGTAACGCAGTCGGAGGAAGTTCGAGTGTTTCAGTTCCCCGGACTGAAGCCCGTGGCGCGGTTGTCCGCCCGCCGACCCACCTCGGTCTACTTCCTTTCAAACGGCGACCTGCTGGCGACCGGCTGGAAGGATGTAGTGCGGTGGAAGCGAGAGGCAGGCGTCGCCACCTCCAAGTTCGGAGCACCAGAGCAATGGAAGGATGAACTCGGCGGTGACATGGCGAGCTTCGATCGCACAGGTGGGACGATGGCGTTGGCGAACTATCTGCGCGACGAGATCTGGGTTGGGACGAGCGCGCAGCGCGGCGGCGAAAGCCCGGCGAGCCGGACCTTTCCGCATCGGCGGGTGGCATCAGTGGCCTTGAGCCCTGATGGTCAGTGGCTGGCGGCGGCGGCGATCGATCTGGAGCCGCTGCGGATTTGGGATTTGCGTTCGGGCGCAATGGTGCGGGAGGGGCCGGTGGAAGGCGACTTGCGACTAACCTTCAGCCCGGACGGACGATGGCTGGCGCAGTTTGGATTGGGGATCCGGCTTTGGGAGGCGGGCACGTGGCGACCCGGTCCGACGATTCCATCGGTGCCGCGTAACTCGACGGTGGGCGACGCTGCGTTCTCTCCGGACGGCAGGATGTTGGCCGTGACGGGTGCCGATTTTGAAATTCATCTGCTTGCGTGGCCCGGTTTGAATTCGCTCGGAGTGCTCGAGGCGCCGCAGCGGCTGCGGCTCAATCGATTGACGTGGAGCGGCGACAGCAGTCATGTGCTGGCCACCACCATGCAGGGGGAAATTCAGGTATGGAACGTCACGCGCCTGATCCGGCGCCTGCGGGGCCTCCGCTGAACGCCGCCGTGCAATCGGCTTCGGTTTCATCGTTTCCATGAGCGCGGCAACCGGCTTGCCTAACATTTTGAGTGTTGCGTTGTGCGCAGGACGGTCGAAGCGGAACAGGAGAACGCGATCGAATCGACGCAAGCTGTTCTGATGCGGCTCGGCAAGGCAACTGCTTGGGGGAGGTTTGATGAAGACAGGATATTTGATCGACATGGATGGCGTGATCTACCGGGAGAGCCAGGTGATTCCCGGTGTGCTCGAGTTTGTGGATGCGCTGAACAGCACGGGCACTCCCTTCCTCTTCCTGACCAATAACTCCGCGCCGACGCCGGAGGATCTGGCGGTGCGCCTGGCGCATCTCGGCATTCCGCGGATTTCGCCCCGCCATTTCTACACGTCCGCGATCAACACGGCGGATTTTCTATGCGAGACCCATCCAGACTGCACGGTGTTGGCGCTGGGTGAAGGCGGTCTGATGACCGCGCTGCACGAGCGGAAGATCGCGAACGATTCGATCGATCCCAGCTATGTCGTCGTGGGTGAAGGCGCCGTATCGATGGAAAAGCTGACCAAGGCTCATGAATGCATCGAGCGCGGCGCGCGCCTGCTGGCGACAAACCCCGACAACTGGTGCCCGGTGGCCAGCGATCGAACGCGACCCGGCGCCGGCTCCACCACGGCCTTCCTGGAGGCGAGTTCCGGACGGCGGGCCTACTACCTCGGCAAACCCAACGGCTACATGTTCCATCGCGCGCGCCGCAAGCTGGCTGATCTCTCGCTCGGCCCGGTCGACGACGTCATCATGATCGGCGACACGATGGAGACCGACATTCGGGGCGCTGTCGAATCCGGCATGAAAGCCTTTCTCGTGTTGACCGGATCCACCGCGATGGAATCGGTGGGCGACTATGTCTATCAGCCGACGCGCGTGCTCCAAAGCGTGGCCGATTTGACCGAGGAAGTCCGCCACGGCAAGCCTTCCAGCCGTCTCGACAGCCCGGCCTTTCAACCCAACCGCTCCGGCGGCAGCCGGCTTGGGCAACGGCATCAAACCGATTTCGCTCATCCCAGCAAGTCGCGCCCGCGCCCAGCGATGACCCGCTGAAGTGCGACCGCAACTCCTCCGCCGGAGACCGGAATGGAAACCGCTGATGGACGCAGATGGACGCAGATATTTCGCGTTTCGGTGTTTGGTGCGTTTGGCTTAGGAGGCCCGATTAACGGCAGCCGGTCGATGATGGGTTTCGGGCGTCGCCCTCAAGGAGCGCTCAGTCTCAATCTGCGTTTATCGGCGTGCATCTGCGGTCAAAGATCCTTGCGCAGAGATCAGGACGCCCTGACGGTCCCTTGATTTGCTGTCAGGTTCCCGCTATCGATTCGGGCGTGATGGAACAACTGCGCCAACGCTCTGCCGCCCAATCGGGATCAGCAGTCGACTTCCGTGGACGGCGGTCGTCCCGGCCGGTTTCGTCCTTTCCGGTGCGCTTCCTGCATGAGCGACTCCGTGAGTTTGTTCGAGGCGTACCCAAGGCTCCGTTTCAACCCACGCCGTCCGCCTGGTCGGATCAACAGATCACAATCGCGTGGCTGGGACACGCGTCGGTGCTGATCAATTTTCTGGGCGTGCGCATCCTGACTGACCCGACGTTCTTCGCCCGGATCGGCGTCTATCTTTGGGCCGGGACGCTCGGTCCCAAACGAATGGTGGCCAGCGCATTGTCTCCGGCGCAACTGCCACCGATTGACTTGGTTTTGGTCTCGCACGCGCACTTTGATCATCTCGATCGTCGATCGTTGGCGGCGGTCCCTGGGCGCCCGGCCGCCGTGATGGCGGCGAGCACGTCGGATCTGTTGCCACGTCGAGCCTACCGATCGGTGCAGGAACTGCGTTGGGGCGAGAGGACGAGCCTTCGCACGGCCAACGGTGAGATCTCTGTTCGCGCGATCGAGGTGCGCCACTGGGGAGCGCGCATCCGGCGCGACACGCATCGGGGCTACTCAGGCTACGTGCTGGAACGGGAAGGACGCCGGCTGTTGTTTGGCGGCGACACGGCGGATACTCCGGTGTTTGCCGACCATCGCCGGCATGGCCCCTTTGCGGCGGCTATCATGCCCATTGGCGGATACGACCCTTGGATCAACAGTCACTGCACGCCGGAACAGTCCGTCGCCATGGCCGATGCGGCGGGTGCAAAGGTTTTCCTCCCCATTCATCACCAGTCGTACAAGCTCAGCGACGAGCCGACCAGCGAGCCGCTCGAGCGCACGGAGGCTGCCTTGGCCAAGGAAGCGGGCCGACTTGGTTGGAAGCACACGGGGCAGACCACGGTGCTGCCGGAATGACGAATGACGAATGACGAATGACGTCGTCTATTCGGTGTTCGTCATTTTGCAACCTTCTGCTTGCGCCTCGGTCTCCGGTCTGGCGATCCTCCTGCAGTGGCCGGCCTTGTCCCGCAGCATCTCCTGGAACAAATACGATCCGCCAGCGACATCGTGGATGTCGTCGGCGCGGTGGTGCCATTGAAGCGCGCTGGAGCCAACTTCGTTGGCCTGTGCCCCTTCCACCGCGAAAAGACGCCCAGCTTCAACGTCAATCCGCACCGCCAGATCTTTCACTGCTTCGGCTGCCAGAAGGGCGGCGACGTCTTCACGTTCGTCCGCGAATACGAAAGCCTCGGCTTCATGGAAGCCGTCAAACGGCTGGCCGACCGCGCTGGCATCGTCATCGAGCTCGATCAATCGCCGGGCCAAAAGGAGGCGCGGCATTTGAAGGAGGCGTTGCTGCAGATTCACGAGCAGATCGCCCAGCGCTGGCAAAGCGCGCTCCAGAACGAGGCCGGTGGTCAAATTGCGCGCGACTATCTCGAACGACGAGGGGTCAGTGCCGATTCTGTCCGCGCGTTTCGCATCGGCTACGCGCCGGACGCGTGGGATGACACGGTCAACTGGGCGAAGAGCAAAGGGCATGACCTGGCCATCGTCGAGCAGGGCGGCTTGATCATTCGCAAGGAGGGCACCGATCGGTTTTACGATCGGTTTCGGGGACGACTGATGTTTCCAATTTGCGATGAGCAGGGCCGGATCATCGCGTTCAGCGGGCGCATTCTGGTGGGCGACGAAAAATCGGCGAAGTATGTGAACTCGCCGGAGACGGCCATTTTCCGGAAGGGCCGCGTATTCTACGGGCTCGACAAGGCCAAGCGCCCGATCTTGGACGCCGGCTTCGCCATTATCTGCGAGGGTCAGCTCGATTTAATCGCGTGTCATTCGGCGGGCGTGGCCAACGTCGTCGCGCCCCAGGGCACCGCGTTCACGCCGGAGCACGCGCGTTTGCTCAAGCGCTATGTGAACGAAGTGGTGCTTTGTTTCGATTCTGATTCCGCCGGACAAAAGGCGGCCGTGCGCGTCTTTGACAGCCTGCTGTCGGCCGGGGTGGCGGTGCGGGTGGCGACGATGCCGGCGCCGCACGACCCGGACAGTTTCATCAAGGAATTTGGCGGGGCGGCGTTTCAGGCTTTGATACAGAAAGCGGAAGGGTTCTTTGATTTTTATCTGGGGTTGCTCTGTCGGGCCAATGATGTGTCCCAGGATCGGGGGCGGATGACCGTGATGCGCGAGATGGGCGAGGCGGTGGCCAAGACCGGCAGCCCGGTGCTCGCGGATACTTACGCGCAGAAGATGGCGTTTCGGCTGGCGGTCTCGGTCGAGGCTGTGCGAACCGAGTTGCAGCGGGCGCTCCGCGCGGGGCCAAGTCAGGCGGCTCCGGTCGAAGATGACGGTCCACCTTGGGAAGAGGACGCCACGGCGGCGGCGCCAATCGTGCCACCGAGCGAGCGCGAGTATTGGCTGCTGCGGTTTGTCCTGATCGATGATGAGCATTTGGAATGGGTGTCCCAACACCTCGACCCAGGCTGGATCTCGCATCCGATCGTGCGTCGCATCGTGGAGTTGCGGCTGACCTTGCATCGTTCGGGGGAATGGCATGGGCTGGGCGATCTGCTCGGCCGGCTCGAAGACACCGTCGCGAGCGGCATGGTCACGCAAGCGGCGGCCGAGACTCAGAGCAAAGGCGACCTCGCACGAAATCTGGCGGAAACCATCCGGATGTTGCGCAACGACGCGGTCGACCGCGAACTCGACCAGCTGCGCATTCAGCTGACCCAGCCCGGTTTGTTGGAGGAGACGGCGATCGCGATCCTCAAACGGCAGGCCGAACTGCGCGTGATCAAAAAACAGCCGCTGACCCCGGTGCCCGGCGGTGGCGAGGCGTGAGTCTTTCCCGACCCGCTTGCGGGCCATGAACCGGGCACTTCAGGTAGGGCGGGCGCTCCGTCGCCCGCCGCGGAATCGGTGCTGCCGAATGGTTGCGCAGACCTGTTTGTTCCATGGTGAAACTGATCGCATCGTCGGCGCGCTGCGGAGAGCGCGCCCTACCTAACGGTTCACGGGGAACCACCCGTTCCCTTCGGACCTGCTCACGGGACATGAACCTGCGGACTGCTCCACCTCACCCGGTTCCGACCTCGCTCGGGCGAGCTCGGAACCTGCCCTCTCCCCCGCAGGGCGGCGGAGAGGGGTTACGCGTCGGGCCGTTCGGTTAACAGGTTGCCGAATCTCCGCGTCGCGAACCTTCTGGTCGATCCTCCGGTTCATGGGAAGGCCCGGGGGGTTGGGTTGAGGGCGAATCCAGAAGCACTTCACCGCTATTGCGATCTTCGGGAGGAGCCACGAACCGCCCGCCAAATCGCCAATCAGCAATCGCAAATTTAAAATCCCAAAAGGCCGACCCTTGACCTGACTCCGCATTCGGCTCAGTGTTCATGGCAATCCCATGAACGCTGTACGCCTTTTCCTGCTCGCCACGGTCTTCGGTCTGGTGAGCGTTTCCACCCTCGCGGCCCAAAGCTCCGTGCGCATCTCGGAGTTTATGGCCTCGAATCGAAACGGCCTGGACGACGAAGACGGCGACAACGAGGACTGGATTGAGATCCACAATGCGGGCAGCAACACCGTGAATCTGGCCGGCTGGTTTCTCACCGACACGACCAATAACCTTCGGAAGTGGATGTTTCCCGCTGTGTCGTTGGCGCGGGATTCCTATCTGGTGGTGTTCGCGTCGAACAAGGATCGCAACGTGGGCGAGCTGCACACGAACTTTCGTTTAAGCGACACGGGTGAATATCTCGCGTTGGTGCAGCCGGATGGCGTGACCGTGGCCACGGAGTTCGCCCCGGCGTACCCGATTCAAGCGCCGGACGTGTCGTATGGGCTGCGCGGCAGCACAGCGCAGGAGACCCTCCTGGCGCAGGGGGCACCGGCGCGCGCCTTGGTGCCGTTGAACGATTTGCTGGAACCTCCGACGGGTGGCGTGCCGAATCCCCTTCGTCCCTGGACCCTGGAGGGCTTTGATGACTCGGCCTGGACCAGCGGCACGACGGGCGTCGGTTATGATTACCCGGGGTTGACCGGCCTGGACGTGCAGGGCATGAGCAACATCAATCAGACGGTTTACATTCGGGTGCCGTTTGTGGTCAGCGATCCCGCCGCGGTCCGGAGCGTGATCCTGCGGATGCGTTATGACGACGGGATGATCGCCTACCTCAACGGGCGCGAAGTGGCGTGGGACAACTCGCCGGAGCCGACGGCGGCCACTTGGAACTCGGGTGCGCCGGCCAACCGGGCCGACGACATCGCGGTGACGCCGCGGGATTTCAATATCTCCGCCTTCATTTCCTTCCTTCATGTGGGCACCAACGTCCTGGCGATCCAGGGATTGAACAACTCCGCGACCAGCTCGGACCTGTTGATTCTGCCCGAATTGGTGGCGACGATTTCCGGCAGCACCGTGGCGGTGCTTCGGTATTTTCCGATCCCGACTCCGGGCGCAGCGAACAACGCCGGGGTCAGCCAGCTGGGACCGATCATCACCGATGACGATTTTCATCCGGCGAAGCCGACCGATGCGGATGCCATCCGGGTGACGGCGCGGATCCGGCCGGCTCTGGGTGCGGTGGCCTCGGCGGTTCTGCATTACCGCATTGGCTTTGGTGCGGAGGTGACGCTGCCCTTTTTGGACAATGGGAGTAGTGGCGACGAGGGCGTTGGCGATGGCGTGTTCGGGGCGGTGATCCCGGCCACGGCCCATGGGCCGGGAAATCTCGTGCGTTGGTACATCACCGCGACCGACAACGTCGGAGGAAGCTCGCGGCTGCCGTCGTTCGTGGAGCCGTTGGACGGGCCGGAGTATGCCGGAACCGTGGTGGCCGATGGGGGCCTGACCAATCCCTTGCCGGTGCTCCATTGGTTTGTGCAGAACCCGGCGGCGGCGGAGAACGACGCGGGCACGCGTTGCACGGTGTATTACGACGGTGAGCTGTACGACAACGTGTTGATGAACCTGCACGGGCAGTCGAGCCGGGGTTTTCCGAAGAAGAGCTACGACATCGATTTTCATCCCGGGCACAACTTCAAGTGGAAGGCGGGCGAGCCGCGGGCGGACGACATCAACATGCTGACGACCTATCCCGACAAGGCGCACATGCGCAATGTGCTGGCTTACGGCACCTATCGGGATGCGGGCAGCGCGCATCACTGGGTCATTCCCGTGCGCGTGCAACAGAATGGGGCTTTCTGGGGCACGGCGCATCTGGTGGAGAACGGCGACGAAGACTGGCTGGTGCGGATGGGGATCAACAGCCAGGGCTCGCTCTACAAGATGTACAACACGTTTTCGAGCATCGGCGATGCCTCGAGCGCGCTGGAGAAAAAGACGCGGAAAAGCGAAAGCACGGCGGATCTGCAGGCCCTGTTCAACGGCATCAGCCAGTCCGGTGAGGCGCGGCGCCGATTCGTTTACGACAACATTGATTTGGCGGGTTCGATCAACTTCCTGGCGGTGCGCGACCTGATGGGCGACACCGATTGCTGCCACAAGAACTACTACTTCTATCGGGACTCCGGGCAGAGCGACGAGTGGCAGATGTGGCCGTGGGACGTCGACCTGAGTTTTGGGCGGCGCTGGATCGGCACCTTCAGCTATTGGGATCAGAACATGATCGTCGACACCGGGATCTTCGGCGGCGGCAACAACCGCTTCGTGACGACCCTCTATGGCACGCCGGAAATCCGCCAGATGTATCTGCGGCGGCTGCGCACCCTGATGGACGAATTCCTGATGGCTCCCGGGACGCTGGAGCAGGACCTGCATTTCGAGCCGATCATCGATGCGCTGGCGGCGCAGGTGTCGGTGGACGCGCGCCTCGACGCATTGAAGTGGAATTCGCATGCCTGGGGCAACGGCTCCACGGCGCCGTGTTGCGCGCAGTTCCTGCCGGAGGCCGTGAACGACATCAAAAATGTGTTTCTGCCGGGGCGCCGAACTCAGTTGTTCAATCGGCTGGTCTCGACCGAGATCCCGGCGGCGCAGCCGCCCGGCACGGTCGTCAACATTGTCGGCGTCGAGGCCAACCCGGCCAGCGCGAATCAGGACCAGGAATACATTCAGCTGCGGAATCCGAACGCCATCGCGGTCGACGTCTCGGGCTGGTCGCTGTCAGGCGCGGTGCATTTCAAGTTCCGCGGGGGAACCGTCATACCTGCCGGCGGCACGCTTTACCTGGCGGCGAACCGGAAAGCGTTTCGTGCGCGGGCGGCGGGGCCGACGGGCAACAATGCGCTGCAAGTGGTGGGAGACTATGAAGGCCGGCTGTCGGCGCGGGGTGAATTTATTGCCTTGACCGATCGGCAGGGCATACGCGTCGGGAGTTTTAACACCCCGGCCCAAGCCAGCGCGGCCCAGCAGTACCTGCGCATTACGGAAATCATGTATCACCCGCCGGTTTTGCCGGGCGCGACTTTCCCGCTGGATGATTACGAGTATGTCGAGTTGCAGAATGTCGGCCCGACGGAGCTGAGCTTGAACGGTGTGCACTTCAGCGCGGGGATTGGTTTCAACTTCACTGGCAGCAGCGTGACGACGCTGAGCGCGGGGCAATCGGTGGTGCTCGTTCGTAACCTGGCTGCGTTCACGCAACGGTACGGGGCTGCGGCGGCCGCGCGCGTGGCCGGCGTGTTCACCGGAGCGCTGGATGATTCAGGCGAGCGCCTGCGCCTCGACGACGCGACCAACGAGAAGATCCTCGAGTTCGATTTCAACAATGCGTGGTATCCGATTACCGACGGACGCGGCTTCGCGTTGACCATCGTGGATGCCACAGCGTCGTTCGAAACGTGGGGGCTCAAGGAAAGCTGGCGGCCATCGGGACGCGAATACGGCACTCCCGGGGCGGCCGACCCGGGCCCGGTGACCGTTCCCGGCATTCTCGTCAATGAAGTGTTGGCGAACACGGCGTCTCCGCAGTTGGACGCGATCGAATTGTTCAACCCGACCGCAGCACCGGTGGACGTCTCGGGGTGGTACCTGACGGACGATCCGAACGTGCCGAAGAAGTTCCGCATCCCGGCGGCAACGGTCATTTCGGCGGGCGGCTACCTGGTGTTCGACGAAGGTGCGTTCAATGCGACGCCGGGTGTTCCCCCGAGCTTCTCCTTCAGCTCCGCAGGCGATGAAGCGTATCTGTTCTCGGGCAATGTCGCCGGTGAACTGACCGGGTATCACCATGGCTATCACTTCGATGCCAGCGGCACGGGCGTCGCGTTCGGACGCTATCATGACAGCCTGGGCCGCGAGCATTTCGTGGCGATGTCGTCGAACTCGCTCGGCGCGTCCAATGCCGCGCCCCTGGTTGGGCCGGTGGTGATCGCGGAGATTCACTACCGGCCGATCGCGCGTCAGGAGGGCCTGGACCTGGTTGAAAATTTCGAGGACGAATACATCGAACTTTTGAATATCAGCGGCGGCCCGGTCTCGATGTTTGACCCGGTTGTGGCCACCAATACGTGGCAGATTCGCGGCGGGATTGAGTTCGATTTTCCGGCGAACGTGACGCTTCCGGCGGGCGGACGGTTGTTAGTGGTTTCGTTTGATCCGGCGAACAATCCTGTGGCCACGGCGGCGTTTCGGAGCCGGTTGGGGCTCGCGCCTGGCGTGCTGTTGGTGGGCCCGTTCCGAGGACAGCTGGGGAACGGCGGGAACGACATCCGATTGCGCCGCCCCGAGGCGCCGGTCTTGCCGCCCGACCCTGATGCCGGCCTGGTGCCATCTGTTCTGGTCGACGAAGTGGAATACCTTGATGACACGCCGTGGCCGCTGGCGGCGGACGGCTTTGGGCCGTCGCTGCAGCGGTTGAACACTGCGGCGTTCGGCAATGATCCAGCCAACTGGACGGCGGCGACCCTCAGTCCGGCCGCGCCGCTGGCCGCGGGAACGCCGCCTGCGATCAGCGCGCAGCCTGCCAGCCAGACGGTTGTAGCCCTCGCGAACGTGACCTTCTCGGTGACGGCGGGGGGCAGCGCCCCACTGCGCTATCAATGGACATTCAATGGCGATGCGCTGCCGGGGCAGACGAACAGCACATTGTCACTGCCCACGGTGACGCCGGTCCGCCAGGGTATTTACCGCGTCATTGTGCTTAACGCCTCCGGGTCCGCCGTCAGCAGCAACGCGACGCTCTTTGTGCTGACGCCGGTGCGCATCAGTCAGCACCCGCGCAGCACCCGGGCGCATCTCGGCGCCAGCGTCAACTTTGTGGTGCAGGCGGCGGGCAGTTCGACGGTGCGTTATCAATGGCGAAAAGGCGGGGTCAATCTGGCCGGGGAAACCAATACGTTCCTCAACTTCGCGAGCGTCACTGCGGCCGATGCCGGGACCTACGATGTCGTGGTTTCCGATGCGGTCAGTTCGCTCACGAGCGATCCGGCGGCGCTGACGGTGTTGGTCAACCCGGAGATCCTCACCCAGCCGGCAAGCCTCAATGTCACGGTGCAGGCTACTCCGGTCGCGGTGAGCTTCAGTGTCGTGGCGGCCAGCGCCACGCCGCTGCGTTACCAATGGCTCTTGAACGGGGGACCGCTCGGGACCGGGCCGAACATTCCGACCGTGACGGCTTCGACTTTGAACATCAGCAATGTGAGTCTGGCCAATGCCGGCGGGTACAGCGTGGTGGTCAGCGACAATTTTGGATCGGTGACGAGTCAGGTCGCGACGTTGATCGTGAACACGCGCGCCAACATCGACGCGGCGCCACTCAGCCAGTCGGTTCCGGAAGGCGGCACCGCCGTCTTCAGCGCGGCCTGGTCCGGTTCCGGTCCGTTCCTCCATCGCTGGCGCCGAACCTTGCCGACTTCGGTGAACCTGGCGTTCGTGGCGCCAACCGGCGTCAGCAGTGTCGTCATTCCCGGCGGCTACATCGCTGCGAGTTCCACCAACACCGTGCTGGTCCTGACCAACGTGAGCCTGGCGCTTTCGGGGACGGCTTACGACATTGTGGTGTCCAACGCGGTGGGCCAATTGCAGACGGACGATGGTGTGTTGACCGTGATCGCGGATGCGGATCGCGATGGCTTGCCGGACAGCTGGGAAACCGGGCGCGCTGGATTCAGCGTTTCCGATCCGACGGATGCGTTGCGCGATGACGATGGCGACGGGATCAACAATGCGCGGGAGTATTTTGCCGGGACGGACTATCTGGACGGGCAGAGCTACCTGCGGGTGAACATCACCGGTGCGGGTCCCGTGCGCCTCACCTTTGGCGCGGCGGCGGGCAAGACCTACACCGTGCAATACACCGACAGTCTGAGCCCGATCCAATGGCGGAATCTCGTGATTGAACCTGCGGGCGCGAATGCGCGCACGGTGACGGTGACGGATCCGGCGCCGGTTCCGCGGCGGACGTATCGGTTGGCAACGCCGGCACAGCCCTGAGGTCAAAGAGGGGCAGAGGCTAGATAGCCCGAATGCGCTTCGGAAATCCGATGCGACGTGAAAGGGCGGAAAGCGCTTGCGATTTGCCTTCGTCCCGGCCGGGGCGAGGGAGGAACGATCCCTCGGTCCCCGCGTAAGATTGGAAAACCGCAGATTGACTCAGGTGAACGCGGATCGGACGGGGGCTTTCGTCGAACCTGCGTCTCCGTCGATACCCACCGGCTAACGGACACTGATTTGAGCGGATATTTCGGTCGCGCCTGTCGGGACGGTGATCTCCGCTACCTTTCCACCGGGCCAGCGAACCTGGAGTCGATTGGCGCCGATCGGGCCGGTGACAATCGGCTCGGCGGAATCCTGGGACCAATAGCCGGAGCCGGCATGAATCTCGCGAGCGGGGCTCCAGCGGGTACCGTTGCCCAGCCGCAGGACGGCTCCGATGGCTTGCGGGTTTTGGGGCGGACCGTGAAGTCGCACGCGCAGTCCGGGACGACCCAGGTCGTTTCGCATGAGACGAAGCGGGCCATTGCCTTGCGACACCGCCAGGTCAGGACGTCCGTCGTGATTGAAATCGCTGACGGCCGCGCCCCGCTGTTCGCCGTAGATCAGCAGGCCGCTTTCGGCGCCGGCGACGGCGGAGAACCCGCCTCGGCCGTCGCCGCGGAGCAGCAGTCCGCGTCCTGCGTCCTGACGGGAGGCATCCGGTCGCGTGGCAAAAAAGTTCTGTCCAAGAAACGCGTCGTCCTGTCCGTCGCCATCAAAGTCGGCAACGCACACACCCATGGCCGGTGCCCGTTGCGCTGCGTCGGGCAAGGTGTGCGCTTCGAAGTGGTCGCCGCGATTTAGAAATACGGTGCTGTCGGCCCAGCCTGCCTCGACGAAGCGCGCCTGCGCGAAGCGTTCGGCCAGGGCGTCTTCAATGCCGACCCGCGCGAATTTCTCGTAACTGTCGAAGCGTTCCAAGAGCCACGGCAGGTTCTTGGCCAGCGTCCAGACGTCGCGCAAGGGCGCATATTTTCCAAGCGCCCCATCGAACGCGCATTCAACGATGCTCGTGCTGTCGTCGCCTGCCAGCGTTCCGTAGTAGACGCGGAGCGGCCGCGCTCGGTGACGTTCGTACGCCGAGTTGCGCCCCAGGTTGCCTGCCAGAAGATCGAGCCGCCCGTCGCCGTCGAAGTCGCCGGCCTGAATCCCCGTCCACCAACCGGTCAGCTCGCTGAGTTGCTTCGCCCTGGTGATGGGTCCGCGCGGGTTCAGGTTCGGAAAGGTTACCTTCCAATCCGTGGCCGTGAATTGTCCGCGATCATTGCGGAAGATCCGGATCGAACCCCAGTCGCAGGTCACGACCAGATCCGGGTCGCCGTCGGCGTCGAGGTCCGTGAACAGCGCGCCGCTGACCATTCCCAACCGGGCAAGCAGATTGGAGCTCGCTGGATGCATTTCCCATTGGCCTGCGGGGAGCGAGGAGGATTGGAGAAACAGTCGTGACGAAGCGGGTTCCGGCCAGTGGTCGGGCACGTGTCGTCCGCCGACGAACAGATCCAGGTCGCCGTCGCCATCGATGTCGGCGAGTGCAAGGGGGCCGACGGAGGCATCGACGGCGAGCCCGCTCCCGGCGTTGGTAAGTTGGCCGGCGAACACTTGATGCAACTGAACGGCCGGGGCGTTGCTGGCGTCGCGGGTGGTGTGAGCGCTAAAGCCGATCCAGAGGGCGACGCCGTTCGTCTGGCTCCAGCCAACCACTGAAGCGGATGTTCGTTTTGGGACTCCGGAGGCGGTGGGGGATTGAAGTGCTTTGAATCCGCCGCGCTGATCGTTCTCCAAAACGGCGATTGCGCCCGCGGTGCCCGGCAGCAGCAGATCGTCCCAGCCGTCGCCGTTGACGTCCTGCCAAGTCACGCCGGGGCCGAGTTGGCTGAGTCTCGCCGGGAGCATGGATTGAACCGCGAAGTCGTCGACGGAGCCCGACGGCGCAACCGGGCTGAGGCGGTCGGAGACATCAACGAACAAAGGTTTGATTGCCTTGGCGGGCGAGGGGGTGGAAGCGGGAGTGGCCGTGGCAGGGGGTGGGGTAACGCGCGGCGCGCTGTCGGGTTCGATGATCTCGCAGATGGTATTGGCGTTCAGGTTGGAGAGGGTAGTGACCTTCCCGCTGCGCCATTGCACTTCGATGGCGAGGCGATTGGTCGTCGAGCCGGCAGCGAACACGCGCATGGGGTCGTCGGAAGACAGGTAACGTCCGCCGGCGATCATTTCCTGGGATTGCCGGGGCACCGCGCCGCCGAACACGACGATGCGGGCGCCGATTCCGCGTGTGTTGGGCGCGCGCCCGATCAGGCGAACGGCGAGTCGCGGCGCGGTGGATTCGTTGCGGAGGAGGGACGCTGGACCGTTCAGGTTGTTGATAATGACGTCGAGGTCCCCGTCCTGATCGAAGTCAGCGAGAGCCATTCCCTGGGATATTTCCGCCACGTCGAAGCCCCAGTCGCGGCTGGCGTCGGCGAATTGGAGGTGGCCGAGGTTGCGAAACGCGAGATTGGGGGTGGCGAGGCGGGGATAGAGGCGATTGGCGGCGAGACGGGCGCCGGGCGGCGCGTTGCGGGGAAGTCGGGCCTGCGCGGCGCGGACCCGGCGGTGGGCGTCCATGTTCATGAAATCCCGTTCGAAGCCGTTGGCGACAAGCAGATCCTCGAATCCGTCCAAATCGACGTCCAGAAAGATGCTGGCCCAGCTCCACTCGGACGCCTCGAGGCCGGCGAGTTGGGCGATCTCTTCATACGTGCCGTCGCCTCGATTTCGCTGGAGCATATTGCGCGGGGCCTGCGGGCGGGTCGCCATGTCCGTAAACAGATGCATGTTGGGATTCACCTGATTGATCTGCACCAGTCGACGCCAGCGATCCGGGCTGAGCATGTCGGCGGTGAAAAGATCATCGAACCCGTCGCGATCAATGTCGGCGACGTCCACGGCCATGGTGGACAGGCTGGTTTGGCGGATGGCGTGGGGCGGCAGCGCACGAAAGCGGCCGCGGCCGTCGTTGATCCAAATGCGATCGGGCGTGGCAAAGTCGTTGCAGACGTAGAGGTCGGGTGCACCGTCGCCATTGAGATCGCGGAACATCGCACTCAAGCCCCAGTCGAACGGCGGCTGGCCCAACGGTGCGCCCGATTCGTCGAGGAAGACGCCATTGGTCCAGGGGACGCGCGTCCAGCGGCCGGCGCCATCATTGTGATAGAGACCATCCGGCTCGCCCTGTTCATCGTGAAAAACCGAAGCCCCGCCGTCGGCCTTCGGCTGGTAACTGAATTTGAACCGATTGGCCAACGACGGATCCGTGATGGGGCGCTGGCCGTAAGCCTTTACCTTTGGCCGGCCGTCTTCCTGGCCGATGGCGAAGCTCAAATGCGGCTCGTCGCGCGAGGTGATGACGCGGTAGTTCGCGACATACAGATCCAATCGACCGTCGCCGTCGACGTCGGCGAGGGAACAGGTGCTGCCGCACAGGCCGGGGTTTACTGTGCCCACGGCAGCAAACGGTGCGAACTCGCCGCGGCCGAGGTTTTCAAGAAGATGCGTGCCTTGGCCGACCGTGTTCAGGACCAGGTCGAGGTCGCCGTCGCCGTCGAGATCGGCGGCGGTCACGCCGGTGACGTCGAGCCGGGAAAAATCAACACCGGACCGCGCCGTCACATTTTCAAAACGCCAGTCGCCGAGGTTGTGAAAGATCGCGGTTCCGCCGCCGAGGCCGGCAAGGATCAGGTCCGGCCGGCCGTCGCCGTCGAGATCGCCGGCGGCGACGCCGGAGCCGTTGAGATAAATCTGGTTGGTGTAGTGGCGGGTGACGGGCAGGAGATTGGTGAAGGCGACGCCCGTGGCGGTGGGCGAGAGCAGTTTGAACCCGGGCTGACCGGTACCGATGGGAACCACGGCAACAGCGCGGACACCGGGCGTCGTCGTTACGCTGGGCTCAGCGGCCGTGGCAGCGGGCAGGGCTGGAAGAAATCCGATCAACGCGGCCAGCCATGCGACGGTGATGAAGCTTAGCCGGAACGATTCAGTTGGCCCGCGGCCGTTTGCTTGATCTTCTTGCGAAGGCCTTTGTTGTTCGTTGCTAACGTATTTCATTTCAATACGCGCGCTCCTCACGCCTCGGCCTTCGCAAGAATCTGCGGCGCAACCGGCCGCCGTCCAACTGAATCGTTCCGGCTTAGCCGGTGTGGGTTGCGAGCCATGATGATTGGGGGCGAATTCCAGCGGAACGAAGGCGGACGCGCAAGGCTCAAGCTGGCTCGAGAACCGCGGCGACCAGATTGAAAACCGCTGATGGGCGCAGATTGGCGCAGATATTGGGAGATCCGCACAAGACCTGGAGCGTGACGGCGGACGGAGATCGGTTCTGATGGTTTTCCGAACGAAGACTCCGTCTTTACCTGTGTCGATCAGCGTCCATCGGCGGTTTGGTCCTGTCCTCGAGGGATGGAGGATGGCGGGAATCTTTCGGGAATTTCATCTTGTCACGCGGAATTAGGGATCGCTAGGATGCTCGGCATTCACAAGTCCGACCCAACAACCTTCAGTCGTTCCATGCTTATGAAGAATGAACACGCGAGGCTTCGAACCTTATTCCCCTATCCGCGCTGGCTGGCTGGCGGGCTTTGCGGATTGCTGGCGGCGTCGGCGGTCGCCGACACCAAGCTGATCACAAGCGGGTCGCCAGCGCGAGTGCTGGTGCCAGCCAGCGATGCGCTGGGTGGCACGTGGCGCAGTGTGACGTTCAATGACTCCACATGGCTGGCCGGGACCAATGGGATTGGCTACGAGGTCCAGCCCGGCGCCTATAGCGCCAGCGTGATTGCCGATTCGCGCGGCGATTGGTCCACCACCGGGCAGCAGGGGGAGAATCGTTGGGTCAATGGCTACTACGACCTGACGGCTGACACGGATCGCGCGTATCAGGTGGGAGATTTTCAGCCTTTTCCGCGCGCGGACGGGCCATGGGACGACGACAATTTCTGGGATGGCGGCTCGTGGAACTGGAATCCGGACAATGTGCCGTGGGATACGATCGGGCAGGCGGCGGTGCATCCGAATGGCGAGAACAGTGGCGGGGTGGAGCACTGGGTGATGCGTCGGTGGCACAGCACCGTGGCGGGAGCGATCACGCTGAGGTTTCATGTGCGGAAGGATAACCCGAACGGTGGCGGCGTCACCGGCAAGATCTTCAAGAACGGCACGGAGCTGTTCTCCCGGGCGATTGCTGGCAGCGACACCACGGGCTACGAGGTGTATGTCAATACGGCGGCGACGCCGACCGACATCTTCGATTTTGCGCTGACCCCGGTGGGGTCGAGCGGCGATGCGGGCGACGGTTCGGACGGCAGTGTGATGACGGCCACGGTGCTGTCGGGGACGGTAACTCCGCCGGCGCCGCCGGTTGCGCCGACGGCGGTGGCGGACAGTTCGTCCGATTGGGTGGCTGGCAGCCAGGGGGCGAACGGCTGGTTCTACGGGTTTTACAATTACACGGCGGATGCGGATCACAGCTACGATCCGAACGTGGACTTCAATACGACGGATGCGAGCTGGACTTTTGCTGGGGGCGCCTGGCAATTGGGCGAGCCGGGCAATGCTGGTGCCAATCCGCCGTGGGATACGATTGGGCAAACTGACTGGCACCCGAACGGGGACAATCAGCCGCAGGGTGTGCATTGGGTGATTCGCCGCTGGGTGAGCGATGTGGACGGCGACTTGCACGCGCGGGTGCAATTCAAGAAGTCGAACACGGGCGGCGGGAATGGGACGACCCTGCATGTCCTGCACAACGGGTTTGAGATCTACGCGAAGACCGTCGCGTTCAACGACGGAGTGGGTGTGGATACGTTTGTGGCGCTGCCAGGCGTGTTGATTGGTGACAAAATTGAATTCGCTCTCGATCCCAAGGGCACCGATGGGCTGCTGGGTGATGGTGCGGATGGTTCGTATCTGTTGGCGACGATTCGCACCGGGCCGGTGCCGCAGACGGAGTTGGCCAACAGCGTCTCGGATTGGGTCACGGGCGCGCAGGGTGAAGGCGGCTGGTTTTATGGATTCTACAACGAGACCGCCGATGCCGATCATGTCTACGACGCGAATACGGACTTCAACAATTCGGACGCGAACTGGTCGTTGCAAGGCGGTTCCTGGCAGTTGGGCGAGCCTGGAAATCCAGGAGCGAATCCGCCTTGGGACACGATTGGGCAGACAGACTGGCATCCGAACGGCGACAATCAGCCGCAGGGTGTGCACTGGATGATTAAACGCTGGGTGTCCGACGCGGATGGCGACATGTATGCCCGCGTTCAGTTTGGCAAAGCCAATTTGGGTGGCGGCAATGGCGTCACCTTGCGGGTACTGCGGAATGGGGTGCAGGCGTTCGCTTCGACGATTGCGTTCAATAATGCCGGGATCGAAACCAACATCGCCCTTTCCGGGGTTTTCATCGGCGACAAGATCGATTTCGCTCTGGATCCGTTGGGTACCGATGGCGCCAAGGGGGACGGCGCGGACGGCTCGTTCATTCGGGCCAGCATCATCGCCGGGCAACCGCCCGTGCCTCCGCGTCCGTTCGTTCCCGGCATCGCCGATTGTTTCAAGACGGACATCCGGTCGGCTATGCGTGGGGTGAATCCATCAGTTTACGTGCGTTACCCGTTCAACGTTTCCAATCCGGCTTCGATTGAAACGCTGAAGCTGAAGATGAAATACAACGATGGGTTTGTGGCGTATCTGAACGGAAAGGAGATCCTCAAGCGCAATGCGCCGACGGCCATCGCTGGATCGGTCTTGGCGGATTCCGTGGCCGACTGGTCCACCAACCCGGACGTCACCGTCAATGGCTGGTCCTACGGTTACTATGATCAGACGCTCGATTCGGATCACACCTACTCCGGGGGCGGGGACCTGACTCCGTTCCCTCACGATGGCCTGGGGAACAGCCCCACGGACTTCTGGACGGGCAGTGGTTACGACTGGTTTGCCGGCAATCCGCCCTGGACGGAACTGTTCCAGGAGGGGACTCATCCCAATCATGCGAACGGCCCCGAGGAAGTCGCCAATCCCGCCAGACATATCCAATGGACGGTCCGTCGCTGGACTGCGACGGTGGACGCGAATCTCAAGTGTCGCGTCCGCTTCCGGAAGACCAATGCGAACTGTGGCGATGGCGTCCGGGTCATGGTGGTGCACAACAGTACGCAGGTCTACTCGCAGACCATTGCCTTCAACGACACTGTTGGACGTGACGACACGGTGGACCTTCCCGACGTGTTCCTGGGCGACACTGTGGACATCATGCTGGGGCCGGGTGACGGCAATGATTTCTGCGATGGCTCGGCGTTCAGCGCGGTTCTCTTTGAGGGTGAACCGAGCATTCCGTGGAATGGGCTGGCGACGGCAGGGCGGACGACGGCGGACACCATTACGGCTGAGACCTTTGATTTGGCTGCGTTTAGGAGTGAGCTGAATGCGGGGGCGAACGTGCTCGCGATTCAGGGCTTCAATCGCGACGTCAACGACAATGAATTCCTGATCAACGCCGAACTGCTGGCCAATCGCGTGCCGACCGCTGTGGCGGATGCGGTTTCCGCGACGCCCGACACTGCGACCAGCATCCCGGCGGCCACGTTGCTCGCGAACGACACTGACCCGGACGGCGACCAACTCCTGTTGGTTGGTGTCACTCCGAGCTACCGGACGACGCAAGGAGGAGCGGTGCGTCTCTTTGGTTCAACCGTCGTTTACACGCCGCCGGCCGGGTTCACCGGGGCGGACACGTTCCAATACACCGTCACCGATTCCTCCGGGACTCCGGCGCGTGCCAACGTGACGGTGAACGTGGCGGCGGTGAACGTGAACCATGCGCCGAGCTTTACCTTGAGCGGCAACTTGATCACCGAGAACAGCGCCACGCCGCGCGTCGTCGGTGGCTGGGCGGGCAACATCAGTCCGGGACCGGCGGCGTTCGAAGCTGGCCAGGTGATTGCGTTCCAGGTTGAAAACGATCAGCCGGCATTGTTCAACGCGCAGCCGGCCATCAGCCCGGCCGGTGTGCTCACGTTCACGGCCAAGCCCGGCAGCAGCGGGGATGTTCGTGTAACGGTGGTGGCCAAGGACGACGGCGGGACCGCCAATGGCGGGGCCGACACGTCCGCGGCGCAGGTGTTTACCATTCGGTTGAGCGTGCCGAGCGTTTGCCCGACGGCCAATGGGCAGTCGGTGACCGTAACGGCGGGAACCGGGAAGGCCATCGTTCTGACCGGGAACAATGCGGGAGGCGCGACCTTCAGCATCGGCGCGGCGCCGGCGCACGGGACATTGAGCGGCACGCCTCCGGCCGTCACCTACACGCCTGCGGCGGGTTACTGCGGGCCCGATTCCTTTACCTTCAGCGTGAGTCTGGCCGGTTGCCCGGCGAGCACCGCCACGGTCGCTCTGAATGTTGAATGCAGCACCAACTCCTGTCCGGTGGCGATTGCAGACGTCGGGCCCGGAGTGGATGTGTTCCTGTGCGGAGCCGAAACGGTGATCATCGCCGGTGACTATTCCGCGACGGGAACACGCTGCGAGGACGGTCTGGCCCGGGTGGAACTGGACGGCCGCGATTCGCGGGACGCCGACGGCAACGCCCTGACGTTTGCCTGGTTTACGGTTCACGAGGACGGCACGGTCTCGCCTCTGGCGACCGGCGCGCAGACGAACGTCGTGCTTGAGCCTGGGATGTATACCATTCGACTGGTGGTTGATGACGGGCACTGCCTGGACACGATGGACGTGGACATTCACATCATCACCCCGGCGGAAGGGATTGATGCGTTGATCGAAGACATCAAGGGCGCAGGCCTCGGGAGTCGAAATCGTCGCCCGCTCATCTCACTGTTGAAGTCGGCTTCGGCCTGCTTTGATCGTTGTCTGTGCGATTCCGGGGTTCGCCAGCTCAACGCCTTCATCAACAAAGTGCGGGCCCAGATCCTGCCGGAGAAACCGGAGCTGGCGGCGACGTTGATTGAAAAGGCGCAGGCGCTGCTCGACAGCGTCGACTGCGGCCATCCGTAAATTGTTCCCAGCGGTGTTCAGCGCCGCAACTCGGCCCGCCCTGGTGGAGTGAGTCCATCGGGGCGGGCCTTTTACTTTTCGACTCGGCCTCAGCTTTCGGGCGATCAAGTGAGTTTGCGCAGCTTCGTGATGCGACCGACTTCCACCCATTCAACGACGAAGATGTTACCCGCATGATCGAAGCAGGCGCCATGTGGAGCGATGAATTGTCCGGGGACAAATTTGTCGCGGGTTTTGTCGCGCAGGTTCTTGAAGTGGCCGCCGTCACCAAGGTGAGCAATCAGCCGGTTCTGGCGATCCAGCAGCGTGACGCGTGATTCCAGATCGGGAATGAGTAAGACGCCGTTCTGCTCGGCGAAATGGCAGGGCGCGCGCAGTTCATCCTTCATGAAACGGAGGTGTCGCCCGTCGAGATCAAAATATTGTAGTCGCCGGTTGCCCCGGTCGGCGACCACCAGCTCGGGCTGCGCGCCGCGCGTATCCACCATCAGTCCGTGCGGACAGCTGAGGTTGCCGGGGCCACTGCCGGTCCCGCCGAATGTGCTTTGGTAGCTGCCATCGGGACTGAATAGGTGGATGTAGTTGGAGCCGTACCCGTCGGCTACAAACACCGTTCCGTCGGGCGCGGTGGCGACGTTGGTGGGGCAGAAGCTCTTCGCGTCTGGATAAAGATCGATGCAGTCGACGGGGCCGACGCGCCAGAGTTCCTGTCCATCGAGCGTGGTTTTGACGACCAGATGCCGAGCCGGGTCGGCGAGGTAGAGAAATTCCTCACGCCCCTCACGAGCGAGGTGCAGCCCGTGAGCGCCGCCTTTGAACTCGCTGCCCCAGCTCGTGATGAGATTGCCCTCCGCGTCGAAGACGAGAATGGCGTCGGTGCACGAGCTGCCTTTCCCGACGGTATGCTTGATGTAAATCCGGCCTTGGGAATCTTCGGCGACTCCGTGGGTGTTGCCGAGAATACAGCTGACGGGAAACCGTCCCCAGTCGTGGAGCACTTCATACTGATGCTCGCCGCTGCCCACGATGACAGGGCGAGTGCCGGCCTTGTCCGTAGCGCGGGCGAACGGCGCGATTCGTGCGAAGGTGGCCGCGGTGGCGGTGGTGAGGCCGAGATTGCGCAAAAAACTGCGACGATTGAGGCGGGTCGAGGCGATGGACGTTTTCATATGGGGTGAATGGTTCAGATTTCTGGTGTATTCGCTCCGCCGCCTTGAGGAAGGTGCGGAGAATCGATCATGAGCTGGAGCCGTTGTCTGCATCCGCGGACACGGTTAGCCGAGGCGTGTGAAGCTCGCTATCAGCCTTTGGGAGTAGAAACGGGGGACCAAGGTCCCCCTTATGCCTCCGCCTTGCCCGGCGCCGTCCGCACAACCTCAGGGCGTGGTGAGTGGCACCTGTCGCGCCTGATAGAAGCGATGCACAAAGTTGGTCGCATCGCGGTCGAGGTAGCCGAACAATTCGTCCTTGGAGCCCATCATCCCGATCGATTCCCAGTTGATCAGATTCGTTGAGGCGAGGACTTCGTAGGCGCGACCGGCTTCGCCCGTCATGCAGAGCTTGAAGGCGGGCCGGACGGGAGTTCCGACGAAACCGACCGGAATCATGAGATGCAAGGGTGGCAGAATGTAGGTCACGGTGATGGGCGCACTGACGGCGGTCGCTCCCAGATTGTCGTAGGCCACGGCGGTTAGGGTGAACTCGCCGATGGCGTCGTTGGTCCAGGAGATGGCGAAAGGCCGGGTTAGGTCGTCGCCAGCCAGCGTGGCGTCGGCGAAGAATTCAACCTTGGTGATGAACCCGTTGGGGTCGCTCGCCTGGGCCGCGATGGGGAGGCCGATGCAGGCCCAGTTGGTCCAGTGATTCGTCGGAGCGGTGAGCGTTACGAACGGCGGCGGGTTGATGGCGATGGGCGCCCAGGTGAAGTGATAGCAGTGTCCGTCGGCGTCCACGTAGTAGCCATTGCCGCCGCTGAACGCGAGCCCGTTGAGGTCGCTTGAAGTCCCCGAATTGAGCCGGCTCCAGGAATTGCCGCCGTCGCCGGAAACGAGCAACGTTCCACCCGCGCCGCTGGCGAAGATCGTCGAGCCGTTGCCGAAGACGATGCCGGACAGGTCGACGTCGACGCCGCTGTTGACCAGCTCCCAATGGATGCCGCCATCGAGCGTGCGATACATGATTCCCCCGGTGCCGACCGCGTAACCGAAGTTGTCATCGTAAAAGTTCACGCCGGTGAAGGTGATGCCGCCAGGGGCGTTGAACTGCTGGCTCCAGCCGGCGCCATTGTAATACCAGATCGAGCCGCCGCTGCCGACGGCCCAGGCGCGGCCGTCGCCGCCGCCGCGGGCGTGAATGCCGTAGAAGTCGATGCCGGAGCCGCCGCAGTAATACCAGCTCGAGCCGTTCCAGCAGTAGATGCCCCCGGTGCCGACGGCGAAGCCGCGTCCGGGAGAAATGAAAGCGCCCCGGCGAAACCGCGCGTTGGTGTCGGTTGCCATCGGAATCCAGGTGCCCCCGCCGTCGTAGGAAACGCAGATGTGCCCGCCGGCGCCGAAGAC
Source organism: Limisphaerales bacterium (assembly GCA_044230345.1). GTDB lineage: Bacteria > Verrucomicrobiota > Verrucomicrobiia > Limisphaerales > JADJPG01 > JBGARF01. The sequence goes on from JBGARF010000030.1 coordinate 80,436, forward strand.
CCAGAGCGCCGGGCCCACCATCTGGACGTCGAAAAGCTCATTCGTGAGTCCGGTGTCGGCGATGAACCAGGATTGTCCTCCGTCGCGGGTCAGGCGCACGGTGCCGTTCTGGCCGGCGATGGCGCCGTAAAGTCCGTTCAGGAAGTAGACGCCCTGCAGGCGGCCGGACACTCCGGTGTTGGTTAGGGTGACCTTGGTGAACCCGGGGTTGACCGTGAGAAGCGCGTTGGAACTGAGCGCGGAGCCGCCGCCGTTGGCGACCGTGACGCGATAGAATCCGCCGTCCTCGGCTGCGACGCCGGGCAAAGTCAAAGCGGCGTTGGTCGCGCCGGGCAGAGCGAGACCGTTCTTCTGCCATTGATACGTGAACGGCTCGGTCCCGGTTGCGCTGACATTGAACGTGACGAAGGTGCCGGCCGGCACCGACTGGCTGGCCGGGTGGGAGACGATGATGGGCGGCACATTGGAGAATGCGACCGCGTTGAGCACGAGATTGGTGGTGGAATAGACCGGTTGCAGGACCAGGCCGGTGGGGACAATCAGATTGGTGAACACGCCGGAGCGCGCCGTGAAGGTCATGACGGTGAAGCTTTGGCCGATCGTGGGTGTGAAGCCGTTGAGGAAGCTGACCGTGAGCGTGCCGTCGAGTTGGGCCTGGCCGCTGAGCCTGATTTGGTCGTGCGTGATGCCGGCGGCGGCGCCGCCGAGTTTGAGATTGACCGTGCCGCCGAGCGTGTTGGTGAAGTGCGTGCCGGTGAGCACGCCGGGCGCCGGGCCGGGGTTCACCTGGCCACCGATATTGGCGAGGCGGCCAATGAGCGTGCCGTTGCCGGTCAGGTCGCCGCCGCGCAGTTCCAGCAAGCCGCCGGAGAGCGTGTTGCTGTGGAGGAAGGTGGAGCCTGCGGTTTGCACCAGATTGCCGGCGAAACCGAGGTTGCCCGAGCGGACATGGATTGAGCCCAGATTGGTGGCCGGGAAAAGGAACGAAGAAGCGAACGTGTTGCTCTTAATCAGCGTGCCGCGGTTAACGAAGGCCGCGGTCCCCGGGTAATTGTTGTAGTGCGCATTATCGTAAGGAAGATTCTCCACCCAGGTGGCCCCCGGAGCGTTCTCAATCACCGTGCCGCCGCCGGCGTAGAACGAACCGTAAACGCTGTTCACGGTGCCGAAATTCTTCACATGACGTCCGCGCAGGTAATGCCAGAAGGGGCTGACCGCGGACTGCAGCGTGGTCTGACCGCGAAGGTTCACGACGTTGGTCCCGTCAAAGAATCCGTTTTGCCAGAGCAATGACCCATTGATGTTGACCTCGTCGCGTCCCGCGATGGTGCCGCTGTGGAACGTGAGCGCGCTGAAATTGACCGGCTCGTCGGTGGCGAGCACCAACGTGCCTCCGTCGACCCGGTTCGTCGTGCCGAGGCTGAGCACTGTCGAGGTGTTGGTGAAGAGGGTGGTGCCGCCGGAGAAGTTGCCGCTGACGGAAAGGTTTACCGGCGCGAGGAACAGCGCGTCCCCGGCGGTCTGCGTGAAGCGCGTGTGAACAAGGTTGGTTTGGAAAGTCGCGGTCCCGCCGCCGACTTGCAGCGTGCCTTGGCCCGTGAAAGTGGCGCCGTTTTCCACCGTGTTCGAACCGCCGTGGAAACTCAGCGCCGCTCCGCTGTCGAGCGTGAACCCGCCGGTGTGGGTGCCGCCGCCGGTGAGATAGAGAACGCCCTGGCTGGCGCGGGTTTGACCGGCGTTGCTGAAGCCGAACAGCCATTGGCTGTAGGCACTGTTCGTTTTGATGAACGTGCCTTCGTTCATGAACGTGGCCGGGCCAGCGTAGTTGTTGTAATGCGTCACGTCGTACGGGATCTCCTCAATCCAGGTGGCGCCCGGCCGGTTCTCGATCCGGCACCCTCCGCCGACGTAGAACGAGCCGTAGACGCTGCGGGTGGTGCCGTGATTGCGAATGGTGCGACCGCGCAGGTAATGCCAGTAGGGGCTGAAGACGGATTGCAGCGTGCTGGTGCCCTGGAGATTGACCACGCCGCTGCCGTCGAAGAAGCCGTTCTGCCAGAGAAACGGGCCGGCGATGTTGATGACGTCGGTGCCCGCGATGGCGCCGGCGTAAAACGTCAGGGCGTTGACCGGGACGGGTTCGCCGGAGTTGAGATTGAGGGTGCCGCCGCTCACGTAGTTCGTGGCGCCCAGCGTGGAGACGGTGCAGCTGGGATTGAAGTTGGCGGTGCCGCCCGAGACGTTGAACGCGCCGGGAAATCCGACGGCCGTGTTGAATTCGGCCGAGCCGGCATTGACGGAAACGGTGCCAGGCCCGGTGAAGAGCGAGCCGGCATTCATCGCGTTGCTGCCGCCGTTGAAGACGAGCGTGCCGCCGAGGGCGGTATGGAAGGTGGCGATGTGGGTGCCGCCGCCGGTCAGGTAGAGCGCGCCTTGCTGGATGGCAACCGCACTTTCATTGTGCAGCGGGAAGAGCCATTGCGCATAGGACACATTCGTCTTCAGGTAGGTGCCGCGGTTGAGGAAGGTGGCGCTGCCGGCGTAGTTGTTGTAGTGCGAGACGTCGTAGGGAACATCTTCGATCCAGGTGGCGCCGGGCAGATTCTCGATGACGCATCCGCCGCCGGCGTAGAACGACCCGTAGACGCTGCGGGTGGTGCCGTGATTGCGGATGGTGCGTCCGCGCAGGTAATGCCAGTAGGGGCTGAACGCGGATTGCAGCGTGCTCGCTCCGAGCAGATTGACCACGCCGCTCCCATCGAAGAAGCCGTTTTGCCAGAGGAACGGGCCGGCGATGTTGATCGGGTCTGTCCCGGCGATGGTGGCCGCGTAGAACGTCAGCGCGTTGATGGGGACGGGTTCACCGGAGTTGAAATTGAGAGTGCCACCGGTGAGATAGTTCGTGGCGCCGAGCGAGTTGATGGTGGAGCTGGGATTGAAATTAGCCGCGCCGCCCGAGACGTTGAAGGCCGCCGGAAACTCGACGGTGGTGTTGAACTCGGCCGAACCGGCGCTCACGAGAATGGTGCCGGGACCGCTGAAGAGCGAACCCGGGTTCAAGACGTTGCTGCCGCCGCTAAAGGCTAGCGTCGCGCCGGTGGCGGTATTGAAGGTGGCGACGTGGGTGCCGCCGCCCGTGAGATGAAGCGTGCCCTGCTGGACAGTGACGGCGTTTTCGTTGTGGAACGGGAAGAGCCATTGGGCATAGGACGCATTGGTCTTCAGGTAGGTGCCGCGGTTGAGGAACGTGGCGCTGCCGGCGTAGTTGTTGTAGTGCGAGACGTCGTAAGGCACGTCCTCGATCCAGGTGGCGCCGGGCAGATTTTCGATCACGCAACTGCCGCCGGCGTAGAACGAGCCGTAGACGCTGCGGGTCGTGCCGTGATTGCGGATGGTGCGTCCGCGCAGGTAATGCCAGTAAGGATTAAAGGCGGCTTGCAGCGTGCTGGTGCCGAGCAGATTGACGCTGCCGGTGCCGTCGAAGAAGCCGTTTTGCCAGAGGAACGGGCCGGCGATGTTGAGCGTGTCCGTCCCGGCGATGGTGCCCGAATAGAAGGTCAGCGCATTGAACGGCACGGGCTGGCCGGTCGCGAAGGAAAGAGTGCCGCCATCGACGCGGTTGGTGGCGCCGAGACTGATGACCTGGGCATTGGCATTGGTGAAGTAGGAGTTGCCACCCGAAAAATTGCCGCTGATCGACAGATCGATCGGGGCCTGGAAGATCGCATCGCCGCCGGCCTGATTGTAGCGCGTGTGGACCACGTTGGTTTTGAAGGTGACCGTGCCGGCGGAGACGTAGAGCTCGCCGTTGCCGCTGAAGGTGGTGCCGGTCTGATTGGTGTGGACGCCGCCGTTGAAGCCGAGTCGCGAGTTGGTGGCGATGGTGAAACCCGATTCGTTGATGCCGCCGTTCGCGAAGTAGAGTTCGCCTTGTTCCACCCGGACGTCGCCCTGGTTCAGGAACGCAAAGTTGAACTGCGTGTAGTAGAGGTTGGTTTTGACGAAGAGCCCGCGGTTCAGGAACGTGGCGGGGCCGGCGTAGCTATTGAAGAAAATCGCGTTGTGCGGTGTGTCCTCGATCCAGGTGGCGCCCGGGGCATTGTCGATCAGGCAGCCGCCTCCGCCGTAGTAGTGGCCGTAGCTGTTAATCACCGTGCCGAGATTTCGCAGGGTGCGACCTCGCACGTAATGATAGTAGGGGTTGATCGCAGCCTGCAGGCGGGTCAGGCCGGAGAGCGTGATGGTGTTGGTGCCGTCGAAGAACCCGTTTTGCCACAGGGACGGACCGGCGACGTTGACCGGGTCGCTGCCGGCGATTGTCCCCGAATAAAACGTGAGCTCGGTGAGCGGCACCGGCTGGCCGGTGTTGAAGTTGAGCGTGCCGCCGTCGATACGGTTGGTGGCGCCGAGGCTGGCGACGATGGCATTCGTGGTGAAGTGACTCGTGCCCCCGGAGAAGTTGCCGCTGGCCGAGACGTTGACCCTTCCGTGGAAGAAAACCTCGCCGCCGACCTGATTAAAGCGGGTGGAGGCAAATTCGGTATTGAACACCACCGTGCCCGCAGAAACGTAGACTTCGCCGTTGCCCGCGAACGTTGTGCCGACGTTGTTGGTATTGGCGCCGCCGTTGAAGCCGAGGCGCGCGCCGCTGGCGATGGCGAAACTGGACGACTGCGTGCCGCCTCCGGCGAAATAGAGCTCGCCTTGATCCACCTGCACCTGCCCGCGATTCGAAAAGGGAAAATTGAACTGCACGTAGGGCGTGTTGGTTTTGACGTAGGTGCCGTGGTTCAGAAATGCGGCGGGGCCGGCGTATGAGTTGTAGTAAATCGCGTTGTGGGGAAGGTCGTCGACCCAGAGGCTGCCGGGCATGTTGTCGATGACGCAGCCGCCGCCGACGTAGAAGTGGCCGTAGGTGGCGCGGAGCGAGCCGAAGTTCCGGACCGTGCGGCCCCGGAGGTAGTGGTAGTAGGGGTTCAGGGTGGCCTGCAGCGTCGAGCTGCCATTGAGATTCACGGCATTGGTGCCGTCGAAGAACCCGTTCTGCCAGAGAAAGGGGCCGGCAATGTTGATGACATCGCTGCCGCCAATGGTGCCGGAATAAAAGGTCAGGGCGTTGATTGGCACCGGGTGGCCGGTGGCAGGCACCAGCGTGCCGCCGTCGATGCGGTTGGTGGCGCCAAGGCTGACGACCTCTGAGTTGGTGGTGAAGTAAGTGGTGCCGCCGGAGAAATTGGCGCTGAGGGAGAAATTCACGGGCGCATTAAAATAGGCGTCGCCGCCCGCCTGCGCGTAGCGGGTGTGAACCACGTTCGTGTTGAAGGTCACCGTGCCGGCGGAGACATAGAGTTCGCCGTCGCCACTGAACGACGTGCCGATCTGGTTGGTGTTGGCACCGCCGTTAAATCCGAGTCGGGCGCCGCTGGCGATCGCGAAGTCGGCGGACTGCCGGCCGCCGGCGGCGAAATAGAGTTCGCCTTGGGTCACCTGCACCTGGCCTTCGTTGGCAAAGGGGAAATTGAATTGCACATACGGCGCGTTGGTTTTGACGTAGGTGCCGTGATTGATAAATGCCGCCGTGCCGGCGTAGGCATTGTAGTAGATCGCGTTGTGCGGGACGTCGTCGATCCACAGCCCGCCGGGCATGTTGTCGATGACGCAGCCGCCTCCGGTATAGAAGTGACCGTAAATGGCGCGGAGCGTGCCATAGTTGCGGATCGTGCGGCCGCGCAGGTAGTGATAATACGGGTTGATGGTCGATTGGAGAGTGGCGAGGCCGTAGAGATTGACGGTGCCGTTGCCGTCGAGAAAACCGTTTTGCCAGAGCAACGCGCCGTGGATGTTGATGTCACCGGGCCCGTCGATGGCGCCGTTGTTCAGGGTGAGCGTGCCGTTGGTTCCCACCGTGCAGGCGTTGCTCACCGAGAGCGTCCCGGCGGTTTGCGCGAGAGTTTGCGTCCCGCTTTGGCCGCCCAGGGTGAACGCGGCGATGATGGCGTTCACATTGAGCGTGACGACGTAGTTGCCGGCATTGGTGATGGTCGCGTGATCGTTCGGTCCGGGGATCTGGTTTGGACTCCAGTTGGCGGCGGTGCTCCAGCTGCCGCCGGCCACGTTGGTCCACATCAATTCTGCTGCCCGAGTGGAAACGACGCTGAAGATGGCCGCCATGACCACCGCTGCACACCGTGTCCGTTGCAAGAGATACTTCATCTGCTGTCGAATAACTGATTCCTGGTCCGTGATTGAAAACACTCCCTTGAAGTCCATTGCCGCGGGAGGGCCGAAAATGAGCGACATGTTATCAACCATGAGGTCGCGGTTTTCAATGAAAGAATGGGACAATGTCGGGCTTGGATGGGGTGGTTGCCATGAATTGCTTTGATGATGACCAGAAATGAATGGCGCGGTTCGCGCCGGTATTGCTCGGTCGAATCTCGGGTGTCGCCCGAAGCGTCAATGACGCCGGAGGGCGGTTCGCCCTGGCGCGGCCCTAGGTGACCAATTGCCATTTCCCAATTCTCCCAATTCCTCTCCCAAATCCAGATCCGTATCGGGAATTTGATATCGAAATTTGTTAATGGGAATCTGGGTTCGACCTGGCCGATCCGGCAATTGCCAATCGCAACCATCGCAACTCGAACACTGGAAATCCCGAACGCTCCCTTGATTCCCACGCAAAAATCTCTGACCGCAGATTCACGCCGATAAACGCTGATAAAAACAGGGGATCCTCGATCGTGACGACCCGAACTATCATCTACCGACGGTCGTCGTTCGTTCCGGTTTAGCCGATCGCAGAAATATCTGTGTCCATCTGGGTTTATCTGCGGCTTTGAAATCCGGCCGACCTGGTTACGCGTGGTTTTGGGAGGCCGCCTCGCTTGACACTTTGGCGGTCGGTCTTCATTTTCGTCGCGCCCGACCGACCCGAGATGCGTCGTTGGGTGCGGATATTTTATGAGTCACAACCTGTTCAACACGCTGCAATCCTTCGACCTTGGTTCCGGCAAGTCCGGTCACTTTTATTCCCTGCCCGCCCTCGAACAGGCCGGGCTTGGGCCCATTTCCCGCCTGCCGGTTTCCATCCGGCTGGTGTTGGAGTCGGTCCTGCGCAACTGCGACGGGCTCAAGGTTCAGGAGCACAACGTGCGCGAATTGGCGAACTGGAAGCCCGTGGACGCCCGCACGGCGGAGATTCCGTTCGTGGTGGCTCGCATCGTCCTCCAGGATTTTACCGGGGTTCCGCTGCTGGTGGATCTGGCGGCGATGCGTTCGGCGGTGGCACGGCTGGGTAAGAATCCGAAGATCATCGAGCCGTTGGTGCCGGTGGATCTGGTGGTCGATCACTCCGTGCAGGTGGACTTCGCGGGTGCGTCGGACGCGATGCAGCGCAACCTGGAGCTTGAATTCCAGCGCAACCGCGAGCGCTACCAGTTCCTGAAATGGGGCATGCAGGCGTTCGACACCTTCAAGGTCGTCCCCCCAGGCATTGGCATTGTCCACCAGGTCAATCTGGAGTTCCTCGCCAAGGGCGTGCTTTCGGCCGAGACGGAAATCAGCGGGCGCAAGACGCCGGTGTATTATCCGGACACGTTGGTCGGAACTGATTCTCATACCACGATGATCAATGGCATTGGCATCGTCGGCTGGGGCGTGGGCGGGATCGAGGCCGAGGCCGGCATGCTCGGGCAGCCGGTTTACTTTCTGACGCCGGACGTCGTTGGCGTGCATCTGACCGGGGCACTGAAGGAAGGCGTGACGGCGACGGATCTGGCGCTGACGGTGACGCAGATGCTGCGGAAGACCAAGGTGGTGGGAAAGTTTGTGGAATTCTTCGGCCCGGGAGCGGCCGCGTTGCCGGTCGTGGATCGGGCGACCATCGCGAACATGGCTCCGGAATACGGAGCCACCATGGGCTTCTTCCCGATCGATGAGGAGTGTGTCAATTACCTGCGCGCGACCGGCCGAACCGACGCCCAGTGCGCGCTCTACGAAAATTACTACAAGGCCCAGGGGCTGTGGGGCATTCCGCAAGCGGGCCAAATTGACTACACCCAGGTGGTGGAACTGGATTTGTCAACGGTCAAGCCCAGTGTCGCCGGACCCAAGCGTCCCCAGGATCGGATCGAACTGCCCAACCTTCGACGCGAGTTTTTTCAGGCGGTGCAACGTCCCGTCGCCGAAAATGGCTTCGGCAAAACCCGGCAGGCTTTTGGTCAGTCGGTCAAGGTGGAGACCGCGGCGAAGAAAAAGGCGAGCATCGGAACCGGCTCGGTCTTGATCGCCGCCATCACCAGTTGCACGAACACCAGCAATCCGAGCGTCATGCTGGCAGCCGGCCTGGTCGCAAAGAAGGCGGTGGAGAAGGGGCTCAAAGTGAATCCGGCCGTGAAGGCATCGCTGGCTCCCGGCTCACGGGTGGTCACGGATTACCTCAAGAAGACCGGCCTTCAGAAGTATCTGGACAAGCTCCGTTTCAACACCGTGGGCTACGGCTGCACAACGTGCATCGGGAACTCCGGCCCGCTCGATCCCGCGATCGAGGACGCGGTGGTGAAGAACGACTTCGTCACGGCCAGCGTGCTTTCGGGCAACCGCAATTTCGAGGCGCGCGTGCATCAGAATGTGAAGTCGAACTTCCTGATGTCGCCGCCGTTGGTCGTGGCCTTCGCGCTGGCGGGACGGGTTGACATTGATTTGAGCTGCGAGCCGCTCGGGACAACGAAGGAAGGCGCGCCGGTGTATCTGGCCGACTTGTGGCCCACCTTGCAGGAGGTTCGCGATGCAATGCAAAGCGCCCTCAAACCCGAGGTCTTCCGCAAATTGTACAAGGACTTCGCGGCGCAGAATCCGAAGTGGAACGAGATCCCGTCGAGCGTCGGGAATGTTTACGAGTGGGACCGTCAATCCACCTACATCCAGGAGCCGCCGTTCTTCCAAGACTTTTCGCTCCAGCCCGGCGGCATCCGGCCGATCACCGGCGCGCGAGCTCTCGGCGTGTTTGGCGACTCCGTCACGACGGACCACATCTCGCCGGCGGGCGCGATCAAGAAGTCGTCGCCGGCGGGCAAGTATCTGCTCGAGCACAACGTGACCTTTGAAGATTTCAACAGCTACGGTTCACGCCGGGGCAACGACCGGGTCATGACGCGCGGCACGTTCGCCAATGTGCGGATCAAGAACCTGATGTTGGGCGGTGAAGAAGGTGGCAACACGCTGGGACCCGGCGGCCAGAAGACGTCGATCTACGATGCGTCCATCGCCTATCAGGCCAACGGCACGCCGTTGATCGTCATTGCTGGCCAGGAATACGGCACCGGCTCGAGCCGCGATTGGGCGGCGAAGGGCACGAATCTGCTTGGCGTGAAAGCCGTCGTTGCACAGAGCTTCGAGCGCATTCATCGTTCCAACCTCGTTGGCATGGGCGTGCTGCCGCTGCAGTTCAAGGAAGGCACGACGGCGCAGACGTTAAAGCTGGATGGCGCCGAGACCTACGCGATCGTGGGGCTTGATGCGAATCTCAAGCCGCAGCAGGACCTCACCTTGCGGATCACACGCAAGAACGGAGCAAGCGAAGATGTGGTGGTGAGCTGCCGAATCGATACCCCGATCGAGATCGATTACTATCAACACGGCGGAATTCTGCCCTACGTGCTGCGCCAGTTGGTGGCGAAGGCGTAGCGCAGGCTCAACCTACGCGGGGCCGGCGGGGTGGCGTCCGTCGCCTTCGTGCTGCAGGCGCCGTTTCAGCGCGGCGTTTTCCTCCTCCAGCAGATCGGCGCGGCGGTGAAGGCCGTCGAGGCGTTCGAACCGATCGAGGCCGGCGTCGAGGGCGGCAATGAGTTCTTCGCGTTGCCACGGCTTGAGCAGGAAGCGGCAGATCTCGGCGCGGTTGATGGCGTCGATGACCGTGCTGACGTTGAGGACGGCGGTGATCAGAATCCGGCTGGCGCGCGGTTGAATCTGGCGGGCTTCAGCGAGGAACTCCAGCCCGGTCAGGCGTGGCATCTGATGATCGGTGATGATCATCGAGTAGGGCTGTGAACGAAGACAGGCGAGGCCTTCGACCGGGTCGGTCATGGCGGTCACTTCAAGTCCGAACTGGCGCAGGGTTTCCCGGAGGGCAACGAGGACGATCTCCTCGTCGTCGACGACGAGCACGGGATGAGGCTGATAGCGCGGCGCGGGTGGCTGGATGCGGTTCATGCAGGCGGGCGGAAGGGCATACAAATCAGGCGAGGAGCGGGCCGGGCGCGTCGAGCGCGGTCACGATTTTTTCGAGGATGGTGTCCTGGGGGGTGTCGGCGGAGATGACGAGGTCCGCCTTGATCAGGAACTGGTGGTCAAGTTCGTCCTGGTTGCAGCCGATCGTTTTGACGATGACCTTCATCGGCAGTCGTTGCTGGCGCACGAATGCGGCGAGTCGGAGGGATTTGGTTTCGTTCGGTTCGGCGAGGATGAGCAGGCCGTCGAAGCGGTAGTCGCTGGAGCGGAGGACTTCCTCGGCTTCGAGTCCACCGATGGCGACGTGAAAATTGTGCTGGCGCAGGAACTCGGCGGTATTGGCCATGAGCTTGTCCGGCCGGCCGGCGAGCAGCAGCGCGCGCCGGCGCCGGTTGAACGTCTCCATGTCCTTGTCCGCTTCGGTGAAGTCGGCGACGGGCAGCCACACGCGAAAGGTTGTTCCCTGGCCTTCGCGGGATTCGACGGAGATGGCGCCGGCATGTTTTTGTGCGAAGAGCCGGGCGTTGTAGAGGCCGAGGCCGGAACCTTTGTTCATCGGCTTGGTGGTAAAAAACGGGTCGAAGATGAATCCGAGGTGACGCGCCTTGATGCCGGTGCCGGTGTCAGCGACGGAGAGGCAGACCGCGGGCAGGCGCGGAATGGTTCCCACGTGGTGTTCGAAGGTGGGGAGCTCGGCATGGAGCGAGGTCTCGATCCGGAGACTGCCGCGTTCAGGCATGGCGTCGGCGGCGTTGAGGGCGAGATTGATCAGGACCTGCTGGGTTTCGACGGCGTCGACGTAGAGGGGCAATTGTTCCGCGGTGGTTCGGGAGATGAGTTCGATGCGCTTGGGCACGACTTTGCGCAGGAGGTCGACTGAGTCCGTGACGATGTCGTTGAGATTTTGGTAGCCGGGATTGCCGACTTTGCCGCGGTGCAACTGGGCGATGCGGCGGACCAGTTGGGCGGCCTGCTCGGTGTTTTGTTTGATCAGCTGGAGGCCTTCGCGGAACGGGTGATCCTTGGGGACCTGGGCGAGGTAGGATTCGGCGAGGGCCAGCGTGCCGGCGAGGACATTGTTGAAATCGTGCGAAAGCCCGAGGGTGAGCAGGCCGAGCGTCTCTTTCCACGCGGCCGTCGCCAGACGACGTTCCGACAAGGTTTGCCGGGTGACGTCATCCCAGAAGCCGACGTAGCCGGAGAGTTGTCCGTGTTCGTCCCGGAGGGCGCGGCGGTATTCGCTGATGTAGGAGACGCGGCCGCTGATGGCATGGCGGATTCGGAGGGGGCAATCGGCGCCGGCTGGATCGTGGGCGGCCCGCTGAACCTGGCGCGAAAACTCATCGGCATCCAGTTCGTGAATCACCCGGGACAACATGGGGCCTGACGAGGTCCATTCCGAGGTGGGGATCCCGGTTAGATGGGCGATGCGAGGGCTGACGTATTCGAAGCTGAGGTCTGGGCGTTGGCGGAAAAACACGCCCGGCCAATGTTCGATGACGTCCTCGAAAGTTGAACCAGCTGGCTTGTTGTCAATCGTGGTCATCAGGCGGTCAGCAAAGACCCTGCAGGGATTGAAACTATCTCTTTTCAAAATCGGCTTTGTCAATGAATCTCACGGGCACGCATGGATTTGCAGTTGGCATCAGTCATTGACGCGCTGGAAGACGGCATTGTGGTGGCGGACGAAGAGTTGCGCCCGGTGTGGTTGAATCGCGCGGGTGGGAATTTTCTCGGCATCGAGCCGAGTTCGGTTCGGTCGGGCTCGCCGCCGCCGGCGAGATTGACGGAGTTTCTGGGGCGCTTGGGCTTAGGGCCGGGGATGGAGGCGGCGGGAGGCGCTGCGGGGCGGGGCGTGCAGCGTCTGCACCTGAGTCGCGACGGCGGGGAACCGATTCCGGTGGAGGTCGTGGTGACCCGGGGGCAGTTGGGCGGGCGCACTGCGGTGATTGCCTCGATTCGGGACGTTTCGGTGCAGGAACAGATGGAGCGGGCGGTTTATGATGGCCGCAAAACGCAGGCGATTGGCGCCCTGGCGAGCGGCATCGCTCATGATTTCAACAATATCCTGACTGCCGTCATCTCCCAGATCGATCTGGTGTTGTACGGCGGCGAGATCACGGCGCAGATGCGACAGCACCTCATCTACGCTCAGACCAGTGCGCGGCGTGGAGCGGAGTTGGTGTCCAAATTGCAGGCCTTCAGCCGGCAGAGCCCCCCAAAATTTGAGGTGGTCAATCTGGCAGAGGTGCTGGAACAAGCTTTGTTCATGCTGCGCCGTGGCGTCACTCCGACCGTCGAAATTCAGGCGCCGTCGGCCGATGAAACCGCCCGGGTCTGGCAGGTGCGGGCCGACACCAATCAGCTGCTTCAGGTTATCCTTAACATGGGGATCAACGCTCGTGATGCCATGCCCAGAGGCGGGACCATTTCGTTCGCGCTGGAAGCGGTGACCTTTGCGGCGGATTCAGTGCGGCCCCCTCGGCGGGCCGGCGACTTCGTCTGCCTGCGCATCCGTGACACCGGCCAGGGGATGGCGCCAGACGTCGTGGCCAGGGTCTTTGAGCCGTATTTCTCGACGAAAGATTTGAGCCATGGGCCGGGCTTGGGGTTGTCGATCGCGGCATCCGTCATCGCTGAGCACAAAGGATGGGTCGAGGTGACCAGCCGCGAGGGCGCTGGTTCCTGCTTCTCGATCCATCTGCCGCGGTGCGAAACGCCCGCAGAAACCAAGCGGGTCGTTCCGGTCGAGGTCCGCCCAGCGGAAGGCCGCGAACGAATTCTGATCGTGGATGACGAGGAACTGGTGCGAATGGTGACCAAGGCGATTCTGGCCTATCGGGGCTATGCGATTGCGGAAGCGGCGGATGGCGAGGAAGCGGTGCAAAAATATACCGAAGCGGATCCGCGATTCGATCTGGTCTTGATGGATCTGCATATGCCGCGGCTGAACGGCTATGACGCGCTGCAACGGATCCGGGCGATAAACCCGAACCTCAAGGCGATCCTGCTCAGCGGCGGTTCCCAGGATCCGTCCAGCTTGGGTGGGGAAATTGAGGGCGTGGCGTATCTGCAGAAGCCGTTCGACAACCAGGAACTGGCCAGCATCGTCCGGCGACAGTTGGACGCGTAGCGCCGGATGCGGCGCGCTCAACCGGGTTTCTGAAACAGCACGATTCGGTTCGTGTTGGTGCCCTTGCCCATGTTGTCCACGCCCCAGCAATTGGCGGTCTTGGTAAACTCTTGATCGTTGATCAGAATCAACAGCGGGCTCAGGCCAGCGGCCATTCCACAGGGAACGACGGCTTCTTCCAGCCGAATGCTGCCGCCCCGCACTTCGCCCACCTCGAACGCCACGTGACCTCCCGGACGCAGCATCCTTGAAAGTTCACGAAAGACCGCGGTCATCGCCGCCTGCCAGTCTTCCAGCTTGCGTGACATGGTGATGCGAACCGACTTCGAATCGATGCCCAGAAACCAGCAGCGGAGCCAGTTGTCGGCTTCGTATTGCACGACATCCAGGAAGGGAGGGGAGGTGACCACCAGACTAACCGAATTTGACGGGACCCCGGGCACGCGGTCGGAGGTTCCGGTCAGCAACCTTGCCGCTGACGCCACGCTGGCGAGTTGGGCGCGTGTGTGGGCATCGACGTCGCCCAGCAACTGGCGGGATTTCTTCAGCAGGAGCGCCCGGATGTCCCGTGGCGGTGGCGTTTGGTTCCGGCGCTCGTTGATCTTGCGCTGTGACGTGACGGAGACGGCTTGGTTGGGCGGGAGGGTGTAGACCGAAAAGAATCCCGGGGAATGTCCAGTCAGGCGACCTAGCGCGACCATGCGCAGCCAGTCGTCCATGGCGTCGAGCGCGCCGGCCGCCTCTCGTTCAATGAAGTAGCGCTTGAGCGAGGAAATCCCTCGGAGCACGTCGGGATGATAAAACACGAGGAGATCTTCGGGCTCTTCGCCAGGACGGTCCAAGGGCAGTTCCAACAGTCGTTTCTTGATCTGATCGATCGTCGGCGGCTGAAGCCTGGGGCGTGTGAGCACGGTGCTCAGCGGGTTGACGTCGCAGCCGGACGGCGTGCGACCCAGCAGGGCGGCTTCGACCGGGGTGGTCCCCCGGCCCATGAACGGGTCGTGGACTATCTCCGCCGGGGACGTCAGGCGTTCGATGAAGAAGCGGGGCAGCTGTGGTTTGAAACAGGCACGATAGGAAACTTCGTGCAGGCTGCTGGCCGCGCGTTGGCGTGCGGTCCAGAATTCGTTCACAAAGGTGGGGACGTCGACGGAGATGCCTTCGAACGTGGCCGCGGTGGTGGTCATCACGCGCGTGGCTTGTCCGAAGGTCGCAAAAGCTTCCAGCTCCGCCTTAAGGTCCTTCGAAGGGGAGGCTGGGCCTGGAAGGGCCGTGGAGCGGGTTGTGGGCTCGTTTGGATTGTTTTGATTGGCCCGTTTTGTTTTTGGCGGCAACTCGGGCTTCTTCCGTGATGAGCCCGGGGCAATTCCCAACGGTAACTCGAGGTAATGATCGGAGTTCAAGGTTCAGCGTGCTTTGCTTTCCGAATGCGACCATCAATCCTCGACAGGTGCAAGACCTGCGACGCTCGGCACAGCGGGTAGGGGGGGAGAGGAGGCTTGCCTTCGCACTGGTTCACGGAGGCTTGGTGGGGGTCGTTTTGTGTGCAAGATATTTGTATTTAGATATTTGTATTGGTTTTTGGTTTTACCGGTTGACGCTTCTGTGAGCGGCCTCGTAAGGTTACTGGCGTCAATTTCATCGGGCAGTCCGAACCCAAGAAACAAAATAACCTATGGCCGAAGGATACTGCGTTAAGTGCAAAGCCAAGAAAGAGATCGCGGACGCCGTTGAGGAAACGATGAAGAATGGGCGGAAGGCGATAAAGGGTAAATGTCCGACCTGTGGCACGGTGATGTTCAAGATCCTCGGTGGCAAAGGCGCTCCATCGGCTGGGGCGGATGCGTCTTCCCCGCCTCCAGTCGCGAGCTAGGTTCATCCTCCATTCTATGTCGCAACAACTGGCTTACGTCATCGTCACGCCCTATACGCTTTCGAAATCCCGGACGGGAGGAATTCTTGCCCGGCTGATCACGCGGACCGGGCTTGAACTGGTCGGGGCACGCATGTTCGCACCCAGCGCGGAGCTGGCCCAGCGCTACGCCGATGTCATCGTCTCGGCGGACGATCCGCAGGACAGGAAAATCCAGGAGCTGATTCGCGAGTATGTGGTGCGCAATTTCACGCCAGACCCGAAGACCGGGCTGCGTCGGCGGGTGATGGTCCTCTTGTTCCAGGGCGAGGACGCGGTGCGCAAGGTTCGGTCGGTGGTCGGCAATATCAACCCGGAGCGGCGCACGGGAGAAACGATTCGCGACACGTTTGGAGACTACATTCTGGATGAGTCCGGCGGCGTTCGCTACTTCGAGCCGGCGGTGTTGGCGGCACCAAACTTGGGCGAAGCCCAGCAAAAAGCCCGAATTTGGGCGCAGTTTTCGGATGTCGATGGCGGACTGTTGGAGAAGACCATCGCCTACGCGCCGGATGAAAAGCCGCAGCGCACCTTGGTGTTGATCAAGCCGGACAATTTCCGGTTCCCGACGGGCCGGCCGGGTAACGTCATTGATTTCTTCTCCCGAACCGGCCTCTACATCGTGGGCATCAAGGTGCACCGGATGAGCGTCGCGGATGCGATGGAGTTCTATGGTCCGGTCAAGGAAACCTTGCGCACCAAGTTGAAGGACGTGGTCGGAGGCAAAGCGCGGGTGGCGTTGGAGAAGGAGCTGGGGTTTTCCATACCGCCGGCCGAAGCCTCGAAGCTGGGTGATATCCTGGGGCCGTTGTTTGGCGAGAATCAGTTCGAGAACATCGTCAAGTTCATGTCCGGCCGCGCGCCGAGTGAGTGTGATTCGACGGTGCTCAATGAGCCCGGCACGGAAAAATGCATCGCCCTGGTTTACGAGGGGGTGAATGCCGTGAACAAGATTCGCGACGTTCTGGGCCCGACCGATCCTTCCAAGGCGCCTCCTGGATCCATTCGGAGGGAATTCGGGTCGAACATCATGGTCAACGCCGCTCACGCCAGCGATTCCGAAGAGAACGCCAAACGCGAGATTGGCATCGTGCGTGTCGCGGAGAATACCTTCCGCCAGGCCATCGACCTGGCCTTTGGGAAATAACGTGGGCTAGGTCGTCAGCGACTGCCGGATTCTTTCCGCGGCCGCGCGCGGGTCTGGAGCCGCGTAGATCGGCCGCCCGATCACCAGCCAGTTGGCCCCAGCGGCCAGAGCTTCGCTGGCGCTGAGGGTCCGTTTCTGATCGCCCGCCGCATCGCCCGGGCCACGAATTCCGGGGGTGACCAACTGCACCGAGTCCGGCAGCAGCTGTCGCAGGCCCGCGATCTCCAGCGGCGAACAGACCAAGCCCCGCAAACCGCTCGTCGCAGCCAGGCTGGCCAGTCGTTCTACCTGCTGTCCGACGTTCGCGTTCAGTCCCACGGACGACAACTCCGCTCCATCCATGCTGGTGAGAACCGTCACGCCCAGAACCAGCGGCGCCGGGTGTCCGCAGGCTTCGGCGGTCTTCTGCGCCGCTTCCTCGGCTGCCTTCATCATCGCCGGACCGCCGCTGGTGTGAATGGTCAGCATCTGCACATCAAGGCGGACGGCGCTGGCCACCGCCTTGGCGACGGTATTCGGAATGTCGTGAAATTTGAGGTCGAGAAAGACGGCGGCCCCCGTTGCACGGATGCGGCGAACAATGTCGGGCCCGGCCGCGGTGAAAAGCTCACTCCCGATCTTAAACGCGCCAACCGCGGGGGCCACTCGGTCGGCGAGCGCGATCGCCTGATCGGCGGTGGGCACATCGAGCGCGACGATGATGGGGTTCCGGTTCGGCTGGGCGGATGGATTCAGGTTCGACATGCCGTTGAGACTGGCGGGCGGCGGGCTGGAGGTAAAATCCAAAAGCGGCGCCCCGCGATTTTCACGATCGCTTCGAGCCTGACCGGGGCAGGTAGGCGCCGCAGGACTCGCGCACGACCAGGCGCGGCGTGAGCGCAAAGCTCCGCGCGGGCAGCGTTGGCTCGGCCATGCGCTCCAGCATGGCGCGGAAGGCAATGACGGCGATGTCGCGGCACGGCTGGTGAATGGTCGTCAGCGGCGGCGAGACCAAGGTCGCGTATTTCGCGTCGTCGAAGCCGACGACGCGCACATCGCGGGGAACCTTGAGGCCGGTGGCTTCGAGCGAGCGCAACAAGCGGGCGGCGGTGTCGTCATTGGCGCCGATGAAAGCGTCGGCTTGTCGGCCGGCGGTCAGCTTCCGAACAAAGGTCGCGTCCGCCGGATCGCCAATGCGCAACCATCCGGGATCGAGGTCGAGCTGATGCCGGACCAGCGACTCGCGCACGCCTGCGATCCGCGCGTCCACGGTGGGCGCCGAGCGCGGCCGGGCGACAAACCAAAGCCGGCGGCACCCCAGCTTGATCAGGTGTTCGGCCAGCAGGTAGCCGCCGGCCATGTTGTCGAGGCCGACGAGGTCAAAGTCGCTGCGATTCGGGAACGGCATCAAGTCCCGGTCGAGCAGTACCACGGGAATGCCGGCCTGGCGCAGCGACACCGCCAGCCGGCGGTTGGCCTGCTCTTGTTCAGGCATCAACTCGTAGGGCGCGAAGAAAACGCCGCTGACCTTGCGCTCAATGAATTGGTGACAAAGTTCCTCGGCGTGTTCGAGGCTGGCATCGGTGTCCTGGTGCGGATGCGTCGATCCGCCCCAGAGCAAACTGTAGTCATGGACACGCGCGAGGCTGGCCAGTTCACCGCAGATGAGTTGGAAAATCTCCGTGGTGTCGAGTCCGGGAATGAGAAGGCCCAATTGCTTGGTGGAGGCCGCGGCTTGCGCGGGCGCGGCGCCCTTCACGTAGGTGCCGGAGCCGGCGCGGCGCTCGATCAAGCCTTCGCCTTGCAGGTCGAGCAAGGCGCGGCCGACGGTCGGCCGGGAGACGCCGAACTGTTTCACCAGCTGCGGTTCGCTGGGCAGCCGCGCGCCTGCGGCGTAGCGTCCGGCCGCGATGTCCGCCCGCAATTGACGGGAAATGTTGAGATGTTTGGGGCTCTCAGCCATGCCTGACAGATTTCAAAGCTGTCATAGCAGATTTCCTTCTCCGCAATCAAATCGGTTCTTACGACATTTTGCGGCGCTTGGTGAACTCGCGGCATGATCACTGCGCAACTCGGCCGAAACCAGCCGCGTCCCGGCGACAACGCTGCGTCCACGTCCACCCGATGAAAGCCCGTCTCTTTTTCTGGTCGCTCACTTCCGCCCTGGCGGGGTTCCTTTTCGGCTTCGACACCGTCGTCATCTCCGGTGCTGAGCAAACGATCCAATCGCTCTGGAACCTTAGTCCGGGAATGCACGGGCTGGCCATGGGTTCGGCCCTCTATGGTACCGTGCTGGGTTCTTTGCTGGGCGGCTGGCCGACGGATCGGTTCGGGCGCAAGGCCACGCTGCTTTGGATTGGTGTTCTCTACGTCATCTCCGCGATCGGCTGCGGGTATGCATGGAATGTCCAATCCTTCATCGCCGCGCGGTTCATCGGCGGGGTCGGCATCGGCATCTCCACGGTGGCCGCACCGCTCTACATCTCGGAGATTGCGCCCCCGGCGTATCGCGGCCGGCTGGCGGGCATGTTCCAGTTCAACATCGTCTTTGGAATTATCGTCGCCTTTCTTTCCAATTATCTGCTCAAGGACGTGGGCGAGAACGCGTGGCGTTGGATGCTGGGCGTCGCGGCATTTCCATCGGTGGTTTACACCGCCATGTGCTTTGTCATTCCGGAAAGCCCGCGCTGGCTGCTGGGTTGGAAACGTGACCGCGAGGCCGGCATAAAAGTGCTGAAGCTCATCACGCCGGAAGCGCCGCGCGCGCAGCTTGAGGCCGAGGCGGACGAGATTCTTGCCATTGCTCACGAGAAGGCTGGAGCGGGAAGTTTCTGGTCCCGACGCCTGCGCGTTCCCATCACGCTGGCCTTTCTCATCGCTTTCTTCAACCAGCTCTCGGGCATCAACGCCATCCTCTACTTCGCACCGCGCATCTTCGAAATGACCGGTCTGGGCGCCAAGGCCGCGCTGCTCCAATCGGTCGGCATCGGGATCACTAATCTGGTTTTCACCTTTGTCGGCCTGTGGCTCATCGACCGGCTGGGCCGCCGCACGCTGCTTTACATCGGTTCCTTTGGCTACATCCTCTCCCTCGGGCTGACGGCGTGGGCGTTTTTCACCGGGCATTTCGCCATCGTGCCGGCCTGCATTTTTGCCTTCATTGCCGCGCACGCCATCGGGCAGGGCGCGGTCATCTGGGTGTTCATCTCGGAGATTTTCCCGAACCGCCACCGGGCCGCTGGGCAGACGCTGGGCAGCTTCACTCATTGGATCTTCGCGGCGCTGCTCACGACATTCTTCCCGGGCATGGTCGCAGCCTTTGCCCCCGGCTGGGTCTTTCTGTTCTTCTGCGGCATGATGGTGCTGCAACTTCTCTGGGTGAAGATGAGGGTTCCGGAAACCAAGGGCGTTCCGCTGGAGGAAATTGAGGCTCGGCTCACCGGAAAGCGGAGTTCTGACGCGGTTGTGGCCGCCGCTTCACCCGCCGCGCCGGAAGGAAGGCCCTGGTGAATTTCAAACTCGCGGGTATCGGCGAACTGTTGTGGGACTTGCTGCCTGGCGGGCGGCAGATGGGCGGCGCTCCGGCGAACTTTGCCTACCATGCGTCTGCACTTGGCGCTGACGCATGCTTGATTTCGCGGGTGGGCCGCGACGAGGCGGGCCGTGAACTTGTCCGCCGGCTCGATCAAATCGGTGTCTCGACTTCCTGCATTGAAGAAGATCCCGTCGCGCCGACCGGCACCGTCACGGTTGAGGTTGCGTCCGATGGCCAGCCAAAGTTCACCATCCACGAGAACGTGGCCTGGGATAACCTCGCCGGCGAAGGTGCCGGTCGTCTGGCCGTGGCTGCAGCGGACGCGGTCTGCTTTGGCACCCTGGCGCAGCGCAGCGAAACGTCGCGTCGCACCATTCGCTCACTACTCCGCAACTTGCCGGCGAAATCGCTGTGCATCCTCGATGTGAACCTGAGGCAGAACTTTTATTCTCGCGAAGTCATCGAGCAATCCCTCGAGCTCGCCAACGTGCTCAAGGTGAACGAAACCGAGTTGCCGCGCCTGTCGGAGATGTTCCAACTGCGCGGCGACGAACGTGCGCAGGTGGCCGAGCTTGGCCGGCGCTTTCAATTGCGCTTCGTCGCTTACACGCGCGGCGGCCGCGGCAGCGTGCTTCATTCCCACGGCTGCTGGTCCGAACATTCCGGCGTTCCAACAAAAGTGGTGGACACCGTGGGCGCCGGCGATTCTTTCACCGCGGCGCTGGCGCTGGGACTGCTGGCCGGCTGGTCGCTGGACGAAGTCAACCAACGCGCCAGTGAAGTGGCGGCCTACGTCTGCTCGCAACCGGGCGGCATGCCGGATCTGCCGTCCCCACTGCGCGAGATCTTCCGGCTCCACTGA
This sequence comes from Limisphaerales bacterium, assembly GCA_044230345.1. Classification (GTDB taxonomy): domain Bacteria; phylum Verrucomicrobiota; class Verrucomicrobiia; order Limisphaerales; family JADJPG01; genus JBGARF01. The sequence continues at coordinate 101,231 of JBGARF010000030.1, forward strand.
AACCAGTGGTCGCAATCGAAGAACTGAGTCCATAAAATTTATGCCCACTAAAATCATTCAATCTCTCGTCCTGCTGCTCGCTGGCCTCGCCGCGGTGTCATCTCACGCCGCCGCGCCCGTCTCGCCCCTCTCGCCCGTCTATGGCGAGCCGTGGCGGCCGCAGTTTCACTTCACTCCGGCGACGAATTGGATGAACGACCCGAACGGGATGGTTTACTACGAGGGCGAGTATCATCTCTTCTACCAGTTCAATCCGTTCGGCGACAAATGGGGGCACATGAGCTGGGGCCACGCGGTCAGCAAGGATCTCGTGCGCTGGGAACACTTGCCGGTCGCGTTGTACGAGGAAAACGACGTGATGATTTTCTCGGGCAGCGCGGTGATCGACTGGAAGAACACCAGTGGCTTCGGGCGGGATGGCAAGCCGCCGATGGTCGCAATCTACACGGGGCACTACACCAAGAAGCCGCTGCAGAACCAGCTCATCGCCTACAGCAACGACCGCGGACGGACCTGGACGAAATATGCGGGCAATCCGGTGCTCGACCTTGGCGAGAAGGATTTCCGCGACCCGAAAGTGATGTGGCACGAACCGACTGGACGCTGGGTGATGACCGTCGCCTGGCCGGTGCCGCGCAAGGTGCGTTTCTACTCTTCTCCGAATCTCAAGGACTGGACGCATCTGAGCGACTTCGGTCCCGCCGGCTCCACGACCGGCATCTGGGAGTGTCCTGATTTGTTTCCCCTGACGGTGGAGGGTGATTCCGTCCGCAATCGGCGATCGCCAATCGGCAAGCAGAAGTGGGTGCTCATCGTCAACGTTGGTTCCGGCGCGCCGGCCGGCGGCTCCGGCTGCCAGTATTTCGTCGGCGACTTCGACGGCAAACGGTTCGCGCTCGACCCCTCGTTCCCAAAACCACACGACGTTGATCACAGCCGAATCACCGAGGCGCCGGCGCGTTCGGCCACGCAGCCCGTGCTCTGGGCGGATTTCGCTCCAGATTTCTACGCGGCCGTCTCCTGGAGCGACATCCCGAAGCACGACGGGCGACGCCTGTGGCTCGGCTGGATGAGCAATTGGGAGTACGCGGGCGACGTGCCGACTTCACCGTGGCGTAGCGCCATGTCCATGGCGCGGGAATTGTCGCTGCGAAGAACCGAGGACGGCTGGTTGATGGTGCAACGTCCGGTGGCTGAGATGAAACGCCTGCGTGGTCAACGCGCCCGGCTTGCGCTCAAGCGCGTGACCGGCGAGGCAGACTTGTCGAAATTAAATGGCGCGACGGCGGGCCTGTTCGAACTCGAAGCGGAAGTGCAGCCAAGCGCTGATGCCGTGTTTGCCCTCAAGCTCCGCAGTGGGCTTGCGGAAGAAACTATCCTGCGCGTGGACGTCGCCAGGCAGGAGTTTGTCCTGGATCGCACGCGCTCCGGCAGGGTGGATTTTCATGGACGGTTTCGCGGCGCCTACCGCGCCCCGCTGCGTTTGATCGATGGCTGGCTCAAGTTGAGGCTGTTCGCGGACGCTTCCTCGGTCGAAGTTTTCGTCAATGACGGCGAGACTGTGCAAACCAGCCTGACCCTTCCGTCACCGGGGGCACGCCGTCTTGAATTGGAGGTGATGCGCGGTGCGTTACCTGTCGCAAACCTATCCGCTTGGAAACTCAAGTCTGCTTGGACTTCCGATCGATGAACCGCAGTAACTCGCCGCCCGGCGGCTGAGTCGGTTCACCGGCACCATTGGGTTGGTGGGTTGCGATGCCGGGGCAGCATGGCGTCCGCCCGCAAGTTTGCCACGCGAGCCGCCGCCCGCCGTAAGCCACAGGTAAGACAGGTTGAACCGCAGAGATCGCAGAGAACGCAGAGAGAGGCGGGCCTTCGGTTGCGGTTGGCGATCGCGAGGATCACCGACCGACTGTATTGCACGGAGTCAATTCGTGAGAGCTCTCAATCCTCTGCGTTCTCTGCGTCCTCTGCGGTTAAATCTGATTTGCCTTTACCGTTACGTGTGGTTTTTGGGCCCGCTTTCCCTTTTGCCTTTGGCGGATCGAGTCGCTAATTCTTCCGTCGTGAAACTGACGATTCGACCGTTCGACTTGCGGCTGACACACGCCTGGCGGATTGCACGGGGCGTCGATGGCTCCGGGACGCAGACGTTTCCGGTCGTGCTGGTCGAACTCTCCGGGGACGACGGCATCAGCGGGATTGGTGAGGCGGCGCCGATTCGGCATTATCACGAGTCCGTGGACACGGTGCAGGCCTTTCTGCGTCGGGTCGATCCGGCCCGGCTTTCGTTTGCCGATGTGGCCGGAAGCATGCGGTATCTCGACCGCCTTGATCCTGGCCAGCACGCGGCCAAGTGCGCGTTGAACATCGCGCTCTGGGATGGCGCGGGCCGGCAGGCGCGCCGGCCGATCCACGACTTGTTGGGCCTCGGCTTTCAGGAGAATCGGCATGTCACCAGTTTCAGCATCGGGATCGACTCACCGGAGGTGATTCGACAAAAGGTGCTGGAGGCGGCGGATTATCCGGTGCTCAAGCTGAAGGTGGGCAGCGTTGATGACGAGGCCAACTTTGCGGCCTTGCGGTCGGTGGCGCCGACCAAGCCGGTGCGGGTTGACGCGAACGAGGGCTGGAAATCCAAGGAGGAGGCACTGCGACGGATTGAGTGGTTGCGTCGGGATGGGCACGTGGAGTTCATCGAGCAGCCGATGCCGGCGGGCAGCAGCCGGGCGGACCTTCGCTGGCTGAAGGAACGCTCGCCTTTGCCGCTGTTCGCCGACGAATCGTATTTGCGGGCGTCCGATCTTGAGGTGGCCGCCGAATGTTTTCACGGGGTGAACGTGAAGCTGGTCAAGACCGGCGGGATTAGCGGCGCCCACGAGGCGCTGCAAGCGGCGCGTCAGGCAGGCCTGAAGACGATGATTGGCTGCATGATCGAATCCAGCGTGTTGATCACGGCCGCCGCTCACCTGTCAGCGTTGGCGGATCACCTCGACATCGACGGGAATCTGCTCATCAGCAATGATCCGTACCTGGGAGCCACCGCCGAGCGGGGGATGATTTCGTTGGCGTCAGCGCCGGGCTCGTTCGGGTTGCGGGTCGCGGCCCGGGATCCCCGCTGATCCCGCCGGAATCACCCCTCAAAAGCGAACGGCAGGAATCGCGCCTACTTCATCGCGCCTACTTCACTTCCGGCGCGTCCATCTCTTCGCCGTCCATGCTGTAGATGCCGACAAGGTAGCCGTTCTCCCGCATCTCCCCGATGCGCATGGTGCCCGAAAGGGTGACCGGGAGATCCATCGTCGGGCGCACGCCCTTGTTCTTCATCTTCACGCTGACCCAGTCGTTGATCCGGGGCGTCGTGCCGTAACAGCACATGGACTGGTCCTTCATGATGAGCATCTCCGTCACCAATCCGCCCTCGACTTTGAGCGGCAGCATGAAGCCTTTGAGGGCAACCCTTTTCTGGTCGTACGATTTCACGTTCGCCGGGATCTTTGCGTTGGTCTTCTCTGATACTGCAGCGAGGTCATTGGTCACAGGACCCAGCAATTCGTCGGAGACCTCAAAGGTATAGCCGGCGAGTTGGTCGAAGCTGAGACTGACCGATTGGCCAGGGCTGGACTTGGACTGAGTCAAGGATGGTGGCGGGGGCGAGACGTTGGCCGCGCTAGTGGAGGTCGCCGGGATCGAATTGGTCGAGGGCGTCGAGGCGACGATGGGGGTGTTGGTCGGCACGGCGGTGGGCTTCTGGGAGGTCTTGATGGGGGCGCCCTGGATCTCGTTGGCGGCCGGCGCTTGGCCCGACGGGGCACGGTCGCAGGCTGTGAGGAGAAGCGTCACCACTGCCGCGAGCGCGGACACCGAAGCCATGAGTCGATTCACGATGGAGAATTTCTAGCCGAAGGCGGTGCCTCCAGCAATGCCGGTTTTCTTGCGGCAGGTCGCCAATGGAGGGTTAGCTCGTTGAAAAACATCCCTCTGGTTTGGGCGGGTTGGGTGGCGGTAGAGTCGCCGGAATGATGACCCTAACCGGAGCAGGTGCCCGCGCCAGAATCTGTGCAAGGTCCTGGCGGGAAAGCCGCTCTGCTCGGATACGCCGCGTTCTCGCGGAGGACTTTCCGCAACTTCGGCACGCTCAACTTCTCCGTTTTGGATGAAAATTTATTGTCCCGAATCGCTGGTCGGCGCGGATTGATTGGCAACATGACATCGTCCCAGCCGCTATGAACGACGCGCAGTTAATCCGCGAATTTGTGGAGCAACGGTCAGACCGGGCCTTTCGCTCCCTGGTTGAACGTCACCTGCCGCTGGTGCTGGGGACGGCGCGCCGAATCACGCAGTCGAACGCGCTGGCGGAGGAGATTGCGCAGGCAGTTTTTATCCTGCTGGCGCGAAAGGCGCCGGGTCTTGGCTCCGGAACTCTTTTGCCGGGTTGGCTCCATCGAACCACGCGATTTGTGGCCGCCCGGGCTGTGGAGGCGGAGGTGCGGCGTCGGCGACGCGAAGAAACTGCTGCCATTATGCATCTTGATTCCCGGACGGAGGATAGCGCGTGGGCCTTGATTGCCCCGGACCTCGATTTGGCGCTGAGCCAGTTGAATGAAACCGATCGCCATGCGGTGCTGCTGCGCTATCTCGAACAACGTTCGTTGCGGGAGGTGGGCGCGGCGCTTGGCATCGGCGAGGAGGCCGCCAAGAAACGGACCGGGCGCGCGCTCGAGAAGCTGCGGCAATGGTTTCAACGACGCGGGCGTAATGTGACCGTGGCCGCGTTGGTCGCGGGTCTGACCGAAGAAGCGACAATTTCCGCGACGGGGTCTGCATTGGCCGATTTGGCGGCGCGGATTGCTGACAGCGTGATGACCAAAGCAACCTCGTCCGCGACCGCGGGGGCTGGTTTGGCCGAACAGGTTTGGGTGGCATGGCAGTGGGCGCGGATCAAGCTGGGGGCCGTGATCGGCATCGGCGCGGTGACCGGTGCGCTTTTGGTGTCGTCCGGCCTCGGATGGTTGCAGTCGGGAGATGAGGCGGGGATTCCCGTTCAAAGCGTCGCTGAAGCGGTCGTTGCGGCAGCTGGGCCTGATGGTGGGGCGGAGGTGGGGGGTGCGGTGTCTGCGGCGACGGTGTTGGATGGATCGGGACCTGGCGGGCCAGCTCTCGCCCTGCGCCTGCTTGAAGTCACGGTTTTGGCGGAGGCCACGGGCGACCCCGTTCACTCTGCGAGCGCGACGCATTCGCTGCTGGCGTTAACCGGTCAGGAACGCCCGAGAATGCGGGCCGATTCCAATGGTGTCATTCGATTGCGCGTGCCGGAGCGACTGCCTGGGGCCGAGCGGATGGATCAGTTCAGTGTCTGGGTTCGCGCGACCAATTTTGCGCCGCGGAAGATTCACTGGATCTCGACTACCGGCCAAGTCATTAGTCTCATTGGCACGCAACATACCGTTCGTCTCTCGCCCGGCATCACCCTGTCGGGAGTAGTGGTGGACGAGGCGGGGCAGGGGATGCCCGGAGTTCAGGTGGGCGTCAGCGCGAGCAACTATCGCGGCTACACCATTGGCCAGGCGGAGCGGCGGGTGGAGGAATACTCCGAATACTCGATCGATGTCGACGACCTCGGGCCGGACCGGGTGGTGACGGATCGGAACGGACGTTTTGCGTTCAGCCAGTATCCGTCCGACCTGCGTTCGTTGGAGATCAAGCTGCGTTCGAACGACGGGTCGCGTCATCGGTATCGGACGCCTCCACGGGATGAGTTGCCTCCGGACGACGCTGTCCCGGTTTCCTTCGATGATTTGGCATCGGGCAGTGCCCGGCTGTTGATCCCGCGGGGCCATTTGGTGGCCGGGCGGGTGTTGACCGCCGAGGGGGAGCCGATCCGCGGCGCGTCGGTGGCGGAGGGCATTCAATGGGGCAACCTGCGGATTTTGTCCCGGGTGGACACCGACTTCTTCGGACAGTTTTCTTTGAGCAATCGTCCAGCGCGCGAGTTCATCCTGGTGGCGTCTGCGCCGGGTTTTGCCACGGCTTCGACGGTGGTTCAGGCTGGACCAGATTTGGCGCCCGTGATCTTCCGTTTACCTCGTGCGCTGGCGTTGCGAGGGCGAGTTGGGGGACCGCAAGGGGAGGGATTGCCGGAGGTGATGATCTCGGTTCCCGACGTGGCCAATCCAGGGACCGGCTTCGAGTGGAACGGCAGGACGGACGCCGACGGACGATTCGTTTGGGAGGACGCTCCCACGAACGAAGTGGTCATGGGTTTTGCTTCCGCGCAGTTTGGATTCCGCCAGTTTCGCCTTCGTGCGGGGAACGACAACGTCGTCACCTTGGGCGGCGGCAGTCCGGATTTGGTGCGCATTCATGGGCGGGTGACCGATGCGAAATCTGGCGTGCCGATCGAGCAGTTCAGCGTCGCCGTCAGCTATGATCCGACGTTGCCGCCCGGCGGAGGTCTGCCGACGGCGGGCGAGAAGGGTGAATTTGCAGCCGAGGTTCGCCTTGATGCCGTGCCGGTCGGATATTTTCCGCAGTGGCGAGTCTCCGTCAGCGCCGCCGGCTACGAACCGTTCTCGAGCCGATTCTACCAATTCGAGGACGGAGATCAGCGGTTGGATCTCGCCTTGGAGCCTGGGGGCACGATGCGGTTTCGCTTGAGCGGGCCGTCGGGCGAAGAGGTGCATAGTGCCGAGATGGCCTTTGCCGCGACGCGGCCCGTTTGGTCCCACAATCCGGGGGAATTGAACGGGCAACGTGAAACGGCCGATGCGACCGGCATTTTCACGTTGGACCGACCCATCGGGGCTCGCGCCATCGTGGTGTTTCACCGCGATGGATGGCTGGTTGCTCCCGCGCGGTCTGGCGCCGAGATCCGAGAACTGGCGCTGCGGCCTTGGGGCCGGATCGAAGGAACCGTCTTTTCCGGTGGAACCCCTCTATCCGGTGAAACCATTGTGCTCAATGACCTCGTCTGGGACTCGAGCGGCCAGCTGCAGGTGCTGCGCAATGCCACGACGGATGCAGAGGGGCGCTTCACTTTCTCCAAATTGCCAGCGGGCGAATTCCTCATCGCCCGCACGCCAGCCTCGGCCAATTCTTTGGGCGAGCCGTCGGTGCGGGTGGGGCAGGTGACGGTTGCCTTGCAAGCTGGCCAGTCGGAATCGGTGGAGTTGACGACGACGGGGGCGCACGTGAAAGCGCGCTTGCTCCCGCCGGCTTCGTTGTCGGGATCTCTCCTGGTTTGGACCAACACGGTGGCCACGCTGAGCGCGGATGTGACGATGCCGTCGCGCCCGATTCGCGCCAACTTTGTGCGGGAGGAGGCCCATACTGCGGCGATGCGCGAATACGCGCACAGCCCGGCGGTGCTTGCTGCGGCTCGCCGTCAGCGCAGCGCCCTGGGTCGGGTTGATGCCACCGGCTCCGTGTCGTTCGAGGATATCCCGCCGGGGCGCTATGTGCTGGAGGCAAAACTCTATGCAGCACCGGCGGTGCGCACGGGCGAGACGCCGATCGAGAAGCGCGTGGTTCGTGCCCGCCTCAAGACGACCGTTTTCGTTCCAGAAGTCCGGTCGACGACAGCCGACGCGGCCGAGGTTGCGGGCGCGATCGAACTCGGTGCGTTTTCGATGGAATCGCAGTGAGCGGAGTAACTGGCTTGGGACTGGTCGGGAATCTCGACTCATCAAATGACGAGTCAATTGGGCCAAGACTTGGCCGGCGGGGTGGGGTCGGGTGCTTCAGGTTAGGCTGGCCGTAGACGTGCCCTTGAGCGTTGGTGCGACAGTCCAGCTGCTCGGCGTTCGGGGCAACGCGTCGGAAAGGTTCCTATGAAAACGACGACCAAGCCTGTGTCCACAAGGGTGACTCCCGCCCGCCGATTGGGTGCCAATCGCAACGAGACCAGCCGAACGCCAAGGAAACGTGATGCGAACTTTGCCCAGTCCCGCGACATTCGTGAGGATCGCGGTGAGCGGCAAATAAAGGAAGCTCGAGTGCGCCAGACGCTGGCTCATCTGCCGCCGGGGCGGTGAGGTGCGGATTCTGATTTTGATCGGGCGCTCCCGGTGGCCCCGCGAAGCGGGGTCGGGTGAGGGGGAACCGTTGTCGGTTCATGGGCCAGTTGGCACGAGTTGAGATCTCGTAAAAACTTCCCATGAACCTCCCCTCCGGAGCGCGGACCTCCGGTCCGCAGCGGGTGGAATCGGCGGCGCACGAACGAACCCTCAGGCGTCGTCTCCGGCTCGCGCCGTTGCGGGCCCCGCAGCGCGGGGCCCGCAGTCCGCCCGACAGTCCGCCGGTTCATGTCTGGTGAGGAGGTCAAGAAAGGAACGGGTGGCTTCGTGTGAGCCTCCGCGTAAGGCGCGCGCTCCGTAGCGCGCTGCCCATCCGGTCAACTTCACCATCGTCCGAATCAGGATGCGCGAACATTTTGCGACAGCCTTTCGGCGGCCGGCGGCGGAACGCCCCCCCACCCCACCCGAATTGCCCGATCTTCGGCTCGGCTCGTTTATTGCCGATACCTTTGTAATCCGGCTGGGTTGTTTTCTTAGGTAGCGATGGAACGAAAGTTGACCTGCCAATAGCTTGCCCGGGCGAACGGGTTTCGTTATAGGATCCGGCTCAATCGAGCCGAATTCTGTTCGTGCTTTGTACGGGGTCGGGGAAGTGGTCGTTCGGTGTTGTTGTATCTGACGTTGTTTTATGAACTTGCGCTTGTTTTTTGTTTTGGCTGGCCTGCTGGGCGCCGCCCAACCTTTGGTCGCAGCCACGCTGATCTGGACCAACACCGCGGGCGGCAATTGGAGCGATGCAGCCAACTGGAGTCCGAACCAGTCGCCGGCGGCTACCGACGTCGCGGTTGTCACCAATGCCGGCACCTATGTGGTGACGGTTCCGGCCAACGCGACGATCGCTGGGCTTACGGTCGGTGGTGGCGCGGGCGCGCAGGCAGTGCAGCAGACCGGCGGCGCGCTGACGCTCAACGGATCCACCCGGGTGCGTTCAGGGGGCACGTTGACATTCATCGCGGGGACAGCGGGCGGCGGGCTGACGATCGATGCGGGCGGTTTGTTTGTGGTCACCGGGACGTCCACCAAGACGATCAATGCGGCGATCACCAACCGGGGCACGTTCCAGATCTCCTCCACTTCCGGCGATACCTATCTTCAGGGAAATTCGGGTGCCCGCCTGGAGAACGAAGGCGTGCTTGAGTTTGAGGGCGATCGCGACCTCTATGGTCTCAATGGGCTGCCAGTGGTGCGCAACACCGGCACGATTCGAAAAACGGGTGGAACCGGCACGGCCCGTCTGGGCATCAACGGCGCTTACCCGGTGACGCTGGAGAACCTGGGGCTGATTGAATCTCGTGCGGGCGTGCTTCAGGTCTACGCCAATGCGACGTTGGCCGGGCAGATCTCCACCACCACGAGCTCTGCGCGGGTCGAATTTATCGGGGGCACTTGGACCCAGCTTTCGGCGGACGCTCCCACGGTCACCGGCCCCGGCAGCGCACGATTCATTGGCGGTACGATCCGGTTGTTGAATCAGCCGGCCAATCTGCAGCTCACCGGGGGCTCAATTGTGCTGATGCCCGGCTTTCAGAACGCGGGCGTCATCACCAATCTCGTGATCGAAGGGGCGACCCTGACGGGGACCAACACACTGGGCGGGACGCTGCGCTGGCGCGACGGTTCCATCACGGGTGTCCTGACGATCGAGAACAGCGGGCTGCTGGTGATTGAAAACTCGGTGACCAAGAATTGGGACGCATCGGTTACGAATCGCGGCACGATTCAGTTCGCGGCGAGCACGGGGGACGTTTATCTCCGGGGAACGAGCGGCGGTCGGCTTGAGAACAGCGGGGTGCTGGAGTTCGCCGGCGATCGGGATTTTTATGGCCTGAACGGTATTCCCACCGTCCGCAACACGGGGACCATCCGGAAATCGGCCGGAACCGGCACCGCTCGGTTGGGGGTCAACAGTTCGTATCCGGTTACGTTTGAAAACCTGGGGCTGCTCGAATCCCGCGCCGGGGTGCTTCAGATTTACGGCAACGCCACGTTCGCCGGACAGATCGTCACCACCACGAATACCGCACGCGTCGAGTGGGTGGGCGGAACCTGGACGCAACTTTCGCCGGACGCCCCGTCCATCACGGGCCCCGGCAGCGCACGTTTCATTGGAGGCGTCCTCCAATTGTTGAACCAGCCGCCCAACCTGCAACTGGCCGGAGGTTCCATTGTGCTGTTGCCCAGTTTCCAAGCGGGTGGGGTCATCACGAATTTGATCCTCGAAGGGTCGACGTTAACCGGCACCAACACGCTGGCGGGCACGCTGCGCTGGCGCGACGGATCCATCGCGGGCAGGCTGACCATCGAGAACACGGGCGTCATGGTCATCGAGAATTCGACGACCAAGAATTGGGACGCGTCCGTGACCAATCGAGGCACGATTCAGTTCGCGGCCAGCACGGGCGATGTTTATCTCCGCGGAACGAGCGGTGGGCGCCTCGAAAACCCGGGGTTGCTGGAGTTCGCCGGCGATCGGGATTTTTATGGCCTGAACGGTATTCCCACCGTCCGCAACACGGGAACCATCCGGAAATCAGCCGGAACCGGCACCGCTCGGTTGGGAATCAACAGTTCGTATCCGGTTACGTTTGAAAACCTCGGGCTGCTCGAATCCCGCGCCGGGGTGCTTCAGATTTTTGGCAACGCCACGTTCGCCGGACAGATCGTCACCACCACGAATACCGCGCGCGTCGAATGGGTGGGCGGAACCTGGACTCAGCTTTCGCCGGACGCCCCGTCCATCACGGGCCCCGGCAGCGCGCGCTTCATTGGGGGCGTCATTCAGCTGTTGAACCAGCCCCCCAACCTGCAACTCGCCGGGGGCTCCGTTGTGCTCCTGCCCGGTTTTCAGGCGGGCGGCGCCATCACCAATTTGGTGCTGGAAGGGGCGACTTTAACTGGAACCAACACGCTGGCGGGGACGCTGCGCTGGCGCGACGGATCCATCGCCGGGATGCTGACCATCGAGAACACGGGCGTCATGGTCGTCGAGAATTCGCCGACCAAGAATTGGGACGCGTCTGTCACCAACCGGGGCACGATTCAGCTCACGGCCAGCACGGGCGACGTTTATCTCCGGGGCTCGAGTGGTGGGCGCCTGGAAAACCTGGGGCTGCTCGAGTTTGCCGGTGATCGAGATCTCTACGGGTTGAACGGCCTGCCGGTGGTTCGCAACACGGGCACGATTCGCAAGTCGGCTGGGACGGGAACCGCCCGGTTGGGGATTTACAGTTCCTATCCCATCACGTTGGAGAATTTGGGGATGATCGAGTCCCAGTCCGGGGTGTTGCAGGTGTTCGGCAATGCCACTCTGGCCGGGCAGCTGTCCACCACGCTGGCGAGCGCGCGGGTCGAGTTGTTAGGCGGGACCTGGACCCAGCTTTCGGCGGATGTCCCGGTTGTTTCGGGGCCTGGCAGCATTCGCTTCACCGCCGGCGTCCTCCGCCTGTTGAACCAAATCCCGAATCTCCAGCTCACCGGCGGCTCGGTTGTTCTTCTGCCCGGGTTTCAGGGCGGCGGTGCGATTACCAATCTTGTGCTCGAAGGAACCTCACTGTCCGGGACAAACGTGGTCACGGGGACGATGCGCTGGCGCGATGGCAGCCTCAACGGCGTGCTGACGATCGAAAGCAACGCGCTCATGATCATCGAAGGAGGAGCCACGAAGACCTGGAATGCGCAGGTCACCAATCGGGGCACGATTCAGGTCGCGGCCAACAGCGGTGATATTTACTTCTACGGCGCCAATGGCGCGCAGTTGTTTAATGAGTGGCTTTTCGAGATCGCCGGCGATCGCGATCTTTACGGAATCAACGGCCTGCCCGTGGTCCGTAACACAGGGACGATTCGCAAGTCGGCCGGAACGGGAAACGCACGGCTTGGGGTCTACAGCTCTTACCCGCTGACGATCCAGAACCAGGGTGTGATCGAGTCGCAGACGGGAGGACTGCAGGTTTTCGGCAACGGCGTGCTGGCCGGGGAATTGCGCACCACGGTTGCTGCGGCCCGCGTGGAGATTCTCGGTGGGACCTGGTCGCAGCCCACCCCTGACGTCCCCACTGTCTCGGGCCCCGGCAACTCTCGGTTCACCGCCGGAGTGCTCGGGTTGCTGAATGCCGTTCCCGGCCTGCAACTCGTCGGTGGCAGCGTGCTTCCTCTGCCTGGCTTCCAGGCCGGCGGCGTGATTACCAACCTCACCTTGCAGGGCGCTGCCTTGGCGGGCACAAACCGGGTCGCTGGTAATCTGGTCTGCCAATCGGTGACGGGACCGCTCACGTTGCTGTCGGGATCGACCGTCTCGTGGACGGATGGGACCATCTCCGGCCCGGTGACGGTGCAGGGAGGGGCCACGTTGACCCTTGCCTCGACGACTACGAAAACCCTCGCGTCCGCGGTGACGAACTTCGGCACTGTCCAGTTGCAAGGTGGCGGTTCGGTGTATCTCTACGGCAACAGCGGAGCGCGAATCATCAACGAAGGCAGCTGGGACTTTCAGAGTGATGCCGATGTCTTCGGTCTCGATGGAGTCCCTCTGTTCCGGAATTCGGGTCAGCTGCTCAAGAGCAGCGGCGCCGGTTTGGCCCGGTTGGGCGTGTTTTCCTCGTATCCGATCACCTTTGAGAACTCCGGTTCGGTGACCGCGCAGTCGGGTGTCCTTCAGCTCTTCGGCAACGGCAATCTCTCCGGAGCATTTGCGACGGTGGCGGGTGCGCGGGTTGAACTGGCCGGGACATGGACTCAAACGGGCTTGAACGCTCCGACGGTCACGGGCGCGGGAGAGACCAGGTTCACCTCCGGAACCGCGCGTCTGCTCGACCGCATTCCCGGGCTGCGGCTCACGGGGGGAAATGTGGCCCCCCTTCCTGCGTTTCAGGCGGGCGGTGCCATCACCAATCTTGCGCTCGAAGGCGCGGCGCTTACGGGCACAAACGTTGTCCTCGGCACGCTGATCTGTCAGGCCGTGTCGGGACCATTGACCATCGGCCCGGGGGCGGCGGTCACCTGGACGGCGGGTGCGTGGTCTGGGCCGATCGTGATCGAAAGCAACGCCGTGCTGACGCTGACCACGAGCGTCGCGCGGGAGTTGAACGGCCCGCTGACCAACCGCGGCTCGGTCTTCCTTCAGAACGGAGCGACCCTCTACCTCTACGGCCAGAATGGCGCGCAGGTTTACTCGACGGGGTTGTGGGATTTTCAAAGCGACGCTGATCTCTACGGCATCAACGGCAATCCTCCGTTCCGCAACAGCGGCTTGTTGCGCAAAAGCGCGGGGACCGGGTCGGCGCGGATCGGTGTGAACAGTTCTTACCCCGTGGCGTTCGAGAATGTCGGAGTAATGGAAGCCGTCTCGGGCACGCTCGCCTTTTTCGGTTCCGCGGTGGTGACCAATGGGACCACCCGAATCGCGTTGCGGGCGCTCAACGACTATGGGCGGCTCGCCTATTTTAATCCGGTCACGTTGGGCGGCACGTTCAGCGCCTATCTGACGGGTGGCTATCAGCCAGTGGTGGGCAACAAGTTCACCGTCGTCACCTTCCCGTCAGCAACCAATGTCTTCACCAGTCAGACCCTGCCCGAGGGCATCGTGTGGCAGACGGACTATGCGGCGGCCAATGTCAGCCTCACCGTCCTCGGCGCTTGCACGCCCGCGCCTCAGGATCTGCTGGCCTGGTGGTCGGCGGAAGGCACGGCCGATGACGCGCTCGGCAGTCACGATGGGGGGCAACGCAACGGCGCCGCGTTCGCCACCGGCCGGGTCGGTCAGGCCTTCAACCTCGACGGCGCGAATGACTACATCGAAGTTCCGGACGATGCCGCGTGGAGTTTCGGCACCAACAATTTCAGCAGCGCGCTCTGGGTAAACTTCCGCTCGGTGCGCGCGTCGACGCTCGGCAACCCGGCGGCTTTTCTAATTGGGCACGACGAGGGCTCTGGCAACCTGAACAAGTGGGCCTTCGGGTTGGGCGGCGGCTTTCTGAATGTGCACCTGAACGGACCCGGCCCCGGGCCGCGTTTCCTGGCGCAGACGGCTTTCAACCCGCAGCTCAATACGTGGTACCACCTGGCTTTCAGTCGCAGCAACGGCGTCTATCGCGTCTTCACCAACGGCGTGCAAGCCGCCTCACAAACTGATGCCAGCCCGATTGCGGATATTGCTGCCCCGCTGACCCTGGGCAGTGCCGAGGGTGCCGGGTTTCTCGACGGTTTGTTGGACGAAGTCATTCTCGTCAATCGCGCGCTGTCGGGCGCGGAGATCGCCGCCATTTACGGCGCCGGCCCGCTCGGACTCTGTCGTCCTTCCCAACCGCCGGTGATCGTCAACCAGCCGCTCACGCGCACGAACGCTCCCGGCACGGTCGCCACCTTCACGGTGGCGGCTTCCGGTTCGTTCCCGCTCAGCTACCAATGGCGGTTCAACGGCGCGCCCCTGGCCAATGACGCGCGCATCTCCGGCGCCCTGACGCCCACGCTGTCCGTGTCCGGCGTGACCCTGGCCGATGCCGGCGCCTACTCGGTTGCCGTCAGCAACCCGGCCGGATCAACCAACAGCTTTCCGGCTCAATTGTTCGTTGATGCGCTTCCGCCGGTCATCAGCCAGTTGACGAACGTGCCCGGGATCCGCCAGGCCGTCGTTTCCTGGCAGACGGATGAGCCTTCCACGGAAGCGGTCGAGTATGGCCTGACCGCCGCGTATACCCTGACCAATCGTTTTAACGGCGCGCTCCGCACCCAGCACGGCATCACGCTCACCAGCCTGATTCCGGGAACGCTTTATCACTATCGGGTTCGCTCGGCGGATGCGGTCGGCAACGAGGCAGTCTCGGTGGATCGGACGTTCACCACGTTGCAGGCGCCCGATTTGATCGTGTCAGCGATCACGGTGCCGAGTCCCGCGGTGTTTCAGTCCGGGGTTGAGTTGACCATTCGCTGGACCCTCACCAATGCCGGAGCTGCCTCCGTCGTCGATCGCTACTACGATCGATTGCTGGTGCGCAACAACACGACGGGCGTAAACCTGCGCGACGTCTCCCTGCTTTATGACCCGGCCATCGCGGGCAACTCCCCGATTCCCTCCGGTGGCACGCGCACGTTCGAGTCCAAGTTCCGTCTTCCGGACGGCCCGTCCGGGGCTGGTTCGATCGCGATCAGTGTCACCACCGATTATTTCGATGCGCTGACTGAATGGAGCAACGGGGCGCCCGGTGAGACCAACAACACCACCCAGATCACCATCAATAGCGCCCTGCCGCCGTATCCGGATCTGCAGGTCGCGGCTTTGCGCGTTGAGCCGACCAACAACCTGCTCTCCGGCAGCGCGCTTTATGTTCTCTGGCAGACGACCAACACGGGCAACGGTCCGGCGGCGGGCTTGTGGTGGGACCGCGTGCTGATTGTGAACACCTCGCTCAATGTCACGCTGTTCAACGGCACCGTGCCGTTCAACTCGGCGGACCTCGGGGCCATCGCCCCGGGCGCCAGCGTGCCGCGCAGCCTCAGCTTCACCTTGCCCGACTCCACCAACGCCGCCGGCCAGTTGCGGGTCACGATCAATGCCGACATCTACGATTCGCTCTTCGAATACGCAGCCGGACGCAACGCTGAAACGAACAATGCCGCGGCGGTCTCCGCGTCGGTGGCTCTCTCTGACTACCCGGACCTTCGCGTCGCCAGCGCCTCGATCGCGCCGGCGTCTCCGCTGTCGGGCTCCAGCCTGACGATCAACTGGCGCCTGACCAACGCCGGCAACGCCCCTGTGGCCGGCTCGTTCTCGGATCGGGTCACCCTGCGTCGCACCAACGGAACCCAGGTCAGCACGGTGAATGTGCTCTACGACTCAATTGCCAATGGATCGATCGCGCCCGGAGACGGCCGGGACCGTCAAGCCTCTGTGATTTTGCCGGATGGAACGAATGGCACCGGTGGTTTCCAGATTGAGATCGCTGCGGATGCCCAGAGCCAGGTGCTCGAGATCAATGGCGCGGGCAATGCCGAGCTGAACAACACCCGCACGAACGCGTTCGTCGCCGCGCTCGCCGCTTATCCCGATCTCGTGGCAGGGGCGATCACCAACCCGCCGAGCGCTCTGCCCGGCTCGACGGTCCAGCTGCGTTGGGCACTGACCAACGTCGGGGTGGGGCCGGTCTCCGGTTCGTGGTCGGAACAGGTGTATTGGTCCGACGACGCCGTCGTGGGCGGCGATCAGTTGCTGGCAACGTTTGTCTACACCAATGCAATTCCTGCCGGCGGCTTTTTGTCCCGCACGCAGAGCATGGTGTTGCCCACGCTCATTTCCGGTCCCCGCTGGTTCATCGTCCGCGTCGACTCCGCCGACCGTGTCTTCGAGCTGAATGAATCAAACAATCTGGCCATTGGAACCTCTCCCACCGCGGTGCCGGTGGGCACGACGCTGGCCTTGGCTGCCGGCAGCCTGACCGAGGGAGCCACGATGAATGCGACACTGACGCGCAATGGCAGTCTCACCGCCGCCGCAACGTTCGACCTGACCTCCAGCGACCCAACGCGCCTGACCGTTCCCGCCACGGTGACCATCGGCGCCGGTCAGTCGGCAGTGGGCTTCCAGGTGACCGCGCCGGAGAACACCTTGGATGATGGCAACTCCGTCGTGACGGTGCAGGCGGCGGCGGCGGGATTCGCACCGGCGGCGGACACGGTCACCGTGCTCGACAATGATACGCCGACGCTGACGTTGCAGTTGGCGGTGGGCACCCTAACCGAGGGTGATGGGGAGGGAGCTGCCGTGGGTTTCATTTCACGCAACACGTCAACCAATAGTCCGCTGGTGATTCCTTTGATTTCTTCGGACGCCACCCGTGTGCTGGTTCCGGCGCAAGTGACGATTCCGGCGGGCGCGCGTTCGACGTTCTTCTCGGTGGCCATCGGTGACAACGATGTCATCAACGTTCCCACGGCAGTGGCCATTTCCGCTTCGCTGGATGGCTATCAAGTCGAGCCGGCGTCGTTCACGCTTCTCGACAACGATCTCCCGGCGCTGACGCTCTCGCTCAGTCAGACCGTGATTCCGGAGAATTCCGTCAACCCGGCGGCGTTCCTCACCATCTCGCGTGCGGCACCCGGCGGACGCGCCCGGTTCACCCTGGTTAGCACCAACGGGAGCGCTGCTTCGGTGCCGTCCACCGCCACCATTCTGTCCAATGCCACGTCCGTGGTGGTGCCGATCACGGTCTACAACAATGCCGTGGTCGATGGACCGCGTCGCGTCGAGTTGCGCGTCATTCCCACCGACGATGTCTCGGGCGTGCCGTTGCTGACCTCGGCCGTGGTCACGAACCTGACGGTGGCCGATGACGAAGGGCCGGCGTTGACGGTGACCATTGATGGCGGGGTGATTGCCGAATCCGGTTTCACCACGGGCCGGGTGAGCCGTAACACCAGCACCAGCAGCAACCTGGTCGTGCAACTGGCCAGCAGCCGAACGGCCGAGGCCACCGTGCCGGCGACGGTCACCATCAACAGCGGCCAGAGCCTGGCGACGTTCCGGATCGACGGCGTCGTCGACGGCCTGCCGGATGGCACGAAGTCCGTGGCGATTACAGCGTCGGCGGCGGGCTTCAGTCCGGGTGCGGCAACGTTGAACGTGTCGGATGTGGACTTGCCGGATTTGCGTCCGGTGGCGGTAACGGTGACGAATGTGGCGCTGACCGACACGTTGGTGCCGCTGCGCTTCACGGTCACGAACAGCGGCCTCGCGTTGGCTGAGGGCTTGTGGGTGGACCGGGTTTACCTGGCGACCTCGCCGGCGGGGGATGGATTGCGGTTTGTGGGTCAGGCCTCGCATTTCACCGATGTGCCGGTGGGCGGTTCCTATACCTCAACCATCGCGGCCCAGCTGCCGGGCGCGGCTGGAACCTATTACGTGCTGGTGTCCGTCGACGAAAACCTGACGCTCAACGACGGCAATCGGCAGAACAACCGATTCGTGGCGGCGGGCACCATCACCGTGAGCCCGGCCTATCGGGCCACCATCTCGGCCGCGCTCGAATCCACCGTGGCGGGGACGCCCGTTCCGCTGACGGGCCGCGCGTTTCGGCCGGCGGATAACGCGTCCGTCCCCAATGTGCGCGTCACCGTGCGGACGCTGGTGAAAGGGGTGCGCCGTGAGTTCGACGCGTTTGCGGACACGAACGGCAACATCAACACCGTCTTCCGGCCCTTGCCCGGCGAGGCGGGCCTGGTCCTCATGGGCGCGGATCATCCCGGGGTTGCGACGGACACCACGCAGGACACGGTCAGTATTTTTGGACTGCGCTTTGCCGACTATGAAATCACTCCGCGCATCTTCCCGCATATCACCCACACGGGAACGGTGGAAGTGGTCAATCTGGGTGACCTGCCGCTCTCGGGTCTGAGCGCCAGCTTCGAAAACCTCCCGAGCTTTGTCGTGCCGTCCATTCAGGTTGCCGAAGCGCTGCCCGCTTCGGGTCGCGTGGTTCTGACCTACCAATTGACAGCCACGAATGTGGTCAGCGCCACCATCATCACCCGGCTGCGGATCACCACGGCGGAAGGCGCCACGGCCTACACCTCCGTGCGGATTTCGTTGCAGCCTTTGACCACGACGCTGGTGTCCACGCCAGGCTTGATCGATTGTGGCATTGCGCGCGGCACCCAGAAAGCCATCTCGCTCGAGGTCGCCAACATCGGCGGCATTGCCTCCGGCGATTTGAGCGTGGTCGCGCCAGACCTGTCCTGGATCACCTTGAGCTCGCCCAGCAATCTGCCGTCACTGGGACCCGGTGAGAGCACGCGCGTGACGCTGTTGGTCACCCCGCCCGCCACCGCGGCCTTGACGCTGTTCAACGCCCAGCTCTACGTGCTCGGCGCGAATGCCCGCCTGGAGGTGCCCATGCGCCTGCGGGTCATGTCGACCGCGACCGGCGATCTGCGGGTCGAGGTGCAGGACGACTACACTTACTATGTTGACGGCGCGCCGCGCGTGACCAATGCGCTCGTGCGTCTGACGGATCCTTACACGGGCGCCACCGTGGCGGAGGGAACGACGTTCCCCTCGGGCTCGGTCTCATTGCCGGGTCTGCCGGAGGGCTTCTATCAGATGCGGGTGACCGCCAGCCAGCACGCGAGTTTTGCCGGGCCGGTCGAGATCGTGGCCGGTGTCGAAAGCGCGCGCGTTGTGTTCATTGATCGTCAGACGGTTTCGTATCGATGGACGGTGACTCCCACGACGATCGAAGATCGCTACAAGATTGTGTTGGAGCCGGTCTTTGAGACGGAAGTGCCGATTCCCGTGGTCACCTTGGACAATCCGCAGATCGGGTTGTTGATCCGAGCCGGGGGCGAAAGTCAGTTTGAGCTGAAGCTGAGCAATCACGGCTTGATCGCGGCCGAGCGCGTGACGGTCACCGTGCCGATCGATGACTCGTTCGAGTTTACCCCGCTGGTGGAAGTGGTGGATGTTTTGCCGGCGAAATCCACGATTAGCATTCCAGTGACCGTCCGGGCCAAGCCGGGCGCGCCCACGCTCGCCTTCAACGGGCCCAACGGCGGCGGCATTTTTGCACCGGCGGATCTGCCGTCGTGCGGCAAGACCTTTACCGGGTGCGATGCGCTGCCGGAGATCAAGGTGAAGTGGTCGTGGATCTGTGGCGCCGATCGGCGCTGGCACGGCTTGCAGGCCGATTTGGAGATGAGCTGCGCCAAGCCGGATTGCTGGGACAATCTGCAGGATCTGCTGGAGGACAAGCTGAAGGACAACGCAAAGAAGGTTATCAAGGGCAAGGGGATCGATCTGAAGGGATTGCCGACGGATTGCGCCTGCGACTTGATTAACGCGGCGGCGATTTGCCTCGGCATCACGGATCCGTGCGCGCTCGCCTTGATGAAGGCGGCGTGTGGCATTGCCACCAAGGATCTGGGTACGGCTGTGGGCGGCGGCGCCGCCGCCGGCGCGAATTGCATCTGCCCAAATTGGAATCTCCCTTCGTATAAGCCCTCGACGCCTGGGGACATTCCGGGTGGCGGTGGCGGGACTTATTACAGCAGCCCGGCGTCCCTCGGCAAACCGGCGGAGCAACCCATCTACTGGGACTACGACGGTGGCGATTGCGAACCTGGTTTGCATGGCGTGTCGGTTGCGACCGGCGGTTCGCTCCAGCCGGCCGGAACCCGTCCGGGCGGCGTGTGCGCGCGCGTCCGGCTGCGCCTGGAGCAGGAGGCCGCCTTGACCCGCCAAGCCTTCCTTGGCGCGCTGGAAATCGACAATGGCAATCCGGACTTTCCGCTCACCGGCGTGCAGGTGACACTCGACATCCGCGACGCGGCCGGTCAGAACGCCAACGATCGCTTCGCCGTGCTGGGCCCGGATCTGTCGGGTTTGTCCGCCGTCAATGGAACTGGAACGATCGCCGCGCGCGGCAAGGGGTCGGCCAAATACACGTTCGTCCCAACCCGCGAGGCGGCGCCCGATGCGCCCCAGCTCTACCGGTTCGGGGGCACCCTCGTGTATTACAACGCCGGGACTCGCGTCGAGGTGCCGCTGGCTCCCGAGCCGCTCACGGTCTTTCCCGACCCGTCGCTCAACTTCGATTATTTCCTCCAGCGCGATGTTTTCAGCGATGATCCGTTCACGGACGAAATCGAGCCATCCGAGCCGTTCGCGCTCGGCCTGCTGGTGCGCAATCTGGGCAAAGGCCCGGCGCGAAATCTGCGCATCACCTCTTCGCAGCCAACCATCATCGAGAACGAAAAGGGCTTGCTCATCGACTTCAAGCTGATTGGCACCCAGGTCGGCAACAAACCCATCACGCCTTCGCTCACCTTGTCCATGGGAGACATCGAGGCGGGCAAGTCCCAGATCGCCACGTTCCTGATGACTTCGACGCTCCAGGGCAAGTTCATCGAATACAACGCGTCCTTCCAACACCTCGATGTGCTGGGAGATGAACGGACCTCGTTGCTGGACAGCGTGACGTTGCACGAGCTGATCCACGTGGTCCGGGCGGATCGCGCCGGGGACGATGCCCTCAGCGACTTCCTGGTCAATGATGTGCCCGACATCGACAATCTTCCGGACACGCTCTGGTTCAGCAACGGTTCGCAGGCGCCAGTATCGCTCGCGACCGGAGCCGCAGCCAGCGCACCCGTCACCGCGGATCGGCTTCAGGTTCAGGTCAACGCCAGCATGCCGGCGGGCTGGACGTATCTCCGGCTGGCCGACCCAGGTCCGCGCTTCCGCCTCTACCGGGTGGTGCGCTCCGACGGAAAGGAAATCGCGGTCGGCACCAATGCTTGGACCACGGATCGTTCCTTCCCGTCCACTCTCGCCGGCGCGATTCGCGAGAATCTGTTCCATCTGGTGGACTTCAATGGCACCGGGTCATACACGCTCTACTACCGAATTCTGGACGGTGTCGCTCCTGCCATCCTCAGTGTCGGCGCGGGCGTGCCCACAGTGCAAACAGGCCCGCTCAGCCAGATCGACATCGTCACTTCTGAACGGATCGAATTCGCCAGCTTCAGCACCGCCGATCTAGTCCTGACCCGAAACGGCGGCGGCAATCTCATCACCGCCGGGGTGACGATCACGAACATCGGAACCAACGTCTATCGCGTGCTCGGGCTCGCTCCGTTGACCGGCGCCGATGGCAACTACCGGTTCACGGTGCTCGGCGCGGACATCATCGATGCGGGCGGGAACGCGATCGCGGGCGACGGTGTTTTCGCATGGGCCAAGGGCGTCGATGCCCCGGTGGTGGCCTCCATCACCCAGCCTGTGCCCAATCCGCGCAATGTGGCCGTCACGAACCTCGACATCACCTTCACCCAGCCGATCGACGCCGGGACGTTTACGCTGGCCGATCTCACGCTGACCCGTGACGGCGGGGGCAACCTCCTCAACTCGACTGCGTCGCTCACGCCGATCAACGCCACGACGTTCCGTCTCGATAACCTGCAGGGGCTCACCCTGGCGGACGGGGTTTACGCCGTGACGGCGTTCGGGGCCGGAGTCACGACTTCGAACGGAACTCCCGGGCTCGGCTTCCTGACCCAATCCTGGTCAATGCTGACCGCCGGTCCGACCATTACCGAGCTGGAATCGGTGACCCCGAGCCTGCGCAACATTGTGGTGCAGGCGCTGACGGTGACGTTTGCGCGTCCGATCAACCCGGCATCGTTTGATTGGCGTGATCTTACGCTCAGCCGCAACGGCGGCCCGAATCTTCTGACCAGCGATGTGCAGGTGAATTCGGTCGACGACACGACCTATCGCATCAGCAACTTCAGCTGGGTTCAGGGCACGGCGGGTGCCTACGCCCTCGTCGTCTCCACCACCGGCATTCAGGATCCGGCCGGTAATTCGGGCTTTGGAACTCGCACCCAGAGCTGGACGCTCGATCTGACCAAGCCGATTGAACCGCGACAGCTGGCGATTGCTCCCGACACCGGCGCCTCCGCCAACGACGCCATCACCGCGAGCAATCAGGTCGTGCTCGCGGGCGTGCTGGCCGAGACAGGGTTGACCGTGCGGGTTTACGACGACACGGTCGGCGCGGATCTCGGGACCGCGACGGTCAACGGCACGTCGTTCACGAAAGCGATTACATTCGGCGCCGCCGGCGGCCATGCCTTGCGGGTTTACAGCGTTGATTCCGCGCAGAACGTGTCCAGCAATGTGAACTTCCCGGTGTTCATCGATCAAACCGCGCCCAATGGTTCGCTGGCGGCGGTCACGCCCAATCCCCGCACCAATCCGGTCCCCTCCATCGAGTTTTCGTTTTCGGAGCCGGTCAATCCATCCACTGTCACTCGGGCTGCATTCAGTCTCCGACGTGACGGTGGCCCGAACCTGATCTCGCCTGTCGCGACGATCACGACCTTGAGCCCCGCTCAATATCGTCTCCACCTGACCAACCTGAACGTCAACCCGGGCAACTACGAGCTGACCTTGAATCTGCCCTCTATCGAGGACTTGGCCGGCAACCGAGGGAGCGGAGTGCTCACGCAGTCGTGGACGTTGCTGACCTCAGCTCCCAACCGGCCGCCGGTGCTCACGGCTATCACGAATCGCAGCGTGCCCGAAGGCGCCGTCGTCCGCCTTCAGGTCGAGGCCACCGATCCGGATTTGCCGGCGCAAACCCTGACCTACAGCCTCGGAGCAGGCGCTCCCACCGGATCAGCCATCGACCCCGACACCGGCCTGTTCACCTGGCGACCCAGTTCAATCCAGGGGCCGGCGGACTATGTGGTCGCCGTCGTTGTGCGCGACAGCGGCTTCCCCAACCTCGCGGCCACCCGCAGCTTTGTCATCAACGTTCGCGATACATTGCCGGATGTGGTGGTGAGTGTCGGCGATGGCTCCGTGTTGGGCGGCCAGACCAGCTCGGTGCCGGTCCGCTATGATTCCGGCATCGCCGTCACCAATCTGAGCTTTGAGATCGCGGGTCCTCGCTCCCGCTTGACCAATCTGGTTCTTCAGGCGCCGTCGGTGGACGTTCTCGGCTCTACCTGGCAGCCGCTGGGTTCGAATCGGTATCGGGCCACCGTTTTGCTTCGTCCAGAAACGGGTGCGGCCACCAACCAAACGCTGTTGCGCGTCGGCTTTGTGGCGGACAACAGCAACACCTCGGGCACGGTCGAGATGGTGGCGACGAATGTGGTCGCAATCCGGTCGGATGCCACCGCCGTCCCGAATACCGCCGGGCGTGCCGGGCGAATTGTGCTCGTTGGAGATCAGCCGGTGCTGGTGGCGGTCTCGACTCCGGAGCGGACGGTGACCGTCTTCGGCCGGCCGGGCCTCTGTGTCCAACTGCAATCCGCGACCACCTTGATTAATCCAGTGTGGTCCAACGTGGGCCAATACTCGCTATCCGGTCAGTCGATCGCCGTGCCGCTGCCCGCGAATCCGGCTCCGACGATCTTTTATCGCGCCATTTTGTGCGAAAATCCGGCCGCTCCGTTCCTGGTCCTGCGCGTGGAAGCCAACCAAACCGGGACACTCGTGCTGTCGGGGCAGCCCGGGGTGGAATACCTGATCCAGCGAAAGAACAGTCTCCAGCCCGGTGTTAATTGGGCGCCGCTGACCAATCTGACGTTGAACAGCACCACTGGCCTGATCCCGGGTCTTACGTTGACCAATGCGGCCCAGTTCTATCGCGCGGTCAAGCCGTAGCGATAGCTGGAACGATTCAGTTGGCGCGCAAGAGTGCGGACGCTAGGCACCGGGTCTGGCCGGGCCGGGCTTAATCTTGAGCGCCGCGCCAGCATACTTGGCCGGACCGCGGGCTTTCAGCCTAATGCCTTTCGGTAATTCGGTGAATTCTGTGGATAGTTAGGCAGGTAGGCAATTTTTGCCTTGTACTTTGCACGATTTATCCCTAGTAAGCTCGGGATGAACAAAACTCGTGGTGCAAAGAAGAAGAAAAAGCAGAATCCCGCCCGCGTCGCCTTCGAGCAAGCGCCCAAAGACGGTGCCGGCTTCATGGGTTTGCTCCAGCAGCGGATCGGCTGGGAGGAACTGTGCGGATTGACCGCGAAGAAAAACGGTGGCGGACGACCGGCCCACAAATTGAGTCGCGGCCAATTGTTAGCCGCGATCCTCTTTCATTACACGGTCAATTGTGCTGGGACCTTCGCCGAGCATCTGTTGATGCTAATGGGAATGAAGCTGAGTGAAGGAACCTTGAGTGAACGACGGCAGGCCTTGCCCTTTGAGGTGTTTGCGCAGCTCTTGGAACGCATCCTGCGACCGCTGGCCAAGGCTTCACCGGAGGGTTTTTATGGCGGGTTGCGTTTGGTGGCCGTCGACGCGGTGGAATTTAGCGTGGCCAATACGCCCTCGGTCAACCAACAGCTGGGCAAAGGGCGCAACCAGCATGCGTCGTCGGCCTTTGCCAAATTGCGTTGCGCGGCCCTGGTCGAATTGGTCATGCATAATCCACTGGCGGCGGCTTTGGGCCGAGCGGCCGAGTCCGAGTGGCAATTAAGTAAAGACTTGCTGGCCCGGCTGCCCGAGAAGTGTTTGCTCCTGGGCGATCGCCTCTACGGTTGTGGCGCTTTTATTCTGCGCGCCCTGGAGGTGCTCCAACCACGAAGCGGACATCTTCTGGTGCGCGTCAAGATCGGGGCTCGAGTCGCTCGAGTGGTCCAGTGGTTGGCCGACGGCAGCGCCTTGGTCGAGGTCAATGCCTTGGTGCCCGGCAGCAAGCACCGCGTCGAAGGCACGGTCTTGGTCCGAGAGATCCGGGCGGTCCTGCGCCGCAAGGATCAGCGGCCGGTCGAGGTGCGATTTTGGACCACCTTGCTCGACCCCATCCAATGGCCGGCGCAAGCGCTGGTCGAATTATACGCCAGCCGGTGGGAACATGAGTTGTATTTTCGCGAACTCAAATCGGGCTTGGGCACCAAGAATCTGCTGCGCAGCCAGACGGTGGAGACGGCGGCACAAGAAGTCGTGGCCATGATCATCGGCAGCGCCTTGGTCGCCAACGAGCGCTCCAAGCTCAAGCCGGACCAAGAGCTGACTCATCGCATCAGCTTTCTCAAAGTGTGGGATTTGCTCCAACCGCTGTGGCTGACGTTGCTCTTGGGCGGCGACATCTTAAGCGAGCCGCAAAAGCAACAACTGGTCGATCGCTTTTACTGGATGGCCTCTCAGATGAAAATGGCCAAAAAACGCGCACGGTCTTGCCCCCGCGTTGTTCGCCAGGCCAAGAGCAGATGGCCACGCAAACGTGATCAGAAATCCCTCGATCATCCCATCAGCATTCGTATCCACAAAACCAACCCTAAAATTACCGAAAGGCATTAGGCTTTCAGCCCGCAGCGGCCTGGGCCGGCGACGACGCTCGAGGGTTCGAACGCACATGGCCGATTCCACCCACTGCGGACCACAGGTCCGCGCTCCGATCTCCGATCCAACAACTTCGAGATGCACCGTCCGCAGACACGCGGATGAATCCCCAATTGTGCCCGGCCGGGCCGCCTGTTATGAACGGGCGCCCGATGAGCGGTAAATATGCATTTAATCTGAAGAGCGAGGAACGGCGACGGCCGCTCCCCGGCAAGCTGATCGTCGGCCAGCGCGAGACGGAGACGGAGAAACATGTGCTGCTGAAGTTCCTCGGTTATCTCCTGTTTTTCCGGGAACAGATTCAGATGGAACCCCGGCTGCACGACGACAACATTCCGTTTGAGCCGGACCTTTTGGCCCTTGATTACACCTTGCGACCAGTGCTGTGGGTGGAATGCGGCGAGTGCAGTGTCGACAAGTTGGACCGCCTCGCGGTGAAGGTGCCCGAGGCCGAGATTTGGGTGGTGAAACGATCGCGTGAGGAAGTCGACAACCTCATTCGCGCGATGGCCAAGGCAGAGTTGCGCACGGATCGTTATGGGCTGGTGGCCTTGGGCCCGGAGGTGTTTGACGAGATGGCCGGCCTGTTGACCCAGCGCAACGAGGTGACGTGGTTCCACGGCAGCTTCGAGCCGCCCGGCTTTCAGCTGGAGTTCAACGGGCTTTGGTTCGATGCGGAGTTCGAGGTGTTGCGGTTTTAGAAGCGCAACGCCGGCGGGCCGCCCTCCGGCGGGCGCACAATGAGGTGGCGCCAGCCGGGCGGCACCGGAGCGGGACCGCCGGTGCCCGTGTTGGCGGAGTAGCCCCGATCATTGCGGTCAGAGACCCCAAAGCTTCCGCGCTTTTCAGTAAACGTAATGGTGCGCTCGGCTTCCCCAAATTCTCCGAGGTCGGATCCAATCCAGGTGCTGGACATTTCCTGCAGGAAACTCGCGCGCTGCGCTCCGATGAGGGCCTCCAGTTGGCTGGCCCACTCTTCGCGCAGGCGGCGTCCTTCGTCGGGAAACGCCGCGATCCTGAAGCTGACCCGTTCAGCCGTCCGCAGGTTCGAGGCGGGGGACGGAACGTCGATGGGGACGACGTACAGCCGCTCCAGAGACTGATGTCGCTGCACGATGTCGCGGGTCACTTGCATCACGCCGTCCTGTTCGGCGGCGGTCAATCCCAGCACGGTGGCGACATCGCGGTTGAGTTGATATTCGGCCGCCGACTGTGACATCCGCCCGGGGATCGGTATCTGGTCGACACTCTGCATCAGCGTCGTCACCGACTTGCGTGCTGCTTCATCAAGACTCGAAGTGGCGTCCAACACAGCCTTTTTGTACTCGGCGGACGCCCGAGCGGCGTCGTCCGGCGACAGTTCCTGCACCCGCCCAAACTCGGGATGGGCGTCGGTAAACTCCCGCCCAATGCGATTGATCAAGCGCATGATCTCGGAGGGAATCTCGCGGTCCGGACTGTCGGCGGCGCGGAAGGCGGTCAGTCCGAGCGCGCGAATCTGCCGTTTGTCGATCCATGCAAATGCTCCGGTTTCGGGCCAACTGGGTTGGTCGCCCGGTGACGGCAATGATTCCGCCGGCGGCGCGGACTTGTCGTTGTCGATGGTGGTTGGCGGCTTCGCTGCGCCCGCTGCATCGCGGCGCAACGTGGCACCTTCGTTCGCCAGTTGGGCGGCCTGGTTGGTCGCGCCCGTTGCGCGCTGAACGGCCTCCGCAATTTCGATCTCCATCTGTTGCGCTGCGCCGCGCTCGTGCTGAATTTCCCGGTGTAGTTGCCGGAATGAACCCACGCCCAACAGCAGGATGGCGATGGCGACCATCGCAATTCTCACGGTGCCTCCTCCGTTCCGGCCGGCCGACGCACGTCCAGGTCTTTGAATGCAGCCTGGAGCGAGGGCGCAACCGCGGGATTCAACAGGTGCCGGTCGCCGCCAAAGGTCATGCTGTGATCGTGGCCGATCTTCAGCGTGATCGAAAAATCGGGTGAGAGCCCGGGCTGTGCGGGTGGTTCCAGGGTGATCGTCCGTTCGTAGCCATGGAAGTTCCAACGCGCCGAGCTATGCCCGGAGCTTTCGAAATAGTCCTCGCTCGGCAGAGGCTCGCCCGGGTTTAGCGCCGGCCGGTTGGCGGGGGCGAAGTCCAGGAAGCGCAGCGCCAGTTGGGTTCGGTCCAATCCCAGCTGCTCCTGGATTTGATCCCGCAGACGGAGGCGCGCCGCATTGGCCTCGGGCTCGTACCGGTTGATTCGAAACCGGATCCTGGCCAGCTTCGAGTCGACGTTCGGTTTGGCGGACGCCCCGGGCTCGTCCGGCAGACGTTCCAGGTGCGTCTCTTCCAGGGCACTGATGGACGTGAGGAATTCGTCGACCGCCTGCTGAAGCCGGGTGGTTTGTGTGGGCGACAACGCGAGGATGGAAGCAAGCTCCGGGCGAATTTTCCAATCGCGGTCCAGCGCGTTTACCCGGGCGCGAGCCAGGAGTTCCTTCGGGACGCGGGCAACCGGTGACGCTTCGTCCCAGATCGGGCGGCGGCTTGGAACTGGCCGGGCCTGCTGGCGGGCCAGCGGAGCCGGGTTTGCGACGAGCGAGCGCGCGGCCGCCAAGTCCTGGGCAGCGGCGTCGCGCTGGCTTTCCGCCTCGACGGCCGACTGGCGGGCGGCGACGAGGCGCGCGGCGAGGTCGACATTGGCGGATCGAATTCGCTGCAAGGCCTGTGCCTCGTGGGCGAGGGGCCAAGCGGTCAGGGTGACGACCACGACTCCGAGCGAAGCCCATTGGAGCTTGGTAAGGTTCATGATTTTGAACGCCATGGTGCTGAGCCCGAGCCAGCCCGCGCCACCGGCGGTCGCCAGGCCGGCCTGCGTCGCGCTGGCGACCACCGCAAGGGGCGCAGCCGTGGTGGCTTCCGCGAACAACCCGGCTCCGGCTGCGCCAGTGCAGGAAACGTGAAATCCGCGCCGCTGAAAGAAGGAGGTCAGTTCCGCGAGCGATTTGGCCACGCGCTTTTGCGCGGCGTCCTCGCTGATTCCAAGGGTCCGACCCACATCGCGGAACGGCTTTCCTTCAAAGTAGCGCAGCAACACGGCCAGCCGATCGCCTTCGCGCAGGCGGGTCAAGGCTTCGTCGAGCAGCGGCCCGACGCCGGCCCATGGAGAGTCGCCGGTGCGCGCGGCCTGGCTGAGTTCGAACGCGACCGTCTCCCGTCGTTGACGACGCAATTCCGTGCGCAGCGTCCGGCGCGATTCCAGCAGGGTTGCCCGATAAAGCCAGCCGGAGACCGTGGCCGAGCCGCGTAGCGCGCCGGATTTCCGGGCCAACGTGATGAACACGTTCTGTGTAATCTCCTGGGCCAGGGCTTCATTGCCAACCTGGCGCCGGGCTGTGGCGTAGACGAGGTCAGCGTGGCGTTGGACCAACGAGGCGAAGGCCGATTCGTTGCCGGCCTCGACAAATTCATTCAGCAGCGTGTCGTCACTCATGGCGATTTGGCATGTCGATCCATTACTGCCGCCCACCGAGAAAAACCGAAGGCAATCTTGCAGGAAAATTTTGAAGCTTGAGCGAGCTCCATGAACCGCCGCCCCTCCGGAGCGCGGGCCCCGCACTGGGGGGCCCGCAGCGGGTGGAATCGGCGGCGCACGAACGAACCCTCAGGCGTCGTCTCCGGCTCGCGCCGCTGTGGCTGAAAGCCCGCGGTCCGTCCGAGCATTCCCCGGTTCATGGCCCAGGTGGCACGAGTTGAGAACTCATGAACGCTTTCCATGAACTGCCCCTCCGGAGCGCGGGCCCCGCACTGCGGGGCCTGCAGCGGGTGGAATCGGCGGCGCACGAACGAACCCACAGGCGTCGTCTCCAGCTCGCGCCGCTGCGGGCTGAAAGCCCGCGGTCCGTCCGAGCTGCCGCGTTACCCTCTCCGCCGCCCTGCGGGGGAGAGGGTCCGCGAAGCGGGACCGGGGTGAGGGTGGAGCATCCCCGGTTCATGGCCCAGGTGGCACGAGTTGAGAACTGGTGAACGCTTTCCATGAACCGCCCCTTCGGAGCGCGGGCCCCGCACTGCGGGGCCCGCAGCGGGTGGAATCGGCGGCGCGCGAACGAACCCACAGGCGTCGTCTCCGGCTCGCGCCGCTGCGGGCTGAAAGCCCGCGGTCCGTCCGAGTAGCTGCGTTACCCTCTCCGCCGCCCTGCGGGGGAGAGGGTGGGCCCGCGAAGCGGGACCGGGTGAGGTGGAGCATTCCCCGGTTCATGGCCCCGGTAGCACGAGTTGAGAACTCGTGAAAGCTTTCCATGAACCGCCCCTCCGAGCGCGGGCCCCGCACTGCGGGGCCCGCAGCGATGGAAATCGGCGGCGCGCGAACGAACCCACAGGCGTCGTCTCCGGCTCGCGCCGCTGCGGGCTGAAAGCCCGCGGTCGGTCCGAGCATTCCCCGGTTCATGGCCCAGTTGGCACGAGTTGAGAACTCGTGAAAGCTTTCCGTGAATCGCCCCTCCGGAGCGCGGGCCCCGCACTGCGGGGCCTGCAGCGGGTGGAATCGGCGGCGCGCGAATGAACCCACAGGCGTCGTCTCCGGCTCGCGCCGCTGCGGGCTGAAAGCCCGCGGTCGGTCCGAGCAGTCCGCGGGTTCAAGGCCCGTGATCGAGTGCGAGAGGAACGCTGCGCTCTCCGTGAGCCTTCGGTTTTTGAAGGCCACTTTCTGAGGCGCGCCGGCTACGGAGTTTGGTCCCGGCCGATGGCCGCCCGGTAAGCGCGCCCGGAGAACACCAACGAGTTGGGGTCGACGAACTCGATGGTGCCGGACACCGAGTTGGTGATCAGGATGTCATTCCAATTGGTCAAGGTCCGTGACGCCTGCAATCGATAAAGGCGATTGGGCGGGCCGACGATGCGGAGGCGAAGCGGGCTGTCGCCGGCGGGCCCGGAAATGAATTCGACTTGAGGCGCCACTGGTGCTGGGCGGGTCTGCAGCGGGAACTCCGTATCGCGGATTAAAGCTGCCACGCCGAGTGCGCCGGGATAGGCGGCGGTGTTGGGCACGGCCGGACGGGCGATGGCGAGGTGCCCGATCAAGTTGGCATTGGATGGCAGGGTATGGGGCGGAAGGACGATGTGATTGGACGCGCCGGTCAGGGCGCCTGAGGCAAATGGGGCGGGGGAGGTGTAAACCGCATTGCTGGACGAATCGATGATGACGACTTGGACCTGATCGATTGCCTGGCCGCTGGCCGTCCAGCGCAAAGTAAACTCGACGGTATGATCGATGGCCTGCGCGGCGGCAAAGTTACTCACGCGGACGCTCGGCGGATACGTGAGCGGCAGGCCGAACAGCGTGAAGGTTAGATCGGCTCCCTGCGTCCCGTCGTTCAGACATTCCAGCGACATCAGGTAACTGCCGCTGAGGCCGCCATTCGGATAGGCAGCGTCAAGCTCGCCCTGAGTGTTGAATCGCTCCTCAAAACGCAGCGCGTTGCCGGTCGCATCGAGCACCAAGGTGCGGGCCGAGGCCGCGTTCGGCGGCAGGATCGTTGCGTTCGTGACGAAGCCCGGAGACGTCATGATGACGGCGCTGTTGAACGCGAAGCCGTTCGCCGCCAGGGCGACCGGCGCATTGGCGTTGCTCTGGACAAACTGTTGCGACTTCAGGATGCCGTAGAGCGAAGCATCTGCGGCAAGGCCAGCCTGGGTCACCGTCAAAAGCGAAATCCAAGCCAGTCGGGTGGCGAACAAAACAGCCGAATTCATGGTCCGATGTTTTACCCCAGCCAAACGGGTTCGGCGAGTTCCGATTTCGGGATTTCTTCGGCGCGATCCTGCTGGCAGACCGGCAGGAGGCAATCGGGCAGGGCCTCCCGCCGGCTCAGATTCGCGCGGTTGACGCCGCGGGAGAAACGGAACGCAATCGGCCTTTATCCGGGCTGGGACCTCAGGATCTTTTCCATCGCCTTCCCTTTGGCCAATTCATCGACCAATTTGTCGAGGTAGCGAATCTCCCGCATGATCGGTTCCTCGACGTCTTCCACGCGAACGCCGCAGACCACTCCTTTGATCAAGGCCCGCGCGGGGTTCAGGCGCGGGGCCGCCTGAAAGAAGGTTTCGAAGTCGGTTCCCTTTTTCAATTGCCCGTCCAACTCCCGCTGAGTGTAGCCGGTCAGCCAGCGGATGATGCCATCCACTTCCGCCTTCGTGCGCCCCTTCTTTTCCGCTTTGGCGATGTAAAAGGGATAAACGCTGGCCACGCTGGTCGTGAAAATACGGTGCTTTTTCATGGGGTGAAGAGGTTTCAGATCAAAGCCAACTGGCCAATTCGATCATCTGTGAGAGTGCGGGTGACAGGGTGATTGGTTCCGAGTTGCGAGCGCTTCAGCGGTGCGGACACCCAGGCCAACAGCACGGCCGGCGCATGCCTCCCCGCATCTTGTCGAGGCCGACCTCGATGCGTCGTTTCCTCGTCGCAAGTTGCTTCGCCGAAGTGACCCAACAGATCCATTCGTTCCGGGCCAGCGGCGTGATTGTAGCCCACAGGCTCGTGGCCTTAGAATCAGCCTCAATCGCTTTTCGGAAGTCTACTGGCAGTTTGTGGACCGTGCCGTGCTCGAGTTTCTTCGTTGCCATACTGGAATCCGTCTCTGTTCTCCCTCCAGGGCTTCAGGGAAGCTGGCCCCACGAGGATAGAATTACCTCGGAATCTTCATTTGACCTATCGCCTTGCGTCAATGCTTCAACATCACTGATTGGCGTCACTTTCCTCAAGCGATAACGAGACGCTGTCTGACGGCGCTGCAAAACGACAAGCTCGCCGCTCGACAAGGATGGACTCACGGGTCAGCATCTCCTTCCACAGACAACAACTCCCATGAATGCTCGCCGTCCGATCGGTTCGGTATTTTCTGTGCTGTTGACGATAGGAGCCTTGGTTCTTCCCTTGTCCGGGGCCGGGGCCGAAACCTGGACGTGGCGGTCTTCGTCCCCGCAATCAGGCAGCTTGCTCGCGATTACTTTTGGGGATGGCCGATTTGTCGCCGTCGCCGGCGATGGGGTGGTCCTTACCTCCGTGGATGGCCAATCCTGGGAGCGCATCGCCAATGTGGGCAATGGTCAGCCCATTGGCGGTATCGGCTACGGGAACGGTCGGTATGTCGCCGCCGGACCTTCGTCCATTTATACTTCGAGCAACTCCATCCAGTGGCGGGTTCAAAGCCAGCCGACCTGGCCGTACCCCGCGGCCGTCACGTTCGGGGGAGGGCTCTATCTGGTCGCCAGCCTCCGGGGAGTGTTCGTCTCCGCTGATGGCGACGAGTGGTCCAATCCCAATCCACAATTCACCGCGTCCCTGGCGACCGCCGTCTATTGCCAGGACCACTTCATCGTCGGCGGCAATGACGGCATCTTCAGTTCCGTCGACGGCCTTCACTGGACCAATCGATATAGTCTCAATCGGATTTGGGGCATCGCGGCGGACCACAGCCGCGTGGTCGCCGTCGGAACGACCATCTTTGGGAGCAATGTTTTGCTCCACTCCGCGGACGCTGGACTGTCTTGGACGGCCACCTCCGGGGGAACCAACAACCTGCTCTTCTCTGGCGTCACTCATGGCAGCGCGGGTTTTGTCGCCGTGAGTGCCAGTGGACAGATTCTTCGCTCCATCGACGGCACGGACTGGCGACATGACGTCACCGTCGAGGAGCCCGCGCGCATGAACGCTGTCGCCTTTGGAAACAACCTCTACGTCGCCGTCGGCGGATCCGGGTCGGGAAATATCTGGACCTCCACGGACGCGCAGCACTGGGATCGGCTGGATTCGGCCACCCGGTTGCACTCCGTCGCCTATGGCAACGGGGTGCACGTGGCAGTCGGTAACGGCGGCGAGGCGATTGTGTCTTCTGATGGGGCTCGTTGGACCCCGCCCGTGCAAGTTTCCTCGACCGAGCTTCGCGGTCTCGGGTTCGGCTCTGGACGGTTCGCCGCGGTTGGAAATGCGGGGACAATTCTCACTTCGACCGACGGGATGCGGTGGACGCCACAGGAGTCCGGGTCGGCTTCCGACCTTTCCTCCGTTGCTCACGGGAATCATCGCTTTGTGACGGTGGGGAACCGCGGCGCTATTCTAACCTCGGACGATGGGTCGCGCTGGAGCGTGGTTCCGTCTCCGATCAACACGGATTTGGTGGATGTTGTTTCCGGGCCCGTTGGATTTGTTGCCGCGAGCAGGAATGGATCGATCCTCGAGTCGCCCGACGGTCTGGCGTGGTCGGCCCGGCGTGTCCTGACGGATACTCCGTCTGACCGCTACGAAGTGCGCGGCCTGGCTGCCGCCGACGGCGTGCAAATTCTTGTCGGTCAACGAATCCATCGCGAGAGCGATTTCTTCATCATTGGCGGATTCGCGCTGACGCTTGGCGGCAATGGCCAAACTGCGCTTCAGAGTTTTGGCTTCGGCTCAACTCTCAACGACGTGGCGTTCGCCGAAGGCACCTTCGTTGCCGTTGGGGAAGGGGGCACCATTCTGACCACGGCTGGATTCGAATGGGTGCGGGAAGACTCGGGGGCCGGCGTCAGCCTGAACTCCGTTGTCTTCGGAATGAGCAAGTTCATGGCGGTCGGCGACAGCGGCACCCGTGTTCAGTCGCGGTATTATGGGCCGCCAGTCATTACCACGTCCGCGTTCACACCCGTTGGCATGGAACTCACCGTCGGAACGTGGATCGGGCGTTATCTGTTTTGGGAGTATCAGAATGAAATCGGGGGCCAATGGAACAGGCTTGGCGACGTTCTCACCACTTCCGAAGAGACTCGGCTTGTGGATTCCACAGCCAAGGATTCGCCGACACGCATTTACCGGATCGGTGTGTTCCCTTGAGCGCCCAGCGCGCAGCCACAGTCCCGACGCGAGCGCGAGCGCCAGTGCGAGGACGAAGACGCCAGTTCTGGAGAAGGGCCGGTTTCGCCCTTCCGCTGTTCAGGCCGACTTGTCACGGTCGCTGGTAAAGGAACAACGTCTTGAGCGGAGCATACTGATAGACGTCCGCCGCAGATCCATCGCCGCCGTAGATTAGCACCCTGTCTCCTGTCCAGACGGTCGCGGGTCTAGATCGCTCGGACGGTGCTCCAACATCGGTCGTCGGGCTCCAGACGTTCGTTATCGGATCGTAACTCGCTCCGGATCCGATCATGGCGTCACCTCTGCCGCCCCAGATCAGCATTTGGTTTCCCGTCCAGAGGGCGGCGTGGTCATACCGTGGACTTGGCGCATTGCGGTTGGCGATGGTGGTCCACTGATCGGTGGCCGGATCGTATTTCGCTCCGTCCCCAAAGTAGACCGACCGTTCGCCGACTCCGCCCCAAATCAGCATGTCCTTCCCGGTCCATACGGCGGAATGATTCAGGCGCTCCGACGGGGCGCGTTCGAGGTTCATCGGGGTCCATGTATCACTCGCGGGGCGATAGCGCGCCCCGTCTCGCAGCCAGGTCGGGGCACGTTGCCCGCCCCAGACCAGCACTTCCGTCCCTGTCCAAACGCACGTGTGCCACGCGCGCGCCGACGGGGCGCCGACGCGAGTCATCGGAAACCATTGATCGGTGACCGGGTTATAGCGTGCTCCGTCGCCTAACCACACTCCCAGGTCATTGCGACCTCCCCAGACAATCAATTCTGTTCCCGTCCAGGCCGAGCGGTGATCCATCCGGGCGGAGGGCGCGCCAACGGCCGAGATGCTCCGCCACCGGCGGAGGTTCGGGTTGTACGCCGCACCGTCACCAGCGCTCCGGTCGCCCCCCATCCGACCGCCCCAGATGAGCAGTTCCGTCCCAGTCCAAGCCCAAGCTGCGCCGTCTCTCGGCGCCAGCGCTCCGAACGCAGGCAGGCCCCGCCATTCGTTCCTCGTGGCGTCGTAGCTGAATCCATCGTTTAAGAATCCATTGGTGGTTAGTCCACCCCAGATCAGCATTTCTCGCCCCGTCCACGCTACCGCCGCGCCACCGCGAGGTGCCCCCGGCGAATTCGACGCCGATGATGTCCACGCCCCTCCGGCAGGATGGTATGCCGCGCCATCCGCGACCACGCCGGCCGTGCCAATCCCGCCCCAGAGAACCACGCGATCTCCCGTCCAAACTGCCGATGGTCGAAATCTCGGTGTCAACGAGAGCCAGTCGCCCGGGATCTGACTCCAGATGTCGGTGACCGGATCGTAGGTGGCGGCATCATCAAGGGCTCCCGACACACCCAAACCACCCCAGACGAACATCCGTCCGCCCATCCACAGCGCAGTGTGATGCCACCGTGCACTGGGCGGCTCTTCCTCCGAATACCACTGAGACGAGGAGATCTCGCGCCAGGAGTTGCTCGCAGGATCGTAGCGGCCGCCGGTGTTCACCAGACCGCCAAGTTCATTGAACCCGCCCCAAACAATCATTTCTCTTCCGCTCCAAACCGCCGTGTGGAAGCCGCGAGCACCCGGCGCTCGCTCGTTCGACAACAAGCTCCAACTGTCCGTGGCTGGATCGTACGCAGCCCCATCGTTGAAGTTCGCACCGGATCCCCCGACGCCGCCCCAGATGATCACTTTGGAGCCTGTCCAGAGGGCCGAGTGCGCGCGCCGGGCCGACAGCGGGCCAGCGGCCATCGGCCGCCAGCTATCCGTCACCGGATCGTAGCGCCCACCATCGGCGCGCACGGTAGATAATCCTTCATCCCCGCCCCACACGACCATTTCCGTCCCGGTCCAAATGGCCATGGTCTGGCCTCGGCTCGAAGGGGAGTTGGTTCGTGAGATTGAACGCCAGGCACCGGTCGTCGGGTTGAATCGGGCCCCGATGCTGGCACTCGAATCAACACCGTAGCCGCCCCAAAGAATGGCCTCGGTTCCAGTCCAGACCCCGACTGCATCCGACCGCGGACTTAGACCGGATGGCGGCAACGGCGTCCACGCGTTTTGCGACACGTCGAATCGAGCGCCGTCGTTCAGATACGTTCCACCCGCGCCAATGCCGCCCCAGACCAGCATCTCTGTTCCCATCCAAACCGTCGTGTGCGAACCCCGCCCGGCGGGTGCATTGGCGCCGTTCAGGGGGCGCCATTCCAATTCGTAGTCGGGCCGAAAGGCGAGCCCCCCTGGGATACCTCCGCCCCAGATCAACATTTCGCCCACTGCCGAATTCCAGAATCCCAACGGCTTTGCCCGACCGGAAGTAAGGGGCGTCGGGGCGATCGGAATCCATCGTCCCACATCCGGGTCGTAGCGTGCCCCGTCATTCAGGTCGAAACTGGGATTCGCGTGACGGCCGCCCCAAACGATCAGGCCTCCGGGGCTCCAAACCGCCGAGTGCCAAAAGCGCCTCGCGGGCGCACCATTCGTGGGAATCGCCGTCCAGCTATCGCTCGCCGGATGGTAAACAGCCCCGTCGTTTAACACCCACGGCTGGAGGGCTTGGAGACTTCGATATCCTCCCCAAATGTACATTGACGACCCGCTCCAAACGGCGGTGTGAAGAATGCGGCCCAAGGGCAGCCCAGCGGTACTGATCGGACTCCACGCGTCGGTCGAGGGATTGTAGCGTCCCGCGTCTTCGGCTGTCACCTGATCCCGCGGATGTTGACCGCCGAACAGGATCATCTCCGTGCCGCTCCAAACCGCCGTCGCGTCGATGCGAAGCGACGGAGCGCCGGCGCTGGACATCGTCGTCCACTGATCTAGCACCGGATCGTAGCGCCCGCCTTTGGCCTCAAAACCGAAATCACCGAGGCTTGAGCCCCACACGATCATCTCCGTGCCCGTCCAAACTGCGACCATGCCTGGCAACAATGCCGGCGCATTCGCATTGGTCATGGGGCGCCATGTGTCCGTCGCCGGATTGTATCGGCCGCCGTGTCCGTTCCAGACCAGCATCTCCGTCCCAGTCCAGACCGCGGCATACCCCGCCCCGGGCGCAGGAGCTCCGGCCGTGTTCATCGACATCCAGCGATCGTCAGACCGTAGATAGCGCCAGCCGTCCAGCCCGTTCCAGATCAGGATTTCCG
Organism: Limisphaerales bacterium; assembly: GCA_044230345.1. GTDB lineage: Bacteria > Verrucomicrobiota > Verrucomicrobiia > Limisphaerales > JADJPG01 > JBGARF01. The sequence continues at coordinate 139,154 of JBGARF010000030.1, forward strand.
AGCCGGTCCAGACGACGACATTGGACGCGCTCGAAGAAGGCCCGATAACGCTGTCCGCCAGGCGCTGCCAGCTGTCGCCCACGCGCGTCGCCCCGATTCTCGTAAAGCCCGCCGAATTGAGCGCTGCGTTGGTGTCGGTCGATGAAAGAATCAAACCGCCGGACGGAATGCCGCTTAAGCCGTTCGAGGCCAGATTGGCGGCGGCAGCGCCGGGAGCCATTTGATCCGCGCCGACACTGCCAGGGGCCAACGTTGCCGCTGTCACCGCACGTGCGGCGAGTTTTTCTTGGGTGATCGCGCCGTCTGGCACGGTGCCCGCCAGAAGCGCGTAGGGTACCGGCGCCAACCGCTGGCGCGGGGTCAATACCGTGTAAGCGCCGGCGAATCCGTTTGTCCGGACCGCAAGTTCGAGCCAGCGGGCGTCACTCGTGAGGACGGCTGGACCGAAATCAAGCTCCAGACTGAATCGACCAGCGACGACCGGCACCGGTGGAAACGAGAGCGGGCCCGCGACAGCCGCGCTGTTCGTTTCCGTGGGATGGAGGGAGACCCTGAACTCATAGGTGCCATTGGCTGGCGCCCCAGCATCGTTGAGGTACCCGCCATAACCAAAAGCCGTGCCCAAACTGGCCGCTGCCGCCGTGGAGGCCAGCCCGAACATGAGCGAAAAACAAAGAACAAAGTTGGATGTTTTCATGGTGACATGGTGTTTTCGCCCAACTCGGGCCGGTGAGTGTTGTTGAATCTTTCAGATTGGAAATTGCTGGCCACAGTCTTTGTGAGGCCTTGTCCGCCCCGCTGAGTCGACGTTGACCAAGCCCCACCTAAAAAGAGGCGCTCCCAAGAGGCAGTGCCCTCCCGCCCTTGGCTTTGGCGCGCCGTCCTTTGTGCGCCCAATAACGAAAACGATCCAGTTGGCCAGCAGCCGTTTGCTTAATCTTCTGGCGAAGGCCTTCGTTGTTCGTCGGTTATCCCGCGATGCGCGCAATGCGGGACTCGCTCCTCATGCCTCGTCCTCCGCTAGAATCTGCGGCGCAACCGGCCGCCGCCCAATTGAATCGTTCCGGCTTAGGTCGCGGCCTGCTGAGTTCGCTGGCTTGGAATCGAGCCCGAAAAAGGCCCTCTGCGTTGATGGCGACGTTGCGTTCGTCGTGTCTCGGATCTTCAGCGAACGACGAACCAAGTCACGCTTTGAGCCTTCATTTCAACCGGCACTTGAATGGAGTAATTGCGATCGAGGGTGTAGCTCCGGCTGGGGCCGTCGTCTTCGCGCGTGACCCGAGCCCGACGGGTGAGGCCTGTGTAGTAGAGCGGCACATTCAGCGTTTTCCGCGCGGGCGTTTCCAGTGGGTTGTACACCATGATCAAGGCCTTCTCCTTCAAGTGAGGATTGACGTGGACCAGAAAGTCGATGTCGCGGCCGTCCGCGCGGCGCCCATGGATGATGTCCGAGTCGAGGATGGGCCGGTGCTTGCGGTAAAAGCTCACCCACTTGCGGACAACGTCACGCGTCTTGTCCGTGTCGAACAAGCGTGGCCCACGATAGCAGGCCTGGACGCCCGCTCCAAAATTGTTGGCCAACGTCAGCTCGTAATGATCCAGATGCTCGGCCAAGGGTTCGATGGTCGCCGCCGGTCCGCCACCGCCGTATTCCACGAGCGGCACCAGCATCCAGCCCATGCTGGGGGTTTTCTCCCACGTGCCGTCATGGATGTTTTGGCGGGCGTGAATCAGCTGCTGGGCGCGCGGCAGCGACCAGTTGCTTTCGCGATAGCCCATTCCGCATTTGCTCGAGCCGTTCAGGTAATAGTAATCCGGCACGTTGAGGTAGATGCCACGCGCCCGACACCATGCGTAGAAGGAAGTAATGGTCTTCCACTGGGTCCATTGTGAATCCGCCAAGCCCGCGTGGCCCGGGTGATTCGTCGAAGCACACACGTCGCCCGGATATGAGCCGTCGTGCTCGAGCAGATCCATGCCCGTCTTTTCATAAAACGCATAGAGCCTGCGGAAATAGTCCTGGCCCCACTCGCTCCCGATGCAGGGCGAGATGCCGAAGACTCCGCCCGGCTTGCCCGTGCGGGGATCGACAATGTCATGGCGCGGCCCGGCGCTTCGGCTGGCCAGCAGCGAATAGGCACCCAGCTCAATGCCCTTGCTGTGCGCATAATCGGTCAGCTCGCCATATTGCCGCAAATACGCCGGGTCTTCGTTCTCCATGTTGAATCCGCTCCAAAACGAAATGATGACCAATTCAAACCCGACCGCCGCGGATTGATCGATCGCGAGCCGGATGGCCTCGGGCTTGGCACTGCGCACATGCATCATGATCGGATTCTCCGTTGTCCATGGCGCCAGCCGGCGATACATCTGGCGAATCGCGAGCCCCTTTCGCTCGCGATCCGTGCTGTCGTGAATCAGTTCAAACGTGCGGAACGTTTCGAAAACTTCGCCCGGCTTCAGCGTGGCTTCGGGACCGATCGGAGGACGAGACTCGAGCAAACACGGCGTGGTGCTCGATGCGCTGACCTGGGTCTTGAACTCCGGATCCAATGCCCAGTGGGTGGTCTGATTGGCGGTTCTGGCGTCCATGCCGCGGAACGTGTAATCGCTCTGCACATGGATGTTCGGGTAGTCCCAGCGCTCCCGCTGGTCGACGACCGACTCGTATTCGACCGCTGCCAGCAATTCGCTGGTAAACGTGTTCAAGGTCACCGCAACGGTTGAGGCATTGCTGACGGTCAGCCATTTCGCGAGGACCGGCATGTTGTCGTATAGCTCGTAGTGGACCGCCACGCTGATCGGACCGGTAGTGGCCGCACTGTTCGATGGCGCGGAAACGGATCCTTGAAAATGTAGAGTGAGGCCCGCGCCCGGAGGAGGCCACGGGGCGTCGCTTGAATAACGTTTCCGTTTCCAAACCAGTCGTTCGCGCGTTGGGCCGGATTCGAAGCCGACAAAATGGAGCGCATTGGAATGCCGACGCATTCCGTCCAGCCACTCGTCGCGCAGATAGGCGTGATTAGGCTGGCCGGTCAACCCGCCCACCTTTGCCTGGATTCCGTTCAACGTCAGGATCGCCTCGGGCTTGACCGCCCGGATCACTGGTTGATCCGTCATCAAGTTGTCGAAGCCCACCGTGGCCGCGTCGGGTTCCAGCCGCCAGGTGCGCCGAATCAAACCATTGTCCAAGACGATCCCTTTGCCGTCGGAACGACGATAGAGGCGGGCGGGATGACGCTGCGAGGAAATCAACCAGTCGCCCACCGGCGCAGGGACCGGCGTAGGACATTCGGGCAGCGCCCGCACGGCGTCGGCCAGGGAGGTGGCGCTGGCTGGGAATGATCCGATGGCCATTCCACCCGCCATCCCCAGCAAGGCCAAACGCCATCCCATCCCAACCTGCAAAAGCGCCGCCGTCGACCGGAGTTTCTGGAGAATCATCGGCTGAAGTTACGAGCGGAGGCCGCCGATGGGGAAGGATTACTTTCTGTGCATGCTTCGTGGCCGGACCAAGGCGGGCAGCTCTGACTGTACACGACTGCTTTCGCGAAAATGTTCCGCCGAGAACTCATCTTCGTCCGCGCGGCTCTCGTGTTCGCCACGCTGCTGGCCGTGCAAAGACCGCCTCGGGAGCCCGGGCTCCCAAGGCGGCATGTAACCTGTCTCATCCGACGACTGCAGTCTTACTCCACGCGCAAGCGGAAGAATGCGGCGGGACCGGTGCCGATGGGGCGCGTGAACTGACGGCGGGCGCCGTCGCCTGCGCGCGAGTCCACCACGCTCCATACCGGATTGTTCAACCGGGGCGACTGTTCGATCGTGTAGCGCTTGCCCGACTCTGTCTGAAAGGTGAAGCCGATCTGGCCGGCTCCAGCCGGGACGGGCGTGAGAACGACACCCTGCAACGGCGCGCGGAACAAGGGCGTCGCCCGGACGTCGGAGCTTAACGTGACCGTCACCGCGGTGCTCGCTGAAGGCACCGCGACATTGTTAATCGACCAACGCTCGAACTCGAACTCGCCAAATCGGGCGGGAGCTTCCAGCGTGACGGTTCGACCCTGGGAAAATACCCGGGTGAAGTCGCCCTGACCGTCCTGCCTTCCGTTGAGATCCGGCAGGCTGACCGTGATGACCGGAGCCAAATCGTCGGTCACGACGACGTCCAACTTGCGCCGTTGCGAACTGCTGGTGTTGTCGAAGTGCAACCGCACATCGATCTGCAAGTCGGTGATGGCGAGGTCGACGCCGTTGTCGGTCGAGACTTCCTTGGTAATCAGCACGTCGGCCATCAACGCCGGCTCTGAAAAGAACAGCAATTTTTCCGGCAGATTGCTCTCGCCTTGAAGCAGGACGCGCAGCAGAGACTGTTGTTCCGGGCTCAGCTCGCTGTTGGTCGGGGGGGCCGACTCGAGCGCGTTAAAGATCGAGTGCCAGACGATCGGGTTGACCGTCCGTGCTGTGTAATGGCGGAAGAGATACTGTTGGCCCGAGGCGGTGAGGTGCGAAACACCGGAGTGTTCGAAGTTGACTCCGACCATGGCCCGACCACCGAGACGGCCGCCGACCGGTTGCACGCTCATCCGCTTGGTCTTCAGGTCCGCGATGCGAAAGTTTTCCCGCGTTTGGGTCAGCGGGTTCAAACTGAACAGATTCACGACGACCCGTCCATTGCGGTTGAGCTCCGCCAATTGTTCCGGGGTCAACGACAGGGTTTGAGTTTCGGTCGGTTCGGCCGCATTGTATTGGGGCAATGGGGTCGCATCTAAATAAGCGACAAATGGCGCCTTAGTTGTGAGACGAACTTCTGGCGGGCGGGGTCCTGTCCAAGGGTGGCACTGAATCGTTTGACCGCTTGCGCCGCGGCCTGATACCGCAGTCCTTCCACCGCTCGCACCACTTCGGTCAGCCGCAACCCTCCGTACCGCACCGCGACATGCATCGCCCCATCACGCCCCCAATCTCCGTGCCGTTCCGCCCAGTCTTCCCACCGTGAACGGCGGACCTTCTCCGCTGCCTGCACCACTTCCTCCCACCTCACCCGCCGCCGCATCCGGCGTGCTTCCGTCTGTTCCTCTTCGTTCACCTTGCACCCGTCCAGCACGCGGCGCGCAAACTCCGCGTCCCCCAGAACCAAGCCGCCCACCAGCCCTGCCCACGGATTTTCCAGTTTTCCCTGACGGATCGGGCCCTCGGTATAAACCCGCAATGCCGCCTTTCGGTCCGCGTGACTGCGTCCACCGCAAGCCCGGCCGATCACCCCAGTTTCCAGCCACTCGGGCGCCGCTTCGGCCCCTCCATAGACACGCCAGGAACTCCATCGAAACTCCGCCAGAACTCGCAACCGGCGTTCGACCAGTTCACGGCCCGGATCCGGGCATCCCGCGACCCTGGCGCGTCGCTGATCGCTTTTGCTCAGTCCCAAACCCCCGATGCGAACTGGATTCAGGTGCACATAGCGGGCCACTTCCGCCACACGGCGTTCCTCCTGGATTACCACCGCCTTGAAACGCCCTTGAAACACCGTCCCGTGACAGCGATGCGCCCAATTGAACTTCACCGCATAGGTCAGGTTGAGCCAACGAACCGCCGCGCTCAGGTTCGCCTCCTGCGTGCGCACGAGCAGGTGATAGTGATTCTCCATCAAAACGAAGGCATGCACCCCCAGACCAAAGCGCTCAGGCAGCTCAGCGACCAAACCCAGGAAACGACGCCGATCCGGGTCATCGCGAAAAAGCGTTCCTCCGCGGTGCCCACGGTTCATCACATGATACCAAGCCCCCGCCAATTCAATCCGCAATGGTCTCGCCATGGATTTACTTCACGCCAGTCGCCTTCAATATGGCAACTATTTAGATGCGACCCCATTGACTTGCATGTCAGCAAGCGCCTTTCCAAAAAGCGCTTCGGCCTTAACTAACCGCCATTCAGATCTGACCCCATTGGCTCTCTTTCATTGTGTAGTGGTCTCTCATCGCCTCCATAGCGGCATTGTGAGCACCGCGATAAGCCCGGCAAGGAACGCGATGCCGAAGAAAATGGAAAAAATCCAGCAAAGGCAGTAGCCAACCTCGCCAAGAGCGCCGCGCTCCGTCATGCGCCTGCCAATGATGATGCCCGGCACGCCGGTGAGCGGGCCAAACGGCGCGGATGCAACTCCGAGCAGGAACAGAATAGCGCGCTTGTTTGCCATTAACGTGAATCGGCCCAACGACCGAGCTCACCGACCGCCGCCGACTGCGGGCGCTGACAGTAAATCAATCGCCCGATCAATCCGAGGCGTTCGTAAATGAGGCGCGTGGCGGCGGTTCGCGTGAAGCTCATGGTTGGGATTTCAGGTAATAGAATCGACCAAGACATGCCAGCCCTACAAACATCAGTAATCCAATCGTGAGATCAATAAGCAGTGCCGAAGAGTCCTCGACGCCGGGAAACGGTCTCGGGCGGACATCCGTCGCCCGCCATCCATAAAACAGCGGCCATCCATAGCCCTCATCGTACCACGAACGTCGATCTCCCGATGGCAGTAGCAACGTAAACGCCGACACGGGGAATCCGTAGACCAGAACCCGCAGAAACCCCGCGCTGAAGAATCGTCGCATGCAGTTAATCCCAACGTAGAGCGCAGCCATGCCGGGCCAAGGGCGTGCGAATGCAATCGTGAGCGCCGCCCGGCATTGGCTGGCGTGACTTGATACTCATCAAAGCCCTTGATGGTGGAATCTGCATCCTGGGTCAAATTGGGCGGGGAGCGTTAGCGCGCTCCCCGCGGAACGAACAAACAATCAGGTGCCCTTGCGGGCACCCAACTGAACAAGCGCATGAAGTATTACACCTCCACCACTGAGTTCAACTGCGGAATCGACCTCCATGCCCGTCAGATGTACGTCTGCGTCATGGACCGTCAGGGCAAGAAACTGGTCCACACCAACATCAAAGACAACGATTGGGAGTTCTTCCTCAAGCGAGTTGAACCCTACAAGCACAGCCTGACCGTCTGCTGCGAATGCATGTTCGGCTGGTATTGGCTGGCCGACGCGTGCCAGGAGGCCGGGATCACCTTCGTCCTAGCCCACGCGCTCTATCTCAAGGCGATTCACGGCGGCAAGAACAAGAACGACCGCATCGATTCGGAGAAGATCGCCCACCTCCTGCGCTCCAACCTCATCCCGCCCGGGTACGTCTATCCGTCGAAGAAGCGGCCGATGCGCGCGCTGCTCCGTCAGCGCATCTGCTACGTCTGGCGGCGCACCGAACTGCTCAACCGAATTCAGTCTCACCAGCTGGCCCACAACCGCGCCCCCATCCGCTGCACCACCCGCTATAACCGCGAACCCTGGGAGGAGAAGCTCCTGGCCACCGAACCGGATCCCCTCCGTCAGTTGGCCCTCAAGACCGACCTGGCCATGGTCGGCCACTACGACGAACAGATTCGCGCCCTGGAAGCCAAGCTCGTCAGTCTGGCCAAGAAACACGCCGCGCGCGACTTCACCCTCCTGCTCTCCGTTCCAGGCATCGGTGAGAATCTCGGGCTGACCATCCTGCACGAGATCGGTGAAATTGATCGCTTCCCCACGGTCAAAGACTTCCTGTCCTACTGTCGCCTGGTCAAGGGGACCGTGGCCAGCGCGGGGAAGATCAAGGGCCTGCGCGGTGCCCGCCTGGGCAATCCATATCTGCGCTGGGCCTTCGGGGAAGCGGCGGTCATTGCCAAGCGCGATCACGCCATCATCGGTCCGCTCTCTCAGCGGCTGGAAGCCAAGATGGGCGGCAACAAGTTCAAGGCCAACACCGTGGTCGCGATCAAACTGGCTCGCGCCGTCTACTTCATGCTCAAGAACAAAACGGTCTTCGACGCGGACCGTTTAGTGGCGGCCTTGACCCACGACCACAAGGCCCAGAACGTCCAGAACAACTAACCCCAACGAACCCTTTGGCCCTGAGCACCGTCAACCCGCACGGCCTAACTGGAACCCGTCCAGAGGCGATGCCCCCATTAGCACCAGACCAAGCTCGTTGGCGCGCCGCAGCGCCCCCGGTCTGGGTTGGGCGCGCCGTCGATTCCGGCGTCTTGATTGGGAGCGGTGCTCAGCGGCCTTCTTTTTTCGGTCAGTCGTTTCCAGCGCTACCACGTTCGACCGCCGGGGGCGCGAGCCATGGGGCTCGCTGTCGCCCCCGGCTCGTTCTAACTCGCTCTCGAACGACCCCATACTTCGAAGTGTTTTTCGGTATCCGCCCCAGCGGCACGTCCACCAATAACTGGACCCCGGAACAGGGCAACCTGGATTCGGGGAGCCGACTTCTTTTTGAATGGATAGCCCCTGGGTTGACTGCTCAGAGTTTCTGGAGCGCGAGGACCGTTCGAGTCCCTCGCTGGAAGGCTGCGCTCGTCCCGTCTTGCGCGGGGCTGGCTCTGTCCCGATTGACTCCCAATAGGTGTTTAGCCGGATGCTTTTGGCCGCGCCTTCGGGCCTGTTCCAAACTCCGATGCTACCAAACACGAAATTAAGTCGGAACCGTCCTCTTCGATGCGTTCAGGCGTTTGCCTAACAAAACGCCGCTAGATTGATTTTTCCTATTGACCGTCCGGGCTTAATAGGGGTTAGCGCGGTCTCCGGGGTGCAAGCGCATAAAATCCCATCCAACAAAATGCCAGTGCTGCGGTGCCTGATGTGAAGGCGAATGCGAGAAGCTGCCAACCGCTCAACTGCATACCGAGGAATCGGCGAGCATAATAAAATGTCGTTTCCTCCCCGTAGCGGTCCACCGGGTCCGACAGAACCGGGGCGGTCGCGACCACTTCGAGTAGCAACAGACCCGCGATGATCAAACTCGCGAGACCGCCGACAATACGCAGGACCTTCATGTTGATTGCGCTAACGTCGCGACTCACCGATGCCGCGCCCATCGCGCACATTTTGCAACCAGAGCGTCATCGCGGCATTCGGTGGAGTCGCCTTGTTAGCCGTTTTCGGGTTCATCGGATTTGCGTTGCTTCGCTCGCAGCATTGCGGGGCTTGGCTTTGTAATCGGGCTTGGAGTAGATCGGCAACTCGACGCGAAGCTGAAGCCCAATCTGGTCAGCAGGAACCCAGACTGTAGATGAGATGAACTCGCCGGGTGCAAGGCGATGGAAGTCGGTGCTCAAACCGCACATCGGCATTGTTTCGTCTTTCCAGCGCGCTTTAGAGGTGTCTCGGAGGTAGAGGCTATAGGAAGGGTGCTCACGAAGTTGGGTGTAAATCCAAATGGGGTTGTCCGAAGCGTTCGTCAGGCGGACCGGGAACTCGACCGATTTGTAGCCGGCAATGCTGCTGCTCGGCGGCTCGACCTTGTGCGTCGGCTTGCCGAGCGTGATTCGAACTGCGGGCGGTGCCGATATAGAGCACGCGGAAAGAAGAGCCAAAATCAGGCTGATGAAGATTGGTTTCATTTTAGTGAGCGCGAGGAAACGGCTAACGCAAAGATGACCTATGAGGATGAAGCCATAGCGAAATCCTCATTAGGTCCATCGCTTTGTTGGGTGTCGTCCTAATTGCTGGGGAGTGGTTCAATGCGCTTTACCTCTCTGATACTAAACTGCCGCACGTGATCTCCATTGGGGCCAAAAGTCCCTCGCTCGGAAACCGAGCCGAGGACCTCCACGTGGTAAATCCAAGCAAAGGGAGGAGTCTGATGCCGCTCCCAGCTTTCATGCTTGGGTAACTCGGCGCTCAAAGGTGGCATCGGTTCCCACCATTCAACGTGCTCACAAGTCGGCCGGCCTTGGTCGTCCACTTCAATCACGAAAAACGTCGGATCGATCGGAGCGTACGAAAGCGAGTATTGGTGAACAACTCCGGGCCGAGGATGCTGATGCAACTGGCTCATAACACCCAACGGAAAGCGCAGCCATGCCGGGCCAAGGGCGCGGGAATGGAATCGTGACGGCCAGCCGGCATTGGCTGGCGCGCCTGGTTGGCACAGGGCCGGCCTGCGACCTCCGGACTCGACGTGAACCGCACGCCTCCTCGTCGCGACCGGGAAACTGTCAATGATGTCATCATGGATGCCCGACTCTCCGACCGAATGAACGCGTCAACTCTCGCCGAAATCTCCTCACCTGCAAGCCGGGAAATCAGCCCCACACCACGCGTGCCCCGGATTTGTGCCAACGTAGAGCTCAGCCACGCCGGATCGATGGCCTGCGAGTGAAATCGTGACGTCCAACCGGCATTGGCTGGCGCGCCTGGTTGAACAAAGCCGCTGCGCGGCGAAGCGGAAGGTGAGCCTTGGAGCGTAATTGGCCGGGTGGCGGCATGGGAGGACTGTATAGACTGTGCGGTGCTATGAAAAGCACCAATCCATATTCCATTCATCCCAAACATCTGAAAAACATCCAGGCACGGCGACGCGCCCGAACCGCTGAGACGGTCAAGACGCCGCCACCAGCACCTCGGCCAGAAGCGGCGACGATTCGCACGACGTCCCGAGATTACATCAACCCGGTCGACTACCAGCATCCCTACGAGTCGATGGCTCGCTTTGCGCAAACGCTGGCCCTGCGCTACGACGCCAATCGAACCCGTCACGCCTACTACCGCCAACTGCGTCTGCTCCACGAACACTGCGGCGTCGATCCGGCTCTGCTCAGCGAGGCCCAAGTGCGCGACTACTTTCTCTTCGTTAAACTCAAGAAACAGTGGAAGCCCAAATCCATCCGCCAAACCCGGGCGGCCTTGCAGTCGTTCTTTGTCGACCTGCTCGGATATTCCAACTGGGCGGTCTTCGGCCAGGTCCGGGCCAAAGACCATGACACGCTGCCCGTGGTTCTGACGCGGGCGCAGGTGTGCGAACTGCTCGAGAGCATTCGCCTGCGCCGCTATCGCACTCCGATCAAACTTATTTACGTGTGCGGCCTGCGCCTGAGCGAATGCCTGGGGCTGACCATCCACGACATCAAAGGGGCGGAGAACAAACTGTTCGTCCGTGGCGGCAAGGGCCAGCAGGATCGCGTGGTGCCGTTGCCGACCTGCCTGTGGCACGAGCTGCAACGCTACTGGAAGTTTCACCGGCATCCGCTCCTGCTCTTTCCCAATGCGGGCCGCGGTGAGAACACGCCCGAGGCCCT
>JBGARF010000031.1:0-146205 GCA_044230345.1 Limisphaerales bacterium
AACGCGCACGGTCTTGCCCCCGCGTTGTTCGCCAGGCCAAGAGCAGATGGCCACGCAAACGTGATCAGAAATCTCTCGATCATCCCATCAGCATTCGTATCCACAAAACCAACCCTAAAATTACCGAAAGGCATTAGGCTTCCAGCCCGCAGCGGCTCCGGTCGGCGACGCGGCTCGAAGTTTCGGACGCGCGTGGTCGAGTCCACCCGCTGCGGACCACAGGTCCGCGGTCCGATCCGTCCGATCCAACAACTTCGAGCTGCACCGAATCTTATTCGCATCGTCCGAGGAAGTTTGACGACGAAGATTGACGACGAAGCGCCGTGCACCCGGAGGTGGGGCCCGCAGGCGTGCGGGGTAAGCTTCCGGCTAGCGCAGAACTGCGCTTGCCAGGCGGACCTCTCGATTTACTCTCCACCCGATTGAACACCGTAGAGACGATCCAACCGACCGAGAGATCGGATCGGCCGGGGCAAGCCGAAGCACCCGCCGCCAAACCGAACCGATGGCAGTGGCTAACGGTGATTTCAGTGGGTGCTTTGCTTGTCTACTGGCTGGGAGTCGGAGTCGCGTTTCGTTGGATTCATGCAGCGCGAACCCAAAAGTCGTTTCTGGAGCGAAAGGGCGCAGTGGACCGCTTCTACGCGCCGCTGATTTGGGCTGAACAGCGCGAGCCAACCGGACTCTTGCGAATGTTGAACTACCAACTGATACAGGTGTGCATCGAAGATCCGCGTTTCAAAAAATTTGGAAAGTTGCCTCGCGAGTAGTGCGTGCGGGTGTCGGTGGCGTTGCGGTTGCTTCGCCATTGCCTGGCAGTGAGGAGTGTGTTTTGACACCCATGTTCCATCCGCCCAGTCGAGTCTGGCGAACCTTCCGGCAGATCCTCCTCGCGGTGCCATTGGTTGTGCTCAGCGGGATACCGTTGCGCTCCGCGCCAGTTTTGATCGAGGGCTCAGCAGAGTATCGGGGGAATGGCCTCGACGGAACACTCAGAGAGATCGAGCAGTTCGAATTCCGCGTGGCTGTCTCCGGTCGCGAGTTTCGCATCGATCGATGGGTGGAGAACAACACCAACAGCTCTCTCCAATCCATAAAAGGCAACGGGCCCCAAGGCCCATACCTTGTAACTCTCAATCCAACCAACCGGGCGATGCTGGATAGCGTTGAACTCATGCCGCCGATCGGGCGGGAGATTTCTTCTGCATCGTTGCGCTTTGACATGGATGCTTGGAGCAAAATCGTATGGATCGCTTTTTGTTCGCAGGCTTGGGCCGACCATTCACCCCAGAAAGTGTTCAACCTTACTGACGACATCCGGCCGTTTGCATGGTCTGAGGTTAGGTACGATATCGAGAGAGCCGCTCCCGGCGGGCCGGTATCATTTATTCGGGCCAGTTCGCTTCCTTGGCGTGAAGTCCCCGGCCCCGTGGTGCGACCCGGCTCACTCAAGTCGCTGTTACCAGCCTGGACGCGTCGCAAGCGCGTTCCCTTGCTGCCGCCCTTCGAGAAAGGCAAACCGCTTTGGGAGTATCACGCCACCAAGTGGACGAATGCGGGTGGAACGATGATTCCGTTGGAATTCACTTTTCGGCGCGAGTCACCCTACGTCGATCCCGGCGGGCCCCTTGTTGTTTCAACGAACGCGATTGTCGTGGTCACGGGCCGAGTAACGTCGGTCGCACAAGCGTCCGCCGCAGATCTCTCCCGCCCAGTTCTTGATCGCGACTTGCCGATGGTGGACTGGAGGTTCGGGGAGATCCTGGGCGAACTACCGTTGATCTACACCAACGCGTCCTGGACTGACGCGGCCGATCCCGGCCTTAGAGCCCTCGCTCTTCGGGCGCGGGAGAATTATCTGAAACTACATGAAAGAAATGCCGCGTCGATGCCGCCGAGTTGGCCCTACCCTCCGAACCTCTCCGCATTGCTCGCCCTTTTTACCCTTGGGCTCGGGGTTTATTACGTTCGGCGACGTCGGGCAAATCCAGGGCTGCGTCGAGCCCGCGGAGCAACCCGGACCGAGCTTGATTAAAAGCCCGATTTTCAGCCCTCAGAATTTCAGGGGTAAAACGCGAATGAAATAGACCCCTTCAATTCCCTCATCTTTGTGTTCTCTGCGTTCTTTGCGGTTAAGAAAAAGACGAAACCGCAGAGAACGCAAAGAGCGCAAAGAACCGAAGAAAGGAATTGGACTCGACGATGTTTTCCTCCCTCTTCCCCCATTTTTCTGAGGCCTGATTTTAGATCGACCAGCTGCTGACAGTCGGCTCTTCCCCTCCTTTTCGGCCTCGCGCCTTGGCGTCTTTGCGTTTTCTCCGTGAATCACCCGGCGCAGAGTCGGCCGGTGAACTCAGGGCGCACAGGGCAGACAAGGGCGCGCCGGCTTCCGTGAGATCTCCCTTGTCGGTGACACTGCGTTCGATAGGGTTCCGGCCCATGTATCGCTTTACGGATCTTGGGTTCGCTCTGACCAGACCATGAAGCAAACCCGTGTCTGGCTTTGGCTCGGGTTGCTGTTGCTCATCGGGCTGGGCGTCGCGCGTTTGCGCTTCGACGTCGAGATCCTAAATCTGCTGCCCGACCGGCTTTCGGTGGCGCAGGGGCTCAGGCTCTATCAGCAAAATTTTTCTGATGCCCGGGAACTGATCGTCACGATCGAAGGCCCGGCCGAGGACGAGGTTGAAGCCGGCGCGCGGGTTTTGGCGACGTTGCTGCGGGCCCAAACCAATCTGGTGACTTCGGTCACGTGGCAGCCGGGTTGGTTGGAGAACCCGGCGGCGGGTGCGGAGATGATCGCCGCGCTTTGGCTAAACCAACCGCCGGCGGTGCTGGGCGAGCTGACCAACCGGCTCGGGCCAGCCCGATTGCCGGGGCTCCTGGCCGAGGCGCGGGAGCAGATGGCGACATCCTTCTCGCCGGACGACGTGGGCATGCGCGGATACGATCCCTTCGGACTGATGCGTCTGCCGGATTCCGTGTCGGGTGCGGCGCCGACCATGGGCAAGGGTGGTGACCTTTTTGTCTCGCCGGATGGCAGGTTCCGTTTGGTGTTTGTGGAGGCGAAGCCGGACCTCACAGGCTATCGCGAGTGTCGCGACTGGTTGGCTGAAATACGCCGGTTGGTGGCGGACGGCCAGCGCGAGGGCCGGCTCTCCTACGACCTTGCGTTGCGGTTTACGGGACGACCGGCCTTCGTGACGGAAATCGCGGGAGGGATGGAAAGTGACATGACGGGTTCAGCCGGCGGGACCTTGGTCACGATCGGAATTTTGTTTTGGCTGGCCCATCGCCGGCTGCGGCCGCTGGTCTGGCTGTTGTTTCTGCTGCTCGTTACGCTGGCTGGGACGACGGCGTTAGGCGGGCTGTTTCTCGGCACGATCAATGTCATCAGCATGGGCTTCGCCTGCATTCTTGCCGGGCTGGCGGAGGACTTTGGCATCGTCATCTACCAGGAATCGCGCTCGCACCCGGAGCTGAATGCGGCGCAATTGCGACGCGAAACGGCGCCCGGCATTTTCTGGTCGGCGCTGACCACGGCGGGCGCATTTTTGATCCTGAACCTGAGCACGCTGCCGGGGCTGGGGCAGCTGGGAACCCTGGTGGCGATCGGTATCGTCCTGTCGGCCGTGGTCATGCTCTACGCGTATTTGCCGGCGGTGCTGCGCTGGCGGCGGACGGGCGATAGCGCTGGAGCAGGGGCCGGGGCAGAGGAAGAACGTTTCCTATTGTTCACGGCGAAAAAATTGTGGCCATCGTCCTGGGTCTGGGGGGTGTCGATCGTGTTGTTGTTAGGTGCGGTGGCGGTGGTCTGGCGTCAGGGCATCCAGTTTGACCGTTCGCCGAACGTGTTGAAGCCCCGCAATAGCGAGGCGAACGCCACTCTCGAGGAAATTAAGGCGCGCTTTGGTCGCACTCAGGAGCCTCTTTGGGTGCTGGTGCCCGGGACGAACGAAGCGGAAGTAAGCCGCCGGCTGTCGGAGGTGGAGACCGTGCTCGCCCGGGCGAAGGCGGAGAATCAGATCGCGAGCTACACCTTGCCGACGGCACTGTGGCCAAAGCCAGAGTTTCAGCGGCTGAACCGTGACGCCTTGAGCGCCTTGGTGCGCGAGCGGCCTACGTTTTATCGGGCGGCGCTCGATGCCGGTTTCACCACCAACGCCCTGGTCGTGACGGGGAACATTTTGGATCACTGGGCGCGGGCATTGGAGTCGACCAATGTTTTTTGGCCCTCCAATGCGGCGAGCCATTGGGTTCTGCGCAAGATCGTCGCGCGACCGCCCGAAGGTTTTCTGGCCCTGGGTCCGATTCATCCAGGGACCAACGGGGCCGTAACTCGGAAGTTCGCCGCTGATTGGCCCAAGGATCTCCTGCAACAGGGCGTTTTGGTTTCCGGTTGGGAGCTTCTGGGCACGACCGTGTTTGCCACCGTCGTACGCGAGCTGCCGCTGGTGATGGTGCCGATTGCGGCTTTGGTCGTCGTTTCCCTGTGGCTGGCGTTTGGACGCATCCGCGAAGTTGGCCTGAGTTTGTTCACACTTTGCTTCAGCGCGCTGTTGCTGGCGGCGTTGATGGCGGTATTGGGTTGGGATTGGAATATTCTCAACCTGATGGCGCTGCCTTTGTTGCTCGGCATGGGCGTCGATTTCAGCATCCACATGCAGCTGGCCTTGCGGAAGCACCACGGCGATTTGCTGGTCGTGCGTCGTTCAGTGGGGCGCGCCCTTTTGTTGGCTGGTGCGACGACCGTGGCGGGCTTTGCCTCGCTGGCCTTTTCGACCAACGCCGGCATGGCCAGCCTCGGCCAGGTTTGTGCACTCGGCATTGCGCTGACCCTCGCGGTGGCGGTCTGGCTGCTGCCGGTGTGGTGGAAAGGGATATCGAGAACCGTAGAGGATCGAGATTAATAACGGCGTGCCGGATCCCTGTCGCTGGACCGGTCGGTGCACCGATCCCCGCGTAAGCTTTTTGACCGCAGATTCACGCTGATGAACGCAGATTAAACGGATCTACAGGTCGACTTTAATGCGAACACTTAATCGATCCGGAAATATCTGCGCTCATCTGGGTTCATCTGCGGTTTTCAAATCCCGTCGGCGTGGTTTTGGAGTTGGAGCGGCGTAATGGTTTGGTGCATGAATCCTCGTTGCAGTCGGGGCTAACTCTGGGCATGGTTTCGGCCCAAGACCATTGAAGACTTTGTCATCCGATTTCCCCATTCCTTCTTCGGCCAAGCTTGCTGTCATGGCGGCCGCCGCCTTGTCGGCGCTCGCCTCCGTCGCGTTGTCGGCGGCCGAAGTGCCACCGGCTGTTTCACCCGCTTCGGCCCCAGCCCCTTCACTCAGAGAGTACCGCGACTTTGCCATGGGGCGCGATGGCAACCTCGCGCGTGGACGGGAGTTGTTTAACGACGAGCGCCGGTTGGCTTGTGCCCGCTGTCATTCCATCGACGGTTCAGCTTCGAAGGCAGGGCCGGATCTGTTGGCCGTCGGAGATAAATTTCCGCGCCGCGAACTAATTCGCTCGATCCTGGAGCCGTCGGCGGGCATCGCCGTGGGGTATGGCACCACCATCGTGGAGACGAAGGACGGCGAAAGCCACGAGGGCATCGTCAAAAGCACGACTCCAACGGAACTGGTCCTGCTGGGAGCGGATGGCAAGGCGCTGCACATTGCGCCAACGGACATCCAGGCGCAGCGAGGCAGCACGGTGTCGTTGATGCCGGAAGGGTTGCAGGCCGGGCTTTCGCGCCAGGAGTTCACGGATTTGATCGAGTATCTGACGACGTTGCGGCAGCCGGAGAATGCGTTGTCGGGCAGCCGGGGTCTGCCGCTCGAGATTCGCGAGTTGGAAAAACCGGTGCGAGTCGAGCCGTTCTTCAGCGAGACCCTGCGGTTCCCGCATGCGTTTGTGCACAAGCCGGGCGACGTGCGGTCGGGCTTGGTTTGGTTTGGTGTTGTTCCAGGGCGAACCAATGCTTTTCTTGCGGCGCACCAGACCGGGCGGATCTGGTGGTTGGAAAAGGACGGAACGAACGAAACGAAGACGTTGTTTGCTGACGTCTCAGGGAACGTGTTCAACGAACGCGGCCCGAATGGGCTGCTTGGCTTGGCGTTTCATCCGCGGTTCCCGCAAAACCACAAATACTATCTCAAGCATCAGGTTTTTGAGCAGAGCCGCATCGTCACGACGGTGGTGGAACGTGAAGCTTCGGCGGACGGCCGCACCGATGCGGGACGTCCATCGCGCCGGCTCTGGGAAGTGGCGAGCGCCACTCAGGATCACAGCGGCGGCTGCATTGGCTTTGGTCCCGACGGCTTCCTCTACATCGCCATGGGCGACACCGGTCCCCAACAGGACCCTCAGGGCCACGGCCAGGATTTGAAGACGCACCTGGGCAAGATCCTGAGGGTTGATGTCGATCGGACGGACCCAGGGCTCCCGTATGCCATTCCAACGGATAATCCGTATCGCGGCCGGTCATCGACGGAGGCGCGTCCGGAGATTTGGGCCTCGGGTTTTCGTGAGCCGTGGCGGTTTAGCTTTGACACGCTGACTGGTGACCTTTGGGTGGGCGATGTTGGGCAAGACCGGGTGGAGGAAGTGGCGATTGTTCGGCGCGGCGAGAACCATGGCTGGAATGTGTTCGAGGGGTTCGAGCCGTTCTCCAGCAAGTATCGGCGTGAAGGAGTGACCTACGTTCCGCCGGTGTTCGCCTATCGCCGGAAATTCGGCAACTCGATCACCGGCGGCTACGTCTACCGCGCGGATCCGCGGTCTTCGTTCTACGGCGTTTACATCTGTGGCGACTACACATCGCACCGGATCTTTGGGTTGCGACAAAAGGATCGGGTGCTGGAGGTTGTTCGCCAGATCGGAACGTCGCCCCAAAACATCGCTTCCTTCGCGCTGGACGCGGCCGGGGAGATCTACGTCGTCGGTTATGAAGGCATGGTGTATCGAGTGAACCTTGAGGGAGCGAAATTTGAATGAAGACGAAGGGAAATCCGAAGACCGAAATCCGAAATCTGAAATGCGGTGCTATAGACTTCATCGGCCCGGGTGTCGGAGGTGCCCCGTGGAGCCGGCGTTCCGTCTGGCGTGGAGCGGTGAGCTTGTTGCTGTTGATCGTCGGGAACGAGGTGGGCCAGCCTTTGCTACGAGCCCAACAGGATTTCTCTACGGTCGAGGTCAAAGCGGTTCACGTCTCGGGCAACGTCTACATGTTGACCGGTTCGGGCGGTAACATTGGCGTGTCGGCCGGGCCGGACGGCGTGCTGATTGTGGATGACCAATTTGCGCCGTTGGCGGGGAAGATTGCGGGGGCTTTGAAAGAGTTGAATCCGGGCCCGCTCAAGTTTGTGCTGAACACGCATCACCATGGCGACCACACCGGGGGCAACGCGCATTTCGGGCGGCAGGCGCACATCGTCGCGCACACCAATGTGCGCAAGCGCATGGGTGGAAAACCCGGCGATCGCCGCGCGGAGCTGCCGGTGATCACGTTTGATGATTCCCTCTCGCTGCATTTCAACGGAGAGGAGATACGGATGGTGCACGTGCCTCCTGCGCATACCGATGGCGACAGCATCATTCAATTCACGGGCGCGAACGTCTGGCATTTTGGCGACACGTTTTTCTCCGGGCGCTTTCCCAACATCGATCTTGGCGGAGGCGGTGATGTGCGTGGCTACATTCGAAACGTGGAGGAAGCGTTGAAGAAAGTTCCGGCCGACGCGCGACTCATTCCCGGCCACGGACCGCTGAGCACAGTGAAAGAGCTGCGGGAGTTTCATACGATGCTGGTGGAAACGAGCGGCGTGGTGGAACGGGCGATGGCTGCCGGCAAGACGTTGAAGGAGATTCAAGCCGAAGGTCTCCCGGAGAAGTGGAAGAGTTGGGCGGTGCCGACCATTACCACGGCTCGTTGGTTGGAAATTCTTTATCAGGGGTTGGGACGGAAGCCGCAGGAATAGGAGCGGGGTGAGTTAGGTTTAGTGTGGTCAGTGGACGCCGCGGCGCGGCGGTTGAACGGGCTGTTTAGAAAAAGTTTTGCGGATTCTCGATTGAATTTGCGCATGAACTACCAAAGCCATGATCTACACACGTCGCGAAGCCATTAAACTGGGCCTGGCCAGCGTTCCTCTGGTTGCGCTGGGCCGCTCGTCGTCCGTTGGCGGGGCCGAAGCCGTCAATCACACCCCGTCCGGATTCGGAGGAGTGCAAGTCGGCGTCATTGCGCCCTACAGTTTTCGAGGACAGGGCAACAATCCCGAAGATCTGCTGAAGTCGATCGTGAAGCTCGGTTTGAATTCGGTCGAGTTGCAGTCGGAAGCGATCGAACCCTGGGCCGGCGCGCCCGCGGGCGGATTTGGACGTCCACCCGGAGGTGGAGGAGGAGGTGGTGGTCGCGGTCCTGGAGGTCCGGGCCCGGGCGGTCGCGGCGGCGGGCCGGGCGGCCCGCCCTTGATGATTCCTGGCCTGAACGAGGCGCAGCAAGTTGCGTTGCGTGAATTCAGTCAGACCGTCGGCGAGCGTAGCCAGGCGCTGGCTGCGGCCCGGACGGCGCTGAATGCGGTCAGCTTTTCGGGAAAGGCGGAGGCAACAGAACTGAAGAACAAAGCAGACGCCGTGGCCGCAGCGGAATTGAATCTGGCCCAGGCGCGTTCAGAGGCCTTCGCCAAGTTGCAATCGTCTCCGGGCAAGTTGAACGAAACTCAGGTCGAAGCGCTCATTCAACAAAGCGCCGGGGGCACGGGAGGACGTGGAGGCCCCGGTCCTGGCGGT
Organism: Limisphaerales bacterium; assembly: GCA_044230345.1. GTDB lineage: Bacteria > Verrucomicrobiota > Verrucomicrobiia > Limisphaerales > JADJPG01 > JBGARF01. Next base: position 8,788 of record JBGARF010000031.1, read on the forward strand.
GGCGGCGGAGGGCGAGGCCCGGGCGGTCCCGGTGGCAACCCGGCTTTGGATGCTGCGCTTCGCGGTCGCAACGAAGAGATTCGGAAGTGGCGACTTTCCCAATCGATGGACAAGTTCAAGGAACTGCGCCGGCTGTATGAGGGGGCGGGCGTTTCGATCGGGCTGGTAAAGTTTGGCCTTGGCCCCGCCATGTCCGATGACGAGATCGACTATTGTTTTCAAGTGGCCAAAGCGGTCGGCGCGCGTGGCATTACTTGCGAGCCTCCGGTCAGCGAGACGCGCCGGCTTGGCCAATTTGCGGAAAAGCACAAGTTGATGATCGGGTATCACGGTCATTCCAACGTGAGCAGCCCGGAATCGTTCGGTCGCCCGGGAGCGTGGGAACAGGCGTTCTTCTACTCGAAATACAATGGGGCCAATGTGGACATCGGCCATTTCGCCGCGGGCAACAGCGTTCCGGCGACGGAGTTCATCAAGCGCTACGCGGATCGAATCACGAACATCCACCTCAAAGACCGGAAGTTTAACGAGGGCGAGAACATGCCGTGGGGCCAGGGCGACTCGCAGGTAAGGGAGATTCTTCAGCTCTTGAAGCGCGAGAAATATCCATTCATGGCGACCATTGAATTGGAGTATCGGACTCCCGAGGGCTCGGACACGATGACCGAACTCGCCAAGTGTGTGCAATTTTGCCGTGACGCGCTCGCGTAAGCGCGTTCATCGACCCCCCCCAAAGAAAAACACCCCAATCTCCGATGCACCCCATGCACTCTAAATCCAGCCTGTTTACCCGGCGCGGTTTTATCCGGCGCACGTCCGTAGTCGCTGCTGCGGCGACCACGTTTCCGTCCCTCAAGGCGCTCGGCTACAAGTCGCCGAACGAAAAGCTGAACCTCGCGGTGATTGGCGCGGGCGGCCAGCCTTTCAGCGATCTGCGTATTGCGCACGGCGGAGTGGAGAACGTGGTGGCCATGTGCGACGTCGACTGGGCGCGCGGAGCTCAAGGCTTTGCCACGTTTCCCAGCGCGGCGAAATATAAGGACTTTCGCCAGATGCTCGACAAGTCGGGCAAGGAGATTGATGCCGTCATCATTGGCACTCCGGACCACATGCACGCCGCATGCACGCTGGCCTGCATGCAGTCGGGCAAGCATGTTTACTGCGAGAAGCCGCTGACACGCACGCCGTGGGAGGCGCGATTCCTGGTTGAAGCGGCCGCGAAGTATAACAAGGTCGCCACGCAGATGGGCAACCAGGGTTATTCTCACGACGCGACGCGGGTTGCCTCCGAGATCATTTGGTCGGGTGAGATTGGCGAGGTGCGGGAAGTGCATGCGTGGTCAGGCCGCCCAAGCTGGGCGCAGGGCATGAAGAAGATTCCAGCGCCAACGCCCGTGCCCGAAACGTTGGACTGGGATCTGTGGTTGGGCACGGCGGCGTGGCGCGAATACACCGAAGGCGACGACGATTATCGGGCGTTTGTCGCGGAGCGGAATGCGCGGGGCTTCCGGCCCGGGGGGCCGGGTCCCGGGCCACGTCCAGGCGGTCCAGGCGGTCCAGGGCCCCGCGGCGGCGGTGGTATGGGCGGGGGAAATGGTTTTTACCTGCCGTTTAATTGGCGTGGTTTTTATGACTTCGGCAGCAGCTTGATTGGCGATTGGGGTGTCCACATTCTCGGGCCGGCGAACTGGGCCCTGCAATTGAGCCCCGAGTCGCTGATCAGCGTTGAGTGCGTCAAGAAGGATTCGTCGCCGCCGTTCACCTTTCCGGATGAGTTGACCATCAAATACGAATTCGCGGTGCGTCCTGGGATGCCTCCCGTGACGGTCTACTGGTATCAGCATGCCAACGGCGACGCGTATACGCCGCCGGGGATGTCGGTCGACGACGCGCGCAAGATTCCGGATTCAGGACCGCAGGTTGGGCCCGTGGGGCGCGGGGGATTTCGCGGTGGTCCGGACGGTCCGCCGCGAACGAACGCCCCGGGCACGAATGCCGGCCCCGGTCCGCGCGGCGGCGGTCCTGGTCCGGGACCTGGCGGCGGGGGCGGGGGGCGCAGCGGTTATAACTGTATTTTCGTTGGGTCGAAGGGATACCTGGGCACGAGCGGACGCGGCGAAGGTGTTGGCTTGCTGCCTGGCTCCCGCTGGGCCGAATACAAATTGCCGGCGCCGTATCTTGCCCGTTCGCCTGGTGCGAGCACCGGCGACAATCATGCAGCTCATTGTCGAGATTGGGTGCGTGCCTGCAAAGGCGGCGCGCCGGCCTGCTCGCACTTTGCGATCAGCGGCAAGTACACCGAATGGCTCGTGTTGGGAGCGGTCGCCGTTCATTTCGACGGCAAGCTCCTCTGGGACGCCGCGAAGGGCGAGGTCACGAATGTGAAGGAAGCCAACGCATTCGTGAAGCCGACGTATCGCAAGGGCTGGGAGCTGACCTTGTAAGGACATAAATCGGACACGTCAGGTAGGGCGGGCGCTCCCGCCTTCGCGCGCAGCGCTGCGGCGAGGCACGGCCGCCGCCCGCCGCCGAACACGTGTTGCTGACTGTTCACGTGGTCCTACTCGGAGAACAGTAAAGCTGACCGCACGGGCGGCGCGCTGCGGAGAACGCGCCCTACCTTGAGGCTCATGGGAAGCCCCCCGTTCCTTTTTGACCTGCTCACGAGACATGAACCTGGCGGACTGCTCCACCTCACCCTGTCCTGACTCGCTGGGACGCGAGGCAGGACGGTCCCTCTCCCCCGCATGGCGGCGGAGAGGGTGACGCGGTCGACCGAATCGACTAACAGGTTGCCGGACCTCCGCGCCGTGGGCCTGCGTGTCGATCGTTCGGTTCATGGGGTAGCCACGTGTTCCGCCAAATCGCAAATCACAAATCTCAGACCTCAGAATTTCAGGGGTAAGACTCGAATGAAATAGACCACCTCAATTCCCTCATCTTTGTGTTCTCTGCGTTCTTTGTGGTTAAGAAAAAGACGAAACCGCAGAGAACGCAAAGAACGCAAAGAACCGAAAAAGGGAATTGGACTCGACGATGTTTTCCTCCCTCTACCCCCATTTCTCTGAGGTCTGAATCTGAAATCAAAAACCGAAATCGGTGATTCCCAACTCTGCGCTTCCGTCCTACGCTCCCGGCGCATCATGAAAATCGCGACCTTCCTTTTGCTCAGCTTTGTCTTTGGGAATCTTTCCGTCTTCTCGGCCGACGCGGACTTGAAAGGCGCTGTATCGGCCGCCGCGAAAAAGCTGTCCGCGCAGTCGAGCTATCAATGGCAAACCGCAGTTCGAAGCCAGGGCGGCGCTGGCGGCAATGTTTCGTCGACCGGCAAGGTCGATGCGGACGGCTATGTGTGGATTACCTCTCCAGGTCAACCTGGGGTGGCCGCGCATGTTGGCAAGGCGGGCAAGGCGGCCGTGCTGGTGGATGGAAATTGGATGACGTTGGAACAGGCCGCCGCACGAACGCCGGCCGGGGGACGAGGCGGATCGGGTCCCGGTGCCGTCAACGATCCCAAAATGCCTGCGACGCAGGCCGAGGAACTTCTCAGCAAACTTTCGAATCTTACCCAGGCGGGCGAATCGATTACCGGTGAGCTGGACGCCGACGCCGTGATTGAGCAGTTCAATCCCGCCCGACGCGGCGGACGCGGGGGACCTCAGCTCAAGGACCCGAAAGGCACGGCCTCGTTCTCACTGAAGGATGGCCTGCTCGTGGGATACACGGTGACTCTTAGCGGCGCGCGCGAGGCGGGGGGAAATGAATCCAAGCTGACGCGGACAACGACCACGGCGATTTCGGAAGTGGGCTCGACCCAGTTCTCGCTGCCCGCCGATGCGAAGGAGATCGTCGACGCGCTGGCGGCTGGGCGCACGCCAAACGTATTCGTCATCGAACCGGGCTTCCAAAAACTTTTCAACGGCAAGGACCTGACGGGCTGGGCCGGCCGGTCTGAACATTGGTCGGTGGAGGACGGAGCGCTCACGGGCAAGTCCACCAAAGAAAATCCGGCGAAGGGAAATAATTTTCTCATCGCCAAAGTGGGCGACAAGAATTTGATCGTCGACGATTTCGAGCTGCGCTTTTCATATCGCATTGTGGCGGACAATAACGCCGGATTCGCCAACTCCGGCGTACAGTATCGGAGCAAAGATCTCGGCAACTTCGTGGTGGGCGGGTATCAGGCGGACTTCGAAGCCGGCCCCACTTACTCGGGCATCCTTTACGATGAAGCGGGCGTCGCCGGGGGACGGGGCATCATGGCCGAGCGCGGGCAGTTGGTGAACTGGAGCGCGGACGGTCGGAAGACGGTCACCGGCAAGCTCGGCGCCTCGGCCGACATTCAAGCGAAGATTCGGCCGAACGATTGGAATGAGTACGCCATCGTCGCCGAAGGCCACCGCCTGCAGCACTTCATCAACGGCGTGCAGACGGTGGGTGTCATCGATGACACGGTCGGGAAGCGCCTCGCCTCCGGCGTGCTGGCGTTGCAGTTGCACGCGGGCGAGCCGATGACCGTTCAATTTAAGAATATTCGCTTCAAATCCCTCAGCGCACCCGAGGTGGTCGGCGGATCGAACATCAAGATCGCCAAGGATTTTAAAATCGAACTGCTCTACACCGTGCCGCGGGAAATCCAGGGGTCGTGGGTGGCCATGTGCCTCGACCCAAAAGGCCGCCTGATCGTCAGCGACCAAAACGGCGCGTTGCATCGGGTCACCTTGCCGGCCACGTCCGGGGAGGCGGTGAAGACCGAGAAGATCAATCTCGATACTGGATTTGCCCATGGACTGCTGTATGCGTTCGACAGTCTCTATGTCGCGGTCAATGAGGGCAGCCGGCCGCACGGGGTTTATCGGGTGCGCGACACGGACGGCGATGATCAATTCGACAAGGTGGAGTTGCTCCGTCAGGTGCAGGCGAGTGGCGAACACGGCTTGCATTCTTTGGTGCTCTCGCCCGATGGACAGTCCATCTACGTCGTGATCGGCAACTCCAGTTCGCTGACGGCGATGGATTCGTCGCGGGTGCCGATGAACTGGGGCGAGGATGATTTGCTGCCCCGTTTGCCGACGGGATTCATGGACGATTCCTATGCGCCCCAAGGCTACATCTCGAGGATGAGCCCGGATGGCCAGAAGTGGGAATTGATCGCCATGGGCCTGCGCAACGAGTTTGACGTGGCGTTCAACAAGGTCGGTGAGCTGTTCACCTACGACGCGGACATGGAATGGGACATTGGCTCGCCCTGGTATCGCCCGACGCGGGTGAATCACGTCATCAGCGGCGCCGAATTTGGTTTTCGCAATGGCAACCAAAAGTGGCCGGCCTACTACCTCGACAGCTTCGGTGAAGTGGTCAACGTCGGGCCGGGCTCGCCGACTGGCATTGCCTTTGGCTACGGCGCGAAATTCCCGACGCGGTACCAGGATGCTCTGTTCCTGGCGGATTGGAGCTTCGGCAAACTCCGCGCTGTGCATCTCACTCCCAGCGGCGCGAGTTATACCGCGGAGATTGAAGAATTCATCGGCGGACAACCGTTCCCGGTGACCGATTTCGTCATCAATCCGCGCGACGGATCGATGCTGCTCGCGGTCGGCGGACGCGGCGCGCAATCGGCGCTTTACCGCGTCACTTATACCGGCAGCGAGTCGACAACCCCGAGTCAACCGGACACGCGTCTGCAAGCGCAGCGCGATGTGCGTTTGAAGTTGGAGAAATTCCACGGAAAGAAAGATCCCGCCGCGGTGGAGACGGTCTGGCCGTATCTGGCTGACTCGGACCGGGCCATTCGCTACGCGGCGCGGATCGCGCTGGAATGGCAGGACGTGGGACAATGGCGCGCAAAGGCGCTTGCGGAGAAAGATGCCCGCAAGGCCATCGCAGCTCTGGTGGCGCTCGCTCGGGTCAGTGGAAAAGATGCGATTCATCGCAAGGACACGGACCCGGCCCCGGATGCAGGCCTGAGAACACAAATGGTGACTGCGTTAGGCGAGATCGATTGGGGCAAACTGAGCCACGCCGATCGCATCGATTTGCTGCGTGCTTACACGCTGGTGTTCATTCGCCTCGGCCAGCCCGACGATGGAACGCGCGCCAAGTTGGTGGCCAAATTCGATCCGCTTTTCCCCGCCAAACGTCCCGAACTCGACGCCTTGCTCGCTCGCTTGCTCATCTATCTCGAGGCGCCGAGCGCCGCTGCCAAGGTGGTCGCCGTCCTGGGTGCAGCGCCGACCCAGGAGGAACAGATCGATTACGCGGTGGCGCTACGTTCGCTCAAGACCGGTTGGACGCCCGCCCTGCGCGAGGAGTATTTCCGGTGGTTCACCAAGGCGGAGGGCTATCGTGGCGGCAATACTTTCGCCAGTTCGATCCGGCGTGCCCGGGACAATGCCGTCAGTTTGCTGTCCGCCGACGAAAAGGCGGCGCTCAAGCCGATCCTTGAAGCGCGCGCCGAGCGAAAGTCGCCGCGGGACACGCTGGCGGGACGGGCGATCGTGAAGGAGTGGACGATGTCGGACCTGGTGCCGGCCATGGAAAGCCGGCTCAAAGGGGGACGCAATTTCGAGCGTGGCCGTCAGCTTTACGGCGCGGTGGGCTGTGCGGCGTGTCATCGGTTCGTCAATGACGGCGGGTCGGTGGGTCCTGAACTGACCGGCGTGGTCGGTCGCTTCAGCGTGCACGATCTGCTCGAATCCATCGTCGAGCCGAGCAAGATCATCAGCGACCAATATGGCGCGATTAACATCCGGAAGAAGGACGGCGACGTCGTCAGCGGGCGCATCGCCAATTTGAGCGGGGCAGGGGTGAATGTGGTGGAAGACATGTTCGATCCGGGCCGGATGACCAACGTTCGGCGCGCGGACATCGAGTCGATGGAACCGTCCACCGTGTCGATGATGCCGGAAGGCTTGTTGAACTCGCTTCAGCCCGACGAGATCGCGGACTTGTTGGCCTACCTGCTTTCGCGGGGCGACGCGGAACACGCCATGTATCGGTGACGCTTGCTCGAGGTCTGCGAAGCGGTGACGAGTCACTGCACTCCAGAGGAGGCAACGGCTTATGTGGAGTGCGCCGACTTGTCGGCGCTTTCGCTTCGGGCGGCGGGGTGAGGGGGAATATTGAGCGGTTCAAGGGATCACGGGCACAAGTTTGGGACTCGTGAAAGCTCTCGAAGGCTGATTGGTTCACGTCCTAGGTGGTAGGATTCCGTTAGGACAACAACCGATAGTGAAAAACCCCAATAAAAGAATGGTCGGGGCGGTGAGATTTGAACTCACGACCTCTTGCACCCCAAGCAAGCGCGCATACCAAGCTACGCTACGCCCCGACCAGTGTTGTTTGCCGGCGCAAAATGTTGAAGCTTTGCGCGACGAACGGCGTGACTATCGCGAAGCGTTCCGGTGAATTCAACCGGAAAAACGTGTTGACCATGAAAACTTCGCTTTGTTACTTTGCCCGCCCGTGAATTTGCTGGTCCAGCGCCCGAATGTAGTCCGCGTAGTCGTCAACGACTGACGCGGCCTGCTGGTCCCAAGCTCCAGGTCGCCCGCCGTTCCTCTGGGAGGCGGGTTTTTTGTTTGGCAATCCGTGTTGGGTAGTCCGTGTTTGGAACTCTGTTTGGAATTTTATGCGACACACCATCTCTGTGCTGGTGGAAAACAAGTTTGGCGTCCTGACCCGCGTGGCCGGGCTGTTTAGCGGCCGGGGCTATAACATTGACACCCTCAATGTGGGGCCCACCCAAGACCCGAAGGTTTCCCGGATGACCATCGTCACGCGAGGGGACAACTCCACCATCGAGCAAATCGTCAAGCAGCTCAACAAGCTGGTCAACGTCCTCAAGGTCCAGGATTTCAGCGAGGCTGACTACATCGACCGCGAGCTGGTGCTGGTCAAGGTCAAGGTCGATTCCAAGTCCCGGGCCGAAGTGATGCAAATCACCGATATTTTTCGCGCCAAGATCGTCGATGTTCAGCCGGCCAGCCTGACGATCGAGATCACGGGCGACGAGACCAAGGTCGAAAAATTCCTGCAGCTGATGGAGACCTTTGGCGTGTTGGAACTGACCCGCACCGGGAAAGTCGCCCTGCCGCGAAAATGAAAATTGCGATCCGGACCCGGAGCGGCGGGCGCCGCCTTCGGCTGGTCCGAATCAATCACTACCTCAACCTCGAACTCAACTGAACTGATCATGCCTGCGAAAGTTTATACCGATAAGGACGCCGACTTGAATGTGCTGAAGAACAAGACGCTCGCCGTCCTTGGCTTCGGCTCCCAGGGCCACGCCCACGCGCTCAACCTCAAGGACAGCGGCCTCAAGGTCATCATCGGCCTGTACGAAGGCAGCAAATCGATCGCCGTCGCCCAGCAGAAGGGCTTTGAGGTGTATCCCACGGCGGAAGCTGTTCGCCGCGCGGACGTCATCATGGTGGCACTGCCGGACACGAAGCAGGCGGCGGCGTATGAGAAGGACATCGCGCCCAACCTGACCAAGGGCAAGACGCTGCTCTTCAGCCATGGCTTTTCGATTCATTTCAAGACCATCGTCCCGCCGAAGAATGTGAACGTGATCATGGTCGCGCCGAAGGGGCCCGGCCACATCGTTCGCCGCCAGTACACCGAAGGCAAGGGCGTGCCGAGCTTGATCGCCGTGTATCAGAATCCCGGCAAGGATGCGAAGAAGATCGCCCTCGCCTGGGCCCGGGGCATCGGTGGCACGCGCGCGGGCGTGATCGAAACCAATTTCCGCGAGGAAACGGAAACGGATTTGTTCGGCGAACAGACGGTCCTGTGCGGTGGTTGCACGGCGCTGGTCAAGGCCGGGTTCGAAACACTGGTCGAAGCCGGTTACTCCCCGGAGATGGCGTACTTCGAGTGCCTGCATGAGCTCAAGTTGATCGTGGATTTGATGAACGAAAAGGGCATCGCTGGAATGCGGTTCTCGATCAGCGAGACCGCCAAGTGGGGCGATGTCAGCGTGGGGCCGAAGATTGTCGACGCCGGCGTGAAGAAGCGGATGAAGGCCGCGTTGAAGGACATTCAGACGGGCAAGTTTGCCCGCGAATGGGTGAAGGAATACCAGACGGGCTACAAGAAGTACAACGCGCTGTTGAAGCAGGATGAGAAGCACCAGATCGAAAAGACGGGCGAACGCCTGCGCGGTCTGATGCCGTGGATGCCCAAGCGCAACATCAAGGGCGCCCAGGCGGCGTACTAAGCCGCCTTCCCAAGGCGTTGTTCCGGCCTGTCGTTCCATCGCGAAGCCCCGGCTGATTTCTGGATCAGCCGGGGCTCGTCGTTTTGGGGCGAGTTCAGTTCTTGAATTGCGGGGCGTGGCGTCGTCTGATGCCGGGCACTATTATGGACTGGCTGACGCAACTGCTGTGGCGCGAGGGAAAGTTTCTCGGCATCGAATGGCATCTTTGGAAGGTGGTGGGCTGGACCGGGAACATTCTGTTCACGTCGCGATTCTTCGTGCAGTGGTGGGCCACGGAAAAATCCAAACGCGTGGTTGTTCCCAGCGCCTTCTGGTGGCTGAGCCTGGCCGGTTCCGGATGCCTGTTGATCTACGGAATTTACCAGCGCGATTCGGTCTTCATCTTCGCCTACCTGTTCACGTGGATACCCTACATCCGTAATCTGATGATTGGTCGTCGGGCGAAACAACTGGCCATGTCCTGTCCGGGCTGCGCAGCTACGTCGCAACTGGGGGCGAACTATTGTGCGGCCTGTGGAGTGAAGCTGCCGTCGCCTGTGGCGAGGGCCGGGTAACTGGGAAACTACCGCCGGCAGGAAACGAGGGCATGGCGAGCTTTACTGCCGCCAATAACCGCCAGCGCCGCCAACAGCATCGCGAAATCGTGACTGGCGTGAATCGGCGCAATACTTGATAGTGCCCATCAAGCTGACGAACGGCGGCGTTGCCAATACCTTGGTTTAACTGTGCCGGCCGCTCGATCAGAGATCCCAGCCGGGGCAGGCAGCTCAGACAATTTAAGACTCCGACAGGTTGCCCTAGCTTCGATCTCCGCAGTTTTCGGCGAATGCGCCCCGGATAACATGATGCAGACATGCTCGCCACAACGGCAGCCTACCGCTACTGTCCACCCATGCTGACCGAAACTGAGTTGTTGAACCTAATGGCTGATCTGGAATCTGATCGCGTTGAACGCACTGAAGCGGTCAGCGACATGGAAAAGTTCTGCATCGCCGCGTGCGCGTTCGCTAACGATTTTCCAAACCAGCGGCAACCCGGCTTTCTGTTGGTGGGCGTCGACAATCGAGGCAGGGCAGTCGGTCTGAAGGCTACCGACAAACTCTTGCTCACGCTCGGCGAAGTGCGGGCGAACGGCAACGTTTTGCCTATTCCTGCCATTCGCGTTTACAAGCTCACGTTGTCAAACGGTTCGGGAGATGTAGCGGTTTTGGAAGTATTGCCGTCTGACTTGCCGCCTGTTCGTTTCAAAGGCCAAGTCTGGATCCGGGTTGGACCGCGGCGTGCCGTCGCCTCGGAGAGCGAGGAACGCCGACTTACCGAGCGCCGGGTTTCGCACGCCCGCACCTTTGATGCGCGTCCGTGTCGCGAGTCTTCCGCTACTGACCTTGCCGCCGATTTATTTCTCAATACCTACCGTCAGCAGGCTGTTTCTGAGGAGGTAATTGCCGCGAACCATCGCGAGTTAACGCAGCAACTGGCCGCGCTCCGGTTCTTCGACCTCCAACACAACTGCCCGACCAATGCCGGCATTCTCCTCTTCGCCAAGAATCCGCGTTATTGGCTGACGGGTGCCTACCTGCAGTTCCTCCGCCTGACTGGCCCGCTCTTGCGTCCAGAAGATGTCATTCTTGAGAAAGAAATTCAGGGTGACCTTCTAACGGTGCTGCGTGAGCTTGACATTCTCATCGATTCGCAACTTAACTCCCGTCCGGTAGCGCAGACCACGCTACGCGAACAGAACGTAACTGACTACCCCCGTTACGCCCTCCGCGAGTTGCTTATGAACGCTGTCATGCACCGCGACTACGAGGCAAGCGGGCCGATCCGCTTCTATTGGTTTTCCGACCGGATCGAGGTTCAGAACCCCGGATCGCTTTACGGAGAAGCATCCCGCGATAACTTCCCCCGTCAGAACGCATACCGGAATCCCGTCATCGCCGAAGCGATGAAAACGTTGGGGTTTGTCAACCGCTACGGTTCCGGCGTTGAGCGCGCCCAGGAGGCGCTGAGAGTCAACGGCAACCCTCCAGCGGCGTTCGCCTTTGAAGATACCTACTTTCTCGTCACCATGAAGACATCATGAAGATCATCACCTTCTTCAACAATAAAGGCGGCGTGGGAAAGACATCGCTCGTGTATCATCTCAGCTGGATGTACGCGCAGCAGGGCTTGGAAGTGCTGGCTGTCGACCTTGACCCTCAGGCCAACCTTACCTCGATGTTCCTCGACGAAGACAGGCTTGAGGCGCTTTGGCCGGAAGGTGAGCATCCGGAAACCATCCTTGGCAGTTTGCGGCCGATCATCCGTGGCATCGGAGATATCAAATCTCCGTACCTACAACAAGTCAGCTCTGCCGCGTCGCTGTTTCCCACGGGTATTTCCCTCCTCGCGGGAGATCTGGGACTGTCTTCCTTCGAGGACAAGTTGAGTGCAAGTTGGCCGCTTTGCAATGACCGCGACGAAAGCGCCTTTCGCGTCATCTCTGCTTTCCACAGAATGGTCGTCAAGGCAGCCCAACAGGCGGACGCCGACGTCGTCCTTGTCGATGTCGGGCCTAATCTCGGTGCGATCAATAGGGCCGCACTTATTGCGACGGATCATGTCGTCATCCCGCTCGCTCCGGATTTATTCTCCATGCAGGGCTTGCGCAATCTTGGTCCCACGCTCCGCCGCTGGCGCACTGAATGGAACGAACGAGTTTCCAAGAATCCTGCGTCGGATCTCCCGCTGCCCGCAGGAACCATGAACCCCGCAGGCTACGTTTTTATGCAACACTTTGCCAGAGACCAACGCCCGGTGAAAGCGTTCGACCGATGGATGCAACGCATTCCCCGGGAGTATCGCGTGTCCGTGCTCGACGAGCCGGACGGTGAGCGAGTGCAAGTTGACGCGGATCCGTTCTGCCTTGCCAAGCTCAAACACTATCGGAGTCTCATGCCGATGGCGATGGAGGCGCGCAAGCCGATGTTTTTGCTCAAGCCTGCTGACGGCGCCATCGGCGCACACACCTACGCGGTGCAGGACTGCCTGCGGGATTTTCAGTTGCTTGCCGACAAAACTGCTTCGGTCTGCGGCGTTGGTCGTCCCGCTCCAGCGGCGGCGAAAGTTGTTTAGTCGATGACGTCGGTGCATTTGCGGCAGCGGGTCCACACGCGGGTAAACTCTTCGGCCGAGAGGAACAAGGGTTGGGTGGGTCGGGTGCTCGGGCGGGATTGCAACTTGCAACGTCCGTCGAGCTGCCGTTTTCGGAGGTGCCGGGGGCACTGTTCTCTCCAAGTTCGAATCCGAAATGGAAACGCGTGATGTCCAAAATCCGGGCAAATGCGAGTCGTCGCCGTCCATATCATGCCCCCAAGTTGCGCTGGGCTGGCGCAATTCTCCGGAGGTCAACGGCGGTTTCCGTTGAACTTGGGGTCAGCTATCGGCTGGAGCGAACCGGGGCGTGCGATGGGGGCGTCGGTGAAGAATTGCGCCAGACCGCTGCGGTAGCGGTGGAGGATCGGCTGGAACTCCGGATGGGTTGCTGCGTAGGTCTGCAGCGATTGGATGAACTGACGCATCGTGGGTTCCTTGGCTTGATACTGCTCCGATAAATTGCGGTTGAGGAGCCGTGATGCGGTCAGTTGCGCGCGCGCGCCCTGCATTTGCCTGAAGATGAAAAGATTTACGCCCAGCGCGAGGACGAGCAGCGACAGGATCGTGGCCAGCAGCAGGGTCTGCAGGTGGGCAATTCGGTCGAGGCGAGGCGTTGGCTCGGGTCGGGGCAGGGATGGTTGAGAGACGGAGGTTGATTCGTTCGTCCCGTTGTCTGGCGGTATTGGCGTTGGCCCGGAATTCATCGAGGGGCTCCCGTTGGAAACGCCCGAGGGGCGTTCGTCGTGGCGATGGGGTTGGGTCCGACGCTGGAGGTGCCTTTGAGATTGAGCTGGCTTAGGACGGGGGCGATGGAAGGGTCACGGCGGCTGTAGTCGATGGCTTCAGTTGCCAGCTGTTGCATCAAGCTGGAAGTGCGCGTCAATGTTTCCGAACGGGCTTGAAGGCGCTGGACTTCGCCCACGGCCAAGGACCAGCGCAAGGCCAGGAGGCAGGTGGTCAGTGCCGACGCCATCAGTAAGGTGACGAGAACGTAGCCGGTCCAAGGATGACGGAGCATGCGCGGTTCGCCGGCGAGGGCGTGGCCGGTGGAGCGGTTACTTGGAAAGCTTCTCGAGGACCTTTTTCAGCTTGGGCCGGATGACGAACGAGCAGTAGGGGGCGTTCGGGTTGTCGTTGAAGTAATTCTGATGATAGTCCTCGGCCTTGTAGAATTTCTTCAGCGCGACGATCTCGGTGACGATCGGATCCTTGAAATGGCTTTGGGCGGCCTTCTTGGATTTCTCCGCGGCGAGCTTCTGCGCCTCACTATGGTAGAGGATAATGGAACGGTATTGCGTGCCGACATCGTTGCCCTGGCGGTTCAGGGTCGTGGGATCGTGAGCCAGCCAGAAGACATCGAGCAGCTTTTCGAAGGAGACCTTTTTGGGGTCGAACTCGATTTGCAGGACCTCGGCGTGGCCGGTGTCGCCCTGACATACCTGTTTGTAGGTGGGGTTGTCGACCTGGCCGCCGGAGTATCCACTGGCGACGGAGCTGACGCCGTCTATCCGCTGGAAGATGGCTTCGATACACCAGAAACAGCCGCCGCCGAAGGTGGCAAGTTCCGTGGCCTTTTTGGCGCCGGCCGGCGCTGCAGCGGGGGCGGAGGCGGGCTTGGCGGGTGATTGTGCGTTCATGTTGGAGAGCAGGCTGAGCCAGAGTCCGAGGACGACGAGGCGCAGGGCGGCGGTGGCGGTGCTGTTTTGGCGGGCAATATTCATAGCAATCAGCATTGAGTCGAATATGGGGGGCGAATCCTGACAGGCAAGTCCGGAGTTTTCCTGGGAAGTTGCGACCTGCACCGTTGCGCGCGAATTGCGGCCGCGGACCTCGGACCGCTCCACCCGGTTTATGGGAAGCCGGCGGACTGCTCCACCTCACCGGGTTCCGACTTCGCTTCCGCGAGTCGAAACCCGCCCTCTCCCCCGCAGGGCGGCGGAGAGGGTGTCCGCGCCGGGCGGTTCGATTAACAGGTTGCCGGATCTACGCGCCGCGTGCGTTCTGGTCGATCCGGCCCCCGAAAAGCCACGACGTTGCCGACGGCCGATCCCATCACCGCGCGGTCGCTGAAGTTCCCCTCTCCTTGGGGAGAGGGTTGGGGTGAGGGAGGATCGCGACGGCGGTTCGCGTTCGTCCGTCGCTGCGACCTCTTCGAGGTTCATGGGAAGCCAACTGTTCTCTTCTGACCTGCTCACGAGACATGAACCAGCGGACTGCTCCACCTCACCCGGTTCCGATCTCGCTCGGGCGAGTTCGGAACCTGCCCTCTCCCCCGCAGGGCGGCGGAGAGGGTGTACGCGCCAGGCCGTTCGATTGACAGGTTGCCGAATCTCCGCGCCGCCCGACTGCGTGTCGATCCGGCCCCCGAAAAGCCACGACGTTGCCGACGGCCGGTCCCATCACCGCGCGGTCGCTGAAGTTCCCCCTCTCCGTGGGGAGAGGGTTGGGGTGAGGGAGGATCGCGACGGCGGTTCGCGTTCGTCCGTCGCTGCGACCTCTTCGAGGTTCACGGTAAGCCGCCCGTTCTTTTTTGACCTGCTCACCAGACATGAACCAGCGGACTGCTCCACCTCACCCGGTTCCGATCTCGCCCGGGCGAGTTCGGAACCTGCCCTCTCCTCCGCAGGGCGGCGGAGAGGGTGTCCGCGCCGGGCGGTTCGATTGACAGGTTGCCGAATCTCCGCGCCGCCCGCCTGCGTGTCGATCGTTCGCCAAATCGCAAATCGTAAATCTGAGATCAAAAATGGTCCGTCGAACGGCCCGAACCGGTGATTGCCAAACCAGTTGGGGCGGGATCCCGATTCCGTCACTGGCCATCCTCGCTGTTGGGGATTCGCATGCAGCGAGCGTGTGGTCAGTGACGTTGGCCAAAATCAAAATCAATATGAAACGCGGTATGCTCTCCTCTTCTCTCCACGGCAAGCTGCACAAAAATGCCAAGGGCGAAGAGGTGATTACGTCGGCGGGATTCGAGGCGGGCGCCAAGGGCGCAACCGCCCCGGCGAAGCCGGCGGCGCCAGCCAAGGACAAGTAAGCTTACGCCCGGAACAGCTGGCCCATCTTTCGCCCGAGCAGGCGGCTGGCGACGACCAGGCTGGCTGTCAGCAAGATCATCCCAACGACTCCCAGCGCGCACGCCACGCTGGGGGCGTTGGGGTCAATTCTTCCCATCAGCTGATAGATCATTTTGGTGATGGGGAAATACGCTTCCTTCATCGCGAGAATCAATCCGTCGCTCACCTCCAGCATCGCGAAAGAAAACGTTAGAATCGTGCCGGCGATGAGATTGGCCATGATCAGCGGGAGCGTGATTCGCCGAAGCGTGCGGAGGGGGCCGGCCCCGAGGTTGGCGGAGGCTTCCTCCAGGGTGACGCTGGTTTGTTGGAAGCCGGCGTAGGCTGAGCGGACAATATAAGGCAGGCGGCGAACGCTGTAGCTGATGACGAGCAGCAGGGTGGGGTTGTTGCGCGGATTAAAAAATTCGTTCAGCCAGGGGCTGCGGAAATTGTCGAATGCCGCCACGTAACCGAACGCAAGCACCAGGCCGGGCAGGGCCAGCGGCAGCATGGCGAGCGCGTCGAGGAGGCCGGCGAAAGGGATTCGGCGTCGGGTCAACAGCCAGGCGATGACCACGCCGAGGACGAGGTCGAGCAAGGCGCTCAAGCTCGAGTAGAAAAGGCTGTTGCGAATGCTGGCGGCGGTCAGCGGATCCTGCACCAGTTCACGATAGGTGGCGGTGGTCCACTCGGCGGGCAGGACGGAAAAGAACCAGCGCGCGGAAAAGGAATGTACGATGACCATCGCGTGAGGCAGCAGGGCGAGGGCGATTAAACATCCGATCATCCCCCAGATGACGACGGCCTGACGGGGCGTGGCCAGGGTTTCGGAGCCGGACGTGTGACCGCGGGCGAGCATTTCGTGGCGGCGACTGGCCAGGAGCCGTTTGCTCGCGGCGAACAATGCCACCGTCAGCACAAGGACAAACACGACCAGCGCATAGCCCAGCGGATTCGTGTGGACGTCGTTGACCGCGTCAAAGATTTGGACCGGAACGAGCCTGGAAAAACCAAAGATGAGCGGAGTGCCAAGATCGGTGAAGGCCCAGATGAACACGATGATGGCGCCGGCGAAATAGCCGGGAAGAATGAGCGGGAGCGTGATGGTGCGGAAGAGGCGCCAGCCGTTGGCACCGAGATTTTGCGCGGCTTCGCGCAAGGCCGGGTCGAGGTTGGACATCGCGGCCGAGACGTTGAGGAACAGGATGGGATAAAGATTGAACACCTGGAGGGCGACAATTCCCCAGAACCCGGCCCCGCCCAGCCAGTCGATCGGTTGGTCAGCCGGGAGCAAGCCCATCTTCATTAAGAAAAGGTTGAGGGAGCCGTGGCGGGAGAGGAGTTGCCGCAGGCCGATCGCGCCGACAAAGGGCGGCATGATCATCGGCACCAGCAACAATCCGCCCAGAAGCGATTTTCCGAAGAAGCGGTAGCGGGTCATGACCCACGCGAGGGGAATGGTGAGCAGCGTGGTTAGCGCGGTGGTCACGAGCGCGATGGCGAGGCTGTTGAGGAGGGATTCACGCTGAAGCGGACTGGACAGCAGCAAACCGAAATACCGCAGGCTGAACTGGCCCTCGTGGAGGAAAGCGCCTTTGAGCAACAAGCTGACGGGGTAGAAAAGGAACAGGCCGAAGAACCCGAGCAGCAGGGCCAGAAAAATGCAGGTGGCCGGAGTCAGGTCGTATCGTTTCATGCGGCGTGGCGTGCTGCGGGCACTTCAACGGTTGGCGGCGGGGATTTCAACGGAAAAGGCGGCGAGGCCAAAGCCCGGGGTCCTCGACTCCGCCTGACCTTATCCTGTTCCCGGGTGCGATTAAGAACGGGTGATCCAACGAACCGTCTCACCCCTCATCCCGCCTGCGCGGCCGAAGCCGCTTCGGCGCGGTGAAGGCCCGGCCTTCTCCCCGAGGGGAGAAGGAGGCGTGTCGGGCCTTCGTTGACCAGCGGGCGCGCGTGGGACGCGAGCTCAACGCGTTGAACCCTCATCCGCATTGAACTACACCCCCTGTTCCCGTGGTTTTGAAGAGGAATTGCGGCGGCAACCGGTGGTCTGATAAAACCGCCCGCATGATATCCCCACCCGAAGCCGGAGATCCTGCGTCCGCTGCGGCCGGGCCGCGCCTGGAGCGGCGCATTGGTCTGGTGCCAGCGACGGCGTTGAACATGACGAACATGATCGGGATCGGGCCGTTCGTCACCATTCCGGCGTTGATGACGGCGATGGGTGGGCCGCAGGCGTTGCTGGGGTGGATCGTGGCGTTGGTCATCGCGCTGGCGGACGGGATGATGTGGAGTGAGTTGGGTGCGGCCATGCCCGGGTCGGGCGGGACGTACACTTATCTTCGGAATGCGTTTGGCCGGGAAACGTTGGGCCGGCTGATGGCGTTCCTGTTCATCTGGCAGTTTGTGGTGAGCGGCCCGCTCGAGATTGCCTCGGGCTACATCGGCTTCGTTCAGTATCTGAAATATGTGTGGCCCGACATGACCTTGCGGGACTCCCATTGGATCAAGGCGGGGGTCGGGGTGCTGGCGGTGATTCTCCTGTATCGTCGGATCACGGCGATTGGTCGAATCACGGTGGCGTTGTGGATTGGGACCATGCTGACCGTGGGCATCGTGATCTTTTCGGGCGTGATGCACTTTGATCCGAAGGTCGCCTTTGATTTTCCGGCGGGCGCCTTTGATTTTTCCGTGGGCTATCTGATGGGGTTGGGCGCGGCTTCGCGCATTGGGGTTTACGACTACCTCGGCTATTACAACGTGTGTCATGTGGGCGACGAAGTCCGGGATCCCGGGCGGGTCATCCCGCGTTCGATCGTCATCAGTCTGGTGGGCGTGGCGTTGATTTACCTGGTGATGAACACGACGATCATCAGTGTGGTGCCGTGGCGGGAGTTTGTGCCGGCGAACGGGCAGTTGTCCGATCCGCCTCCGCCGATCGTGGCGATGTTCATCGAACGCTTGTATGGCGCGACGGCGGCCAAGGTGTTCACCGGCTTGGTCCTTTGGACGGCGTTTGCCTGCGTGTTCGCCCTGCTGTTGGGGTATTCCCGGGTGCCCTATGCGGCCGCCCGGGACGGCATCTTCCTCGGCGTCTTTGGCCGGCTCCATCCGAGGGGACAGTTTCCCCACATCTCACTGCTGCTGGTCGGCGGGCTGAGCATTGCCTTCTCCTTCTTTGATCTCCAGACCGTCATCGATGCGCTGCTGGGGACGCGCATCCTGGTGCAGTTTCTGGGCCAGATTGCGGCCGTGGCCTGGTTGCGACATTCGAGGCCGGAAATGACGCGGCCGTTTTGCGCCTGGCTTTATCCTTTGCCGGCGGTGGTGGCGTTTGCGGGCTGGACCTTCTTGTTCGCCACCTCACCCGGGAAGATCATTCTTTATTCGCTGGCCGTGCCGGCGGCGGGGATGGCGGTCTATTTGTGCTGGGCGGCGACGACGCGGCGATGGCCCTTCGGGTGTGGGCCTGGGGCGAGCGAAGCACCGCCGGCGGCGGACGCGTTTTGACTGACGGTGGATTGGATCAACCCTTCAGCCTGGCGGGATCCAAGGCGGTCAGCACGCGGGATAGGTTCTTGAGACGTGGCGTGGCGACGCCGGCCTGTTGCGCGAGCCGCAAGGGTTCGAGAAAGAGGCTGTTCAATTCGAGCGGCTGTCCGCGCTCGAAATCGATCAGCGTCGACGGTTTGTAGGCGCCCATCGTTTGCGTGCGTTGCATCTGAAGTTCGACCAGTGAATCTTCGAGCGGATGACCGCAACCGCGTGCTGCCTGGATGACTTCGAGGATTAATTCGCGCACGAGATTCTCCCAACGTGGATCCGCGAGGAGAAGATCGGTGGTCAGGCACGGCGCACCGGGGATCGGCCGGGCCTCGGCGAGGCCTTGCACCAGGGCGTCATAGCCGGCACAACTGGCCACCCCGAGGCCGTTGAAAGGGATGTTCCAGGCGAGCTTTTCCCAATGCGCATGGGCGAGATTATCAGTGATGTCGCAGGGCACGCCGGTGCGGAACAGGTCGGCGATGGCGTGAGTGCGGGGTTGGGGCGGGCGTTGGAATTCGCCTAGGACGACGCGTCCGTGGTCGAGGTGTTGGATGTGGCCGGGGGCGGTGCGGTTGAGGCAGACGAAGCAAAGTCCGCCGAGGATTTGTTCGGGCGGGATAAAGCCGGCGAGGGCCTCTTCGTTGCCGAGGCCGTTTTGGAGCGTGAGGACGGCGGTATGGCGCTGGAGGAGCGGGGTGATCAGGGGTGCCAGCTGATCGTTGGCGGTGGTCTTGAGGCCGATGACGACGAGGTCGACCGGGCCGATGTGAGCGGGGAGTTGGGCGGCTTTGGGGTGGATCTGGAAATCGCCGAGGGGGCTGCGGATGTGAACGCCGTGATCGCGGACGGCGGCGAAGTCCGAGCGGAGCAGGAACCAGACGTCGGCGCCGGCGCGACGAAGGATGGCGCCGTAGAAACTGCCGAGCGCTCCGCAGCCGACGATCGCGATCTTCATATCGGCCAAGAAAAATGGCTCTCCGGCGGACCGGAGAGCCATCGAAGGAAAGAGCCGGGACGATTACTTGGAGCCGAGGATGGCGTCCTTGGCGGCCTTGGCGACGCGGAACTTCACGACGCGCTTGGCCGGGATCTGGATGGTCTCGCCGGTGGCGGGATTGCGGCCCTGGCGAGCCTTGCGGTTCACGAGGACGAGCTTGCCGAGGCCGGGGAGAGTGAAGCTGTTCTTGGCATTCTTGTAAGCCAGCTGCGCGATATGGTCGAGAATTTCAACAGCCTGCTTCTTGGAGATCTCAGCCTTTTCGGCGATCGCCGCGGCGATCTGGGACTTGGACAATGCTTTTGCCATAGTAAGTGTCTGTGGTGTTTGGTTTGAGTTTTAGTGCATTTAGTCTTGCGACTGAGCCGACTTAAAGCTTTCCCCCTGAACCCTGCAAGGAGAAAAATAGCGAAATTCTTAGGAAAAATGCGGATCTCAGCCGGTCGGGAACTTCACGGATGTGGCCGGCGCAGTTTGCAGGACGCTTTCTGAAGTTGATTTTGCCGATCGATGGTCACGCAAGTTCGAGTCGCCCGGCGACCGGGCGGTGATGCGTTGGCGCTCGTCGGCGATGTTCAATTCCGTGCGCTGTGGTCGTGTGTCGATTCGAGTTTGGGGTGAGCCCTTGACGCTTGACTTGCCCCGGCAATTCCAGAACATCCCGGCGCGATGGCGTCACTCTTCACGATTCACAGCGACGTTCGATACGAAATCGTCCGAAAAATTTTCGAAGGCGGGATGGGCATTATTTACGAAGCCGAGCAGCACGGGGCTCGCAACTTCGTCAAGCGGATCGCCATCAAGGTCATCCGTCAGAGCTACGCCAGCCAGAAGCAGTTCATCGAGAACTTCGTGGGCGAGGCGAAGCTGGTCGCCGACTTGATCCACACGAACATTGTCCAGACCTATCATCTCGGCGAATCGAAGGGGGTTTACTACATCTCGATGGAACTGATCCGCGGCGTGAACCTGGAGCAGTTCTCGGATCAGCTGCGGAATCGAAACCGCATCCTGCCGGTTGAGCTCGGAGTATTCATCGCCAGCCGGGTTTGCCGAGGCCTGGCTTACGCGCATTGCAAGACCGACAAGGACGGCCGGCCGCTCGGCATTGTCCACCGGGACGTCAGCTACAAGAACATCATGATTGCGTTCGAGGGCGACGTGAAGCTGACGGACTTTGGCATCGCCAAGGCTCGAGGATTTCTGATCGACAACGAGGGCGAGGTGGTGGCGGGCAAGGCGGACTACATGAGCCCCGAGCAGGCCAATTTTCAGATCACGGACAAACGGTCCGACATCTTTTCCCTGGGCGTGGTCCTGGCCCATCTCGTTCTGGGCTACAACATCTTCAAGGGCGCCTCGCCGGAGGAATCCCGGAAGAACATGATGAACAAGCCGATCCCGGATTTCCGGACGACCGATCATCGGGTCGACGATCGGCTCAACGAAATCCTGCACAAGGCCCTCGCGCGGGATTTGAACAAGCGTTACCCGTCGGCGGACGAGATGCTGTTTGATCTGGAGCATTACATCTACCACTCCGGGTATGGCCCGACCAACGAGACCCTGGGCCGGATGATTCGGGAATTGTTCGGGCAGAATCCGTCGCTCGCGTCGTCGGATGCGAAGGGCAGCACGCAGTTGCTGGAACGGACCGCCCGCTCAACGGCAATCATCAAGCCGCAATGAAGTCATCCTCCTCGATCGTGCGCCTCGGACTGATGCAGCACGCGTGCGGTCCGAATCCGGCCGCCAATCTCAAGAAAACGCTCGCCCTGACCGAACAAGCCGCGCGAAAAGGGGCGCAGATCATTTGTACTCAGGAGCTGTTTCGCTCCCAGTATTTCTGCCAGTGCGAAGACCACGAGTATTTCAAGCTGGCTGAGCCGATCCCCGGTCCCAGCACGGCGGCCTTCCAGAAGATCGCCCGCAAACATGGCGTGGTGATCATCGCGTCGCTCTTTGAAAAGCGCGCCTCCGGTCTTTATCACAACACGGCAGCCATTATCGATGCGGACGGTTCGCTGCTCGGCATCTACCGGAAGATGCATATCCCGGATGATCCGTTGTTCTACGAAAAGTTTTATTTCACCCCGGGCGATCTTGGGTTCAAGGCTTGGTCGACGCGCTTCGGCCGCATCGGCGTGCTGATCTGCTGGGACCAGTGGTATCCGGAAGGGGCGCGTCTCACCGCCATGCAGGGCGCAGAGATTCTATTCTATCCGACGGCCATCGGCTGGCATCCGAAGGAAAAGGCTGAGTATGGCGTGAACCAGCATGGCGCCTGGGAGCTGATCCAGCGCAGCCATGCGGTGGCCAACGGCTGCTACGTGGCCGTGGCCAACCGCATTGGGCTGGAGCAGCCCATTGGGGGGGATGGTCTTGAGTTCTGGGGACAAAGCTTTGTGGCCGGAACGTCGGGCCAGATCCTGGCCAAGGGCTCGGTCGATCGGGAGGAGATCCTCGTGGTGCCCGTCGATTTGTCAAAAGTGGATGTGACCCGGACGCACTGGCCTTTCCTTCGCGATCGGCGCATCGACGCCTACGGCGGGTTGACGCAACGGTTGCTCGACTGAGCACGGATCGATCTTGCGGAGGCGTTTCAGCCCTGGCTGGCGCCCGAAAACTTTGATTCGCAAGGGCGACAACTCCGACGGTTGGCCGAATGGCGTCAGCGGCATTCTGGATGACTTGCTAGGGAATTTCGTGTTCGGCGTTTTCCGAGGAACGGCTATAGTGAGCGCATGAAATCGCACCGGATTGGATCTTTGGCCCGGCGGGCCGGATGGACGATGGCCTTCGTCGTGGGCCAGTTGTTCTTCGGGCCCGTGTTCGCCCCAGCCGCCCAGCTTTCGGAGCCCATTACCTATTTCGGAATGTGCGATGCCTCCGCCGCTGTTTCCGTCGGAACCAATTTCTTCGTGGTCGCGAACGACGAAGACAACGTTCTTCGAGTGTACCGGCGTCGCCCGGGCGGGCCTCCTGTCTCGACGGTCGACCTGAACAAGTTTCTTGCGGTGCAGGGAAAATCTCCCGAAACGGATATCGAAGGATCGGCTCTGGTCGGAAATCGCATTTACTGGATGACCTCGCATGGTCGCAATGCGAAGGGCAAGACCGCCCCGGATCGCCATCGGTTTTTCGCCACGGACGTCGTCGAGTCACCCGAAGGATTAAAAATCATTCCCGCTGGCCGGCCCTATAGTCGACTGCTGGTGGACTTCGCGTTGGACAGCCGACTGCTTCGTTTCGGGTTGATGTCGGCCTCGCGCCTGGCTCCGAAGATGGCGGGTGGATTGAACATCGAAGGATTGACGGCTCGTCCGGATGGCACCTTGCTCATTGGCTTTCGAAACCCGATCCCGCATGGCAAAGCGTTGGCCCTTCCTCTCCTCAATCCTGGCGGTTTGATCTCAGGCGAGCAGGCCAAGTTTGGGGATCCGATTGAATTGGACCTGGGCGGCTTGGGGATTCGGAGCATGGGCTACGAGGAGGGGAGATATCTGATCATCGCCGGACCCAGCGCCGCCCAAGGCGCGTTCCGTCTATTTAGTTGGAATGGAACTGCCACCAACTCACCGACCGCGGTGGAGGGCATCACGTTTCCCGGTGCGAGCCCGGAAGGAATGACGGTGGAGGGGACGGATGGCCGGAAGCAGTATTTTGTGCTGAGCGACGACGGCACCTTGCGGGTCGGCAACGAGGACTGCAAGCGGTTGAAGGACCCGATGCAGCGCCGGTTCCGAGGCTACACCCTGTCATTTTGAAGCAGTGGTTTGGGGCGTGATCGCCTCCGGGGGCGGCGGTTGGTTGAGCTGCAAGCTCTTGCGACGGGTTGCCTGACCTGGATTGCCGTCCCGAAAATTGCGGAAAGCGCGCAACTTCGACCGGTATTTCCCTTTCTTTCCCCTTGGAATGAAGTGTTTACTCCTGGGGATCCTCGGGTTGATGGCAGGGCTGCGAGCGATGGGCGCAGTCTCGGAGTCCATTACTTCGCTGAGTATCACCAATCCGGGCGAGTATCTGATCGCGGCTGACCTTCTCACCAACGCGCCGGGGACCGACCGGGAAGCTCTGCAGGTGCGCACGTTGGTGCGGTGGAGCAACGACGCCGTCACCGCCTCGCAGCGGACCACCGAGTATCAGCTGCAACTTCTCACGGGCCCGACGCCCGTCAGTATTGTCAACGAGTCCGGAAATGCCGGAACCGTTTATCGCTTCACCAATTCGGTCACCGTCCCCGGCACGCTCGGCGGCAACAATGTCCTCAGTCGCACCAATTTCTTTTCGCTTCGGCCCACCGGCCGGCTGCGTCCCGTGACCGACTACCAGGTGCGGCTTGAATTGATGGCGGGCGGCGTTTCCCGCAATAACCTCAGCAACACGCCGCCCCGCCAATTCTGGCATTTTACGAATCTCGTCAGTGGCGACGCCGCCTTCAATGTATTGGGTGCGATGGAGGGCGGCGATTGGGAGAAGACCTACGCGATTGAGACCGTGCCGGATCAGGAGTCGTTTGAGATCACCAACACGTTTCGCGTCGTGCGTTTCGATGACTTCAATGCGGCGCGCACGGTGGCGAATGTGCCGACGCGTTTGTCGTGGCAGTTGCAGGACACGAACGGCCTGGTGATTCCCACCATTCCGTCCGCGGTCGATTTCTCCACGGGCATGTTCAACTACGAGGATACGGTGCCCCGCGAACCGCGAGACCGGACGGTGGGACGGGTCATCTCGTTCCGACCGCTGCAGCAACTGGATTCGGTCAACAATCGCTATCGCGTGACCGTGACGCTTTCCTTCACCAACGTGCCCGGCCAGCCGGCGGAAGTGGCCTCGACTTTCACCAACGCCAGCAGTCGCCTGCGGCACTTCAGCGGCACCCTGCGTTTCGGCGAGGTCACGGCCACGCTTACCAACTTGATTGGCGAGCCGGGTTCCGTCATTCCGGTGGGCGGGCCGGATTATGTGAACGCCTCGCTCGATGGTCGCGCAATCCTCGATGCGTCGCCCGAGCGTGACTTTGATTTGTCTGGCCCACGAACATTTCGACTCCGGGCCAATGGCGAGGCCAGTCTCGCGAGCGGGAGCCTCAGCGTTGGGGTGCAATCTGGTGGAGACGCCTTTACCAACGGGAATTTTCGACTCCGTCGCGCCACGATCACCCTCAGCCCCGATGGAGCGGTCGCTGATGTGCGGATCTATTTTCCGGCCGGGTTCGGTCTTTCCACCAACTTCAGCACGACGCAACGCCTGGAGTCCCAGGTTACGTTTCAGGATGTCGGGTTGGATTCCGCCTTGGAGCCGCGAACCAATCTCGTGCTGACGACGCCGTTCGCCGCGAGCACGGAATCCAAACCCATGCTGATCAGCGGCGATCGCTTGACGTGGAGCCGCAGCGCACACCGCTTCACCATCACCCCGAGTTCTACGTTCCCGGCCATTGGAACCCGATTTTTTCCCGATATCGTGCTGCGCGGGTACAGCAACTCACTTGCCTCGTCGGAGATGGCTACCAAACGGTCGAACGACGGTTACTACTCCATGGTCGACGGCTTTGTCGGGTCCATTTTCCTCACGGCCTCAGCGCAGGGGATTGCTCAGCTCACGTACACCGCATCGTTTAGGAGTGGCTCGTTTCAGCCGCATTTTCCCGCCGGACCGTCTATCGTTTGGACCAACGGCGGCCGCCAGGAGGTGGACAACAACAGCGTGACCGTCGGGTCCAACAGTGTGCTGG
Source organism: Limisphaerales bacterium (assembly GCA_044230345.1). GTDB lineage: Bacteria > Verrucomicrobiota > Verrucomicrobiia > Limisphaerales > JADJPG01 > JBGARF01. Next base: position 34,485 of record JBGARF010000031.1, read on the forward strand.
AAGGAGTATCCGGCATCGTGCAGGCGTTTCCGGGGAACTGCGCGGGCTGCGACGGGGGGGCGACCTTCACTTCGCTCTCTCTCGTAGCAACCAATCGAGTTCTGAGTTTCACCCGAGACGGTGGTCTCATTGCGCTGCGTCAGCCCGGATCCGGGCTGACGCAAAGTCTGCGCTGGGGTTTTTCGACCAACACCGGCGCCTACGCCCATCGCGCAAGCAACGTGACGGAGCTGTCCTTCCACATGCCCGGACATTTTCTCCGCGGAGTGGACGATACCAGCGCTGGCGCGAATGGTCCGGGAGTGGTGCATCTCACCGGTGTTGCGGCAACGAACATGGCGGTCATCGAACGTCCGCTCACGTCGGGCTACGACCTGCTGGGCCGCGCGGACTACGCGGGCATCAACGTGCGCTCCCCGATGACAGAGGATGGAGGCGGGCTGGACACGATCGCAGGTACGCCCGTGAGCTTTCGCCGGACGGTTCGGGCGAAGTATTACGTTCGCCAATCCGGCGTCACGGGAGTGCACGAAGCCGTGCCTGGTTCCTTCGACTCGACGCTCAGCCTGGTGGGATATCCCTTCACCGTTGATAACTACGGCTTGTCCTTCAGGGACAGTCTGAACCTGGAGTCGCGCACCGAAGGTTCGGTTCGGCTGCCGTTTCCGGCGAACATCACCCTGCCTTTCAAGGAGCTTCGCCTGACTTGCCCGGGTGGGCTGGAATCTGCGGAGCTCGCGTCATCGAGCAGCTATCGCCATCTCGAGTATTGGAATGCCGACATTCTTCCGCAATCGATGCGATTCGAGAGCAAGCCGGGCGATGAATGTGATCCGACTTCGTCCTACCTCGTGCTGGGCGTGCGTGCGCATGCGAGCCATGTGACGCAACCGTTGACGGGCACGCTCGGCTTTTTCCCGAACGGCTCGCTCATTCCGCCGGCGTTCAATTTGCCTGGAGTCAATTCGCGGTTCGATCTGCCGTCGCAGTTTCGGTTCGCCGGTCCGCCGGGTTCGGGAGATTGGACCCTCACTCCGGTCTCTCAAGCGTATTTCACGACCAACGACCTCGCCCGGGCTCCCAATGGGCATCTTAGTTTTGCGGGCAAGCTCAATGTGCCGTTCTTCCAGGACATCAAGGTGCATCTCCACAGCGGCGCACGGACGAACGGAGCTGGAAGCGGTGAAATCTTCGTGGCGGGCGGCTGGCCGGTGGACGGTTGGGAACAATCCGGCAAAAACTATTTCAACGACGCGAAGTTCGACGCGGTGAACCGGGGCTTTCCGGCGGGTGTCAATCTCGTCGACTACCATGGCGTGACCGATGGCGCGGCTTACCGAGCTCGCGCCCGCCGGACCTGGCTGGACGTGGTTGATTTCGATTATCCACTGGCTTGGGATCCGGCGCTGCGCCAGTTCCGTTCGTGGCGCACCGTTACCTCCTCGTTTCTCCTCCTGACGGCCACACATCAGCTGACCTATCTCGATCCTAGGCAGGCCATTCTCGATGTTGGCCAGCGTTATGAAGGCTTGCCCGTGGTGAGCCTGACGCATCTGTTGGTCGACGAAGCGAGCACGGGTGCCGGCGCGGCCACGGCGTTGCGACAGGTGGCCGGTGACGAGACCTTTTCGGGCCTGACCAACGGGCTGGCCTCAGCGGATGCCTTGCTTTCGGACAATCCGTCGAGGCTGGTCGAACGGTTGGTCCTCGCCGGGATCGACCCGGTCGTGAACAACCTGATGAGCCAGCTGCTCTCGCAATGGAATAGCTATAAGAATCTCCCGCCTAACCAGCGCGCCGCGTTTAGAAATGTCGCTTCGACCACGGTGAAGAATCATTTCACGGGCGGCGGAGGCATCACGGATCAGGTCATCGTCCGTCTCGCCAATCTGGGCGTGGGTGAGAACGGGCTGCCCGGCAGCGGTAAACTTTTTTCCGCCTTGCACGAGCAGATCGCCGGCGTGGCGGACGGGATCGCGCTGAATGCTGACGCCTTCGATGGAGGCGCGAACGGCGCGGCGACCATCCGCCAGTTGGTCGCGCTGTCGGCGCCGCAGTTCAGCGCGAGCGTGGCGGGTCCCGAAGTCGAAGCTGCGCTGGCGAAGAACACCTCCAGCTTTCAGCAACTGCGCACCATGATGCTGGAGGCACGCTCGACCATTGCGAGCTACAACGCGGGGTCGGCTGATGTCGTTTCCGAGTGGAAGGGCCAGCTGGAATCGAGTTGGAACAACGCGGCTTCGTCGCTCGATGCCGTGGCGATCGCGGCGAGGGATGCGGTGGTTGACCTGATCGAAAGCTACAACTTTCGGGTCGATGATCCCTTTGCAGGCGAAGGCGCGACGGAATTGACGGCTCGCATCCGCGCGGAGATTTCGGATCGGCTCATGGGGGAACCTGTGATTGCCACCGTGCGAACTTCCATCAAGCAACGCCTGTTTGATCCGAACGCCGCCTACCGTTCCGCCGCGAACAGTTTGTTCGCCCAATACAACACGGTGGCTCGCGATCTCATCAGTCGCTCGCTCGTGCAGGTGGACAACAATTTCGTCCAGGGCCTCGACACGCTCGCCCAATACTTCGAAGTCTCGCGGTTGCAAGGCCACGCGGAGATCCAGGATGAGTCGCTGCGGCAACTGCGCCTGGACGGACGCTTCAAGCTCAAGGTGCCCGAGGACATGGCGTTCAATGCCTACCTTGAAATCAAGGAGCTCAACTCGGGAAACACGCCCGAGGAATGTCTCTACGAGGGCGGGGTCGCCACGGAGGTGAAGTTCGGCGCCACGGATGTTGAACTGGATTGGATCAGCGACGGTTTGCGCGCGGACGTTGGCACCAAGATCACGTTGGTGGGCAGCAGCCCTCGCGGCATCGCCGGCTCGCTGCAAACCAGCGGACCGCTGGAATTCGCTGGGTTCGTTGTGAAGCAAGTCGGTTTCGCCCTGGCTTTTGGCGAAAACGAAAACTACCTCGCGGCCAACGCGCGCGTGAAATTAGGACAGTCATCGGAGATTGCCGGCGGCGTTTTCTTCGGGCGCGCCTGCGACATGACGCCGCTGGTCACGGCCGTTGTGTCCGTCAGCCCTTATCTTCTTGATGCCGTAAACCCCGTCGAGATCTTCGGTCAACCGCCGTTCACCGGCGCGTTCGTTTACGGCGAAGGCATGTTTCCCGTCTTCAGCCTGGGTTGCCTGCTGGAAGTCCGGCTTATCGCGGGCGCTGGCGGCTGGTACTTCAAGGAAGGGCCGAAGTTCGGTGGAATCATCAAAGCTGGGGTCAGCGGTACAGTGATTTGCGTATTGAGCGCCAGCGGCGACATCACGTTGATTGGTTCCAAGCAGGGGCTCGGTTTGAGTTCACCGATGGCCTTCGTCGGCATGGCGCATGTGGAAGGGTGTTTCGGCATCTGGCCGTTCGAGGTCTGCGTCGATGGCAGTACCAGCGTTAAGTATGTGGAAGGGGAAGGATGGGATGCAGATGAACCGTGAGCATATGCCGAGTCGGTTTTCATCATGCTCCCCGAGGCTTAGGTGGCATGGCGGAAGGAGGGCTTTTTCCGACGACGAAGTTGGCGACGAAGTTGGCGACGAAGTTGGCGACGAAGTTGGCGACGAAGTTTCCGAAGGGGTTTACGAGGGAGTTGGCGACGAGCGGGGGGGGCGAAATCGGCCAAGCGCTAGGGGCGTCCGAGCATGGTCGACATGTTTTGGATCTTCGTCGCCCCAAACTTCGTCGTCGCCAACTTCGTCGAACGAAGGAGTTCTCGACTCCATCAGCACCAAGCGATTTTCGGCGGCGTCAATTGTAAGCCAACCCGCGCAGCATCGATGCAATGCGTCTCAGCAGTTGAGTGCCATCTTCCATCTGACTTTGGTCGAGTTCGGTTTGTCCTGCGCACAGGTCCAAGTAAGTGGCGGCTTTCACAGCCGAGGATTCAGCAATGTCGACGAACCTACGTCGATCTCCGTCTCCATATCGACCGTTTCTCTCGGCGATGTTGAGGACCACACTGGTCGCTGCTTTGTCGAATTGGCGATGCAGCCGATGGGAAAGTTCGATTCCTCCCGGCAAGGCGTGAAACCAGAGTATCAAATCCAAGCCGGCTCGGTAGACATCCATGTGCTCATGAGGGAAGAGGCAATCCGGGTCGTCACCATATCCGACGGAATCATCGCGCAATTCATTTGCTTCCCAGGATTTTCTGAGGCCGGTAAGCATTTTGACGATTTCACAAAGGAGACTCTTTTCGGTGTGAGCGTCAGGGCCCGAGATGAATTGCTTAAGGGCTGCAATGTCGATGCAGGCGGCACTCTCCAAAGCGGATCCGATCGCATAGTCGAGGGACTGCTGTTTTTGCGCCGCGTTTCGGAGCCGAGCCGCTTCAGCCAGATTGAGTATGGTGCTTTCCGAACTTCGCATCAGGTGATCCACCATTGCGTGGCGTCTGTCCCACTCGGCGCAACGCCGCGCCAGGCTGCGGGCGCTAGCCAGAGCTTTTTGATAAACTTTTAGTTTTTCGTGTGAAAACATCAATGCCTCCAATCTTCATGCGGCGCTGGCGGGTGCGGCCTCCTCATGCCGACGAAGTTTGCGACGAAGTTCACGCCGAGGTCGAGTTGAAATGCCATCGAAGTTCCGGTGGGTTCGTCGCCCTGATCCTTTCCATTCTCGCTGCCGTCTTTATTCTCCCCGCCCAGGATGCGCTCGGGCCGTTCATCTCCACGGTCGGAACCACTACACGCGAAGCTGCGACCGGGCGTGACTGGGCCTATCTGCTGTGGAGCGCCAATTCGCCGACGCTACTGAACGGACGCAGCCACGCTGTCTACGCCAAGAACGGCGACGCCAACGCCGCAACCTTGTTCACCCGCGTGGCCATCGTTTCCCTGCAAACCGAGGCGGTCACTCTAAACCCGCTTCTGACGCGTGCCGCGGCACTGGGCGAAGACACCAACACGCTGAGCAGCGACATCGACGCCTTGTTCGGCAAGTTCGTGTCTGGTGGATTGCCGTTGGCTGACAAGTTGTCCGCAGTGGTGCGGGGTGCGCTGATCGAGCCGCAGCACTACGGTCGATTGGCGTTGCTGGCCCGGGTTCATCCCAGCGTGGCCATGGCGCTGGGATCCGCTCACGCCACCGTCATCGGGCCGGGCTCGACCACGTTTGAAATCCGCGAGTTCGATCGCGGCACCCAAACCGATGGCGCAGTCATCGGACGCGTTACAGTCACGGCCGGTGTGCCCGTTGTGCTGCCGTCTCCGGGCCCGCCGGTGGCGATGCCTCAGACCGATGCGCGTGGTCATCTCAATGCGCAATTGCGATGGAGCGTGCCGGATCCGCTGCGTCGCCTGAGCCTGCTGCAGCACGGGTACAACGTCTGGCGCGTGCGCGAAGACTACGCTGAACCGCGAGGCTGGAACATCACTCCGCCAGCCGCGAATACGCTTGTGGCCGGTGCACTGCAAACGACGGCCGTGCGACGCGTCAATCGGTTGCCTCTGCTGATCAGCAAAAACTTCACGGCCACTGAGGCAGCCAATGTGCTTCCGCCAACGGGAGACACCAACACGTTCTTCGTCGCCGACGACAACGACCGGGGACGTTCCAACGTTGTCACCACGCTCGATTTTACCAATGGCGCGCGATTCTACTATTTTGTCACGGCCCGCGACATTCTGGGACGTGACGGAGCGGTGTCGCCGGGCACGGAGGTGCAGATTTGCGATCAGCTGCCGCCGGATGCGTTGCGTGAAGTCGACGTGGTGAACGACTTTCTCTCTCAAGGTTCGATCAACCGACATCGCTTGAAGGTCACCTGGCCGCAGGCGCTGAATCGGCCGGAGGATGAAGAGCGCATCCGCGCCTATTGGGTCTATCGATGGACCAATATCACCGAGTTGCGCCTGCGGCAGGCGAATCCAACCAACAACCTGATCGCGGTGGTGAATCATCTGCCGGGCGCGTCGACCAACAGCTACCTCGACACAGGTGCCGGCGCTCCGTCGCCGGCGACCGATATGGGCCGGACGTTTTGGTATACGGTGCGAGCGGAAGACAGCGGGGCTTGTCACGGGAATCTGTCGCCGCATAGCGCGCCGGCGTTCGGTATCTTGCGGGATCGCGTCGGGCCGGCAACGCCCACGGGTTTCGTGCGGACAACGTGTTTCGCCCCTTCAGCCGAGTTCCTCAGTCGGATCACGAATGGAAACCCGAATAGCGTCACGGTGGACGGTTCGTTTCAATTCACGGTCAGCGCCGTGCGAGCGGATCGACGTATTGAATGGATGGAGCTGCGCGCGGAAGTTCGCCCGGCCGGTTCCACGAACGTCTTGGCGCGCTTTGGTTCCGGGCGCCGCTATTTCGGTTCCGGCATTGCGGGCACACTCTTCGGCTTTCCCTTCGACGTGCCAGGAATCTATGTCGATCATAACTTGATCGTGACTGCGGTAGCTGGGTTTGGCGACGGAACCTCCGGTTCGGACACGCGTGTGCAACCCATAGCACCCGGGTTGGAGAAAGGCGACCAACGCGTGGTGTTTCTTTTCGCTGGCACGGTGAAGGATCAATCCAAGGACCTGCCGTGCGACCAACACTTCGCCGTGGCACCGGACGGCACGCTGCTGCCGATTGAGATTCAAATCCTGCCCACGGTCGGCAGCAAAGAAGTGCGCATCTATCGTCGAATCGACGACGGTCCGCTTGAGCTGGTCTGCGCGCGGGTGCTGAACAACCTCGATCCGGTGCTGTGTCTCGATGACACCTTGCCCCACGGTGGCGGGCGGGTTTGTTACTTCGCCATGACACTGGATGAGCATGGCAACGGGAGCGCCCTGACCCGCTTGGGTTGCCGGTACAGTCTGGAGACGACTGCGCCCCCGCGGCCGCAGCTCTCGCCGATTGCGCCGCTCCGCACGCCGGCTTCGCCACAGATGTTGCTTTCGTGGTTTTGTCCTTCCGTGAACATCGAGCGTTTTGAAGTCGGGATCGCTGCATTGGGCGGCGAGATCGCGGCGGATTGTGCGCCGGGTTTCCTGGATTTGATTTCGCCGCCCGGCGTGCCGGAGTTGCAGTCGGTGACGCCGGAACTCACCGCCGCTCAAGGGCTCGATGGATTGGCTGTGGAATTTCGCCGATTCCTGACTCCGCAGCCAGGTGGCGCGTTTGGTCAGGACGATCGTTTTGTGGTGCCGGTGAGTGTGGAGCTCGGGCGTTACTACTTCGTTCAGGTCAAATCCGTGATGCGCGGCGGCGCGCGGAGCGAAGCAAGCAATTGGGAAGGGTTTATCTGGCGCGCGACGAATGCGCCGCAGCCGCAAGTGCCCTGGCCGGCGCGTTCGTTGCCGCCGGTGGGCAACAGTTTTGGAGTCACGTTTGATGCCCGTTGGATGTTGCCGTGCGGCGAGACCAACGGGCCCAGCAATATTGTCGTCCGAATCAGCGAAGTTGGGATTACCCGGGGTTTGGATTGCCCGCCAGTCCTTGGCATCCGCGGCGATCCCAATCGTTTCATTCCGACCAACTCCGCCGGTGAATCCCTCTTCCCGGTGGTCTTATTCCGGCGACAGGTGCAGAGCGCCGATTTCCCCGTGGTGAGCGGTGACTCAGTTCAAGTGACGCCCATGATGGAGTCCATGGCGTGGGGCCAGTCAGGTGACGATTTTAAACTTTACGATCCGTACGTGCTGGTGGAACGAGCTGGCGCTGGGGTGGGGACGGGAGGCTTTTTCTTGCGCGATACACAACCGATTGTTCGCGGCGCGCGCTACCGCTATTCGTTGGTCCGTTTCAATCGGCTGGGCGAACTGGCGGAGGTGATTCCCGTCACAAACGATTTGGAGGTGCCATGAACTCGTCTTTGCTAAATGGGTTTCTGGTGCAGGTGCGGACGGTGTTCCTTTCGGCTCGGTCCGCGAAGGTTGCGCCGCGATTCTTCGAGGGCGAGTCTGCGGTGAGGTCTCGGAATCACTTCCGGAGAATCATTTCCGCTGCATGTCTCGCCGTGGCCGTCTGCTTCGTCGTTGCTTTCCCCAGTCAGGCCTGGGTGGTTGAAACTCCGTTGGAGCTTATCACGGAAGGCGACTTTGACGGCGACGGCCGACTCGACGCGCTTGTGGTCGACAAAGAAAGCGGGGCAGTGCGAGTGGCTTTCCAGACGGCAGCCACGGATCTCAATTGGCGAACCACCTTCGCGAGTGGCATCGCCAACGCCACCAGCGTCGCGGTTGGGCGAATCGCTTCGACCAACTGGGATTCGATTGCCGTTACCGCGCCGACCGCGAATCGGATCAATCGCCTTGATCCTCGGGACGCCTTGGGAACGACGGGAGTCAATCCGGTCGCTATCTATTCACCAGGCATCGGGCCGAATCTGGTGGCCGCGCTGGACGCGGGCGGCGCGGCAAATACGGCACACGACGACTACTTCGTCGTCACCGGGGAGAATCCGGGGCCGCGCCGGACATTGCTTCGCAACGACGGTTCCATCACCAGCACGCTGACGGATGGTCCGTTGACCGAGCCGCTTGGTTCTCCGAACGCGTTCGAGGTGAAGTCAGGGCAGGGGAAGCGGCTGGGCGTGATGTCACGATTGGCGAGCCGAGGCTTCGACACCTTTCAACTCCTCGATTTCAGCGCGGGCGTCGTGAGTGTTCGCCTTGCCTTTGAGGTGCCGCTGCTGAACCAGCCGGACCGAGTCGAGTTCGTTGCGTACCGATTTGATCCCGGCAACGCGCTCGGACAAGTCCTGTTTTATCGGCCGGGCGATGCGGCACTGCTGAAGTATCAGGTGCGGGAGTCAGCGCCCAATTTTGTGTTCATCAACTCCAATCGGTTCTCCCTGCCGGGGCGGCTCCAACGTCTGCAGCCCCTGGCAATGCCCTCCGGCGGGCGGTTGGTTGGCTTCTTTGGCTCGAGCCCAACGAATATCACCAGTGTCACAATCTTCAACTTTGACGGCGTGAACGCACCGACGGCGGTGCAATCATTGGACGGAAATTTTTCGGGCGCGGTGGCGCTGGGCGCCGGGCATCTCACGTTGCTCAATGCGGATGCGGCGGGGCGTTCGGCCTCGTTTCAAGTCCTCGTGTCGAACGGCGCGGGCTATACCCTGGGCGCCAGCGGCGTGCTTCCGCGCGTCACTCGCTTTTCCGGCGCGGCCAATGCGTTGCTCTTCGATGCAGAACCGTTTGTCAACGCAGCCGCGCGGCCGCGACAATTGCAACAGCACGCGGACTGGAGCACGGCATTGCGGGTTGCGCCGACGGTTCGAGTCACGGGACAACAGTTTCTCGGTTCGTCCAACGGCCTTGGCTCGGCGAGCACGCGTGACTTCGGTGCGGCCCAAAGCGGGGTAACCACCGGATTGGTGAATCAGTACACCGCAGCCATCTCGGTCTTCAGCGGACGTCCTGCCGTGGGCCAGGTAGAGGGAGAAGTCCGTATCGCGCCGCCCGCGGGGCATTACGGTGAGGCGCAGCGGATCAGCTTGATCACGAATGCGCCCGGCTGGGAAGTCCGGTATCGAACCGCGCCGACGCAAAACTGGCTGGTCTACTCAGCGCCCTTTTGGTTGATCTCGAATGCCACGGTGGAGTTCTACGGACGAAGATTGAGCGACGGCGCTCTGACGGCCATGGGGAGCGCGAGTTACACCTTTAACCTGGCCATCGGTGAACTGGACTCCGATCACGATGGTGTGCCGGACTATGTCGAGCAGACGCGCGGTTTGGATCCCCGTGGCGGCGCGGATTCCGATGGCGACGGTTTTAGCGATCTGGAAGAACTCGCTCGAGGAACCAACCCGCGTTCGACGAACAGTTTTCCATCCGACAGCGCTGGGCTGCGTGCAGCGTTCAATCGGTTGGTCTCGCCGCGCCCGCCGCATCCTGGCACCGGCTCCGATACCCGGCCGAGGCCCGGGGTGTCGTTACGCTCCTTTACGCTGGGCGCGTCGTTTTTGAGTGAGGCCCTTACGCGCACGACCAACGGCACGGGCGTCACCAATCCAGCGGCATTGTTCCAGAATCTTCTTCCGGAACCGGGCGCGCGATTGCTGGTCGAAACCACTTCGGAGCACTACGACATCAATGCCGTGCCCGATTCGCGCACCGGCCGGGAATTGATCGGCTTGTTCGAAGCGCCGCTCATCGAACGGTTGTCGGTCGATTATGTTTTCGGTGGCGGCTCGCTAGCCACGGAAACAGCGAATTGGATTGCGGCCGCCAGTAGTGCGGTCGCGGCGGCGGAGAATCCCACGCTGATTGGGCTTTTGACGGTCGAGAACTCGCTCGTGGCTGCGTTGTTTGAGCGTCATGTCGCGCGGGTCTTGTTGGCTCGAAGAAATAGTTGGGGGACGAATGCCACATTGTTTCCGTTTCGCGCGGGCGATGCCGGACGTCATGCCATCACCGCGGTGGACCTCGGAGCGATGGAGCAATACGCGGGACTGACCGGACCGGCTTACGCTCAGCGCACGGTGTTCGAGTATCTCGATCGCGAAGTCCGTAGTAGCGCTTCTTTCGATGTGCTGCGAAGACTAGCCCGCGAGCTGTGGCGAATCTCCGCGGCTGAGAACAACTCGAACGAAGGACAGTTTGCGCTTCCCTACGACGAATTGCGGCGCGTCGTTGCGGGTCAGTCGGTCAGCGCTTCCTACGGTGCGTTCAAGAGCATTGCCACCAATCTCCCAACGGCCCGGGCCCAGGCGGCGGCTCTGCTCAATTCCATCCCGGAACGACCGCGAACCAATGTCACGCTCGTGATGGCAAGCACTCCGCCGGGTGCGCCCATCGAGCTGTTGGACGCAACCGCGGGAACGCCGGTCACGCTCTGGCGTTACGATGGCGCGCCGTGCGCGTTTCCGCCGAATCTTCAGTTGCTTCCCGGCACGCGCCTCTCGGTTTTTGGTCACACGGATTTGCCCGCACCGCCCGGCACGTTGGCGGTGGAGGTTATCTCGCTTGGTTTGGCGGGCTTTCCGATGCCTTCCGCTGAGGACCTTGACGGTAACCTGCTCGCGGATTCTTGGGAGGAACTCTTCCTTGGAGGAATGGGTGCTGATGCGTTCGCGGATCGCGATGGCGACGGGTATTCGAACTTGCAGGAAATGCTCGCGGGAACCGCCCCGGATGATCGGCTTGGGTTGCCGGGGGGACCCGTGCTGCCGCTGAGCGCGCCAGTGGTTAATTTGGTCTCCGACGGCGCGCAACTGCGTTTTGTTTTCTCGTGGCCCGGCTCGTTAGCCAACCGCTTCCGCTTCGGCTTGGAAGAAAGCGACGAAGTCGCTGGTCCGTTCCTCCAGAACAGCAGTGCGACCACCGTGACGCTGGGCGGCGATCTGCACGAGGTTAGGCTCAGCCCGACCGCCCCGGCAAAGAAGTTTTATCGACTGACGGTGCGGCTGGAGTGAGGTTCGCTCAGGGCATTTAGTCCCGCCAGGGACGACCGTAAATAGCCCAGCGCTTGAGCGCTGGGTCGCCGGGTCGCAAATCGATGACCAGCCCCGGCGGGGCGAAAGACCGCACCACCATGACCCAGCCCGGGTGGTCCGAATACTCGGGGCGCGCGACGGACAATCGATCAAACGGCGGAATCGCCAGGGCATGCGCTGTCGCCCCCCCGGGGCTCACGTTCGGCGGGGCGCCGGACCCAGCGCTCAAGCGCTGGGCTATTTACGGTCGTCCCTGACGGGACTAAAATGTCCGTGATTTTATGGTCGAACCGGCGCTCGAACTCGCTGAATCGCTAAAACTGATGGCGGAAGCTGGCGAGGATCGAGAAGTCCGCGAAGGAGGCGTCGCCGCCGCGACGGTTCATCGCGTTTTCCGCGGCGCTGCGTTCGCGGTTTCGATAGACAGCGACGGGCGCCAGAATGGAGAGCGAGTTCTTCTTCCCCATCCATGAAATGCCGGGCTCGACGGAGACGGTGTAGCCGGGTTGACGGTAGCCAAGGCTGTCGCCAATCGCGTCGTAGACTGGCACGCCTTCAATGCGTCCGCCCAGGGAGACACCCAAGCCATGCGAAGGCCAGAGCGCCTGACTTAGACCGACGCGGCCAAAGTATTGGTCGCTGATCGAGTTGTAGGTCATCGCGTTGGGCGCTCCGATGTCGCCCATGACCCGTTGAGTGTCGTTTTGTTCTTCGGGGCTGAACAGATAGTTGCCTTGAGCGTAGGCCGAAAGATTTCCGTAAATCCTTTGGAAGGCCTGGAGCTGAAGGATCAAGCCCCAGCCGCCGTCGCCGGGCTGGATGGACTGATCCACCGGCCGTCGGACCCGGCCGTCGGAGCGATAGGAGATGTCCGTCGCGTTGTCGTCGCCGGTGGGCATCTTCACGCCCACGCCCACGGCGACATTGCCGTTCATATGCTTGTGCGGATCGAGGAGCCAATAGTCCGTGAGCAGACGGATGTCACCGAGTCCGTTGGCGCGCATCGTGTGCCGTTGACCGTCGGAGTGTTCGAAGACGGACGAACGTTCGGCAAAGATGAACGGGAGATCGAGCGTGGCATTCCAGCGCGGCGTGAACTGATACGCGAGAGAGAGATCGAGCAGGCTGACTCGATTGATCATTTCCTGGTGATACTTCTCGCGGTCGGTGTTTTCCTCGTCGCCGTCGAGCCAGGCACCGGAGCGGGCGCGTCCGCCGAAGTGGCGGGAGGACTCGAAGTATCGGTAGGCGATCGTGGCGCTAAGCCGATCCGAGGACGCCGCGCCTTCGGGATGATGCAACATGCACCCGGAGTTGTTGGGTGAGGCGACGCAACCCTGGGCGTGCAGGCGCGGGTTCGAGCTGAAAATACTGCCGATAGCCGCTCCCAAGGTGAAAGTCCTGGAAATCGTTGGGGACGAACGATAGGCGTTTCTCGTAACGGTCATGGAACGAACGGTTGGGTGAAGATTGGAAACACTTCAACCTTGGCCCTTTCTCCCGGCCCGGAACCGATCGTTCCGGGTTAAGAGTAGGGCCAAGGTTGGGTGTTTGGGTCATTGTTTGGCCCGCAGCTTAGGGAGCGGACCGGCTGACCGCACGATAAAACTTCGCGGGGCCGGTGGATGAATTCGTGCGCGCGATGGACAGCGCGTCGAACGGTTGGCTGGTGGCCGGGCCATCATTCACGAACGGTTGGTTCAGGTCGGGTGTGGATTGAAGGTTGTAATTGAATCCACGCACGGCATCGAAGCGGACTTCGTGCTCGCTGGAACTCAAGCGCGTGATTGTGACGGGCGGATTGACGACGGACCCGTCGAAGTAACGCTTGGCCAGGGCCCACGTGTTACTGCCGCATTGCGCGCCGACGCGGCGTCCGGCGAAGTCATCGGCGGGGGGATGAATGCCGCCCCAGATGCGCGAGATGCCGACCTGGTCGCCAGCATCGAAGTAGGTGGCCCATTGCAGCGTCACTGGCGCGGACGGGCCCTTTTCGTTGGCCAGGTTGGTGATGGTGTACGAAGCCATGCCGCCGGGGAAGAACTCGGATCCGGTGAACGCAGTCAGGAGTTCGGCGGCGGACCGGGTGAAGGTGCTGTGACCGGAGACATAGCCCGGGAACGCGGGAACCACGAAATTCGATCGTTGGTAGGTTGTCCAGGTGTCCGCGTGAATCCAGCGCACGCCGTTGGGCGCGGTGCGTTGAGGCGTTTCGCCGGGCCATCCGCGCACGGCGATCTTTCCGATGGTCAGGCCGGCGTGACGACCGGAGACCTTCGACGAAGAAGTGACGAGTTCGATCAGATTCGTGACGAGCGGCAGGCCATTGGGGTGGTAGGAGGGCAGGGCCGGGTTGCTGGATTGACCGAGGGCGCCGACATACCGGATGGCGCTCATTGGTCGCCAGCCGTCGTAGTAACGCTTGATCGACCAGGCCGCGCAGGCCGCTTCATGCAGCGCGGCGTTGAGCGAGAAATACATCTTCACGTCCCATTCCAGGTCGTCCACGATCGGGCCGACGCCGCCGATGCGTTTGACGGTCAAGGGATGATCCGAGACGTCGTTGGCCACCACGTTCCAGTGCCCTGGGGGTGTTTCGGAACTGGGACCGTCCGCCCAATACTCGGTGAGGGCCCGGGTAAAGTCGCCGCGCTTGGCCATGTTGGGGACATAAGGCTGGCCTGTGATCGGGTTGATCGGACGCCCGTGTCCGTCGTTGGCGCCGAGGCTGTTGTTGCCTTGGGCGAGTGGGGAGATGTCGATGACGACGCCATCATTCGGATCCAGTTGGCTGCCGTAACGGATCACTTCCACCACATTGCTGATGAAGTCGGCGTGACTCGCGGTGCCGAAGAGCGGCGGCGGGCCGGGATCGATCCAGAGCTTCGACGAATCCGTGCGCCCCATGGCGAAGGGCCGTACCCAGAGCCATTGCGCACCGAGATAACCTTGCTGGGGGCTGGTCGGGAATCCGTTTTGGTCGACCGCATTGACGACGTTCAAGCGCTGCCAATGATTGACATCGACGATCGTGTTTCCGAAGCCGTCGTCGATGCCTGGCCGGTCGGTCGCCAGGGCGGGGTTGGTAAACGCGTAGCGGAGCGGGTCTCCGACCGGATAGTCCGGATACGCCACCGGCGAGTTCGTCAACGGATAGGGAATGCCGTTGGTCTGGCGGGAGCCGTCGTTGCTGAACCACAAGGAGACTGCATCGTAAACGGAGTTTCCGACGCCGGCGGGAGTGGAGGTGTCCCGCGAGTTGTTGTTGATGTTGAAGCCGAGGGAAGTCATGAGGGCGTCATCGACGGCGAGACTGTTGGACGCCGTCCTTGAGTAGGCGTGGCGTTCCCGGAGCATGCGCCACACCGCGTAGCTGATCGCGTTGCTGCGGGCGGCGGCGATGTCGGGGGCGGTGTGTTTGCCGCGGTAGACGTAGCCCACGGCTTTCGGATCATAGGCAGCCCAGGCGTCGTACATGCACACCGAGTAGCTGAAATAATTGCGGGCCTGCGCGGGCGGGTGGGGCGTGTCTTGGCGGATGGCGGCCAAGGCGCGCTCGTTCCATACGCGGGCGATGCTGTTGGACGCGGCCGAGTATCCCTGAACGGCCGAGCACAGCAGCGCCGCCCCGAGGAGCGCACCGCGGAACAAGGCGGCAGAAGAGTTATTGTGATTAGACAAGATCATATACGTCATGGGTTTGTCGGTTGAACGTGGGAAGGATAGCCCGAAATTGTCCTGGGCCGAGCTATATGGGGCGAACTCCCATCGTCATGGGGCCAAGTGCCGGAATTCAGGGATAAGTGATCCCGCCGGTTGTCCGGCTGTTGCTGGTTGCGGTCACGATGAAACATCGAGCGCAAAACTATCACCGCGCCGTCAATGGTGCGTTGCGGGACCAAGGGTACGTAAATCCCCGAGGCGAACGTCGAACAGGGAACGAAGGCGATGTTGTTCAATTTGGAGTGCGGGACTTGTCGACTTGTGGCCGCTTTCGTTAGCGGGTGACTTGTCACCCGCTGTGCATGGAGGAACCTTCTTGCTGAGAGAATCGGCGGGAGAAACGTTTCAGGCACGCGCACCGGCGACGAGTCGCCGGCGCCAAAGCGGTGACAAGTCGACAAGTCACCGCACTTCAAACGCGGCCGTCAGCGGAGCTCGCGCAGGCGGAAGTAGCGGTGCGCGCCGTTGGTGGTCACGAACGTGGCTGAGTTTCCTGTGGCCGTGCCCAACGAGGTGGTGACATCCTGCCAGGTCGCGCCTGTGCCCAGGCGGTCGGTGATCTGCAATTGCATGTCCCGCCCGTCGGTGTCCCACAGCACGGTGACGACATCGCCGGTGGCCTGGATGGAAACCTGCGGTGGCGCCTCGTAGTCCGGCTCCTGGCCGATGAGGTAGAAGATGGGCGGGGATTCGGTGGACTGTCCGACCTGATCGAAGGCGGCGGCGGTCAGGCGGTGCACCCCGGCGGGCGGATTGGTCCACGTGAACCGATAGGGCGGGTTGGTAACTGCACCAAGCGGAGAACCGTTCAAGCGAAACTCGACTCGGGCGAGGTCGCGTTCAAAATCGACGATGCTCGCCACCAAAAGGATCGGTTGCCCAGGAAGGAGGTTGTCGTCCGCTGGATCGTTCAACTGGATTGGGCCTGGTGGATCGTTCACGGGCGTCACTCTAACGCCAAACGACCGGACGATGCTTTGGAAGCCGTCACTGACCTGCACGGTGACGACATTGCTGCCCGCGTAGTTGGCGGCGGGCGTGATGACCACGAATCGTTGGGAAATGGGGCCCGAGGGTGAGTTGGAAGCGTCGAGGCTGCCGAGGGTGAAATTCAGAGTGGGAACGCGGGAGAACGAAAAGGAATTGAAGGTGACGGAGAGATCGCCTCCGGCCCCGAGCTGATTAGTCACGGTGAACGGGATGGCCACGGAGGCCACGTCTTCATTGAGAACCTGGTCGGGAATAAAGGAAAGGCCGGGGGGTGCCGTGGGCGGTCCCACGCGTAAAAGGAAGGACTGGACGACGGTTTGCGCGCCGTCGTTGAGCGAAAGCGTAATCTCGGTGACGCCGGTTCGGTTTGGGCTGGGGGTGAAGGTGAGAAAACGGCCGGAGCCAAGCATGGCGATGCTGATGCCTTGGTTCGGCAGCAGGGTGGGGTTGGATGAGGTGGCGGTTAAGAGGAGGCTGGTGGTGGGAGTTTCCGGATCCCCCACCGTGACGGCAACTGGCCCCAGCACCGCGTTGGCGTCCATGGCCTGGTTGGTCACGGTGGTCATCATGGGCGGCGTGTTGGCGAACTGGACGATCAGGCGCGGGTGCAGATTGGTGTCGGGATGTTGCCGGCTGGCGAAGCCCGCCCAGCCGGCGTCGCCCAGGTCGTAGGGCGCCCAGAGCTGGAGTCCCAGGCGACGATCGGAAGCGAGCGCTTCGTTGAGCGCGGGGAGCACCGAGAACTCCACCCATTGGCCGGGTTCCGGCACGACGTAGGCGAACGCGGGCAAAGCGCCGGGTTGATTTTGCCAAGTCAGCGAACGCTCGCCCCAATCATCATGCGGCGTCAGTGCGACTCCGTAGACGTTGCCGGGTTGGCCGCGGCCGGTGCAGAAGAGACGCACCGTGGCTCCGACGGCGTTGGTCGGCAGGCCGGCGAGCCGCCAGAGGATGTAGCCGCGCCGGGAGTTGTCGCCGTCGTCCTCGTTCTTCACCACGAACTCGGTTTCAAAGCCGTGCACTTCCTGCTTGTGGCTGCCGCCGCGGGCGTAGGTGTCGTCGAATAGCGGCAGCGTTTCGGCAGTTGTGGCAAGCGGCGTGACCTGGGTGTGCAGCACGGCCCAGTCGAGGGCCACGTTTCGTTTCAAGGCGACATTGAGCCGCCCGTCGCCGAGCAGCGCGGGGTCGATCTCGATCGTTTCGATGGTCGGCCGGTTGGCGCGGAGGTCCCAGCCCAGTCCTCCGAGGCGCAGCGGGATCGCGTTGGTGGAATCGAGAAACAGGGCGTCATCCGGGGCTGCGGGTCCGGTCGCCTTGACGCACAGCACGAGCGAAGCCGCCACGACCCGCGCCGGAGCGGCCAGCGGCACGGTGAACGTGCAGGCGATTTGCTGAGTGGGTGAGAGACGATCGAGGAAGCGGGTGACGGGCAGGTTGCCGGCGATCGCACGCAATTCCCCGAGAAACGTGTCGTCGAGCGGTGCGACATCGTCCGGAGAGTCGACGCGGCCGAAGTCGTCGACGTCGCCGATCCAAGTTTCGCGAAACTCGCTCGCCGGCCATTTCAGGCGCTGCTGGAGCTGGGCGAAGTAGAGGCTGTAAGGATTGACATGTCGCCCGAGCGGCGATTGCGGCGTGGGCGGCGTGGGCGGCCATCCGGCGGGCGGATAGAACGGGCCGGCCCATTCGTAGGTGCCTTCGGGGTCGTCGCCGACCGGCGGGAGCCACCATTGGCTGTCGAGCACGGAGCCGATGCTGCCGATGAGCCAGTTGCGGGCAGTGGGAGGATTGCGGACGCGGAAGACGTCGGCCTGGCAATTCCAGACGCTCATGTAGGCGCCGGTCCAGCCGTGGCCAGTGCTGTTGCGCCCGCGGTTTTGCACGTTGATGCCGACGCGGCCGATGAACTCGGACCACCATGTTCCCTCCACGTCGATTAGATCGTAGAGGCCGCCGACGGACCATTTCTGGTGTGGACCACAGTCGGCGTGGGTGTCCGTGGCGCGCGAGCGCACGTTGGCATTGGGTCCCGGCACGCGGGAGCTGAAGGCGAAGTCGTGGCGGCCTTCGTCTGACGTGCAGTCGCGGATGAGATTGTGGTCGCCCTTGTCCATGTGAAAGGCATAGCGACGGTCTCCGGTGATTTTGCTGATCGGATCGATGCTGCGACATTCGGCCACGGTGACATGGGAGGACCCTTCCCGGAGATCAACGGTGGCAAAGCCAAAGTGCCGGCCGGTGATTCGGCGGATCCAGACGTCTTGCGCTTGCGTGACCTCGACCGCGCGCCAGGCGTGTTGTTCGTCGGCGGTGCTTGGTTGTCCCAGGAAATTGGTGGGCCGGTAGTAGGAACCAAGGAATACATCCTCGACACCGATGTTCTGGAGCCGGGGATCCGCAGTGACGCGCTGCAAATATCCGCCGCCGTAGCGATGGTCGAAGGTTTGGGGCAGGGGCGAGTCGACGGTGACCCACGGGCCGTCCAGGCGGGCGATTCGTCGCAGAAAGGTCTGGGTCCATTCGGTGCTCCAGTCCTCGTTCAGTCCATTGGTGAAACAGACGTTGGGCAGGTTGGGCGGGCAAATGACCGTGTGCAGGCGATCCATGTTGATTTCTGAAATCCAACCTGCGGTGAACGGGCGGGTGACCACCACGGATTGTCCCGCGGTCAGGCCGTTGGTGTCGAAAAGTTTGAACGTTCGGGTCCCCGCGGGAACGAGGGGTTGAGCGAGGGCATACGATCGGGCTTCCGTTTGCCAGGAGCCGGGACCAGTGATTTGCAGCAGGGTGTGCTGCACCAGATTGGTGGCCCAGATACGTGAGCCGGTGGATTGATCGAAGCCGGACCCTTTGAGGACGACGCCGCTGTTGCTGATGACCAGCGTGCGGCCGACCCGGTAGTCGCCCGGCGCGAGGAATACCACGCCGCGGAAGCCGGAGCCATTGGGCGTCGCCTGGCCGGCGGCATTCAGTGCATTTTGAATCAGATCTGCGTCGTCAACGATGACGTTGCCACCTCCGCCGGGCGCCAGGCGGATCCAACGGCCCGCTTCGACCAGTCGATTGACGTCGGGCAGCTCCACGATTCCGCTCCGATAGCCGCACGCCGAGTAGTCGATGGTCCGTACGCCGGATTCGTCGTGACGGTAAACGAGATTTCCGGTGGGCGACGGACGAACCCAGCTGTTGGACTGAAGGCCTTCTGCCGGCAGGTGCGTGGTGGCCAGTCCGGCCCAGGCGAACAGCCAAAGAGCCCAATGCGTTCGTCGAAGCCTTGCGCGCCAAACGAGCCGCGGAAATGTTTCAATCCGAGCCGGAACGTCAGGGCAAAACATGATCTTCATCTACTCCGGTCAGCCGCGGGACGGAAGAAACTTTCAGTGAAAATTTGGTCGTCGTCTGTCGCGGACCGCGGGCGACGGGCGCGACGGGCACGCATTGAAAGATTGTCTGGAGGAGGCATGCCGGGTGCGGACGACGGCACCTGGGCTGGCGGGCGGGTTGGTGGTGGACTGGCAGGAGCTGGTTGGTCCTCCGGCAGGTTAGTGCAGGAGCAGGTCGATGAGATGCTGGCCGTTGTTTGCCAGCTGCCATCGGCCCGTTCGGTTGCTGACGAGTTTGCGGCAGGGGTGCTTCTTGTATTCCGCGTCGTTGACGGAGAGGAGGGTGATGCGGGACTTGGCTTTGAGCTCGGAGGCGGCGCGAGGGGTGACCTCGAACGGGAGCCCGACGTAGTTGAGGGCGATTTCGTAGCCGGCAATCCCTTCGCGGTCGGCGTTGGGATTGGGGCGGATCAAGCCGGGGTAACGACGCAGCCAGGCAAAGTTTGTGGCGCGGACGGCGACTCGGCAGAGCTCCGTGTCGGCTCGGATGAAGGCGGCAAGATTGAAGGCGGCGCCTTTTTCCTTCTGGGCGAGGAACACCTTCCAAGGGTCGAGCCCGACGAGGTTTTGGCCGTTCCAGCCGCCGTGATCATTGCGCTGGCCGGGGAAGGTTTTGCGATACCAGTCGGGAAAGCGCTCGTTCACGACCAGATCGATCTCGAAATGAACGTGGGCGCGATCCCGTGAGATGCCTTCCCGTGTGTTGGTCGAGCGGCCCATCGTGGCGATGACATCGCCGGCTTTGACGTGATCGCCGAATTTCAAGCCAGGGGCGAATTCGGACAGGTGCGCGTAGAGGGTATAAACGTCGAGGCCGTCGATTTGGTGTCGGAGGATGACGTATCGGCCATAGTTCGAAAGGCCGGGCTTGGTGTTGAAATACGAGACGGTGCCGTCGGCGGCGGCCACAACGGGATCCGTCGGTTCGCCGCGCCGATCGCGCTGGACGCAACGGATGTCGAGCCCCTCGTGCATTTGCCAGCCTTCGGTGCGGACGCAGCCGAACGTCCCGCTCAGCCACGGTTTGCCGACGGTGCCGACAAAGTAACGTTCCTCCCCGCCTGGTTCATAGATGGCCACGTTGGCGGTCGGGAGCCGGAACGGTTGGGCGGAGAGGGTGGTGGCCGTCAGGGCGAGGACGGCGGGGTGGAAGGCGGGCAGGATACGCATGGGGCGGTAATCAGTGCTCAGTGCTCAGTGCTCAGTGCTCAGTGCTCAGTGCTCAGTGGCGATCGTCGGAGTTAGGTCGAATTGTAAATCGCAAATATCGCAAATCTAAAATCGAAGATTACTTTCGTCCTTTGCGGACGAGTTCGGCGACGCGATTGATGCCGCGGGCTATTTTTTCGGCTTCTTCCTGGGAGGTGTCGGGGGTGAAGACGAAGAGGCCGTTGGTGATGCGGTCGCGGAGGATGGGGGCGGCGATCCAGCGGAGTTCGCCGAACTCCGCGGCGATGGCGGCGCGTTTGCCTTTGTGAGCGGTGGAGTATTGCTCGAGGATCCAGGCGCCTTCGCGATCGAACTGGATGGAGAGGGCGTAGCCGCCCGGAGCGATCACGACGGAGGCTTTCTCGATGTTGAACTCGGTCAGAAAGGCGCGGGTTTCGATGCTGATGGCGAAGGGGGCGGAGCGGCCGATGGCGATGGCCTGGGAGCGTTCGGTGCCGTCGAGGTTGGTTTCGAGGTGAAAGCGGAGGGAGGCCTCCTGTTTTTTCTCGGAACGGGTGGAACGGCAGCCGGTAAACAGCGAGGCCAGCAGGGCGAGGCACAAATAGGTGTTGAACCAGATCGGGCAAATCTTCATATTCCGCCGCAAAGAATCCGAAACGGAAACGTATTGTAAAGAGACTTATATGGGCCAACAGAGCAACAAAGTTCAAAAACGCCGCCGTCGGCTGAATTACATCAAGCGCACCAAGGTCGCGGCGAAAGCCAAGACGAAGTCGAAAGCGGCGCCCAAGAGCTAGCGCGCGGTCGCCCGGGTTCGGCCCGGGTCAGGCGCGGGCGCGGAGCTGGTGATTTTCGCGACCGGGCTTTCATTCCAGGCCACCTGGCGACGGGTGGCCTTTTTTCGTTCGTGAACAAACTGACTTCGGCCGAAGTCGATCCCTCGTTCTTTAATCCATGATCTCGCTACGAACATTGCCGTCAACGGGCCTCGTGCTGGCCCTGGTGCTCTTTGGATTCTGGCCAGGCGACGCCGCTCCGGCGGGCAAGCCGCTCCGCGTATTCGTCCGCGCGGGTGCTCCGCAGCCCGGGGTGGGGGTGGGCGACTACCCGTGGTTTCTGCGCGAATGGACCGCCCTGCTAAACGCCCGCGGGGCGACCGCCACGGGGGCAATGCGTTTCCCGACGGCCGACGAATTGAAACTCACGGACGTGCTGATCCTCCATGCGGGCAACGGAGCGAACCTGGCGGCCGGGGAACGCCGGCTGCTCGAGGGCTACCTCCGCTCGGGCGGAGGTTTGGTCGTGCTGAACGATGGCATGAAGGGCGGCGATGCCAGTTGGTTCAAGACGGTGGCTGGAGGAGCGCCCCGGCCGGGGGCCACCAATACGACGGCCGGCCGGATGGGGCTGTATTTTGATCGCGAGCGCCATCCGATTACCGAGGGGATCGCGAATTTCGATCTCGACGATGAACTGATCCTCCCGATTGACCTGGCGCCCGAGGTTCGGGTGCTGGCGAGTTCGTTCCACACCGCGAACCAGATCGTGCCGCAGATGTGGGTGTATGAGAAACGTCGCGCCCGTGTTTTTGTGTCGGCGCAGGGACGGCAGGCCGCCACGTTCGCCCTTCCCGCTTTTCGCGGACTGCTGCTTCGGGCCATCGCCTGGGCGGGACGACGCGAGGTGGATCTGTTGACCCAGCCGACTGAGACGGCGCACTTTCGGTACCCGGAGGGCGGGCCGACGGCGCCCGAAAAGGCGGTCTCGAAAATTGAGGTCAGCCCGGAGTTCAAGCTTTCGCTGGTGGCGGCCGAGCCGCTCGTGGTGAATCCGATTTCCATCGATTGGGATGCGCGCGGTCGCATGTGGGTCGCCGTCACGCCCGAGTATCCGTTCAAGGAAGGTCGTGGCCGTTCGCGGGATTCGATTTTGATCCTGCACGACACCGACGGCGATCGACGAATGGATCGAAGCAGCGTGTTTGCCGATGGGCTGGTGTTGCCCACGAGCTTTGTGTTTTGTCGCGACGGCGTGATCGTGGCGCAGGCGCCCGAGATTCTATTTCTGCACGATCGGGACGGGGACGGGCGGGCGGACCGGCGGGAGGTGCTGTTTTCGGGCTTCGGCACGGCCGACACGCACGCGGTGATCAACAATTTCCGCTGGGGGCTGGATGGCTGGATTTACGGATGTCAGGGATACAGCGGCAATGACTCGACGAACATCGTCAATGGTCGTGGCGTCCGGTTCGGCAAGATTGGCAACGGCATTTTCCGGTTTCGGCCTGATGGCAGCGCGATGGAGCAGGTGGCGTCCTATAGCGGGAATTCATGGGGCATCGATTTCTCGGATGAAGGCGAGCTGTTCTATTCCATGGCCAACGGGCCGCACATCAACCACCTGGTGATGCCGGAGCGCTATCTGGCGCGGGGCAACATCGGAAAGACGGTGGGGGGAAAATCGATCGAGGATCACTCGAAGGTGAACCCGATCTTTACCGATCCCCGGCATGAGTATGTTCAGGTGGCTCCGGTGGGTGTTTTCACGGCGGCTTCCGGCTGCACGATCTATCAGGGTGGCGTCTGGCCGGAGAAGTATCACGGGTCGCACTTCGTCTGCGAGCCGACCGTCCACATCGTGCATGAGGACATCGTCAACGGCTCGGAAGCTCCGACGTTCGAGTCCACCCGCCGCGACAACGAGGAATTCATCGCCGGGCGCGACCTGTGGTTTCGGCCCATCCATACGCGGGTGGGGCCGGACGGAGAGATGTATCTCCTCGATTTCTACAACCAGGCGATCTCGCACAACGACATCCGGGGGGTGCCGCATGGCCGGGGCAATGCCGCCATTCGCCCGGATCGAGATCATGAGCACGGGCGCATTTATCAAATTGCCCACAAACAGCAGCGGCGCCTGCCCGCCTATCGTTTGGACCCCGCGACCAGCGCCGACCTGGTTCACGATCTGCAGCATCCCAACATGTGGGTGCGCCTGACCGCGCAGCGGTTGCTGGCTGAGCGCGGCGATCGGACGATCGTTCCGGCCCTCGGCGATTTGTTGCGCACCAATCGGTTTGTGCACGCCCGTCTGCACGCCCTCTGGGCCCTGCATCTTCTGGACGGCCTGTCCGAG
The DNA here is from genome assembly GCA_044230345.1 of Limisphaerales bacterium. Taxonomy (GTDB): domain Bacteria; phylum Verrucomicrobiota; class Verrucomicrobiia; order Limisphaerales; family JADJPG01; genus JBGARF01. Next base: position 58,314 of record JBGARF010000031.1, read on the forward strand.
ACCAACCTCCTGGCCGGGTTGAAGGACGAGCATCCCACCGTGTTGAACAATGCCCTCCGCGTCGTTTCGGAGCTGCGCCGTCCCCCGTCCAGCAACGTTGTCGCCGCGGTGATCAAGCAGATCAAGGGCACCACGGAGCGAACCCGCCTGGAGGCGTTGTTTGCCCTCGACAGCTTTCCGCCCTCATCCGAGGCGGTGTTGGCGGTGCACAAGCTCATGCCTGATTTGAAGGACGGATGGTCCAAGTCCGCAGTGCTCGGAATTGCCCGCCAGTCGCCGACCAACTTCATCCGCGCGTCCTTTGCTTCCGACAAGGCCGATTCCTATGTCGAGATCGTGCAGATTCTGACCGAGGATTTTCTGAGCCGCAAAGAGGCGGCGCCGGCGGAATGGGTGCTCCGGCATACGGCCCGCCAGACGAAGGCGTCCTCCAAGCTGCGCGTCGCCGTGTTGGAAACGTTCAACAAGCACCTGGCCGACTTCAAATTGCCGTTCAACACGAACGTCGACGCGGCCATCTCCGGCTTCATGGACACGGAGAGCAAGTCGACTCGGATCGCCATCTTCCCGCTGGCGATGCAATACGAATCCCAGGGGACCTACGGACCCGAACTGGCCAAGGTTCGGAAGGCGATTTTTGCCGATCTCGAAAACCCAAAGGCCAAGGACGAGGATCGCAACGCGCTGCTCACGAGTTTGATCAAGGTCCCCGTTCTGCAGAAGGACGTCATTGCGCGGGTCGACGCCATTCTCACCGCGGGGGCGCCGCCTCCGGTCCAGAAGCACATGGTCAACGAGGTCGGGGCGCTGCGCGATCCAGCGGTGCCTGCCCTGCTGATCAAACATTATCCGAAGCTGAAAGACGACGCCCGTTTGCTCGCCTTTGCCCATCTCATGCGCCGGCCGGAATGGGCGGAGGCTTTGCTCACCGCGGTGGAGCGAGGCCAGATCAAGATGTCTGAGCTGACCGTCTACGGGGCCAGTCGCCTCAGGACGCACGCCGATCCCAAGGTGGCGCGACGCGCGGCTGCGGTGCTGGATTCCATCGAGGGTCCCCGGCAACGGGAAAAGAACGAGCTGATCGCCAAGTTTGAGCGGGCTTTGCAGGATCCTCCGAACATCGAGAATGGCCGCACCGTGCTGCTGAACAACTGCGCGCCCTGCCATAAGTTCAACGACAAGGGGCATCACCTGGGCCCCGAGTTGACCGGGGTCGGTTTGCACGGCGCACTCGTCCTGCTCACTCACATCCTCGATCCCAATCGCGTGGTTGAAGGCAACTTTGTCGCCTACAATCTGACCACGGCCAAAGGCGACGACTACACGGGCATCATCAAGACTGAGAACAAGGATGCGGTGACGCTGCGCAACCTCGAAGGCGAGGTGACGATCAAGCGCGCGGATATTGCCTCGCTCAAGTCGAGCGGGCTTTCACTGATGCCGGAAGGAATGGAGGCGCTGGGCGAGAAAAACGTGCGTGACTTGATTGGCTACATCATGGCCCGTACTCCGGCGGGCTTTCGCGCGATCGACCTGAGCAAGGCGTTCACGACGGACTCATTGCACGGATTGTATCAGAGCCGGGAAGATGCGCCTTCGCTCGTTTTCAAACAGTTTGGGGTCGTCATGGTCGACGACATCCCGTTTCTGCTTTCCAATCCGGCGGGGACCGCGGGCGGGCGAAACGTGATTGTCCTCCGGGGAGGCGAGGGTTATGCGCGGACGTTGCCGCAGCGGGTGGAATTTCCGGTGAACCTGGCGGCGCGAAAGTTTTACGTCTTGGGTGGGGTTGCCGGTTGGGGCTTTCCCTATGGACCGCCGGAAGGGCACAACGTGCCGGCGGTGAAGGCGACGCTGGTCTATGAAGACGGCCAAACCGAGGCGTTGATGTGGCGAAACGGGTTTGAGTTTGCCGACTACGCTCGTCCTCAGGAGGTGCCCGGGTCGAAGGCGGTGCCGGACCTCACCAAGGCGGGATTGTTGCGGTGGTACAGCTTCCAGCCGGGCCGGTCGCAGAAGGTGTCGCGCATTGTGTTGGAAAGCTTTGCCAACCATGTGGCGCCGACCATCGTGGCGATCACGGCGCAGCTGCCGTGAACGGCCAACTCGCCAAGTCCGTGTCCTGGCTTCCTGTGAACCGCCCGGAGCGCGGGCCTGTGGCCCGCAGCGGGTGGAATCGGCGGCGCACGAACGAACCAAACCGGCATCGTCTTCGGCCCGCGCCGCTGCGGGCTGAAAGCCCGCGGTCCGTCCAAGCAGTCGCAGGTTCATGTCCCGTGAGCAGGTCTAAAAAGAATGGGTGGCTTCCCACGCGCCTCGGCAAACTATTCATTGTCGTCGCGGGTCTGCTCGGAGTGCCATTCCCTGGGCCAACGGTCGGGGCCGCTCCCGCTGCTAAGCGCCCCAACATCGTCTTCATCCTGGCAGACGATCTTGGCTACGGTGACCTCGGATCGTTTGGTCAGAGGAAGATTCGCACGCCGCACCTTGACCGGCTCGCGGCGGAAGGGATGCGCCTGACGTTCCACTATGCGGGCAACAATGTTTGTGCTCCGTCGAGGTGCGTGTTGATGACGGGCAAGCATCCGGGACACGCGTTCATCCGGGACAATCAGCAGGCCCGGGCGATCGGGTTGCCGTTTGCCGAAGGGCAGGTGCCAGTGCCTGCGGCGGAGCTGCAGTTGCCGCTGACCCTGAAGCGGCTTGGCTATGCCACCGGCGCCTTCGGCAAGTGGGGCCTTGGTCCGGTTGGATCCACGGGCGAACCATCACGGCAGGGCATCAATCAGTTCTTCGGATACAATTGCCAGGCGGTGGCGCACAATTACTACCCGACGTCGCTTTGGGCCAACGACGCGGTGGTGCGCCTGGACAACCCGGGCTTCGCCGCGCACCAGAAACTTCCTTCGGGCGTCGACTTGGACGCGGCGTCTACCTATGCGCGCTATGTGGGGCGCGAGTTTGCGCCGGATCGAATTGGAGAGAAGGCACTCGAGTTTGTGCGCGCGAATCGTTCGCGGCCGTTCTTTCTTTATTATCCCACCACCATTCCCCATCTGGCCCTGCAGGTGCCGGAGGATTCACTGGCGGAATATGCCGGCCGTTTTCCGGAGACACCCTATTCCGGCGGACGCGGATATCTGCCGCACCGGACGCCGCGGGCGGCCTACGCCGCGATGGTGACGCGATTGGATCGCGAAATTGGAAAGCTGTTGGATCTCGTCCGTGATCTGGGCCTGGATGACAACACGATCGTTGTGTTCACGAGCGACAACGGGCCGCTCTACGATCAGCTCGGCGGAACCGATGCGGAGTTTTTCAACAGCGCGGGAGGTCTGCGGGGCCGAAAGGGCTCGATGTATGAAGGCGGACTGCGAGTGCCGTGCATCGTGCGGTGGAAAGGGCGCGTGGCCGCGGGAACCTCCAGCGATCGGGTGACCGGCTTTGAAGACTGGCTGCCAACGTTGCTGGAGCTGGCCGGCGCACCGGACGCAGCGCCGCCCGGAATCGACGGCGTCAGCTTCGCTCCCACCTTGTTGGGGCGGCGCCAGCGTCCGCGGGACTTTCTGTATCGCGAATCGCCCGGGTACGGAGGGCAGCAATGTGTCCGTTTGGGTTCCTGGAAAGCGGTGCGGCAGCGGTTACATCCTGGGCCGCGCTCGGAGGGCGGACCGGGCGCGATTGAGCTCTACGATCTGAAGCGGGACGCACAGGAAACCTCCGATGTGGCGGCCCGGCATCCGAAGGTGGTGCGGAGGGTTCGGGCGTTGATGGCTGAACAGCATGTGCGCTCGGAGCGGTTCCCGATGCGCGCGCTCGATGGCGCTAACGCGCCGTGACCTGGGCGCGTTCGGCCGCGTTCAATTCCCGCCATCTCCCGGCAGCCAGTTCGCCGAGTTCAAACCGACCGATCCGCATCCGGATGAGCCGGAGCGTCGGGTGTCCGATGGCGGCGGTCATGCGACGAACCTGTCGGTTCTTGCCTTCGACCAGTTCCAACCCGACCCAGCAGTCGGGGACATTCTTGCGGAACCGGATGGGCGGCGTGCGCGGGGGAAGCAGCGGCTGGGGATCGAGCATCCAGGCCCGGCAAGGGAGGGTGGGCCGGCCTTGAATCACGACTCCGCGTGACAATTGCTGCAGCGCCTGAACGTCAGGAATGCGCTCGACCTGCGCCCAATAGACGCGGCCGTGGGCGTGGCGCGGATGAAGCAACATTTCGTTTAAGGCCGGCTCGTCGCTCAGCAACAGCAGGCCTTCGGAATCCGCGTCCAATCGGCCGATGGGATAGACTGACTTCGGGAGGTTGAACTCCGCCAGTGGCCGGTTGGACGAGCCGTCCGGCGTGAACTGGGAAAGCACCCCGTAAGGCTTGTGAAAGGCGACCAGCATGGGGCGGCACCTGGGTCGTTGTTGTTGGTGGCGCTCCGTTAGGCGCTTTTTGGCAGGAAGAACCCGCGCTGCTTGTCACTGACGGGCAGACCCAATCGCTCCATCACCAGCAGCATATCCTCCCAGACCTTCCGTTTTTCGCTGAGAGCCATGTTCCGGAGCAGATACGCCGGATGAAACGTGGGCATGAGGGGGATGCCCCGGTATTCGTGCCAGTGGCCGCGGAGTTTGGTAATGCCGCCGATGGGCCCGAGCAGACCTTCGATCGCCGTCGCTCCGAGAGCCACGAGAACCTTCGGCCGGATGATGTCGATCTGGGAATGCAGATACGGAATGCAGGTTTTCATTTCGTCCGGAGTCGGCTTGCGATTGCCACTGGACTGCCCCGGAGTGTCGGGCCGGCATTTGAGGATGTTTCCGATGTAAACCGTTTCGCGGCTCAGCCCCATGGTTTGGATGATCTTGGTCAGGAGTTGGCCGGCGGCGCCGACAAACGGTTCGCCCTGACGATCTTCGTCGGCGCCTGGGGCTTCGCCGACGAACATCAGGTCGGCATCCACCGTGCCGACGCCGAATACGACGTTGATGCGGGCCGCGGCGAGGTTGGGACATTTCATGCAGACCAGCGCCCGCTCGCGGAGTTCGCGCATGGCTTCGACTTTGGCCGCTGTCCCAACCAGGGGCGCCGACGGGCTGGAGGTCGGGGTGATGGCCGTCGCCGGGATGGCGGCGGCGGCAGCCGCAGGCGGCGGGGCGACTGGGCGAAGCGGGGCCGCGGGTTTGGGCCCGGATTCGGCGGCAGCGACCGGGCCGGGCGTGGCCCGGAGGCCGGCCGAAAGGGTTGGGCGTGATGCGGCGCTTGGCGCGGTGGCGCGGGTGGTGGTGGTGGTGCCCAGTTGACCCAAAGCGTCGGATGCTTCCGGCGAAAGCGCGACGAAGCGGCTGCCCCGACGTTTCATTTCGTTCAGGTGGCCGATTACCGCGTCGACCAGTTGGTCCCGTTCAGAAGACATGGGCCGACCCTAAACGGCGTTGGGCGTGGAGACCAGCCTGAGTTCAAAGAGAAGGAGCCTTGCTCTGGGGTCCGAACTGCGGCCAGATTTCCAGGAGTCGACCATGGTTTTAACATCGGAACAGAGGCTGGTGCTGATGTTGGTTCTTTGGGCATCCACGACCGGCGCGGTGGCTGGCGGTGAACGGGGTGCTTGGACGAACGATCTGCTGGCCTCGTTTCCGTTGGCGGGCGACGCCTCGGACCGGACCGGACGCGCGAGGGACATGGACTTGATCCGAACTCAGTTTGCGGGGGACTCGCTCTTTTTGAACGGGGAGTATGAGCATGGGGGCAGCGGCGGCTTCCGAGCGATCGCCGGGATCCCCGGCCTCGGTTATGAATCCCTGACCTTTGGGCTGCATTTCTTCCCGCTCGACTTTGAGCCGGCCAAGGCGCCGAGTCGCTGGCAAACCTGGGTCGAGATGGCCGGGGGCTTCGTTGGTTGGAATCCGGTCTTTGGGCATTCCGGCCACGAGACGATCATGGTGGGTGGGACCTCCTACCGTTGGTTGGGCTATCGGCAAGTCGACGACGCTTTGGAGCTGACCCTGAACAACCAGGATTTTGTGCATCGTTTTACCAACATCACGGTGCGGGTCGGTCAGTGGCACAGTTTGGTCTGTACCCTGGATTTGGAAGCCCGACGGGTGGTGACGCTGCTGGATGGGCGCCGGCTGCAGGACGTGTCGCTGCCGGCCGATTTTCAGCTGAGGGTGAACGGCGCCGAGAGTAACAGCGACGATCGCGAGTTTACCTTCACCAATTACTCCAACGGCGAAGCGTTTCATGGATATGCCGCACGCTTGATCGTCGCGTCCAGAGCCCTGGCGGAAGCAGAACTGGGCGCTTTTGTTTCGGCGTTGCTGGCGGAAGCGCCGGCTTATCGCCCGACATCGCGGAGTCCGCGCGAGTGGGTGATGCTGACGCCATGCCTGCTGCTGGGTGCAGGTTGGCTCTGGTTTCGTCGCGGCCGATCTCGGTCGCGGGCCACCGGAGGATGAACGACATCGTTCCTTGGCACACTTGCGACACTTGCTATTGGCATCTGTGCGGTCGTTGTCTACCTTCCGGGCCATGCGCACTGCGTCACTGACTTTTCTCGAAAAATTGATCAATACGCCGAGCCCTTCGGGTTTTGAAACCCGCGGGCAGAGGGTGTGGCTGGACTACGTCGGCCAATACGCGGAGGCGACGGAGACGGATGCCTACGGCAATGCCGTGGCGTATCTGAACAAGGGCGGCTCGCCGCGGCTCATGCTGGCGGCTCATGCCGACGAGATCGCCATGACCGTCAATTTCATCAACGAAAAGGGATTCGTTTATGTGCGGCGCGTGGGTGGCATTGACCCCGCCATTACCAAGGCCCAGCGGGTGACCATTCACAGCCGCCAGGGGCCGATCCGGGGCGTGGTGGGAAACGTGGCGCCGCATCTCATGCGCCTTGAAGGTGAGCCGAAGCTGCCCAAGATCCACGACCTGTTCATCGACATCGGCGTGTCCAGCCGGGCGGCGGCGGAGAAGTTGGTTCGGGTCGGCGACCCCATCACCTTGGTTGACGAGTTTGAGTTGCTCCGAAACGATCTGGCGATCGCCCGAGCCTTCGACAATCGAATCGGGACCTTCGCCGTGGCCGAATCATTGCGTTTGCTGAGCGCGGCCGGGGGGAAAATGAAGGCGGAAATCTGCGCGGTTTCGAATGTGCAGGAAGAGGTCGGCTGTCTCGGCGCCCGGCAAATCGCCTATTCGTTGCATCCCGATGTGGCCCTCGTGGTCGATGTAACTCACGCGACGGACTATCCCACGGTCAACCAGGCCCAGCATGGGGATGTGAAGATCGACGGCGGTCCGGCCATTACCCACGGCGGCCCGAACCACGCGGAGGTCGTGGCTCGCTTGGAGGCCGTGGCTGAATCGAAAAAGATCCCGTTGCAACACGAGGCGATCTCGTCGTCGAGCGGGACGGATACCGATGTGATTTTCTGGACGCGCGGAGGCATTCCCTCGGCTTTGATCAGTCTGCCGAACCGCTACATGCATTCGCCGGTGGAGATCGTGAACCTGAAGGTCCTCGAGCAAATCTCCGAACTGATGGCGGCCTTCGCGTTGTCCTTGAAGAAGGGCGAACAATTCAAGGTGAAGGTGTAGCGGGAGGCGTTCCCTTGTTTCGATGCAATTTCTCGCGAATATCCTGAGCGCACCGCCGTTGCCATTCGCCCTCACCCCGGCCTTCTCCCCCGGGGATGGGGAGAAGAGCGCGTCGCCCGCGGGTGAAAAGGATACGCTTTGCGATTTGCGTGCGCGTCAAACTCAATTCAAATGTCGACTCAACTACTGACCCTGGGGCATTCTCCGGATCCCGACGATGCCTTCATGTTTTATGGCCTGGCGAAGGAACTGATCCCCACGCCGGGATTCGCCTTTCAACACATCCTGCAGGACATCCAGACGCTGAACGAGCGCGCCACCCGGGGTGAGTTGGACATTTCCGCCATCAGCATTCATGCCTACGCACATGTCTGCGAGCAGTATGCCTTATTGCCGAGCGGCGCCAGCATGGGCGACGGCTACGGGCCCATGCTGGTGTCCAAGCGCCGGATGAACCGCGACGAGATTCTGAAGAGCAAAATTGCGATTCCCGGCCGGATGACCAGCGCGTTCCTCGCCCTGCAGCTCTGGCTCGGCCGTCCGGCCTCGGCGTTTAACCATGTCGTGGTGCCGTTCGACGAAATCTTCAAGGCCGTTCGTGATGGCGTCGCCGACGTCGGGCTGATCATTCATGAAGGTCAGTTGACCTATCGCAACGAAGGCCTGGAAGTGTGCGCTGATTTGGGCGTCTGGTGGGGACAGGAAAATGAAGGGCTCCCGCTGCCGCTGGGCGGAAACGTCATTCACAAGAGGTTCAATCCCGAGACCCGCCGGACGGTCTCGAGGATTCTGACGGCCAGCATCCAGTTCAGTCTTGATCATCGGCCCGAAGCCGTGCAGCACGCGCTCCAATATGCGCGCGACATGGGCACGGACCTCGCCGATCGGTTTGTCGGCATGTATGTGAATCATTGGACCCTGGATTACGGCGATCAAGGCCGGGAATCCATTCGCCGATTTCTGCGGCGGGCGCATCAGGCGGGGTTGATCCCGCGCGCGCCGGAGCTGGAGTTCGTCAGCTGAAGAACTCATCAATTCTCCCAACGCAGGCCACAGAATTTCGATTCACGGTTCCCATCGTTGCCCCGGTAGCCTGGCGGCGATGAAAACAACCATGATGGGTTCTCGTATCGGCCGAGCGCCGACTTCGGTGTTGGTTTTGTGGCTGTGCCTCGGGGCAGGGTTGGCGATGGTGCCGGGCTGCGCGTGGAAGGCCACCAACGATGGCCCCGAGCCGGTCGGTAGTTACACGCTGATCCGCGTCAATGAGCAGAAGGTGCCCTGCCGGATTCAGCATGCCGGGCAATTCCTGACCGTGGAATCGGGGATGTTCGTCTTCGAGGCGGATGCAGGTTGCCGTAGCCAGATCGATTTCGTGGGGCCGTCAGGTGGCAAAGTGCGGCGGGACGTCCGCGCCACTTACCGCCGCCGAGGGGCCACCTTGACGATGAAATGGAAGGGGGCAGGGAAGACCACCGGCACGCTCCACGGCGATACGTTCACGATGAACAACGAGGGGATGAAGTTTTTCTACCGACGAGTGGTGCAGTAGTTGGGGCGCCTGGATCGTTGACCGACCAATCGTCGACGAAGCTCACTCGACGCGGTCGCGGCGGGGACAAAAAATCCGAGTGCACCTGCACTCGGATTGGACCGCCAGGAGATCCCCAGGCCGTGCGACTGCTATTTTTCCACCAGGAAGAAATCGTTCTCCAGCCGTTGCAGGTCCCGGGATACCTTGGTGAGGTTGGCCTTGGGCGGGACGAAGTAGGCTGACCAGGACGGACGGTTGGGCATCGCGTCCATGCATTCCAACAAAGTCTTCAGGCCGTCGACTCCGAGCCCGCAGTCGAGGGCATTCTTGGCTCCCTTCAAGACCGCCTCGCGCCATTCCTTTTCGGTCACGAGATTGTTGATGGCGGGGCCGGGTCCGTTGGCAGCGCCGTTGGCGGAGAGTTGGGCGGCGTATTTTTTGTAGTGCCCGAGATAATGATGAGCGAGATCGATGGCGACGAGCGCGCCGGCCAGCTGATTAAACTGTCCAGCTTGCACATTCATGGTGTCGAAATCCCACGCCTTGTCGGGCGCGACCCCCTCGGCGGCTGAAGGGAGTTGATCACCGGAAGCGGCGAGGCGCGCGGCGTAGGCCTTGACCGCGTCGTTGCCGGGCGCGGTCAGCGCTCGCGCGTGGGCGATCGAGTTCACCAGCTGAATGAAGCCGGCGGAGATTTGTACGGTGCGGTGAGCTTCCGCCCCGCTGGAGACTTCAATTGGGGCGATGCACGGCGTGCGGACCTGCTCGAGATAGACGGGTGCGCCCTGGACGAGCTGCTGCTGTTTCGGGGCCAGGGCGACATGCAAATCGCCGGCGATTTTGAGAATGTTCGTCAGGCCGGCGTCATAGCCGGCTTTGGGTGGCGGCGTCGTTGCCGGTGCGTCGTCGGCGCGGGCTGCGGCTGCCACGAGCCAGACGGCGGTGGCGACAAGCGTGGGCAACCAGGGCAGGGAGATGGGACAGACAGATTTATGATATGGGCGCATCAAGGGCGTGCGAGCGGCGACGTTGCGGGCGTCGACCGCGCGACGAGGGGCCTTATGCAGGAGCCTTGCCAGTGTCTGAGAGACGCCGGTCCCGTTGGCTCACGGCGCGCTTTGAGTGGACGTTGGCTCAGGAGGGCCCGTCGCGGGCTGTCCCTTGTTGCTTGAAGCAGAACGACCTGTCATAACCCCGCGCATGAAATACCGTCGTTTCGGCCGAACCGAGCTGGCCATGCCTGTCTTCTCCTGTGGCGGCATGCGCTATCAGTTCAAGTGGCAGGATGTCCCGCCGCAGGACATCCCCGCCGCGAATCAGGACAACCTCGAGGCCACCATCCGCCGCTCGCTCGAACTTGGTATTAATCACATCGAAACGGCCCGGGGCTACGGCTCGTCCGAGATGCAGCTGGGGCGCATTCTGCCCACGTTGCCGCGTGAGAAGATGATCGTCCAAACCAAGGTGCCGCCGTTCGCGACGGCGGACGAATTCCTCCGGACGTTCGAGCGCTCCATGGCTTACCTGAAGCTCGATCACGTGGACTTGCTCTCGCTGCATGGGGTGAACAATGCGCAGCTGCTCGACTGGTCACTCCGCAAGGGCGGCTGCCTGGATGCGGCGCGCAAACTGCAGGCGCAGGGCCGCGCCCGGTTCATCGGCTTCTCCACCCACGCCACGACGGACATCATTGTGCGCACGATCGAGGAGGGCGACTTCGACTACGTGAATCTCCACTGGTACTTCGTGAACGACCTGAACTGGCCGGCGGTGCAGGCGGCGCGCCGCAAGGACATGGGGGTGTTCATCATCAGCCCAAATGACAAGGGGGGGAAACTCTACGAACCGCCGCCGAAATTGGTGAAGCTTTGCGCGCCGCTGTCCCCGATGCAGTTCAATGATCTTTACTGCCTGGCCCGCCCCGAGGTGCACACGTTGAGCCTGGGCGCGGCCCGCCCGACGGACTTCGACGAACACGTGGCGGCGCTGGAACATTACGATCAGATGACAGGCGTGATTGGGCCGATCGAAGCCCGGTTGCGTGACGAACTGCATGGCGTATTGGGCGAAGACTGGTGCCGTCGATGGTTCGAAGGGGTGCCGGAATATGTCGAGGTGCCGGGCGAGGTCAACGTCCGGGAAATCCTCCGGCTCTGGACGTATGCCAAGGCGCTCGATCTCGTGGCTTGGGGCCGAATGCGCTACAACCTCTTGGGGCAGGCTGATCATTGGTTTCCGGGAGCCAATGCCGCCCTTGTCGATCGGAAAGGCCTTGGGCGCGTTCTGGCGCGAAGCCCGTTTGCCGAGCGTATTCCTGCCATCCTGGAAGAAGCTCATCAAATGCTCGCGGATGCGCCGAAACAACGTCTGAGCCAGGGATGAACGAAAATCCAAAATCCGAAGCACGAAATCCAAACGGGCGGTCTTTTGGGTTGAATTGCGCCTTCGAGTTGTCGAGCCTTTCCACCATGAGAATGTCGAGCTGGTTGCGGTCACGGGAAGTGATCACTTCCTTGGTGCTGGCGGTGGTGGCGATTGCCCTCAGCGGTTGTGCGGATAATTCTGCTCTTCCGGGAGGAACGTCGGGTTCGAAGAATGCTGCGGCGAGCACGACCAACGGGGCTGCGACCATTCCCGGATGGCCGCCGACCAAGGCTCAGCCGAAGCTGCGCACGCTCAAGCTCTATGTCGGCGCCGAGGTCGTTACGGCGGAGCTCGCCCTGAGCCAGATCGAAGTCGGGACCGGCATGATGTTTCGCACCTCGATGGCCGAGGATGAAGGCATGCTGTTTGTCTTTGCCTATCCGCACCGGACCTCGTTCTACATGAAAAACACGACCGTCCCGCTGACGGCGGCCTATATCGATCCCCAGGGCACGATTCTTGAGTTGGTCGAACTGAACCCCCTGGTCGAAACGCCGGTGGAGGCGAAGTTCGACAACGTTCAATACGTGCTCGAGATGAATCGGGGCTGGTTTGATCGGCACAAGATCAAGGTCGGCACCGTCATTTCGACCGAGCGCGGATCACTGCCGAAGACGTTTGGGACGGGGAATTGAGCGGTGCGAGAGATCGAAGTCAGCTCGTTGAGCGTCGGTGGGCGTTGAAATCAAGGGTGGCGCTGGAGGTCCGCCAGGGCTTGGAGTGCGCCAGTCCTCTAGTCCTCTGGCGCTTTCACTGCGCGCGGAAGAGACGAGGAACGTCGAGATTTCTCCTTGTGCGCGTCGAGCCCTGAAGGAAAAGCGGCCGAAGACTACTGCAGCCCAAGCTGCTTCTTCGTCGCCGGGTGCAGAGACACTCTGGCATAGCTCAGCGTGTTTGGTGATCCACTCCTGTGTCCGAACAGGTCCAAGGTCCAAGACGGCACCGATCCGGCCCGCGGGGTTGCGGTGAAATAACTGGTGAACGGCTTTTGAAAGGGGATGACGATCGGTGCGCCGAAGGTACCGTTGGCGTGCAACTCGACGAGGCGGTTCTCGAATACGTTGGTGCCTGCGGGACTGCGGCCGGAGGCCAGATGGACGACGAAGAGGCGTTGATCCGGGGTGACGTGGAACCGTCCGGCGGACCCGACAACTGCGGGACTGTCTTCGGTGGATTCGAGCAACGTTTGTCGTCGCACGACCGTTCCGTCGCGCACGATGGCGTGGCGCAACGAGTGGCTTTGCCGGGCGTCCGGAAAGAACTTTTTGCGCAACCGCTCGTCGATGGCGCGCTCGCTCCAGAGAAGGTGGACGTCACCGTTGGTCGCCACCCAGAGATCGCCGGGCGAAATCCAGCCGGCGGTGTCGTTGCGGCTGGCGATCTCGATCCAGTTCGTGAAGGGGCTGGCCGTGATGTCCGGAGTCCAAGAGTAAAAGAGCCGGCGAAAATCGTAGTCCCATTCCTTGCCGGTCAACTCGCGCTTGTAGGCGCGCCACTCTGGATTTGGCTCAAGGATGTCGCTGACGCCGACGAAGTGGACGGCGCGCTCGTGCAGCGCCACGTTCGGGTAGCACACGCGGATGGGGCCGGGCTTTCCAGGTCCGGTGTTCTGAGGCCAGGCCAGCTTGCCTTGGGCCGACCATTGTCCATCGCGACGGCGATAGGCCCACTCTGCGTGGGTGTAGTCGATGTTTTGAAAGAGGATGAGGTCTCCCGATGTGTCGTCGGCCGCGAGGCTTCGATAGGAATGTTCCGTGAACCGGGGTTGGCCCTGCCAGGCAGGTTGGTGGGAGGTGGGCGGCAGGGTTGGTGCGTCAGCCTTGAACTCGAGGAGCGCCGGTTGAGCGGGGCCGCCGTTGGGTTGAGGGCCGTGACCGAGAGTGGGGTTGACGGAGAGAAAGACCCGACCGTCTTGAAAGGCAGCGATGGGTGAAGGCTCGCGCGTGAGGCCGTTCGGGTCGGCCTGAACCATTCGCCAGCCGTTCGTCTCGCGACTGAACAGGAGCCAGCGACAATTGTTGAGCGGCTTGGCGGTCGGGACCATTTCCAGTCCGCTGGCGAACACGTGATCGCCCACGCGCACGAGGCAGGTGGACCCGGAGCACCACATCGGGCCGGCCCCGTTGTTCGCGTTCGTGTGGGTGTAGACGTCTTCTTCGACTTCAATGGTAGTCCGGATAAAGGCGGAGGGACCCGAATCGGATGCGGCGAAAGCGGGATGGGATCCGGAGAGCGGAAGGGCGCACGCAATCGCGACGGCAAGACCGGGTGAGGTGGGTCTGGACATGCCCGGAGTGTCTCAGGCGGAGATGAAAATGCCAGAGTGGAGATAAGACTACTCCGAATGCGTTTCGGAAATTCCCATGCGACGGGAAAAGGCTGAAAATCGCTTGCGATTCGCCCTCACCCCGGCCCCACCTCGGCTCTCTCCCGCCGAGGAGAGGGAGGAACAATCGATGCCTGCCTGACGGTCAACGCCCGTCTCGATCTGGCGACGCGCGGGCTTGCGGTGCATGGGCGCACCGCGTGGCCGAAACGCTCGGGCACTTCGACGCTCGACTGTTTTACGCCGCCGCGCTGAAGTTCCCCTTCTCCTTGGGGTGAGGGAGAATCGCGAGGACGATTCGCATTTTCTTGCCGCGGCGAAACCTTCGAAGCTCGCCGCGAAGCGCGAAGGCTATTTCGCCATCACGACGGTGTCTTCCTTGGACTGCACCTTGTCTTCCTCGGCGTCGACTGGATTGTTGGGCGGGGGCACGAGGGGCTTGGCCTGATGGTCGGTAACCTTCTCGTCCGTCTTGTGGAACTTGACGCTGACAATTCGGCTGACGCCGTGTTCCTGCATCGTCACGCCGTAGAGCACGTCGGCCATGCCGATGGTGCGCTTGTTGTGGGTGATGATGATGAACTGGCTGGTGGTGAGGAAGCGTTGAAGGACGCGGATGAACCGGTTGATGTTGGATTCATCCAGCGGGGCGTCGAGTTCGTCCAGCACGCAGAACGGCGACGGCTTGACCTGGTAGATGCTGAAGAGCAGGGCCACGGCCGTCATGGTTTGTTCGCCGCCAGACAGGAGGCTGATGCTTTGCAGTTGTTTGCCGGGCGGGCGGGCGACGATTTCGATGCCGCTTTCGAGGACGTCGCCGTCGTCGACCAGCCGGAGGTCAGCCTTGCCGCCGCCGAAGATTTCCACGAACAGGTTTTGGAAGTTTTCGCGGATCTTGTTGAACGTTTCGACGAACATCTCGCGCGTTTGCGTGTTGATCTTGTTGATCACCTCCATCAGCTGCGCCTTGGCCGTCACGAGATCGTCGTTCTGTTGGGTCAGGAAGTTGTAGCGTTGTTCGGTTTCCTCGTATTCCTCGATGGCCACCAGGTTGACCGGGCCCATTTCATCAATCTTCTTCTGGAGCGCGGTAACCTGTTCGGCCACCTGATTCCAGTCCGTGGCCACTCCGGCGGCCGCCATTTCCTCGGGCGATAGCGTCTGAACGCGCGCCGGGCCTTCGTCGGCCATGGTGATGGTGATGCACTCGCTGCGGATGTCGTCGAGATTGAGCTGGTATTTCTGCTGGATGCGCTCGCGGAGGTTCTGAACCGACATGGTCTTCTGAGCGAGCTCGACCTCGAGTGCGCCGCGTTGCTGCTGATTTTCGGTCAGCTGCCGGCGCTGGTCGCGGAGCTGATCTTCCCGGGAGGCGATCTCGGCGTCCTGGGTTTCCTTTTGGCCGACGAGCGCGGCGGTCTGTTCGCTGACCTGTTCCCGTTCATGGGCGAGACGGTCCATCTGGCGCCGGCTCTCTTCGATTTCGGACTCGAATTGCGAGCGGCGTTGGAGGAAGGCGCCGCATTCGTTCCGGCGCTGTTGGACGATCTGGGCGAGTTCCTGCAGGCGTTGGGCGAGGGGCGGCTTCTGCCGGCCGAGCGAGGCGAAGAGCTGTTCTTCGCCGGCCAGGGTGACTTTGGCTTCGGTGAGGTGCGTGTTGGCGGCGTCGCGTTGCTGGCGTTGTTCCTCGAGACCGTCGGTGAGGCTGGTGACCTGGAATTGGGCGGCCTGTTCGCGGGCTTCGAGGTCGGCGGCCTGCGCCGCGAGCTTGGCGCGTTTCTCGAGGCCTTCGCGTTCGTGTTCAGCGAGTGCCTGCACTTCATAGACCACCGTCTCGATCTTGCTGTGGAGCGAGCGCAGGGAGGTCTGCAGCGCGTTGAACTCGCCTTCGTGCGCGGCGATGGCGACCTCTTGGGCGCGGAGTTCGGTCTGAGCCTGCTGCAAGCCCGCCTGCAGCGCGGTTTGTTCACTCTGCAACGCGCCCTTGTGGCGGCTCGATTCGTTGACCTGCTCTTGGAGTTGCGCCAGCTGCGACTGAAGATCGGCGATCTGGTTCTTGCGGCCGAGAATGCTCGTGGGCGCTTTGTTGCCGTTGACGTTGTTGGCTCCGCCGGTGAAAACGCCGTGCCGGGTGAGCAACTCGCCCGTGGGCGTGACAAAGTCGAAGATGCCGGGCGTTTCGCGGCAGGCGGCCGTGGCTGCGGCCAGATCCGGTACGATCAACGTCTGGCCGAGCAGGCCGTTGACGAGCGCCTGGACGGACGGGTCGGCCTCGATCACGTTGACGGCCACGATGGCGCCGGCCGGCGGGGCGGGCAGCGAAGGGTTCGGGGAGGCGGCCAGGGAGGAACGGCCCAGGGCGAGCGCGGCGAGACTGGCGCGTCCTTTTTTGTTGGCGGCGAGATCCGCGAGAATTTGTACGGCGGCGTCGGGCTGTTCCGTCAGGACCAGCTGGAGGAAGTGGCCGAGCGCGCTTTCCACGGCGAGCACGTGCTGGTCGGGAACGCGGATGCGATCGGCCAGCGAGCCGAGGACATCTGTGCTTTGTTTCAGCGCGGCGAGAGCACCGGCGCTGAAGCCCTCGTGGGATTCTTCGAGCTGTTCGAGCACGTTCAGGCGGGAGCGAATTTCGGCCTGGCGCCGCAGCTGCGTGTCGAGCTGTTGGGAGGCCTGAGTCAGCTCGTGCTGAATGTCGCGCAGCCGCTGTTGGCGTTCCTCCACCGTGCCCCGTTGCGTTTGTGCATTGAGCTTTTGGGTCTGGACGTTGGCGGCGAACTCCGTCAGGCGCGCCTCCAGACGGGTGCGTTCCTCCTCAAGCTGGATCTTTTCGGAAGAGAGCTTTTCGAGCCGGACGACATTGCCCTGTTTCTGCAGGTCCAGCGCGTTGATCTCATTGCGGGCCCGGCTGAGCTGCTGCATCGCCGTGAACGCCTCGGATTGCGCCACGCGCAAGGCTTCCTGTTGCGACTGGAGGCGGGCTTCGACTTCCTGGAGGGCCTGGCGCTTCTCATCCAGGCTGGCGCGTTGATCAATTAGCGCGGTTTCGGAAACGGTGAGGCGATCGTTGAGCGCCGCGAGCTCGGCCTGGGTGGCGTTCGAACGTTCCTCGGCCTGGGCGATGTCCGCCAGGGCGCGGACGTTCTGTTGCTCTAGCTCGCGCAGGCGTTCCTCATTGAAATGGATACGTGACTCGTGCCGATCGCTCTGGGCCTTGAGTTCCATCCCGTGTTGTTGGCCGGCGGAGATCTGATGTTCCAACTCGGAGAGCCGCTCGCGGAGCTGGAGGATTTCATCCTCGCGACGAAGGACCGCGGCGCTGAGTTCTTCAATGCCGTTGCGCAGGTTCTCGGCGGCGGTCGTGCGTTCGTGGATTTCCGCCTGGAAAACGTCGAATTGATGGCGGGCGAGCTGGGTGTCGAGATGTTGCAGCTCCTGGGCGAGCGCCTTGTAGCGGCGGGCCTTGCCAGCCTGGCGTTGCAGCGAGCCGATCTGCCGTTTCACCTCGCGGATCAGATCCTGGACGCGGAGCAGGTTCTGGTCGGTGTGCTCGAGTTTGCGCAGCGATTCCTTCTTCTGCGCCTTGAACTTGGTGATCCCGGCCGCTTCTTCGAACACCATCCGCCGATCGTCGGGCTTGCTGGACAAGATTTGCGTGATGTTGCCTTGAGCCATGATGCTGTAGCTCGTCCGGCCCACCCCGGTGCCCATGAACAACTGTTGGATGTCCTTCAGCCGGCACGGGGTCTTGTTGATGAAATATTCGCTGCCGCCGTCCCGGAACACCCGGCGAGTGACCGTAACCTCGTTATAGGCCACTTCGACACCCGCTGCCTTTAGATGCTCCTCATCGACATCCCCAATCGTCAGGGAAACCTCGGCCATGCCCATCGGCTTCCGTCCGTCCGTCCCGTTGAAGATGACATCGGCCATTTCTCCGCCGCGCAGGGCCTTGGCTGATTGCTCGCCAAGCACCCAGCGGATGGAGTCTGAAACGTTCGACTTGCCGCAGCCATTCGGGCCGACGATGGCCGTCACGCCGGGCTGGAAGTTTAAGGACGTCTTGTCCGCGAACGACTTAAAACCCAGGACGGTCAGGTTCTTCAGATACATATATAAGCCCCAGAGTGAAGCCAACGGTCAAAGAGCAGACAAGCGGAAAACCACCAAATGTGGTGGAAAGTTATTCACAACCCCACAACTAATGGGTGCGTCGGCAAAGTTTACCGGTGATGGACCCCAAGCGCTGGAGACGCCCCACTGACCGGGAAAGTGGGGTGGCGGTGGGGTGGAAATGACGAAGGACGAAGGACGAAAGGGAATGCGCTGGTGGTGCCGACGTCCCGGCTTCGACTCCGGGGTTGGCCATGAATCGAAGCACGGTGGAAGCACGGTGATTCTGGCACGGTCCGGCATCGCCGTCGTTGAAACCGAACCGCTGATTTGCGAATGTCCCCGGCCATGCGACATGCGCCCATTGATTCCAGTCTTTTTGTCTCCAACCGCGAACGCTTGACCCGGCTGATGCTGGGCAACGCGCTGGCGGTGGTGAACTCGAACGACATCTTGCCGACGAACGCCGACGGATCTCTTCGGCTGGTGGCCAGTTCGGATCTGTTTTACCTCACTGGCATTGAGCAGGAGGAGTCAGTGCTGTTGCTCTACCCGGAGGCGCACATGGAGGAGTTTCAAGAGATTCTATTTCTGCGGGAGCCCACGCCGTTGATGGAGATCTGGGAGGGCCACAAGCTGACCCGCGAGGAGGCAGCCAAAATCTCGGGCGTGAAACGAGTCGAATGGCTGTCAGATTTTCCCGGCATCTTTCGGCGCCTGATCTGCGAGTGTGACCATGTTTACCTGAACTCCAACGAGCACAAGCGCGCGGTGGTTCAGGTCGAGACCCGTGAAGCTCGATTTGTGGCCGAAACAATGCGGCAGTATCCGTTGCACGATTACCAGCGCCTGGCGCGGTTGATGCATCGCTTGCGGGTGGTGAAGTCCGAGGCGGAAGTGGAGCTGATTCGGAAAGCGTGCCAGTTGACCGGAAAAGGACTGAATCGGGTTTTGAAGTTCACCCGGCCGGGAGTGAACGAGGCCGAAGTGGAGGCGGAATTTGCCCATGAGTTCATTCGCAACCGCGGCGGATTTGCCTACACCCCCATCATCGCGAGCGGTCGCAACGCCTGCGCCCTCCATTACATCGAGAATGCGGCGGAATGTCGGGACGGCGACCTGTTGCTCCTCGACGTCGCCGCGCAGTACGGGAATTACAACTCCGATCTGACCCGGACCGTCCCCGTCAACGGCCGGTTCACGCGCCGGCAGCGCGAGGTTTACAACGCGGTGCTTCGGGTCTTCCGTCAGTGCTGCCAGAACCTCGTTCCGGGGAAGTTGCCGAAGGTCTGGCAGAAAGAGGCGGAGGCGTTGGTCGAGGCCGAACTGCTGGAGCTCGGGCTCCTGCGGCCCCGCGACATCAAGCGTCAGGCCCCGGACAAACCGGCGCTGAAGAAATACTTCATGCACGGGGTTGGGCACCCGATCGGGCTCGATGTCCATGACGTCGGGCTCGTGACGGAGCCGATGCAGGCGGGTTGGGTGATGACCGTCGAACCGGCGATCTACCTTCCGGATGAAGGTTTCGCCGTCCGGTTGGAGAACACGGTGGTCATCGGAGAGAAGGAAAATGTGGATCTGATGGCGGATATCCCCATCGAGGCGGAGGAGATCGAGGCGGCGATGTCAGCCTCCGCGCGCCGATCGGGCAGGCGGCGTTGATACGGTCTCATATTTCTTCGGCAGTCGAAAACATGCCCTGCGATGGCGGGATTGGATCCCCCGACGCAGGCGTTGGTTATTCCTTCCACACCGTCATCTCCGTCACGCCACTGCGGGCGCGGCCCTGATGAGTGAAGACGGCGCGCAGTTTCGCGGCCGTGACGGTGGGAAAGGTGATCGTGTTGATCGTGCTGCCGGCCGGAGTCGTGGGGTTTTTCGACTGGCCCGAGATCGGAGTCCAAGTTTCGCCGGCCCACTGTTCCAGCACATAGCTGGCGGGAGGCTGCACGCCGCCGCGGTCGTCGTAGATCAAGAGTTCCGCCCGGCCGAAGGACTTCGGCTCTCCGAAATCGATCTCCAGCCAGTCGGTGAGATTGGTGGAGCCATAGCTGGTCCAGCGATTGATGGGGTTGGGCTGGAAGTTGATTTTGCCGTCGATCGCTTTGGCGGGCTGACCGCCGAACACATCGGAGAACGAGGCGGTCGCTTTTGGGAAGCCAGTGCCTTTTACGTTTAACGCGAGATTCCCTGGCGGCGGCGGAGCCGGTGTGTAAGGAAGGATGCCGTCTCCCCAGGCTTCGATTTCGGTCAAGCCGGTCCGGCCGTCGTGTGCGTGCGAGAACGTCGCTCGCAGTTTGGTCACCGCCCGAGCCGTAAATGTAACGACGTTGGCTCGATGCCCAACCGGAGCGGCGGGCGAACGCGCCTGGTCCGCCAACGGGCGCCACTGGCCTGCCTCTTCCACCTCGAGAGTAAAACTGGCGGGACTCACGACGTTGGTTCCGTCGTCGAGTAAGTAGAGCTTCACCGTGTCGATGGGCCGGGGGGCCCCGAAATCAATGGCGAGCCAATCGGTGGCGTTGGTGGAGCCGGCGGTCGTCCAGCGATTCGGGGGATGGATCGTGTACCAGTAGTTGCCATCGTTGACCTTGCTCAACGAAGTACGCGCGGCGGTGAACGACGCGGTGATGCGCGGGAAATAATCTCCGTCATTGTTGACGGCGTAGTTCAGCCGGGGAATGGCGGCGGGCGGACTGTTCGTGGCGGCAGGCAGCCTGGTTTGGATGCGCCCAAGCTGGTTTAACGAGGCGAGTTCCTGCCCGTTGGCAAGCACGCGAAGACCCGGACCGCGGCCATAGCGCGAGCCGTCGCGATCCCAGAGGATGCTGAGCCGATGCCCTCGATACGGCACGTCGTCAAGGGCGAAGTAATCCCAGCCCGCGGGCGCCAGCGGTTCGACCTCGAGCACGTCGTCGTCACGGGTCTTCAGTCCGATCAGGCCCGTGATGACGAGGTCGTTAAAGCTGCTGTGGAAATAGTGTTCGCTGTGGTTGTAGCCGTCGTGTCCTTCAAAGGATCCGGTGTCCGGGTGCAGCGCCTCCGCGAGGTAGGGACGGCCGTCTTTGCGATGCGAGCGGGCAAAGATGGACAGGAGGCGTCCGTAATCGGCGCGCGAAATCGTGGTCGGACGGTAATGATGGAGCAGGTTGGCGAGGGCCTTGAGGGTCTGGGCGGTGGAATAGGGCCAGGATTGGCCACTCCACCAGCAGCAGGATTTTTGCAGGAGGAAGAGAGGGTCGTTTCGTTCGACCGTGACCGGTCCGAACTCGGCGTAGAAATAGTTGGAGTCCATGAGGAACTTCCAGGCGCTTTCGTAGCCGGGGTCCGGCAGGTTGAATTGCCACGGAATGTAGCCGTGCTCCTCGCGTCCGTGTGGGCTCCCGGCAAACTTACCGCTCTGATAAGTCAGGGTGTGTTTCTTGACGACATTGCCGTCCTTGTCGGCCTCGTCTCGCATGGACATCGGGAAGAAGAACTCGCGTTGCGGGTCCCAGAGCAGCTTTTGGACGTTCGTCTTCAGCGCGGCGGCCCTGGCTTCGTAGTTTGTGGCGGTGGCTTCGTCGCCGGCCAGGCGGGCGGTGCGCGCGATGGCGAGGGCGTCGGCATACATATAGGCGTTGAACCCCGGACGGTATCCGTTTGCGCCGCGCAGGATGTCCTTGGTCTGCCGGCTGTTGATATTGAACTCCATGCCGTCGTCGTGCCCATTTTGCCAGAAGAGGCCGACCGACGGGACGAACTGGCGTTGCATCCAGCCTTCGTAGTTCTTCGTCAGGTCGGGCAGCAGGCTGGTCATGAACGCGCCGTCCGGATGCACCTGATGGACAGCCCAGATGCCATCGGGGATCCAGCAGCCGTAGCGGCGTGGTTCGGCCCCAGGCGTTCGAAACCAATAGCGGGCGTAGTCACGGGCGTAGCGGGAGTCGAGCAGCCAGCGAAGCTCGTAGAGCTGGTGGCCGGCCGGGCAGCTGATCGCGCCGTAGGCGCCGCTCCAGAACGGTCGATCAATGAATTCGGTAAAGCTGTAACCGCTGTTGGGCGAGCCGTAGGTCAGGTGCTTGGTGACGAGTTCCCAGCGATAGTAGTAGGTCGTGACGATGTTCGTGTCCGGGCAATCGAAGAAGGGAATGTTGGCCTGATACCAGTCCCAGTCACGGTTGTCCCACCATGACTGCGCTTCCAGGGCGCGCTGTTTGTCGATCACGGGGGCGCCGGATGAAGGGGCGAGGGAGAGCAGGAGCACAAACAGCGCGAGGCGCGCGCGGCCGCAGCCACTGACGGCCCTCGGCCGACGCACCTGGGGACCATTCGTAAATCGCATGGCCCGAGTCTAGCTGGGTGAGGAACTCAAAGCCGCTGAAAAGTTCCGGCGGCTTCGGCAAAGATCTTGAATTCAACCGCGGAACCGTGCGTCATCGGAATTCATCTATGTCAACCAACTCGACTCCCATATCGACCCGTCGTGATTTTCTCAAGACCACGGGTACCTTTGCCGCGGCGTCCGCGCTGGCCGGCGTCACCCTGCCGCATGTCCATGCCGCGGAAAACAACACCCTGCAAATCGCCCTCATCGGATGCGGTGGGCGCGGCACGGGCGCGGCCGGCAATGCCCTGGCCACCCGCAAGGGGCCAGTTACGCTCAGCGCGATGGTCGACGTCTTCGAGAACCGGTTGGAGAACAGCTACCAGACGCTGAAGAACAAGTTCACCGACTTGGTGGACGTGCCCAAAGACAAGCGATTCATTGGCTTCGATGGCTATAAGCACGCGATGGATTCCATGAAGCCGGGCGACATTGCCATCTTCACCACGCCGCTGGCCTTTCGTTGGGTTCACTTCAAATACGCGATTGAGAAGGGGCTGAATGTTTTCATGGAGAAGCCGGTGACGGCCGATGGCCCGACCAGCCGCCGCATGCTGGAGCTGGCCGAGCAGGCGAGCGCCAAGAAATTGAAGGTGGGTGTGGGGCTCATGTCGCGTCACGCTCGCCATCTGCAGGAGTTGCACAAGCGGGTGCAGGACGGCGCGATTGGCGATGTGTTGTTGATGCGCGGTTATCGCATGCACGGTCCGGTGGCGTCGGCCTTCTCAAAACGCTGGCCGGGCACGCCGAGCGAACTGCTCTGGCAGATCTCCCGCTTCCATAGCTTTATCTGGGCCAGCGGCGGCTGCTACAGCGACTTCTACATCCATCACATCGATCATCTGTGCTGGATGAAGAACGCCTGGCCGGTCAAGGCGCATGGGCTGGGCGGCCGACACTATCGCAACAGCCCGGACGGTGAGCCGTGGGTTGATCAGAACTTCGACTCCTACGCCGTGGAATATACCTTCGAGGACGGCTCGAAGTTCTACATGGACGGGCGTTGCAACAACGGCGCCTTGCCGATGTATTTCAGCCACGTCCAGGGGACCAAAGGCATGGCGATCGCCGCGAAGAACGGCGACTACAACGGGCCTTCCAGCATTCATTCCAGCCAGCAGCCGAGTCGCGGCAACATGACCTGGCAGTCGAAAGACTACGGGGCGGAGAACGATCCGTATCTCAACGAGTGGAACGATCTGATGGATGCCATCCGCAATGACAAGCCCTACAACGAAGTGCCGTTTGGCGTGCAGGCCAGCGTCGTGACGTCCATGGGCCGCATGGCGGCCCACACCGGACAGGAGATGACCTACGACGAGATGTTGAATCATCCCCACGAATACGCTCCGGGGATCGACAAATGGACCATGGATTCGCCGCCGCCCGTGGTCGCTGATGCCAAGGGGCTCTATCCGGTCCCCATGCCGGGATTGAAGAAGGATCGGGAGTTTTAGGCATGCTCGCGCGGTGTCGTCCCCCGGCGCCGGGCTGAAGGCCGAAGCAGATTTGGAACGGAAGCTCGCATGCTGGCAGCGATGCCACATGCGAGCTTTCCGCGTTTGGAACGGTCGTCCGGCCGGCGGGGTTGGATGGCTGACGAGAAGAGAGACCACAATGGTGCGGGGGAGGGCGGGTGGCTGGGGGTGGACGGTTGCGCCAGCGGACGGCGGAAGACCCATGGCCGGCCAGGGCCAAGCCGAAGCTGACTTGACATTACCTTAAATACGGTTATTTCTGTTATGACAGAAATGACGGTATTTGTGGTTATCTTGTCCGTCGCTTTGGTTGGTTTGAACCGAGGAACATGTCATGAAGATTGCGATTACGGGAGGAACGGGGTTTGTGGGTGGGCATCTGGCGCGCGCTCTGCACGGGGCGGGGCATGGCGTCCGCATCGTCGCCCGCGGGGCGGATCGGCGTGACCTTGCGGTTCGCGCGCTGCCGGGAGTGACTTTTCACCCCGTTGGCACGGGCGACGAGGAGCGTCTGGCGGCGGCCTTCGCGGGATGCGCTGTTGTGGTGCACTGCGCTGGGATTAATCGTGAACGGGGCGAGCAGAGCTACCGTCAGGTTCACGTGGAGGGCACCCGGTGCGTCATCGCGGCCGTTCGCCGGGCCGGGGTGCGAAAACTGGTGTATGTGAGCTTTCTCCGGGCGCGACCGTCCTGCGGCTCGGGCTATCACGAGTCAAAATTTGCCGCGGAGGAACTGGTGCGCGGCTCGCATCTCGCCTACACGATACTCAAGCCTGGGGTCATCTATGGTCCGGGCGATCACATGCTCGACCATCTGAGCCATGCGTTTCACACCTTCCCGGTCTTCGCGCTGGTGGGCTTTCGCCGCAAGCAGGTGGCGCCGCTGGCGGTGGAGGACTTCGTGCGCGTCTTGCAGGCGGCCGTGGACGATCGCCTCTCCGGGCAAACCGTTTCGGTGGTCGGGCCGGAACAGATGTCGCTCACCGAAGCGGTGCGCCGGGTGGCGCGTGCGGTCGGCCGGCGGCCAGCGATGTTTCCCTTGCCGCTCTGGTTCCATTACGCCCTGGCGTGGATTTGCGAGCAAACCATGACCACCCCATTGGTTTCGATCGGACAGGTGCGGATTTTGTCGGAGGGCGTGGTGGAGCCGGCACCGATGGTGGATGAACTGCCGGATGACCTGAAGCCGACTCGCGCCTTTTCGGAGGCCCAGATTTTGGCTGGCCTGCCGCCCGCAAATGCTTTCGGCCTGGGCGATTGCCGCTGGTTCCAGGCGCGACCAGAGCGGCTGGGTGCGCCCTGAATGAATTGCCGGCGGGGCCGTGAAGCATGACTTGGCTCAACCCCTAAAGTTCCTTGAACCTGAAACCTTCTGATCTGTGGCGCTGGGATGGCGCGCTGGACGGGCGCAACTACTTCAAGTGGGGACTGCTGCTCGCCGTCATCAAATACAACCTCGACCGTTTCGTGGCCGCAGCTTGGTTCGGAGGCGGCTGGAGCCTTCTGGATCCGGGGGTGGCCAAACTCTACCTCTGGCCCTCGCCATTCACCGAGGCGGAAAAGCCTTATTTCCTTGTCCTCCTGGCCCTGTCATTGCCTTTTGTTTGGGTCGGCACGGTGCTGACCGTGCGCCGCTTGCGGACGCTCGGCTGGCGACCGTTTTGGGTCCTCTTGTTTTTCGTGCCGGTCGTGAAGTTCATCCTGTTTGCAACGCTGTGCCTTGTTCGCTCCGGCGAGGAAACGCGGTCTGGTGCGGTCCGGGAGAATTTGTGGGACAGGTTTCTTTCGCGGGTGTTGCCCTCCAGCGCGTGGTCGAGTGCCGTTGTCGCCATCCTGCTGACCACCTTTTTGTCGGTTCTGGCTGCCTGGTTGGGCACCGAGGTCATGCGGCAATACGGGTGGACGATGTTTGTCGGGCTTCCGTTCTCGATGGGCTTCATCGCGGCGTTGCTGGACAGCTTTCGCTCGGAGCGAACGTTGGGGCGATGCCTGCTGCTCGCCAATCTCACGGTGTCGCTTGTTGGTGTGGCTCTCCTGGCGGTTGCGATGGAGGGAGTGTTCTGTATCGTCATGGCGGCGCCAATTGCATTCGGCCTCGCCACGTTGGGCGGAATGTTGGGGTATGCGGTGCAAAAGACGTTTTGGTGGCGAGAGCGCTCGGCGCGGTTGTTTTGCTCGGTCTTTCTGCTGGTGCCGATCATGATGGGCGCCGAGCGCGCGGCACCGCCGGTCCTGCCGCTTCTGGAGGTGAAATCGTCGGTGGTCGTGGCTGCACCCGCAGAAACGGTTTGGCGCCATGTCGTTTCCTTTTCGCAGCTGCCGCCTCCAACGGAGTCCATCTTCAAACTGGGTGTGGCCTACCCGATTCGGGCGGAGATCGTCGGTCGTGGAGTCGGCGCCATCCGGACCTGCCACTTTTCAACGGGCCCCTTTGTGGAGCCGATCACGGTTTGGGATGAGCCTAAACTGCTGCGCTTCTCCGTAACCCGGAACCCTGAGCCGATGCAGGAGTGGACACCTTACCGCACCATTCATCCCCCGCATTTGGAGGGATTCCTGGAATCTCGGGCGGGTCAGTTCCGGCTCGAGCCCCTGGCCGGCGGTCGGACCCTGCTCGAAGGTACGACGTGGTATCACCATCACCTTTGGCCGGCGGCGTATTGGCAGCTTTGGTCAGATGAAATCATCCATCGAATCCATCTGCGCGTGCTGAATCACGTCAAAGAGCTGTCGGAGACGCAACGCGCTCGAAACTGAACTGCGGACGGCTCCGCCTCATTCTGCGGAGGGGTGTTCGTGGGCAGCCACCCGTTCTTTTTCGACCTGCTCACCGGACATGATCCAGCCGACCGCTCCACCTCACCCGGTTCCGACCTCGCTCCGGCGAGTTCAGAACCTGCCCTCTCCCCCGCTGGGCGGCGGAGAGGGGTTACGTGCCGGACCGTTCGATTGACAGGTTGCCGGATTGACGCGCCGCGAACGTGCTGATCGTTCCTCTGGTCATGGAGAGCCACCCGTTCTTTTCAGACCTGCTCACGAGCCATGAACCGGACACGTCAGGTAGGGCGGGCGCTCCGCCGCCCGCCGGCAAACACGTGTTGCGAACTGCTTTCCCGGTCCTGCTCGAAGAACGGTGAAGTTGACCGCAACGGCGGTGCGCTGCGGAGAGCGCGCCCTACCTTGTTGGTTCATGGGGAGAGCGGCGCCGTCTGTTCAGCGCGCGAATGGACGCGACTATTTGCGTCATCCGAAACCCGGAGCACGGAGCGCCGTGGCGTCCGTGCACTGGTCGCGCTTTGGATTACAGCGTGCCAGGAGTGGCGACCCGGTAGAACCGGTTGGGATTCCCCGCTGCATCGTTGACGCTGACGGCGTTGTCCGTGGTTCGAGCTGGAATCTCAACCAGGCGCTGCCAGGTGCCAGCACTGAGGTTGTCGGTGTATTGGATGATATACGTTTTGTTCGCTTTGGCGCCGAAGGTCAACGTGGTCATGCCTGGGCCGGCTGAGACGTCGATTCTCAGGTAGCTCTGGGGATCATTCGGATTTGTGCCAGCGATCAACTCAGCGCGGTTGCTCATGCCATCACCATCGAGGTCGCCGGTGGCGTCGGCCGGGTCGTTCTTGTTCATGCCCGGCGTGGCGTCCTCAAGGGCGTCGTAGATGCCATCACCGTCGGCGTCTGCCGCGACTCCGATGGGGACGGCGGCGCTGGCGACGCCGGGGGCGACATTGGCGCGATTGCGGACAACGACCCGGTAGTTGTTGGTCCCGATGGTGGTCGGGGCGGCGAAGGTGAAGGTGTTTACACTTCCGTTGACCACATTGCTCACGAGCGGAGATGAACCGCGGCGCCATTCGAAGCCGAACACGGGAGGAAATCCAGTAACCACGCAGCTGAGGGTCACCAGTCCGCCCGGTGCCACGGTCTGACCGATGGGCCCGAGGCCGGGAACGATCCCGGGGACGACCCAGGGATAGAGCGTGGCGGAACCGCTGACCACCGTGCCTGCTCCGTCGGTGATCGCGCAGTCGTACGTGCCGTAATCATTCGTCGTCACGTTGGCGACCGTGAGCGTCGCGGTGTTGGCGCCCGGCAGGTTGGCACCGTTGCGGCGCCACTGAAAGGTCATGGGCGGATTCAGCGAGCTGGCGCTGACGGAGAAAGAGGCGTTGGTGGTCGGCGCCGCCGCGGGGTCCGGACGGACGCGCACATCGACGTCGGTGGGGTGTTGGTTGATGTAGGCCGCGAACAAAACAGTGAGCCTGGCGGCTGTGCTGGTGGTGGCGCCGCCACTGTTGTAGACCACGACTTGATAGTCCCCGGCATCGTCAATGCCCAGGTTGTTCAGCGCGAGGATGGAGCTGGTGGCGCCGGCGAGGGCCGCGCCGTTTTTAAGCCACTGATACTTCAGTCCAGTCCCGGCGGCGGCGACACTAAGGGCGGCGCTTTGGGAGGCGATGCCGGTGGCCGGAGTCGGCGGCGAGACGATCGATGGAGCATCCGACACCGGGGCGGTTGTGCCCGGGGTTGGGGCGGCGGCGAACCAGCTGGCCGGATCATTTCCGTAGGCCTGGCTGCTGACTCGCTGCAGGCTGGCACCGATGCCGTCCGCGAGCGCACTCCAAGGGAGTTCATCGCTGTAATCCACTTCATCGATCAGGACGTAGGGAATCTCGCCGGCTTCGGGGGCATCCGGGCGATAAAGACGGATGCTTCCGCTGTTGTTGTCGAGCTTGCCCTGGTAGGGGCCGACAATGGTCACGTCGGCTGGAATGCCCAGCCGGGAGCGAAACGCGCTCAGGGCTTCGGAATTCCCCGCATCAATGTTGGCGATGAGCAGCGTGCCACCGGCCGGGATGTTGACGTTCGACGGAAAATTCAAGTCCACGTTGCCGCGCAACCGCCAATGGTTTGTGGGGTAGGCTGGATCGAACAGCGGAACGGCGCTGGACGTGACGTTGCGCAGCTCGATGAATTCGTCATCGGAATTGTCCGAGCCATCGGCGTGATCGGCGGGATGATACTGCACCTCGGAGATGATGATCGGTCCGATTTTGGGTCCACCGTTTGCGGTGCCGGGGGTGCGGGCGCTTTGGGCGACAAAATGCACTTCGCCGACGCTGTTGGTGTGGCGGCCGAAGGAGACATCGGCCCCGGCGGCGCCGAACTCGTAGCCGAAGATGTAGCCGGTAAGCTGTCCCGATGGGCCGGCGGAGAAGACGTAGGCATCGTCGCCGCGGGAGCTGAACGAGAAGCTCGGCGGCACCCCGGGTGTGGGATTGAACTGCGCCTCGGTGAACGCGAGGTAGCCACCGGCGGGAATCACGGTGCCGTCGGGAATGCGGAACTTCAGCGCGTTGGTAAAATCATCGCTGAGATACCAGCCGCCCACATTGGCGTCGCTGGTTCCTGCGTTGTGCAGCTCGATGAAATCCTGCAATGGCGGATCCGAATGGGTGAGCACTTCCGAGATGATGATGTTCGGGAACGGGGTCGCGGCTGGATCGGATGCGCCCGGGGAGCCCGCGGGCGAACCGCTGGGGCGCCATTGCTCTTTGGTGCCCCAAGCTTCGGGCAAGGCCGCGTCGTCATTGATCACGAGCGAGAATCCGATGCCATCGGTGACGGGGTACCAGCTGTTGTTGTAGCTGAAATCGAGGATTTCCTCGTTGGCCGCGTCGAGGAGACGGATGCGTTCGCCATTGCTGTCGAGGCTGCCGGTGTATTGGCCGGCGAGGTTGCCGACCGGACCGTACTTCGCGGCGAAGGCCGACGGATTGCGGACGACGAGGACGCGGCTGCCGGGGGGGAGGCTGCTCACGGCGCTGCCGGAGAAGGCAAACTCGATGCCGTCGACAAAGCGGATTCCGGCGAGGTCGAGGGTGGCGGAGGCGGACGTGTTTTTTAGCTCAACGTATTCAAATTCCTGCGGGTCGGTGGCGTTGCCGGCGAGGGGAGCCGGATTGTACATGATTTCCGAAACGCGCAGGTAGCGCTGGGCGAGGCTGGGGCTGCCCACATAGGAGTTCGTGTGGACCAAACGCCCGCGGGTGTCGTGAATGGCCAGACCTTCGCCGCGGGCGGAGAGTTGTCCCTTGTAGGGGCCGATGATGAACAGGCCTTGGCCGCCGCGCGGGCCGGTCGTGCGGGCGCGGAACGCGCGGACATCCGGGCTGAGGTACGCCGCGCGATTGGCGGGAATGACGGTGCCTTTCTTGAACGTGAAATCGATGCCGCCGCTGATCTTCCAGTCTGAGATATCCACCGCGTAAGGCTGCGGGTTGGTCAGAACCAGATACTCCTGGGCCTGGTTACCCGAGCTCGGATTGAACTCAACGGACGCGATCGCAATGGTGGCGTCGACCGGTTGGGACAGGGGGATGCCGGCGTTGTTGGTTTTGGTGATGCCGACGGGGAACGTGATCGGATTGGCATTGGTCACGCAGTGCTTCACGAAGAAGTGAATTCGACGTTTGACCACGAAATCGTTGATCATCGCTTCGATGCCCGGCAGGGGAAGGATGCCGGGATCGAAGTTGCACTGGCCACCCTTGGCGGGCCAGCCCCACTTGGCGCGATCGCGATTCGCCTCGTCGAGAATCAGGTCGCGCCAGGTCCGGATCTTGTTCTCAAACGTGCGTGCCAGTGGATGCGACTCGGGCGGTTGGACCCAAGTGTCCATCAGAGTCCGGAGCCGTCGGAGGAACATCTCCCGAAGCACTGGGACCTGGAAGACCGTGTCATAAACTCGGTTGTAATTGCCGGAGTTCAGCGCCGGCGTGACTTGGGAACCATAGAGCGGATGCGCCTTGTGAATGTCGTTCGTGGCCTGGACTCCTTCGATCACCGACGGCACGCCGCCTTCGTAGTAGATGGCGCCCCAGGAGAGGTTCACGTCGAAGGCCACGATGCGCCACAGATTGTCGCCGTCGTTGTCATGGTAGACACTCATGTTGGCCCAGACGTCGTCGTTCTCATGAAACCAGCGGGCCGATACGAGATAGTTGAGGGCGTTCGGGACATCGAACAGCTCGAGGAAGTTTGTGCCGCGCAGGCCCAAGGGGTTGCCCTCGCCAATGGCGGTGGACATGGTCGCGTAGTCGTTGTCGTTGTCCCAGCGCCGTGTCTTCTTTTCGAAGCCGCCCGTGCTGGCCCGGCCGGGTGTCACCTGGCCGGCCGCATTGTAGAGCGCCCCATTCGGGTCGAACCCAATCCGGCTCAGCAGCTCTTCGCCGTGAATGTCGTTGTGATTGGCGAGTTGATAGAAGGCACCGTTCAGCTGGAGACGGTGCGGAATATAGAATGGCGCAGGCGAGCCCATCTGGTCGCACAGCCAGTAGCCGAGCCCCTGGCGCATGTACGTCGGGTCCGGGAAGTCCGCGACAAACGAGGTCTTGCGCAGGCGCGGCCCGGGCCCGTTGTGTCGGAACTGATGATCCGAGTTGAACTCCAGCCGATGCGATTTCTTGTTGTAACCGGCCGTGGTATTGCCGCGGAGGGCCATCGAAATGTTGTCGTAAAACTCGCCGTCGTGGAACAAGGACACCCGGGCGCCAGCCTGCGAATCCGCGCCGGTTTGGCTTGTGGTCGGCCCGGCTCCTAGGACCGTGCTGGGTGCGAACAGATGCACCACGGGCAATTTGCTCACCAAGCCGATCGGTTCGACGATCGTGCCCAAATACTCGGTCGAACTTGGGCTGGCGAACGTCGGCCAACGCGACGCCTGGCCGGCGCCGTCCGTAGCCCGAATGTAGTAGCGAATCATCTGACCGTTGGTTGTCCCCGTTGCGGCCGGCAGCGTGGCGCCGTAGATGCCGTCTCCGGGCAGGCCGTCGCCGTGCGCGCCGTCATCGAACATGACCGTGTTGGTCTCCGCTGCAAACATGAACCGGTAGACGAGGGTGACATTCGTAACCACGTTGAACGTCCGGCTGATGCGAGCGGTGACCTGCAGGTCCTGGTCTTCGGTGGGAACGTTCGGCGTGTGCTCGACCTCGCGGATCAGCGGGCCGCGGCTCGTCGGGGCGCTGTTAGCCGAGCCGGGCGTGGCGAGCGCCAGATAATTGGGATTCGGATCTTCGCCTTCGACATAGACGGCCGAGAGTTCGGGCTGGACGAGGAAGTCAGGGTCGTTCGCGGCCAGGTTCAGGCCTTGGATGGCGAGCACGTTGGCGCCCGCTTGCAGCATGGTCGCGCCCAGCCGGAATTCGTCCACGGCGGTCGGAACATGCGCCGCGGTCGCCGCGGAGTTCCACGTGGCGCTGGCGGGCGCATTCGCGCGCAACACTTCGACCCCGTTAATCCACGCCACAAATCCGTCGTCGTAGCGCAAACGCAGCACCAACAGGCCGACGTTGGTGGGGTTGTCGACCGTGAACGGCACGCGCACGTAAGCGGTTGCGTTCACATTCGACATCGCGCGAACTTCGGTTTTGAAAAGACTGGTGATTGCCCCGCTGCCGAAGCCGACGCCGTTCGTGCCGGCGGTCCAGGCGGAATCGTTGTAGTCAGGGTAAACCCAGTTGGTACCGTCGGCGCCGCTGGTCGGAATCTGAACCCGCAGCGGGGCGGCGTTTGAGCTGACGAGCAGTCGGTTGGTAGACAAAACGCCGTAACCGTAGGAGACATCGGTGGCCTGCGGGGGATAGACCGGCGCAAACGCGCTGGCCACCTGGCCGTCGGGCTGGATCAGGGCCAGGTATTCGCCGCCGCCGTCGAGGCTGAAATTGGCGTGCAATGGTGCCCCTGGAATACGCCGGTCGAACCCGGACGCGGCCACCACCAAGTACGCTCCGGCGTTGAGATTCGTCTCCGGAAAGCGCCATTTCGTCGGGTTGCCGGCGCTGTCGGTCAATGACCAGTTCAACAGGTTGACCGGGGCGGAGCTGATATTCCGGATCTCAATCCAGTCGGGTGCTGCCGGGAAGGCGGCGTTGCCGAAGACCTGATTGAGCAGGTTCGTATTGCGGTTGCTGGCCATGAACTCCGAGATTACCACCGGACTGGCGGCGTGGACGGCAAGGGGAAGGAAACAAGCAGCAACAAAGAGGGTACGGCGCGACATCTTCATACCAATTTGGTGGTCGGTGAACTGGGAGATCTGTAGCCGAAATTTCACCGGTTGAAAACTGGAAATTCAGGCGTGCGCGCCTTCTCACCGAGGCCCGCTCAAACCGAAACGAGCGACCAAGGGGCTTTCAAGACGTTGCGGGAGGCCTCGGGGCGCTTGGGTGGTCCGCCAGGGCTTGGAGTGCGCCAGCGCTCTGGCGCTATGCCCGCGCGGATGGGTGAGAAAACGGGCGAAACATCGACGAAGCCGCCATCTCCCACCTGGCCTCGCCGCCGGACGCGTCGCCTCCGAACTGCAGGATGCGGGCGTTATAGGCGCTTCGTTTCTTATCGCACCCGGCCAGGCTTCGATCCCCGCGTAAGATTGGAAAACCGCCGATTGACTCTGATGATCGCCGATAAGGACGGGGCTTTCGTCGAACCTGCGTCTCCAAGTCGTTATCTATAGGTTGTCGCAGATCCCGGTTCTCGAACGATGTTCTGAGATCTGCGTCCATCGGCGTGAATCAGCGGTTTAATCGTTTTTTCAGGAATGCTACGTGTGGTTTTGGGCCCTGGGTTGGGGATTGCCGGGTGGTGGGGCTTCTGGCATAGGTGACGATCGAGACGTCGACCGGCTCGGGATTTCTTTCCCTACCGGGCGACACGAATTCAATTCTCGGTGGAAACCCTTTTGGACCGACAGACCAAAGACAACCTGCGGTGTTTGATCGCCGTGGCGATCGTTCTCGCCGGCTCGATCGGAACCTATCTGGTGCAGCGGACGCAGTATCCGTCGGCGCCCACGTGGATTCCGGTGGCGATTTCCGGTGCCTTGCTGGTGTTGGTGACGATCCTCTTCGGCCTGCGGAGGGTTGTGCCGGAGCGGGTCTCTGCCGATGACACCCGCGTGGTGCGGACGTTGCCGGACGGGACTTCGACGTCGCTCTGTTGGGCCGATCTGAAGGAAGTCGTGGTGGTGACGACCGATCGCGGGCCTGACATTGACGCTGGGGGTGTCTACTGGATGCTGGTCGGATATTCGGGCGGATGTGCGGTGGCCGGCGGTGCGATCGGAATGAGGCAACTCCGGGCGCAATTAAGGCGTCTGCCGAAGTTCAGGCGTTCGGCGGTGATTCGCGCGATGGCGTCCCGTCGAAACGGCAGTTTTGTCTGCTGGCGTCGCGAAGGCTAGGAATCCTTATCGCTGCCTCGGACTGCGTGGGTGCAATTAAATGCTCGTGAGGGTGCAAGGCGTTTTGCTCGCGCCCCACGCGACTCGCTCTCCCGTCAACGGCCTCAACGGGGAGAGGGCGGGGGTGGGTGAGACGGTCCGTTGGATCACCCGTTTTTAGTCAAACCCGGACTGCATCGCTGCGCGGATTCTCGCTCGCTTTCGTGCTTCGGTTCTGAGAATTTCCCCGGATTCCAACTATGAAGACGTTCCTTTGCGCCGGGATCGCGATTGCCCTTGGCCTGCTTTCGGCCGGGCCGGTTCGAGCCCAGGTGGTCATCTCCGAGTTCATGGCCAGCAACGGCAGTATTCTGCCCGACGAAGATGGTGACTATCCGGACTGGGTTGAGCTCCACAATGCGGGCCCGGAGGCGGTGGCGCTCTCGGGTTGGACGCTGACGGACGATCCGGCACAGCCGAAGCAGTGGACGTTTCCGGCGACGAACCTGGCGGCGGGAAGGTACCTGGTGGTGTTTGCCTCGGGCAAAAACCGGCGTGTGCCAGGCGCTCCGCTCCACACCGGGTTTCGGTTGGGCGTCAACGGAGATTACCTCGCGCTGCTGAATCCGGAAGGCGTCGTCAACTTCGCGTTTGCGCCGGCCTATCCGCCGCAGGCGACGGACGTTTCCTACGGTTTGGACCCGGGTTTGCGTTTGCGAACCGTGCTGCCGACCAATGCCGTCGGCCGTCTTTTGGTGCCATCGATCGGCACGTTGGGCACGAATTGGATCCTCCCGTCGTTCGATGATGCGGGCTGGCAGGTGGTGACCTCGGCGGTCGGCTATGTGGTGGGCACGCTCGATCGCCTGCCGGTGTCGGGTTTGACCAATCGCCTGGGGGCCTATTGGAAATTTGACGAAACCTCGGGAACGATCGCCGCGGATGCCACCGGCCAGGGTGGCATCGGGACCCTGCTGAGCTTTCCGACGAACAATTCGCAGTGGGGGCCGGGCCGGAATGACGGGGCCCTGCGGTTTCGTGGCCCGGCGGGGGGCGACTATGTCCGTGTGGCGAGCTACCCGCGCGCTTCGAATGCCATCACCATTGCGGCTTGGGTCTTCGCGGAGTCGCGTCCGACGTGGGCGTCGATCGCCAAGAACTGGGCGGGGACCGGCGGGCAATTCCACTTTGGCCTGCGCGATACCGGCGGTGACCTCGACATTTTCATCACCACCACGGGGGGGCAGTTCAGTTTGCGTGAGGGCAGGGAGCTGCCCACGAATCAGTGGCAGCATGTGGCGTTCACGGCCGACGGCACCTCGTTGCGGTTGTATCGAAACGGCGTTGAAGTGGGCAATACGCCTTACACTGGCACGCTGGTGGTCCCGCCGGTTGCGGCCATGAGCATTGGGGTGAAGTTGAACAATGCCGGCACGGCGGCCGACACCGGCTCGCCGGGCTATTGGCACGGGCGCATTGACGACGTCGGGCTGTGGCATCGGGCGCTGGACCCATCCGAAGTGCGGGCCATCGCGAGTGCCGGGGAACTGCCCGGGGTCAGCTTGGGCGGGGATGTGCGCGCCTCGATGTTCGGAGTCAACGCCAGCGCTCTCCTGCGATTTCCGTTTGTGCTCGAGAATCCGGTCGAGCTGACCCGCTGGCGGCTGAAGATGCGTTACGACGACGGGTTTGTGGCCTGGATCAACGGGGAGGAAATTGTGCGGCGCAACGCGCCGGAATCGCTCGTGTGGAATGCGGCGGCCACAGCCGAACGGCCGGCCCAGGAATTGGCGGCAGCGGAGGAGTTTAACCTGGCCGAGTTCGCGCCGTTCATGGTCGCCGGCACGAACGTACTCGCAATCCAGGCACTGAATCATTCGGCGGATGATCTCGATTTCCTGATGCAACCCGTGCTCGAGGCCTCGTCCATCACGGACACCACCAATGCCCATGTTTATTTCACCACGCCGACCCCCGGCGCGGAGAATTCCGTTGGAGTCGAAGTCCTGGGCCCAATCATCAGCCGGGTGACGCATGCGCCGAAACAGCCGGCCGACGCCGACGACCTGACCGTGACCGCCCGCGTGATGCCCACCTTTGCTCCGATCGCGAGCGTGGCGTTGCAATACCGAATCCAGTTCAGTGCGCCGGTGACGGTGGCGATGTTTGACGATGGAGCGCATGGCGACGGCGGGGCGGCGGACGGGACCTATGGCGCGCGCATTCCGGCGTCCGCGTCAACCAACGGGCAGTTGATTCGGTATGCGGTGCTGGCGACGGATGTTCGCAACGTCTCGGCGCGGTTGCCCATTTTCAATTCGCCGACGGACTCGGACGAATACCTCGGCACGGTGGTGCTCGATCCGGCGGTGCAGACCACCTTGCCCGTGTTTCACTGGTTTGTCGCGACGCCTGCTCTGGCAGAATTGCCGACGGGCACCCGATGTTCCCTGTTCTATGACGGGGAACTCTACGACAACATCTTTGTGCGCATCCGCGGCGGAACTTCGCGGGGCTGGCCGAAAAAGAGCTACAAGATCGAACTGAACGAAGATCACGAGTTTGCCTTGAAGGCCGGCGGCCCGCGCGTGACGGAATTCGATTTCAACACGACCTACACGGACAAGTCTTATCTGCGATCCGTGCTGACCTATGAACATCAACGTGACGCCGGCCTGCCGTCGCCCATCGTCTTCCTGGCGCAGCTCCGGCAGAATTCCGTGTTTTACAATCTGACCGTCTACACCGAACAGCCGGACAAGGATTTTCTCAAACGCGTGGGGTTGGATCCCAGCGGGACCTTGTATAAGTGCGGCCCTGGCTCGACTTACGATTCCGTCACGGGCTTCGAAAAGAAGACTCGATTGACCGAGGGCAACACGAATGTGCTGATTCTACTGCAGAATCTCGGCCTTTCGGGCGCAGCGCTCGAGCAGTTCGTGTTCGATCAAATTGATGTGCCCGGCATGGTGAACTTCATGGCCACGGTTGCGATCACCCAGAACATCGACGCCACGGACAAGAATCATTTTCTCTATCAGGACACGGATGGCACCGGCGAATGGCGCATGCTGCCCTGGGATCAGGATCTCACGTTCGGGCCTAACGCGCTCAACACGGATGCGATCGTTTTCGACCAGCAGGTGACCAACGGGCCGTCCTGTGCCAGTCATCCGTTCATTGGCGCCCGTCCCTATTTGCTGGCGGCCGGCAAATACAACCGCCTGATCGAATCCTTCATGAAGGTGCCGCGTGCGCGGGAGATGTTGATGCGCCGGATTCGCACGTTCAGCGATCAGTATCTGGCCACGGGCTATTTTCAGCGCCGGATGGACGAGTTGGCGGCCGTGATCGGGCCCGATGTGTTGCTCGACAAGGCGCGGTGGGGCGGCAACGTTTCGTTCGGTGGGAATACGCATACACTGGTCCAGGCCATCAACCGAATTAAGAGCGAGTATCTGGCGCCGCGCCTGGGTTATTTGACGGGCCCGAACATCGCGGGCGTGGGCCCGGCCAATCCCACGGCGCAGCCGCCGAATGTCGATGTGCGGATTCATTCCGTGGAGTTTAATCCGGCGTCGGGCAACCAGGCGCAGGAGTTTGTCTGCATCACAAACGCTTCGGGATTCCCGGTTGACGTGAGCGGCTGGCGTCTCGATGCCGGGATTCAATTCACCTTTCCACCCGGCGCAGTCCTGACTTCCAACGGAGTCGTTTACGTGGCGGCCGAAGCGCGTTCTTTCCGCGCCCGCACCAGCGGTCCGCGGGGGGGACAGAGCCTTTTTGTGCTCGGCAACTTCTCGGGCCGGCTGTCGGCGCGCGGCGAGAACCTCGTGCTGCGAAATCAATATGGGCAACCGGCGCAAACTTATGTCTATCCCGGGGCCCCTTCGAACGCCCAGCGGTTCCTGCGGATCACGGAAGTGATGTACCACCCGTCGGCGCTGGCCGGGAACCCCACGGACGCCGAGGAGTTCGAGTATGTGGAGCTGCAAAATGTTTCGGACGCCACCGCGATAAACCTGGCGGGCGTAAGATTCCTCAACGGAATCGAGTTCGACTTCACGGGCAGTGCGGTCACGACGCTGGGCCCGGGCGAAACCGCGCTGGTGGTTCGAAATCGGGCCGCCTTTGTGGCCCGCTACGGAGCCGGCGTTGCGAGCTCGATCGCGGGAGAATTTTCGGGCGCCCTCGAGAACGGCGGGGAACGCCTGCTGTTGGTCGATGCGGCCGGCGAGGAAATTCTCGACTTTACCTACGACAACGACTGGCATCCGATCACGGACGGCCTCGGATTCTCGCTCGTGGCGAAGGATCGGTTGGCGGAGCCCGATGCGTGGGGACGCCGCACGCACTGGCAGCCCAGCGGCACGCTGGATGGATCGCCCGGGCGCGGGGAAAGCCCGCCGAATGCCATCGCGCCCATGGTCATTTCCGAGGCGCTGAGCCGCAGCGATGTCCCGCCGCCGCTCGATGCCATTGAACTTCACAATCCAACGGGCGGATCGGTCGACATCAGCGGTTGGTATTTGAGCGACGACTTCAATGCCCCGCGCAAGTTTCGAATTCCGGCGGGGACGATCCTTCCGGGGGGTGGCTATCGGGTGTTTGATGAGAGCCAATTCAACGGGGGACCCGGCGCCTTTGCTCTGAGCAGCGATGGGGATGAAGTCTGGTTGTTTTCCGCGGATGCCGCCGGGAATTTGACCGGCTATGTGCATGGACACCGGTTTGGTGCGGCGGACGACGGTGTGACTTTCGGACGCCTGGTGACCAGCGATGGCCGCGAATACTTTGCGCCGCAGGCCGCACGCACGCTGGGGGCGGAGAACGTCGCGCCAGCGATCGGACCGGTGGTGATCTCCGAACTGCACTATCATCCCCCGGATCAAGCTGGCGACGACAACACGGCCGACGAGTTCGTCGAGTTGCGCAATATCACCGGGCAGACCGTGGAATTGTTTGACGCGGTCCGTCCGACCAACACCTGGCAATTGTCCGGCGGCGTTGCTTTTCAATTTCCCGCCGGACGGACGCTGGCCGCCGGGGAAACCTTGTTGATCGTGAACTTTGATCCCGCCAACGCAACCGCGGCAGCGGCGTTCCGCGCGCGGTTCGGGATTCCGGCCGGCGTGGCCTTGCATGGACCCTTCTCCGGCAAGCTCGACAACTCGAGCGATCAGGTGGTGCTGCAGAGACCGACGACTCCGGTGGGGGGACGAGTTCCGATGGTTTGGATCGACGGCCTCGACTATGCCGACGCTGGTTCCTGGCCGGCGGGGGCTGACGGTTTGGGCATGTCGTTGCAGCGCCGGGATCCGGCGGGCTTCGGTCCCGAGCCACGCAGTTGGGTTGCCGCGCCGCCGACGGCAGGTCGAGTGGGGCCGCCAGCCGGAGCTGGAGGGCCCGTGATTTCGACGGCGCCGTCCAGCCGGACGGAGCTGGCGTATGGCACCATCCAGTTCGCGGTGGCGGCGGCAGCCACGCCGGCACCGCGGTATCAATGGCACTTCAATGGCGTCCCGATTCCCGGGGCAACCAACTCGTCGCTGCTCCTGAACAACGTGCAGCCGGCGCAGGCCGGTGATTACGCCGTCCTGGTCTATAACCTGAACGGATCGGTGTTGAGCACCAACGCGACCCTGACGTTGCTTTACCCGGCGTTCATCCTGCAGCAGCCCAGCACAGTTCTCGTGCGAGTCCGGCCTGATCCGCAGGCTGCACCCGTGACCAATGCCACGTTCCGCACCGCAGCCTTCAGTCCGACTCCACTGAGCTATCAATGGCGTTACAACGGCCAGGACATCCCGGGCGCCACGGCAAGCACACTGACGGTCAGCAATGTGCAGGTCTCGAGCGCTGGGGAATACACCGTTCGGATCACCGACGCGGTGGGCGACGTGCTGAGCGCGCCGGCCAGTTTGGTTCCCTTGGTGTCGCCTGTCTTGTTGCAGGTGCCGCTCGCGCAATTGGTCACGCCCGGTTCTTTGGTGACGCTGAGTGCGTCGGCCACCGGGGTGCCGTTGCCGCTGTCGTTTGAATGGCGGCGCGGCTCGTTGCCGCTGGCCACCAACACCGTTTTCTCCACCGTGAGCAGCTTTCAGTTCTCGGCCCCGCCGCTGCCGTTTGTGACCAACCAGTACCGGGTGGTGGTCCGCAATCTCGCCACCGTCTCACCGCTGGCGTCACCGTTGATCAACGTCATCACGCTGCCCGACTTTGATCAGGACGGCCTGATCGACTTGTATGAGCAGTCGATTGGCCTCAACACAAACAACGCGGCCGATGCCTTGCTCGATCCGGACGGGGACGGCATGAGCACGCTCGCGGAATATGTCGCGGGCACGGATCCGTTGAATCCGGACAGCGTCCTCCGTGTGGCTCCGCTGAGTTTGCTTCCGCCCGAAGTCGCGCCGGGGGTTGAGTTCCCGGCGAGCTCAAACCGGACTTATACCGTGCAATTTACGGATCGAGTCGGGGACGTGGGCAATCCGGGATGGACCAAGCTGCGCGAGATTGTGGCCGCTCCGACCAATCGCACCGAGCGCGTATCGGATGTGGCTGGCGCCGGCCTCACCAATCGCTTTTACCGGGTTGTGACGCCCGCCCAGCCGTGAAGCCGGCAAACCTGGAGGAAGCTCATCGGCCAACCATCCGCGTCAGCATCGTCGAGGATGGCGATCGGTCGCGCCGTTCCCTGGTCGGCTTGCTGAATGGAGCGCCCGGGTTCCAGGTCGTGTCGGCCCATCCGTCCGCTGAGGCCGCCCTGCAGGCCCTTCCGCTGGATCGCTGCGACGTGGTTTTGATGGACCTCAGCCTTCCTGGCCTCGACGGGATCTTCTGTACGAGAGAACTCAAGCAACGACGTCCCGAAGTGCAGATTCTAATTCTCACCGTGCATACGGATCAGGACCGGATTTTTGAGAGTCTCAAGGCCGGCGCCAGCGGCTACTTGTTGAAGCAAACCTCGGACGTTGAGCTTTTGGAGGCGATTCGGGAGATGGCCGATGGCGGCTCTCCGATGAGCCCAGCGATCGCCCGCAAGGTGACCCAGTTTTTTCACGGGCTCGAGCAGGCGCGTCCCGCCGTTGCCCAAGGGCGGGCTGGCCTCAAGCTGCTCTCGGATCGCGAACGCGAGGTGCTCGGATCGATTGCCCGCGGATGCACGAACAAGGAGATTGCCGAGTCGCTGGGCATCAGCGCGCACACGGTCGACAAACACATTCGGCACATCTACGAGAAGCTTCAGGTGCAAACCCGGGCTGAAGCAACGGCCCGATATCTGACCGGGCGGGATTGACTGGTGGCCCATGAACCTCCCGTCCGGAGCGCGGACCTCCGGTCCGCAGCGGGTGGAATCGGCGGCGCACGAACGACCCATCAGGCGTCGTCTCCGGCGCGCGCCACATTTGGAATTTCGAATTGAGAAATGGTTATTGGTGATCGCGGGGAGACAACTGATGCGGGTCGATTCCCAATGACCAAGAATCAATGTCAAATTCCCAATGACAAGCAGCTTCCCATGAACCGCCTTCCACAGGAGCCCTCGCCCCGGCTTCGAGGGGGCGCGAAGCGGGGTTGGGTGAGGGGAAACCTTCGGCGGTTCATGGGCCGGTGGGCACGAGTTGAGAACTCGTGAAAGCTTCCCATGGCGTGAACACGCCATACCTGCCTCCGCAATTCCATGGTATTTGTGCGCACTGAACAATGAATCGGCCTCGCTATTTCCGATGGCCTGAGTGGAGCTGGATTTGATGCGGCATCCGGTCATTGTTCAGAGACCTTAAAGACGCCAGGGAGACATTTGGGTCCGGAGCGCGGATGGGAGCGTCACCCGCCGCGCTCCGGTTGCTCTCAATCAGCCGGGGGTGGCGGCGAATCTTCCTCCGTTCCTCCGGGATGGCCATTGCCCAATCCTGGCTCTCAATCTTCCGAATGGCCTCCTTCCCCACGGATCGCTAAGGTCGGGTCCACACCGATGGTCTATTGGACTCTCGCATTGCGGTTCAGCGTCGCGTGTGCGTTTGTCGCGATGACTTCCGCACGGGCAGAGCCGCCGCTGAATGGTGGGGTTCTCCTCCCGCTCCCCACCAATTCTCCGGTGATTGGCGATGGGCTGGGGCGGTTTCATGCCGCGCCGGCGCAATGGACGCTCGAGAGTGCGATCGCCAAAGCGCACTTGTCGGTCGCGGCGCTTGCTCCAGCGGATTTTGATGGCGATGGGCATTTGGACTGGCTGCTATCGGCTCCGCGGACGCCGGTCAAGCGGCCGTTGGTGGGCAAGATATGGGTCGTGTCGCCCGACTTTCAGGCCCGGACTTTGAGGGTCAAATGGTCGTGGTCGCCCCCACTGGCCACGC
This sequence comes from Limisphaerales bacterium, assembly GCA_044230345.1. Classification (GTDB taxonomy): domain Bacteria; phylum Verrucomicrobiota; class Verrucomicrobiia; order Limisphaerales; family JADJPG01; genus JBGARF01. Next base: position 100,728 of record JBGARF010000031.1, read on the forward strand.
CCCAACGCGCGGGCAGCACCCTTGCGACGGGAGATTTTAACGGGGACGGCTGCGCGGATTTGGTGGTGGGAATTCCCCAGGCGCATTTCCAGGCAGGTGAGGTTGCCGTCTTCGCGGGCGGGCGTCGGCAGATGTCCAAGGAACCCGTCTGGAAACAAAAGGGCGCCAATTCACGGGATTGCTTGGGCGACAGCCTCGTGGCGTGCGATGTCAATCGCGATGGATTTTCCGATCTTCTGGTCGGGGAGAGCGGCCACGATGATGGGCGCGGCCGGGTGGTGTTGTTTTTTGGGGGCACGAATGGACTGTCGCAAGTGGCGGCGTCGTGGCGCGTGGCTGGCGATGCGCCGAAGGGACGATTTGGTCAAAAGATGGCCGTGCTGGACGCCAATGGTGATGGACGATTGGACGTGCTGGTGGGCGCACCCTATCGATCTGGACCCGCAGGGTCCCTGTGTGGCGCAGCGTACTTGTATCTGGCGACAAACGAACTTTTCCAAACGGAGCCTGCGTGGAGCGTGCACGGTGGAGTGGCGCGGCGCGGGCTGGGAACGACGTTGAGCGCGTTGGGGGATCTGGATCGTGACGGTTGCGACGACTGGGCGGTTTGCGGTCACGGATTCAGCACTGCGGATGATGTGACGACGGAGGGAGAGGTGGGGATTTACCATGGCTCGAGGACATCAGTCGCGCCCGAGCCACGTTGGCGCAAGACCGGCAGCGGGCGGGGAGCTTTGTTCGGGGTCAGTGTGGCTGGGGTAGGGGACGTCAATGGGGACGGCTGGCGTGACATGTTGATTGGCAGTGCCGGGGGGCCGGGTGGGGATACGCCGGCCTTTCGTGGAAACGTCGGTTTGTTCCTCGGGGGGGACAACGGTTTCAGCGCGGACCCAACTTGGACCTTTGGCTGCCTGGGAGCCCGGGCATGGACTGGAAAGACACTGGCGGCCTTGGGCGACGTGGACGGTGATGGACTGGCGGATTTTGGCGTGTTTTCTCCTCATTTTTCGCCGGACGGGGTGGGCGAACAGGCGGGGCGATTGGACGTCTTTTTCGGCCGCCGTCAGGGATATGGTGCGCGCGATGAATTCCCAACGGACTGGGTCGCCACGCAGGGCTATGGGATGGCCTTGGATAAGCATCGACGCGAGCGAGTGGAATCGGACCGGCGGGCGGCGGCGCCTCAGCGGGCGCGCTGGTTGTCACGCTTGGTCGTTGGTTTGAGTTTAATGCTCTGCGTGGTCTACGCCGGCGGTCGTTGGCAAAGGTCGCGGATGGCGAGCCAGGCCGCGCGGGCTGGAGCCGAGCACGAACGCCGGCGCATCGCCCAGGATTTGCATGATGGCGTCGGCTCAGAGTTGCACGGGATTCAGCGCCTTACTGAAGCCTTGAATCGAGCTGGGCCGGGATCGGCGGAAGCCGAGCGTTGCCGGCAGGAATTGCTGGAAGCAGCCCGGAAGTTGGGTGGGACGATGGATCAGCTGATCTGGTCGGCCAAGCCCGAGAACGATTCCCTGGAGAAAATGGCGTTGTTTCTGGCCGATTTCGCGCCCTCCCGCCTGGTGCCTCACGGCATTGCGTGTGAACTGGAATTGCCCAGCACGCTGCCCGACCGGGCGATGCCGAGCGAACTGCGTCAGCATCTGTTTTTGGCGGTCAACGAAGCGCTGCACAACGTGGTTAAACACTCACGAGCGAAAAAAGCCTGGCTTCGCCTGCTCTGGGTCGATCCTCGGCTGGACATTGTCGTGGAGGACGACGGATGTGGAATACAGCTGGGTACACCCCGTCCGGGAGGCGGTAGCGGTTTGCCCAATCTTCGTCAGCGGATGGAACACTTGAACGGCACCGTGAGCGTCGGTCCCAGTTCGTCGGGCGGCACCCGTGTGCTCCTGCAGGTCTCGTTGCCCGACTGACGGGTTCCCGGCGGTTGTATCCATTGGGGCACCACCAACGGATTCTACGGAAATAAAATCAATCGTTGACACAGGGGTGTGCTTTCTGGTCGTATCTGCGTCCCTTTTAGGAAAAACGGATCTATGTACGCTGTCATTGAAACGGGTGGTAAGCAGTATCGGGTTGCGCCGGGCGACACGATTGAAATCGAACGCTTGGAAACCGAGGCGGGCAAGCCGCACGTGTTTGAGCGGGTATTGCTGGTTGCGAACGACGGGAAAGTTTCCGTCGGCACGCCGACGGTGAGCGCCGCCCGGGTTCAAGGCGATGTGCAGGAACATTTCCGAGGCGAAAAGACGATCGCCTTCAAGATGAAACGCCGTAAGGGTTATCACCGGACCGTGGGGCATCGCCAGGAGTTGACCCGGGTCAAGATCACCGATATCAAGGGCTAACGAAGGACAGCGCACGACGCACCGCGCAGAGCGTTGCGCAGCTTGGTGGCGCTGAAGACGGAGTAAGCCAAAGCTTTAGCGCCAAAGTTAGAGCGCCAAAGTTAGAGCAATAGTAAGTCGTCAGAGTAAAAGTAAGTTTATGGCACATAAGAAAGGTCAAGGCAGCGTCCGCAACGGGCGTGACAGCGTCAGCAAACGGCTCGGCGTAAAGCGATATGGCGGCGAAACGGTTCGTGCGGGCAGCATCATCGTGCGCCAGCGCGGGTCGCGTTTCGTGGCCGGAACCAACGTCGGCACCGGCCGCGATTGGACCCTGTTCGCGTTGGTGGATGGCAAAGTCACGTTCGACAAGGGCGGCCATCGCGTGAACATCGTTCCCGCGGAAGCCACCAGCCCCGCCAATAACTAGGCCCGGCTAAAAATTTAGTTGTGGCGAGGTCCGCCGGGCCTCGCCATTTTTTTATTGGCCCACCCATGTTTGTCGACGAGATCAAAGTCCACGCGCGGGCCGGCCACGGCGGCAAAGGCTGCGTGGCGTTTCACCGCGAAGCCTACCGCCCCAAGGGAGGACCCAGCGGCGGCAATGGAGGCCGGGGCGGCGACGTCATCCTGGAAGCGGATCACGACCTCAACAACCTTCTCAATCAATACTACCAGCCGCGGCTCATCGCGCAGAAGGGTCAGATGGGACTCGGCAAGGGCATGGATGGCCATGCCGGCAAGGATTTGCTGATCAAGGTGCCGTGCGGGACGCTCGTCTGGCGGTTGCCCACCCCTCCCGAAGCGGTCGTTCCGGCGGAAGGCGATGACGCGGCGAGCGATGAGCCGGATGACGCCGAAGCGCCCGAACCCAAGAGCCTCGTGAAGATGCTCCGTTCCAGCACCGGTGAACGGCCGTTGCTCCGGGCGGCCGGTGGCGTCTTGGCGATGGAATATGATTTGTCGGAGGAGGAACCCGGATCGGTTTCCCGACAGCATCAGCGGGAGAAGGGGGAGTTGGTCGTGGACCTGACCACGAACGGCCAGCGCTTCGTCTTGTGCAAAGGCGGCCGCGGCGGTTTGGGGAATCGGAATTTTGCCACAGCTGCGCGCCAGACCCCACGCTTCGCCCAGCCGGGTGAACCCGGTGAGGAAGGTGATTTTCTCTTCGAGCTGAAGATGCTGGCCGACGTGGGCCTCGTTGGATATCCGAATGCCGGCAAGTCCACCCTGCTCGCCGCCATCTCCAAGGCGCGCCCGAAGATCGCCCCGTACCCCTTCACGACTCTGACGCCTCAGGTTGGCATCGTGGAATACGAGGATTTTCATCGGCTCGTGTTTTGTGACGTGCCCGGACTCATCGCGGGAGCTCATCGGAACGTCGGCCTCGGACACGCCTTCCTTCGGCACATCGAACGTTGCAAGGTCCTCGTCTTGTTGCTCGACATGGCAGGGACCGACAACCGTGAGCCGTGGGACGACTATCGCCAGTTGCTGCAAGAGCTCGAACTCTACGATCCCGCCCTGCTCAATCGCCCGCGCTACGTCGTCGCCAACAAGATGGACGAGCCAGCAGCGGAGAAGAATCTGAAAGCCTTCAAGCGTCGCATCCGCAAGACGCCGGTTCTGCCCATCTCCGCCGCCTTTGACGAAGGAATGGACAAGTTCAAACGATTGATGCGCGAAGCGGTGGAAGAGGCGTCGGCGGAAAACGCGCCGACCGCCACGAAGCCGTCACGGCCGTCGAAAGAGTAGATGGCCCCGATTTTCCTATGTTAAAAGCCGGAATTGTCGGCTTGCCGAACGTCGGCAAGTCCACCTTGTTCAACGCTGTGACCCGCACCCGCAAGGCGGAAGCGGCCAACTACCCGTTCTGCACGATCGACCCCAATGTCGGCATCGTCACCGTGCCGGATGACCGCCTTCAGGTCCTCCAAAAGATCGCCAAGACCAGCGTGGTCATCCCGGCGGCGGTCGAATTCGTCGACATCGCCGGGCTCGTCAAAGGCGCGGCGGCGGGCGAAGGCCTCGGCAACAAGTTTCTCAGCCACATCCGTGAGGTGGACGCCATCGTTCAAGTGGTGCGCTGTTTCGAGGATGCGGACATCCATCACGTGGCGGGCAGTGTCGACCCCGTCCGCGATATCGAAACGATCAACACGGAACTGATCTTGGCGGATCTGGAGGCCGTAAAGAAGCGCCGGGCCAGCATCGCCAAGGACGTCAAACGAGGTGACAAGGAAGCCGGGGTGCTGGAGGCGGTGCTGGCCAAAATCGAGCCCGTGCTGGACGCAGGCCGGCCGGCCCTGACCATTCAGCTGACGCCCGAAGAGCGTGCGGTTTCCCGGCAGTTTTATCTGATGACCGACAAGCCGACCATCTTTGCGTGCAACGTGAAGGAGGGCGACCTGGCCACCGCCGAAACCAACGCCTATGTCGAAAAGGTGCGGGCCTACGTAAAGACGCATCTCGCCTGCGAAGCGGTGGTGATCAGCGCCCAAATCGAGAGCGACTTGATTGATCTCTCGGCCGAAGAGGCCAAGGCATTCCTGAAGGAACTCGGCGTCGAGGAAAGTGGTGTCGGCGCATTGATTCGGGCGACCTACCATCTCCTGGGCCTGCGGACTTACTTCACCGCGGGCGAAAAAGAAGTCCGCGCGTGGACGATTCACGCGGGCGATACCGCCCCCAAGGCGGCGGGGGTGATTCACTCCGATTTCGAGCGCGGCTTCATCAAGGCCGAGACTGTCGCTTATGCCGACCTGGTGAGCTGTGGCTCGGTGGCGGCCGCGCGCGAGAAGGGCCTCTATCGCATGGAAGGCAAGGAATACGTGGTGCAGGATGGCGACGTGATGCTGTTCAAGTTCAACGTCTGATACCGTCGGCGATGAACCCGGACTCGAAAGTGTTCGTGGCGGGACATCGAGGAATGGTGGGCAGTGCCATCGTCCGAGAACTCGCCCGCCTCGGGCTCAAGAATGTCCTCACGCGGACGCGCGCAGAGCTTGATCTCACCCGGCAAAGCGCGGTCGAACGATTCTATGACGAGGCCCGCCCGGATTACGTTTTCGTCGCGGCGGCCAAGGTCGGTGGAATTCTCGCCAATGACACTCATCCGGCGGAGTTCCTGCAGGAGAATCTCCAAATCCAGTCCAATTTAATCCACGGCGCCTGGCGGGCTGGTGTCAGAAAGCTTCTGTTCCTGGGCAGTTCGTGCATCTACCCCCGGCTCGCACCGCAACCCTTGCGGGAAGAATCTCTCCTGAGTGGCCCGCTTGAGCCGACAAATCAGTGGTACGCCATCGCCAAGATCGCCGGGATCAAAATGTGCGAAGCGTATCGTCGTCAGTACGGCTGCGATTTCATCAGCGCGATGCCGACCAATTTGTACGGGCCGAACGACAACTACGATCCGCAGATGTCCCATGTTTTGCCGGCGTTAATTCGCCGGTTTCACGATGCGAAGGTTGCGGGGGCCGCCCGGGTGACGTGCTGGGGAACCGGGTCTCCGCTCCGGGAGTTTCTTTTCGTCGACGACCTGGCCAAGGCTTGCGTGTTGCTGATGCGCAACTACAGCGACGCGCAGTTCATCAATGTGGGTTCGGGCGAAGAAGTCAGCATTCGCAACTTGTCCGAGACCGTGGCCCGGGCGATTGGATTCGAAGGCGAAGTGGCTTGGGATACCTCCAAGCCGGACGGCACTCCGCGCAAGGTGATGGATTCATCCCGTCTGCGCGCGCTGGGGTGGAAGCCCGAGATCGATTTGCCCACGGGCATCCGTCTGGCCTACGACGATTTCTTGCGACGCCCCGGCCGGTAAGTGCGTCCCGGCGCTGTTCTCCGGGCAGCGGGCGTAACCTCTTGGCTTGCACGTCGCAACTTCCTAACGGCGGCGTCCGTCTTGATCTGGCAGCGCGAGCACTTGCGTTGCGTGGCCTACCTCTCCCCTGCTGGCCGAAAAGCTTGAGCCCTTCCACGCCCGTTCGGTTCGGCTAGGGCGCTGAAGATTTCCCCTTGGCCTCCTTGTGCTGCCGTTGGTGACCATGCGCCAGGCGCGTTGCTGGGAGGCGAACTTCCTCATGCCATCTGGATCCGAGAGGTGCGCAAAAATATTTTCGAATCGGTGAGACGCGCCTCCAAAAACGTTTCTTAAACTCATAACCAGAAGTGATCATTTGATGAAAACGCCCAATTCCGCCGCTGAACCCAGCGTTTGCCCGTCGCTCTGCCTGTGCAGCCGGATCGTGGCGAGGTGGGCGATGGCTTCGCTGGTGGCACGGGCCTTGATGCTTTTGGGGGTGGTGTTCATTCCGTCCCGCCCGGTGTCGGCCCAATGGCTGACGCAGACCAACGCGCTGCGGCCGGGCTGGAATGCGGTTTATCTGCATGTTGATCCGTCCCACACCAACGTGAGTGGCTTGGTCGCGCTCAGCGATCCGATCGAGGAAATCTGGCTTTGGAATCAGGATTTGCCGCCGAGTCAGGCGCTCACCTCGCCGGAAAGCCCAGTGCCAGGCAGCCAATGGACGACTTGGACACGCAACCTCGGACCGGCCTCCGAGCTAAAGGTGCTGCCCGCCAATTCCGCGGTTTTGGTGCGGGTGAATGAAGCGGCGACCGCCGGCTTTAACTGGCGGATCAAAGGGCGCCCAGCCACGCCGGTTTATCGCTGGTCATTAAGCGGATTGAACCTGGTCGGCTTTCCCGCCGTCACCACGGCGCCGCTCCCATTCTTCGACAACTTCCTCTCCCGCGACGCCCAAGAGCTCGACTGGGCGCAGGATGCGGAGATTTTTCGATATCAGGGCGGCGCGCTGGGGACGACCAATCCGATCGTTGTCCCATCGATCGCCTATCGCCTAACCCCTGTGCGCCGCGAGCAGGCGTACTGGGTGCGCTCTGGCGCGGTTTACAATCACTACTTCGGGCCCTTCCAGGTGTCGGGGGTTGGCTCCGGCGGCTTGCGCTTCGATGCCACAATCAGCTCCTACCGGCTCCTGTTGAAAAACATGTCGAAGACGAACCTGACCGTCACGCTGCGCGCGATCGGGTCCGAGACACCACCGGCCGGCCAGGCCTCGCTGGGCGGCGGGCTTCCGCTGGTCGTGCGCGGTGCCCTCAACCCGACCAACCTCACCTACGGCTATACGACTCTCGGGACCGCGGGAACGTCCTGGACACTGACTCCCAACGGTGCCGTGGGATCCGAAGCCGAGGTGGTTATCGGCGTGAACCGCGGCCAGTTGACCGGCGCTCCGGGGACGCTCTACGCCGGAATTCTTCAATTCACGGATTCCCTCGGCCTGACCCGGGTCGACCTCGCGGCTTCGGCCACGGCACCGTCCCGCACCGGACTATGGGTTGGCGGCGCCTCGGTGGAATATGTCAGCCAGTATCTCAAGCCCTACGCCAAAGCCGACAGCCGGAGCGCCTTCGAGGCGGTGCTCGCCCGGCTCGGGCTTGTTCAGGGCCCGCCGGAGAGCGCGACGGCCTATCACTACGAATGGGACAAGGTCTCGGGGCGCATTCTCGTTTTCGGCGGTCCAGACCATCGTCCCGGCAGCTACCTGCTCGACGGCCCGATCAAGCTCGATTCCGGCGCCGTCCCGCGTCCTTACCCGCTTCGTCTCATCGTCCACAACTGTGGCACCGCCGCCACGCTCCTCCAGCGCGCGTACGTGGGCGTCGGCCAGTCGACCTCGAACCTGGTCGTCGCTACCCGCGAAGAAGCTCTGATGACTTCGCAGCTTGCGTCCGCGCGCCGCATCAGCGCCACGCACCTGCCCACCACCGAAGGCAACGATCGCTGGTCGATGACGGGGTCCATGTCCGAGGGGACCAACCTGGTCGCCACCGTGACTCTCGCCCATGACGATCACGCCTCCAATCCATTCCTGCACACCTATCATCCGGATCACGACAATCTCGACGCGCAGTTTGAGAACCCTTTGCCCGCGGGGCTCGAATCCTACGGCGTGCGCCGGGTGATTTCTCTTCAGTTCCGTGCGCCTGAAGACAGCTTCGACGGGCTGACCCGCAGCGCGGGTGCGATGAATGGGAATTACGCCGAGACGCTGACTTTTGTGGACCGCAACGGCGACACCAAGCAGTTCAACGCTCTGGGCACATTCACGCTCAAACGCGTCACCGACGTTCCGATCCTGACCCCGCAATGAACAGGAAACCGGCCGCGACATCACGCCCCGCGCCCAAAGTTGTTAACGACGCATACCAATTTTCGACCCCATGAGATTCAACGCCATGAAACCCTCCCACGCTCATCACCTGCACTCCCGGTCCCTCGGCGCCAGCCTCGGCCTCGCCCTTGGCCTTGGGCTTCTGATGGCCGCGCTCGCGCTTCAGCCGCTCCGCGGCCAGGCCCAGGCCGCGACCAATCTCCCGCCCGTCCGCGTCTCCTACCAGGGGTTCCTGACAGACGGCACCGGAGCCGCGCTAGCGCAGGCCAGCCCCGCGAATTTCACCGTCGACTTCCGCATCTACGCCACGCCCAGCGGCGGGGCGGTGCTGTGGTCCGAGCGCCAGGTGGTCACGGTGGACAAGGGAAACTTCAGCGTGATCCTCGGCGAAGGCGCCGCCATCGTGGGCGAGAACAACCTGAACCTGGGCGCCGTCATCGCCAATCGCGCGGATGCCTCGGAGCGCTACATCGGATTGACCGTTACGATCGCCGGCACTCCTAACACCATCCAGCCGCGCCTGCGCCTGCTGACCACGCCCTACGCGTTTCTTGCCACCAGCGCGCGGTCCTTGACCGACGCGAACGGCAACAACCGGGTCACCTGGTCTACCGCGGGCAACGGCCAGATGGAGGTCACGGGCGACCTGAACGTGACCGGGATTGTCCGCGGCAACGGCTCCGGCTTGACGGGGTTGAATGCGCTGCAACTGCCGAACATCGACGCCTCCAAGGTCACCAGCGGCACGCTGTCCGTGGATCGGATTCCCTCGATCGACAACACGAAGATTGGCGGCGTGCTGCGGGCCGATCAGATTCCGCTGATCTCGGCCAACAGCGTCCCGGCCCTGCCCGCCTCCAAGATCACTTCCGGAACCTTCACGTCGGCGCAAATTCCCACGACGCTGGACAACTCCCGGACGTTCAGCGGGACGGTAGGCATCGGGACGGCCTTGCCGCAGTCCTCCCTGCACGTGGACTCGCCCGGCCTGAGCGGCACTGCCGTGCGGATCGGGAACACGTCCGCCGGAGGCAAGCAGTGGGCGGTCGAGAGCACGGGGGCCGGGAGTTCCGCCGCGGGTCAACTGGCCATCCGGGACGTCACCGGCGGCACCACGCCGCTCTTGATCAGCAGCGCCGGGATTACCGCGACGGTTCCGATCACCGTCGGCTCACGCTCGCTGGTGGTCGGTGAGGCGACCGAAAGCCTCCGCATCATCCGCGGAGTCGTCAGATTGGTGTATACCTCCGGAACTCCAACGCCGACGGTGACGGTGGAGGCGGGGTCGGGGTTCACCGTCAACACTTCGGGGTCACCATTAGGATTCAACGTTGATTTCACTCCGGATTTCTCCAGCACTCCGACCGTGACCATGACGGGCACCTCCGGCACCACGCCGTCCTACGCTTCCAGCGCGGCCTCCGCCACGGTCAGCCAGTTGCTCACCGCGAGCGGGGGCCCACTGACATCAGCTGGCACCTACTACGTGCACTTCGTCGCCATTGGCCCCCGCTAATTGCCCCCTGACCTTACCCGTGTGCCGTTTCGCGCCATGAACCTGTTCAGACTCTCGACTGTTCTGCTGCTGGGTGCCCTGGGCGCGTTCGACGCCCCGGGCCAGCCGGCGCCCATCCAGCAGATTCAGAGCTCGAACGTATTCAACCTGCAGTCCCTGCGGGGCGTTCCGATCAGCAGCACGCTCAACAACCCGCCGGGCTCCGATGGCCGGGCCCCCGATCCGTCCTCCGGATCGACCGGCACGCCTGGCCAGTACCAGAGCCACACGCATTTTGGCGCCGTGGTGCGCACGACTAACACGCTCGCGGGCGTGATCAACGCCATCACGCTCGACCTGCCTCGCGGCAACAACCTCGTGATGCCGCGCGCCCGCGTGGGCAATCCGTTCGCGGCGCGAACGGTTTCCTTCCTCTACGGCGAAATGGTCACCCCGCCCGAGAAGGACGAGTACGGCGTCGATCTTTCCCAGCCCAATGTCGCGAAAGGGCGTCTGACGCCGGTGGCCCCGTCGGATTACTGGTGGCGCGAGCCCTTCACCACCACCGAGCACACGAACAGCGGGTATTACTACAGCCCGCACGCCGAGAAGGTTTACGCCAGCCAAAGCGGCGCCATCCAGGTCGTCTGGCAGCGCACCGCGCCGTCCACGCTCCAGCCCGGCGCCATCGGAGGCGCGGGCAACGTCTTCGCCCGGGGCGCCAATCGCAACGTCCAGACCAATTCCTACGTCATCTCCGCCACGCCGATCCAGCAGCCGCGCCGGATGTATTGGACGGAAGGCTCGTTCCGCGACACCGGCGTGCCGATCTCGATCCCGGCGGAGCGGGTGCAGGACCTCAAGGTGGTGCACAACGACCGGGTGCCGCGCAACATGCCGGAGGTGCTGATCAACGGCACCAAGGCCTCCACCATCGACATCACGAACACGGTCTGGTTCGACGAGACCACCGGCAACCTCCGGGCCTACAACGCCGAGGGCCGGGTGCTGCTGGAGTTGCTCGGGGATCCCCGGCCGGAGGCCGGGAACGGAGTCCGCGAGCAGATCGGCATGGAGATCATCGATGTCTTTCAACGCCCCCCGATCGACGACTTGGTCACGGTCGACCTGGGCGAGCCGATCCGGCCCTACCCGGGCGAGGCGCCCGCGGACGCCCCAGACCTCGAGGCCGCGCCCCTGCTCACCAGCTCCGGGGTCACGTTCGCCTTCCGCCACAGCATCCCGGGCTCAAGCCGCTTCAATTACTACGCCGTGCGCGAAACGGTGAATGAGAATGACTACCTTGCGCACTGGACCGAGCAATCCATCGCCGGACTGCGCTGGCCCTACCGTTACGTCCGCTACCAGTTTGTCTGGCCGGTCGATGTCGCGAAATACACCCACTACGTCCGGCCCACGGCCGCCACGCTGGACGAAGCCAAGGCGACGGCGATTCCGCTGCCGTCCGAAAATGCCCCGACGCTGGCTTACCAGGACGCGCTCGATCAACCGCGCGGCGGCCTGACCGCGAACTTCGCCTATTACAGCTGGCTGACGCTCGCGCAGCCCGTGCACCGCGCCCTGCTCCGGTTCACCAGCGGCGAGGACGTCCGTTTCGAGCGCGTCTTCTCGTGGCTGGACGAGGCCCTGCGGGTCAGCGCCAGTCCCATCGCCAGCTCTGTGTCGACGGACTTCCAGCTCAATTTCAACACGCTGGCCTTGGGGAACGCCTACGGCGGCGCCACCATCACGAACGGAGCGCTGCACTTGAACGAGGGCCTCTTCAACCAGAACGCCGCTTACGTGGTCAATGATTTCAACAGCAATCGGGTCGTGGCCAGCTTCCGCGTCCGCTTCAAGGTCCGGATCGGAGACACCAACCTGCCGCCCGCCGACGGGTTCGGTTTCAGCTTCGGCACCATTCCGGACGGCACATATCCAAACTATCCGGCCTACTTGGCGGATGAAGGCACGACCTCGGGCGTCGCGGTCAATTTCGACCTGTGGGATAACGGCGAGGTCGCGGCCGACTGGGCGCCGGGCATCGTGATCAAGACGAATGGCCTGAACCACGTGGGCGTCGCCATTGCCGAACCCGGCCTGTTCGACTTCCGCCCCGATCCACAGTTGCTGCCGGCGCCGCGCGACCCGGCCACGGGCCAGTATCTGGCGCTCACCACCGGCAACGAATTCGTGCCGGTGGAGATTGTGATGTATCCGGGCGGCGCGATGGACGTTTCCTATCGCGGGGTCAAGGTGCTCGATCACGTTCCGACCTCGTTCACGCCGCGCACGGGACGGTTCGGGTTCTCGTCCCGCACGGGCGCCGTGTGGGCTGCACATTGGATCGATGATCTGTCGATCGAGGTGAACCCCGGCCTGGTAACCGCCGATCCCATCCTCGCCGGAACGGTCGCCACCAACCTCAGTTCCTGGGTCAGCAGCAATTATTTTCTCTGGCCGGATCGGTCCACGCGCCCGTTCGTTTCTGAAGCCACGGCGTTCGTCGGGCAACGCCTGACGGCTCCGGACGGAGAGATCGGTGGCGGTCTCGACACCAACTACCTCGCCGGCTACCTCCGGACCACCGAGGGGAACTTCTATTTGCCGGACGCCTACGCCGACCCGCTCGTGGCCGGGTTTGACGCGGCCAGTCGCGGCGCGATCATCCCGGTCAACTCCATGCCGGGCCGGGATCGCCTCGAGGTCTGGTGGTTCCGCCGCAACCAGGTGAACCTGGCCGCCGGCTTCAAGCCGATCCTCTGGCCGTCCGTGGTCACGCGTTACACGGTGCGCTGGCCCGACAACGCCTCGGAGATCGTCCTCGCGAGCAACGACGGCTCCGGCCCGCTGACCAGCCTCGAGGCCACCGGAAGCATCTACTACCAAAACGACCGCACGCAGCCCGGCTTCAACCCGAACGAGGAACACGCCCTCATGCAAGGCGGTCAGGCGTACGCGCTGCGCGACGACCTGAACATCACCACCGCGGATGGCTATTCCTCCGCTCCCTTCGTCCTGCTGCGTTATACCGCCGAGGACGGCCGGCCGGCCATCCGCCCGTTCCACGTGCTGCGAGAGAAGCCCGAGGCCGAGCTGACCTTCGAATACAACAAAACTGCGGGCAGCATCCTGCAGCCGCCCATGCCGCTGCCCCTCCTGGGGCCAGCCTTCGCACCCAAGCTCTCCGGCGAACCTCGCGCGCCGCTGACGGAGGAGTTGGTGGGATGGAACGTCCGGGTTTCGGATCTGGGCAACCGGCCGGTGCTTGACGCCTGGCAGCTGATCCTGGATGCCCCCGCCCACGGGCTGCCGCAGCTGGGAACGTTCGCCCTGCAGAACCTGGCCAGTGCACCGCCCGTCACCCGCTATTTTTTCACCACCGATGTCGCCGTGGATCACACCGAAGGAATCGTCTCCACCAATCAGCCGTTTGTCCTTGGGCGTCTCGATGCCCGGACCTCGACGTCGGCGCAGTTTGTGGTCTCGCCCGAGGTCTTCGCGCAGTTTGCCGGCTGGCTCAACCGACAGGTCGTTGTCGCCGTGTCCACGCCGCGGATTCTCCCGCTGGTCGGAGAAGGCGGCACCCCCGCGAACCCCGGGTCCACCAACTCCCTGCACAAGGTTCAGGTCGCGCAGTTGAATCCACCCGGCGTCGGCGGCACTCCGCCCACCATCCGATTTCAATTCCTGAATGGTTTGCCCGAGGTCGACCTCATCTATGCCACCCGCACCCTTGCCATCCAGCCGGTCAGCGGCTACGCGGACAATCAGCTGGACGGCTGGCGCCTCAGCTGGAATGAGGCGCTGGTGGGCGCGTTGACAGATCGCGATCTCCTCGCCCGCTATTCCCGGGCGACGATGAACGATCGCAAGGGCAACCTCTGGGTCTACCGCGGACCGCACCTCGCCGATCGGCCAGAGACCTTCGCCGTCCGCTATTACTACAACACGCTTCCCGGGTTTTATTTCCCCAGCGTGGCGCATGAGCTCCAGCCCGCGGCCGGAACGCCCACCCCCTATCTCCGCAGCCGGAACGCCGCCGGCACCTTCCTCGGCGACCCGATTTACGGCAACGCCGATTTGAATGCGTCGTCGGACGGCAATGCGCTCCCGATCGTTTATCATCCGGTCTGGCCCGAGAATACGCCGGTCCTGCAAATGGCGGAGACCTTGATGACGCCCAAGCGCGGCCTGCCCGCCGTGCGCGGCCAGTCCAGCCTGGAGGTCCTCTACCAGCAGTCGTTCGTCCGCACGAACCTTCAGCAGCAACCCGAGCTGAACTCCACCCGGACGTCGGTCGCCCTGCATGATCCCACCCGCGAGAAGGTGGTGCTCTTCGACCAGGCGCTGATCCCCGGATCGGTCAAAACCGAAACGTCCCGCGGCAAGATCTACTTCCCCAATCTTCCGCCGCACCTCGTGAAGCGCTTCTTCCTCGACCCCAACCGCGGCCCCAACGGCGCGCTGGTCTTCGTCGGCGAGTTTGTCGATGCACCGCTGGGCGACAAGTATCTCCTCCTGAACGTGGCCGGCGAGAAGGATGCCGCGACGCTCCGCGATCTCTGCCTCTTGTCTGACCCGGCGCGCAGCGTGTGGAATGACGCCATTGACGGCCTCGCCACGTTGATCGAGCGGTTCGCCGAGGACCCAGCCCGCCCCGGCACCTATGCGCCGGAGCCGGGAGCCGACCGCACGATCAACCTCGGCAGCCTGTCCGAAATTCGGTCGGCCAATGAGGCCGTTGACTCCTATGCACTCACCGCCATCGGGCCCGAGACGGGTTATGTGTCGCTGATCTCCGGCAACGGCTCCGCGTTCACCCCCGAGGGCGAACCGGTCAGCATCCACGTGATCCGCGTCTCGCCCACGCTCTACCGTGGCGAGGTCAATGTCATTGAGTCGGAGAACCCCCTGAACGAACGCCTGACGCTCCAGCAGGTCACGGACCTCGCCGGCAAGGCCGAGGATTACGTCTTCGAATGGCGCATCACGGCCCCGGTCGACGGCCAGCCGCCATCCATCTACCGGAAAACTCCGAGAGCGCTGCCGTTGGCCGCATGGTCGCACCTCCGGTTGGTGACGCCCAGCGACACCGTCGGCGACCCAGGCGCGATCGCTGTCGAGCGCCTGGCCAACGACGTTCCCCTCGCCGGGCCGGTCATTCCGGTCAGCGAATTCCCCTTTGCGGGCCTGAGTCGGACCCTGTTCTCCACGGACAGCCGATTCGCCAACCGGTACGTTGCCACCCTTGCTCCCGAGGCTCTGCCGCATCACCTGATCCGCAATGATCTTCTCGAGCTGCGCGATGACAATGGCCAGACGCTCCCCGTCCGGATCTATGGGTTCATTCCCGGCCAGCCGGAAATTGATCTGCGCCCCGACACGGGCCTGACTCCGTCCCTCGAGCCCAATCGCATTATCCAGATCGCCGAGCGGCGCGGGGACGGTCCCCAGAGCCTCCTTTTCAGCCAGTTTGTGGAACCTGTCGGCAGCCGCCTGACCGACGTGTGGCTCGGGGTGAGCGTTGGCTCCGGGCTGGAAGCCGCTGTTTACATCAACGGCGGATTCGTCGCCCGGGTCGGGTTCCCGACCAACAACACGGCGGAATCCACTCCGGGCAGTGATCTGGCTGCGCCCCGCCTGGACCACTACTTCCGACTGCCCGCGTCCGCGCTGAGCGGCGGGGTCTCGGGTCCCACGGGTCGCACCAACCGGATCGGCGTCGAACTTTACTCGGGCGCCTCCCCCGGCACGCCCATCGACTTCGTCGTCCGGGTCGAAGCCTACAATTCCCAGGACCTCGTCGCCGCCGAGTCCACGGTGTGGATCCCGCTGCCCGAGGAGCAGTTCACCGACGGCGTCCGCGCCATTGTGGGCGGGTCGGCGGATGTGCGGAGCCTTTCGGATAATTACCTCACCATGCGTTACGCTCCGATCGCCGCGCAGGGCGACACGAACCGCTGGTCGCAATGGACGGAGCCGCAGTTGGCCGAGGGCTGGATCAAACGCGTGCTCAAGGGCATCAACCCCTTCAACCAACGCATCACCGATCTCTACAACAACGCGGTCAACACGGAGGTCAGCATCGTGGCGCAGGCCGGCCAGCGGTGGGAGGGCGACATCGCGCTCAGCCTCGACTCAATCAACAACTACGGCTTGATCGAGATCTACGAGACGGTCTTGAACCGCGGCAAGATGCTCAGCGTCGGCGGCGGGATCAATTACGGCCCGGCCAACGACGCCCTGCTTCTCGCGGCGGGCTACATCAACGACCTCTACAACATCGTCGGCAACGAAGCCTCGGCGGACGCGTCGAACCCGACCATCGGGATCGGCACCAAGGACAACACCTACGGCGACATCGCCACCGCGCTGTTCGCCTTCAAGGGCCAACTGCCATCGCTGCTCGAGGAGGAACTGGCGCTGCTGCGCGGACGCGACGACTTCCTCGTGCCCGGCGTGGAGACCCGCCCGGTCTACAACCGCATGGTCTGGAACTACACCCGCGGCATCGACGCCGGCGAGGTGATCTACGCCCTCAACTACAACGTGCTCGACCAAAACACCGACGGGAAGGTGGACGCCGACGACGCGCGCCGGCTGTATCCGCAGGGCCATGGCGATGCCTACGGGCATTACCTCACGGCGGGCAAGGGCTACTACCACCTGTTCCTCGACCGCAACTTTGACTGGGTGCCGCGCAGCGAGGCGGTGCTGGTCCTTGGGAAACCGGTCTCCGTGGACTACCAGGATGAGCGGAAGTGGGCGGCCACGTCGGGCGCGCTGGCCCGGACGGGCAAGCAGATCTTTGACCTGACCTGGCGACGGGACTTCCAGAGCGGGAGCGGACGCGGCTGGGCCCATCTGCGCTCCACCCGCTCCAGCAACAAGCGCACGCGCCACTGGGGGGCGGATCATTGGGCGGCCCGGACCGGCCAGGGCGCCTACTTCAACTGGATCGTCGGCAACGCCATCATCCCGGAGATTGACCCGGACCCCTCGCACCAGAACACGATCCAACAGGTCGACCGGTCCACGGTGCCGGAGCTGAAGGAACTGCCGACCGTGGCCGAAAGCCTCCAGACGGCGATGGATCAGGCCGAGGGCGGCACGACGCCGCTGGGCCTGCCCGAAGACGCCGTGCCCTTCGACTTGAACCCCCTCTCCATCGCCAATGGGCCGTTCACCCACTTCGAGCAAATCTACACGCGCGCGCTCGGGGCGCTGAACAACGCCGTCGCGGCGTTCGACAACGCGAAGGATGTCACCCGCCTGATGCGGTCCGAGCAGGATTCGTTGACCGACTTCCGCACGCAGGTCGAACAGCAGGAGCTGGCCTACACCAACTCGCTGATCGAGATCTACGGCACGCCGTATCCCGAGGACATCGGCCCCGGCAAGACCTACCGTACCGGCTTCGTCGGACCGGACACCATCCACTACGCCTACATCGACAATGTGGAGCTGGCCTTCCGCGATCCCTACGGCACCGACCTCCTGGCGCCGTCCGCGGAAAAGGAGTGGATCATCGACACCCAGACCTTCACGGCGGACTGGCTGGACGAGGACGGCATTTCCGACTTCGCGTTCGTCCAGCCGGCGTTTGATTCGCCGATCGACGGCACCAGCCACACGGCGGACTACCTCGCCGGCACGACCAACTACGTCCGCTTCAACCTGTCGTCGCACGGCTTCTTCAAGAAGCCTTCCACGTGGGTGGGCAAGCGCCAGTCGCCGGGCCGGGTCCAACAAGCCATCTCCGATGTCGTCAAGGCCCGCAATGCCGCGTTCTCGGCGTTCTACAACGCAGACGCCGCGAAATACGATCTCGACTGGGCGATTCAATCCCTGAAACGGAAGATCGCGTCGCACGAGAAGGTGCGCGGACTGCAGAAGGACATTCTGGACGCCGAGACGGTGGCCGACACCGCGCAGTTGGCCTACGACGTGACGGCGAAGGGCCTCGAGATGCTCTCGGAGGACGCAAAAGATATCGCCAAAGTCATCCGGGCAGCCATTCCCGACACCGCCATCGCCGGCGTGGCCGCTGGCGGCCAGCTCGCCGCCGGCGGGGAGGCCGCCGCCGAGGCAGCCAAATCGGTCTCGACCGGCGTTATCCGCGGGGCGGCCTTCGCGGCCTTCGGCGTGCAGAAGGCCCTCGAGTTCTCCATCGAAACCGCCAATCGATACGTCGAGTTCAACAGCATCGAACCCGAAGAGTTCAACCAGGAGCTGCGCGAGTCCGTCGGCGAGATCCGCGACAAGGTCTACGGCATGAACAATCAGTTCATGGGGATCAACGCCGCCCTCCAGGAGCTCGACGATGCCAAGCGCGCGCTCCAGTCCACCGTCGCCGAAGGCGAACGCCTTCAGGCCGAGCGCGAGATCTTCCGCCGCCGCACGGCCGCCGTGATCCAGGGATACCGCTCCCGCGACGCCGCCTTCCGCATCTTCCGCAACGAGAAGTTGGAGCGCTACAAGAGTCTCTTCGACCTCGCGGCCCAATACACTTACATGGCCGCCAAGGCCTACGACTACGACACGGGCCTGCTCGGCACGGCAAAGGGCCGCGAGTTCATCAATCGCATCGTCAACTCCCGGGCCCTGGGCGTCGTGACCGACGGACAGCCGCAGTTCGCCGGCAGCAACAACGGCGATCCCGGTTTGTCCAGCGTCCTCGCCGAAATGTACGCCGACTGGGGTGTCGTGAAGAGCCGGCTTGGGTTCAACAACCCGGATGCTTACGGCACCACCGTCTCGCTCCGCTATGAGAACTACCGCATCACCACCAACGCCACCACCTGGCTCAACGTGATGAACCAGGCGCGGCGCGACAACCTCCTCGATGATCCCGATGTCCGCCGTTACTGCCTGCAGATCGACTCGCAGAACGGCGCGCCCGTCCCGGGGCTCGTCTTCGAGTTCAGCACGACCATCGCAGATGGCTTGAATCTCCTGGGCAAGCCGCTCATGCCATTCGACCACGCGCTGAGTCCGAGCTCATTCGCCACCAAGGTCTACGCCGTCGGCGTCGCCTTTCCAGGCTACGTCGGCATGGACGATCCCACCTCCGCGAGCGAAGCCATCGAGGGAAGCGGCGGCGAATCCCCGCCTGATCCATTCCTCGGATTCCTGAATCCCGATGCGCTCGCGGCCAATCCCTACATTTACATGATTCCGGTCGGCGTCGATTCCATGCGCAGCCCGGCCCTCGGCGACACGGGGACCATCCGAACCTGGACGGTCCAGGACGTCACCATTCCGCTGCCCTTCAACATCGGTGGCTCGGATTTCTCAACCAAGGCGTTGTGGCAGTCGGAGGATTCCCTGAGCGAACCGCTGTTCAACATCCGCAAGCACCAGGCCTTCCGCTGCATCTCGGACCCGTTGCTGTTCGAAGACAACACGATTTACTCCACCGGCGGCGAACTCTGGCGCAACAAGTTTACCAGCACGCGCCTGATCGGCCGCTCGGTCTGGAACAGCAAGTGGAAGATCATCGTGCCCGCCCGCACGTTGCTCAGCGATCCAAACGAAGGACTCGAGCGCTTCATCCGCACGGTCAACGACGTCCGGATCTACTTCCAGACCTACTCCTACTCCGGCAATTAATTCGACGCACCCTCACGAAACACTGCCATGAATGCCCATTTCGAGACGGAGCCGGGGTCTTCCTTCCTAACGCATTGCCCCACCTCACCCCGGCCCTCTCCCCCCCGCCAGCGGGGCGGAGAGGGAGAAGCGTCTCTTGCTTCGCCCACGTCCGTGGAGCGTCGTTTACGACGATCCGAACGCCTCCATCGCGCTCCCTCTCCCCTCAACGGGGAGAGGGCCGGGGTGAGGGGTGAGCCCCAACGTTGGTATCCCTTCCCTCCGCGGACTTTCCTCGCGGCACTGCTCGCCGTGGTTGTCGCTCTTATTCCATCACCGACCCACGCCTTCCCGCCCGCGCCGCACCACGTTCTCTTCGGCACCGTGCGCAATCAGTGGGGCGATCCCCTTGATGTCAACGGCGCCCGGGTCTACGTCCAAACGGCCGGCAAAGATGGCGTCCGTGCGGTCATCACGCCGTCGCAGGAACCCGGAGTGAACTACTATCTCAAGGTCCCGATGGATTCGCTCGTGCGTTCGGACCTCTATCAACCGTCGGCGCTCGGCCGCAGTCAGCCGTTCAAGCTCCGGGTCCAGATCGGGTCCCTGACGTATCTCCCGATGGAAATGGTGGTGTCGACCCCAACGCTCGGCCAGCCCGGCCAGTCCACCCGGGTCGACCTGACGCTCGGCGTGGACAGCGATGACGATGGTCTCCCCGACGCGTGGGAACAGGCGATTATCGCGATGTATGGGGGGACGTTGGCCGACGTCACGGATACGGGCGACGCCGACGGCGATGGCATCAGCAATGCCGATGAATATCTGGCCGGGACGTTGGCGTTCGATCCGAACGACGGCTTTCGTCTGTCCATGGTCAAACAGGAAGCCGGTCGCGCGACGCTGGAGTTCTTCGCCGTGCGTGGCCGAACCTACCGCCTTCAGTCATCAACGGATCTGCGACAATGGGCCCCCGTGCAATTCAACGTCCTTGGAACCGCAGGCCCCGGTCCATCGCAATCGACCTACGCCTCGCCCGACATGCGCATCCTTCAACTTCAGGTGCCGGCTCAGGCGGGGGTGACCAATCGTTACTTCAAGGCCACGGTGCAGTAGACCCAGGCTAATCCGTGAGTCGTCCCTTGCCCGCAAGGTGGAGCTTCAGGCGCTTGAGGTCCTCGTCGACCATCAAGCGAACCAGCTCTTTGAACTTAACCTTCGGCTCCCACCCGAGTTTCCTTCGCGCCTTGCTGGCATCACCGATCAGCAAGTCCACCTCGGCCGGCCGGAAGTAGCGCGGATCGATTTCAACGTGCTTCTGCCAGTCGAGCCCGGCGTGACGGAATGATTCCTCCAGAAACTCGCGGACACTGTGGGTTTCACCGGTGGCAATCACGTAGTCGTCAGGCTCGGGCTGTTGTAGCATGAGCCACATCGCCTCCACATATTCCTTCGCGTAGCCCCAGTCGCGTTTGGCGTCCAGGTTACCCAGATAAACCTTGTCCTGGAGGCCAAGGGCGATGTGGGCCACCGCGCGGGTGATTTTGCGCGTGACGAACGTTTCGCCGCGCCGGGGGGATTCGTGGTTGAACAGGATGCCGCTGCTGGCGTGGAGGCCGTAGGATTCGCGGTAGTTGACCGTGATCCAATGACTGTAAAGCTTGGCGCAGGCGTACGGACTGCGCGGGTAGAAGGGCGTCGTCTCGGTCTGGGGCACCGCTTGAACAAGACCAAACATTTCGCTTGATGACGCCTGGTAAAACCTTGGCTTTAGGCCGATCTCGCGGATTGCTTCGAGCAAACGTACTGTGCCGGTTCCGGCGACGTCGGTGGTGTATTCCGGACTGTCAAAGCTCACGCGAACATGGCTTTGCGCGGCAAGATTGTAGATTTCGGCCGGTTCAACTTTGGTCAGTAGACGCGCCATCGCGCTGCCGTCACTAAGGTCGCCGTAGTGAAGCTTAAGGGCTGCGTTAGGTAGGTGGGGATCGGCGTAAAGGTGATCCAAGCGGCCGGTGTTGAATGTACTGGCCCGACGGATGAGACCGTGCACCTCATAGCCTTTTGCCAGCAACAGCTCGGTGAGATACGAGCCGTCCTGTCCGGTAATGCCTGTGATGAGTGCTTTTTTCATGTCGACTAAGTTCTTCAGTCTTGTAATCCGCTGAATCTGCGAAGGTTTATGGGCGTAAGGTCTGAAAGGTAGCATCCGCAGGTGATGAACCACCGAATCTAACGATCCGGCCATTCGCAGCCAGATGCTGGCAAATCTTGAACACCATCTCGCTGTCGTCGTGCGCGCCCATCCCGCTGGAAATCTGCGCCGCCGTCAGAGCGTACCCTTTCTTTTCCGCCAGATACGCGAGGACGCGTCCTTGCAGGGTGATGACGACGCCGGCGGCCTTCTTGCCCGCTTCGACGCCGGGTTGGTGATAGGCATTGATGTTGACCAGTGAGGCATAGAACCCGACCGCCCGCTCGAACAACGCGATGAGCATGCCCACCGTGAACGCCGAGCAGTCCTTGACGGTCAACGTGATGCTCTGCCGGCCTTTTTCGAAGAGCGCGTCGCGGGTGCCCAGGAAGAAGCCGCTGAGGAAATCGCCGCTGGTCACGCCCGGCTCCACTTCCAAGCTCGCGCCGCGGCGATCGGTGAGCACTTCAACAAACACCGCGAAGAAGTTCGGGACACCTTCCCGCAGCTGTTGAATGTAGGCGTGCTGATCGGTGGAGCCCTTGTTCCCGTAAACCGTCAGGCCTTGGTTGACGACTTCACCGGCCAGATTGAGCTCTTTGCCTAACGACTCCATCACGAGTTGCTGGAGGTACTTGGAGAACAATTCGAGGCGATCCTTGTAGGGCAACACCACCATGTCCTTGGCCCCACGACCGTCGGTCAGGAAATGCCAAAGCAAGGCGAGCTGCGCCGCGGGATTCTTTGCGGTCACAGGCTGGCGCGTGATTTCGTCACAGGCGGCCGCTCCGCTCAGCAGGGCATCAATGTCCAGGCCTTGCAACGCGGCCGGCAGGAGGCCAACCGCACACGTCTCGCTCGTGCGGCCGCCAACCCAGTCCCACATGGGGAAGCGTCGGATCCAACCTCGCGCGATCGCGTGCTTGTCGAGTTCGCTGCCGACGCCGGTCACCGCCACCGCGTGACGGGCGAAATCGAGCCCGGCCCGGGTCCAGGCCGCGTCCGCCTCCAGCATGCCGTTGCGGGTTTCTTTGGTGCCGCCGCTCTTGCTGATGACGACCGCCAGCGTCTGGCCAAGCTGTCCGTCGAGCTGGGCCATCACCTTATCCATGCCGTCGGGATCGGTGTTGTCAAAGAAGTAGGGGCGAAGCCGATCCGTGCCCGGTTGGCCGAGGGCCTGGGCGACAAACTGTGGTCCCAAGGCCGAGCCGCCGATCCCGATGATCAGGACATTGCGGAATAGGCCGGTGGCGCCTTTGATCCGGCCGGCATGAACCTCGGCGGTGAAGGTCTTCAGCGCGGCGAGTGTCTCCTCGATGTCTTTTCGCATCGTGGCGGTTGGCGCGAGCGAAGGCTTGCGTAGCCAGTAGTGGCCGACCATCCGTTTCTCGTCTGGATTTGCAATGCCGCCTTTCTCCAGCTCGGCCATGGCGATGTAAGCCCGTTGCATGCGCGGCTCCATCGTGCTGAAGAAATCATCCGGGAACAGGACTCGGCTGAGGTCGACCGCCAGACCGAGGGTGGAGAATTCGGTGTAGTGGCGCTGGAAGCGGTCCCACAACTGCGGCTTGGACAGATGCATATGTTCTGGCGGCGAGCCTAAGGGGTGAGCCGCCGAGTGACCAGCTTCAGTTTTGGCTCTCAAAACCCTTGAACCTTTGGTCCTGGCCCGGCGCGATTTCTCGGCGGCGCGCAAACGAGTATTTGCCGATGCCGGTGCTTTCCGCTTCCATTGGCGGCCAGAAATTATGGGCAGGTGGATCAAGCATTGGATGCAGGTTTTGATTGGCGCCGGACTGGCCGTTGCCGTCGGTCTTGGGGTATTGGCGGCTCGCCCATTTGGTTCTTGGTTTGAAGCATGGAGCTACGATCTTCCTTACCGTCTGCGTCCGGATCTGACGAGTGGCGATGTGGTGACCGTTTCAATGAATGCCGCCTCCCGGACAGCGCTGGCGACGGCTGACGCGCCCGGAGGGAATCGCGAAACGCACGCTAGCCTCCTTGACCAGCTGGTTGCGCGGGGGGCGAGGATGGTCGTGTTCACCTCGGTCTTCTCTGAGCCTTCGACCGACGCCGCTGATCGAGCGTTCGCCCAAGCCCTGCGGCGGGCGCGCGGCCGCGTTGTGTTAGGCGCAGCCTCCGCAACATCGTTGACCAACGGTCGGGTGGCTGTGCCGATTCCTGAACTGGCCGCGGCGGCACCGTGGGGATTCCTGGCTGCACCGGATGGAACAGGTGAGGTGATTCGCCGACTCAACCCGCCTGGCGCCGGCGGACTGACCCTCGCGGCCCGTGTCGCGCAGTTGCTCGGCAAGGCTCCCGCCCACGGGCTCGATTCGCCGTGGCTGAACTACTACGCTCCGGCTCTCGCGCTGCCCGAAGTGAGCTATGAGCAGGCCCTGCGTGGTGCTGAACCGGCCGGTGTTTTTAAAGGAAAGATTGTCCTCGTCCGTGCGCCATCCTCTGAATCGGATCAGCTGCCAACCCCCTATACGCGTTGGACAGGGCGGCGCGCACCGCGGAGCGAGATTGAAGCCACCGCTCTGCTCAATTTCTCCCGTCGTGAATGGCTGTCGCGCCTGCCGTCAGCAGTCGAATCGGCAGTGCTTGTCGCCACCGGCGCGCTCTTCGGCCTCGCGTTCATGGGCATGCGGCGCAAATCGGCGGTGTTGGTCGCCTCGGGCGCGATCGTGCTGGTGGCCGCCGCCCACTATCTGCTGTTTGCCAAACTTCATTTCTGGTTTCCGTGGCTCGTAGTGGCCGGAGTGCAGATTCCCGTGGCGTTTGGTTGGGCCTGGCTGTGCGAGGCCAGCGATCGCCCGAGACTGCCGCGCCTCTCGTCTCCCGCACCCGCGCCGAATCTCACCCCGCCTGCGCAGCCCAAAGCGGCTCCTGGGCTGCCCGCCATTCCAGACCACAGCTTGATCAAATGCATTGGGCGCGGCGCCTATGGGGAGGTCTGGCTGGTGAGGGACGTCATCGGGAGGCATCACGCCGTGAAAATTGTGAAGGCTCGAAATTTCCCGCAGGCGGGGCCTTATGAGCGCGAGTTCAAGGGCATCGAACGCTTTGCGTCCATTTCACGAACCCACCCTGGTCTCGCCCAAGTGCTGCACATCGGCCGGCACGATGCGGATGGCTATTTCTTCTACATCATGGAACTGGCCGACGACGCCAGCGGCGCCACGACACTCGATCCGAATCGTTACTCCCCGAAAACGCTCGCGAGTGAACTCTCCCGCCGTGGGCACCTTCCGGTTCGGGAGTCGGTGCAGGTCGGCGTCGCGCTTTGCGCCGCACTGCAGCATCTCCACGAGCGCCAGTTGGTGCATCGGGACATCAAGCCGTCCAACATCATCTTCGTCGACGGCACGCCGAAAATCGCCGACGTCGGGTTGGTTGCCCAACTTGGCTCGGGCACGGCCGAGATGACGCGCGTGGGCACCGAGGGCTATCTGGCGCCGGAAGGCCCCGGATCGCCTTCCGCCGATCTGTATGCCTTGGGCAAGGTTCTTTACGAGATCAGCATGGGCCGGGACCGGTGGCAGTTCCCCGAGTTTCCCACCACGCTCGCAGCCCGGCCGGATCAAGACTGCCTTCGCCAGTTGCACGAAATCATTCTCACCGCTTGCGAGACCGATCCTGCTCATCGCTATCGGTCCGCCGCCGAAATGCATGCCGCGCTCGCGCGGCTGTTGGGACCATGACTTTGACCGCAGATGCACGCGGATAAACGCAGACAAAAGGCAGGCGTTACTCGATTCCGGCGTAGCAGCGCTCACCTGAGTTTACCTTCGGTAATTTAAATCGGTCAGCGTGTTTACGTGTGGCTTTGGGTCTGTGCTCGCTAACTGCCGGCACAGCGAGTAACTTTCCGCCACCGCAAGAGATTCAATGAACGATTTTGACGACTCAGGCGACGTTGGCCAGAACGCGCGTTTTGGCGCGACACCTTGGACCGACATCACGCTCGCCCAGCAGGGCGTCTCGACGGCTGGCCGCGCGGCACTGGAACGTCTCTGCCGCCTCTACTGGTATCCCGTCTACGCCCATATCCGGCAGCGAGGCCTCGGTCCGCACGACGCGGAAGATCTAACCCAGGAGTTTTTCTCTTTGCTGATCGAAAAGAACTACCTCGAGGCGGCGGACCGACGTCGCGGGCGTTTTCGCTCGTTCCTGCTGGTCGCCGTCAACCGGTTTCTCGTCAACGTCTACCACCGGGATCGCGCCCTCAAGCGCGGTGGAGGTCAGGCCATTGTCAGCATTGACCAGCAGGCGGCGGAGCACTGGCTGGAATCCGAAGCCGCCACCGGCCTGTCGCCCGACCAAAGCTTTGACCGACGTTGGGCGCAAGCCATCCTCGACCATACCCTGGGGCGCCTGCGTGCCGACTACGGCGAACGCGGCAAAGCCGAGCTGTTTGACGCCTTGAAAGGCTTCGTGGCTGAAGAAACAGGGCACCGCGATTACACCGAGGTGGCGGCGCGATTGGGGATCGCTGTGGGTGCTGTGGCGGTTGCCGTGCATCGCATGCGGCAGCGCTATCGCGAACTGCTGCTGGCGGAGATTCAAACCACCGTCGCCAATCCTGAGCACGCCGAGGCCGAGCTACGCCATCTCGTCAGCGCCCTGCAACGCTGAAGAGGTCACCGGTTGACCGGGAGGCGCGAGATCGACGCCCCGGACCAACCCGTCCATCTACCGCGCCCTAGCCCGGGGGGGAACGCACGGCAACCGACGTTGTAATACTTTGTGCCCGTTCCTGAAGTATGAGGGGAAAGCATTCCGTCCCTAGGCCGCTCGTGGGTAAGGACGGCGAAACGTTGAAATTTTGGAACAAGGCACCAGCAGGCGTCGGTTGCCTCCCGAAGTTGTCGGAACGACAAGGTATGAAAACTCAATGTCTCACCAAGAATGGAGGCCGCCTCAGAGCGGCGCCCGCGTTTACGATGCGCGATTTGTTGGCCTGCCTGGCCGTCTGTGTGCTCGTCGCGGCCATCGCGATTCCCGCGCTTGCCAACAGCAAGCTTCGGTCCGATCGCGCCGTTTGCATCGCAAACTTGGGTTCCATCGGCCGCGCATTCAATCAATGGGCCGCGGAACACAGGGGCCTGTATCCTGTCCACGTTGAATCCGGGAACGGCGGAACCCGGAATCATCCCAGCGGTCTGAATAACAATCTGTTCTTCCAGATGGCCTGGCTTTCGAATGAACTCGTTACCCCCAGAGTTCTCGCGTGCCCCGCCGATCCTAGAGTGAGGGTTGCCCAGGACTTCACCAGTTCTTATCCAGGCGGGGGATTCCTGCACCCCAGTTATCGAAACAACGCCGTGAGTTATTTTCTCGGCTGGCCACAGCCGAGCGAAGGCCGCCGCCTGCTTAGCGGCGACAATGCGCTGCCCGTCGTGCTTGGGGTCGGATCGGAAACGGGAATAAGTCCGACATATCAGGTCGATCGGTCTGACCTAAATCTGCATTGGGCTCCGGGCTTCTATCACCAGGAAGTTGGCAACTTGCTTTTTAACGACGGCTCGGTCGAACAAGCCGACAGCCCTCGCCTGCGCGATATCTTCCGCGGCTACCCTGAAAGCCCCGACACCGGAAACCAGGTCCACTTCCTAGTACCAAGATTGCCCGCCCCATGAATACCACACCGATCGATTTAGGGAGTGCCACGGAAAGTAGGCTGCCACGCGGCACTCGAGTGGGGATAGGGCGGGCGCTCCGTCGCCCGCCGCCAAAGCCGTCTGGCCAAATGTTTTCGTGGAGACGCTTGACCCATGGTGACGTTGTCCGCACGGCCGGCGCGCTGCGGAGAGCGCGCCCCACCTTCAGGTTCGAAGAAAGTGCCCGATCGCATGGCAAGCTCGCCCGTTCGGCGGCGCTAGTCCTGTTCCTCCTCCATTGCGCGCTCGTGCCGGCCGTGGTGTCGGCTGAGAGCCTTTCGCAGCCGGCGCGTCTGTCGTCGACGGGAAGTCGCGAATCGTTGAATCCCCAATTCAGCGACGACGACCGTTGGTGCATCTTCGTCAGCCTTGCCCGCAATCTGACGACGAACGACGTCATGTCTCCCTGGTTAAACGTTTACGCCAGGGATCTGGCGACCAGTTCCGGGACGGAACTTGTCAGTGCCAGAAATCAGCGGCCTGGCGGCGGGAACGGTAACTCGAGCAATCCCGCGTCGTCCGCTGACGGCCGATGGATTGCCTTTCAGAGCGATGCCGGCGATCTCCTCGAAGACGGGCGGGTCGATACCAACCGGGTCGCGGATATCTACCTGCGGGATCGCCAATCCGGGGTCACAAGTCTCATCAGCGTCTCGACCAACGGCTCCGCAGGCAATAGCGAGTCGCGAAATCCGCGCATCTCCGGCGATGGACGCTTCGTCGTCTTCGAGAGCGCCGCAACGGATCTAGTGGCCGACGATACGAATCGCGTGGTGGACATTTTCATCCGTGACCGCTGGTTGGGCATCACGCGGATGGTGAGCGCGGATGCCGACGTCGTGGGCCCCTCGGCTGGTGATTGCGAACTGGCGTCCATCACCCCTGATGCCCGCCGGGTCCTTTTCGTGAAATCGATCAGCCCCTTGAATTCAAGCATCCGGGCGGGCTCCGAAGTTTACCTGCGGGATCTGGTTGAGAACAGCACGCGCTGGTTGAGCGCTGGGGTTCTGGCACCCAGTTCCGGCACATCCTCCAATCGGTGCCTTTATCCGGCTTTGTCGGAAGACGGCCGAGTTGCGGTCTTTCTGGTCATCGATCCCTTGCTTCGAGGGCAGGTCTTTCGCTGGAAAGAGGCCTCGGGCCTGGCTCGGATTCCACTTGGGCCGTCGGGTATGAATGCGGCATGGACCGAGCCGCCGGCTTTGAGTCGTAACGGCCGTTACATCGCGGCGATTGGCAATGACTACGCGGCCTATTCACCGACTTATAATCAGGATGCCTACTTTCGCAGTCACACCGTTTTTCTTCATAATACGGAGCTTGGGACTACGGACCGGCTCGATGACTCGTGTTCGACCACACCGCACGAGAATTGTCGGTCGCCGGTGTTCTCCGGCGACGGTTCGCTGCTGGCCTTTACGGGTTTTTTCTCGGGTGGTTACACGAATATCAAGGTGGTCCAACTTGGAACGAACTGCGGTATTGGGTCGATATCGGAGCGGGCGCCCGTGGTGGGCGGCGCTCTCGCCGTTTCCAGCAACGGGCGGATGATTGCGTTTGAAAGTGACGTCGCGGATCTGGTGCCCGCTGACTACAACCAAGCCACAGATGTTTTCCTGTGGCGTTCCGGCGCGGGCCTCGAACTCGTCTCGGCCCGAGCGGCGAATCGTCCTGCGCTCACCGGGCATCGGTCTTCCACGATGGAGGAGGGGGCTTCCAGCGCGGACGGGAGCGTCATCGCCTTCGCGAGCCAGGACAATCAATTGGTGGAGGGTGACATCAATCCGGGGGTCGACATTTTTGTGAGGGAACGGTCTTCAGGGCGCACGCTTCCGGCGAGTTCGTTTATTCCGCCGTCGACGCCGGGCGGCAGCTATCGATCTTATCCGGCCCTGAGTGCGGACGGACGGTTTATTGCCTTTCAGGAAGACCTGACCAACGTGGTTTGGGTGGACCGACAGACGCGGGCGAGCAAGCGGATTCGGAATGGTGCGTTTGCCGGTGGTGATATCATCGCCCGTGATGAGTGGCGCCCGTTGCTCTCGCCGGATGGCCGCTACTTGTATGTGGAGGATACGCCGGGATTCTTTCCTCCCTCGATTTTTTCCCGATTCGACCTTTGGGAATTGGGAGTTCCGGAGGTCGTCATGCGGCCTGCTCGAAGTCTCCAGCTTCTCCTGGCAAAACTCAGCCCGGACGGACGATACCTCGTGTTCGTTCTGGGTTCGACGGAGGGCATGTTCGGCGGGCTCCCCAATTTCAGGGGGATTCGAGGCGGTGATCCGCGTTTTGTCTCCATGGCGACCGAGTCGAATGTTTACCGGCCGATCAACTTTTTGCCTCCCTCGGGTGGAACCACATCGTTGGAAGCGATCGTTGCCCAAATCACCAACTTTGTTTTCAGCGCGAATTCCAGGTTCGTTTTCTTCTCCGCCCGCGACTCTCTTGGTTCCAATATCGTGCTTCGCCACGATCTGGAGGCGACGATCGAACATGCCAATACCATCGTTTGTTCGAACTGCGTCACTCCCTCGCCGCGTGCGGATGGGCTCGAGGTCGCCGTGGAAATTCGTCGCGGCACGGGAAATCGCGCGACGAACGATGTCTATGTCATGAATCTAGCCACGGGAGCCCGCAGTCTCGTGAACGTTGGGCTGGACGGCTCAACCGTGGCGAACGCCAGTTCCTACGCCCCCGCCATGAGTCAGGACGGACGCTACGTCGCCTTTCTGAGCCGGGCCAGCAACTTGGTGTCCAGCGATGCCAACAACATGGAAGACCTCTTCGTGCGCGATCGTTGGACCTCCACCACATTCCGCGTGCCTCTGGAATCGGGGACAACTCAGGTCTACCCAGCCCCGCTGCATATCCAACTCTCTCCTGACGGCCGGACCCTCTTTTACCAGTCCTACCGCTACGACCTCGATCCCGGCGACTACAACCTCCACTCCGACCTTTTTGCCCTCCGGCTCAGCAGTCCGGATACCGACGGGGACGGCATCGAAGACGCCTGGGAAATGGTGTATTTCGATACGTTGGCCCGAGATGGCAACGCGGATTTTGACGGGGATGGATTCACCGATCGACAGGAGTATCAGAGTGGTTCGGATCCGACGAATCGCGGCTCGGTGCTTAAGGTGCTTTCGCTGACTCGCCCCGGGGCTGCTTCGACCCGACTGCTCTGGACATCGTCACCTGGCCGCCGATATCAGGTGGAAACGAAAGCCACGGTCACCGCCTTGTCCTGGACCCCGGTTGGCTCTGTGGTGACCACTTCTGGGACGACAGCCACCTTGTTGGATACGGAGTCCGCTCCGTCGGCCGAACGCTATTATCGAGTGAGCGTGTTGCCTTAGCAGGAACCATTTAGTTGGGCGGCTGCCGGCCAACTGAATCGTTCCGGCTTAGCCTGAATCGGTGACTTCCTCGCCAGGCAGGTAGGGCGCGCTCTCCGCAGCGCGCCGGCCGTGCGGACGACTTCACCATGGGCCGAATGAGCATGGGCGAACGTTTAGCGACAGCCCTTTCGGCGGCGGGCGGCAGAGCACCCGCCCCACCTTACGTGCCCGGTTCATGGCCCCGTGGGCACATGTGCGAAACTCGTGAGGGCTTTCCTGCACAGCCCACTGCGGGGATGCTCCCTCGTCACGCCTCGCCACCCCTCAATTTGGGCGGAACATCATGCAACGGACTTAGAGGTCAGCACACTAGCTCAGGATTTTTCCGATCACCTCTCCGGCCACGTCGGTCAGACGATAGCTCCGGGCGTTGTGGAAATAGGTCAGCTTCTCGTGATCCATGCCGAGCAGGTGCAGCATCGTGGCATGCAAGTCGTGGACGCTCACGCGATCTTTCACCGCCTTGTAACCGATCTCGTCAGTTTCTCCGTAACTGACTCCGCCCTGAATCCCGGCGCCGGCCATCCAGGCCATGAACCCGTTCGGATTGTGGTCCCGTCCGCCGCTGCCTTGGGACACCGGCATGCGTCCAAACTCGCCGCCCCAAATCACGAGCGTGCTCTCCATCAACCCTCGGCGCTTCAGATCCGTGAGGAGGCCGTGGATGGGTTGATCGGTCGACGCGCAATGATGAGAATGATTGCCCTTGAGATCGGAGTGGGCGTCCCATTCGCCGTCGCTAAAGACCTGCACGAAGCGC
This sequence comes from Limisphaerales bacterium, assembly GCA_044230345.1. GTDB lineage: Bacteria > Verrucomicrobiota > Verrucomicrobiia > Limisphaerales > JADJPG01 > JBGARF01. The sequence continues at coordinate 132,362 of JBGARF010000031.1, forward strand.
ACACCCCGTTCGATCAGCCGTCGCGCCATCAGGCATTTGGTTCCGATGTTCCGGGAAATCTCCTGGTCGAGGCCGTAAAGCGCGCGGGTTTCGGCGGATTCCGAGGAGAAATCGGCCAGATCTCCAGCCTCGAGCTGCATGCGATACGCGAGTTCGAAGCTCTGGATTCGCGCGAGCAGGTCCGGTTCGCCTTCGTGTTGTTGGAGGTGATCGCGGTTGACGGTTTGGAGGAAGTCGAGTTGAGCTCGTTGGTCGGCGCGGGTGACGTGCTCGGGTCGCGTGAGGTTCAGGATCGGCGCTCCGGACGGACGGAAGAGAGTGCCCTGATAGCTCGTTGGGAGGAAGCCGGCGCTCCAGTTGAGCGGGCCGCCTTTGACGCCCTGATTGTTGCCGAGCACCACGTAGCCGGGAAGATTCCGGCTTTCGCTGCCCAACCCATAGGTGACCCATGCGCCCGCACTGGGAAAGCCCGGACGCGCGATGCCCGTGTTGATCTGATACAGGGCTGGCACGTGATCGTTCGACTCGCTGTAGAGCGATTTGATGAACGCGAAGTCGTCCACGTGCTTCGCCACGTTCGGATACTTTTCACAGACCCACGCGCCGGACTGACCGTATTGCCGGAAGCTGAACGGCGATTTCATCAGGGGCCCCGGGCTGCCGTTGAACACGTCGATTGCGATGCGCTGGCCGTCGCGCCGGGTGAGCTCGGGTTTCGGGTCGAACAGATCCACCGAGCTCGGTGCGCCTTCCATGAACAGCCAGAGGATCGATTTTGCCTTGGCCGGATAATGCGATGCACGCGGTGCCATCGGGTCCAAACCGGGCGACGGGTTCATCTTCAGGGCTCCCGCCGCGCGGGCGGGGTCCTGCAGCAGGTCGGCCAGTGCCAGCAGGCCGAGGCCGCCGCCGGCTTTCTTCAAAAAGTCGCGGCGATTGGAAAACGACGCGTAGCGTCCGCAGTGGGTTTGAGGCGCACTAATCGACATAGATGAATTCATTCAGGGCGAAGATCGCCTGGCACAGGTCTGCGAAGGAGCGAGCGCGCGCTTCGGTCTTGGACTCCTGTCGTTCGAGACGTTGCTCCGCTTGGCGCTCAAGGAAGGCACGGGCTGATTTGATTTCCGTGCTGGATGGCCCGCGTCCGAGGGCGAGGAGCCAGGCGCGACGAATCCGGGCGGACGCATCCGGGCCGGCCTCTCGTTCGACGCGTTGGGCGAAATCGATCGCCCGCGCGCGGACGAATTTGTCGTTCAACAGAGCCAGCGCCTGAGGAGCGACCGTCGTGTTCTCGCGGCGGCCGCAGCTCGCCGAGGCATCCGGTCCGTCGAACGCCTGCATCAACGGCGATTGCACCACCCGCTTGTGAAACATGTAGATCGAGCGCCGATGGGTCGCAGGCGTGTCCTGCAGATCCTTGGGATAGGGATCCTTCACGTTGCGCGCCTGGATTGCCTCGGGCGGAACCGGAGACTTGAACGCGGGACCGAATCGCTGGGAGTTGAGGGTCCCGCTGACCGCAAGCATTGAGTCGCGCAGGATCTCCGCCTCCAGGCGCAGCGGCCGCCGCCGCCACAGCAGCCGATTGTCCGGGTCAACCTTGGCCTTGGCGGAATCAAACGCCGTGCCTTGCAGATAGACGCTGCTGGTCATGATGAGCCGGTGGAGCGGTTTTAATTTCCATCCGCCCCGCACAAATTCGCTCGTCAGCCATTCGAGTAGCTCGGGATGAGTAGGAGGATCGGATCGAGTGCCGAAATCGTTGACTGTCCGGACGAGTCCCTGGCCGAAGTGATGTTGCCAGACGCGATTGACGATGACGCGGGCGACGAGCGTGCCGGCGCCGTGTTTGGGGTCAGTGATCCATTCGGCGAGCGCACGTCGTTGCTGGGTGGAGTCGGGGCGGAGCGCCTTTGCGCGCGCCGCGGACCAGTAATCGGCGGGCGACTTGCCTCGGGTCAGGACGGTGAGAAAGCCCAATTCCACCGGCTCGCTGCGGGCACGAAAATCCCCGCGAGCGAGGAGGAATGTCTCGCGCGGGTTGGCCGAGAAATCGGCGAACCCCAGCGCCGTCGGCAGCGGCTTCGGCTTGCGGGCTTCCACCGCCTTGACCGCCTGCTCGGTCGCGTCCCACGCGTCGCGTTCTGGGCCGGAGAGAAACGGCCGGAGATCCTTGGGCTCGACCTTTAGTTCCTTCGTGAATCGCCGGGCCAATTCCTGCGCCGCAGGCGTCTCAGAATTCTGCTTCAGCGATGTCTTCTCCTCCGGACCCAGATTCAGAGCGTCCACTTTCGTGTCGCGTGCAGCTGCCTCGTGGCGCTGACGGGCCGCTTTGATTTGCTGCTCCCGTTGCTGTTTCGCGCCGTCGTAATCCTGACTCCATTGCTCGAGCGCCATCCGGTGCTGTTGAGCTTCGGCGAGCGGGGCGAGCGGCACCTCGGCTCGGTCACCGCCATTGAAAGCGCTCAGCAAACGATAGTAGTCGCGACGGGGCACGGGGTCGTATTTGTGGTCGTGACACCGTGCGCAGCCCAGGGTCAGGCCCAGCAGCGCCGAGCCGGTGGTCGCGACCATGTCATCCAGCTCGTTAAAGCGTGTGCGGGTCCGCTCTTCCTCCATCAGGTTGTTCGGCAGGACAGCGTGAGTGCCCGCCACGATGAACCCGGTGGCAGCCAATGCTTCCGGATTATTCGGCTCAAGTTCGTCCCCGGCCAGTTGCCAGCGAACAAAAGTGTCGAACGCCCGATCTTCATTCAGGCTGCGAATGACGAAGTCCCGATAGTGATGGGCCGTGGGCCGGTCCGCGTCGCCTTCCTGGCCGTCGCTGTCGGCGTAGCGCGCCAGATCCAACCAATGGCGCGCCCAACGCTCGCCATACTCGGGTCGATCGAGGAGTTCATCGACGAGACTGGCGACGGCAGATGCCAGCGAACTAGATCTGGCGGCCTGCTGAAATGCGGCCACCTGTTCGGGTGTCGGGGGCAACCCCGTGAGATCAAGATATAGTCGACGAACCAGGATCGGGGCGTCTGCGATCTGGCCGGGGGTCAGCTGCCGCTGCTCGAGTCGGGCCAGGACAAACTGGTCCACGGGCGTTCGCGCCCAGCGCTGATTCCGAACGGCGGGAGGTGCGGGCTGGTTCAAGGGGCGATAAGACCAGTGGTCCCGATCCCGATCGGTCACGATCTTTTCCAGCGGTTTCTCGACGGGCTTCGCACTGCTCGCGACAACGGCCGTTGGTTCCGATTCGGGAACAGGAGCGGCCGGGGCTATCAGCGTGACGCCGAGCAGGAGGATGGCCAGCGCGCGCCGGGTCGGGCGATGAGGTGCGGTCGCGGGTCGTTTCATGGGTGTCACGGGCGCATCCGTGCGCTAATCACCAAACTCTGACGATGGAGTGTCAGGGTTTGTTGACGGTTTTCTTCGGAGCTGCCGCAGGCAAGTTGCTGGGGTCCTGGCCGGAGGGTGAATTGGTTTTTGGGTCGAAGAGCGCACGCAGCTTGTCGAGGGTGTGGGCGTCGCCCCAGCGGAACTTTTTGAAAAGATCGTCGTAGGCTTCGCCGGGGCGATAGCCAACCGCCGTGAGGCCAAGCCGGGACGAATGGCTTCCGGAGGGGCTGATTTCGAAGACCGTGCAGGTCGCGAAGAACTCTTGCTGGTATTTGAAATTGCGCGGCGTCTGCACACAGCGGATAGCGAGCATTCGCCCGGGAATGTAAGCGACGATCTCATTCTTGATATTGTCGGGATCGCCGCGCTTGGAATTGGGGTTGTAGCTGGTCTCGATGATTCCGCCCACCTTCAACTCCAATTCTGCGAAGGCTACCGCGATGCTCTTCCAGCCGTCTGCCGTGGACAATGTCTGCCATACTGCTTCCGGCGAGGCCGAGACCTCGACGCTAAGCCGGATGACTCGATCGCCGTTTGTCTCAACCGACGATGTGTCGTCGACGTTGGGGTAGTTCTTGTGCGGTTCGGCCGAAGCGCCGGCCAGCAGCGCCATGAAAAAGGCGGTGGTTAGAATGCCGCGGAGCTTGATTGGTGGCGGCTTGTTTGCAGGCGGATTGAATCTGGCGTGAGGAGTGGCCATGGACGGGGATAGTTTCGAAACGCCGCGACCACGTCAACGTCCGGTTCGCAACGGGGTGCAATCGGGACTCTAGAAGACGTGAGCGATTCAATGAACCGGCTCGTCCCTGAGCTTTCCGCTGAGATAGGCGTCATACGCAGCAAGATCGAGCAGGCCGTGACCGGAGAGGTTGAAGAGCAGGACCTGTTTGCACCCGGACTCGCGCGCGCGGCGCGCCTCCGCCACGACGGCTGCGATCGCGTGGGCAGATTCGGGCGCTGGCACAATGCCCTCGCTGCGGGCGAAAAGCGTGGCGGCCTCAAAAACGGGGAGCTGCGGGTACGCCTCGGCTTCGATCAGGCCGAGCTTCAGGGCGTGGCTGACCATCGGGGACATGCCATGATATCTCAGTCCACCCGCGTGAATGGACGGCGGCATGAAATTGTGGCCGAGCGTGTACATGAGCATCAACGGAGTCGTCTCCGCCGTGTCACCGAAATCGTAACGCAACTCGCCCTTGGTCAGAGAAGGGCAGGCGGCTGGTTCGACGCCCACGATGCGGCACTTGCGTTTTCCGGCGAGCTTCTCGCGGAGAAATGGGAAGGCGATCCCGGCGAAATTGCTGCCGCCGCCGCAGCAACCATAAATGACGTCGGGCGATTCCCCGGCGAGGTCCATCTGCCGGATGGATTCGAGGCCGATGACGGATTGGTGGAGGCAGACGTGGTTGAGCACGGAGCCGAGGGCGTATTTGGTGTTGGGATGTTTGGCGGTGTCTTCGATGGCTTCGCTGATGGCGATGCCGAGGCTGCCCGGACATTCGGGATCCTGGGCGAGCAGGCGCCGGCCGTATTCGGTCTGGCTGCTGGGGCTGGCGTGGACGGTGGCTCCCCACGTTTGCATGAGCGAGCGGCGGTAGGGTTTTTGTTGGTAGCTAACGCGGACCATGTAGACGTTGCACTCGAGTCCGAAAAGCTGACAGGCGAAGGCGAGGGAAGAACCCCATTGCCCAGCGCCGGTTTCGGTCGCCAGACGCTTCGTGCCGGCGAGCTGGTTGTAATAGGCCTGAGGGACGGAGGTGTTGACCTTGTGACTGCCGGCCGGGCTGACCCCCTCGTATTTGTAGTAAATGTGCGCGGGCGTTTGCAGGGCGCGCTCCAGGCGCACGGCGCGCAGCAGCGGTGTCGGGCGCCAGAGGGCGTAGACGTCTCGAACTTCGCCTGGGATCTCAACCAGTGGATCGGGACACATCTCCTGTTGCACGAGGGCCTCGGGAAAAATGGCGTGGAGCGCTTCAGGTGGAAGCGGCTCACGCGTGCCCGGGTGCAGGGGCGGAGGCAGCGGTTCGGGGAAGTCCGGCAGGAGGTTGACCCAATGAGTGGGGATGTCCGACTGGGTAAGATCAAATCTGGTTTGCATGATCAGGCGTGCGCGATTGAAGGCCGCTGGAGGGTTTCGCACAAGGCTGGGATTGCGCTTTTGTGCACGCAGAATGTCTCCCGCCGCTCGGAACCGCGGCAGGTCTCTTCCACGGTGCGGTCCGAGAACTCGATCCGGTTTGGTTTGCGATGCGGGCAGCGAGCGCGCCCCGAAGGGATAGAACCGATCCCCGCTCAGGTTTCCGATTGAAAAGTTCCAGCGACGGGCTGGTAATCGGTCGCATGAACACCGAACTGAAAGGCAAAGTCGTGGTGGTGACCGGGGCGTCGGGCGGGATTGGCTCGGCCATCGCCCGAGGTTTTGCCGCGGAGGGCGCCCGGCTGGTGCTGCATTATCGAAACAACCGGAGCGGCGTCGAAGCATTGCAGGATGGACTGAAGGGCGCGGAGGTTCTCGTCGCCAAGGCCGATCTCACGCGCGAGGCGGAGACGCGTCGATTGTTTGCCGCCGCTGTCCGGCGATTTGGGCGAATCGACACCCTCGTGGCCAACGCGGGCTCGTGGGAAACGCGCGACGTGCCGCTGCATCAGATGTCGCTGCGTCAATGGCGCTCGACAGTCGATCAGGTGTTGACCTCGGCCTTTCTCAGCACGCGCGAGTTTCTCCAGGTGGCGGCGCGCCAGCGGAAGGGGAACATGGTCCTGATCGCGTCGACGGCCGGTATTTTCGGCGAGGCGGGTCATGCTGATTATGCGTCCGCCAAATCGGCCATGGCCTACGGCCTGACCAGAACCTTGAAGAATGAAGTCGCGCGGATCGCCCCGCACACGCGGGATTACTGCGGCGGCCGGGTGAATTGCGTGTGTCCCGGGTGGACGGTGGTGCCGAGGACAGCCCCGAAGCTGCGCGATGCGGCGGTTGTGCGTCGGGTGACGGCAACGATGGCGTTGCCGCAGATTGCCCGGCCGGAAGACGTCGCCAACGCGGTGATCTTCCTGTCATCGGATCGGCTGGCGCGGCATTTGACGGGGCAGACGCTGGTGGTTGCCGGCGGGATGGAAGGCCGCTGGCTGTGGCGTCCGGAGGAGGTGGAGGTTGGGATTGCTTGAATCTCCGTCGTCGAAGACGAGTCGGAATCGGAAATGTTATGACCCGGCAACAGGTTTTAGATCTCTATTTCATGGAAAACCGCGCGAAGCTGATCGATCTCGCGGCGTTCCTGGATCGCGTGGATCGGGCGACGGGCGAGGCGGACTTCCGGCTGGACGCGTTGCGCGAGGCGATGCGGCATCTGGCCGGCGGCACGCCGGAGAGAGCGAAGAACGTGCTCCTTTCCTTGAGCGACCCAACGACCGAGCCCATCGCGAAGGCCCCCGGCAAGGGCGCCATCGGCGCGTGGAACGCCGCGGCTTCCGTGGCTGCACGCTAGCTCATCCCATGAATCCCGGACGGCGCCACTTGCCCTCGTTTACTCGTTAATTCACCAACTCACTGACTTTCCTGTGCGTTACATCGAACCTCACGGACACATGGTCAGCCGGACGACGGATGACTACACCGACATGGCCGCGGCGGGTTGCGCCTGCGTTTGCGAGCCGGCGTTTTGGGCGGGCTTTGACCGCAGCAGCGCGGACGGCTTTCACGATTACTTTTGTCAGCTCACCGATTATGAACCGCGCCGGGCGGCGCGCTTTGGGCTGTCGCACTATTGCTGGCTGTGCATCAACCCGAAGGAATCCGAGGATGTCACGCTCGCGACCGAGGTCATCGGGCTGATCCCGAAATTCATCGACCGACCCAACGTGCTCGGCATCGGCGAGATTGGCCTCAACAAGAATTCGCGCAATGAAGTCAAGGTTCTGGAGATGCACGTCGATCTGGCGGCGCGTTCGAACCAGCTGGTGCTGGTGCACACGCCGCACCTGGAAGACAAGCTCAAGGGGACGCGGCTCATTCTCGATGTGTTGAAAGCGGATCGTCGGATTCAGCCCGAGCGGGTCATCATTGATCATGTGGAGGAACACACCGTTCAGATGGTATTGGATCGGGGGCATTGGGCGGGGATGACGCTCTATCCGGAGAGCAAGTGCACCGGCGCGCGCGCGGCGGACATCCTGGAAACCTACGGGCGCGAACGCTTGTGGATGAACAGCGCTTGCGACTGGGGGGTGAGCGTGCCGCTGGCCGTGCCGTATGCGGCCCTCGAGATGCGTCGGCGGGGCTGGACGGCAGAACAGGTGGACAAAATCGTTTATGGCAATCCGATCCAGTTCATGAGTCAGAGCCCGAAATTTAAGGCGCCGTGATTGGCTCCTGACCATTTGCCCGCTTCACCTCAAACATCAGAACCCGCACGCAGCTCAAACCGAATTGATCGCAAACGTTTATGCGCAAAGCAAATCAACCAACCCAACTGGCCCGTCGCGAATTCTTCAAGACCACGCCGGCGCTCCTGGGCGTCACCGCTCTGGCAGCGGCCGGGGCGGGGAATGTCCAGGCGGCCTGGCCGCACAAGCGCGGGCTGATTCGCGCGGAGGATACGATCCTGTTTCAGGGCGATTCCATCACGGACGCCGGCCGCAGCCGGCCGAAGGAGGGCGTGGCGAATGATCCGGCTGGGCTCGGCGGAGGTTACGCCGGCTTGGCTGCCGGGTTTGTGTTAGCCGAACGATCCGCCGACCGCCTGAAGTTTTTGAACCGGGGGATCAGCGGCCACAAGGTGTTCCAGTTGGCTGAACGCTGGCAGCGCGACTGTCTCGATCTGAAGCCCGACGTGCTCAGCATTCTGATCGGGGTGAACGACATCTGGCACATGCTGAACGGGAATTATCAGGGCACGGTGGAGATCTACGAGCGCGACTACCACGCGTTGCTGGACCGGACGCTCAAGGCGCTGCCCAAGGTTCGTTTGGTCGTCTGCGAGCCGTTCGTGCTCCGGTGTGGCGCGGTGAACGACAAATGGTTTCCCCAGTTCGATCAATACCGCGCCGCCGCGCAGCGGGTGGCCAAGGCGCACAAAGCCACGTTTGTGGCCTTTCAGTCGATGTTCGACGCCGCGGTGAAGTTTGCCCCGCCCGAATACTGGGCCAAGGACGGCGTGCATCCTTCTTCCGCCGGTGCAGCCTTGATGGCCCATGCCTGGGTCAAAGCGGTGAATGCGGCGTAGGTCCACTGCCTGTCGAGCAATCCGCTGCGGAATTGCATTGTGCAGACCTTTGCATCGCGGAGGTGTCTCCGGGTCCGCCCTCACCCCAACCCTCTCCCCCAGGGAGAGGGGGAACTTCAGTGGCCGCGTTGTGAGGCGGTCGGGCGATGGCAACGGCGGTGCCGTTCAGCGAGAGCCGGCGAGCGTTCGTGGCGAAGGTCGACGCGTATTCAAATCGAGACGTTGATCGCCACTCCGATCAGGTCGTGAACGTTCCACCGACTCCGCGGGGGAGAGGGCTGGGGTGAGGGCGAATCGCATGCGCTTTTTTCGCATATCGCATTTGCGACGGATTTTCCCAAACGCATGGTGGTAGGAGCGGACTGGGGCGACGGGTGTGAAGTGTTCGGAATATTTATGAAATCATCGAGGCAACTGAATTGGTTGGTGGCGTCCGCGTTTGTGGTGGGAGGAGCGCAGGCGGAACTTGAAACCAGCCGAGCCAACGCGGCCGAGGCGGCCGGCGGGACCAACGGTGAAATTGTCCTGCGCGAGGGATTGGGCCTTCGTTCGGGCGGGCGCTTTGGAAGAAGCGCTTTTCATACCGATGCGGTCGAGGCGCTGATCGTAGCGGGCCGCTGGAGCGCTCCTCGGGCGGGCGACGAAGTCTTGATGCCCGATGGCACCAATCGAATCTGGGAGGTTGTTGCTGCCCGTCCCGACGGCAACTTCACCAATGCCTCCGTCCGGGCGGGCTATGTCTATCTGCCGTATGTCTCGGCGGAGGACAGGGTCATGCTGTTGCGGGCCGCGGGGCACTCGATGGTCTATGTCAATGGCGAGCCGCGCACGGGCGACCCTTACCAAAATGGCAGTGTATCGCTGCCGGTGCAGCTGCACCGCGGGACCAACGATTTGCTTTTTGCGAGCGGTCGCGGCGGATTGCGGGCGAGGCTGGTTGCTCCCGCGCAGCCGATAGCCATCGACCTGCGCGACAACACGCTCCCTGACCTGATGTCCGGTGAACGCAACGAGGCTTGGGCCTCAGTGCTGGTGGTCAACAGCACCACCAACCGGCTGGAACATCTGATGATAACCGTCTCCGGCCCTGGCGCGCGGACCACCTCCACTCCGTTGCCGTCGGTTCCGGCGCTGGCCACGCGCAAGGTGGGGTTTCGGATTCGTCACTCCGGTCGGTCTGACACCAATCGCGTCGAGCTGAACCTGGAATTGTCACACCGTCCGGCGGGGCGGACCTTGTTCTTGGATCGCGGGAAGATCAGCCTGCGGGTGCGTCGGCCGGAGCAGACCCGGCGAGAGACGTTTGTCAGCGCGATCGACGGCAGCGTGCAGTATTACGCGGTAAACCCGGCCCAGCCGTTGTCGCCGGAGCGGCCGGCCCGCGCACTGGTGCTGAGCACGCACGGCGCAGCCGTTGAGGCGCAGGGTCAGGCTGACTCTTATGCGCCCAAGTCATGGGCGCACATCGTGGCTCCGACCAATCGACGTTCGTATGGCTTTGACTGGGAGGATTGGGGCCGGATGGATGCGCTGGAAGTGCTGGCGCTTGCCCAGCGGAAGTTCAAGACCGACCCGGCGCAGACCTATCTCACGGGGCATTCGATGGGCGGGCACGGAACGTGGCAATTGGGCGTGACCTTCCCCGATCGATTCGCGGCGCTGGCGCCGAGCGCAGGTTGGGTGAGTTTCTTTTCCTATGCTGGCGGACGTCGTTACGAAGGTTCCAACGCGGTGGCACAACTGGTGCAACGAGCGGCGACGCCCAGCGATACCCTCGCCCTGGCCAGCAACTATCTGCACCACGGCATCTACATTCTGCACGGCGATGCCGACGACAATGTGCCCGTCAGCGAAGCGCGTACGATGCGCGGTGTGCTGGAAAAATTTCATCGCGATTTTGCCTGGCACGAACAGCCGGGCGCCGGGCATTGGTGGGGCAATGCATGTGTCGATTGGCCGCCGATCTTCGATCTGTTCGCGCGGCGGAAGATTCCGGCGGACGAGAGCCTGCGCGCGATTCACTTCACCACAGCGAACCCGGGGATCTCGGCTTCGTCGCACTGGGTCTCCATTGAGGCGCAAACGCGGGCCCTTGCGCCCAGTACAGTCGACGCCCGTTGGGACCCGACGGCGCGCCGGTTTAAAGTGGTCACTGAGAATGTGGCGCGTCTGGCGCTTGGGTTGGCGCACGTTCGCTCGACTTCGAACCTGTTGGCTGAGTTGGATGGCCAGAAGCTGACCAATCTGACCGTGCGCACGGCTGGCGATGCGAAGATGTGGTTTGCCCGGCGGTCAACGGGTTGGGAACAGATCGATCGGCCCAAGGCCGACTGGAAGGGGCCTCATCGCTCGGGTCCGTTCAAGGAGGCGTTCCAGCATCGAATGATGTTTGTTTACGGCACGCGCGGAACTCCGGAGGAGAATGCCTGGGCCATGGCGAAGGCGCGATATGACGCCGAGGCGTTTTGGTATCGTGGCAATGGCGGCATCGATGTGATCCCGGACACGGTTTTCGACGCCGCGGCTGAACCCGATCGTGGCGTTATTTTGTATGGGAATGCCGACAGCAATGCTGCGTGGCCGGCTTTGCTGGGGCGCAGTCCGGTTCAAGTGCGCAGGAAATCTGTTCAGATCGGCGCGCGCGAAGAGGTTGGGGATGATTTGGCGTGCCTGTTTGTTCGCCCGCGGCCCGGCAGCGATGTGGCGTGTGTAGGCGTTGTGTCTGGGACGGGCGTAATGGGTATGCGATTGACAGATCGCATCCCGTATTTTCTAGCGGGCGTGGCCTTCCCGGACTGCACGGTCCTCGGCGCCGAGACCTTGCGGGTCGGCGCCGACGGCGCGCGCGTGGCCGGTTACTTTGGCGAGGATTGGTCGGTGGAACGCGGTGAATTCGCGTGGCACCGACCGTGATCCGCTTTTGATTGGCTTCGTCGCTCAGTGCCTGCGCACGCGGAAGATTTCGACGGCGTTGGTTCCGACGAGTTCCGAGATCGGGTGGAACGAGTTGGTGAGCGACAGGGTCCGCAGCGTGCGCCAGCTGTTGGGCTCGCCCGGGTTGATGGTCGACTCGAGCGTGTAGGTGGCGCCGGGCTGTCCGTAGAGCAGGAACGATCGCGGACTTCCGGTTCCGCCAGCGCCGCCGTTTCCTCCGCTGCCGCCATTGCCAGCGCCGTGGCCGGCTTCCAGCAACGGAGCGGCGGGAGCGTATTCCATCGCGCGGTAGAACTTGTTCGTCGGGGAGGGCCAGGACAGTTCACGCATGGTGGTGTCCATGGGCACGCGCGTCTGCAGGGCCCACGGATCCGAACCCAGCATGGGAACCGTCTGGATTTCATAGGCGCGGCCGGGTCGGCCGTAGAGGAGGAGTCGATGTTCTCCAGCCGGAGCGCGCAAGGCCTCGAGCACAGGCTCGTTTCCAATCACGACCACCTGTCCGGGAACCGTCCCGGGATTGGCCACGAGCGTGCCGTCGGCGCGCCGCGCTTCAACATTGTTCACGAGCAACGGCAGGATGAGCGACGGTCCTGTAGGCAAGGCTGTGAAGCGCAGCGAGGCGAGGGTTGAATCGCCCTGGAACGACTGGCCTGCGACGGGCAGGAACGTGATTTGTGCGAGTCCTGGCGCCTGCGGAGTGAGGGTGGCCGAACCCAGTTCCGGCGCGGTGGGCAGCAGACTGAGGTTGGTCAACGCCGTCACCGGCTGTTGCAACGTGAAGCGCACGTTGGTCAGTTCGAGGCCGGAGGTCAGCTGCACGGGGACGCTGCTGGTGGCGCCGCGCAGGAGGTTGGTGCGGCCAAGGGCCAGGCGGAAGTCGGCCTGGGTATCGCGCACGATCACGTTGAACTGTTGGGTTGCCGAGAGGCTGGGCGAACCGCTGTCGCTCACGATGATCGAGATGCGGTTGGTGGTGCCGCCCTGCGTCTGGCTGGGACGCCAGCGGAACAAACCGCTTTGGGCGTTGATGGTCGCCCCGGCCGGCGCGCCGGACCCGAGGGCGTAGGTCAACGTTTGCACCGGCAGATCCGCGTCGAAGGCGGAGTTGGTCACGGACAGGGCGTTGCCTTCGTTGATGGTGCGATTGGCGATGGTGGCCAGCACAGGCGCGCTGTTGACCTCGCGGACGATGACAGTGACCTGGTTGGTGACGAAGAGCGGCGGCAGGCCGTTGTCGCGGGCGGAAACGCGGAACACGTTTGTGCTCGGGCCGCTGCCTTCGCCCGTAATCCATTCGATGCGTCCGGTGCCCGGGTTGATGATGGCGCCCGGCGGGCCGGCCAGGAGGCTGAAGAGCAGACTTTGCGCGGGCATCTCCGGATCACTGGCCGTCGATGTGATGACCAGCGTCTCGCCTTCGTTGATGGCCGCAGGCGCATTGAGCACCAGCGTCGGCGGGTTGTTGGAGAGTGCGACGACCGTCTGGGCGTCGGCATAGAGGGGAGGCGCCTCGCGGTTGCCGGCGGTGTCGGTGGCGATGGAGTAGAACTCATAACGTCGACCGCCGATGCCTTCGTAAATGCCGGCCTGCTGGGAGACGCCCTGCAGCCACGGGATGAACGGCCCGCGGTTTTCCGCGACATAGATGTCGTAGCTGGCGATGGTTCCGCCGCCGTTGTCGGTGCCGCTCCAGCTGACGGGGATCTGAGTGGTGGTGAATGCGGGCAGCGAGGCCACCGCGCTGCTCGGCGGCGCGAAGTCCGTCGCCGGCAGCGGTTCGTAGATCAGGGTGTAGAGGCCCGTGCTGTCATAGTCGAGCAGGTGCAGCAGGTTCTCGCGGATGGGCCGCTGCGTGCGACCGATGAACGTGCGGTCGGTCTGCCAGGCGTTTGTATCCACCGGAACGACGCGGCCGTCGCTGCGCAGGACGCGGGCCAGACGATAGGCGCCATTGGCCGGGTCGGGCACGCGCAAGTAGGCCCAACCCGCGGGCATGGCGGCCGTGAGGGTGACGGAGAGGTCGGTTCCCGTCGGCGCGCCGTCAGGGAAGGCGGAACGCACCACGGCGACGTCGTTGGTCGAGCCGTCGCTCAGATAGAGGTGATCGGGGAGATCGTCCGGGTCGCGGACGTCATTGACGAGGAAGTCAGGACGGTTGTCTTCGAAGAGGCCGTTGGCCTGCACCTGGCGGATCATCTCGTGAATCGTGACTTCATCGATCAGGGCGAGGTTGGTTTTGCCGAGGCTGTCGAGATGTTCGAAGGTGGCGCTGTAATTGATGAAGAGCCCTTG
>JBGARF010000032.1:0-144246 GCA_044230345.1 Limisphaerales bacterium
GCCGATGGACGCAGATTTCAAACGATCAATCGAGGACTGGAATCTGCGACAACCTATAGATAACGCCTTGGACACGCACCAGCAGGCGTCGTCTCCGGCTCGCGCCGCTGCGGGCCCCGCAGTGCGGGGCCCGCGGTCCGTCCGAGCAGTCCGCCCGTTCATGTCTGGTGAGCAGGTCAAAAAAGGAACGGGTGGCTTCCCATGAACCGCCCCAAAATCCTCTTCGCAAACTTCGTTGGCGACCCAACTTATTCGAACCCGCCTGATTAAGTTCACGACGAAGTTTGGGACGAAGATTCCTCTCTGCGAACCTCTCTCCGGAGGCGGTGAGGTGGAGCATTCCCCGGTTCATGGGCCAAGGGGCACGAGTGCGAAACTCGTGAAGGCTTCCCATGAACCGCCCCTCCGGAGCGCGGGCCTGCGGCCCGCAGCGGGTGGAATCGGCAGCGCACGAACAAACCCTCGGGCATCGTCTCCGGCTCGCGCCGCTGCGGGCCCCGCAGTGCGGGGCTCGCGGTCCGTCCGAGCAGTCCGCCCGTTCATGTCTGGTGAGCAGGTCAAAAAGGAACGGGTGGCTTCCCTTGAACCTCCCTTACCTGCATTTTTCCTGCCCACCGCAAAATAGGATGAGCAATTTGATGGATAACTATGAATGTTTCGGGCGGGGTGTGGGTCAATTTTCGCTCACTGAATTCCAAGCCTTGGCGTGAGACAGCGCCGGGGGGGCGGCAGGCTTGAAGTGGAAAGCAAAACGATATGAAGACACTCATCAAAACAAACATTGGGCGGACCCTTGGTGCGCTGGCCGGCGTGGCAGGGTTCGTGATGTCCGGAATTTGCGGAGCGAACGCCGCGACGGTCCCGGAAGCCCGGGAGCTGCGGGAACAGGCGCTGAAGCTGATCGGGCCGCTCCCAGACAAGATGCCGGGAGCGGAGCACGACACTCCGGCGATGGTGAGCCTGGGGCGAAAGCTGTTCTTCGATCCGGTGCTTTCAGTGAACAAGAGCCAGTCGTGCAACTCGTGTCACCGGGTGGATGAAGGGCGGGGCGGGGTGGACAATGAAGTGACTTCGCCGGGTGCCTTTGGCAAGCGAGGTGGACGAAACTCGCCCACCGTGCTGAATGCCGGCTTTCATCTCGCTCAGTTTTGGGATGGGCGGGCCGCCACCCTCGTGGATCAAGCCAAGGGGCCGGTTTTGAACCCGATCGAGATGGCCATGCCGAACGACCAGGAAGTCATCAAACGCCTGGCGGGAGACAAGTCTTACCCGGGGTTGTTCGCCAAGGCGTTTCCGAAGGAGCCCGTGGCGGTCAGCTACGACAACGTCGCCCGCGCCATCGCTGCGTTTGAACGGACCCTGAAGACCCACGATCGATTTGATGATTTTCTCAAGGGCAAGGATGAGGCGCTGACGGCGGAGGAACTGCGCGGCCTGAAGACGTTTTTGACGGTGGGCTGCACCACGTGCCACAACGGGCCGTTGCTGGGCGCCAACGCCTATCACAAGGTCGGTTTGGTTCACCCGTATACGACCAGCGATGCCGGGCGGTTTGACGTGACGAAGGATGACGATGACAAGCAGAAGTTCAAGGTGCCCAGCCTGCGCAACATCGAGTTGACCGCGCCCTATTTTCACGATGGCAAACAGGCCACATTGGAGCAGACCGTGAAGACTATGGCGTTCCTGCAGCTGGACAAGCAACTGACGGAAAGTGAGACCCGTGATGTGCTCGCGTTTCTGCGCACGCTGACCGACAAGGAACGCGCCAAGGCCGGCCGCCGTTAGGCGGACCTGGCGGACCCGTGAAGCGGACCGTTGTCTTCAGGTCGGTTTCGGCTGGGCGTCGAGGGCGGCTTGGGCTTTTGCCTTGGCCTCCTCCGCGCGCCGGGCGATTTCGTCTGGTGAAGGCAGGCTCATGAGGACTTCGGGCGGGATATCGCCGCTCTGGGCGAGTTTGACGAGGCACTTCTGGCGTTCCTTAAGTGCCTTGTCCGCATCCCGCTCCTTGCTGAAACGGCTCTTGGCCTTGTCGCTGCGCTCGCGCAGCAGGGAGTAGACATCCCCGCCCAGCAGGGCGCTGATGTCGATCTTCATCTTCTCCCGGTTCAGATCTGTGTCGCTCACCACGTCTCCGTTGATCGGGCCGGCCTTGTACTTCGGGAACATGATGGCCGCTTCCGGGCACACGCGTGAGCAGGCCGGGCAGTTCGTTTTGCAGTTGTCGCTGGTTTGCACCTGGATCTTCTGGCCGGCGTCGACGCCATAGACGCCGAACAGGCAGAAGCTCAGGCACTGCATGCAGTTGGTGCAACGATCGTAGTCGATGACCGGGAACCACGGCTTCCAGTCACCGTGTCGGGCCGCCTGGTTGGTCTGACGTTCAGCTTCAACGCGGGCGGCCAATCCCCCGGCAAAGCCCGGCTGGCCGGTTTGTTGTCCCGCTTCGAATCCATCGAGATCGGCAAAACGAACCGATGCGCCTCCGGACGCCTGGCCTGCGGGAGGGCTGCCGCCGTTAAAGCGGCCGAGGACGAGGATTGAGCCGGCGTCGTGCCGGGCGACTTCACCGTGGCCACTCACTCGGGTGACGGCATAGCCCCGTTCGAGCAACGTCGTCAGGGCGGAATAACGATCTTCTGCCGGCAGCGGGGTGACATCAGGTCCTTCATAGAGAACGACCCGCAAAGTGGTTTGATCGCGCAGGGACATGGGCGTTAGGCGGTGGTGGGAGCTGGTTCGGTTGCCTCGGTTGGCGTCGGCGCCTCGGCTTTGCCCGTGGGCAGGTTGGGTTGAAGTTCGTCCGTGAACAGACCCCGAACCACGTCGTCGGCCGACAAGGTGCGCATGTTGAGCACTTCGGTTCGGTCCGTAGCCACCGGCGCCTGCGCGGCGGCGAAGAGCCATTTGACCGCCCGGGGATAGCAGGCGGCGATCTTCAGACCGGACGTGCCGTTGGCCAGACGTTGCAGAGTAGGATCCTGACGGGCTGACATTTCGCAGAGGTCAGCCACTGCCTCAAAGCTGACGCCAGCTTCGGACAGCCGGCGCAGGACCGCGGCCTTGACCTCGGGCGGCACCACCTGCGCATGCGCGCAATGGCAGTAGAGAATGCTTGGCTTCGAACTCATACGATCTGTCTCGATTAAGACTAGCGAGGCGTGCGGTCGGTGACAACCGAAGGTTTGTCCGCGGATCTGCCCGGTTGGCGCATCAACGAGCGATGGCCAGAATCAAGGCTCCGAGCGCGAGCCGATACCAGCCGAAGGGCACGAACGTGTGTGTCTGCACGTAGCGAAGCAACCAGCGCACGGCGATGAATGCCGTGATGGCGGCGACGCCGGTGCCGAGGGCGAGCTGGCCGAACGATTCCGGAACCGGCTCGGCGTGGCGCCAGGCCGACAGAATGGAATAGCCGCCGGCCGCGAGCAGCGTGGGCACTCCCAGGAGGAACGAAAACTCGGTGGCGGCGGGGCGGGCGACGCCGATGGCCATGGCCATCAGGATGGAAGCGCCGGAGCGCGACGTGCCTGGGAATGTGGCGGCGACGACTTGGGCGAGTCCGACGGCGATGGCGACCGTCCAGGTGATTGCGCCCTGGTTGGTCCGGTTGCGGTTGGACCATTCGAGGGCCAGAATCACGACGCCGCCGATCAACGTGGCCCAGGCCACGGGTTGGGGAGTTTCCGGCAGCTTGCCAAAGCCTGCCTTTTTCAAGGCCAGCACACCGACCACGGTGACCACGAATGCGACTGCCATGCGCGCCAGGTAACCGCGTGTTTCGGCGCTGTTTCGATCAGTCCAGAATTGGGTCAGACGTTTGGAAAAAGCGAGCAGCACGGCCAGCACGGCGCCGCATTGAATGACCACATTGAACAGCTCGCTGGGTTGCGTGTTGAGCTTCAGCCCATGCTCGGCCAGCAGCAGATGGCCGGTGGACGAGATCGGGAGGAACTCGGTGATTCCCTCAATGATGCCAAGTAGGATGACGGTCCAGTAGGACATCGGCGAGATTAGGCGGGCGGGCCCATGCCATGGCAAGCATGGTTTTCCCGGTCACTTCCAGTACAGGTTCAAGGTCTGGATGTCCTTGGCGTTGTTCCGCCGCAGAATGCCCACGTAATCCCGCTTCGTGTTCCCGATTGATGCCTTGACCCGAACCTCGAACACGAGGCTGCGGGTGGTGAAACTGGAGGCCAATTGCTGGGCGGCCGCCGGGTTCTGGCCCAGCATGCCGAGCTCCCGTACCCGGCCCATCACTTCGCTGGCCGTCCGGAACGGCGTGTCGTCGTCGGTGCCCGGCGCGCCATCCGGCCCCGAACGCTCGCGGATGATGGCGTCGGCGATGGTGGTGTCGAACTCTGGAAACATCATCTGGAAAACCGTGGCTGACGCGGTGTTGATGTTTACCAGGCGGCTGGACAGGCAGGTGAAGACATCGTTCAGGCCCACGGCGTAGGTGGGCTCGTCGAAATGGCTGCCGCGCGCGCCTTGCGGGCGGTTCATGACGACAGCGGCGCCGCTGCCTTTCGCACCCCAGAACATCGCCGGAGTCACGCCCTTGACCAGCAGCAGTTCGGTGATCTCGTCGAACGGGCCGTCCTTGCAAAAATAGGAAGGCGACTGCGCCTCGTAAAACTCGGTTTCCGCTCCGCCCATGTGGGGGCTTTTGTCCGCGTCGCGCCAGTCGAGGATCGAACTGGTGATGGCGGTGAACGCTCCAGCGTCGACGCCAATCAGGGTCAGGGCTTGTTTGATGCGCGTTTCGTCCGCGGTGTTGATGTTGAACTTTCGATCGTTGTCGACGATCTCGATGGAAAGATTGGCGAAGAGCGAGCCGTCGGGGCGATACAACGGATAGTTCTTCAGGTCGATTTCGGAGATCGGACTGTTCGAGTCGCCCGGGCCACCCGCCCATTTGTTACGCAGCGAATCGAACATGGCGTTTTGGCCTTTGGATTCCTCGGACAGAATCCACTTCGCCACTTCGATCCCGGATCGCCCCGCCCAGTCCAACTCAGAGCTGAACATGGCGTGGCGCGCCAGCGTGGTTTCGACCTTCATCGAGTACGCGAAGCCGAAGGCCAGGATGCTTAGCACCACCACGACCACGAGCACCATGATCAGCGCGATGCCTGATCTCCGCGACTGACCTTTGGAAGCTTTGGCAGGAAAGGTGCGCATGCTATTTGCGGATGGGATTGTTGAATCCCGGCTGCAACGCGCCCGGCAAGCGTGAGCCGCCCGGATAACCCGGTTGGCCAGGGTAGCCTGGGTACCCGGGCTGGCCGGGGAAGCCAGGGTAGCCGGGTTGTCCCGGCAGTCCAGTCGGCGGCAGGTTGGGGTCACCCGTCCCCGACGGAGGCGGCGGCGCAAAGCTCGCCCCTTGAACGTCCCCCGCCACCCCTACCGATGGCAATGCGACCACGGTCGTGGCCACGTCGTAGGCCTTGCCATTGCGATCCTTGCCGAGGCCGAGGGCGATCTTGACCACCTTCGGGAGCTGGTTGGTATATTTCCATTCATCCAGCCACTCATTCTTCTGCGCGTCGTAGAACGCCAGGCTGAACATGGTGACGTCCTTGGCCAAGGTTAGCGTGAAGGCCTCGGTGTTGTCGTTGGTGTTCAGCAGCACGGGCGCCTGGCTCATCATCAGTTCGGCCATTCCGTCCTTGCCCGGTTGCGTGTAGAAGCTCACCCGACGCACCACCTGATCGCCGTAGCGGCCGATACCCAGGAACGATCCGGGCAAACGCGTGGCCAGGCTGACCGAGGCCATGTCTCCGCTGGTGTCGGCGAAGAACAGGTAGTGCTTCATGTTGGCCACGAAATACTCTGTGGATGTGAAGGCGTCTTCGAGCGTGCGCATCGCAATGCGCGAACGCTGTACTTCCGCCGCGGCCTGCTGGCCGGCGCGCGATCCCTTCAGGATCGCCATCCACGTCGAGTAGATCGCGGTGAGGATCATCATGAAGATGCCCAGAGCGAGGAGGACTTCGAGAATGGTGAAGCCACGCGAGCGTGCGCGCGCGACGCGTGGCCGGAGCCGGCTTTGCATGCCTCCTTCTCCCCTCGCCCTGGCCCTCTCGCGGTCGAGGGGAGAGGGAGTGCGCAGGGAGGCTCCAAAGGCGAAGCCAGAGTCGCGGGATAGAGTAACTCTCATGGCCGTCCTTTCGTCGCGCTGCCGGGCTTGGAATTGGGGCGCCAGAACAAGGTCGAGACCTGGGTGGCTCCTTTGTTCTTTCGCTGGCTGTAGGTGAAAACCTCGACGTTGAACAGGCCGTTGGTGCCGACTTCGGTGATGTTCGCCTCCCAGCGGTAACCCGGATACATCCCTGGCGCGATATCCTCGTAGTCGCCGGACATGCCGCCTTCCTCAAACGCGTTGGTCATCGACAGGGCGGCCAGCACAATGCCCGGATCCGGTTCACGAATCTGCAGGGACTTGGCGGCGTTCAGGCTGCGGGTGACCAATTCGAGGAGCGCGAATGACACCATGAAGAAGATGGCGCAGGCGACGATGACCTCGAGCATGCTGAAAGCGTCGCTGGCCCGCCGGAATCGGCGGCTGTCACAGCGGGGCCCTCGTCGAATGGCAGTTTTCACGCGGCTTGGATGAAGGTGGTTTTCTTTAGCGCGCCCGGAATCGTTGCGGATCGCTCTCTACCTCCGGCAGGCCGGTCACGACTTCAAGCCAGATGTTGCGGCGCTCATTCTCATCCGAGATCAGCACGACGCTCATGGCGTCACAGGTGCCATTCGGATAAAACCGGACGCGGGCGACCTCGTCTTCCGTCCAGTCCTCGCCGTTCACGCCCAGGCCTTCGATGCGAATGCCGGTGGGCAGCGTGGCTTTGAATCCGCTCCCGCCGTCACCTCCACTGCTGCTGCGGGCCGAGGAACGCCACTCGTTGCCGTGGACATCGGGGCTGAAGGTGTCGTCCGAACGCACCGGCGCGCTGGAACCGCTGACCTCGAACACGCCGGCGTTCGGGTGGATCCGCAGCTCGCTCGTCGTCTGCTGCAGGATGGCGATCGCCCGGGCGTGGCTGCACGCTTCCTGGATGTCCTTCATCGCCTTCGTCATGCCCTTGCCATTGTCGATCGCCATGCGCACGAATGGAATGCCCATCGTCATGATGATCGCGATGATGGCGATGACGACCATCAGCTCGATCAGCGTGAAGGCCTGACGGCGCGATGCCTGGACCGGGTGCCCCGCGCTTTCCATGTGCAGCCCTCCGCAAGAGCCTTCTCCGCCGCTTTGCGGAGGAGAGGGTGGGCCCGCGAGGCGGGACCGGGTGAGGTGGAGCCTTTGTCGGTTCATTTGGAGTGGGCAGCGGGGTCGGCTCAGGCTCAATTCCGGTTCAGGCTGCTGGTGATGGCGAACATGGCGGACAGGATGCTGAACAGCAGGCCGCCGACGCCGATGGCCATCGCGATGATCATGGCCGGTTCGATCAGGTTCGTCAGCACGCGCAATTGCAGGGTCAGCTCGTTCTCGTAGGTCTCCGCGAGATTTTGCAATGCGCCCGGCACATCGCCGGTCTCCTCGCCGATCTTGATCAGATCGATCATGAGCTGTGGGAACAGCCGGCTTTGGGCCAGCGGTTGGGCGATGGTCTTGCCGTCGGTGACTTGCTCGCGCGTGCGGGCGATGGCCTCCTTGACGATACGGTTGGGCACGATTTCCTCGGTGATCTTGAGCGCGGTTAGCACCGGCACGCCGTTGATCAGCAGCGTCGACAGCGTGCGGCAGAACTGGCCGAACAGGTTCAAGCGAACCACCTTCCCGAGCAGCGGCGAGTTCATCTTCCAGCTGTCGATCTTGTTTTTGCCCTGCTCGGTCGCTTTGAAGCGGTTGAACAGGACGGCGATGGCCAGGACGACCAGCATCATCAGCCACCAGTAGCTGCTGAAGGCCTTGCTCACGTTCATCAGCATCTGCGTGGCCCAGGGCAGGGGCACCTTCAAGCCGTCGAAGATCTGCATGAACCGCGGCAGCATGAAGGTCATGAAGAAGATGATGATGACCACGCCGACGCAGGCCACGATGGCCGGGTAGATGAGGGCGGATTTAAACTTGGACTGCACCTCGGCGAAGCGTTCGTAGTGCTGCGACAAACGGCGGAGCACGTCGACGAGCGCGCCGGATTGTTCGCCGGCTTGGACCATGTTGCGGTAGAGGTCGGAGAAGATTTCCGGCTGCTTGGCCATGGCCGCGGACAGGCTCTTGCCCTCCATGACATCCTGGCGAAGCTCGCTGGGGACGTTGCGCGGAATGCCTTTGGATTCGAGGTGGGACATGCTGTGCAGCGCCACCGTGAGGGGCATGCCGCACTTCAGCAGGTTGGAAAGCTGGGTGGTGAAGGTGGCGAGCTCCTGCAGCTTGGGGCGACGCTTGCGCCGGTTGCGGAACATCGCGGGTACGGCGGACTCCTTCGGCGCACCCTCCTTGGTCTTGGCTTTCTCCGCCTTTTCCACGGCGGAGACCGTGGACTTGGAGGCATCGACCATGACCGGGAACAGCCCAAGTCGTTCGATCTGCGACAAGGCCGCCGCCCGATCCGCGACCTCCAGGACGCCTTGAACGACTTCGCCGGTCCGACGCCGGGCTTTATACGCGAATTGTGGCATAGCGCTGCTCTTCTTAACTTAAACCGTTAACGGCAAAAAGTTCCGATTTGCCAAGGGTAAATAGTTCTACACCGCCGGGATATAGCATCGCTGATCATCGCTGCTCCTCCCTCAGGCGGTCCGGGCGGCCATGGCTTTGAACTGAATGGGCGCCGGCGTGACAGCCTGATTCAGGCTGCCGCGGCGGTAGCCTTCGAGATCGACCGTGACGTGGGCGTAGCCCAGTTCGCGCAGGGCGCCCGCGATGCGCTCCCGGCACGCTGCCTCGAGCAGCCGCGGGACTTCCGACGGCCCAACTTCAATCCGGGCCAGATGTGCGGTGGGGGCTGAGGCAGCGGCTGCTGACGGGTTCGCTTCGGGACCGAGCAAAGTGCCGGGCACGGCGGGCGTGGGGCTGGCCCGAAGTTCGTGGTGCCGGACGCGCACGTCGTGGAAGCCGAGGTCGCGCAGGACGTATTCCGCCTGCTCGATCATGCGCAACTTGGCGGGCGTGACGGCCTCCCCATAAGGAATGCGCGAGCTGAGACATGCCATTTGGGGCTTGTCCGCCGTCGGCAGGCCCAATTCGGCGGACAAGGCGCGGATTTCTGCCTTGGTCAGCCCGGCTTCCTTGAGTGGCGCCCGGACTTGAAACTCAGCGGCGGCTTGCGCGCCCGGACGAAAGTCTCCTACGTCGCTCGCATTCTCGCCGTAGGCGATGACTTTGAACTGCCGCTCACGGGCCATCGGCTCCAGCCGGGTGAACAGCTCGTGCTTGCAGAAATAGCAGCGATTAACCGGATTGGCCAGGTAACGGTCGTTCTCGAACTCGTTCGTGCTGACGACTTCCACCGGAAAGTTGAATTCCTGGGCGATGGCCAGGGCTTCGTCGAGCTCACGCCGCGGCAGGCTTGGCGAATCGGCGATCACCGCCAGCGCCCGGTCGCCCAGAGTGTCCCGGGCGACGCGCGCGAGAAAGACCGAGTCCACGCCGCCCGAGTAGGCGACCAGACAGGATTCATAGGAGCGCAGCAAGGCGCGGAGCAGTTCCAGTTTGGCAACGGACACGGGCAAACCTTGCCACCCACCCGATCGGATGTCGAGGGCCTCGGCGCCTTGCTCGGTTTCCGGGGTGTGAAAAAAACTGGGTGAAGGCAGGGCTGACGTTCCGCAAGAGCGCAGACGCTATGCACCGGGTCTGGCCGGGCCGGGCTTTATCTTGAGCGGCGCGCCAGCTTTTGCGCGCTCCATCCCAAGCGGTGCTGCGCCCCCGCACTCCAAGACGCTGGCGCGACAGCCTGGCGCCCGCAGACGCGCGGAGCGTCATGGAGTGCGGCGGGCACCGCCGCTTTCGCTTTGAATCCATCGCCCACCGCGCTCGGCGTAGGCGAAGCAAGGATGCTACGCTCCCGGCCCGCAGGGAGGCAGGCGTTACGGGAGCGAGGGTAAGCCCGCATTGACCAATGAATTCCGAGCCGATATCACACTGGGCATGAGTATCGAAGTCCGGCGCGCGTTGGCGATGGCCGTCACGGTGACGTTTTGGTTGTGCGTTGGGATGCCCGTCCGTCTGCACGGCGCCTCCGTCACCTTGGTTCCTTCCGCGGACACCACCCTGATGCAGTCCGATCCCGCCAATAATATGGGCGCCGTGCAATCGGTGGCCATTGGTGTCACTGGACATCGCACGGCCGCCCGCGGGTTGATGAGATTTGACCTGAGCGGCATTCCGATCGGGGCAACCGTCACCGAAGTGCGCCTGACGATTCCGGTAATTCGCGAGCCGTTGGGGGTCAAGCCAGCCATCTGCGACCTGCATCGGGTCCTCGTGGATTGGGGCGAGGGCACCAAAGGAGCTGGGGCGTTGACCGCGTCAGGCGGGCTCGCCACGTCCGGCGAAGCGACTTGGACGGCTCGGCGGCTGGGGCAGGCCGACTGGGCTGCCGCCGGAGGTGCGGCTGGCTTGGACTTTGTCGGCGCCGCCAGCGGGTCAGGGCCTGCGGAGGGGTCGCTGTATTACTCCGGTGCGGGCGTGGTGGCAGACGTGCAGTATTGGGTGACGACTCCAGCGTCGAACTTCGGCTGGCTGATCAAGGATTCGGCGGAAGTGGCCACCGAACAGACGGCGCGACGGTTCGTTTCGCGGGAATTCCCAGTCGGCCAGCCGCAGATGGTGGTCACCTATTCCACGACGCCGATCTTGCGCATCGTGGAACCCGTCCGGCTCGGCGACCAGGTCTGCTTTAAGTTCGCACCCGCCGCCGGCAAGTCCTATGCGGTGGAACGAAGCAGCCGGATCAGTGGCGGTGACTGGACGGAAATTCAATCGTTCCCCAGCGGGGATGGCCGGGAGCAGATTTCGGTTTGCGATGCCCTCGCCAGCGGGCCTGTGTTTTATCGCGTGGTCGAACGTTAGGCAGGGCCGGCGCGGAACAATTCAGTTGAGTGGCGAACGGTTGAGCGTTTCCGGCTTATGCCTTTCGTCCGAGAATTCGGTCCAGGGAGTCGGACGTCTGCCAGATCAGGGCCTCGGGATAGTGCGGATACGGATGGAAGTATTCGAAGGTCAGGAAGCCCTGGTACCCGGCCTGATCAAGCGTATCCGTTACCGCCGGCCAATTGGTCGTGCCATCCAGCAACGGACGGAACGTTTCGAGCGAGAAATCAGTTCCCTTCTTCGTGAATTCCTTGAGATGGACGTTCTTGATGCGCCTGCCGAGCACTGACGCCCAATGTTCGGGATATTGGAACATGGAGATGTTGCCGGTGTCGAAGTGGACGCGCACGTGTTCGCTGCCGAAGCTGTCGACGAACGAGTTCATTTCCATCGGCGTCATCAGGTAGCCGTTGAAGAAGATGTTCTCGATGTTGAGGAAGACTTTCAGCTTCTCGGCTTGTTTCGCGAGTTGACCGACCGCTTCCCGGGCGCGGCGATCGCAGACGTCGTTCGGGACGGGCTCGTGATCGGTTCGCCACGGGATATGCACGGCGCCGGGGACGAGGAGGACATTTTCCACGCCGAGGTCCGCGGCGGCCTGGGCAATTTTGCCGGCCAGTTCGAGGCCGCGTGCGCGCTTGGTGGCGTCGTTGCTCGTGAGCGGATAAGGCCAGAAAAGAAAGGAGCAGAGGCCGCTGATCCGAATACCGATGCGATCGGCCAGCTGCCGAATTTCGCGAAACTCGCGCGTCCCGGCCTTCGGCGAGAGATCGTTGTCCAAATCGTAGTTCAATTCGATCCCGTCGAACCCGGCGTCCTTGGCCAACTGCAGGCATTCCCTCAGGTTCATGCGGTCCGGGTAGGGGAAGGCCCATTGGTTGATCGACTTGAGCATGGGATACCGCTTGACCGCCCCGCGTCGGGGATCCGGGCGCGGGTTTTCGGCGGCGGCGCCCCGCGACGGCTCAAAGGCCATCGCGGAAAGCCCGATCGCTGCCGCGGTTGCCTTCAGGGCATCGCGACGGGTAAAGGCAGGAGTTTTCATCGTGGAGGGAGGTTGATGAGTGGAAACGGGCAGTCCGGTTTTCATCGGTTTGGGAATCGGTTGGCGACACGGCTCGCGACATCGAGGCATTTCGGCATTGGGATTAGCGCACGGGCGAGCAACTTTGCCCAAAGTAAGGACGCAGGAGGTTGCCGGCGACGCGCAACGCTCGTTGCCTTCCGGCGAGACTCTTGCCGAAGGTGTCGTCTTCAACCTCGATGCAAACCGGGCCGTCGTATCCGGTCTCCATCAGCGTGCCCATGAATCGGCCCCAGTCGATTTCGCCGTAGCCGGGGATCCGCGGCTGATGCCATTCGAGCGGATGGGCGAACGCTCCGACCTGATTGAGTCGATCGCGATGGATCTTCACATCCTTGGCATGGAGATGAAAGAGCTTGTCCTTGAACTCATGCAGGGCGCTGGCCGGGTCCATGAATTGGAGCGCGAAGTGGGACGGATCAAAGTTCAGGCCGAAGTTCGGCGATGGCAGATCGTGAAAGGCCCGCCGCCAGATCGCCGGGCTGGTCAGAAGATTTTTCCCACCGGGCCATTCGTCCCGCGTGAAGAGCATCGGGCAGTTCTCGATCCCGATGCGGACGTCGTGATCCTCGGCCAGACGGAGGAGTGGTCGCCACGTTTTGAGGAAACGCGGCCAGTTTTCGTCGACGCTTCGGGTCCAATCGCGGCCGACGAACGTGTTGACGTTGCGCAGGCCCAGCTTGGGCGCGGCGCGAATGACCTTCTTCAAGTGCTCAACGGCGACGCGGGCGACGGACGGGTCCGGGTCGAGCGGATTCGGGTAGTAGCCGAGCCCGCTCAAGGCGACGCCGGTCGTGGCGCACAGGGCGAGAATGTCTTCGGCTGAACTCTTGGTGAGCGCAGTGACGTCCACGTGCGTAACGCCGGCATACTTGCGTTCGGCGCGTCCGACGGGCCAGCACATGGCTTCGACGCAGGAGAAGCCTTCGGTGGCGGCGAACGTGAGCACCTGCTCGAGCGAACATTCGGGCAGGATGGCGGAGACGAATCCCAGTTTCATGTCAGGCATGCCGGTTGTGGTGGCGGGTGATTGTGTGCGGGAGACCTCGGGGAAAAGCAAGCGCCGGCGACCAGCCCAAAACAACACGCAACATTCCTGACCAACGATTGAACCGCGGATTCACGCCGATGGACGCAGATTTCAGCACCTCCATCGAGGACTGGGATCCGCGACAACCTATCAATCACGACTTGGAGACGCGGGTTCGACGAAAGCCCCGTCGTTATCTGCGTGCATCTGAGTCTATCTGCGGTTTGAAAATCCAACGTCGGGATCAATCGATCACATTTTCACCACACGAACCTTGAGGCCGTCGCGGATGCGATCGCCCGGGTAGAGGATGACTTCGTCGCCGTCCTTCAAGCCGTCGAGAACCTCCGTTTCGCTGTCGCTGGCGCGGCCGACTTTGACTGGCCGAAGGCGGGCCTGGCCCTCGGCGATGCCGTAGGCGAACCAGTCG
Source organism: Limisphaerales bacterium (assembly GCA_044230345.1). Lineage (GTDB taxonomy): Bacteria > Verrucomicrobiota > Verrucomicrobiia > Limisphaerales > JADJPG01 > JBGARF01. The sequence continues at coordinate 13,598 of JBGARF010000032.1, forward strand.
TTGCCCTGGCGAAAGACAGCGCCGCTGGGAACCTTCAGGGCGCGCTCGTTTTGCCAGGTGATGATGCGGGCCTCGACGCGGAATTGATCGCCGAGATTGCCCCGTTCGCCGGGAGGCGTGAGCAGGTCGGCGACGGCATAGACGCGTTGTTCCTCGACGCCGAGCGCCGAGACCTTGGTGAAGGCGGCGGGTTCGACCAGACGGATCGCGGCTTTGAGTGGTTCGGTTCCGCCCCATTGTTCAAGCTCAACCGGGGTGCCGGGCTTGATCATCGCCCCGTCGCGGGAGAGCACCTCGATCACGACCTCGAGGTCGTTGGGATCGCCGATCTCGAGCAGGGGAGTGCCGAGAGCGACGGTGCGGGTGCTTTCCTCAAAGACGCGGAGCACGCGGCCACAGACGGGCGCGCGCAGTTCGACGGGAGGTCGGGCGCCGGCCTGGGGGGGGGCGAATTCGAGCAGTTCGGCCTCGGCCTGGCGCAAGGCGGCTTCAGCCGCGGCCAGTTCGCGTGAAGCGGAAGTTTCGCGCCATTGCACCTGCTCGAATTCCTGGGCGGAGACCGTGCCGTCCCGGTGCAGCGTTTCGTTGCGGCGCAATTCGCTGGCTGCGAACTTGTGCTGGGCGCGGGACTTCTCGAGCTGGGCGGCGGCGGTGTCGCGCCGCGCCTCGGCGAGGGTGCGCGTGCGGGCGTCGAGGAGGGCGGGGCTGCTGGGATCGATGACGGCGACCACGACCTGGGTATTGGTCAGCTCCGCGCCGGCTTTAAAAGGAATGCGCCGGAGTTGTCCGGACACCGGCGCTGAGACGACGTAGCGCTGTTTCAGGCGGGTTTTGCCCTCCTCGTTTACGGTGACGCGGAGGCGGCCCACGGAGACCCGGCCGGTTTCGACGGGCGCCGGTTTGGGCAGCATTCCGACGACAATGAGGGCGAGGATGAGGAGGGCGCCGAGATAGGTGAGCGCGCGGCGGATGCGCGGTCCGCGCGGTCGTTGGGCCGATCGTTTGGTGGCGGGTTGGGTTTGATTCATACGGGCAAATCAAAAAAGCGGATGGGTAGCGCGTGCAGCGAGAATCGAAACTTGTTAGTCGAGTTCACTCGGGTGCCTTCAGGGCGCCGACCAGGTTCAGGTGTTTCAGGGCACGCAGGACGACCAAGGCGGAGATGGTTGAGGCCGTGGCCACCACCGACACGGCAAAGGCATAGTTGTGCGTGGTGAAAAGCGTGGGCAACCGGACTGTTTCAGTGTTGACCGCCTGAAGAATTCCCGTGGCCAGGACGGTGCCGAAGGCGAGGCCGAGCGGCACGGCGATCAGGGCGAGGATGACCAGTTCGGTGATCAGCACGGCGGCGACTTCGCGCTGGGAAAAACCAATGACCCGCAACGTGGCCAGTTCCCGGCCGCGTTCGGCGAGCGAGATGCGGGCGTTGTTGTAAACGACGCCGAAGGCCACGATTGTCGCGAACGTCAGGTAAATCGACTGAATGAGATTGATGCTGGCCGCCGTGGTCTGGCGGAAATTAGCCCGGAGCGATTCCTTCACCACCACCCAGCTCACGCGCGGCTGCTCCTTCAACTCCCGCAGGAACTCGCGCCAGTGCAGGCCGTCAACGCGGAACGTGGCGCCGGTGATGAGATCGCCTTCGCCCAGCAGCCGGTTCAAGGCCCGCCGATCCATGTGGGCCATCAGGCCGGCAAAATCCTCGCTCAACCCCGTGAGCGGCACGTCCACCTTGCGTCGCCGGCCCTCAAGAAACTCGACCGTGACCCGATCGCCGAGGCGGGCTCCCAGCACTTCGGCGAGCTTTGCGGAAACGACCAGCCCGCTCGGAGGAACATTGATGGCGCGCGAGCGAGCGTCGATGACGCGCTCATGTTGTCCCACCGGATTCATCCCGTGAATCGCGAGCTGCCGGTGACGTTGGCCGAAGTGAATGCGGGCCGCCGCGTAGCGGAACGGCTCGATGCTCATGACGCCCGGCAGCTGTCGGAGGGCGTGTTTGGCTGCCTCGCTGTCCGGCTCGACCAGGCCGATGCTCACGTCCTGGCGCTGGACCGTGTCCCATTGGAATTCGAGGATTTGCCCGACGCTGTCGCGAAAACAGTTTGGAATGATGAGGATTCCGGTGGCCAGCGCGAGGCCGGCGACCGTGAAAAAGACCTGCATCGGCTTGCGTTCGAGATTGCGGATCGCGATGCGAAACGTGTTGGAGAACAAGTGAGCAATGCCGGTTCGCTCCACCAGCGCCGGGCGATAGTTGGCGGGCGGCTCCGGCCGCATCGCGTCCGCCGGGGGCAGTCGGGCGGCGCGCCGGACCGCGCCCAGCACACCCACCGTGGCCGCGGCCGCCGCCACCAGCAACGCCGTCACCAGCGCGCTGTAGTCGAGCTGAAAGCGCAGGTCCGGGAAGCGGAAGAACAAGTGATACATCTCCACCAGGCGCGATCCGAGGACGACCCCACCGAGCGCTCCCACGAGCGTGCCGCCGAGGACGAACGCGAGGGCAAATTTGAGGTAATGCGCCGCGATCTCCCGGTTCTCAAAGCCGAAGGCCTTCAGAATCGCGATCTGTTCCCGCTGCAACGTCAGGAGCCGCGACAGAACCGCGTTGGTCATGAACGCTGCGACGCTGAGGAAGACCAGCGGGAACCCGAACGAGAGGATCGTCAGCACGCGGATCTCGTCGGAGACACGGATGTGTGAAGGGTGATCCGCGCGGCCGTGGGCGCCGCGCCCGCCATAGGGTTGAAACAAACGGTCCAACTCGGCGATGACCGACTGTTCGCTCGCGCCCGGGGCCAGCGACAGCACCACGGAATTGAAGGCGCCATCCAGGTCGAACGCATTTGCCAGCTCCTCGTTCGGCATCCAGAAGATGCCGTAGGTGCGGTTGTCGGGCAGGGCGGAGCCGGGCCGGGATTCGAAAACGTACTCGGGCGACAGGACGATGCCGGCGAGGCGAACCTTCTGTCGGCGCCCGTTCAGGACCATGGTGACAAAATCGCCCGGCTTGAGGTGGTTGGCTTGGGCGAACGCCTCGCCGACCAGGACTTGCCCGCGGCTGCCCGGCTTCAGCCATTCGCCGGCGCGAAGAAAGAGTCGGTTCAGTTCGGGGACGCGGAAGTCCGGGACCGAACGAACGAGGCCGGTGGCTGGTTCGTCGAGGCCCGGAATGTCGAGCGTCACCTGCACCGACACGCCGGGTTCCACCGCGGCCACTCCAGGAATCGCCCGCACCTGATCCATGAGTTGCAGCGGCGCGCGCTTGAGGCCGGCAAACACCTCGGCGAAGCGGTGGGCTTGATAATACTCTGCGCGGGTGCTCTCCAACGAATGGATGAGACTCCGCGACATGATTAGCATCGCCAGCCCGCAGGCCATCACCAACGAAACCGCCGCCGCCTGCCCCTTCATTCGGCGCAGGTCCCGCAGCAGCTTGCGATCAAGGTGGGAGAGCACGGGAAGTTAGTGAGTTGGTGAGTTGGCGAATTAATGAGTGGGCGGGTCACCAATTCAGGCTTGTGACGGCGGCGCGGTGGGCGTTTTTCTCGATGTGGTGGACCCGGCCGTCGGAGAAATGGATGACGCGGTCGGCCATGCCCGCCATGACGGCGTTGTGGGTGATGATTACGGTCAGGGTGCCGAGTTCCCGGTTGGCACGTTCGACGGCTTCCAGCACGACGATCCCGGTTTTGACGTCGAGCGCCCCGGTTGGCTCGTCGCAGAGGAGCACTTCGGGTCGTTTGGCGATGGCGCGGGCGATGGCCACGCGCTGTTGTTCGCCGCCGGAGAGTTGGGCGGGAAAATGATCCAGACGCGGAGCGAGTCCGACCATCTCAAGCGCGTCTTCGGGGGGCATCGGATCCCGGGCAATCTCAGTGATGAGGGCGACGTTTTCCCGGGCGGTCAGGCTGGGGATGAGGTTGTAGAACTGGAAGATGAATCCCACGCTGTCGCGGCGAAAACGGGTGAGTTGAGTTTCATTGGCATCGGTCAGATCGAGATCGCCATACCAAAGTTCACCGGCGGTGGGGACGTCGAGCCCGCCCAGTTGATTGAGCAGGGTGGTTTTGCCGCTGCCGGACGGGCCGAGGAGGACGATAAGTTCGCCGGCGTAGAGGTCGAGATCGACGCCGGCGAGGGCGTGGACTTCGGCGGTGCCGCTGCCGTAAACCTTGGTCAGGCCGCGCGCGCGAAAGACCGGCGCGATTCCGCCGGCCGCCGGGGAAAGCGGTTGCGGTGCCATACTCGATTCAACATTCATTGCGTCCAGGCGAGCGCTCCGGCCGTCGTCGGACCGCCGCGTCGCGGACGTAGTATCCGAGATACGGGGGGAACCGCAATGCCACTATCGTGGTATGGCGGGTTAAGGGTGCAATTAATTAAATGCGGGTGAGGGTGCAAGGCGTTTAGCTCGCGCCCCACACGACTCCCTCACCCCTCATCCCGGCCTTCTCCCCGTTCAGGGGAGAAGGAGTCGCGGCGGGCGTTCGTGGGCCAGCGGGCGCGCGTGAGGCGCGAGCTTGACGCATTGAACCATCACCCGCTTTTAACCGCACCCCGCGGACCGGGGGTGTCGTAAGCCGGCTTGCCCGATCGGGGTGGTTTGTCGTAGGGTTTACGGCATGCCGTCATTTGACATTGTTTCCCAGGTGAACTCGATGGAGATCGAGAACGCGGTGAATACTTCGAAGAAGGAACTGGCCAATCGGTTTGATTTCAAAGGCAGCAAGGCGGAGATCGTGCTGGAGAAAAACGAGATCAAGCTGACGGCGGAAGATCAGTTCAAGATCAAGGCGCTGGTCGAGATTGTGACCTCCAAGTTGGCCAAGCGGAACATCAGCCTGAAGTGTGTGGAGGTGAAGGATCCGGAGGTTTCTCCGCTGGGCCACGCCCGGCAGGTCATCAAGATCAAGCAAGGCATCGAGTCGGCCATTGCCAAGCAAGTAACGGGCTTTATTCGGGACCTGAAGCTGAAGGTGACCACGCAGATTCAGGGCGAGGAAGTGAGGGTCACGGGTAAGAGTCGCGACGATCTCCAGGCGGTGATTGGCGCCGTGCAAGCCCACGATTTCCCGGTGGCTCTGCAGTTTCAGAACTTCCGGGATTAGATCCTTGTGAACGATTTCACAGCATATGTCGCCGCCAGCGAACGTGGCGATCCGCTGGCGGCGGAGGCATTGCTTTCGAAGGTCTACGACGAATTGCGCCGCATCGCCGCCGGCAAAATGGCGAATGAACCCGGAGGGCAAACCCTTCAGCCCACCGCCCTGGTGCATGAAGCCTGGTTGCGTCTCGGCCGCCCTGAAGTTCAGCGCTGGGAAAATCGCGCCCACTTCTTCGGTGCTGCGGCCGAAGCCATGCGGCGCATCCTGATCGAGAAGGCCCGCCGACGTCATCGCGTGCGTCATGGAGAAGGCTTGGAGCGGGTGCCTTTGGACGAGATCAACCTCGCGGCGCCGGAGGCAGACGATCGCTTGTTGCAAATTCATGAGGCCGTCGATCGACTCGCAGCGGTGGACCCGGTGAAGGCCGATGTAGTGAAGTTGCGGTATTTTGTCGGGCTCACAGATCGGGAAGTTGCCGCGGCCTTGGGGCTGTCAGAACGGACGATTGAACGCCACTGGGCCTACGCGAAGGCGTGGATTGTCGAGGCGCTGCGCGGGATGGATTGACGGGAGCACTGAGTGGGTCGGGTGGCGGGTGGTCGGGTCATGAACGTTGGGGCGGTGCAGGTCGCGGCCACGTTCCGCACGGAGGATTAACCAGGACGATTCAACTGAAATGAAGTTTCCGTGTCGGGTTTTGCCGTGAGACGGCGCATGATGAATTGGTGTATGGTGTCGCCCGTGAACCCAGAATTTGCCGCAGGCGTGGCCCGGGAAGAGTCGATCTTCCACGCGGCACGGCAGCTGCCGGACCCGGCTGCGCGGGCGGCGTTTTTGGACGCGGCTTGCAAGGATGAACCCGTTTTGCGTGGTCGAATCGAGGCTTTGCTGGCGTCGGGTGGGGAAGGGGACGATCTGTTCGCGGCTTCGGCGGGCGGAGCGCATCGGGGCTTGTTCGGAGCCGCGGGCGGTCGGTTGGGAGACTACGAACTGATGGAGGAGATCGGGCGCGGGGGCATGGGCATGGTTTACCGCGCACGGCAGCTGAGCACCGGACGAATGGTGGCGCTGAAAGTCATTCGTGCGGGCCCGGGCGCTACGGCCGATCAGGTGCGCCGGTTTCAGGTCGAGGCCGAGGCCGCCGCCCAGCTCCAGCATCCCCACATTGTCCGGGTCCATGCCTCCGGTTCTTGCGACGGCTCCCATTACCTCAGCATGGACTTGATGGACGGTGAGGTGCTGTCGGCCGAGATGCGAAAGTGGGACAACGAACGACGCGGTGCGCCCTCGGCTCCGGCGGCGTTTTTGTATCCGTTCTTTGGGTTGTCGCAATTCTGCGCGATCGGTCGGGCGGTGCAGTACGCGCACGAACGCGGCGTGCTCCATCGGGATTTGAAGCCCGCGAACATCCTCCTGGATCCATCCGGATGTCCGTACCTGTTCGATTTTGGCCTGGCGAAAATGCTGGATCAGGAGGGGGTGCTCACCCGGACCGCGGAAGTCATGGGCACGCCCGGTTACATGGCGCCCGAACAGGCGCGCGGCGGCGGGTCCTCGGTGGCGACGGATGTCTATGGGTTGGGGACCATTCTTTACCAGTGCATTACCGGCTCGCCGCCGTTCGCGGCGGCGACGCCGGTCGAGACTCTGCGCCAGGTGATCGAGCAAGACCCGGTCAATCCAGCCAAGCTCAACCCGGCGGTGGATCCGATCCTGGCCCTGATCTGTCTGCGGAGCCTGGAAAAGGATCCGCGTCATCGGTATGCCACGGTGGCCGACCTGATCGCCGAGCTGGAACGATGGCAACGCCGTGAACCGATCCTGGCGCGTTCGCTGGGGCTTGGGGCACGAGCCGCCCGGTGGGCGCGCCGGAACCCAGTCGGCACGGCGCTCATCGCAAGCTTGTGTCTCGGCCTGGGGGTGTCCCTGGCACTTTTGCAGCAGGTCAATCGGGAGAAGAACAAGCAGGCGGCGTTGGCTGACGAGCTGCGCACTGCCAATCAGGAGTCCACGCGGCTGCTCGCCCGTGCGGTCGGGATGGTGCGCGAGAACCTCGAGAACCTTTGGGCCAGCGAAGAGCGCCGTTCGATGCTGGTCGGCTCCGAGGAAATCGCCGCGCTCGCCAATCGCCCGGTGGCGCCGTTGCCAGCCCGCACTGGCGTCGTGCGCTACACGCTGGGTCTGCTGGCCGAGGCCCTGCCATCCAGCCGCGCTCAGCAACACGCCGAGCTGTTGGCTTACCTGGAAGAGCGGTTGGGAGCAGACCTCGTCCAGCCGGTGCGGATCGACGTGCGCTTCTACAAATTCGTCGTCGACTGTCGGGATGATCTCTGTGCCGGCCGGTTGGATTTCGCCCGCATCGGCGCGTTGCCCTATCTGCAGGCCCGGCAACGGGTGCCGGGACTGCAGCCGATTGCCGTTCCGGTGACGCCGCCGAAAGTCGCCGTGTTTTTCACCCGGGCGGGCTCGGACCTTCGATCCTTGGCGGACTTGCGAGGGCGACGGGTGGCGTTCGGGGAGACGAATTCAACCGTGAGCTTTCGCTCGCAAATGGAACTGGCCCAGCGCGGGCTGGGCGGGACGAATCTCATGGGCTACGACTTTCTCGATGCGAGCCTGGAGTTTGCGGAGGAGGTGCGGGAGCTGGGGGTGGACGAGGCCCTCAAGCGAATCGGGTATCTCCACAGTCATGCCCCGGTCATCGAAGGAGTTTTGCAGGGGAAATACGATGCTGGCGTGGCCGCCTTTCGCGCCTTTCAGATCAATCACAGCCGTGGGCTGGCGGCGATCCCGGACAGCGAATTTGTTGTCAGTCGAAAAGTCTGGGTCGCTCGCGCCGGGCTGTCCGCTCATGCCTTGGAACATCTTCGCCGCGCCATGACGGATCTGCGCGGGCAGCCTTGGCTGGCCATCCTCCCCGACCGCCCCACGGGCTACGAGTTGGTCACGGACGAAACCTATGACGCCGAGCGCGGCTGGCTAGAACGTATCCGGACCGTTTTTCCGGACCCGGCTGCTTCCAGGGCCGTCGCGAGTCCGGGTGGACGTGGAAAATAGGTCGCCTATGCAACTCCGGCGCGCGCTGGCTTTATTCCTGGTTCTGGCGTTGGCGGCGTCCGCCTCCGCCCAGCTCGCGATCACGGAGGTGATGGCGGAGGCCGCCGGAGATGTCACCCCCAAGCGCCCGGATTTCTGGGAACTAACCAACTTCGGATCGAACCGCATCGACCTCACCACATATCGATGGATGGACAGCGCCGGCATCGAGGCGGCTGAGCCCACTTTTTTTGCCGGCCGAAGCATCGATCCAGGCGAAACGATCTTGTTGGTGCGAAGCAACGTGGTGACGACATTGACTCGCGCCCAGGTTGTCGATTGGTGGGGTGCGAATCGTCTGCCGGCCCAGCTGCAGGTGCTGTTTTATCGCGGGCCTGGCTTCAGTCCGGATTACGACGCGGTGCAGCTCTGGCGCGTCAGTGGCGGGTCCACCACGCTGGTGGATCGGGTCGAATTCTACGCGGCCACGCCGGGCGCGACGTTTACCTACAGCCCGGACACGGGCGAGTTCGACGCAATCAGCCGGGACGGTCTGGACGGGGCCTTTCGGGCGGCGCAGGGGACGGACGTGGGGTCACCTGGTCGGACGGTCGGACCGGTGCCATTGCGGATTTCGACGGCGCCAGTTTCCGTCGAGGTGGACGCGGGGGCGCCGGCCACGTTTGCGGTGCAAGCTCGGGGTTTGCCCAAGCCGCGATACCAATGGCGTCGCAACGGACTGCCGATCGCGGGTGCGACCGACTCCACATTGACTCTCCCGAACGTCGTGGCGTCGGATGCTGGAAACTTCACGGTGGAATTGAACAATGGCCTTGAAACCCTCATCAGTGATTCCGCGGAGCTGAGAGTGAACACGGCGCTCTCCTGCGCTCGGCTCATTCGCCCGCCGGCCAGTCTTGAAGTGACGCCAGGGCAGGTCGCCACCTTTTCGGTGCAGGCCCGGGGCTTTCCCTTGCCGGTGTATCAGTGGCAAATCGGTGACCAAAGCATCGCGGGGGCAACGAACGCGACTTTCTCCATTCAGGTCTTCAGTGCCGCGCAGTCGGGCGTGATCTCGGTCGTGGTGGCCAACAGCCTCTGTTCCACCCAGGCTTACGCCACGCTCACCGTTTCGCCTCCACCGGACTTGCGCGTGACCGAAGTCATGGCGGCGGCCTCCACCAATGCCACCTTGCGCACCCACCGCGATTGGTGGGAGTTGACTAACTTTGGAACAAATGCCGTCTCGCTCCGGGGCTATCGTTTCGATGACACGCCCGGGGTTTTGTCGGGCGCGGTCACCATCACGAACGACGTCGTTCTGCAGCCGGGCGAATCAGTGGTCTTGATATCCGATGCGACTCCCGCCGAGTTTGTGCGCTGGTGGGGGGAGGAGAATTTGCCGGGGAACCTGCAGATCATCGCCTACGCGGGCAACTCCTTCGATTCGCTGGGCGATTCACTGTTTCTTTGGAACGCCACGGCGAATGCGCGTGACGATGTCATCACCTCGATTTCGTTCGTCAATGATATGCGCGGCGTCAGCCTCTGGTTTGACTCCGGGTTGGCGGAGTTTGGGCTGCCCAGCGTGGAAGGCGAACGTGGCGCCTTTCGCGCGGTAGAGGCGGACGACATTGGGTCGCCGGGCTGGATCACCAATCCGCCGCCCCGAGTGGTGCGCCCCAAATTCGTTTCGATCGTTCGCGAGGGCGAAGGCGTCACGTTGACGTGGAAAACGAAACCCGGACAGATCTATGAGGTTCAAGCTTGCCAGGATTTGGCGTTGGGCGACTGGGTGTCCTGGCGTGTCCTCTCGGCCGAGGGGGCAACCCTTTCAATTTCCGATCCGCTCGGCACCGGGACAGGGCGGTATTATCGGCTGGTTGCACGCCCGATTTCGCCATGAGAACGAGATTTCTTGGGTCGCGTCCCAACTCATGGGCAGCGGGCGGGCGACGATGTCGATCTGCCTTCACCCTGATCGAGTTGCTGGTGGTGGTGGCCATCATCGGGATCCTGGCATCGATGGTTCTGCCGGTCCTGGGGCGGGCCAAGTCCGCCGCGCGCCAGGTGTCCTGCGTCAATCGACTGCGGCAGTGGAGCCTGGCCATTTCGATGTATGCGAGCGAGAACGACGATCGCATCCCTCGCGAAAGTTTCATTCCTGGCGGCACGACGTTGAACCTGTGGGCGCAGATTCGGCATCCGTTGGCTGGCGACGTCTGGTACAACGCGCTGCCGCGGGTTTTGGGCCAGACCGAAGCCGTGGACTTTGCCCCGGCGGCGGTGCGGGGAGATTTCTACGATCATGAGCGGCTCTTCCATTGCCCGTCCGCCCGTTTTCCGGGCGGGGCCGCCAAGGATCCGATCGCGTATTTTTCGCTGGCCATGAACTCGAAGCTGACCCGACCCGACAGCGCGAGCACGATCAAGATGGGCAGCATTCGCAGGCCTTCGAATACGGTGGCCTTCCTGGAGAATCGGCTCCCGAACGAGGCCAAGGTGGACCCCGCACAGATCGATTTGGAATTGGGCCAGCCCAGCGCTTACGCGACCCGATTTGTGACCCGTCATCAGCAGCGTGGAAATCTCAGCTTCTTCGACGGGCACGTGGAGGCGAAGGCGGGCCGGGAAGTGGTGGCGGGTGGCTATGCAATTTTGCCCCAAGTTTCGGTGGTTTGGACGGCGGATCCGGACGCAGACCCAAACTTGAATTTTCCCTAACGAGGCAGGGCCTCAGACCGGCGAGGCGGGTGAGCCTGTTGACCGTTTGAACGGGGCGGGAGTGCCTCACCGGTCTGAGGCCCTGCCTCGTTAGTGGTTCCAAGAGCGTTGGAGGAGTCCGGTTGGGCAGCGCGGCACCTTGCGATGCCGGAGGATCGAACGCACAGGCCGACAGGCCAAGCGTGAACTTGCCAGTCCGTGGCAAATCACTAGTCTCCTACTCGATTGAAAAGCTCCGAGATAGTCCCAGACCGTGATGAGCCAAGACGACGGGGCAAACATTGGGGTCGTGACCGAACCGGAGCCTGAACTCACCGCCATGCATGAAGACCATCATTAAGCCAACCGTACCATTTCTTCTCAGCACCACATTGACCGGGATTTGCTGCCATTTATCAGGCATGCCGCGCGCCGACCTCAGCGTGGCCGTTGTTGTTGCGGCCGTCGTCGCGGGGGTCGTTGCTTATGGGACTGCTTTCATTCATTCACGCCGGGTTCGCTGAGAATCGAGCGGGGGTTCATCCGGCCGGCTGCAGGCGCCGCCGCTTGTGCCGCCCGGGTTTTGCTCGGCCGAGCTCGCGTCGGCGGGCCTGAGACTTTTCGTTCGGCAATATGAGAGTCAGCCCGCGAAGTCGTCGATTCCTTCTGCTCATGGTCGCTTTGCTTTACGCTGGCCTCGGCTGTGATCGGCGCATTCGAAGCTATGAGCTTGACCGGACGACCTTCGATGCGAAGACGCTGCAAATGATTCAGGCTGACACGGGGATTGCTCTTCCTGCGGGCGCACGAGGTCTGAATTTCCACTACGAGCCGCCCATTGATCCCGCGTATGTCGCCAGGATCGAAATTCCGGCTTCCTCGAAGGATGATGTGATCAGGATGCTTTCAGCCATCGAGCTCAATGAGGTCCATGTTTCGGAATCGTTGGGAACCAAAGTTCGTTGGTGGATTCCCAGGGATGTGAAGAGACTGGTGGATCGCCAGGCGTTTGTTCGGAGCAACTATCTACACGTGGTGCTCACGGAGGAAGGTGGGGCCCTGATACTTTACATCGAATGGTGGGTCATCTAATTTCTCAAGCTGCGGCGTAAGCGGAAGAGGGCTAATCAGCCTGGCCTGAGGCAAGGAGGAGTTCGACGTCTGGTTGTTGGCTCACGCCGTGCGGGGTGTGTTTGTTCGGGCTCGGGGGACGGCGCGGACCCCGGGGCGGAATTATGGCGGTGCGATGTCGGGTTTCGACGGTTTTTGGCGCATGGCTTGATGACGGGCGGAGCGGGTGCGTTCGATGGAACCGTTAACCTGAACAGGCTGATAAAATTCTTTTTGTGAAAACGAAACTTTCGCAGCGGTGGGGCGGCTTTTTGTGGGCGATGGCGGTGACGTTCAAGGCCGCGGTGAGTGGGGCGGCACCGGCACCGGAGTGCGCGGACATCACCACTGCGGTGGCGATGGGCAGTTACGTCAACGGGTGTTTCCAGCAACTGCCCGGCGCGTTTGTGACGGGCCGATACGCTGGAGATTACTGCGAGTACCGGGGTTTTCTGGTTTTTGACGTGCCGCCGTCGTCGGTGCCGTATGTCTCGGCCGAACTGCACGTGCCACTCTTCGAGGTGCTGTCGCCGACGGGAGGCGAAAGTTTTCAGCTGCGCGAGGTGTCGACGCAAATCGGCGTCCTGACCAACTACTCGGGGCTGTCCTCTGCGGCTTTTAATGATTTGGGCGATGGCCGTTTGTTGGCGCACCAGGATCTCCCGGTTCGGAGTTCGCCCAGTCACGGGGTTCAGGGCACGCCGGTCGCCGTCACGTTAAAGGCCGAGGGCGTCGCCTTGCTCAACTCTGCCCGGGGGCAGACGCTGGCGTTCGGAGGGGCCATCTCCAGCCTTGATCCGATTGCGGTGGCGAACGAGTACGTCGGGTTCTACCAGGATCTGAGCCAGTTCAAGCTTGTGCTGCGTAAGAGCAGTATCGCGGCGCCTCAGGCGGCGATCTTGAATACTCCGAGCCGGACCCTGGCCGGGGCGCGGTTCTTTTTGACGGCGGCGGCCTGTGGGCGTGAGCCGATGGTAACCCAGTGGCTCAAGGATGGGGTGGAAATCTCCGGCGCCACCGGAAGCGTGTATTCCGTGGATGTTGCCCGGGTGGAAGACTCGGGACGTTACGAATTCCGGGCGAGCAACGACGTGGGGGTCGCAACGAGTGCTTCGGTAACGGTGGAGGTGACGCCCGTGGAGATTGTTGTGCCGTTGGCGGACGTCACCAGCTACGAAGGCCGGAACGCATGCCTTGCGCTCAGCGTCACCTCGTTTGACAAACTGCTCTTCGAGTGGCGCAAGGACGGCGTCAGTGTCGCTCAAACTGTAGCACCGACGCTTTGCTTCGGTCGGCTGAGCCAGGCCGATGCCGGTCGGTATGATGTCGTCGTTCGCAGCGATCACGGGAGTGTGACCAGCCGGGTGGTTACGGTCACGGTCCTGGCGCAAGCGCCCGACGTTACGCTGTATCCTTCGGGCGGAGTTAGTGTCGCGGCGGGGCTGCCCCTGGAGCTGACGGGGCAGGCGATTGGAAGCCAGCCGCTCTTCTATCAGTGGCTTCGGGACGAGCAGCCGATCCCGGGAGCGACAGGTCCGCGCTTGAACATTCCCGCCCTGAGCTTCGCTGACACGGGCGACTATCGGCTCACGGCGTCCAATGCGGCGGGCTCTGCTACCGGCGGGGTTTATCGCGTGGACGTGGCAGCCGCGGTTCTGAATGGGCCGTATTCCCAGGGCATCTATCTGGGCGATCGCGCGGTGCTTTATACGCTGGTGAAGGCGATTCCGGAGACGACCTTTCAGTGGTTTCGCGACAGCGTGGCGCTGGCGGGCGAGACGAATGCGTTCTGGGTGCGGCCGGAGGTTTCTGCAGGCGACGTTGCGAACTATCAAGTGGTGGTCAGCAACCGCTATGGCGTTGTCACCAGCGGGATCGCGCGAATCGAAGTGATCGAGTCAGCGCCGGTGGTGAGCGCGTTTTTCTCCGGGGGTATTCCAATCTTCACGGGACAGCCGGTGGAGCTTTCCGCCTACGCCCTGGGCGGACCGGTGCCGTTCCTCCAATGGTACCGAAATGGGCTTCGTCTGACCGGGCAAACCAACCGGTTGCTTTCGTTGGCCCATGCGACCACGAATGATTCTGGAGACTACCTGGTTGTCGCGACCAATCTGCTCGGCTCGGCGACAAGCGCGGTGGTGCGGGTTGACGTCGTTGTGTCGCCTCCTGTGTGGTCGCAGGTTCCCAATCGGTCTGCGGACGTCGCAGGCGCTCTGGTGACCTTGCCGACATTGGCGATTGGCAGCGCGCCGCTGACCTATCAGTGGCGGAAGGATGGGGCTGACCTTCCCGGGCAAACGAACGCAGATCTGGAGCTGTCTGCGGTGACGGTGGGTGACGAAGGAGAGTATGAAGTGTTCGCTCGCAATCCCCATGGGGAGCTCCGTGCCACGACCTATCTCTCGGTGCGGCCAGACACCGCGCTGGATCATTGGGACTGGCGACTGCCTCGGGCACAGGGGAGCCGCTTGCGGGACATTGCGTGGGGAGGCGGACGGTTTGTGGCGGTGGGGAAGGCTGGAAACATCGCGACGTCGCTGGATGGCACGAACTGGGCCAATGTCCTGGTTGAGGCCGATTGCGATCTGCTGGGCATCGCTTACGGGCAGGGGCGATTTGTCGCGGTGGGCGTCATGGGTCGATTATACGGTCCTTTCCAATCTTTTGGCTGGGGTGCGCTTGTTTTGGTATCGACCGACGGGTTGAACTGGCAACGTGGACACGCGCCGGACGGATATTGCAGCGAGATTGCCTTTGGGCACGGCCGTTTCGTTCTTACCCGACTTTTTAATCAAAGCAGCGGGGTGTTCGCATTTACGTCGGAGGACGGTCTCGATTGGACTCCCGTCATGGTGCCCGGGGTGGTTGCTCAGCAGGTTACATTTGCCAACGGCGAATTTTGGGCCACGGCGGTAGGGGTGATCTACCGTTCGCCCGACGGACTGCAATGGCGGGTGGCCACGAAGACCCTGTTGAACGAAAACCTGGACAACTTTGCCTACGGCGGCGGGCGTTATGTTGCGCTCAGCCGTTCCGGTTACCTTGGCCAGACTTCGACCGATGGCGAATCCTGGACGGGGTTCAATCAAGGACCGGCCCGCCTGCAGTCCATCGCGTATGGCGATGGAAAGTTTGTCGGGACCGTTAGCTCCCCAGTGGGTGCCGTGCTGATCTCGTCGGACGGCCGAACCTGGACCGAACAGGATACCGGCACGCGGCAGGAACTCGAGTCTGTGATACATGCTAACGGACGTTTCTGGGCCGTGGGCGAAGCGGGGACCATCACCACTTCCGAGGACGGGATTGCCTGGTCGCCCAGTTTCGCAGCTAACGACACGGACTACTACGGGATTACGACGCACGGCAACCTCGTCATCGCGGCGGGCGACAACGGAACCATATTGACCTCGACTGATGGGCAGGAATGGACGCGGCGCTCGACGCCGAGCGGTCGCAATCTTCATGCGGTTCACGCTGCAAACGGATTGGTCGTCGCCGGCGGACGCGGCGGCCGGATTATGACTTCGCCCGATGGGGTGACCTGGACCACGCGCAATTCGGGCACAACCAACTACATTGAGCGTATTGCCTGGCATGGCCTTTGGGTGGCTGTGTGCGAAGGAGGCGACATCGTCACATCGACCAACGGCATCAACTGGTCAAGCGCTCGGACCATCCCATCCAGCGATCACGAGGGGGTTGCGTTTGGAGGTGGCTACTGGCTGGTGGCGGGCGGCTATTTTCGGGGCAACGACGAAAACGCGGTGGACACGCTGTTTGTTTCCACCAACGCGCAACGCTGGGATCCCGTGAACCTCTTCGTGGGTAAACGCCTTCGTGACGTGGCTTGGGGGAACGACCGCATGGTTGCAGTGGGCAATGACGGCATGATCGTGGTGTTCACACTGATCGGGAGTCCGGCGGTGGCATTGGTCGACAACTCCTTCAACTTGATCACGCCGGAAGTTCTCTCTGGCCAGTCCGAAAACCTGCGCCGGATTCAGTTCGTCAACGGCCGGTTTGTGGTCGTTGGCAACAATGGCTCGATCTTCAGTTCGAGCGACCCGGCGAATCTCTCGTCGTGGATTCGGCATCGTTCGCACACTTCCCAGAACCTGCATGATGTCGTCGCGGCGTCCGACGGATCGTTTTTTGCCGTCGGCAACAACGGGATGATCCTGCAGTCGGGCCTGCCTACACTGCGCTTCACTCAGATCCGGAGCTCGGTCGCCGGAGTTGCGCTGGAGTTTGAGCGGCGCAACGTCAAAGGTCCCGTGCGGTTGGAGGAATCGCCCGACTTGCAGGGTTGGCAGCCGTTGGTGGAGTCCGCAGTCAGTCCGGTGGAACTTCCGATCAGGCCCGGCGCTTCGCGCTACTTTCGCCTGCGGACTTCGCGGTGACCGCTGGGATTAGGGGCCGAGTCGGACGCGGTAGTGCCGCGGAGTGGCGTTGGCGGCGGCGGGGTGAAGGAAGTTGGTCACGGACTCGCCGGTGCCAGCGGCCCCGATCAGCGGGCTAAGGTCGGCAAAATTGGTCGTCAGGCTGCCCGTGCTGGTGAGGACGTTGGTTTGGAGCCGATAGCTCCGGCCGCCGACCGTCGTCCAGGAAATGCGCACGCCGCCTGGCTCGCGGTTGAGGGCATTGATGCGAAAGACGGATGCGGCATTGTTCGGCGCGGTGCCGGCGCGAAATTCGTTGAGGTTCGAGGCGCGGTCGCCGTCGGGATCGAGGCTGGCGTCGGCGGCGCTGTTCTTGTTGAGACCGTAGAGGTCCTCCCACCAGTTGGGTAAGCCATCCGCGTCGGTGTCGAGGATTTCCAGATTGGTCAGCCGCACAGCCGTGGAGCCGGCGTAGAGGACGGTGAAACGGGCATGGCCGTCGATGGTGGTCAACGTGCCGCCGCTGGCGACGTTGGCGAAAGCGCCGGTCAACGGAGTGCCGCTCGTGAGAACCGTGAAGCTGGTACCGTTGGTCATCGTGGTTTGAAAATTGTTGGTCAGGCCCACGGACAGAGTTCCCCCCAGCGCGGTGCCGGCGCTGACGGTGACCAGATCAAACTGGCTGCCGGGCGCGGAGCCGCCGACTTCCAGACGTAATTCGGAGCTGCTGTTCAGCACCAGTCCGCCGACGATGTCGAGGCGGCCGGGCGAAGCGCCCGGGGCGATGCGGCCAAGATTGGTCACGTTGGCGGTGATCGTGCCGTTACCGCCGAGCACACCGGTTTGGGCAATGCGCAAACCGCGCGCGAAGCGATTGGTCCCGCCCATGAGTTGATACAGGGCAGGGTGCGTGCCGTCTCCAATCACGAAGAGGGCGCCATTGGCCACGTCGCTTGACCGGGTTAGCAGTGCGCCTTGGTTGAAGATCAGCTGGCTGCTCGAGTTGACCTCCAGGTTGGAGGCGATCAACGTGCCGCCTTCCAAACGAAGCGTGCCGGTGCCGTCCCCTTGGCCCCCGACGAAAAACCGGTTCGCCACCGTGATGCCGTTCGAGATGGTCATCTGGCCGACGGCCGGTCCAAACAACCCGCCGAGATTGAAATCGGTGTTGGTGAGGAGGATTTGCCCGCCCGCTTGGGAAACAACGCCCGTGCCGCCATTGACGCCGACGTTGAAGCCATTGAACGAGCCGGGCAGGGCCATCACGCCGCCCGACATGGTGAACGTTCCGAGTTCGCCATTGCCGAGAAAGATGTCGCGGGCCAGGAGGGTGCCGCTGCTCACCGCGACCCGGGTGAGAAAAGCGTTGTCATTGGTGGCCGTCAGCCGGCCGCCGGTCACTGCGATTGAGTTGCCCGGCGCGCGGCTTTCGACGGGGCCGAAGACACGGAGGTCGCCGCCGGAGACGGTGATGGCGCCGCGGTTGTCCAGCGGGCCGGCGAGTTGGACGATTGCGTTGCCAGCCACCTGCACCGTGCCGGTTGCGCCGGGTTCGTCGCCGATCAGGAGGCTGAAGAAGGAGCTGACTCCGCCTGACGCGATGAAATTTCCTCGGGCGCCGGCGCGGGATGCGACGACCCCCTGACCGAAGCATTCGAAAAGGCCGTTTGCAACGCTCAAGTTGCCGCGGCCGAACAGCCCGACATACACGCTGGGCATGCTGAGTTCGCCGCCGGTCATCACCACCGATCCGGTCGCGGTGAGGCTGCCGGCGAGGTCCACGCTGGTGTTGATGAAATTGGTCCCGCCCGCGATTCGCCAGGTGCCTTCGGTGCCGGGGTTGGCTCCGAGCATGGCACTGAAGGCTTCGAGCGTGCCGTTGGAGACGGTCAACGTGCCCGATCCGGCGTCGCCCACGACGATCTGATTGCCCCCGCTGGAAGCGAGGATTTGCCCGGCGAGCAGGGCCACGGAGCCGTCGACGGTCAATCCGGTGATCGACGGGGCTTCAAGCTGAAGCGCGGCGTGGTCAATGGTCAGGGCGCCGCCCCGTTTGATCTGAACGGTCTCGAGGATGCGCAGCGGCGTTTCAGTGCCGCCATGGGCGAGCAACAGCGTGTTGGTTGCGCCGCCGGGCGCGCTGACCACGAGATTGCTCAGCGTCAACGTTCCAGGGGCGGTGGCGACCGTCTCAGCGTCGTTGCGCACGGTCTTCGTGCCCGCGTTGGTGATCGAAACGACGATTTGGCCCGAGAACGGCGGAACATTGAGCGACCAATTTGCGCCCGTCTCCCACTTGCCGCCCGTGCTGCTCGACCAACTGTTCGGTCCGCTCGGCGCGCGCACGGGGCGGGCTTGTGAAAATTCAGACGTGCCGTTGGCCGTGGCGGTGACGAACAGTCCGGGGGAAAGAGGCAAGGGCCAGGTCAAGGCGAAGTTGCCGCTGGCGTCGGTGGTCACATTGGTCGCCGTCAGCAACGTTTTACCTTCGCCATAACCGGAAGGATCGGCATTGGGGTTGGTGAACAGCTCCAATCGAAACGTCCGGTTCGGTGTGTGCGTGCCGCGGACGAGCGTGGCGGTGCCGGTGTTGCTGACGATGGTCAGGACGGGATGGCCGGCTGTGATGAGCATGTCGGCATTCACGTCGATGCCGAGCCCGGCGTTCTCGAAGATGGAATTGCCGAGCACGGCAAAGCCGGTGGCGCCGAATTTCACGTCGACGCCGTTGGTGGTGAAGACGCCGCCGCCGTTGCTGCCGTTGAAGGCGATGACATTGGCTGAGCCGGCGTTCGTGCCGCCGACGAGATTGCCGGGGCCGCCGATTTCGACGCCGGTTCGGGCGTTGCCGAGAGGTTTGAGGCCGGTGACATCGGTCCCGATGAAGTTGCCTTGGACGATATTGTTCGAGCCATCCAAGGTGATTCCGCGGTCGAAATTGCCGGAGATCACATTGCGTGCGCCGGCCACCGTGCCGCCAATGAGATTTGAAGAGACGGCGGCGCCGCAGACGAGCGCACGGTCGAAGTTGCCGAGCGCTTGGGTGCCGGTGCGGTCGGTGCCGATGAAATTACCCTGGACTGTGTTGCCGCTGCCATTTTCCAGCAGCTCCAGGCCGCCGGCCGTGGGGTGGCCGGAAATAACGTTGCGCGCGGCCGGAGTCGTTCCGCCGATCCGATTGTTGGGGAGGTAGGCGAGGAGCGCCATGCCTCCGATGGCGTTCGTGCCGGTGGCGTCGAGTCCGATAAAGTTCCCTTCCACCACGTTGTTGCCGGCGGACGTGCTGCCCATCTTTCCGAGGTTAAGGTCCCGGACCGCCAGGCCCCGGACGACGCTGTTGCTGGTGTCGATGATGAGTGTGCCCTGCAAAACGATTTTCAGAACGGCATCATTGCCGTTCGCCAGCGTGTTTGGGCTGGCGCCGGCTTGGGTGTAGCCATCGAGGATCACCGGCGCGGTCACCGACGGCAGGGGAGTGATCGGGGTGATCGTGTGCGGTCCGCTGCCGGCGACATTGAAATTGATGTTGTCCGTGACGGCCGCGGTGGCGTTGGCCGAAGTGATCGCCTGGCGCAAAGAGCCGGCGCCGCCGTCCGCGGTGGTGGTGACCACGAAGGTGGCACTGCGAGCCAAGGGAGCTGCTGCGGCGATGAGGAGCGCGAGCATCGGGAGCAGCGCGGCGGAGAAGGCTCCTCCGGAGTGGAGGTTCAGGGGGAGCTCTAACCTCCATTGTTGCACGCGAATTCGGGCCATGAACCGCCGACGGGCCCACCTCATCCGGTTCCGCTTCGTGGCGTTGCGGGACGGAGAGGGCTCCTGCGGAGGGCGGTTCATGGGAAGCCGCCCGTTCCTTTTTGACCTTTTTGACCTGCTCCCCCGACATAAACCTGGGCACTTCAGGTAGGGCGGGCGCTCCGCCGCCCGCCGGCAAACGCGTGTTGCGAACTGCTTACGCGATCGTGCTCGGAGAACGGTGAAGTTGACCGCAGCGGCGGCGCGCTGCGGAGAGCGCGCCCTACCTTGTCGGTTCATGGGTAGCGAACACGGTAACGGGTTCATCACTGGAGCTTACGAATTGCTCCGGGCGTGCCAAGAGTGAATCCAAGTGGACCATGAACGCAGGCGGCGGCCGGTTGACGGCGGTATTCAGTCGCCGACGGGGAGATCGATCTTCAACCTGCCGGAGCCCGACAGATAAACGGCGAGGGTCTTAAAGCCAGGCCCTTTGGAATGGGCGGCGTGGTCCTTCCGTATGAGCGCTGGAATGCGGTGGGGCGATGGTATGGCGTGGCTGCAGGTTGGCGCGAAGAATCAGCTGACGACGTCTGGCAGGGGCGTGGCTGGGATAATCCCAGCTCGCTGCGAGCGGGCGTGGCGGCGCAGTGACGTTGACGTTGGTGACGTTGGCTGGGCTGGTCGCGCGGCTGCCGTGGTGATCGGAGGTAGCCGGGGGGACTGAAGGCGACTGGATGGACGGATCGTGGGCGCGGGCCGAACGAGTCATTGCGTGGGCGGATTCGGCGAGCCTGATTGGGTCGCATGAACGGCGGTGGCGGGGAGTTCCACGGGTACCAACTCGACCAAGGTGAGAGTGACGTGCTGTTTGATGTTGGTTGTGCGGCTGGTGGTGGTAACCGTTGTTGTCGGGTTCGGCCCGGATGGGGCGGGCGGGGGCGCGCTGCCGCCAGGCGCAGGAGGTTCTGGTTCGTCGTCCGCTTCGACCGGGGCGCCGGGCGGGGGCGCGGCTGGACCACCGGGCTTGGCCGAAGCGGTCAGCGGACGAGATAGCATGACGGTGTCCGCAGGCGCATTGGAGCCGGGGGCGCGTGCGGTACGGGTGGTGGTGGTGGTATGGCGGACAATGGCTTGGTCGTAGGAGATTTCGATCGGAACTCCAAGATCGTTTGAAAACCAGATGGCTCCGTTGATGTCGATTTCCTCGCGCCCTTTGTTGGTCGATCCGGAAGCGCCCTTGGTTGTGCCGGTGAAGTCGAGGCGGGCGCAGTTTGTGCCCTCGCGAACCTGCCATCCCCGGAACGTGTAGGTGAGCGACGCGCCGTTCACATCGTAGAGGCCGGGGCCTGAACGTTGCGTGATCGTCCAGGAATCGCCCACCCGGACCGGATTGGTGGGCAGAAAAGCCATCTCCACCAGGTCCCGATAGAACTGTTGATTGAAAAACTTGTTAATGACTGCCCCGGCGGCGCCGCGCACGTTTCGGCCTGACCCGACTCGATCGTTGAACTCCTTGCCACCGTCGAGCCGGACGACCCGGCACGAGGGGACGGGAGCCAGCTTGAAGCCGAGGCGGGCCCCTTTCACCCGACGCAGGCGGTTGGCAATCGTGTTGTCTTCCGTGGAAAGCAGTTCGTTTTCCGTATCGAAGGCGCTGGTCAATCGCTGGTCGCTCGTGGTGTCAACGCGGACCGACTGGATCTCCATCGACAGGCTTCGGACGCCATCGCGCAGGATGTTGGTGACGCCAAGGCGAAAATCCTTGGCGAGGGTGGTGTCCTGCTGGATGACGACCGTCGAATTGCGCCGCGGCACCTCGGTGCCGGTGATGGATTCAAGATGGTAGACGTACGCGTTGGTTTCGTCCCAGCGCGGGACCAGCGCGATCGGAGGATCCGACGGCTTGCCTCTGAGGGGGGCGCCGCCGCCGCGCGCGTCGGCCTTCTTGCAGCCCACGGCCAGCAAGTTCAGGAAGGTCAGCGAGGTGAGAGCGATTAAAATAGCGGGGCGCGCCACGGCAAGGCCGCTAGGCGGACTCTGACTCTGGCGTCGTTTCATGATTTCTGGATTCATGCGAACTCCGTTGCGGTCAACCGCTGCTGACGGCCACCAGAGCCGAATTGGGTTCATCTTGCAAGTTGTTCTTGGCTGGTCGAACTCCCGTTCAACGCTTGGCAGTCGGACTTGGTTCGCTCATAAATGGCGGAAAATCATGGTGATTGGACGCAAACATTTCTGGTTTTACTCCAACATTTTCAGGTTAGCCCGTTGGGCCCGCTGCGTGGCGATGCTGGCGGCCATTCTGCTGGGGCCTGACTCGCTCCCTGCGGCGCCGGCGCCCGCGCGGCCACCGCGTCTTCCCAATATCATCTTCATCCTCGCCGATGACCTCGGCTATGGCGAACTCGGTTGCTACGGCCAAAAACGCATCCGAACGCCGCACCTCGATCGTTTGGCGGCTGAAGGGATGCGTTTCACCCAGTGCTACGCGGGCAGCACGGTCTGCGCCCCGTCCCGGGCCGTCCTCATGACCGGTCGTCACAGCGGCCATGTCAGCATCCGGGGCAACGCCGATGTGCCGCTGGCCGCGGACGAAACCACGGTGGCCGAGGTGCTGAAACGGCGTGGCTACGCGACAGGCTGTTTTGGAAAATGGGGCCTGGGACTCGAGACTACGACGGCGACGCCCGTGCACCGCGGCTTTGACGAATGGTTTGGTTATCTGGACCAGACCCATGCCCACGACTATTACCCCACCCAGCTTTGGCGCAGCTCCACCATTGCCGGCGTGACCAACCTGGCCAAGTCCATCGAGGCCAATCTGAATGGCGCCAAGGGTGCATACTCCCACGATTTGTTCGCCCAGGCCGCACAGAGCTTTGTGCGGGTCGCGGCGCGGGAGCCCTTCTTCCTCTATCTGGCCTACACCATTCCCCACGCGCACAACGAACGAAAAGACCGCGGCATGGAAGTGCCATCACTCGAACCCTACGAAAACGAGGACTGGCCGGAGCCCGAAAAAGCGAAGGCCGCGATGATTACCCGCCTCGATCGGGATGTCGGACGCTTGCTCGACCAGTTAAAGAGTCTCCGGTTGGAGAGCAATACGGTCGTGTTCTTCAGCAGCGACAACGGACCGCACCGCGAGGGCGGGGCCAAGGCGGAGTTTTTTGCCGGCTCGGGGCCGCTGCGCGGGATCAAGCGGGATCTCTACGAAGGCGGCATCCGTGTCCCGATGATCGCGCGCTGGCCCGGACGCATCCCGGCCGGCACCATCAGTGATCAAGTTTGGGCGTTTTGGGACTTCCTCCCGACGGCCGCCGAGCTGGCCGGAGCGGTCCCGCCCGCCGGAATCGACGGGATTTCCGTTCTGCCCACGTTGCTGGGGCAACGGCCGGCGCGCGCGCACGAATTCCTTTACTGGGAATTCCACGAACGCGGGTCGAAGCAGGCGGTGCGCATGGGCGATTGGAAGGCGATCCGGCTTCAGCCCGGCGCTCCCCTCGCGCTTTACAACTTGCGTTCCGATCTGGGTGAAACCAATGACGTGGCGGCGGGGCAGCCGGAAGTTGTTAGGCGGATCGAGGATTACCTTGAAACGGCCCGGACCGAATCGAAGGAATGGCCCCTGCGTGCGCCGCCGGCAGCGGCGAGGGCTGGGGATCGCTGAAGCGTCGCTGGGACAAACAGAAACCGCAGGCAGGCCAACTCCGGTGCATTCTTCGGCACGTCGTCGTTAAGGTTGAAAAATCTCCGTTGACACAACTATTACCTAGGTAGTATTACCGTGGTAGTTAACGGGACGCACGACACGATTTCATTCATGAGCAAACGACGCATTCATCGATTGGGGGATTTGCAGCTCCGCATCATGCGGGTGCTGTGGGAGCGAAAGGAGGCAACGGTGGCGGATGTGCATGAGGCTTTGCCGGACGGCAAGGACCTGGCCTATACGACGATCGCCACCATGCTGCGGAAGATGGAGGCGCGCGGCCTGATTGGGCATCGGGCGGAGGGCCGGTCGTTCGTCTATGCGGCGAGGGTTGGGGAGGAGGAAGTGTCCCACGGCATGGCGGAGCACCTGGTGGAGCGGTTGTTCGAGGGCAGTCTGACCGACGTGGTCTCGCATTTGTTGCGCACGCGCGAAGTCAGTCGATCAGAGCTGTCCGAACTGGAAAAGCTGATCGCGGAAAGGAAGAAAAAATTGTGAACTTGGGACCGTCGATGAGCGACTGGCTGCGGTTGGCCGGAGTGCTCGGAGCCGAGCTGGGATTGCTCGGTCTCGTATGCTGGGCGCTGGCTTTGGTTCAGCGGCGAAGCCGGGAGACCACCGCGGCGTGGCCTCGCATGTGGTGGCGCAGCGGGGTGCTGGGCGTGCTGATCATCACCGGGGTCGAACTCTCCGGTGCCCGGGATTGGGTAGGCAGCTGGCTGGAGGCGCTTCGGCGCTCGCCGGTTGGAGCGGTTCAGGTCCGAACCGATTTGGAGCCGACGCTGACCGTGGCCCCGCCAGGGCGTGCGGCGGGCGGATTGCCATCGCGCATGCCCGCCGCGATCGTGAGCGCGCCGCCTGTGCCGGTGACATGGCCGGCGGCCGGCTGGCTGGCCGGCGCTGTGGTGGTGTTTGGGCGCATGCTTTGGGCGCGTGGCGTGTTTGCCTGGGTGCTGCACCGGCGCGCGCAGGCCGCCGGAGAAAGGATTCGGCGCCGGGCGGAACATCTGTCCGAAGTGCTCGGCTTGCGGAGGCGGGTTTGCTTGCGTTGTCTGGACGCCTTGCCTGGGCCTGTCGCCTGCGGGGTGGTGGTTCCCACCATTGTTTTGCCGACCGATTTCGAGTCAGCCCACGCGGAGGCCAGCCAGGATGCGATGCTGATGCACGAGCTGGCGCATGTGTCGGCGCGCGATGCGGTCTGGCATGGCCTCGCGGATTTCGCGGCGGCGCTCCTGTGGTGGCATCCGGTGGTGTGGTGGATGCGGGCGCGTCTGCTGGCGGCGTCCGAACTGGCGGCGGACGAAGCTTGCCGCTCGGTGGAGGACGGACCGCGGGTCCTGGCCGAGTGCCTGGTTGTCATGGCCCGACGGTGGGTCTCCTCCTCGCCTGTGGCCGGGTGGCAGGGAGTGCATGGCGGTCGGTTTCGGTCGGGACTGGGCCGACGAGTGGAGCGCTTGTTGAACACTGATCCTTCGGCGTGGCGTCCGCTTTCCATTGGACAACGCTGGCTGGGACGGACCGGCGTGTTGCTGGTGCTGGGCGGCATCGCCTGGGCTGGGGCTGTGATCGCGGGCAGGAATGGGGCGTTATCGTGGAACGATGCATGGCGGTGGTCGTTGGGAACGATCTTCATCGGGCAGGGCCGGGCCGCTGAAACCAACTCGGTGGTGGAGGCCGAGGCCCCGATTGCGTGGCAAACTTGGAGCCCCGAAGCCGTGGAGGCCGTGCTGGCTTCGGGTCGGCCGGTGCTGGTTTTCTTCACCGCCGACTGGTGCGTTGCTGGGCAGATCAACGAACGGACGGCGTTGGATGTGCCCGAGGTGCGCCGTCGATTGCGGGAGTTGCAGGCGGTGGCGTTCAAGGCGGATGCGACCGTGGCGACCAACGCCGCCATTGAACGGGAACTGAAGAGCCTGGGGAACTTGCCGTGGGCGGCGGTGGCATCGCGCGCAACGGGGTTTAAGCGGGTTGTTCTGCCGGAGGCGTTGACGGCCGACCTCGTCTTGCAGGCGCTTGATGGGAGGCTGCCTGACCTGAAACAGTCGTCGGCAACAGCCTCGCCCGCCGAACTACCGGTTACGGCGGGCGCGGCCACGCCATCCGAATCGGCCCTGGCCAACCTGGTGACCTCGCGGCTCTTTGAAGCGCGCTCACTCTATGCGGCGGGATTGTTGACCGAGGCGGAGGCGAAGTTTCGCGCGATCCAGATGGACGAGCCCCGGAACCCGGCGGCGAAACATTATCTTGAATTGATTGAGAGCAAGCGGCCGGCGTCGGTGGTGCGGCCCGCGCGCCTTGCCGCGCTGAACGAGCGGCTGGATTCCATCGTGCTGAATTCCTTCGGGGGCACGCTGCCATTGGGCGAGATGGCGATGAAACTGTTTGAGCTGGGCAAGGCGGCGGATCCGCAAGGCGCGGGGATCAACATCATCGTCAGTCCGGGTGCGGCGAGCCGGGATCCTGTGACCGGTTTGCCCGTTGGTGAACAGGGTGAAACCGATCTCCGGCAGGTCACGGTTCAGATCCAGCCGGCCTTGGAGAAGGTGACGGTTAGGCAGGCGTTGCAGGCGATGATGCGGGGCGCCGGCGGGTTGTTGCGGTTTGAGGTGGCCGACTATGCGGTGATTGTTTCCGGGGAGCCGGCTGCGCAGGCCATGGTCGCGGAGGAGTTGCACACTCGGTGGTTTCGATTGAGTGAGACGATCAAAGCGGCGGTGGCGAAGCGGGCTGTTCCGGATCCGGATGAGATTTGGCCCCGGGGGGTGACCCCGGAAACGCCGGCGGAGGAATTGTTGCGCAACTTCCGGTCCTGCCTGCGGCTCGTGGGCGTGACGTTTCCGCGTCCGGCGGCTGGGCGGAGCTCAGGGCGAAGCATCTTTTACAACGATCGGTCTGACACGCTGATGGTTCGGGCCACACTGCAGGAATTGGACCTGGTTGAGCAGGTGATCCAGGAATTGAACACCCCGCTGCCGCAGGTCGTGCTCGAGGCTCGCTTTGCTGAGGTTCCCGCCGAAAGCTGGAACGCGCTGGGCTTGGAATGGATCTCGGGAGCGCAGCAGGCGACCAACCATGGACAAGGATTTGGTTGGCCCACGAATGATCCGAGCTCCGCGGTTGGCGTGTTGACTCCGGCGCTGACGCAGGTTGTTCTGAAGGCTCTGGAGCAACGGCGGGGAGTGAACCTGTTGACCGCCCCAAAGATCACCACGCTCACCGGGCGGCAAGCCCAGGTAAAGGTGGTGAATGTTCGCTATCTCGTCACCGACGTGAAGCCGGCGGATCCAGCCAGCGGCGTCACCCAAGCGCAACCCCTGGTTTCTCCGTTTGAGGCGGGGCCGGTGCTCGATGTCGTGCCATCCGTGATGATCGATCGGACCACCGTCCAGCTGTCAGTGGTGGCGAGCGTCAAGGAATTCATCGGCTACGATCCCGACGCACCGTCTTCGTCGCCGCGCCCGGTTTATCGCGAGCGGAGCATGACCGCACCCGCGACCGTCTGGGACGGGCAAACCCTGGTCTTGTCCGGCCCGGAGGATCGATTGGAAGTGTTGCGGGGCAAAGGGGCGACGGGCCCCGTTCCTGCCATCGGGCCGGAATTGCAGCGGCAACACGCCGAGCTGCGACCGAAGACCAAGCTCATCGTGTTGGTGACGGTGCGGTTGATTGATGCAACCGGCGCGCCCATCCGCAGCGAGGAAAACCTTCCGTCCGGAATCCCGCCGCAGGCGAAGAAGTGAGGCTCCGCCTGCGAGGTGGAGTCACCCTCTCCTCCGCAGCGCAGCGGAGAGGGGGGCGGCTGGCTACAGGATGCCCAGTTCGCCTCGGATGGAAGTTCCGTCGATGCCCGACGTGCCGCCATTGAGGAGAAACTCGCCGGCGTTGGCATAGCCGGGAATGATGCGGGTGAGCTGATTCTGGGTGGCTCCGAGATGTTTGCGGATGATTTCGCCGAGGACGGATCGGTAGTCCGTGTTGCGGCTGAGGTAACGTCCGCTGACGCCGAACATGGAGCCGGTGAAACCGGGGACCCAGGGGACGGTGGCGATGGGATCGGCGGGGTTGCAGTTAAAGATGCCCGAGGTGTTGCCCTGCCCGTAGCCTTTGATGGCGCCGCCGGCGAGGAACATCACACCGGCTTCGGCATGGTCGGTGCCGATGGTGTCGTTCTCGACCGTGGTTCGTCCGAACTCCGAGAGCGTGACGACAACCACGTTTTCCCACGTGGCCTTGTCGGCGTAGAGCGTGAAATATTTGCGGAGGGCGTAGAGGGCCCAGCCGATGCCGCGATTGAGATTGGGATGCTGACCTTCCACCTGGCCTTGCACGTTATGAGTGTCAAATCCGCCGAACTCCGTGCCGGCGATGATGGCGTCGGTCTTGTTGAGGACCATGGCGGCGGCTTTCAATTGACCGAAGAAATTCTGGAGGTTGGGCGGCACGACGTATTTGTTGAGCACGCTGTCCCCATTCGGACGGCGCCACCCGCCGTTCTTCACGTTGGTGGTGGGGAAGAGGTAGTACCCGCGCCCGTCGTCCGCCTGTCCTTCCGGATACCAGCCGGTGTCGCCATCGGTTTTCACGTCATCGCGAAACGTATTGCCGGCTTCGGTGAAATCGATGCCGGCGAAAATGGACAGGGTGTTGGCCATGTTCGCGTACTGGAGGCGAAGCAGGTCACGGCTCATTTTGGCCGGGAACGGCGAGGCGCCGCCCTGGGCGAGGAAGCTGGCGGCTTTGGCATTGCCCTGGGCGGAGTTGGGCAGGCCGAGGAGATCGTAGCGGGTGGGATCGGTGAGGTTCGTCATGGCCGCCGCCGAGCCGCGCAAGATGAGCGGCAGCGACGACTGGATGGAGACGCCGGTCAGCGGCGCGGTATTGGCGAGCCCGGACTCGATGATGGTTCGGTAGAAGATGCCGTCCTTCGACAAGTTTTCGTTCGGGCTGCCCGTTTCCCAGTAATTCTGGGAGTCGAAATGCGAGCGGGACTGGCGCGGATAGGCGACCCGATGCACCACCGCGAGATCGCCGGCGTTGTAGACGGGCGCGAGAAATTTCAGCGACGGATGCAGGGCGGCGAAGCCGTTGCCGGTCCGAATGCCGTAGGGATAACTTTCATAGACCGACCGACTGCCGGCCTCGGGGAAATCGCAGGCGCCGGTCAAGGCGTAGTTTGTGCCCGGGTCCCGTTCGATCTCCAGCGTCGGACGGATCGGGATCGTCATGCCGGGGCGCGGATTCGTGTAGGCCGGATCCATGATGGGAACCAGCGAATTCAGACCGTCGTTGGCTCCACGCAGCCAGATGAAGAGAAGCTTCTTTCCGTTGAGTCCGATGCTGCCTTCAGCCAGGGCCCGCTTCATGACGAACGGAATGTCGGTCAGGGTGGACAAAGCCACGGCGGCGCCCGCCTTGAAGGAACGGTCGAAGAAGGACCGTCGGGTGATGACATTGAGGTGGTGCTTTTGCATACGATTACTGCTCCTGGAAGCGTTGGGTGGTCATGAGGAACGCGACCATGCCGCGGACCCGCGTGTCGTAGGCGGCGGAGGTGTCGGTCAGGCTGCTGAACAGCGAGACTGCGACGCCGTCGTCGGCCGTGTTGAGGAAGCTGACGGCTGACGCCCGATACAGATCGAGGTTGGCGGTGCCTTCCGCCGGGAAAAGGGTGTGCAGGAAATAATCGGCCACGGCTGACGCATTGCGCCAGCTGGCGACGGGCAGCTTGCGTTTCAGCAGCGCCACAGGATCGCAAACATTGGCTCCAGCGTCGGACGGACGGTTCGCGGTGGTGGCGGCGGTCAGATATGACTGCACGTAGCGCAACCGTTCCGCCAAGGTGCCGGCGCTGATCCACGGTGGTCCAGATTCCGGATAGCCATCGGGGTCTGCGCGATTAAACAGGCCCATGACACCCATCCGACTGAGGGGTGAGGCAAACGAGTATCCGTCGGTCGACGCGGTGGCGATTCCATCAGCGCTGACCGACCGCAGGGCGCGGACCGAGCTGGCGACGTATTCCAGCGGGGTCTTGACCTTTTGCATGGAGCCGGCGTGGCTGCGGAAAAGCTCGGAAGCAAAAATCGTCCGCAGCACATTGCGAAGGTTGCCCTTTCGCCCGTCAGCGGCGGGCGTGTTCCAGGTGGCGATGCATTGCCGGATGAGTTCGGCTTCGGCGGATCGATTCGGGTCGGTGTAATCGTAGACGCCGTGGCGGAAGTCGTCGTGAATGAAGAGCCGGCAGAGTTTCACGCTCAGGTATTCCGATGTGAACGCCAGGTCGGCGAGGTGACGAATCACGTCGTAACCGTCCTGCATGCCGTTGGTGCCGGTGCGGGCCGGGATGGCGAGCTGGTAGGACGTTCCGGCCCACGGTGCCCCGAAGCGGGCGGGATAACGTTTTGGACCGGTGGCGCGAGGGTTGCCGGGCGGGCTGTTGGTATCCCAAAGCGAGAGCAGCGGGGCGCGATTCGTACCGTGGGTTGCGGGGTTGTAACTGAGGGTCCAGACGCCAAACAGATTCGACACGGCGTTGAATCCCGCACCGGGATAAAATCCGTATTGAGTCGAGCGCGGCGCAGAAGGGTTGTTCATGTCGCCCGACGGCTTGATGTCGACGGTCCAGCCGGTCCAGGCGCGGGACATCGCGACGATGTCATTCTGGTCGTAGCCATTGTCGACGCCCATGGTAAAGAGTTCGAAAAGTTCGCGAGCGTAGTTCTCGTTGGCGACGCGATTGGTGTCCCCTCGGCTGTTCACGGTGTCGAGGTAAATGACCATCGCCGGGCTTTCGGCGCTGATCTTCAGGAGGTCATAAAACGTGCAGTTGGGATTGGCGAGCGCAGCGCGCCAGCGGGAGTTCTCGCGATATTCGAGCGCGGCCGCGAGCCGATCCAGAATGCCGCCGTCGTAGTACTGATCCAGGTAGTCAACGGTCTTGGAATGTTGAGTGACAAAATGGTTCTCAAAAAACTGGAGCAGGACCTCCGTCAGCTGACCTCGGGCACCGACGGCCCGGGAACAGAACCAGGCACGCAAGTCGGCCAGGCTGGTATCCGTTGTTGAAGTGTCGAGGCGGCGCCGGATGCTCGACGGCTGGGTATCGGGACTGCTGACCAGCAGGCTGCCCGACAGCCGAGCCGTGAGGGTTCGGGTGGGATTGGGTGTGTACCAGTAGCTGAGCGTGTAAGTCTGTCCATTGACCAAACCGGCGACCGGCGTTTGAAAAACGGAGTCGCCGTTTCCAGACCCGGCGGCGGTCGCAACGATTCGGAGGCTTTTGGTACCTTCGAAAGCCATGGTGTCGCTGACGGTGGTGTTGGTGAAGTCGGCCGTGACTTGCCAGGGGGTGAGGCTGCCGGATTCAAAGTCGCCATTGGGGAGCAGGTTCGGCCCCACGTCCGGCACTGAGCCGGCGACGAGCCGGAGATTATCGATGTGCACCTCGCCAGCACCGTTCAAATAGAGGTAAATGGTTGGCGTGGCGTTGGCCTGGCCGGTGGCGGTGCCGCGAACCCAGAGCGGTGGCGGGGGTGGCTCGCTTCCGCTGATGATCAAGCCGTTGCCCGAGAGGCGAATGGTCAGCAGATCAGAGTCGGTGTTCTTGACGTACGCGAAGCTCAGAATCGAGCGGAGGGTGGAGACTGTATTGGTGTAAAACACTCCATTGGTGACCCCGCGCTGGGTGGTGGGGGCTGCCATCAACGCCTGCCAGATCGCGCTGGCCTGGGTGCTTCCGCCCGTCGACGCCACCAACCTCAGGCTGTTGCTGCCAGACGCCGCCATGCTGGAGTCAAGAAAGGAACCGCTGAGATTGCTCGAGACCGTCCACCCGGAGTTCAGAGGCAGCTCAAAGTCGCCGTTGAGCAGAAGGTTGGTCGTCAACACCGCCGTCACGTTGGTTGTCATGACCCCGGTGTTCGTGTTGTTCGTAACCGAGGTGAGGGTGTAGGCGTATCGGATTTGGAGATTGTCAATGGACATCGAGCCCGGCGCTGTCAGATACATGTAGAGCGTCGGGGTTGTCACCAGGCCGGTCACCGTCACGGACGTCCAAACCGGGCCGACGACGGGCGGCGCGCTGTTGGTGGAGACGGACGCGAAGAGGTCGATCGGATCGCTCGTGAAGGCGGCGGACTCCATGGCGAGCTGTTCCTCGAGATAGGCGTCGGCTCCGATGGCGCCGAGGCGTTCGAGGTCGTCGGGCGTGGGGCCGTAGGCGACGCGGTTGAGGACATTCGCCGAAAGCAATGCCGCCGGATCGAGCTGTTGAAGCTTCAGGCTGTAAAACTGGGAGGGCAGCGCGTTGCTGGTCGACCAGGAATAACCGGAGGGAGACCGTGCGATGATGTCACCCGGGATTGGGACGAGGCTGTCAACACTGGGTCCGGTGGAGAGTTGGTTGAGCTCGAGGGCCGGCAGCAGGGGGCGCGGCCACGAGACGTTTTTCAAACCGTTGCTGGAGATCTGCAAGGTCAACGGTCCGGACGATCCGGATGCGGCTTGGGCATCGGGGAGAAGAGCTGGAAGGGCTAGGCTGCAGGCCGCAAGGGCGACCAAAGACAGAACACGCGCGTGCATAACTTTGCTTAGGAGTGACGCTGCAGAACGTAGCCGCGGTTCGCGCATTGACAAGGGGAAAATCCGCTGGTTACAGGCCGTCACGTGAATGTTGCAAATAGGAGCTTTTTTCCCGGCCCGATTTTTGGACACTTTAACCCTCATGACTTTCCCGACCTCGCGAAGAACGATGGTGACCCGATCGCGCACGGGAACGCGGAGACCGCGTCGCGATCCTTACCTGGTGGGCGTGGAAGTTGGCCCTGCGGTGGTGCGGGCTTCCGTGTTCAACGCCCGGCGGGAATTGCTGGGAAAGATGAAGTTGAGCACCAAGGTAGAACGCGGTGGCGCCGCGGTGCTGGAACGGATTGAACGCTGCATCCGATACGCGGTCGACGAGGCGGATCTGCCGCTTAAGTCCATCAAGGCCATCGGCGTGGCGGTTTCGAGCGGAGCGCTCGGGTCCGGGGAGGCTGTGCTTCGAGCGATCAGTGCGGAGTTGGCGGCGGGTTTGGGGCGACCGGTCTGGGCCGGGGATCCGTTCCAGCTGGCGGCTCTGGCGGTCCGCCGACTCGAGGCCCGCGATCGTCACGATGAGCTGGCCGTCTTCTTTCCCGGTGCGGTGCTCGGGGCCTGCTTGGTGACTGGGCAAGGGGCGGAATGCCGTGAACTAACATCGGCCACCGGCGCGTCCACCGAGCAGGGGGCCCTTGGTGCACCCGGCGCCGAAGCTCCCCCGAATCGTCCGGCGTCCGACCAGGCCTATCAAAGCTTTCGGCCGCGCGAATTTCGCAAAGCCATCCGGCGCGGCGACGAGGCGGCCCGCCGTTTCATTCTGAGATCGGTGGAGGACGCGATGCGAGCCGGGGCGAGACTGGTTCAAGGTGAAGGGGTGAAACACCTCATGTTGGCGGGTGGCGCCGTGGACGAAAACAAAGCGGAGGTGCTGGCGGTGGCGCGGCGACGCCTCGGCGTAGAGTTGGGAGTGTCGCGGGCCCGGCGGGTGCGGATCGCAGTTTCCGAGTTGGGCGATCAAGCAGCGTTGATCGGGGCCGCCTTGCGGGCGGCTGAACAGCCGCGGGCCCGTCTCGGACGACGGAACAGTTCGGTCAATCGACTTCGTCGAGGAGGACAGCCACGTCCAACCGGCCCGCTGCCGCGCGTTCCAGCTGGGCGGTCAGCTCATCCTCAAACCAATCACAACCCGCGTAGTCGGCTTCGCCCCGCTCGAAATGGTACGCCCAAATCTGGGTGAACACGTGCACCAAGGCGGTGCGCAGGAGCGTGCGATGATGGCGGCGAAACCGGCGCAGGTTCAGTGCGTCGGGCCGGTAGCCGGAGCAGATGTAGCGGAGCGTGGCATCCGTGCCGACCGCGGTTTCGATGTCTTCCGAAGCGTAGAGGCCGATGGCGTAGCTGTAGGTTAACAGGGTGGTGAGCATCTCCGGGCGGGCCGGCACGGGGTCGCTGTTAGGCCCTTTCCTGACCACGAACCGGTTGCGGGCGCCCGCCAGTTCGGTTGCTCGCACCTGCTGCACGGATTCAAGGCACAGCTTGAGCAAGGTTGGTTTGCCGGTCGCCAGGCTGAGATCCGCGGGAAGATCCCAAACGGACGGAGTGATTTTATGTGGTTCAGCGGAAGAAGCCCCCGGTGGGGTCACGGTTGGACGCTGAATTCCAGCCGGCTCGATTCCGGCGGGGTCTCGTGGTGGACAGAAGCGGCGTTTCATGGTTCGCAGACTTTCGCTTTCGGAGATCCCTGTGACCTCCAGTGTTGTTTTCTTTCGTCACCACGAACATCGCTCCGCTTTGTTACGATCCCATGACGCGAGAGTGACAATCCAGTCAGGGTCCGCGAGGCCGCCGGAGCGCCCGGATTGATCGGGTGGATTGGGTGGCGATGCGAAGCAGAGGGGATCGGTGGTATTTCGGACAACTTGTCGCTTGCCGCCTCGCCGGGCCTGCGCTCAACTTGCGCCGTGTCCGCATCCGGAACCACTCAATGCCGTCCTCCCACGCTTCTTCGCGTGGTCGCGGGATTGATGCTGGTGCAATGGTTGGCCCTCATCAGCGTCGCCACTTCTGACAGCCTGCATCGCGCGGTCTGCGATGGATCGCAGCAACCATCCCATGATTGCGCGGTCGTCTCGGTCAGCCACGGCCAGTTCTGGTCGACACCGGGCGTGATCTCCGCTCCGGTGGCTCCCGCTCAAGAGATGGCTCTCTCTCCGTCTGTTCATCGAACTGAGGCCGCCGCGCAAGACCTGCGCCTCATGCCGGAACGGGCTCCCCCAGCCCCGCTTCACGCCGGTTAACTTGTTGGCTCGCGAGGGTGCTCCTTTGCGGGTCGGTTTGTCCGTTTGTTTGTGAAGTTTGTCGTGCGTCCGCCGAATTCGGCCGGACGTGCGTTCTCCCAAATCCGGTTTTAACCATGAAAAATTTGTCCAAGAAGGGCTTGTCCTCCGCCCTTTGCCTGGCCGCGTTGGCGACCCAGGCCCAGGAGGTCCGTGAAGTCGATCAGATTCGCCGGCAGTTGCAGCAGGCTAATGATGCGCTGCAAAAGGCGATGGAGCAGTACCAGAAAACCACCGAATCGCTCAACCAACGCCTGCAGCAGTTGGAAGGTAAACCCGTTTCGAGCGTCGATCACGCGCCCGCCGCCGCGTCGACTGTTACCAATGTCACCGCAAATGCCCCGCGGTCCGGGCCGGCGGCGGTAAAGTCGTGGTCGCCCGCCGATCCCATCCGGCTGGCGGGGAATTCGCAGAACTTCCTGAACCTCTCCTTCGACGGCCTGTTCGCGGCCGGCTGGTCAACCGAGCCTGACGTCGAGGCGTTGCAGTTGGGCGGACACGATCCGCATCAGCGGGGATTTACCGTTCAGAATCTCGAGGCGACGTTGCAGGGGCAGGTGGATCCCTACTTCCGCGGGCAGGCTTCGATTGTCTTCCAACTTGATCCCGCTGGTGAAACCGGCGTCGAGGCCGAGGAGGCGTATCTGGAAACGATGGCCCTGCCCGGAAACTTCCAGCTTCGGGCCGGCCATTACTTCACGGAGTTCGGACGCCTGAACCCAACTCATCCGCATACTTGGGATTTTGTCGACCAGCCGGTGGTCAACGGTCGTTTCTTCGGTGGGGATGGCCTCCGCAATCCGGGAGCGCGCCTGTCGTGGCTGGCCCCAACGCCCTTCTATTCCGAGCTCTTCTTTTCGGTCCAGAACAGCCAGGGGGAGACGGCGGAAAGTTTCCGCAGTGACCACGAGGAGGAGCTCTATCTTGGCCGGCCGGCGGTGGAGACCCGCGTCAAGGGCTTCGGCGATCTGCTGTACGCTCCGCGTTACGCCGTGTCGCTGGATCTCAACGATCAGAACACCCTGGTGCTGGGCGCCTCCGGAGCCTTCGGCCCGAACGCCAGCGGCCAGCATACCGACACCCAAATCTACGGCGCCGATTTGTTCTATAAATGGAAGCCGCGGACCCAGTCGAAGGGCTGGCCCTTCGTCACCTGGCAAACGGAATGGATGTACCGGCGCTATGAGGCTGGCGCGTTCGCTGGCGATGCGGACAATCCGGCCCAGCCGGCGGAAACCTTGCGGGATTGGGGCCTGTATTCGCAGATCTCCTACGGCTTTCGCCGCGGCTGGGTGGCGTCGCTCCGCGGTGACTATGTCACCTCTGAAGACGCGGCCATGGGCCCGGATGCCGCCCGCGAGGAACGCTGGCGCATTGCCCCGGCCGTCACCTTCTTTCCGACGGAATACTCAAAGGTGCGCCTGCAATACAACTTTGATGACCGGCGTGACACCGGCACCGATCATTCGATCTGGCTGCAGTTCGAGTTTTTGCTGGGTGCCCATGCGGCCCACAAGTTTTGAGCGAACCTGCGCCTAACCAACGTCGAACTGATGACGAATTTATGAGAACTGGAATCTTTGGCTGCATGTTGCTGGCGTTGCTGGGCTGGGACCCGGCGGCGTGGGGGAAGTTGAACGTGGTGGCAACCCTGCCCGACTTCGGGGCCATCGCTTCGGCCGTGGGCGGGGATCATGTGCAGGTGACCACGCTGGCGCGCGGGACCGAGGACCCGCACTTCGTGGACGCGCGGCCGAGCTTCATCCGTGCGCTCAATCGGGCGGATGTCCTGATTGAGGGGGGGGCCGAGTTGGAGGTGGGCTGGCTGCCTCCGCTGGTGAGCAACGCCCGCAATCCCAAAATCCTGGGCGACGAACCCGGTCACGTCCTGATGAACCGGGGCATCCGGATGCTGGACGTGCCCACGGGGCCGATCGATCGGTCGATGGGCGATGTTCATCCGGCGGGCAACCCGCACTACACCCTCGACCCGGCCAACGGGGGCATCATGGCCGTGACCATCGGCGAGGCGCTGGCCAAAGTGGATCCGCCGCACGCAGATCTCTATCGGAGGAATGCCAAGCAGTTCGGCGAGCAGCTGGCTGCAAAGGTGTCGGAGTGGACGCGGGCGCTGGCGCCGTATCGCGGCACCAAGGTGGTGACCTACCACAAGTCGTTCGACTATCTGCTGGACCG
The DNA here is from genome assembly GCA_044230345.1 of Limisphaerales bacterium. Taxonomy (GTDB): domain Bacteria; phylum Verrucomicrobiota; class Verrucomicrobiia; order Limisphaerales; family JADJPG01; genus JBGARF01. The sequence continues at coordinate 50,490 of JBGARF010000032.1, forward strand.
TTTTGGCTTCGAGCTGGTGGGCACGATTGAGCCGCGGCCGGGGATCGAGCCGTCGCCGACGCATATCAATGCCTTGATTCCAAAAATGAAGGCGGCGGGCGTTCGCTTGATCCTATGCGAGCCGAACCGGCCCCGGAAGACGCCGGCGCACCTGGCCGAAGCGACCGGCGCCCGCCTTGTGCTGTTGCCGGGCCTGGTCGGCGGCGCCGAGAAAATTACAGACTACCCGGCGCTCTTCGATCACCATGTCCGGCAACTGATGGAAGCATTGCAGGCCCGGTGACCCTCAACGATTCGATCCTTCTGAAGCTGGAACGCGTGGCGGTCGGTTATGGCCGCCACGTCGTTCTCTCCAACGTTGATCTAACGCTCGATCGCGGCGCGTTCACCGGTTTGCTTGGGGCCAATGGCTCCGGCAAGTCCACTCTGCTGCGCACGCTGCTGGGCATCCAGCCGCCACTGGCCGGACGGATCGAGTTCGTGGGCCGAGGCGGCCGCCCGCCGGTGATCGGCTATGTGCCGCAGCGTGAGGCGTTGGATCCGGCTTTTCTCGTTTCCGTTCAGGAAGTGGTTCTGATGGGTGCCTGCGGGCGGGTAGGCCCAGGACGCTTCTTTCCGCGGGCTGAGAAGGATTGGGCCCACGAATGTCTGCGCGAGGTTGACGCCGGCGATCTGGCGCGGCGTCGCTTCGCCGAAATGTCGGGCGGCCAGAAGCAACGGGTGCTGATCGCGCGCGCGCTGGCGACTCGCCCTGATTTGCTGGTCCTGGATGAGCCCACCACCGGCATTGATGCCGGCACGACTCGTGCCATCCTGGATCTGCTCCGTCGTCTGAACGAACAGAAGGGCCTGGCCATTCTCATGGTGAATCACGACCTGCCGGCCATGCGACGGTGCGTCAATGATGTCATCTGGATTCATGAAGGACGTTTGCTGCGCGGCTCCGTGACAGAGCTTCTGCGCCGGGAGAAAGTGGAGGAGTTTCTCGGGCCTTCGCTGGGTTAGCCAAAGAGCCACTGACATGTCGACCTTGCTGGAAATTCTCGACCCGCAGTTCCTCTCGCGGAACTCCGTTTACATCAGCCTGCTCGTCGGGTTGGTCGCGCCGCTGGCCGGCGTCTTCCTCGTGCTGCGGCGGGTGGTTTTTCTGGGCGTTGCCCTGCCTCAAGTGTCGTCGTGCGGCATAGCGTTTGCCTTTGCCGTCCAGGGCTGGGGCTGGATTCCTCACGCCCACGACAGCGCCCAGGAACGTCTCGTCGCGCTGGCGGGATCGATTGTGTTCACCATCGGGACGATCGTGGTGCTGTCCCTGCTCGAACGCCGTGGGCGCGGATTGATCGAAGGCCGCACGGGACTGGTCTACGCCATGGCCGGCGCGTGGAGCATTCTGCTGCTGGTCCAGAATCCGTTCGGTGAGCACGGCATGCTTGAATTGTTGCGCGGGGAGATTATCGCGGTCGCCACCGTGGACGTCATTGGAACGGCGGCGGCTTTCGTGGTCGTGGTGGTGAGCCTGGTCTTGTTCCAGAAGGAGTTTTTGCTGGTGTCGTATGACCGCGAGATGGCCGTGACCCTGCGGAAGCGGGTGATGTTCTGGGACGCCTTCCTTTTTGCGCTGATTGGTCTGACGATTTCCGTGAGCGTGATGAGCGTGGGGCCGCTGGTGGCGTTTGGCTTCCTGCTCGTGCCGCCCCTGATTGCCTATCAGTTTGCGCGGACGACCGGACAATTCCTGGCGCTTTCGTCAATCGTGGGTGGCTTGGCGGCTTTGGCGGGATTTGCGCTGGCGTATGCCCGGGACCTGCCGGTTGGTCCGACGGACCTCGCGCTGCTCGGGGCGGTTTTCGCAGTCTCGGTGGCCTTGCGCCGTGGCTGGGAGTTTTTTCGGCGTGAACCGAAACCGGCGAGAGTCCAGACTAGTGGTCCGTAGTCGCCGTCGAATGCCTGGCGCCAACGATGGGCGCCCATGTAATGAGTCGCTCACAACTTAACCTGACCCGTTCCCTCGGCCCGCGCGGAGCCAAGACCGCGAATGGAGGCGTTCGGGCGGGCGCTGGCATTGACGGCTCGGGCTTTCTCCGCGGCGTGTCCGCCCAATTCCGCCTGGCGCAGCTCTTTGGGCTCCGTCTTTCCTCGGGCTTTCGCCAGTTGCGCCAGAACGATCGATGGCTCGGGGCGAGACCTGTCCCTTGGCGGGCCGCGTTCAAGGCGGTGCTCGCGACGGCGCTACTTTATACCTGCGCCATGCAGGCGAGCCCGGGTTCCGAGCCTGGCCTGCCGCCGTCATCGGGCGACATCAAGCCCTGGCCCGCGACTCATCTGCACAATGTCTTTCGCGTTTCCACCAACCTGTTTTCCGGGAATGCGCCCGACGGCGCGCCGGCATTTTCTGAACTGGCCGAGCTGGGGATAAAGACGATCATCAGCGTCGACGGCAGCCGGCCCGAGGTGGAGGCGGCGCGTAAACACGGATTGCGTTATATCCATCTGCCCATCGGCTACGACGGAGTGCAAAGCAATCGCGTCGTTGAGTTGGTTGTGGCCGCCCGAAAGGCGGAAGGGCCGGTTTATGTGCATTGTCATCACGGATTGCACCGCGGACCGGCGGCGGTTGCGGTGATTTGCCAAGCGACCGCGGGTTGGACGACGAATCAAGCCGTGGCCTGGATGCGCCGAGCGGGGACCTCGACGGACTACCCGGGGCTCTACCGCGGCGCCGTCGAATTTCGCCCACCCGATGCGGCGGCGTTGGCCCGGGTGGTCGACTTGCCGGAGACCGCGTCGACTTCGTCGTTGGTCCAGAACATGGTCGCAATCGACACCGAGTTCGAGCGTCTGAAGGCCGCGCAGAAGACGGGTTGGAAGCACGTGCCGAATCATCCGGACCTCGCGCCGGCTCACACCGCCACGATTCTCTGGGAACTTCTGCGCGAACTTCCTCGCCTGGCGGACACGGCGCAGCGACCGGCGGACTATCGCGGCCGGTTGGCTGAGGCGGAACTCGCGGCGGATCGATTGCGCAAGCAACTTCGCGACGGTAACTCCGGCCCGACGGAGCGCGATGAAACCTTCAAGGCGATGGGGCAGACGTGTGCCGCGTGCCATCAGGCATATCGCAATGCGAAATGATCTCTCGGGCTCTGGTGGCGACCGCTTCCGTTGCTGAATGGTTGTCCACTTCCCACGAACGGCCCGGCGCGTACACCCTCTCCGCCGCCCTGCGGGGGAGAGGGCAGGTTCCGAACTCGCCCGAGCGAGATCGGAACCGGGTGAGGTGGAGCAGTCCGCCGGTTCATGTCTGGTGAGCAGGTCAAAAACGAACGGGTGGCTTTCCATGAACCGTCTTCCCGGAGCGCGGACCTCCCGTCCGCAGCGGGTGGAATCGGCGGCGCACGAACGAACCATCAGGCATCGTCTCCGGCCCGCGCCGCTGCGGGCTGAAAGCCGGCGGTCCGTCCGAGCAGTCCGCCGGTTCATGTCTGGTGAGCAGGTCAAAAAAGAACGGGTGGCTCTCCATGAACCGTCTTCCCGGAGCGCGAACCTCCGGTCCGCAGCGGGTGGAATCGGCGGCGCACGAACGAACCATCAGGCATCGTCTCCGGTCCGCGCCGCTGCGGGCTGAAAGCCCGCGGTCCGTCCGAGCAGTCCGCCGGTTCATGTCTGGTAAGCAGGTCAAAAAAGAACGGGTGGCCTTCCATGAACCGTCTTCCCGGAGCGCGGACCTCCGGTCCGCAGCGGGTGGAATCGCCGGCGCACGAACGAACCCTCAGGCGTCGTCTCCGGCTCGCGCCGCTGCGGGCTGAAAGCCTCGATGACCGTTGAGCGGCCTCGCTCCGCGTTCTTCGTGGATTCGCCCTCACCCCATTCGTCACGCTGGAGCTGCTCGGCGGCGAAAGCGGCACCCTCTCCCTCCGCCTTCGCTGCGCTTCGGCGCGACAAGCTGGGGAGAGGGGAAACCTCAGCGGCCGCGTGGTGGCGGGCGTGGGCGATGGCAGCGGCAATACCCTTCAGCGAGTCACTTCGGTTGCGCGAACGGCTTCGGCTGTGCCTTCTGCCATTCTTCGGACGACACAGCTTTCTTTTCGTGCAGATGAACGAAGGTTCCCTTCTTGTTGCCGACCACGATGTCGGGCAGGCCGTCGCCGTTGAGATCCGATGCGACGACCTGGGTCCCGACGCCGGAATTGTCGTCGATCAAATACGGCAGGAAGTCGACCGATTTGTCCGCGCCGCGCACCGTCTTGAACCAATACAGCACGGCTTTGTCGTTCCGATCCGGATCGCCCGTGCGGCCGTGTGACCAGAAGCGTTTGCCGGTGACGATGTCCTTGAGGCCATCGCCGTCCATGTCGACGAGGTCGATCGCGTGCAGCTCGGAAAACTTGATGCCGTATTTGTTTTCGCGAGGTTCCTTGTTCATGACGATATGCTCCTTGAACGAGATTTCCCCGTTGACCTTTTGCTGTTCGTACCAGGCGAGGCCGAATCCGTGCGCGGCAAGTCCGGTGATGATGTCGTTGAGTCCGTCGCCATTCAGATCGTAGGCGTACATTTGCGAGCCGCCCACGCCCATCGGCTGCGAGTGAAGCTTCCATTCGGGATCACCGGCGAGCGAGGCAGGTTGTTCCCACCAACCGTTCTTCTCCAGGAGATCCATGCGGCCGTCGCCGTTGACATCTCCGACGCCCATGCCGTGGGTGAAGTTGCCGTATTTGTTGTTTGGTGAGATGGGATGGAAGGCCCATGGCTTCTCCGGCGCGGACCAGTCGGGTGAGGCGTAGCCGTAGCGGCCCTTGGTGATGCACACCAGCTCGGGCTTTCCGTCGCCGGTCAAGTCGGTGAAGGTGGGTGATTCGTTGTCCGTTTGGTCGAAGACTTTGTGGCGGGCCCAGTGTCCGTCCTTGCCCTGGGGATTCTCGAACCACGACGTGTCCTGTCCGGGGAAACCGATGACCAGGATGTCGTTCCAGCCGTCACGATTGAAGTCGAGGACCCAGACGAAGAAGTTGTCCGAGTAGGTATTCTTGACGCCGAGCGTGCCCTCAAACCCGGGAACTTTGACGGTGGTCATCGGGCCGATCTTGAGATCGAAGGTGGCCTTGGGTGGATAGAATTCGTGCCGCTGTTTGAAGTCCGGGCCTGCATACCACCAGGGACCCGAGACGAGATCGTTGATGCCATCCTTGTTCAGGTCGCCAAAATTGGCACCTTCGCACCAAAATTGGTCGCTCAGCTGGACGCGGCGGAAGGAATGGAGTTCTTCGGCTGTGGCAACCGTCAGGCTGCCGAAGAGAGCGAGAGATGGAATGAGAATGGCCGGCGATTGGGTTTTCATAAACGCGTCATGCCTTGACGGTAGGAAAGGGCGGGTGATTCACGGGCATGCGCGGAGGGGATTTATTTTCACCACGGTTGCAGCGTTGCCGATTGCTGTGGCCGGCCCGGTTCACTCCGTGAGCAAGGCCGATTTCCACGAAACGGCGGTGACGTGCACCGACGGCGGCCCGGAGACACCGGCTTCCTCGTTGAGCAAAGCGTCGAGGGCTTCGGGTGATTCCCGGAGCGCACGCTGATACGACAGGAGGGTTGGCGTGAAGTCTGGGCTGTTGATGACCACCGTCGGCAAAACGTTTGGTGGAGACGTCAGGCGTCCGGGACGCGGGTCCGGCGAGGGGCGAAGCAAAAACAACAGAGTGATCCCCGCGGCCAAAGCGGTAGGGATAGCGAAAGGCCATCGGAAGATTCGCGGCGCTGAGGCGCGTGTAGAATGCAAACCGCCCCGTGACTCCGATTCCAGCGCTTGCATCCGTTGAACGAGGCGTTCGTGCCAATTCTCGGACAGCTCCGCCGATCGGTGGGAGTCCACAAGGTCGGAATGCTGGCGGGAAATCTCCGTCAACTCATGGAGGTAGCGCTGGCATCCGGGGCAGGTCGCCACGTGAGATTGCAGCGTGCTGCGCTCAGTGCCTTCCAGCACCCCGGCGGAGAGGAGTGCCAGGCCCTTTTTGTATTTTGAACACGCCTTCATGGATCGGTGTGGGGTTCGGGGAAATGAACGGTGAGGGTTCGCATCCGGCGCAGCTTTTCCAAGCCGTTGAACAGTCTGGATTTGACTGTGCCGACGGAGCAATCGAGGGCTGTGGCGATGCCTTCGAGTGATTCGCCCACGTAGAACCGCAGAAAGATGACCTCCCGCTGTTTTTGCGGAAGGTCCGCGAGACAACGCCGCAGCAATTGATCGCGTTCGGCCGTGGCGACAGCGGTGGCCGGGCCATCGGCTGGATCCGGGACCTCGTGCAACGTCTCGGCAGAATCTGCCGGCAAAGCGGGAGCGAAGAAACGCGTCCATGACCATCGGGATCGCAAACGGTTTCGGTGTTGACGGATCATGATCGCGCACAGCCACGTGAACCACTGGCAACGCCCATTGAATCGGCGCACGCTCTTCCAAGCCGCGATCAGCGTGTCCTGGGTGAGGTCCTCCGCGGTGTTGGGATCGCCACACAAGGCAAGCGCCTGGCGAAACAGCCGGGTTTCGTGGACGCGACACAACTCGCCGAACGCGTCGGCGTCGCCGCCCTGAGCCGCGGACAGGAGCGACGATGCGTCGACTTTGTCGGTCATGAGTGGAGTTGGCTCGAGTTCGGTCACGCGTGGCAACGATGACTGGGCGGGCCGGTGGGCCCGCCTCAGTGGGGTGAGAGTTGGTGGCTGGATGGCGCGGCCTACTTTCTCGTCAGCGCTTTTCCCGCGTTCGGCCCGGTGATGTTGAACGGTGCGCCGTCTTTTTCGACGAAGATGATCACTTCGGGCTGTTCTCCGGGATAGTTCGATCGCAGTTCAAATCCGCGATCGACGTTCTGGAAGGTGAAACGACGATAGGCGAAAGGACCGGCGCCGAGCGGATCATTGACGGTCTTAAATCCGGCCTCGCCGTGCAGCCGGAATTGGACGGCCGCGCGCAACATCTGCCGGCGCGCCTCGTCCCGGAGTTCCTTGCCCCTGGCCTTTTTGAGGGCGGGGAAGAACTCCTTCGCGAAAAGGTTGGTCGACGTCTCCATCCGTTCGAAGAAGGCCTGGTTGGCGTCTTCAAACTTCGCCAGCGGGAGAGCCGCGATGGATTGCATCTCGTCGTAGAGCGGATTCATCCCCTCGATCAGAGCCAGCATTCCCCGGCTCGTTCCGCCGGCCGCGGCAATGAGTTCGTCGGCTTTGGCGTAATTCTTCTCCGTGTCGCTGCCGTCCGTGACGGTCCGCGCCAGAAGATCTCGAATTTCGCGCATGATTCCGGCCTCGTCCCCGGGGTGCTTGGCGTGGATCGCAGCGAGCTGTCGCCGGTACCAGTCGACAAACAAGCGTTCGCCAATGCCGATGCAATTGCTGACCGAGTTGCCTGCGGGGCTGGCGTCGAATTCCGCCATGAGTTTTTTCAGGCCCTCCGTGCTGAAGGCATGGTAGTTCTCCGCCACGCTGCTCACGACGATGTTGTCGATGGCGATTTGCACGAGCTTGGAGATCAGGGTTCCGTCCTTGCTGAGCTGACGGCCAAGCACGAGCGCTCCCACGAGATCCTGAATCGCTTCGTTTTCACGCCCGTGCTCGAGGTGGAGTCGGGCGCGAAACTGCGCCGCCTGGGCCACCGCCTTCGCTTTGGCAAGGTGGGGCAGAAGGGCCTCCGGACCGTCGGCAAAATCGATGCCCCAATCGGCGGTTGACTTCAGGTCCGTCGCGCGTCGCACAAAGCGGAAGACCGTGTCGTAGCGTGCGCTCAGCGCTTCGTAGCTGTGGTCCAGCACCGCGGTGCGGCGCTGGTCGAAGATCTTTTCTTCGGCCGGAGATCGTTCCGGGAGGAAGTGGAAGGCTTGCCAGTAAAGCAGTGCCGGATTGACGTCGGTCCGGTAGGGGCTCGCCGCCTGGAGCGAACTCGTAGCCGCCGCCAGCAAGGCGGAGAACATTAGGATGTAGTTCATTCGGTTCTTGGGTCGGATGTTGATTAGACCGTTCACGCCCGTTAATGGCTCGCTGCCGGGAAAAGGTTCAGAATTATATTTTCTTTTCTCCGCTGCCAGCGGATTTCGGACTTTGTCGAACCCGGCGTGAGCGATAGGCTTGCCGCCAAGCATGAATCCTCTTTTCTGGACGCGATGCCAGCGTTGTTTTGCCGTGCGCGGAGCCTGCTTCGCTTTGTTTGTGGCCCTGATGGCGTCATTCGCCGGCTGTCAGCATTCGGGCGAATCACCTGCGTCCGGGCCGTGGAACGTGCGGGAGCTCTTCACGGCGCCCGTCGTGCAGTGGGGAGCAACGACCGGCTTGGTGCAATCGCTTTACTACGAAGGAGAACCTCTCGAGGGCAAGCCCACCCGGGTCTTCGCCTACCTTGGCCGGCCCAAGTCCGGCCCCGGATCGCAGCGTCATCCGGCCATGGTCCTCGTGCACGGCGGCGGCGGGACGGCCTTCAAAGATTGGGCGGAGCACTGGGCAAAACGGGGCTACGTGGCGCTGGCCATGGATTTGGCCGGGCACGGCCCGGCTGGACGCCTGGCGGACGGCGGCCCGAGGCAGGATGACCCGGTTAAGTTCAGGAACTTTGAGGACGCTGACGTGCCTAACATGTGGACCTATCATGCGGTGGCTGCCGTCTTGCGCGGACACTCGTTGGTTCGGTCCCTTCCAGAGGTGGATCCGGAACGGACGGGCCTGACCGGCATTAGCTGGGGGGGCTACCTCACCTGCATCGTGGCCGGCGTCGATCCCCGGTTCAAGGTCGCGGTGCCGGTCTACGGCTGTGGTTATCTGGGCGACAACAGTGTCTGGAAGGGCGGCTCGCTGGCGGCGATGAAGCCGGAGGCGCGGGAGCGATGGCTGCGGTGGTTTGATCCGAGCCAGTATGTCGGCCGGGTCCGCGTGCCGATGCTGTTCGTGAACGGCACGACCGACTTCGCCTACCCGCTCGACAGCTACCAGAAAACCTACCGACTCGTGCCTGAACGTTGGCGCCACGTTTCGGTGACGGTGAACCGGCCCCACGGACACATTTGGACTTTTCCTGAAGTCGACGCCTTTGTTGGGGCGGTCCTGGCACGAAAGCCCGCGTTGCCGCGAGTGGGGCGGCCGGCGGTAGAGGGCGGAGTTCTGTCGGCCGCGGTGAAGCCCTCAGCGGACGTGCGCGAGATTTCCCTTTGCTACACCACGAACTCCGGTCCGTGGCAGAAGCGCAGCTGGCATACGATCCCAGGCCGCAGGGAAGGAGAACGACTCGCCGGCGACCTCCCCGCAGCACGGCCGTTGGTCGCGTTCCTGGTCATGAAGGACGCGGCGGGAAATCCGGTCAGCACGGAGCACGTGGAGCTGCCGGCGCTCGGTAATCAGTAGTCAGTGCTCAGTGCTCAGTGCTCAGCGGTCAGTATTCAGTAGTTAGCGGTCAGCGGTTCGGAGACGTCGGTTCGGTTGCCGGCCCGATCGGCTGTATACCTTGTCACTCGCTAACTCACTGATTCGCCAGCTCGTTCACTCAATCCTCACTCTGCCGTGGGTGGTTGGAGTGAGGAAGTAGCCGGAGCCGTTGGTCGATTTCTGAAGTAACGCACCGTTGAAGGGAATGATCTGTTGGAGGATGGGATCGGTAAACGTTCCTTTAAACAGGCCGGAGGCGGGAGCGACGGACACGGAAAGCCGGTTCGGTCCGTGGTTGGTCACACTGCGCGGCCCGAACGAGATTGGGTTCGTCCAGGATTGGCTGAGCCCGGTTCCGGTGAGGATGACGTTGGCGTTGGCGAGTTCGAGGATTCGATCATTCGGAGCACTTGGCGACGTGTAGCGCGATCCGGTGAGCACGGTCACGTTGGTGAATCCGTCGGCAAAAGAAGTGGTGCCGGGCTGGGCGGGGCGAAACCAGATGGGCGCTCCGCGGAGATCGTCGGACGGACCATCGCGATCGAAGTGGAGCCAGCCGGCTAATGCGCCCAGGTTTTTGTAGAGTGGGAGATACAACGGCCAATCGCCATCCCCGGTGACGGTGGAGTTGGCGGCGAACTTGATGCCGTCGGGGAGTGAACCCGAGGCGGTCACCGTCCCGTTTCCCAAGATCGACACGCTGGCCCAACCGTTGCCAGTAGGAGCGGCCGGAGCGGCGGTCGGGGCGATGGCGAGTGTGTAGCGCCCGGCGAGAGGGGTGGCTTGGCCCGGGGAACTGAACGCGGCGCGATCTCCCTTCAGTCCGGCCTGCCAAAGTCCGTCGCTCACCGAGCCGAAGACAGAATTCCCTCCGTGGAGATCGAAGGTCCACGTGACGATAATTGGGGAGCGGCCCCGGCGGTCGATGACATTCGTGGCCTGGCCAGTGAGGTCAACGGTTCCGATGGCGGGCAAGCGTTCTCCGGCGAGGCGCAAGGAGGCGGTGTAGCGACCGGCCGGCGAAAGTTGGAGCACGAAATCCCCCGAAGACTCGTATTGCGGGCCGTTCGTATCGACGATCAAGCCGCGATAAGTGCCTTTCGCGTCGTTGAACGGATTGGGAACGAAGTGAGCCGTGAGATTAAAATTCGACTGCATCAGGAAATCCAAATCGCGCTTCGGACTGCTGATGGAGCCGGTCCAGTTTGAGAACACGAATCCCGGCGCCGGGATTGCGGAGACTCGATAGCCGCGATTGAGCTCCAGAATCTGTCCATTGGTCAGGCGCAGAATGGAGCCGGAGCCGACGGTGTTCAGTGCAATCGGGCTGGGGACAACCTGGAAAAAGGTGCGCGTGTTGGTGGGAGACGAATTGCCGTAGGGGTCGAGCGCGCGGACGCGGACCACGTTGGTGCCGGGTTCGAATTGGACCAAGGCGAGCCATGGAGTAGCCACGGCGGGCAGGAAAGTCACGGCTGGCCGGAAAGAGTCGGCATTGACCGAGTAGTCCACCCGGGCCACGCCATAGGAATCCGAAGCGGTGCCCGAAATCAGGTTGGTGGCATCGAGCAAGCGGGCATTGGCACCGGGCGCGCCAATGCTCACGGCAGGAGCGGATTTCACCACGAGATCGAGAGTGTTGGTGGCGTTGGCTCCTTGATCATCGGTGGCGATGACCGTGAAATGATAGTTGCCCAGGATTAAAAGGCGGATGGGCAAAGCTGCTGCGTCGCCGTTGGCGATGCCGAGTGCTGAGCCGTTCAGCGCGAAGGTCAGACGGGTGACGGTGCCGTCGACGTCAGCACCCACGGCGTTTAGCGTGAAACTGGCTGGCGAAATCAGCCCAGTGTGTGGCGCGGGCTCGATGAATCTTACCGTGGGCGGCTGGTTGGCGGCGGCGGCGGGGTGCGGGAAGTGTAGTAACAAGCCGAGGAACAGCCATGCGCCGAACCAAGCCATCGAGAGGCGATGTCGCGCGTGAACCCCGTCGTCGGCTAATCTGCCGTTGGGAGGGAGGGCGAACGGGGTGTCGATTCGTGCGTGCATAAATTAGCCGGGTGTTAGCAAAGCGCCTTGCAGAACTATGACGACCCGGTCGGGTTTGGCACCACCGAATTGTTCCGGCTGAAAGGCGGTAGAGGACTACCGCACTTCATGCCCGCTACCGCGCCATCGCCTGGCCGGCGAGCCAGCCGGTGGTCCAGGCAGCTTGAAAATTGAACCCGCCAGTGATGCCGTCCAAATCGAGCAGTTCGCCGGCGAAATGCAGGCCGGGACAGACGCGACTTTCCATGGTCTTGAAATTGACTTCGCCCAAAGGCACGCCGCCGCAGGTGACGAACTCGTCCTTGTTCAGGCTTTTGCCGGTGACGGGCAGGTCCGTCTGGCGAAGTTGTTCGGAAAGGCGCTGGGCGGTGGGGCGACCGAGGCCCGACCAGCGCGTGTCGCGGGTAACGCCCGCTGCGAGTGCCAGCTGTTCCCAGAGCCGGCCGGGCAGGGGAGGAATGGGGGTGTTCAGCACGAGCCGGGCGCCATCGGCATCGCGCCGCGCCTGAAATGCGCGCGGAAGCGATTCCGCGTTTTCGTTCGGCAGCCAGTTCACGCGAAGCGAAAAGCGATAATCAACATCGTGGAGGCTCCGGGCGCCCCAGGCGGAGAGGCGCAGGATGACCGGACCGCTCACGCCCCAGTGGGTGAGCAGGAGCGGGCCGCGTTCGCGCAGGCTGGCGCCGGGGACGGATGCTTCAACGTCCGGGACAGCGACCCCGGCCAGCGCGCGCAGCCAGGGCGTTTCAATGTGAAACGTGAATAGGGAAGGCACGGGCGAGACGAGGCCGTGCCCGAGCGAAGTGGCGAGCGCCGCAAGCGCCGGGGTGCGACTTCCGCCGGTGGCGAGGAGCAGTCGGTCGCAGTCGAGGGTGCGGCCGTCGGAAAGCGTCAGCGTGAAGCCTCCGCCGGAACGGCGAACGGCGGTTTCAACGCCACAGCTGGTCAGGAGGGTGACGCCGGCGCGTTCGGCGGCGCGGAGCAGGCAATCGACGATGGTCTGGGAATCGTCCGTGACCGGGAACATGCGTCCGTCGTGTTCGGCCTTGAGCTGGATGCCCCGGGACTCGAACCAGTCCACGGTGTCATTGGCCTGGAAGCGTTGGAAGGGTCCGATCAGGGCTTGAGCGCCGCGCGGGTAACGGGTGGCAAATTCGCGCGGATCGAAGCAGGCGTGCGTGACATTGCAGCGGCCGCCGCCGGAGATGCGGACCTTGGTTAGGAATTTCGGGCCCTTCTCCAGCAGGGTGACCTGGGCCTGAGGGTTGGCCTCGGCGCAGGTGATGGCTGCAAAAAAGCCGGCGGCACCGCCGCCGGCTATGATGATTCTTGGCGCTGACAAGAGGGGACAAGAGGGGATCTGACAAGAGGCGATTACAGGCGCTTCACGCGGATGTTTTTGTAGCGGACGACGCTCTTGGGGTCGTGGGCCTGGAGCGCGAAGGTGCCCCGGTCGATTTTGCGGGCGAAGTCCTTGCCGGGCTGGGCGCCGGCGGGCTCGTTGTATTCCAGCACGGTTTTGCCGTCGATTTTAACCACGACCTTGTTGCCTTTCACCGTGATGTGCTGCGTCCACCACTTGTTGTCCTGGGCGGGGGTGACTCCGATGCAGGCGAGGCCGTAGAGACTGCCGGTCTTGATCCAGTCGCCCTGGGTGACGTTGACCTGGCATTCGAAGCCGGCTTGGGGCCAGCCGCTTTCCTGATATTTCGTGTGAAAATAGATGCCTCCGTTCGAGCCCGGCTCGGTCATGACGTCGACCTTGAGTTCGAAGTCCTTGAACGGCTCTTCGTCGCCGACATAGTACGCGTGGGATCGGTTGCCGTTGGCCACGATTGCGCCGTCTTCAATGCGCCAGGACTTGGCCTTTTCGTCGCCGAATTTCCAGCCATTGAACGAATGGCCGTCGAAGATTTTCTTGAAGCCCTCCTCGGAGTCGGCCGCCGGTGCGGCGAGCGGGGCGAGCGTGGAGGCGAAGGTAATGAGTGAAGTCAGTACGGTCGTGCGAATCAGTTTGTTCATGGTGTTGAAATGTTGAGTGGCAGGGCGGGGGAAGGCAAAGCTTTTGTTTTCGTGTCAGGCTGGAATTCGGCAGCTGAGAATGGCCGCGTAGATCTCCTCATATTCCGGCTGGGTGATCAGGTCATGCCGGCGCAGATCGGCCAGCTCGTCGAGGCGTTCCTGGACGGACATGCGTGACTGCTGGCGGACGCCGGCGATGTAGCGGCGAAGAAATTCACCGCACAGCAGGAGGCAGCCGCCGCTGGACACGGTGAGCAGCCATTCGGCCGCGCCGTTTTGGATCCAGAGAGTGAGGCCCATGGCGAAAAGGCCGGATAAGATCAGGCCGACGACGCCGAACGTGATCAGCGTCGAGATCCGCAAGTGCGGTCCGCGGGCGAGTTCGGACAGGATGGTGGCGCGCATCTCCTGATAATCCTTCTCGTTGAGCAATCGCGTGCCGCGATCAAGCGCGAGCGCTTCGAGGACGCTCCGGGCGGAATCCGAGTCCGGCGCCAACGTGTTCTGTTCGGCAGCCACCGCTGGTCCGGAGGATTACTTGAGTTCGTGCTCGGCCGGCTTCACGCCCTTCTTGAAGCCGTTGAACCCGTACATGGTGGGCTTGAATACGCCGATGTAATCGACATTGGCTTTGTCCGGGATTTTCGACTCCAGGCCGACCGCCCAGTAGGCGCCATTGACGATGAGGCGGCGGAGGCCTTCGCTTTGAAAGTCGGTGGCTGATCCCATGGTCGTGGTGAGGATCCGATTGACCTTGCCGGCTTCATTCTTGTGCTCGCGGGTCCAGACCACCGGTTGCATGGGATCGTTGACGCCCTGCTCAACGCCTTTGGCCGTCTTCTTGCGATAGTCGGCCGGAGGGTCGGATGGGTTCATGCCTTTGAGGGCCTGGCCCCGGACGAGGATCGTCGCATCGGCAGGCGGTGCCGCCTCGTAGACATCGGTGTCGCCGAAGATGTCGGTCACGCCGCGCAGGATGGGGTTTTGGGCCTGGCCGGGTTCGATGACCCCGCGGGTCGCTTCGACCTTGTGCCGCGCCCAGTGGCTGACCCAGGTTTCCCCCAGCACCTGCTTGCCGAAGCCCTGCTTCCACTCGCCGCTCATCCAATGAAACTTTTTGTAGGGGCTCGCGGAATTCTTTCCGTAGTCAAAGGCATGGGTGCTGGTGCGAAGCCCGATAATGGGCTTTCCGGACAGATAAAAGTCCACGAAATGCTTCATTTGCTCGTCGGGCCATTCGCGGAAACGCAGCGACATGACACAAAGGTCGGCTGAATCGAGGGCCTCCATGCCGGGCTCGTTGCTCTTCGTGTTGGGGTCGATCTCGCCGTTCTTAATTGAAAAGAGCACGGTGCACTTGAACCCGTGCCGTTGGGACAGGATCTTCGCCAGCATCGGCAGGGCTTCCTCCGATCGATACTCCTCGTCACCAGAGAGGAAGACGATGTGTTTGCCCTGGCCTGGCCCGGTCTTTCCTTCGTAGACCACCCAATCCCCGGCCGTCGCCAGAGTGGAGGCGATCAGGAGTGTACTCAGAATTGACGAGATGAATTTCATGGTGCGTTAGATGCAGGAGATGTCTCCCGCATTCGCAGAATCATTGGCGCGTGGGTTTCCGGCTCGTCTGTGCGAGCAGGTTGGCCGCGCGACTCAATCGAACACCTTGACGCCTTGGTGGACGGTGCATCGTTCGTCCAGCGGCCGGAGCCGTGCACGGTTCCGGCCGGGGAGGCGCGATCGAGCTTGGGTCCCGTTACTTGACCGGCGCTGCATCCCGTTCGATCCCGATGGGGTAAAGAAGATGGCGATCGTCAAAGTAAGGGCTGCGTTCGTAGAACCAGCGCAGCCGGGCGTTCGCATCCGCGGCGAATCGGGCGTCCGCGTGAAGTTTAGCCTCGAATTCCTCCTTCAGCCGCGGATCTCGGGCGAGCATTTGTTCCGCCAGAGGTGCGATTACATAGCCTTCGATATACTCGGTGCGCTGCAGAAGCTCGGGAAAGAAGCCCCAGGCCAGGAACGAATCGCTGCACAGAGGTTCAAGCAAGGCGACGGCCAAATCTCCGAGCGGCTGGCTCGTCATCACCCGGACCGAACCTGCGGGGAACGTTTCCCGTCGCGTCTCGGCCCTGACATCAGTCCGGATCGGATGGCGGCCTTCGAACGGATGATGACCGTTGTAAGGTTGGGCCCGCGGGCCGAGCAATCGATACATCTCCAGCGTCATCGTCCGCGGCGCGGGCAGTGTTTCCATCTGGATGCCGTGCAGGCGGAGGCGGGAGATGACGTCGGGCTTGGTCGCGGGCACCCAGTAGGCCACGGGACGGCGCACCTGCAAGCCCGCCCGTTTGAGGGTCACCGGGACGGACGTGAACGGTTGCGGTCGGCCCAGCCAGCGGACTTCGGGTCGACCGCTCGCGGCGGACAGGAACATCTCGTGCGCGATCCCCAGGTAATCTGTCGTTGCCTCGGGCTTTTCCGCGGGCTGCGGGTTGAGCGCGATGCCGGCTGGCCGGGCGTCAGCATCATTCCGGATGGCCTGCTGAAGTTCGCGACCCCGGGCGCCGATTAAATTTAGCGACGCCTCGATCAGGACGTAGGTCGCAAGCACGCGCTGGCGATACGGTTTGAGCGAATGATTTTCCACCAGCACGGTGGGGAGATGTCGCAGATCGCCGTAGCCGTGGGAATAACGCGGTTCATCGGCCCCAGAGATCACTCCCGTCGCCGGATCGACCGGACCGTCGGTGTCGTAGTAACGCCCGGGGATATGCCCGGCGATCTTGAGAGCTGATTCCACCGCCGGACGAAAGGTCCCGGTCAGCCAGCGCGCAATGTGCGGCGACCAAGTGAAGTCGCCGCCTTCCCCATTAAAGCAAAAGGTGAGGTCGTATTGATGATCGAGCCCATCGCTGACATGCAGATCGAGGTAGAGCGCGGGCGACCATTGATGGATGAGGGTTAACATCGCCTGCATCTCGGGCGCGTCCGCCTTCATGTAGTCGCGATTCAGGTTGAGATTCTGGGCCGTGGTTCGCCAGCCCTGACGCAGCGGGCCTCGCTGATTGGGGCGATTCGAGTCCGACGAACGCTCGTGCCCGTCCGCGTTGAACATTGGCACAAACAAAAGGACGGCGTTGTCCAGCAGCGCGGACTTGCCGTGAAAGGCGATGTCTCGCAGCAGCATCAGCCCTGCATCCTTGCCGTCGATCTCGCCCGCATGAATGCCGGCTTGGACGAGCAGGATCGGCTTTCCGGTCCGGCGAGCGGCTTCCGGGGTGAATGCCTTGCTGCGGGCGGCAATGGCCACGTGCAGGGTTCGACCTTGAGGCGTGCGACCGAACTCCCGCAGCGCCACGAGCGGCGATGCCTGGTCGAGCTTGTTCAGATACGCGACGGTGGCGGCGTAGCCAGGCGTCTCGGTCAACCCGGTCTTTTCCGATGGTGTGATCCACGGATCGTTCTCCTTCGCGATCAACGCCTCGCTCGCCCCCGTCCAGGGTAGGGGCGGGGGAAGGAGATCAGGCACGTTGGCGGCGGAGCCACGCAGCGCGAGAAGCAGGAGAATGAGGGTTTGGACGAAGCGCATGGTGATTCCTCGAGTGGAGTGAACGGGGAGTGGAGAAGGCGTGTCACCGTGGCGCGGATTGAAGCCAGCGTTCGAGCCATTGGTGTACCTCGGCATAAAAGCGGCGGCTGTTCTCGCCCTTGAGAATCCAGTGATTTTCATCCGGCCAGACGAGCAGCCGTCCGGGCACATTCTGTCGTTGCAACAGGGCCCACATTTCCAGCGTGTTGTTCAACGGCACCCGGAAGTCGTTCTCGCCGATCGACAGCAGCATCGGCGTTTGGAATTGTCGGGCGTAAGTGGCGGGACTTTGGTCCAGCCATTGCGGTGCCTTGTCCCAGAACGGCCCGCCCATCATCACCTCCCGGTGATAGATGGAATCGCTGGTGGCCCACTGCGAATACAGGCTGGCCAGGCCAGCGTGTCCAATGAGGCAGCGGTAGCGAGTGGTGCTCGCCTCCATCCAGTTGGCGAGATGCCCCCCGTAGCTCGCACCCGCTGCGGCCTGGCGGGATCCATCGATGAACGGGAACCGGCGGATCGCTTCGTCCGCTGCGGCGTTGATGTCGTCCGCGGGACCGCGCAAGGGGTCGCCTTGAATGTCGCGAGTGAATTGTTCGCCATAGCCCGTCGAGCCGACGTAATCGGTCAGGAGCACCACATAGCCCGGCTGGGCCAGCAGATGGTAGTTCCAACGACGGTTCATGGCGTCCGCCCACATGCTGGCATGCCCGCCATGCATCAGCACGAGCAACGGGAATTTCTTCGACGCGTCGAGCTGGGGCGGAACGGCGAGGTAACTGTGCACTGCCCGCCCAGCCTGGTTGGTAAACCAGAATTCACGCAGCGGAGGCAGGTCAATTCTCGAAGCCTGGTCCGCGGTGAACCGGGTCAGGCGCGTCTTCGGCCCGTTAGGGTTCGCCAGGTCCACCCGGTAGGTTTCCGCGGGAGCGTGCGCTGCTTCCCAACTGCCAAAGAGGACTGGGCTCTTCGTCCGGTTGGGGAGCGCGATCGAACGCCAGGCGCCGTCTGACTCCGCCAGCAATGGTTGAACCCGGCCGCCCTCCGTGGGCACCGACCACAGCTTTACCCGCCCTGAATCGCCGCCCGTAAAATAGGTGGTGCGTCCGTCTGGAGCGAAGTTGAAGTCGTCCACCGACCGATCGAACGACGTCGTTAAACCACGGATCGATCCGGTCCACGGCCAATCCGCCACCGCCAGACGGGTCAGCGAATAGAGGTTTCCCGCCGCCTCCGTCAGGCAGCCGAGCCGGGTTCCGTCTCGAGTGAACACCGGCCGGCGATGACTGGTGTTGCCTCGCGTGAGCGCGCGGGGTTCGCCGCCGCCAAGTTTCACCTCGTAAAGCTGTTGGAGCACCTCGGCCCGGGCCGCTTCATTCGCATTGGTGCTGGCAACAAACACGATGGACTGCGAATCCGGCGCCCACGCCGGTTCCACGCTGTCGCCACCCGCTTCTCCGGTGGCCCCGCGAAATCCGGCGCTCTTCACCAGGTCGGTTCCCGCGAGCAGATCCCTGGGCGCGCTCGAACCATCCACCGGCATAACCCAAAGGTGGGTCTGCACGTCGTCCAGCCACTTGTCCCAATAGCGCACCGGGAATCCGTCGTAGACACGAACCTTGGACTTCGCTTTCTTGCGTTCGTCCTCCAGCGCCTTGTTGCTTGCTTCGTTGGTGGCGCCGCGGTGAACCGGGCTCTGAAAGAGAATGTTTTTCCCGTCCGGGCTCCACTGCGGTGCGCGCCCGCCCAGCGTGAGCTGCGTCAGGCGCCGCGCCTCGCCGCCATCGCGATCGATAATGTAGATTTGCCCGGATTCGTCTCCTTCGCGTTTCGCTGCGAAGGCGATCTGTGTCCCATCAGGGCTCCATGCGGGTGTCGACTCCTTGCCCTTGGCGGTGGTCAGCCGCCGGGGGGGCGCGCTGCCGTCGCCGGGCACGAGCCAAAGATCCGTGGTTTCATCCTTCTCATCATAGGCCGGCTCGGTCACCGATAGCACCACCCATCGACCGTCCGGCGATGGCACGGGAGCTCCGACTTGTTTGAGTAGCCAAAGGCTCTCGTGAGTGATGGCGCTGCGCGCTTCCGCGGCCGTTGCGGGCAAAGCGGAGGCGGTCATAACGGCAGCGAGAGCTAAACTTAGGCGAATCATGTCAATGATTGGATCGTAGCCGGATCGAAAGCACGGAGCATCGCGGCTGAGTCGTGTTCTGGCAATGGCGCCGTGTCGTACCCGAGCTTGCCATTGCTGCTCCGTCCAGACAGCTTCCTGTTCATCATGAATTCCACGATTCGAAATCTACTTTGTGCTGCCGTCGCTCTGGCCGCGGCGGGGGCGAGTTTGTCTTCAGCCGAGTTCTCCATTCGCAACGGTGACCGGGTGGTGTTCCTCGGTGACAGCATCACCGAGCAACGTTTGTACACCACGTATATCGAGGCCTACGCGCTGACGCGTCATCCGGATTGGAAACTGACTTTCCGCAACGTGGGCTGGGGTGGGGATACTTCCTGGCTGCGCCAGCGTGCGCATCCGGACGAGGCGAAGCTCTTTGCCGCGGACGAGGCGGCCCAGCAACGAATGGTGGAGGATGCGGTGGGCCGGGGATTGCAGCGCGATGTTCTGCCGCTGAAGCCGACCTTCGTGACCGTGAAGTTCGGGATGAACGATCATTCCTATCAAAAATTCCGTGAAGACATCTTTCGTGCCTACGTGCGCAGCCAGGGATGGATCGCGAAGACACTGTCGGAGAACGGCGCACGGGTGGCGTTCCTCACCCCGCAGCCGATCGAGGACAAGCGGCCCGATCCGGACCAGGACGTGAAGAACCAGTCGCTGCGCAAGTTTTCGGACGGGCTGAAAGAGGTGGCGGCCAAGGCGAACGCGCAATTTGTCGATCAGTTCGATCCGTTCATGGCCATTCTCAAACGCGAGCGAGCCAGCAACCCGTCCGGACTGATCGGTGGAGGCGACGCCGTGCATCCGGGTCCGATTGGCCAAACGATCATGGCGTGGTCGGTCTTAAAGGGACTCGGCGCTGCCGCGGAGGTGTCGGTGGCAGAGATCGACGCCGCCAGCCAGAAGGTGACGTCTGCCCGCGGCTGCCGGGTTGAGAATGTGCGGCTCTCAGGCAAAGGGCTGAGCTTTGATCGCACGGATGACGCGTTGCCCATGCCGATCGACGAACGCGCCACGGCGGCTTTGAAGCTGGCTCCGATCCAGGCGGATTTAAACCGCCTCGAATTGCGCGTGAACGGCTTGGCGACGGGCGACTACGACGTGTCCATTGACGGCGTTTCCGCCGGGAAGGTGAGCGCGACGGAGCTGGCTCAGGGCTGGAATTTCGCCAGTGCGTCCGGGCCAATCACGCAGCAGTCGCGCGACCTCCTGAAACTGGTGTTCGAAAAGAACAATGTGTACTTCAAGCGTTGGCGTGAAGTGCAGCTCTTTAATCTGCCGTCCTGGGCCAACGGGCCCGAGTTGGAGGGCAAGCGCGCCGCGGAGCTTGCACGGTTGGACCAGCAGGTGGCAACGCTCGAGACCCAAATCGAGGGACTGCGCAAACCCAAGACGCACCGGTTCGAGCTCAAGCCAGCGGCACCTTGAAGGAGGAAGGTGGGCGATGTTGGCGCCGTCGCGATCCTCCCTCACCCCAACCCTCTCCGCCGCCCTGCGGGTGGCTTCCCATGAACCTGCCGCTCGGAGCGCGGGCCTGTGGCCCGCAGCGAGTGGAATCGGCGGGGCACGAACGAACAGTCAGGCGTAGTCTCCGGCTCGCGCCGCTGCGGGCGCCGTCGCGGGATCTGCGCCAGGGGGTGTGGGGCGTTTGGGGCCGAGTGAGCGCGCCTGGAACGCGAGCTCAACGCCTTGAACCCTCTCCGCATTTAAACTGCACAAACTGCGCCCGCAACGGTAAGTATACCTTGCGCGGGAACGAAGGTCGGCCTAACATCTCGGAAACTCACCGGTCCACATCTTATGGCAACGCTTCGTTCATGGGTGGTGTTGGCTGCGGCAGTGGGGTTGATGCTAGGCAATTCCACACTTGAGGCCGAGGGGCAAAGCAACTTGATCTCGCCGGGGGGCGTCTGGCGCTACTTTGATGCCGGCGGCGACCTCGGTCAGAGCTGGCGCAGCAACGCGTTCGATGCAACGAGCTGGCCCTCCGGCGCCGCCCCTCTCGGCTACGGCCAGTCCGGGTTGGGAACGGTCATCTTGGCAAATGCTGCGGTAAAACCGATCACCACCTACTTTCGGCACGAGTTTTTCTTGGCAGCTCCATTGGACATCAAAGCGTTGACTGTTCGCCTCGCTTGCGACGATGGAGCCGTGGTCTATCTGAATGGCGCCGAGGTTTACCGCCGGAATATGGGTTCGGAGCCGATCTCGGCCCAGACACCAGCGACCGTGTTGGTGGAGGGCGAGGCGGAAACCCAGTATCGAACCTATACCGTCTCACCCTATCTGGCGGTGCCCGGCACCAATGTAGTCGCCGTTGAACTGCATCAGCATCTCCAGGGCAGCGCGGATGGCTCGTTCGATTTGGAGCTCGTGGCGAACCTGCCGCTGAGTGTGCCGGAAATTCGCGTGGTCGCCCCATCGAATGGAGACACGTTCCCCGTGGCACCGATTCGCATTCAGGTTCAAACCCGTGACCTCGACGGGTTTGTTTACCAGGTTCGCTATCGCATCGACGGCGAATGGGTGGGCCAAATCACCGGCGAAAACTTTGACTTTATTTGGTCGCCAACTGCGCCGGGCCGACACCGATTGGTGGCGGAAGCAATCGACAACAGCGGGCGTCGGCGCGAATCGGCGCCCGTTTACTTCCAGGTGGGTGACGTCAGTGAAACGCGGGTGGTGCGCGGCCCGTATTTGCAATCGGGTTCGAGCACGAGCGTCGTGGTTCGTTGGCGTTCGGACTGGCCCGGCGCATCCCGGGTCTACTACGGGACCTCGCCGTCGGATTTGGACTATTCGGCCACCGGCCCGGCGGACGTGATGGAGCATGAGGTTTTCCTGACGGGATTGCGGCCGGATACGACCTATTACTACAGCGTCGGGGGCGAAGGGGGGGCGAGCGTGGGCGGCACGCGGCCGGATCAGTATTTCACCACGGCGCCGGAGACATCGCGCCCGGTGCGCTTTTGGGCCATTGGCGATTCGGGGTCGGCCAACGCAGCGGCGGCGGCCGTCCGGGATGCCTACCTGGATTTGGGCGGCCGGACGGACTTCTGGTTGATGCTGGGCGACAACGCGTATGAGGAAGGAACCGATGATCAGTATCAGGCGGCGGTTTTTAACGTGTATCCGAATCTCCTGCGCAACGCCGTGTTGTGGCCGACCCTGGGGAACCACGACGCGGCCTCGTTGGGGACAGTGGAGACATTGCCATATCTCGATCTGTTCACTTTGCCCAAGAACGGCGAGGCGGGAGGGTTGGCGTCGGGCACGGAGCTCTATTACTCGTTTGATTATGCCAACATCCACTTCGTTTGCCTGGATGCCCAAATCTCGGACCGGTCGCCGAACGGACCGATGTTGACGTGGTTGGAACGGGACCTGGAGGCGACGGCAAAGGATTGGATTGTGGCGTTCTGGCATCATCCACCGTACACGTGGGGCACCCACAATTCCGATTTCGAATCGCAGCTGATCGAGATGCGGGAGTTCGCACTCCCCGTCCTCGAGCGACATGGCGTGGATTTGGTGCTTTGCGGACACAGTCACGTCTATGAGCGCAGTTTTCTGTTGAACGGGCACTACGGGTATTCTTCGAACTTCCAGGCCTCGATGCTGGTGGATTCCCGGAATGGCAGCCCGAACGAGGGACAATCGTATCGCAAACCGTCCGGAGGCGTTGGCGCCAATCAGGGCACCGTCTATGTCGTCTGCGGCTGTTCGGGAGAAGGCGGTTATTTTCCATT
Organism: Limisphaerales bacterium; assembly: GCA_044230345.1. GTDB lineage: Bacteria > Verrucomicrobiota > Verrucomicrobiia > Limisphaerales > JADJPG01 > JBGARF01. Next base: position 73,459 of record JBGARF010000032.1, read on the forward strand.
CCCGCGCCATCCGGCCATGGCGCAAAATCGGTCTGGCTACGGCTCCATGGTGGTTGACGTCGATGGATTGCGCATGGACGTGCGTTTCCTGACCGACGAGGGGGATTACGGCGACTGGTTTGCCATCGATAAACGCGGACCGGAGACGCTGGTCAGGCCGCGACTCGAGATTCGTCCGGTGTCGACCGGCGTCGAAGTGGCCTGGCCGACGAGCCAGAGACGCTATCAATTGGAGAGTCGCTTCCCATTGGCCGGCCCGGGTTCTTGGCAGTCGGTGCCCCAAGCACCGGTGCAATTCGGGCGCGAATACCGATTGAGGAGACCCGCGGGGGGCAGCAATGAGTGGTTTCGCCTGAGATCAAACCCGTAGCGCCTGCGGCCAGTTGAATGGCCATTGGCCGTCGCGGTTCAGCGGATGGGAGGCTGGAAGCGCTTTCGAGCGGCCGAAGCCTTGGCTTGGATGACACACTCCTGGACGTGATCGTTGAGAAGACCGGCCGCTTGCATGAACGCGTGAACGGTGGTCGGCCCCACAAATTGCCAGCCAAGTTTCTTCAGTTCTTTGGAGAGGGCGACCGAACCGGTCTGCTCAGACTTGCGGCCGGCGTTCGGCTGCGGGTTGGGCCGGGGTTCAAACTGCCAGAAGAAAGCGCCCAATGACCCGCACTGCTTGACGATCGCCTGGGCTTGCCGCGCGTTATTGAGCACCGCCTCAATCTTTCCGCGGTGGCGCACAATGCTCTCGTCTTTCAGCAGTCGCTCAACATCGCGTTGGTTGCAGCGGGCGATTCGATCGAAATCAAACTGGTGAAAGGCAGCGCGAAAGCCTTCGCGCTTGGCCAGAATGGTTCGCCAGCTCAGGCCGGACTGGAAACTCTCGAGGCAAAGCTTTTCGAAAAGCTCACGGTCATCCCCCGTGGGAAAGCCCCACTCGAAGTCGTGATAGGACAGGAACTCTGGAGCGTCGCCGCACCAGCGGCAGCGAAGTTTGCCATCGGGTGCGGTATACGGACTTGGAGTGGGCATACGGACGAGTTGTTGCGGGTTAGCTCACAAGAAACTGCAAACGCGAGTCGGCCCGGCCCGGGTCCAACTCGATGATCTCAGCGGTTACAATGTTCTTCTGGACGAAAGGATCTTCCTGCACCCGCCGTTGCAGATCCGGCGGCGATATGTTTTGGGCCAACAGGCCGCCACCCAACCCCGGCTCGAGGCTTCCGGCCAGCAGGAAAACGCCGTCGTCGAAGCCGCGTTGGAGCCAGCGCTTGTGGCCTTCCATAAACTGACCGGCGCGGCCCTTTTGGGCCGAGAATTTGAGCAGAACAATGAACATGGCTTGAGTGGCGTTGGTTTCGCGTTGGGGTTGGGATCGGGATGAGATTCAGGTTGTGGTTAGCTTGGGTTTCATTCGGGCCTGCCCGGTACGGGCCGGCCGTCGGGCGGGTCGTGGCGGGGACTTTCGACCACGTTCGGCGGTGGCGAGATGCGCCTGCAGCCAATCGCGGAACTGACGCACTTCCGCGCGCAGGAAACGTTCGTCGTGAAACGCCTGCGCCAGCGTGGCCACGCCCTGGCTCCAGGCGAGCACATGCATGGCGAGCGAGTCGGATCGAGTCCCGCAGCCCAGGGTCGAGAATTGCCGGCTGAGCCAGGCGCGAAAGAGGGAGAAGACCTTGCTGGCGCGGGGCAGGCCAGGGTGCCCGAGTTTGGCGAGTTCGGTGCAAAGGCTGCCCACCGGGCAGCCATAGAGCAGGATCTTCGCGCGGTTCCCAATGAGAATCTGGGCGAAACTCAGGATGCGCTCGCCCGGGCTGTTCCCCGCGGTTTCCCACTGATCCAACATTGCCCGTGTTTGTTCGATCCGCCGATCAACCACGGCCTCCAAAATCTCGTCCCGCGTCTTGAAGTGAAACGTCACGTTGCCACGGGAAATTTGCACGGCGGCCGCCAGATCGCCAAAGGAGGTGTATTCAAAGCCCTTCTCGTACAACAACCGATCGGCCGCCTCAACAATCCGCTCCCGCGTGCCCATGTCGCTCTTGATCTTCAATGCGGCGACTCAATTAGGACAAATGTCCTAGAATGTCAAATTAGATCCCAGGACGGCTGAGTTTGGAGGGTGCGTTCGGAGGCGGTGGTCAGCGAAGGGCGACGGCAGCCAGCTCGCGACAAGAGGATCAAGCAAACGGCTGCCGGCCAACGGAATCGTTCCGGCTAAGACTCCCCGGCAAAGGACAGCGCCTCGTCCAGCCAGGCGTCGGAGCGCAGCACCCCGGTTCGTTGTTTGAAGGCGAGGCGCTGGGCGTTGCGCTGAGCCAGGGCCACAGCGGAACGACCCAGCCAGCCGCCGGGCGAACGAGCCATCGTCTGTCGCACTGCGCCCGGTAAATGGCGTTTAAGCAGATCATCCTCGGCGCTCACGAAGGCTTGCGCGCTGCCCGGATCGCCCTGACGGCCCGCCCGCCCGAAGAGCTGTCGATCGATCCGTTCGGATTCGTGCCGCTCGGTGGCGATGACATGCAGTCCGCCTGCCGCCGCCACGCCGTCGCCGAGGAGAATGTCGGTGCCGCGCCCGGCCATGTTGGTGGCGATGGTAATGTGTCCGCGCTGTCCGGCGAGTTTGACGATGGCGGCTTCCTCGGCGAGACGGGTGGCGTTGAGCAGTCGGAACTCCAGTCCGTCTTCGGTCAGGCGACGGGCGAGGTGTTCGCTGGCCGCAACGCTGCGCGTTCCGACGAGAATGGGCCGGCCCTGGGTGTGTAGTTCGCGGATGCTGGCGACCACCGCCTGCCAGCGGGCGTCTTCGGTGCTGAAGTATCGGTCGGGCCATTGCTGCCGGGCGCACGGTTTCTGCGTGGGAATGCGCACGACCGGCAAACCGTAAATTTGCCAAAGCTCGGCGGCGGCTTCCCAGGCGGTGCCGGTCATGCCGGAGAGCTGGTGGAAGCAGCGGAAGAATCGTTGGAAACTCATGCGCGCCACCGTCTCGGTGGGATCCGACAACGGCAGATTCTCCTTGGCTTCAATCGCCTGGTGCAACCCTTCGCGCCAGGTCCGCTGCGGCATGGGACGGCCGGTGAACTCATCCACGATCACGACCTTTCCGTCGCTCAGGATGTAGTGTCGATCGCGGAGGAAAAACTCCCGCGCCACGAGTGCCGTGCGGATGAGTTCCTCGCGGCGTCCGGTGCCGCGCCAGATGCCCGGGAGCGCGGCGCAATGCCCGGCCAGCTTCTCGCGTCCGGCTGCGGTGAACTCCACTTCGCGATAACGCGGGTTGATCGTGTAATCAGACGGGGCGGCGAGCTCTCCGGCCAGCTTTGACGCCAGGCCCACGGCGTCGCGCAGGAACTCGTTCTTGCGCGGAGCCGAGATGATGAGTGGTGTGACGGCCTCATCGATGAGGACGCTGTCGGCTTCATCGACGATGGCGGTGTGCAAGCCGCGCATGACGACCCCTTCCATCGCTGCCGCGCGCGGCTGGAGCAGCCGCCGGATGAGGCGCCGGGACGGATCGCGCAACGCGCCGAGCCGGAGGCGATCGCGCAGAAAATCCGCGAGCAACTCCTTGCTGGTCGTGTAGGTGACGTCGCGATCGTATTCGCGCTGGCGCTCGGAGGTCTCCAACGCCGCGGTCACGCAGCCGACGCGGACGCCGCAGAAGGTGAAGAGCGGGCGGAGCCACTCGGCGTCGCGGGCTGCGAGGTAGTCATTCACCGTGACCACGTGAGTCGGGCGTTTGGTCCAGCCGGCGAGGACGGCAGCAAGGCCGGCGGTGAGAGTCTTGCCTTCGCCGGTGGCCATTTCGGCCAGCCAGCCGTGATGCAGCGCGAGGGCGCCCAGGAGCTGGACCGGGAACGCGCGAAGGCCGACGCAGCGGGCCGCGGCTTCGCGGACGGCGGCGAGCGCCGGCAGCAGCAGGGCGTCGTCCGGGGTTGGCTCGCGCCGAAACGAATCGCGGAACTCGAGAAGTTTCTGTTGCAGGTGATGATCGTCGAGCGTGGCGAACGTGGTGCTGTGCGCGTCGACCTGCAGCCCGCGGGTGTGTAGATCGCGCAGCCCGGCGGGACGTCGTCGGTAGCGGCCGATGCACCAGTTGACGGCGGCATCGAGTCCCTGATGCGGACGTTCCGGCACGCGATGTCCGGTGCGGCGATAGTCGATGGCCGGCGTGTCGAACATCGCTACAGTTGATACCGTTTCTGCAGCAGCTGGCGGAGGCTGCGGATCCAGCGTGGCAACAGCGGTTCCCATTCGGCCTCGAAGCGGATCCGGCCGGAGCGCCCGTGCAGATAGGCGATGGCGTTGGTCGTGGCGACGGGTGCGCGCACTTCAAAGAAGGGTTCGGCGGCCTTGAGTCCGCGTGGATCGTCGGAGGCGACCGGGATCTCGCCGCCGGCGTGCCAGCCGAGGGCCGGGGAAGGCAGGACGCGCTGGCTGCCGGGGATGACCTGCCAGCCTCGCGTTTCGAGGATGGTTTCGATTTGTCCGTGGAGCCGGATCTCCGCGCGTGGCAGCCGGGGGTTGAACAGCGCCTCGGCCTCCTCCTGCTTGACGGTGGCGGTGAACTGAAACGAGGCCGGGTCGATGAGCAACCCGAGAGGCGTGCCGCGGGCGAGCCAGCGCCCAAAGCTGTCCTTGAGTTCGGGTGCGACCCAGAGGCCGTCGTGTCGGGCGCGAACCGTAAGGGCAGCGCGGTCGGCCTCGAGCTTGGCCACGCGATTGGTGGCGGCTTCGAGCATGCCGCGGATTGGCTTCAAACTGGCGGCGTCGTGCGACAGCACTGCGCGCAGGCGGGTTTCAATCTCGCTCTGGCTGGCGCGGGCCTGGGCCAGTTCGATTTCCAACTCCGGGCTGCGGAAGCGGACCAAGGGTTGTCCGGTGCGGACGTTGGAACCGGGCGGAGCCAGGATTTCGGCGACCGAGCCCGACGCTTCATTCACCACCTGCGTCCAGCGCACAGCCTGGAGCACGCCCGGCGCGCGAAAATGGCTCGGCAACGGCAGGAACAGCAGAACCCCGACGAGGCCAGCGAGCAACAGCACCGAGACGGCAACGGCGCGCGGGCGCTGGCGTTCGAGTCGCGGGCTGGCGGCCAGATACTGGATGAACTTGAAAGTCGGGACCGTGACCCAGGAGATGAAACAGGCCGCGGCCATGACGACTCCGATCAGGAAAAAGTGATCGGCGACCACGAGGAGAATGCCGCCGAAAACGATCACCCGGTAGATGCCGCTCGTCACGCCGAAGACCGGCAGCCAGAAGGCCTCGCGACGGGTTCGCGCGGGGCTTTCCGCCTTGCGCAGGCCGAACAGCCAGCGTTCGGCGAGATAGCGCAGAAACAGGTTCGCGCGCTGGGCGAGATTCGGAATCTCGAGCAGATCCGACAGGATATAGTAGCCGTCGAAGCGGAGCAGGGGATTGGCATTGAACACCACGGTTGAAACCGATGCCACGAACATCATGTTGTAAGCCAGACTGTGGATGGTGCCCTGGCCCGTGTTGGCCCAGACGAACGTGAGCAGCGCGGCGAAGAACAGTTCGACGATCATGCCGGCGCAGCCGACCAGGATGCGATGCCAGCGCGAGCGGAAGCTCCACGAGGCGGTGGCGTCCACGTAGGGCACCGGGGTGAAGATCATGAGCATGAGGCCCATGACGTGGACTTCGCCGCCGAGCTTGCGGGTGAAGTAAGCGTGGCCGAATTCGTGGATGGCCTTGATGATGGCCATGCCGACGTAGAGCAGGGGGAGATTGGCCGGGGCGAGGATGCCTTGCGACTGGAGCTTGGCGGCGTCCCAGTTGTCCGCCACCACCTTGAGGGCCCAGCCGACCACGAACAGCCAGAGCACGGCGCCGAACGGCGAGATGAACTTGCGCACGACGGGGAGCGTGCGCACCAGGAAACGATCGGGATCCAGCAGCGGGAACCGCATGAACATGATGTTCAGCAGGCGGGACCGCCATTCGCGTTGCTGACGTTTGCGGAACCGTTCGAACAGGCCGGCCGCGTCGGTGGCCCGGTCGTATTGCAGCAGGTTGGCGAAGTACAGCTGGCCGAGCAACTGCAGCACTTCGCCCTGGCCCGGGGCGCGATCCGGAAAGCGCTCAAGACATTCCCGCCAGGCCTCGTCCACCGTGCGGCTGAGATGCAGGCGGATGATGAATTCGTAGGCGTCGGGCGTGATTCGGAAAAATTCGTTGGTGAAGGGATTTTCGATCACGAACCAGCGTTCGCCGCGAAAGTTTTGCCGGCGAATGCGCGCGGCCGGCTGCAGGCCAAGGCGCTGCCCGGCCACCCGGTGCCACGATTCGCTGAATGTGGAGGCGGACATGTTAAGCTCGGTCGTTCACGTCCATGCGGGGCGGGCACGTTCGGCGCGTTCGTCGCGGCGCGACCATGTTCCGCTGACCAACGCGGACGGCGTGTCTCCTTCTCCCCTCAACGGGGAGAAGGCCGGGATGAGGGGTGAGGCGGTTCAATTGATCCGCGTTCAGGGTCAGCCTTCGTGCGCTTCGCCGATTTGACATCGCGGGACACCCGTACCCGATTTTGGGGATCAATCCCGGAATGAATTCGTCGCGAGAACAGAACACAGTCGGAACCGTCTCACCCCTCACCCCGGCCCTCTCCCCGTTGAGGGGAGAGGGAGTTCGCGCGCCCCACCCAAACGAGGCGCGAACATTGGTTCTTGGCTTCATGCTGGGTACGTAAGCTTCAGGTTTCGATGCCTACCACCAGAAAAACATCCGCAGAAAATCCACCGTGCGATGGGTGAGAATCCAGCCCAGCGTGCGCGGTTCGACACTGAGCTTGCAGAGCCCGGTCATGCCCGGACGCCACCAGGGCTCGAGGGCGCCCGGGAACTCGCAGCGCACCACAAAGACATTCCCCTCGGTGCGCGGAAAGGCCGCGGGTTCAATCTTCACGATCCGGATCGGAAACTTGAGCTTCGGCTGGCTGACGAAGGCGATCTCGCCGTCGCGTCGGGTCAGGATTTCATGGACGTCGCGCTCGCTGACCTCGGCTTCGACGTAGAGTTTCTCCAGCCGGGCGATCTTCAAAAGGGCATCGCCTTGTTTAACCGGGGCGGCCAGCCGCTCCCGGAGGTCGCCTTCGACCACTGCACCGGCGAACGGCGCGCGAACCGTGGCCTCGGACAGTCGGTGGCGCACCAGGTCGAGCCGGGCACGCGATTGTTCGCCGAGGGCCTGCGCAATGCGCATTTCGGCAAGGCCATTGGTGGCACGAGCTTTCTCCGCCTCCCGCTGGAAACGTCCGAGATCCGCCAGGGCCGCGCTTTGCTCGAGCTCCAGCTCCCGCGTCATCAGGGTGATTAGCGGCGCGTTGCTCTGCACGGTGTCACCCGGCCGCACGAACACCTGCTCCAGATAGCCGTCGAAGGGCGCGGTCCGAAACGAAACTTCATCGCTTTTCAGCACGAAGCTGCCTTCCACCCGGTACGGCACCCGCACGAAGAGCAGCACGAGCAGCGCGATGACGGCGAGCACGGCGATGGCCTTGGCCCAGGTATGTCGTGGCCCCAGCACGATGGCGAGCTGGTCCTTGAACCAAAGTGCCAGCCGCGCGCCGAACCAGCGATCGCGCCGGTGCAGGTCCGCCAGCCGGGCGGCCACCTGATCGGCGCACAGCCGGAGCTGTTGCAGCTCGATCGGATGAAAGGCGCCGTCCGCGCGTTCGCAGGTGATCACCGCCACCGGCTTGCCTTCGTGCCGGATCGGAACGGAGCAAAGGTTGCCCGGCGAAAGCTTCTGCGCAAAGCGCGCGTGATCGCGGGTCACGAAGGTGGCCGACTCCGGCGCCGGATGAACAATCTCCTCGTCCTGGTCGAGCGCCTCGTCCATCGCGTTCTCCAACAGCTGCGCGGCTTCCATCTTGCCATTGAAGCGCTCCGTCTGGCTCATGGCCCGGAGCTTGATGTAGCCCCCCTGCAGCCAGCCCAGGTTGACACGCTGGCAGCGAAAGCGATTGGCGAGGCCGTTGCACAACGCGAGGGCCGCCGCGAGAAATCGCTTCTGCTGGTTCACCTCCGTCATCAGATCATGCGCGACGGCCAGCTTCTCGACGTCGGCACTGGCTTGCCGAACCGCCTGACCCATCTGATAGGACTCGGGGACATCGGCAGCCAAAGTCAGGCGGACAAGCGCGTCGCGCGCGGCGGACTCCGTCACTTCGGAGAGGAGGAGGAGGGCGATGCAGACCTCGTTCGCGCGGTACAGGCGCAGCCGGGTGGCGAGTGCGTAGTGGCCGACGACCGTCTTGGGGGAGCCCGGCTCGAGCAGGGGCAGAAGCACGCCCGCCTCGCGTGTGGCGCGGACGGCGAGCTCTTCCAGCGAAGTGTTGAACAAGGTCAGCAGGCGTGACGGCGGCAGGTTGGGCGGCCAGTCGCCGATGCGCTTCCACGCGGTCGGCTGGGTTGGATCCTGCAGGGCGAGCACGGCTTTGCTCGCTCCGGCCAGGTGGCTGATCCCTTGGAGATAACGTCCCCAGAAATCGCGGGCGGCGCCCGAAAACTGGCGGAGCTCAGCCAGCTCGCGCAGCGCGCCAGCCACGGATTCCTGATTGCCGATCGGATCGGAGGCCATAACGAATCAGTCGAGGAGCAAACGTCCAGACACGCCGGGCACGACGCGTCCATCAGGGTTGTCGAACACGAGCTTGATCCGACGCAGCCCGCTGGCGGCATCGACGGTCGGAGCGAGAAAGCTGACCTGGCCCGACAAGGCGATGGGGCTTGCCCCGCTGTCAACCTCGAGCTTCAACGACTGACCGGTCTTCAGCCGATCCGCCTGGCGCGCCTCCAGGTTGGTCACGAAATAACAGCGGCGCGTGTCGACCACGCGCAGGAGCGGTTGATAAGCCGAGCAGGATTCCCCGACGTCGATTTGGATTTCGCTAATCGTCCCGGTCAGCGGGGACAGCAGCTGGCGCCGACGCAATTGTTCGGCGGCCATGTCCGTCTCCACCGCGGCCACGCGATACTCGACCTCCTTCTTGTCGAGGTCTTCCTTGCTGACGCCGCGCGTCGTCGAGAACAGCTTCTTCGTGCCTTCAAAATCCGTCCGCTTCTGGTCGCGCACGATCTGTCGCCGGCTGACCTCAAGTTCCTCCACGCGTTTGTCCAGCTCCAGCAACACCTGTCCCTCCTGGACGACGTCGCCTTCCTTGAACTTTCGGGCGGTGACAATGCCCGGGACGGAAGCACTGAGCGTGACGTCCAGGAATGGCTCGGTGATCCCGGGCACAGCCACGGCTTCGGCCGCGTGGAGCGCGGGGGAGAGGAGGCAGAGTAGCGTGGGCAGGAGGAGAGTGCGCGACGCACGTCGCAGCAGAGACAATTTCGGATGGGCATCGACGCCATAAACCGTGCGCTTCAGGTAGGGCGGGCGCTCCGTCGCCCGCCGCCTAATTTGTGTTGCTGACTGTTTGCGCAGTCCCGCCTTGGGAATAGTGAAGCTGGTCGCACGGCCGGCGCGCAGCGGAGTGCGCGCCCTACCTTCGGATTCATCGAGGGCGGCGTAGCGTTGCCGCGAAACGTCGGAACGATCGCAAATCGTAAATCGCAGAGCGCAAAGGACAGGGTTCATCGGTTCACTTGGCTGGTTTGGAAAGTTCCTGGAGCTTTTCGCGGAGCAACTGGAGGGCCCGATCGAATTCCTCAGGTGAAGGTGGCACGGGCGGGCGGACGACGGCGTCGGCGGCGGGAGTGAGCACCGGGGAAGTCGGCGGGCGAAGTTCGGATGACGGGACATTGCGTTGAAACGCCTGGCGCAATTCACCGCGCAGGACTTCAAGATGTTGGGCGTTCACGCCGTGGTGGCGGAGCAGCGACGTCGTGCGTTCCTCCAGTTCCTTTTGCGGCACGTCGACGTGGCGGGATCGAAGGAGGGTGCCCTGGACGAGTTCCAGCTCGATGCGGGCGCGTTCGTAGAGGACGCGGGCTTCGACCACAGAATTGCGGGCCTCGAAAACGCTGCCTTCAACCTCGAGCACACGGCGGCTGCTGACCTTGCCGGCGTCGAGCCGGGCGAGTTCGTTGGTCAGCAGGTTCTGGCTGAACGAGACGACATTCTCGTAGTTGCGCGCCGATTCCACCGCGTTGGCCACCTTGCGCACGGAGCTATCGATCGCGTTCAAGACCTGCGTTTCGATCTCCTTGAGCATCGAGAGCGCCTGCTGACGACGCAGCCGGGCGGCTTCGAGCTCGCGCCGGCCTTTGATGCCGCCCGCGAGCGGCACCCGCAGTTCCACGCCGGCGGAGACCGACGGATAACTGCCGCGCTCGACGTCGTTCCAGGAATCGCCGGGCGTTGAGCCGAGCCCATTGAGCCCATAGCTGGCTTTGAGATCGAGCTGGGGCAGGCGCTGGTTTTTGGCATAGGCCAGACGAAGTTCCTCCTGCTTCACCTTCTTGAACTGGGCTTGATAATCCGGGTTCAAGTCGAGCGCCGCCTGGCCGCTTTCGATGAACTCCGGGATGCGCACTGTGACTCCGGGCTGATCCACCGCCTGCAGCACACGAGGAAAGCCGGGATTGGCCATGGCGATCAACGTCAGGAGCTGCGCCGCGGTTTCATTGTGTCGCTGGCGGGCTTCGGTCAGCTTGGACTGACGAAGCGCCAGCCCGGCCTGGGCTTCGAGCACCTCGAGTTCTGCGGCCATGCCCGCCTGAAAACGGGTTTGATTGTCCGCCACCAATGCAGAGGCGAGACGAACGGAGTCTTCAAAAAACCGCACCTGCTCCTGGGTGAGGTAAAGATTCCAGTAGGAAGCTTCCGCGGTGGAGATGATGAGCATCATCTGGCGTCGGTATTCCTGAAAGGCGACGTCCGAGGCGAGGGCCGCGAGGCGGATGTTGGCCATCGTGGCCGGCTTCCACGCGTTCTTGAGCAGCGGCTGGGTCAGGCTGATGCCGGCAAACGTCGAGTATTCGCCGCGCGCCACATTGGTGAAGATGGAGCCGACGCTGGGATCCTGGAGGTTGTTGCGCAGATCGCGCAGCGAATAGCCGAGCCGCACGCGGGCTCCGGTCGGGACGAGCGCTTCGAGGCCGGCGTTGTAGACGTTGTTCTTTTCCTTGAAGACCAGCACCCCGCTGCTGCGCCGCTGTTCGGCCGTGTTCTCGCGCTCGTTCTCCACCCGGTCGTAGCCCAGCGTCAGTTCGGGCTCGAACACGCCCCGCTCCGCCTGCATGCGCTTGTGGGTGATCTCGTATTCCAGAATGCGCGACTGCAGGCTGTCGTTGCGCTCGATGACCAGCCGGAGGAAATCGTCCAGCGTCAGGGCGTTGGTGATGTCCGTCAGCGGGGCGGTCGGTGCAGCGGCTCGTGCGGACACTTGGAAAAGGAACAACACTCCGAGGAATGCAGCGGCGAAAAGGGAGCCCCGACGTTCAATGGTTTGAAATCCGTTCATGGGCCTACGGCGTCATCGCCCGGAAGAACGTTTGCTCGGCGGTCGGCAGCGGCAGGATCCAGCGCACCCGACCTGACGCCGGAACGGTGCGGTCGGACGCAGCGACAACGCTCCATCCTCCCGCGCTAGACGCAGGTGCGAGCGCGGGCGCTTCCGAACGAAGGAGGCGATGTCGCGTCCCGGGCGGAGCGGTGCCTTCGAGGATCAGCTCGCCTCGTTCGATCCAGATGGACAAACGCAGCGCACCGGGAACGGTGCTGGCGGAAGTGCCGTCCGCCGCGCCCGCCAGGGCGAAGCCGCCGCCGCCAGCGTTGGTGGTCACCGTCAAGGTGGCCACCACGCTGGTCACACTCAGGTAAGCGTTGGTCACCACCACGTGATACGGGCCCGCCCGGGAGAGATCGGCGTTCGCAATGGACAAGGTGCTGTTGGTTTCATCGGTCAGCGTGGCCGCGCCAAACGACCATTGATAGGCAAACGGGCCAAGGCCGGTGACGGCCACGACCAGGGAGGCGAGCTGGCCGGTGGCAACCGTGGTGTTGGTGGGCTGCGTGACGATGGCGAGCGCGTTGGAATTGAACGTGAGCGAAGCCAGCCGGCTGGTGACGGCGCCAAACGCGTTCGTCACGATCACTTGATAGGCACCCCGATCGGACGGGCTGGCGTTGGTGATGGCGAATACCGTGTTGGTGGCGTCAGGGACCAACACGTTGTTGCGCGTCCAGCGATAGGCGAGATCCGGGCCGTCGACGGCGATGACGAAGTTGGTGTCGGCGGCGGGGCTGACCACCAGATCCGCGACGTTCGTCAGCAGGCGGGGAAGGGAATCGATGGTCAGCACGGCCACCAGGCTGGTGGCGGTGCCGAATGCGTTCGTAGCCACTGCGGAATAGTTGCCTGCATTGGTCGACTGAACATTGGACAGCGTCAGCGTTGGGCCCGTGGCCGGGGGGACGATGGCGGCGCCGTTGCGCAGCCAGAAATAGCCGAGCGGCGAAGTGCCGATGGCGAAGGCGTGAAGCGCGACATTGCTTCCCGCGCGGGCGGTGCCGGTGGCGGGGGTGACGATGAATTCGGGCGGCGCCGCCTGATTGAAGGTCAGCGCCGCCGGCGCGCTGGTCAGGGCCAGATAGGCGTTGGTCACCACCACGTGATAAAGGCCGGCATTGACCGACGTGAGGTTGGTCAGAGTCAAACTGTTCGTGAGGTTCGGGCCGAGGACGGGCGGCGGGCCGACCGGGCTGCCGTTGAAATACCATTGGAAGGCGGCCACGCTGCCGAAGGAGGTCACCACCGCCGAGAAATTTGTCGTTTGGCCTTCGATGGCCACGCGGGTTGTCGGCTGCGTGACGAATTGCAGGGCGAGGGAGTTGAAGGTGAGCGTGGCAACCTGGCTGGTGAGCATGCCGAACGCGTTGCTGATCACGACAAAGTAAGCGCCCCGATCCGCCGGGCCGGCGTTGGAGATGGGCAGCGTGGCGCTGTTCGGGCCCACGCGCACGCCGTCGTGATACCAGTAGTAACTCATGCCGCTGGTGGGCGAGGCGCCAACGGAGAAGCTGGTGTTGGCGGTGGGACTGATCACGAGGTTGGTCGGCTGGGTGACGATGAGCGGCGTGGCATCGATCGTGATGGTGGCCACGGCGCTCGTGGCGCGGCCAAAGGCGTTCGTGGCAATCAACACGTAGTTGCCGGCATCCGTCACCTGCACGGGGCTCAGTGTGAACGAGGAGGAGTTGGCGTTGAGAATGTTTTGGCCGTCTTTCTGCCAGAAATAAACGATGGGGTTGGTGGCGACCGCGATGGCCTGGAGCGTGTAGTTGGTGCCGGCGCGAAGCACCGCGCTCGCGAGGGGCGGGGGGATGAAGATCGGGGCGGCGTTGGTCAGGAAATCCTCCAGCGCGCCGGCGTCCCCGTTGCCCCCGACGGGCTGCGGGCGGGCAATGCCACGCTGATCGAAAAGCACGGGCAAACTGCCCGGCGGAATGCGATCGCGGGCCGGGCTGTTGACCGCGAGGCTCATGGTCAATGTCCCGCCCCCGTTGTTCGTAAGCGGGCCGAGCAGCACGTTGACGTTCGACTGACTGGTGCTGGCGTTGAAGCCGGGCGAGGCGTCTGAACTGAAATTGTAGCTCACGTCCGTGAGGCTGCCGCGATGGTTGGCCGGTGCATTGCTCACCAGCAACGACGCGCGCAGCGCGACGGTGCCGCCGAGATTGGCCAGGCCGCCGCCGCCCGCCAGCCCCGCATTCGCCCCGCCCAGCAGGGCTGAGCCCGCCGTATTGAAGGCGACCGTCAGGCTGGCCAGCGACGTGGAATTCGACACCGCCGCGATGGCGCCGCCGAGGCGGTCGCCCGGCAGGTCGCTGTTCGGGAGGAAGCCGCCAATCTCGGGTCCGCTCAGGACTTGATTGTAGGCAAAGGTGGAATTCAGCACCGACAAATTGCTGCGCACGCTGTAGAGCGCGCCACCCCAGGCCGGGCCGGCGGGAGTGCCGGCCACACCGAGCCCGGACCAAGCTCCGCCCTGGGCGAGGTTATGGTGCAGCGTCGAGTTGGTGACCGAGGCAACGCCCAGCGCCGCCAAGCCGCCGCCGCGGGCTGCGCCTGCCGGACTGCCGGCGCCGCCGCGGGCGAGGTTGAACTCCAAAGTCGAGCTGCTCAACGTCACGGCGCCCCCGGCATAAACGGCACCGCCGATGGCTTCCGCGGAATTGGTCGACTGCGGCGCGCTGCCAGCCAGCGCCTGGTTGCCCGCAAAAGCCGAGCGCTCAATCACCGCCGTGACATTGCTGTCGGCAAAGAGCGCGCCGCCATAGGCAAAGCCCGCGCCTAACGTGTTCGTCGTGATGGCGGCGGCGGCCGCCAGGTTTGTGTGAAAGCTGTTGGAAGCGACCCGCAGCGAGCCAGTGACCGCCGCCACGGCGCCGCCCGCGGCGAACCCCGCGAGGGTCGCGGAGCCGTCGCCGCGCAGCGACGGCTGTCCGCCCTGCGCGTCGTTGCGGACGAATGACGCGCCCTGAAGGAACAGCTCGGCGCCGTCGGAATACACTGCGCCACCCAAGGCCGCGCCCGGAAGCAAACCCAGCCGGTTGGTGGCGGGCCAGGCCGCGCCCCGGCCGGCGATCGCGCGATTGTCGACAAAGGCGCAACCCTGCACCGTGAGGCGGCCGCCCTGATTGCACAGAGCCGCGCCCATCGCCCGGCCGCCCGCGGGAAACAGACCGTTCGTTCCCGTATCGGACCCAGCCGCGCCGCCGCGCACCACCAGGTTGGTGAAAAGACAATTCGTCAAGCCGACGTTCCCGCCGAGGATCAACACGCCCGCCCCACAGGCGTCGCCACCCGGCTGCGGCGCGGTCCCGGATACGCCGTTCGTGCCTTGCTGAAAACCGTCGGCAAACGTCACACCCACCGCGGAGAAACTCTGGTTCGTCGGCACAATGAACAGCCGGTTGAGCCCGCTGCCGGAGAGGCGAACCGAATGGCCGTTCGCATCGAGCGCAGTGTCGTGCCCGAGGGTGATGGTGGCCGGCAGGGTGAGGTCGGCGTCGACGTCGAAACGGATCAAGCCGCCTTCGTTAACGGCGGCGGCAAAGTTTTCCAGCGTGGCCACCGCCAGGGCCTGGGTGGCAAGAAAGGGCGCGATGTTGACGATTAAACTGCCGGTTTGATCGCCATCGCGGAACTGTCCGCGAATGCTCTCCCCGGGCTTGAACAGCGCGCCTCGCAGCAGGTTGGTCGTGCCGGCCCAAGGATGAATGAAACTGCCATCCACCAGCCCCGAAGCGAGATCGAGGTTCAGGCGGAGCGCCGACGGATTGGGCGTCGTCACGGAAATGGTGTTGTTCGTTTCGAGCCGCACGGCATTGGTCACGCCAACCACGAGGTTGGCGCCTTCGAGCCGGGCCACGCCGGTGACCCAGTTCAGATACCGCCGGCCCGTGGCGGGCGGGACCAAACGCTCGCCGGTCAACACCACCTGATTCGAAAAGCCGGCCGGGTAAGTGGCGGCATCAACGGCAAAAGCGCGCGCCCAGGTGAGGCGCGACTCCAACGTGGCAACGGCATTGGTGGCCGGTGCGATCCAGCCCTGCACGGCGCTCTGGCCGCGCGCAAGGCTCAGATAAAAAGGCCAGCGAGAAGATCGACTCGGACGCGCGGTCCCGGCGAACGGCGTGCCGTCACCCAACGTGCCCTGCAACTTCAGCGCGCCTTGGCGGGAAATGGTGACGCGCCCAAACCCAAAGCCGCCAGGAACCTGTGGACTGGTGGCTCCGGACGGCGGCGCGATCGTGAAGGGATAATCGCCGGCCGGCGCGTTTGTGCCGGGAAGTCCCGTCGCAATCCGATCGAGGGCCACTTCGACCGTCGACGATGAACTGCCCGAGACGCTCCCGGTGATGATCCCCGCCTCGTTGGTGGTGTTGAGACGCAGCGTCACCGTACGGCTGATGCCGCCGACCGTGCCTTGCAGGAAAGTGGAGCCGGCGCGATCGAAGCGACCAATGAACGAATAGTTTCCGCCCCGATGCCGGATGCGTCCGCTGATGCCGCCCTTGCGGTTAAGGGCCAGCGTCATGAAACCGGTGTTTTCGAGCCCGGGGGCCGCGCCGGAGTTGGTTTCCCGAATCAACCCCTGATAGCTGCCCGCCAGGATCGGAAAAAAGTCGCGCGTGAACCGGGCGGTCAGGGTGGCGTTCGTCGCGTTGGTCGCCAGCTGAAACGAAATGGCCGGAGTGCTGGAGGTGGCCGCCCCGGACCAGCCGTCGAAGAAGTAGCCCTTCGCAGGTTTGGCCAGCGCGGCGTAGGCCTGCCCAATGGTCAGAATCTGCCCGTTCGTCACGCCTTGTATTGTTCCCGGCCCGACGCTTTGCAGGCTGAGCGGAAACTGCGCGGCGTAATAGAATGTCACCGACGCATTGGTGGAACGGTTTCCGTCCCAATCGATGCTCTCGACGGTCACCACGTTGAAACCGGGCCGAGGGCTTAGGGTGAACTGCCATGTGTTCGTGCCGGCCGCGAGCTCGGCGGCGCCTCCCTGATGGCTGTAGCGCACGCGCGCGACGGCTCGATCGTCGGAGGCCGTGCCGGTGATGGTGACGGACTGGTTCGTGAACCGCGCATTGGGCAGCGGGCTGGTGATGGCAACGGTGGGGGCGTTGGTGCCCGGGTTGTTCGTTTCGCCCAGGACGTAGGCCCGGGTGTGATACAGCTCGTTGTAGGCCGGGGCCGAGGTCCGATTGGTGTAGCTGACCGGGAGTTCGTTGAAGACCGGAACCGTGCTGACATTGACGATCCCGAGCCCCGAGGCGAGGCCGTTGAAATGGTTGAGGACGTTCGTGCCTTCCGTCGCGTTGGTGGTGCCGAGCACCCGGCCGAACACGGTGAAGCCGCCGTTTTGGTTGTCGAGATTGGCGCTGTTGTCGCCGAGGTTGAAAAACCACTGGCTGGACGCCGAGTTCGGGTCGCTGCCGAGCTTCGCCATCGCAATGGTGCCGTAGCTGTTGGTCAGGCGCGGGCCCACGGCGAATTCGTTGGTGACCCGGCCGTAGTTCGTGACCTCCAGAAAGTGGTTCGTCAACGCCGTTGTGGCCCGGGTGTTGGTCACCGTGAAGCCTCCGCCCTGCACGACAAATCCAGGCACGCACCGGTGCAGGAACATGTTCGAGTACGCGCCGCTTCGCACGTAGAGCAGGAAGTTGCGAACAGTCTGGGGCTTGTCGGAATCGAAGAGTTCGATGTCGACGGTCCCAAGACGGTTGGTGCCGCGATCGATTTCGACCCGCACCACGGTGTTGGACGGAGCGGGCAGGGTGGCTCGGGCGTCGAAGCCTGAACCCAATGCCCACAGCCCGATCCCCAGGCCGGCGGTATACAGCCACGATTTCATCGTGCAGTTGGACTTCCCGCAGCCAGACCCGCATCGGGCGCCCCGCCATTGAGGGCCGATTCCAGGATGGCAGTCACGTCGTGTGCACACCATTCGCTTGTCCCGGAGTTCCGAGTCGGATTCTGCTGCGAAAGAGACGTCAGGCTATGAGGTCAACCCCGGTCGAGACAAGGAGGAAGTCGTTCGGCCCCGCCTCCGCGGCCTTCACTCCGCGGTGAAGTTGTCCCCATGGCCCGAGCGCTGCGGAGCGCGCGCCCCACCTCTCGGGCCATGAAAAACGATCGGCGAGCGCCAAATCGCAAATCGGAAATTGCAAATCGAAAATGGGAAAGTCACGCCGGCCCAGGTTGGCCTGCTGGAAATGTTTCATATCTTCAACCTTCGGGTGCAAAGCAACTGAACGAGCGGTTCTGCGCGGATTTTCCTGGCGTAGTCTAGCGGAGCCAGGCCGCTCCTATCCTGCAGCGTCGAGGATGCACCTGAATCCAAAAGTCGCTGCACGACCGGCAGCGCATCTTCTGGCCGCTCAGTGACGACGAGCTTTTTCCGTGAACCTACAAAAATCCCTCCTTGTCGTCGGCGATTACACCTGTCATCTTCGGGGTAAATCCAGTTTGCCATCTGAATGAAGACACCGCCGCGCATCTCTGAAGCCGAATGGTCCGTGATGAGGGTGTTGTGGCGGCGGGCTCCGTCATCGGCGGGCGACATCATTGAGGAGCTGTCCAAGGACGGCGAGTGGCATCCCAAAACCGTCAAGACGCTCATCAACCGTTTGGTCAAGAAGGGGGCGCTGGGGTTTGAGAAGGTGGGGCGGGCCCATTTGTATCATCCGCGGGTGCGGGAGAGCGATTGCGTCGCTGCGGTCAGCGAATCGTTTCTGGGCCGGGTTTTTGGCGGGGCATTGAAACCGATGTTGGCGCATTTCGTGCACCGCAAGCGATTATCGGCCGAGGAGATTAAGGAGCTGAAACGGCTGTTGGACGGGGAAAGTTGAGGGGCGCTGATCAAGCTGATGCGTATGGGATTTCTGGTCGAAACGCTTTCGCCGCTGTTTGCCGGAGCCTGGCGCGCCTCGTGGCAGGCTGCGGTGCTGGCGGTTGTGATCTGGTTGCTCCTTAAAGGTTGCGGTCGCCGCTTGGCGCCAGCGTGGCGCTATGGCCTCTGGACCCTCGTCCTGATCCGGCTGGTGTTGCCTTGGTCATTCGAGAGTCCGTCCAGCATCTACAACTGGGTTCGGGTCGATCGTGCGCTTGAGGGTCTCACCCGAAATTCGGCTCGGCTTTCAGTGGCTGGCTGGACGGCCGGACGCACGTTCCAGCGGCAGCGAGAGGATATCACGGAGGTGAGAACGTCGCCCCCGGACGAACGCGTGGTCCCGCCTGAAAGCCGGCTCATGTCTCCCGTCCCTGTCCATTTGCCGGGGGGGAAGTCCGTTCGCTTGCGGGTGCAGGGTGAAGTGGCGACCTTTTCGCCGGAGGGAGCGGGCGCCCGCGGGCCGACGGCGCGGGCGGAGACCCTGGGGCGGCGGGGTTGGTATCGGGGGTGGCTGGTGGTTTGGCTTCTGGGCATGGTGGTGGTGGCGGCGCGGGTGGCGGCGGAGACGGCGCGGCTGTGGCGCAGCATTTCGCCGGCGCGGTTGGTGACGGACTCGACCGTGCTGGAGTTATTGGAAGATTGTCGTCAGCTGATGAGGGTGCGCGCGCCGCTGGTATTGGTTGAAACGGATGAGGTGGCCAGCCCGGTCCTCTATGGCTTCCTTCGTCCTCGGCTGCTGGTTCCGAATGGGATGTTGTCGAGCCTGACGCACGACGAGAAGCGATTCGTTTTCCTGCACGAATTGGCTCATGTGCGCCGGCATGACATTGCGTGGTCGTGGCTGATGATTGCCCTGCAGACGGTGCACTGGTTCAACCCCTTGGTTTGGCTGACCACCGCGCGGTTGCGGGCGGAGCGGGAGCTGGCCTGCGACGCGCTGGCCTTGTCGTGCGCTCGCGAAGCCGACGCGAAACCCTACGGCGAGACCATCCTCCGGCTGGTGACCGATTACTGCCAGCCCCGTCGCCTGCCGGCGATGGCGGGCATCATCGATGACTCGGCTGATTTGCGGGCCCGCATTGTGGGCATCGCGGGATTTCGGAAGGCGACACCGTCCACGACGCTGGCCTACGGGTTGTTTGGGTTGATTTTGGCGGGTGCTTTGACTGATGGACGGACCTCAGGATGGGAACGGGATGGATTTCAAGTGTCATCCGAGCGACTGCGCTGGCGGGCCGAGGCTGGGGTCGACTTGTCGCGGGTACTGGCTCAGGGGGAGGCGGTGATTTATCCCGAGGTCGATTGGAGTCGGGCCGCGGCCGACGGACTGGTCAAGGTGGGCGAGGTTGAGGGATTGGCCGCGGATACCTGGCAGGCTTGTTCCACCATTGAGCGGCCGTCGCCACGCTCCGGGCATTCCACCCTTTGGACGGGGCTCGAGGTGTTGGTGTGGGGCGGTGGCGCGACCAATCAAACCTATCGCGATGGCGCGGGTTATGATCCGGAGCGCGGGATTTGGCGGCCGTTGGCGGAGGCGGGCGCTCCGGCTGGGCGCTGGCAGCATGCGGCGGTTTGGACCGGGACGGAGATGCTGGTGTGGGGCGGGCGCCCGGAATTCCTGGCCACCGACAGGTTCGACGATGGCGCGCGCTACGATCCGCAGGCGGACCGGTGGAAGCCGATGAATTCCTCGGGGGCGCCGAAAGCGCGCTCGCAAATGGCGGCGGTCTGGACCGGCCGCGAGCTGATTATCTGGGGTGGAGTAGGGGAAGGGGGCAAGGCTTTGGCTGACGGGGCGAGGTATGATCCGGTGACAGACACCTGGGAAGATCTGCCCGCGGGGCCGCTGGAAGGGCGATGGGTGCCGAGTGCTGTTTGGACTGGGAGCGAGCTGATCATCTGGGGCGGGTATCGGCAGTGGCCCGTGGCGCAAGCCTATGCGGACGGCGCGGCGTATGATCCGGCGGCGCGTCGTTGGACCCTGTTGCCGTCCTTGGGAGCCCCCCGGGCTCGCAGTGGGCATTGTGGCGTCTGGACCGGGGAAGAGATGATCATATGGGGTGGCTACGATCAGGCCACGCAAACCCATTTGAACTCGGGGGCGCGGTTCAACGCGCGGACGTGGCAGTGGCTTCCGCTGTCCCTGGCGAACGCGCCGGCGCCGCGGCAGGTGTTCGCCGCGGCGTGGAGCGGCTCGGAACTGATCGTATGGGGCGGCAGTTTTGGCCCGCGACAAGCAACCGATACCGGCGGGCGCTACGAACCGGCCACGGATACGTGGCGGGCAACCACCGTGAGTGGCGCCCCGCCCGGGAGATTTTTCTGGCGCAGCGACTGTGGCGTTTGGATCGGATCGGGCATGTTCTTTTTCGGGGGCGAAGACGTCCGCACCGAGACGTCGCTGGCGTGGCCTTACATCTGGCAGCCAACCCACCCGGTCCCCGTCTTTCGACGGATGACCTCCGGCCAATAGCCAATAGCCGCCGAAACGCGCGCACCGTTTTGCCTTGCTTCGAAAGATTACAGTAGTAATTCTATTGGGCATCGCATGTGGGATCTCCGAATACGGGCGGGTGCGGCTGGCGGCTGGGGGTGGCCCGGGTTGGATCGTTGTCGGTGTTGGGATGGGGCTTGGAAGCTCGCGGTGAGCGGTTTGAGCGGCGGGCACAAAGGCGCGAGTGTGGGCGGAGCAGGATGGTTGAACCCTCAACCTGGCTGCGGCACATGAGCAGTCGGCTGCGTCGTTGCGGAGACCTGGCGTTGCTCGCGCGAAAGGCTGGGTATCGTCCTCAGGCTTTGGCCGAGTTGTGCTCGGTGTCGCTGCGGCAGTTGGAGCGGTATTCGAAGGCGGTCTATCGTCAGACGCCCTTGGCTTGGCTGCGGACCCTTCGTTTCCGTGAAGCCCAGGCTCTGCTGGCCAGGGGGGAGACAGTCAAAGCGACCGCCTACACCCTCGGTTATCGGCAGATTTCCCACTTTTCCCGCGAGTTCAAACGCGAGGTTGGAGTGTGTCCAACCGACTTTGTCATGGAGAGTCCGGAGTCGTCCACGGACCGGTGCACCGTGGCCGGGGCTTTGGTGACCGAGCTCCCGGAGGCGCGCGCCGTCGGGGCCGATGAAGCGACTCCGCTCGTTCGGTGACGATGCGCGGCTGCGGGTCGCGCCGGTGCTCAGCGAATGCCAGTGAGCAGTCGGTTCGTTGAACAGTTGGTCCTTTCCATGCACCTGCCCGGTTCGTGCGCTTGCTCCTCCCGAAGTTAGCAGGAAGTGCTTCTGGATTCGCCCTCACCCCAACCCTCTCCCCGGGGAGAGGGGGAACCTCAGCGGCCGCGTGGTGGTACGCGTGGGCGTGGGCAACGGCGATACGCTGCTGCAAACAGGTGAGTGATCGTGACCAGAGTCGACGAACATCCGAATCGAGACGTGGCTCGCCCGCACGAACCGGCCTCGATCGTTCCTCCCTCTCCCCGGGGGAGAGGGCCGGGGTCAGGGCGGATCGCAAGCGCTTACAGCCTCCATGGGGCGCAGCGGAATTTCCGAAAGACATTGCGCTTGCAGCCCGCGGTCCGTCCAGGCCGTCGCAGGTTCATGTCTCGTGAGCAGGTCAAAAAGGGAACGGGCGGCTTCCCATGAACCGACAGGTAGGGCGCGCTCTCCGCAGCGCGCCGGCCATTGTCGCTTTTAGATTACAAATGTCGTCTTTAGGCAACGAGCGTGCCTTTTATCGAGGGGTTCGGCCGGTATGCTGTTGGGACACGAATCCTATGAAAAAACAGACATGTCATCTGGCGTCCTGGGTTGTGGTTGTCTTTGCCTTGGCGGTTGCGGGTTTCCTGCGGGCGCCGGCGTTGCTGGGGGCCGACGCAGGTTGCAACAGCACCGTTTCGGGGGTGACCTGGGTGGAGGAACTTGGTTCGAGTTCTCCTCCGTTTAAGATCCATATTTTCAATCCGCCGGGCGGCGGGGTGCCGCTCTCGGTCGAGCGCCGCACGAGCTTGAGCGGTTCCTGGGTGAGTGTGGGCAATTCGCAGGGCACGGCGACGGAGCAAACGTTCACGGATGCAACCGCAGTGGGGGGCGTGTTTTATGAGTATCAGATCAACAACGGGTCCATCCTGATGGTGGCGGGAAAGCGGATTGCCCCCACGTTCCACCGGGGGAAGCTATTGCTGGTCGTCGACCGCTCGTTTCTGTCCGATGCGGGATTTCTGACTGCACTGGCCGGGTTTGAGGACGACTGTGTGCGGGATGGGTGGATCCCGGTGCGAATTCCGGTGGATCGAGGGCCGTTGATGGCGGGCAACGAATCCGCGGTTGATATCCAGACCAACCGAAAGCGGGTGGAGGACACCAAGGCGTTGATTCGGGCGCATCATCGTTCGGATGGAAGCGGGGTGGCGGGGATCTTTTTGCTGGGGCACGTGGCATTTCCGTATTCAGGCAATCTTAAGGAGGAACATGGGCTGTTCATGTATGGGGCGAAATCGGCGGACGGCTACTACGGCGACTTGGTGAACGTTTGGACCGACATCTATGCGGATAGCAACCTTTCGAGCGGAGCGGGTTTAGGCTTCAGCAACCTGCCGGGCGACGGCAAGTTTGATGCAGACAACCTGCCGGGAAGCCTGACGGTGCCGATTTGCCGGGTGGACATGGCAGATTTGCCGGGGGCGGGCATCGCGGATGTCACGAGCGAACGCGCTGCGCTGATCCGTTATCTCACCAAGTTACATGACTTCAAGATTCGGACGGCTGTCTATCCTGACCGGATGTTGACCTCGAGCAGCGGAGTGTTGGCGGACGACACGGCCGGGTGGCGCATCGGCGGATATTTCGTCGAACGCTGCTCGGTTTACAGCACGCCGTGTTGGGGTTGCACGAGCGGGCTGAACACGCCGACGGCCCTTCCGGCCGACGGCTACCTTTTGACCTACGGCTCTTCGCAAGCGGATGGATTCGCCGGGATCAATGGCATCTATACCTGTTATTTCGGGGCGCCCAGCACGAGTTGTTTCAATCGGCCGGCCAATTTGAACGCGGCCTTCTGGTCGGAAAACGCCAGCTATTCGAACTACGACGACCTCAAGGATCACGTCGTTCGGGCGATCCTTGCGGGGCCGTCGGGCTTGGCCTCTGCCGCGAAATGGTACGAGCTGAGGTATATGGCTCTCGGCAAACCGATCAACTACGCCGCCCTGGCCCGCACTGAATCGGCTGGTATGGCTTCTGTGCACATCAACGGGGACCCCTCGCTGCGCACTCACTATGTCGCGGTGCCGACGTCCGTCGCGCTGGAAGGGACGGCGACCAATTTCAGCCTCAGTTGGGCGCCGTCGACGGAGGAGGCCACCGATCCAAATTTTCTGGGCTACTTCGTTTTCTGGTCGGACGCAACGAATCGTCCGTTTCAACCGGTGATGGCGGGGACAGCGCCGGCCTTTGTCGCGGCGCGGACGCCCCGGCCGGCTCGATACAGCTATGGACTTTCGAACAATGCGTCGCCGTTCTTTATGGTCCGCAGTGCCAAGCTGCAGCGGACCGCCAGCGGCAGTTACACGAACCTGAGTCTCGGGGCGTATCTCTCATCTCCCTACGCGGCGCCGTTTGCGCCCATCGTGGCCAATGCCCCGGCCGCCGTCCGGGTCAGCACGTCTGCGGCGGCGGGCTATCGGTCCGCTTCGTTTGCGGTCACGGCTTATGGCAGAAATCGCTTTTCGTCGTCACCGCCCACCGCTTACGCCTGGTATCGGGTGTCATCGACCGGAGTGCGCACGTTGCTTTCGGATGACGTCCGGATTTCCGGCGCGACCACTCCCACCTTGCTCATTCGTGATGTGCAAGCGGGCGACGCCGGAAATTATCTCGTTCGAATCACGAACGACGTCGGCGCGGCGGAACGGACCGCGGCGCTGGCCCTGAACAGCCCGCCGGCGCTGGCCGGAGGAGGCGTGATGAACGTGACGGTGTTGGAGGATCAAACGGTGGATTTCGTCCTTCCTGTGACCGACGCAAACGGCGACTTCATGCGGGTCGGGTTCAATAACTCCCGGCCTGGAGACGGAGGGTTTCCCGGGGATGGTCAGGTACTTGGGAGTTTCGCGGGGATGGCCGGGACGATTCCGAAGATTCGCTATACGCCGCCGGTGGGAGCACATGGAGTGACGACGCAACGACGGTTTCATTTGGAGGACGGCGAGGCCACCTCTGTTCGCGGTTTGCTGAAGGTCACGATTCAGCCTTCGTCGCGGTGTGCGAATTGCCTGAACCAGATCAGTCCCTGGTTCTTTCAGCCGATCAATCTGGGAAATCCGCTGGTGGTGAGCACGAATCACAACCGCGACTACGGCAACGGGCGTTGGGAGCTGAGCGGGATTCGGCATGCCGAGTTGTTCACTCGCGCGGGAGATTTCACCGCCCAGGTGAATCTGGAGCGACTGATTTCCTCCAGGCACGCTGGGCTGACGGTGCGGGAGAACGACTCGCGCGATGGCCGGTTTGTATCGATTGGTTTGGGTGAACTGGGGCAGGCCGTGGTCACGTGGAGGCTTCGTGCGGGCGAGCCCATTCGAGACTATCGCCAATCGTTGAGCGGCAACACCGCCACCCGGCGTCTTGGCCTCCAACGGATCGGCAACACGTTCCTTTGCTTCGCCTCCGCTGACGGGGTTTCCTGGAGCGCGGTGGGCGAAGCGATCGCGTTCGACAGTGTAGGCTCAGCGATGCGATTGGGCCTCTACACGGACGCGGGCGATCTGGCCATTGGCACGGCGACATTCAACGCGTTTTCGGTGAGCACGGGCGCGGGAGCGGGGTTCTTTCCTGCGGTGCACCTCTCCGCTCCGGTTCTGACCGCTGGCGGGTTTTCCTTCGCGGTTCAGGGCGGAGCGGCGGGAATGAAAGCCGTGGTCGAGACGGCCCAGGAGTTGACCGACTGGTCGGTGATGCAGGAGATGGTTCTGAACGGGGCTTCGCAAACGTTTTCGGACGTGGAAGCGGTCAGTCACAGCCATCGGTTCTACCGCGTGAGCGTGGGCGATATTGTTTCAGACAATGCGGTCGGTTTCGTGCGACGGACGCTGCCGGTGGGATTCGCCACGCTGGGCAATTCGTTTGGGACTGGCCCGAACCGGCTTTCGCAGATCTTCTCCAACCCGCCGGACGGGACGGTGGCCTACTTCTTTGATTCGGCCACTGGCTTCACGCCGTCGATTTACGATGCCAGCACCTCAAGTTGGGATGTGGACCGTTCCATCGCCACCGGACAGAGCGTGGTGGTGGAAAATTCCAGCGCGTCGCCCATCGTGGCCAACTTGATAGGCGAGATCGCTCTCACGACCTCTGCCGGGACCTTGGTCAGCAACCGGATTGAAGCCGTCGCTCCCCGCTTTCCGATGTCGGGCGGCCTCAGCCGCGTCGGCTACGCCAATCCGGTGGATCGCGACGTGGTCTATGCGTACGTCAACGGCGTGCAAGTGACCTACCAATATGACGGGGCGCAGAGTCGCTGGACGCCGTCCGAGCCGGTCTTCAAGCACGGCGAAGGCGTTCTCCTCAGACCGGCGCAGTCGCGTTCCTGGCAGCCAGTCAATCCGTCGCTCGGCGTGCGCCGATTGCGCCTGCAGGCGTGGAGCGACCCGGACACCGGCCCATTTGCCATCCGGGTCTTTGGAGGCAGGGCCGGAGGGGAGGTTCGGCTGGAAGCGTCCGGCGATCTGCAGCATTGGTTTGAATTGGACCGACTGGTGGCGGGTGCCGGCGGCTCCACCTATGTCGACTCAGGATCGCCGGCGGCGGAGAAACGATTCTACCGCGCCAGCATTGGATGCGTGCCCTCGGCCAATGCCGTCGGGTTTGTGCGGATGGCCCTTCCCACCGGCGCGTACTGGCTGGTCAATCCGCTGGACAACTTTCCGAACAACCTTGAAGTGATCGTTCCGTCGCCAACCTCAGATCTGCAATTCGGCGGATCGATCTATTGGGGCGGCGAATTGGGGTGGGATCCGTATGGAGTTCTCTCGCCGGCGGTTCCGCTGACCGGGCCAGCGACCACATCTTTGCAGGCCCCGTATTCGTTCTCGCTGGTGGGCGAGGTGCCGCAGGGTACGCGGGTCAGCGCGTTGGGTGCCAGCGCGGCCTATCCGTTTGCGGGGGATTCGCGCGAAGGTTGGATTACTTCCGATCTGGGATTCCCGGCGTTGGCAGGTGATCGCGTCTCGATGGTAACGGCCGATCAGGTCATGACCTATACGCTGGGGGCAAACAACGCTTGGTCCCCCAGTGTGCCGTATGTCCGGGCCGGTGTCGTCGCGGAGATCTCCGCCACTACGCCTCGAACTTGGACGCGCTCGCTGAATGTGTCGTGGGGCGACCAGCTCTGGCTGGAGAACCCGACGCGACTCGCGTCTGGCCAGTTTCAATTCGTGGTGCGTTGGGCCGCGGATCTTGCCCCCGTGACGATCGAGGCCACCGCGGATGGAACCATCTGGACTCCTGTGGCCACGCTGACCGTCATCGATGGTTCCGCGGTTTTCCAGGAGACCGGCAACCAACCGGTTCGGATGTATCGGGCGAAGTCCGGCGTGGCTCGCAGCGCCAACGCGGTTGGTTTCGCGAGGAAGACACTGGGTGCCAACAACTCCCTTGTCTCCAATCCGATGTTCAAGGGGCGGAATCGCATTCAGGACGTTCTGCGATCGCCGCCCTCCGGGACCACGGTGTATGTCATGGCCAACGGAAGCTTGTCCGGGAACGCGTACGACTTGTTTGGCGACTCGACCTGGGATGATCCGGACCAGTCGATCGAGCCCGGGCTCGGCTTCTTTCTCTACAATCCGCTGGCCGTGCCAATGACTGTGGAATTCATCGGTGACGTTGCGCAGAGCATCCATGCGGTCACGGCAATTCCTGCCAATCAATCGATGTTGGTTGCTTCGCGGGTTCCTCGTTCGGACGTGGTCACGCGGGCTTTGGGCTGGATTCCGACATCGGGCGATCGGATTGATCGTTTCGTCAACGGGGCTTACGTCTCGTATAGCTACGTGAACGGGACGTGGACCCCCGCGCAGCCGGTCCTCGACGTGGCCGAAGCGGTGGTCATCCGGTCGGTGCAGCCCGCCCGATTCGATTTCACCTACGACGTCTTCCGCTGATTTGCGGTCGGCTCGATCTGGCCTGCGCGTTGCGGAGGCGGATCGACCGGTCCCGCGTTACCGTCGGGCGGCGCCCGGGCCAAGCAGTTGGTTGGAAGGCGCCGCCTCGTGCCTCCCGGCCGCAACGGCGGGGAGGCTGTCTTTGGATTGGCTCTTGCCGAAGCGTATTCTCGTTGCGAACGACGTTGGCGCAGGGGACGGCAGGAGGACGATGGGGCGCGATTCGGTTCGATCCTGGCGCTCGACTTCTCCAGACGCCTCTTTATACCGTGGTCTTCGCGCCGGGAACGACGGTGCACCGCGGAAGGAACCACGCTGATGTTCAGATTAAAACGCATAACCTCAACGGCTTTTCGTCCCTGGTTTGTTGTGGTCATGGGGTTGGAGCTGGCGCTCGGCGGCGTGGCGGCCCAGACGACTATCCCGCGGGCGGATGCGGATCCCGGCCAGGATCGAGTTGTTTTGCCTCGCTCGGTGCCGGACCCGATCGAGCCGTTCAACCGCGTGATGTGGTCGTTGAATCGCGGAGTGCTGTTGGGCGTGGTCAAACCGACGAGCAAGGTCTATCGCGGCGTCGTCCCCAAGCCGGTGCGCCGGGGCATTGGCAATTTTGGCCGCAACATCACTTACCCGGGTCGCCTCGTGAACCATCTGCTGCAGGCGCGCTGGGACGGTGCGCGGCAGGAGACGGATCGGTTTTTCTGCAACACGATTGCAGGACTGGGTGGTTTTTTTGACTTCGCGACGCGCCACGGCATTCCGAAATCCGAGGCTGACTTTGGGCAGACCCTCGGTCGGTGGGGCTGGCGCCCCGGGTGCTACCTCATGCTGCCCGTGTTTGGGCCGAGCAACGAGCGGGATGCGCTGGGGTTGGTGACCGACAACGCGGCCAATCCGCTGACCTACGTCACACCCTATTCGATCTCCACGGACAACCCCCTCACGTTCATCAGTCCGTACGCGTATTTCTCCTACGCGGTGATCTACAACAACCTGAGCGATTCAGTGGACGACTATGCGCGGTTCGTTCAGGCGGACACGGATCCCTATGCGCTGATGCAATATGCCTGGACGTTTGTCCGGGACACGCGGAAGGCGGAGCTGCGACCAGACGGCGAGCTGGATCCGGTGGCCCTGGAAACGTTGGGCTCGGCGCTGATTAGCGTGCATGAGGCCCGCTTTCCCGATCGCGCCAAGACTCGCTCCGTGACGATTCCGGCGACGGGCAGGCGACTGAAGTTCGACTACTGGCTGCGGCCCGGGCGTGCACCGGTGGTTTACTTCGTGCCCGGGTTGGGCTCGCATCGGCGGGCAGAGCTGGTGCTGTCCCTGGCCGAAATGCTCTATCAGGCCGGGTATTCCGTCGTTGCCGTCAGCAGTCCGTTTAACCCTGAGTTCATGGAGAATGCTTCCAGCGTCGCGATGCCGGCGCATGCGCCCACGGACGCGCGGGATCTGCGCGCCGCGCTCGCTCAGATTGATCAGGTGCTGGAGAAAAAACACCCTCGGCGATTGGGCGCGAGGGCGATCATGGGCTATTCGATGGGCGGCTTTCAAACCTTGATGCTGGCGGCAACCGAGTCGACGACGGGCGAGCCTGCCCTGAAAATCGATCGGTTCGTGGCTTTGGACACGCCCGTCCGCCTGATGCACGGGGTTTCCGTCCTGGACGATTTCTATCGCGCGCCGCTGGCCTGGGCGGCGGCCGAACGGACCGATCGCATTCGCAACACCTTCTTGAAGATTGCGTCAACGGGCACGGCGGGCCTCAAACCGCAGTCGTCCGGTGGACTGGACGGAGTTGAATCCCGGCTTCTGATAGGGCTGAGCTTCCGATTCATCTTGCGGGACATCATTTACAGCAGCCAACGGCGGGAGAATCAGGGCGTGCTTCAGCATTCGTTGCACCGCCTTCGTCGGCAGCCGGTCTACGACGAGATTTTGGACCTGTCGTATCGCGACTATTTCGAAAAGTTTGCGGTGCCGTATTTCCGGAAGCGCGACGCGACGTTGAGTTCGCCGGATGCCCTCGAGCGGGCCGGGGATCTGCGGACCTATGCAAACGTACTAACGGCGGATTCACGGATTAGGGTTTTGGTGAATGAGAACGATTTCTTGTTGGACGCGCCGGATTTGGCCTGGTTGCGGGACCGCTTTGGGACTGAGCGTTTGAGGACTTTTCCGCGCGGGGGACACTTGGGAAACCTGGGAGACCCGGCGGTTAGGGCAGCCATCCTGCAAATGCTGTCGGGGCTTTAGTGCTGCGCTACGGAGGGGTTCGAACTTACGTCGCGCTGCGACTGACGCCGTCCGGGACCCCGGGCCGTCCGCGGTGGCGGCCGTGTCCTCCCGCCGCGCGTAGTAGTACCGGGTGGCCATGGACAATTTCGCCGCCGAGCCCACATGGTCCAGCGGAGCACGCCGGCGGTTCGGATTCGATGGTCGGGTTCAAAACGCGCCGGCGGATTTTCCAGCCTCGCGACTTCGACCCAAAGAACGCTCGAATCTTTCCGGCGTTACCATCGTCAACCGAGCCAGTAACCCAGTTGATCAGGACAACCGAGCTTATGAACAAAAGATTGATGGCAGGAGCATTCTTCGTGGCGGTCACGGTGGCCGGCGCGGCCGAAAAGGTTGATTTCGCCAAGGACGTCTGGCCGGTGCTGGAGCAGCAATGCGTCAAGTGCCACGGGGCCGACAAGCAGAAGGGCAAGCTGCGGCTTGACACCCTGGAGGCTGCCTTGAAAGGCGGCAAAGGCGGCCCGGCCGTGGTCAAGGGCGACTCGGCCAAGAGCGACCTGGTTCGGCGGATTTCGCTGCCCAAATCGGATGATGATTTCATGCCGGCGGAAGGTGAGCCGCTGTCGAAGGAAGCGATTGCAAAGATCAAGGCGTGGATTGATTCCGGAGCCGAGTGGCCGGCCCACGTCGTGGCCAAGAAGGAAGAGCCCGCCCGACCCAGCATTCCCGCGCCGGTTCTGCCCGCCGACTTCAAGCCCGGCTCCGGCGAGGCCAAGGCGTTGGAAGCGTTCAAAAAGAAGGGCGTCGACATCCGCCCCATCGCCATGAATTCCGTCTGGAAAGAGGCCAATCTTCGGCTGCAGAGCACGAACATCAATGATGCGGCCCTCGCTCCGATCAAGGATGTCACCAGCTTGATTGATTTGAATCTGGCCACGACGAAGGTGACCGATGCCGGCTTGGCCAACCTGAAGCCGCTCCAGCATCTGCAGCGGTTGCACCTCGAGTTGACGGGCATCACCGATGCCGGCCTGGACCACGTGAAGGCCCTGCCCAATTTGACCTATCTCAACCTGTTTGGAACAAAGGTCACTGACGCTGGCCTGGCCAAGCTTTCCGGTCTGAAGTACCTGCGCGGCGTGTATGTCTGGCAGACCAAGGTGACCGAGGACGGGGCCAAAAAGCTGAAGGCAGCATTGCCCAACTGTGATGTCGTTATCGGCTGGGACGCGGCGGCGCTGGCGAAGGAAGCCGAGAAGCGCGAGGCCGAACGCAAAGAAGCGGAGAAGAAGGCCGCCGAAAAGAAGGAGGCGGAGAAGAAAGCGGCGGAGAAAAAAGAGGCTGAAAAGAAGGAAGCCGAGAAGAAGGCTGCCGAGGAAAAGAAGGCGGAAGCGAAGGACAAGCCAGCCGCGGAAAAGAAGAATTAGCGGACGCAAGATGGTTTGCGCCCCGAACCGCCGCGCGGCACCAGCCGCGCGGCGGTTTTCTTTTTAGTGGGGCGAGATCTGTAAGGGTGGACGGCCTAATGCCGGAATGAAAAGTGACCGACATCCTTTTGACCATTCCGGGACGCGATGGTGGCGGTCTCGGGCCTTTCCTTGGGGACTGAGTTTTGATAGGACAGCGACCAATCCCAAGGATCGGGTCGGAACCATACCTTACTGTTGGCGATTGGCCGGCTGTCGTGTGCTATGTGCAGAGACGTTTTACGATGAATTGCGATTTGGCTCCATTGGCCGGCGGCAGGAGAAGAGTGCGCCGACTCGTCCCTACTTGTGCGAGCAGGTGGTTGGCGGTCTGGCTTTGGATATGGCTGGCGCTTTGGGCTCAGGACGGCGGTTCGGCAGCGGAAGCGGACGGTGGGCTTGGAGCAGGCGGGCCGCCTTTGCTGCTGAGTCTGCAACGGACGGCACAGCCCAATCAGTGGAGCCTGTCGTGGCCCACTCAACCCGGACAACGCTATGTCCTGCAAAAGAGCGCGGACCTGACCGTTTGGATTGATGCTGGCGCGGGCGCCATCAATGCGACCGGAGCGACGACGACTCAAGTCGATGCCGGATTGGCTGGGCACGGGCGAACTTTTTGGCGGGTGGCGCATTTGGGAGGCGCCCTTGAGCCAATCGCCGTGTCGCCGGTCGTGGCCAGCTACCAGTTGGGGTCGAGCGAATCCAAGGCGCTGCTGCGAATTGTGACGGGCGGATTTCAGGTGGTCGATCGGGTGCTCTTCTTCGATCAGGGCGTGCTGTTGGGAAATGCCGTGCAGGGCCTGAGCGGGAGCTGGTCGTTCAATCTGGTTTGGGACGGACGCGCGCCCCGGCCGCAGCGGGTGACTGCCCGGGTGACGACCGAGGATGGTTTGATCTTGGACACGCCGGTGCAGGCCTTTCTGCTGGCCGATCCCGGCCGCTTTGTTCCGCTGAGTCCGAACGGCGCGCCGGCTCACGGCGAGTTCGTGGCCATCGACGCGAGCGGGCGGCTGGCGCCGTTCTTGTTTTATCCGGAGGGAACGGGCGACGCGACCATGCGGACGGGAGCGCATTTTGAATTTGCCGCGGGTGCCGCGCTGGTCTCGGTCAATGGTGGTTCCCAACTGGAATTCAGCGCCGGGCGGTTCCATCGGGGACATGTTGATCCAACACCGTTGGCGGCGAGCGCTGGCACTCATCGGCTGAGCATCGACGACGTTACTCCAGGAGTGGTGGCTTCGGCCTTGGGGTTGTCGAGCGGCACGGCGCTGGATCTGTTTTGGGGCAACCTGCCCGTGGGTTGGAGCGATGGTGCCCTGCGTGAATTGGGCTGGGCTGGATTGCGGGTGCGTCCGCTGCTGGGCAACTTCGCGCTGCCTTCCGGACAGGAGTGCGCCCGGATCGTGTTTGATCCCTGGACGGGCGAGGCGTCCCTGGTGGTTTGTTTTCATGGCGATTGGGTCCCGTTTGCCGGTGCCGCTGGTCCCCGCTTTCGCATTCCGCGCAACGAGCCATTGAAGGTCCGTCTCAGCTCCAGTGGCAGGTTCGACGCCCAGGGGACGGTGGAAACCTTTTTGCCCGACGGCGCCACCCTGCGAGGCGCTGTGTCGTGGGTGGAGCCCAACTTTGAGGCGCGATTCGAAGGCAGGAACTTCGTGATCCCGGCCTTTACTTCGTTGCGGCGGGCATTGCCGTCGAGCCCGGCGCTGTGCCTGCCCGCCGGCGCTTCGGCCACGGCACTTGAGCTGGATGCGGCGGCCCGATGCCTAACCAGCTTTCGGGATGTCTATCGGGCGCTGGCCATGGGCGGGTTGGCGGAGTCACCGGTGTCGGCGGGCGCGGCGGCGACAAGCCCGCTGTCGGAGCCGGTGGATCCGGTCGGCACCGCCCTGCATGCGTGGGCGGCGCGACTGGCCAGCTGGACGGCGGATCGGCCGGGGCAGAATCTGGACGAGACGATGCGTGCGGACCTGGCGAAACTTGTCGGCAATGCGGCGAAGACGGGTGAGTCGGCGCACGAACTGGCGACCGTGCTGAAGCTTTTGCGTGAGGACTTGATTCTGCAGAACCACCGGGCCGCGGGGGTGGGCGGGGTGGCGGCTGCGCTCGATGCCGGCCTGACCGACGCCGGGACGCGCCTGTTGGCGGCGGTCGATCGATTGATGGCAAATGCGGCGGCGTTTGAGCCGTCGTCGGATCTGCGGGAAATTGTCGCCTTACTGGCGGAGTCGGGTGCGGTGGTCTCGGGTGGGGTGGGGGTGGGGGTGGGGGGGGTGGAGGTGGTGGGGTTGGAGGATTTCAACCGGCCTTTGTTTCGGGAACAGGTGCCCGGCTGCAGGCCGTGATGCGGGCGGTCGAAAATAAGTTGGGAACCAATTTTCTGACGCGTCGCCTGATTGAAGTGGGTGATTTCAACGGAGGCGACAACCCGAGCCTCGTCGGATTGGATGCGACGGGCTTGTTAGGGTTCATGGAAGAGATGGTCGTGTGCCTCGATATTCTGCGGCAGAACGGGGTCGCGACGCAGGCGGATGAGCGGGTCCCGGGATTACCTCTCTGGGAAGCGGTGGTGCAAACGCGGTCCAACTTTGAGCGGGTGCACAACCTGCAGACCGCCGAGGCGATTGCGAGCCGCGACTATGCCAAGCTGCGGATCGTGGTCGCGGATCGGGCTCGCTACTTTGAGTTGAACGCGCGGCTGGGCGTGCGGCTCGCGAGCGACTACGAGCGGTTTGATCGAAACACCCGCGGTCTCCTCGACGTGTTTGCTGACGCGCTGGAAGCGTTGCCCAACCGCACTCGCGCCCAGTTTTGCGGGGCTGATTTTGCCGCCGTGGACCAGATCGCGGCGTCGACCTCGGACGGGGGCGCGAACTCGGCGTCGCTCGATCGAGCGTTGGCGCTGGTGACGGGTTGCAGCGATTTGCTCGTGAAATCGAGCGGGACGGATCGGCGTTGCCATGATCTCGTCGCGGCTTTGGAGGCTGCGGGCATGACGGTGGCTCCGCGCGACCCGTCGGTGGAAGGCGGGGCGTTCCCGGACTTGAGCGGTCGCTACGAACTCGATGCAGGCGGCACCGAGTCTTACGTGACCCTCCAACTCAGCCAGGGTGGTCGCTATTTCAAAGGGCGGATGCAGGTCCAACAAGCCCGGCAGAATGGCTCGAGCGCCCGCTACTACGCGCGAAACATCGAGGGCTGGTTTCTTCGGCAAAACCAGGCCGGGCTGCCGGAGATCGGCGTCCGATCGGTCGATCCGGCGAATTCGACGGAGCCCGTTCTTTTGCGAGGCACCGCCCAGCGCGATGCCGCCGGACGCATGGTGGTGAACCTCAACGGACAGGTGTTCATCCAGGTCACCGATCGTCCCGCCTTTGGCGAGGCCGTGATTCAGTCTTTCGAAAAACAGGATCGGGATGCGGTGCGCGCGTTCAGCGAAAATCCCATGCACCATCGTATCGCCACGCGCATCACTGCCCGGGCGGCAGCGGCCCGCCTCATCATCGAGCGTTACTACAGCGACGCCGCCGGGGCGACGCAGGAACAAACCGAGGCCTCCAATCTCGAGGCGTTGCTGGTGGAGATCAGCCGGATGGTGGACGCGAGCCAGCGGCCGATGGCTCGCTTGCTGGTGCGCCAGGTGCTGTCGAGCACCACGCACAGCGTCCTGCGCTCCAAGGTGACCCGGGTTCAGCTTTCTGGCGGTCGCATCGAACGGTCACACTGGGAGCTCGCGCTGGGCATGGCGCTGGAATATCCGGCTCTCATCGGGCATGCCGGGGAGATGCTCGGGTTTGCGCCGGCCGGCCTGCGGTCAACCGAACAGTATCGCTACACGATTACCGTTCAGCAGAAAACGTTTCCCCTGAAGGCCGTCTTTGGCGCTTCCGAATTGGACGTGACCGTCCGCAAGGTGCCACCGGTGGGTTCGGGAGAGCCGGCCGCGACCTACCACTACGATGGGTTTCTGATCAGTGCCGGCTTTGGCGCGGGGGCGGGCGTGACCATTTCTGACTCCACCCAGGACATCCTCAGCCCGTTCAGCTATGGCCCGGCGGATTTTGAAGGGGAGTTGCGCTACATCCAGGCCGGCGTGGGGGTGGCCTGGTTTGATGTGGGCGCGTCCGGGGCGTTGGGGATGATGGAGATTGTGGGCAGCGGCCGATTTCCCACCATCCCGTTCAATCTGACCAGCGTTTCCGGTCAGGCCGGCCTGGCCGCGCAGGCGACATTGATTGAAGTCGGCGGGGGCATGATGGTGGCCGAGGGGGCCAATCAGGAGCCGGGTCAGGCCGTGTTCGGCGATCTCGTTCGGTTCGATGTGGCTGCGTCGGGCCGTTTTGATCAGGCGGTTTATTTCGACGTCGACAGCGATGTTATCTCGCCATGCGGCCTGCAGTTCCTTCGTGAGTTCGTGGCCGAATACCGCTCGCTGTTTGAGGCGCCCAAGTCGTTCATCGAGATTCGCGGACTGACCGATCGGACCGCGAGCGCCGCGTACAACCTCGATTTGTCCCAGCGCCGGGCCAATCGCGTGCGCGAGGCGCTCGTTGGCCTGGTGGGTCCCGATCTGCGGATCAGCCCCGAAAACATCACGGCGATCGGGTTGGGCGAAGCGCCGGCCGCGGCCGCGGGAGTGCCCGATGCGCCCAGCCCGGCGGCCAATGATCCCAACTGGCGCCGGGTGGAAGTGGTGGTGGGCGGACGCATCATGGCGACGATTCCGACGCCAGCCGGGAGGGTGCAATGAACTCGCGATCAAAAGCGCCCCTTTCGACCTGGCTTGCCATGGCCTTGGTGGGGTTCATCTCGCTCGCTTCCGGTCGTGTTTACGCCCAGGCCCAGGCTCTACCTGCGGCGACGCCGCGTGCGACCGTGGATTGGCTGAAGGTGTTGGTGTTGGAAGGGCGCCTCGAAGTGCGCAGCGGCGCAACCGCCGGACCGCGACTGTTCAGGGAGAGAGTGAGCGATGGTCGGACTTGGATGGAGTATATCGCCGACACGTTGGGCGCGGCGGCGGGAGGCGATCCCGCCCAACCGTTGGTCACCAACGAATGGGCGTTGCTCGACGAGGCGGTGTCGGTGTTGCTGGCGGAAGCGGACACGATGAAGGCCTTGGCGGCCCAGCGGTCCGGAGCGGCGGCGAATTCGCTGCACGAGGCGCGTCGGAATTATCTGACTGGCGCGGCGCGGTTGCTCAGTGCCTACAAAGTGGCGGCGGGCGACGTGTTTGAGAGCTTCGCTGGTCCGCTCGTCGGAGTTCCTGAACTGCCGGACTGGGCGTTTCCAGGTGAAATCCGCCTGAAAGAAATCGCCGGCGCGGCGCGCCTGAACACCCAGACGCGGGCGTATGCGGGTCGGCTTTCGGGACGATTGGAATTTCCCGGATGGAACGCTTCGCTGTCTGTGCCCAATGCGTCGTTCGATGGCTCGGGGCGGATGGACCTGAGCGCTTATGGAACACTTACCTTCAATGGCGGATCACTCGCCATCCCGGCGCGCAAACCACTTCGGGTACGGCGGACGGCGGACGGCAAGTTTGCCATTGCCGGCGATGCTCGGCTGACGTTGAACAACGGGCTGCGGTTTGACGCGACGATGTCGCTGGCGGATCCGATCTACTGTTTCGGGCTGTCCGCGCGCGGGCTCGAGTTTGACCTTGGACGTTCCATGCTCGTCCGGGTGCCCGCGCTGGCCGTGGGGCAGGTCAATGCGTTCAGTGACGAGGCGCGCGATGCCTTTGCCGATTATTTCCGGGGCTTGAATGGCGCGGCGGAGACGTTGCTCACGGCGGTGACGAACTTTCCGCCCATCGACGAAACCCAGTTCGGGCAGCCGCCGGAGTTTGTCACGCCTGAGTTGAACCTGGATGTATCCGTGCTGAACGCATGGTCATCAGAGATCATCGCCCGGACGCGCGCGGGCTTGAGCAATGCGCAGCAGAGTCTTCAACCCATGCTGGATTCGTTGCGGCGCTTGAACGAAACCGCGCGTGCCTCGACGAACGCCATCGCGGATGAGCGGTCGCGGATGATGAATCTGGCGGCGCGGATGGAGGTTCGGCGGAAGATGAAAGCGGCGTTGGAATTGGCTGCCCAACAGCAGGCCATAACGGAAGGGGCGACGGCGGTCGCTGACTTTCGCGCGCAGGCCGTGGCTGGAGCGCGGGAGGAGGGCCGACTGATCACGACCCTGGTCACACCCGATTTGCCCGATCGCCTGGGCGAATCCGTCGAGGTGGCGCGCTTGTTGTTGGACATGGAAGGGCTGTGGGCGGAATTGGGCCAGCCGCCTTCGCCCGCGGGAACCATCCCGGCCGATGTCTGTGCGGCGTGCACCAATGCAGCGGCCAACTACGTCCAACGCGCCAGCGCGCTCGTGCAGTGCGCCGTGCGGCGGCTGGCGGTTCGCCACGGCTTGAACCCTTCGACCGGAGCGGCCACCAACACCGCGATCTTCAATGCGCTGAGCGAGGCGGATCTTTATCGCCTGGCTCGGACCCTCAGCGACATTGCGGCGGAGTCGGAGGCCCAGGGCGTGACGCTGGAAGGGGGCTTGGCCACCCTCTTGCCCACTTTGCTCAGCCGCCAGCAGGAGCTGTTGCTCGAAGAACTGGGAAGAACCAGCGCCTTGCCGCGGATCTTTGAACTGGCGAGCCTGTTGACGGAGAACTACCAGGACGCCATCCAGGCGGACATGGCGGTCGAAGGAAATGAATTGGTCGCCCTGATGGAGGAGGCGGTGGGCTCGCGGTTGCAGGGCGTGCCGCCTGCCGTGTTGGACCAAGCCCGCGCCGAGGCTCAACGAGGTCTCGCGTCGCGACGTCGTGAGTTGCGCGATGATGTCGAGTACATCACCGGCCGCCGGCGCCACGTTGGTCTCGTCCCGGCGGGAGATCATTATCAACCCGATATCCTCACGCAGTTTGATCAGTTCTTCCGCATCGTGAACCTGCCGGTCCCGCCGGTCATGGGCGGAAGTCTCGATCAACTCGTGCGCTTCAAAGTTGCTGAGTTGCGCGCGCGCCCCTTCACGGCGGAGTTTCTGACCAATCGCCTCGCCGATGGACAAAACCTGTTGAGCCTCGTGATTGGCCTGACCGATTGGGCGGATCGCCGGTTTGCCAATGACAGCGCCCTGATCGGCGACCTGCGGTTTGGCGTGACCAATCTGACCTTCAGCCTCGTTGGCGCGGCTGAGGTGCAGCGGGCCTGGTGGTGGATCGATCGGTATCAGGACGCCTTTCGACTGCATGCGGCCACCTACGGCACCAACGTCCAGGCAGGACTGGTGGATGCGGAACGTAAATCGCGCGACGCTGCGTTGCTGGCGGCGCGGCGGGTGGCGGGCGCCTTTTCCAATCTCGTGAGCACGCTGGTTACGGCTCAGGATCTGCGCGTGCCGTTGCCAGGCAATGTGGAGATCAAACGGATCTTCGGTCGATTGTGTTACAACCGCCTGAACGGCCAGCTGGGAGGTTGTTTCGGTGGGCGCCTTGAGTTTCCGGATTTGGGCCCGGACATCTTCTTTGAAATCTCCCAGGCCTGCCTGAACACCGATGGAAGCTATTCCATTTCGGCGGCCTCCGCCGGGCCGCTGCCCTTTGGGCGGATGCGGCTGACGTCGTCGATGGACGTGAACGGTTCACCGAGTGGGGTGGCGAGCTTCAGCGGATCCGGAACGCTGAATCTCGATACGGGCGCGGGCTTTGGGGCGGGACCTTCAGTGTCGGTGGACATCGAATATGACTCGGCCCGACGGGCCCTGGCGGTGGGAGCGGCGACCTCGCAACTGCGGTTGGGCGAACAAGCCGCGGTGTTGAACGGTTCCGTGCTCGCGGAGTTCGCCACGGATCATCCGGCGGGCGCCTTGACCATCGAAGGCCGCCTGGGCTTCTTGGCCCGGGCGCCGATCCCGACCAACCGCGCGATGACCGAGACCGATTTCTGGCTGGTCATCGACGCTCAACCCACGCGTTTTCTCTATACCACGAACGACTTCACCGCCGAGTTCACCGGGGGCACCATCACCCTGCCGCCCGACTTGTTCAGCACCAATGCTCCGCCGAATGCGCGCCCGGTGACGGTTGCGATCACCAGCCGGCTTTGCCTTCGCTATGACTTCGTTCAGAACCGTCTGGAGTTTTGTGGCAACCCGAATCAGCCCTTCGTCGCCACGTTGCAGAACCTGAATCTGCAGCTGCCTGAACTGCCGGGGTTTGGGCTCGGGATCTCTTTGGCGACGCTGGAGTTGTCCGGCACGCAGTTTCCGCGGCTGAAGAATCTCAATGCCAGCCTGACCCTGCCGTTGCCGGGCCGGGATGCGGCCAACACCAACCTGAATCGCAATGCCGTCATCGCCATCACCGCTCAGAACTG
Organism: Limisphaerales bacterium; assembly: GCA_044230345.1. Classification (GTDB taxonomy): domain Bacteria; phylum Verrucomicrobiota; class Verrucomicrobiia; order Limisphaerales; family JADJPG01; genus JBGARF01. The sequence goes on from JBGARF010000032.1 coordinate 113,061, forward strand.
GCGATTGGATGGCTTGCCCGAGGCGGCCACGATTGCGTTGGGATCCGATTTGCGGCTGGTCGACGACGGTGGATTCACGGTCGATTTGTTGAGCGGTTCCGGGCTGGGCCTTAGCCGGACCGGGTCCGGCGCGAATCGAGCCATTCGCTATACCTTGACGGGAAACATGCGGGTGGGCTTTTCCGAGCAAGTGTTGAGGGATGACGCCAGCGGGACGGCGGCGCGCTTCTCGGCGGGCGGATCGTTTGCGTGGGACATGCGTTCCGCGCCGAGCCTGGTGCTCAGCCTTCTGCAATTTGAAGGAAACTTCCGTCTGGGCGCAGAAGGGCCGCGGATCACCGGCTTGCAAGCCGGTGGGCTGGCGCGCCTAACTTTCGCGGGCCTTGAGAACCTGTTTCAGCAATCGCCCCAGCGGCCGGTGAACATCTCGCTCGAAGGCGCGGTTGAGGTGCCGGACGTGATCAAGTTCGGGCTCCTGGACACGAAGTTCATTCTCGACGGCAGCGGCCTGCGGTTTTTACCCGGAGGTGCCCAGGTGGAGTTGGGCAATCAAAGCGTGGAGTTGCAGGATGCGCTGCCCGTTTACCTGAGGAAGGCCGGGCTGGCGTTTAAGAACCCGGCGCTGCCGCTGCTCCCAGGCCCCGGCCAAACCGGCCTCTTCGATCTCGCCAACCTGACGATCACCATCAGTGGCGGGGTGAACCTGCCGAACAAGACCGCCCTCGACGCGGGCGCCCCGGGTTTTGCTGGCGAAGTGAATGACCTCGCGATGTCGCTGCGGCGCGATGCACAGAATCATCTGCTGCCGGTGTTTTCGTTGAACGGTCTCGGCGTGGAGTTGAAGAACGTCGACATCCCGCCCCTCGGCGCGTTGACCGGCGGTTTGTATGTCGGGAACCTGAACGATCCGGACAACTTGTACTTCGCTGGAACTGTGTCGGGAACCGTGAACGACATCGGGGCGGGTGTCACCATGGCGGTGCATCGGCAAAAGGGCCTGTTGGGTGCCTGCTTCGAGCTCGATGTAGGACCGGCGGGCGTGCCAATCGATGGCGGAACGTTGGGCGGCATTTTGCTCACCGGCGGCAAGGGCGGTTTGAGTTTCGGAAATCAATTCGCGGATCCGTGCGACTTCCGCAGCTACATCCAGTTCACCGAGGTCAACGGGGTTAAACAGCCGGCCAACGACGGAACCGCCGACAGCTTTAATCCCACGGGCTCTCCCGTTCCGCCGCAGGTGCCGCCTTCGCCGCCGCCTGCCAGTCCGGGAGCCAATTCGTGCATCGTGGGCGAGTTTCCTCCGTCGACGATCAACCCGCTCTGCGAGCCGCATCCTTCGATTGCCAATCGAATCATCTTCAAGGGCACAGCCCTGAGCTCGGCGCAACTCGCGAATCTTGGGTTCACTTCCGCCACCTGTCCGCGAACGCTGAAGGCAGCGGTTGACTTCGCCGTGGACAAAATCGCCCAGCCCCTGCGCTCGGTGATCGGCGCGTTGACCAATGCTGTGCCGCCCACCGTGCCCGCCGAGACCAAAGGCTACTACACCGACCTGTTGCTTAAACAACTGCATCAGTTGGAGAACACCGCGTCGTCAATTCTGGCGTCCACTCTCGGCGACGCCCTCGCGACGAATCCGAACGCCAGCCTTTACAACGCCATCGTGACGGCCGCAGGGCAGGGGATTCCGTGTCTCGATGCGACTCTCAAGCTGCAGGGCAACTTCTCGCACGCGGCGGTGTCCACGGTGCTGAAAGGCGAGGGCGCCGTCGTCGTATCCACCACCGGCACGGCGCTCATGCAGGGCGCCATCAAACTGGTGGGCATCCCGATCGGTGAAGGCACGCTTGCATTTTCGCTCACGGATTCGCGGGGCAATATCAACCCCTCGTTTGGCGGCGTGATCAACGCGGGCGTCGGGCCGCTCACGCTCGGCGACATGAGCGTGGTTTACGAATGCGAAGGTTGCTTCGACGTGGTGATCAGCGCGTTCGGAAGTTTCCTCCAATCGAATGCGAACAACCTGGGCGGCGACGCCCGCGCGTTGCTGGTCACCGTCATGAACCGGTCGGTGCCGCTGGCTCAGCCTCGGCCCGTCGACGGCAATCTGCTGGCCTTCTACAACGCGCTGAAGCCGCGCCAGCGCCTGGGTTTTGTGGTCAGCTTGTTCAACCTCACTGATCTCGCGGCGTCCGGCGGTTCGCTGCCCGGGATCTCGCGTCAGACTGCCCTTGGCTTTCTCGGCAGCTTCCGCCATTTCGTGACCGAGGTGGCGACACAGGTCAATCCGCGGTTCTGTTTTCAGGCCAAGGTCAAGCCGGCCTTGTTTGGTTTTCCGCTGATCCCGGGACCGACTCCGCTCGACGCCCGTTTCGGCTACGAGCGCGTTGTCGACGACGCCACCGGCGACGAGTTCCAACAGCTCTCGGCGAATGCGGTGTTCTCGCCGGCGTTCATTCTGGGCTCTTTGACGACCGGATCACTCGCGATGCTGGCCCCGTCCTCGGATCAGGCGAACTTCGGGTTTTCGTTCCGCATGCCAGCCTTCACCCCGGAGAAAGTGGAAATGGCATTGGGCAACCCTGGGCAGTTCGCGACCGATCAGTTCACCACTTTGTTGCAGGACAGCGTGATGACGTTTGGCTATGCGTTCATGCCATTGGGCATTCCGCTGGCCGAGGGTCAGGCCCGGGTCATCCTGCCACGTCTGGCGAATCATCCGACGAATCCGCAACGGGCCGGCGGTGCCTGGCGGTTGCCGGCGGGCAATGGTGTCGCGACGCGGGAAGACATCATCATCGCCGCGCTGGTGCGGCAGCGGTTGCAGGATCCGAACTGGCGCGGGCAACGCGGCGAGTTGGATGACCTTTTTGCGCCGATCACTCCTCCTCCGCCGCCGGGCAGCGCCATGGAGCGGCTCGCGGTTGTCTCGACCAATATCAACCGGACGACGATGGCTCAATTCGGGCTCGCCGAGGACTACTTCCCACACGGTGGCATCATCGGGGCGTCGCGTCTGGACCTTCCCAGCGTGATCGCGCAGGCGCCACCGCTGGAACTGATCGGGAGAGTCTTCGATTTCGCGAATCCAAACTGGGTCACTGACGCACAGAACTTGTTCAATAACTACCTCACCGCGAACACCTCGATTGGCCAGATGGCGCTGTTTATTCCGGCGCCCAATCCTCCGTTCGGCTTCAATTTCACCACGAACACCGCGGATGCGTTGCTCAAGGCTATCAGTCGCGCCGACGCGCTCAGCATCATTCAGCGGTCGGCGCCCGGCGGCGTTTATCCATTTGACCAGGTGCTGTTGAGCGGCTGGCTCAAGGCCCAATTGTTAGGCATGCCGCTCGGCGAAGGACTGGTTCGTTACACCAACGGCCATTTTCAGGCGCGTGTGGCCGTGTCGTCGGGCACCTGGCTCAGCGATTTCATCGGGGCGTCGGCAGACCTGGAAATCCGGCCTCCTGCGCTCCTGGGTTCCGGCGCGCCCACCGGCGGCTCGATTGAACAGATGTATGCGGGCGTGACCAAGCAGACCATTCAGGAGATGTTTGCCGCGCGCGCCGCCCAGATCACCGGCACGCCGACGGTTGCCTTCATCAGCAATACCGTCGACATGATTGAGCGCACCTTGCCCAAGGCCAGCGTTGAGATGGCGGCGAATGTCCAGATCCCCGGTTACCTTCGCCCGATCCTGCAGGCCAACGCCGCGGTCACCAACACGTTCTTTGCGTTCTCGCCCGCATTCGATCCGTCGTTCGGGCGGAACGGTCCAGGCGCGGCGGACGATGATAACTCGCCCTATGCGGTGGCCAAACGCAGGGGCGGCCTCGGACTGAAAGGCTCGTTCGACCTGGGCTTGAACCTGCAGGATGCGGATCCGAACAATGACCTGCGCATCCGCATCAACGATGCCTCGTTCAGCCTGACGCCCGACGCCCAGATCGGTGCCTTTCCGGCGTTGAATGGCCAGCTCCTGGCCGGGGACATCAACCTGCCGTTCATGCCGCGTCTGCGCGATGGCCGGGTCAACTTCTCCAGTTCGCCGGACAATCTGGCGCCGTATTTCAGCGTGGCCGGCCGCATCGAACCGTTTGAAATCCTCATTCCGAATGCCTTTGGCCAGGCGATCCCGCTGGCGCAGTTCAAAGCGCGCGGCGGCCCGGGCGCGTTCGTCGGGGGCACTTTGACCGTGTTCAAAGACAGCGGCGTGCCGATCGTGGGCGCCGGGGGGCGCCTGGAGATTGAACCGATGCGGGTCAACATGCCGCTGTTGGGGCCGGATGTGGCGATGACCATCTACGGCACACAAAACGGCAGCGTGTTCACGCCCTTCCGATTTTCGTCGAGTCCGGGCGATCGCTGGTCGGCCACCGTGAAGATCCATGCTGCCTCGAACGAAAACGGTCCGCCGGTGTTTGGGATTTGTGATCCGCGCACCGTGACCCAGGACGGGCAAGGCAACTGGGTGGGCGACCCGGCCTCGTGCGCCATGGCCTTTGGCCTGACCGCGCCCGTGGTGGGTTCGATGGAGGGGACCGGCTTTGATCGATTGCGCCTGGCCATCAGCCTGCCGCGATTGAGCAACGTGGTCTTCTTTCCAAACACGGCGATGCGCACCGAGGTGGCGACCATGGGCTCCGGAGCCAGCTCTGGCTTGATCATGATTGAGAAATCGCCCGGCGATGGTCTGCCGCGATTCTACGTGGATTTCGGGACGAACAACGTCGGCCTGCCGGGGGTGCTCAGCGCGACCGGCCGGTTCGAGTTCGGCTACAACCCTACGAATACCCCGGGTTCGATCGTCGCCGGGCCATCCTCGTTGTCGTTTGGCTCGCTCGAAATCTGTTCCCCGAATCCGATCGTGCGCACCCTGAGCATCACCAACCGGAGCAGCGAGCCGGCCAATGTCCTGGTGCGGGTGGCGGACCCGACCAACTACACCGTGGCCGCGAGCCAGTTTGCGCTCGCTCGCAACGGCGGTTTCCGAACGGTCGATGTCTTGTTCCATCCGCGCACCGCCGGGACTCGCAACAGCACGCTGATCATCGAGGGCGACAACGCGCCCACCGTCAATGTGCCGCTGAGCGGCACCGGCACGGCGACGCCGCGGTATTTCCAAAGTCGCGACAGTATTGGCTTCGGTGACACCGTGGCCGGCCAGGTGGCGTCCGCGACCGTGCTGGTGGCGAACGAGGGCTGCGGCAATCTCACTGTCAATGGGGTGAGCCTTTCGGGCTCGCAGGCGTCGGCGTTCAGCGTGACGCCGGCCGGCAGCGTCACCCTTGGGCCCGGGCAGTCGCGACTCTATCGCGTGGAGTTTGCTCCGACCGCGGTGCCCCTGCCGCCGGCCACGAGCGTGCCGCATGCGGCGACGCTGACCGTCAGCACCGCGATCACGAACCGGACTCTCGCGCTGAGCGGCAATGCCACGGAGTCGCGCTGGGTGACGTTGATGGATGCGCAGCAGGGCAATTCGACCTCGAAGTTCAACAGCGTCCTGATGCTGGACAACCGGCAAGGCTGGGTGGTGGGCGACGGGGGCACGGTTTACGAGACGCAGGATGGCGGACGCTCGTGGCGGTCGAGAATCCTGACGCCGTTCAACCTGAGATCGGTGAACGCCGAGCGGACGTTGACCACACCGGTGCTGGCCGCCTATCACTTTGAGGAGCCGCCTGAGGCGTTGATCTACCGCGACGACGGCCCCGGGGCTTTCCACGCTCGCGCCGAAACCCAGACTGCGACGACGGCGCCGACGAACAGTCTTGAGCATGGCCAGTTTGGTTCCGGCCTCGGCTTTGACGGCAGCAATGACTCTGCCTACATCGCGGGTTCGCTGGCGTTGCCGGCCAGTGCCAGCGTGGCGTTTTGGTTCCGGCCGGACAGCATCACCGCCTCGGACGTGTTGGTTGGGCAAACCGACACGTTGAACAACGGCACGGTGCTCTCGGTGGAAACCGCGGGGAGCAGCGGTTACCGCGTGCGGTTCGGCGGCCAAAGCTTTTCCGGCGGGTCAATCCTCTCGGGCTGGCAGCATGTGGCGGTCACGTTCGCGTTCAATGCGACCAGCAACCTGACCACGGCGCGCTTCTATCGGAACGGTCTTCAACTGTGGACCACCAACTTCAGCGGGACCTGGCCGACGGCCGGCAGCCCGCTCTGGGGTCTGGGCGCGCGTTACCAGACGGCCTCCCTGCGGGCGTCGCTCTTCGGCGGCGCGCTGGACGAGCTCTACTTTTTTTCGGGCGTCCTGAGTTCGACCGAAATCACCGCCCTGGGCACGGGCGCCGGGGGCTTCCGCCTGATGATTGTCGGCGATGAAGGCACCGTGCTGCAGTCCGAGACCCTGGGCCGGACCTGGCACAAGCCCTTTGACCTGAACCCCGATGGCTGGCGTCAGCGCGACGGGGTTTACTTCGACTACGATTGGTATGACGTGGTGGTGGGAGGTTCGGCGGACAAGATCGTGGTGGCGGGGACGAGGAAGCCGACATCCGGCATCACGCAGTTCAACAATGGCGTGGTGATGGTGGAAGATCTCTATCCGGGCCTGCCGTTGGTTGCGGGCGATGAACGCTTTGATGAAGTGAACTTCGCCGGCAGCACGATCAACGCAGTGGATGTCGCGTTTCTCGCCGTCGTCCGGAACAGCAGCGATCGGGTGTATGGCTTCACCCATGGCGGACGGGTGTATCAATCGAACGGGAGCAACCTGACGAACGATTGGATCCAGCACGGCACGCTGGACTTGGGATTGCCGTTGAACGACGCCACGATGGTGGGTTCGAGCAGTTATGTGGCGGTGGGCAACGGGGGCACGATGGTGCGTTCCGCGTCGGGGGCGGCTCCGGACACGATGGTCTCCGGAGTCACCAATCATCTGCGTGGGATTTCCTGGGTGGGTTCGACGGCCGGGACGGTGCCGGAGCTTCACGCCGTGGGCGACGGAGGTGTTTATCTGCACAGCGCTGATCTGGGATTGAATTGGACTCGCGCCGCCGACGGCTTGACCGGCAACAATCGATCGATTTCCGCCCGGATCGCCACCAATGGCGGCTACGAGGCCTGGGCAGCAGGTGAGGATCATCGAATCCAATATCGAACGCCCCAGCCATTGACCAACGCCTTCCTGACCTTTCATCCCGGCGAACTGGATTTTGGAATGCTCACCTTGGGGGAAAGTCGAACGCGACCGTTGGAACTTCGCAACCGCGGCAAGCGCGATCTGCAAATCAGCCAGCTCGCGATCACGGGAACGGGCTTCAGTTTGGTCCAGGCCGGCGTGAACCGGATCGCACCCGGCGACACGATGACGGTTCAGGTCCGGTTCAAACCGGCAACCGAGACGGCGTTGGCCCAGGGCAACCTGGTGATTCGGGCGAATGACGGCTCGGCGCCCTTGAACGTCCCGCTGGTCGGCCGCGCCAGCGGTTTGGAATGGCAGCCGGTGACGCTCGTTGGTTCCAGCGGGACGCCGATCAATGGCGACGTCATCGACCTGGCCTTTACCTCGGCGACCACGGGTTACGCGCTGCTGGCGGGGTCGGTGCTGAAAACGATCAACGGCGGACAAAGCTGGACGAGCGTGGGGCCGACCTCGGGCTCGGTCCTGGTCAACCATGTCTTTCGCTCGCTGGATGCCCGTCGCGTGGGCGGCGTGGACGTCATCTACGTCGCCGGAAACACGTTTCATCTGACCGGATTTCCGCAGACTCGGGGCGCGATTTGGCGGAGTGGCGATGGCGGCGCCAGCTGGGCCGCGCGCACGCCACCGTCCACGTTGCTCAATTTCCATCCGCCGTTTGGGGACATTGCCATGCTGCACGACGACGCCAATGCGGTGGTCTGCGTGGGGTCGGATCCGGCGGGGCACGCGGCCGATGTCTGGCAGTCGACGGATGGCGGGGCGAGTTGGGCGACCAAGCTGCGGCCGCCGGACGAGATTGTTACCTCCACGACCAACGCTTCCTTCAATGGTGGGCGGGTGTTGATCGAGGAGATTCAGCAGGGGGCCGTGCCGGCGTCGGCCGGGTGGGTGGTCATTGCGACGGACGGTTCAGCCGTCTACTCGCGGGGTTTCAATGACGAATGGGAGTATGTCGAGACGTTTCCGACCGAGAGCGGACGGGAGCGTTTGCAGTTCGATCAGCTGCAGCCGATCAAGGCGATGCAGTTCGGACGCGCGCCAGCGTTGGCCAGCAGTGTTCTGGAAACCGGGTGGTTGATCGGCGCCCAAGGCCTGTTCTGGCGTTGGACGCCCACGCCGCCGAATGGTTCGCCGTTCGCCGGAAGCGAAGGCGAGTGGATCCCGGCGGCCAACCAGGAGGTTTTTGGCCGCACCGATTTGGAGGCGATGAGTTTCGTGCGCTACACGAACGGGCCCATTCCGCGCTTTGCCGGATGGGTCGTGGGTGGATCAAAGGTCTTCGCCACGCGCGACAGCGGCGCCAGCTGGGCGCTGGATTATGACGCCGGCGAAAGCAACCGGCTGCGCAGCGCGTTCTCCGTCTCCCCGACCAATGCGTGGGTCGGCGGATCGCTCGGCGGACGCGCCACCGTCTGGCGCTATCGCCCCGGTGCCGTCCCCACCCGAGGAATTCTGTCCGTCAACGATGTCGAGCTCTTCACCGGAACCATTCTGCCTGGGACGACCAACCACACCCGCAGTGTCACAATCCAGAATATCGGGAACGCCGCCCTTAACTTGCAGCACATCGGCATCGAAAGTTCTGACCCACTCTCCCGGTTCCGCATTGTCGGCAGTGCTCCCACCGCTCTGGCGGCGGGCGCGTCGTCGGCGGTGTCCGTGGCGTTCGATGCGCTGCCGGACTCGATTGACCTCGAATCGCTGGCGCCTTTGACCTTTCACCGCTTTGAGCAAGGCTTCACGGACACGACGTTCTTCGATGCGGGTCCGTTGCACGTGGACATTCGACTCGATGGCACGAATGCCGTGGCCGTGACCAATCGCCCGCGCATCCTGCACGATCCGTTGCGGCGTGATCGCAGTCTGTCTTTTGACGGCGATGATTACGCCAGCCTGTCAGCGTCCACCCAGCTCGACAATTTCCCGGGGGACTTCTCGCTCGCGCTTTGGGTCAATCCGGAGACGACGGCCGACAATCAGGCGTTCCTCGGCAAGCACGGAGCCACGGGCGGCAATCGTCTGGTGTTCGGTTTTTATGCCGGCGGCTACCAGCTCAATCTTCGCGACATCACGCTGTCGGCGCCCGGCAAGCGCGCGGGTTGGCAACATCTGGCCGTGACGGGGCAACGCACGGCGACCAACAGCACGGTGGTGACGATTTATCGCGACGGCGAGGTGCTGGCCCAAAGCAACCTGGTCCAGGTGCTCGGCAATGCCGCGGGTTTGCCTTGGATTCTCGGCGGTGAATGGGACGGCACGATTGTGTCCGATCGTTTCCGCGGAGACCTCGACGACGTGGCCATCTTCGGACGATTGCTGACCGAGAGCGAGATTCAGGCGCTGGCCGCCAAATCGCCGGTCTGCGGCGATCACGTGGCCAAGCTTGTCTTTCAAACCGATTCGGAAAGCGGCGAGCGTTCGACGGAGCTGCGCGCGTCGGTCGACGAGACGGGTGGCGCGGTGTTGATCGAGACGGTGCCGTCGGGCGCGACGGTGACGGTGGATGGCGTGCCTTATCCAACGCCGGTGACCTTCGCGGTCGGTTGCACCGCCTCGACGCCCAAGGAGTGGCTGGAAGGTTCTCAGCATACGATCGTCGCGCCTTCCTCCGTCGCGCTGATCGCGAATGCCAGCACGTTGAACTACGGGTTTTCTGAGTGGAGCCTGCAGAACGCCTCGACGACGACGTTGTTCATTGTGGCCCGGACAAATCTCGGCCGGATCACCGCCCGTTATCGTCTCGATGGAATTCAATCCGGCGGTGCCGGAGGAGGTGGCGGTGAGATGGCCGGAGCCGGGGGCGAACCGTTGTTTCAGGCGGCTGGATTTCCGCCGGACCTTGGGTCCGTCGTGGCGGGCACGCCCGCCGGCCCATGGTTTAGGATCAGCAACGGGCGCCTCGACCTTCCCAATCTGGGCGGGAACGGCTTTAACATCACGGGCGAATTGTTCGGCAGCCTGTCCCGCATGAAGGGCAGCTTGACGTCGACGCCGTTGAACTGGCCGGCGACGGGTTCGCGGTTGCTCGAGCTGGGCGCCGGAGAGTGGCAGTTGGATGCGGTGGCCGGCAGTCATTTCCGCATGCGCACCCGCCCGCCATCGCTGGCGATACTCGGGCACGACGTCGCGCCGGACGGCGAGTTTCGTCTGGATTTTGATCTTCAAGCCAATGCCTACGCCGCCTCGTTTGACCTGCGGCAGGATTTTCGGCCGGCACCAAACTTTTTTGAGATCGCGCGCAACGCGACGGGCCGCGCCGGCGTGACGATGCTGGTCGGGTTGCCGTCGGGCCAGGCGCCGACGTTCGCCCTGACGGTCGATGGCCGCGTGCGCGTGCTGAAGCTGCCGGCCGGACTGAGCGGACAGGGGACTGCGGGCTGGGCGGTGGAACGGGACGTCGCGTTCAATGTCAACAGCGCCGACTTCAATCTCAGCTTGCGCAATGACATCGTGGGTGCGGCGCAATGGCCGGCGACGCTCTTCAATGGCGGCGTGTTTGCGCTGTCCGCCGGGGATGTTCGGTTGGCGCGGGCTAACAACGGACCGATCGTGCTTCTGATGACCAACCTGTCACTCAGCTTGAACGGGCAGACCGCGGCGACCGTTTCGGGCAGCGTGAGCACCGACACTGCACTGAATCTGAATGGCACGGTGGCGGGGAACACCGATTTGCGGCTGCTGAACGGAGGGCGCTTCGCGCTGCGATCGCGCAACGGCGGGGCGTTGTCCTTCACGATGGGGCTTCGCGCTCTGCCGACGCCGCGGTTTCAGTTGAATCTGCCGGCGATGAAACTGCTGTGCTCGCCCGGCGGAAGTGTCGATCCATTGGAGGTCAACTTGCCGGCCATTGATTTCGATTCGGCCGGCACCTTCGATACCGGCAAGCTGGCGTTGCCCGGCTCGCTCGTCTTTGACGGCATCAACGTGGAGAAGCCGTCGGGCGCTGACCTGGACAAAAACTACCTGCGCCTCAGGCGCGATGCCGCGGGGAAGGTGGTCTTCAACTTCAGAGCACAGCAGAAGTTTGAGGCGCCTGGCATCTCGTGTCGGAATGACCTGAAGGTCACCATCGACAATGGGCTGTCGGCCAGTTACCGCGGCAACTTCTGTGTGCTGCCTGAGCCGATTTCACTGAACTTTAACGGCGCGAGTGCCTGTCAGTTCAGCGGGTCGGCGTTCGGACAGACGATCTTTTTCGGAACGGGCTGCGTGGGCGTGTTGAACGACGCCACCGGCGTGTGCCTGGGGACGTGTCAGTAACCCGGACACCGTTGCGCCTGGCCGTGGTTTCCCGGCGTTCCGCGGGGCACGTGCCGTTTGACAGTCGTCCGTTGGTCACTCATCGTCCGGCTTCAGACGACCTGATGATGAAAGCACCGACCAAATACCTCTGCACGCGCGTCGCGCTTGGCGCGGTCCTGGCCACCGGCGTATCGCTGCGTGCCGATCATGGCCCCGGCACCTCAGGAGGTGGGGCGTCGACGCAATCGGGCGAGACCTTGAAGCCGGGAAAGTTCGCGCTCGAATTGCGGACCGAATACACCGAGTTCGAGCATCTGTCGGCCTCGCGAATCGCAGCCAAGGCGGCCCGCGCGGGTGGTTTTGATCTGCTGGATCGGAGTTTTCTCAGCACGGTTGGCGTGAGCTACGGGGTCGTCGAGAACTTCCAGCTCGGTCTCGCCATCGGATATTACAACGCAGTGAAGGCGCGGGAGGCGGAGTTCGACTACGGGACCGGCGACACGGAGATCGCGACGTTTGATCCCGATGGAGTGACCGATCTTTGGCTGACCGGGAAGTATCGCTTTTATCGAGGCCCGGTCGGGAGCTTCGCGGCCTTGGGTGGCGTCAAATTTCCCACGGGCAAATTCGAGGTGAAAAACTCCGCCGGTGAACGGGTTGAACCCTCAGCCACTGCCGGCTCCGGATCCTACGACGGAATGCTGGGACTGGCTTTCTCCCGCTTCCTGACCTCGCAGCTCACGCTGGACGTCAGTGGGCAGTACACCCTCCGGACTGAGGCGGACGATTTCAAGCTGGGCGACAGAATCGATGGCGGGTTGGCCTTGGCGTATCGGCTGACGCGGGATGTCCAAAAATTTCTGCAGGTGAGCCTGTTCGCGGAGGCGAATGTACGTCATCTGTTCAAGAGCGAAGAAGATGGCCAACGCGATCCGAACACGGGCGGGACCGCGGTTTTTCTGAGCCCCGGCGTGCGGGTGGGATTGTCGCGGAATTTGAGCGCCACGGTGTCCGCGCCGCTGCCGTTGGTGCAGGACCTGAACGGCACGCAGCTCAAGACCAGTTACAAGATCAATGGCGGCTTTACATTGAGCTTTTGACCGGGCAAACAGTCGCCGCTGGGGCGCGAGTTCTGGCTGGGCTGATGGAAGCTGGGCTGATGGAATGATGTCATGAAGAATTTTCTGAGAGTCGCTTTGTGGTTGGTGCTGCCCGTCCTGGCCGGTTGCGTGACAGGATCGCGGGATGCGGCGGGCCATCCCGGGCTGACGGAGACCTGCCAGGTTTGCCGATACAACCGCGACTTGGCTTGTGTCTGTGTGGAGGTGAAAGACACGACGCCGCGGGTGGACTACCAGGGCACCACCTACTACTTCTGCAGCGAGGATTGTCGGGCGGCCTTCGTGAAGAACTCGAACCGCTATTTGCCCCGGGCCAAGGCGAAGCCTTGATTGGACGACCGCAGATAGACCCAGATAGACGCTGATAACTGGCCAAGACGTGGCTTCGTCAAGGTAGCAACGTGTCCAGGTCGTGATCTGCGGGTAGTCGGAGATCCGCGGACTTTCGCCATGCTTTGGAGTCCACGCTCACTCGTAGCGCAGCGCCTGGATGGGATCGAGGCGGGCGGCCTTGAAGGCGGGAATCAAGCCGGCCAGAACTCCGACCAGAGCGCTGAAGCCGAAGGCGACGGCCATCGCCGTGGGGGTGATCTCCGGGGTGTTCTCGACCGGGATGGCATTGAGCACGGCCACCAGGCCGTAGGACGTGGCCAGGCCGGCGATGCCACCCAACAGCGCGATGACAGTGCTTTCGACGAGGATTTGCACGAAGACTGAGGCATTGGAGGCGCCGACGGCTTTGCGGATGCCAATCTCGCGCACGCGTTCCGTGATGCTCGCGAGCATGATGTTCATGATGCCGATGCCGCCGACGAGGAGGCTGATCAGGGAAATGATTCCGCCGCTGAGCCGCGCGTTGCGGATGGCGGCGGTGATGTTCTCCGACCAGTTTTCCTGCGTCATGAACGAAAAATCCTCGATGCCCTTGTGAGTGTGCATGAGAACATTTCTTGCCTGCTGGAGGGCGGGTTCCAAGGCGTCGACGTCGGTGACGCGGACATTGATGACGTCCAGTCGGGGGTCGGGAATGCTGTTGGTGCCGGTGGCCGACTTGAACTTGAGATACATGGTGTTCAGCGGCATGTAGATGGTCGAGTTCTTCATCCGGAACACAAAATCGCCGCCACGTCCGCGTCCGCCCCAACCGCGGCTGCGGGCGGGGCCGCTTTGATGGGCCTGTGGCTGACTTTTCAGGAGTTCGCGTCGTTTCTTTTCCGCTTCGCTTTCGTAGCGTTCGAACATGCCGACGATCAGGAACGGTTCGCCGCCGACGTTGATCGTTTCACCCAGCGGGATGATTTCGCGGCCGGCTTCCTCTTCGTCGCCGAACAATTGATCGCGGATGTTGGTGCCGATGACGCAAACGTTGCGGGCGGATTCATCGTCGATTTCGTTAATCATCCGGCCGTGGGCGAGGACGTGTTGGTTGATGTCGATGGCGTTCGGCCAGGTGCCGATGACATTGGCCCACTCGGTGTTGCGTCCGCCCTTGGTCACGCGGAGATTGCGGGCGCGCATTTCGGGCGAAACCTGGCGGACAAACGGCGCGCTGGCCTTCAGGGCGTGCAGGTCGTGCACCGTCAGGCCGACCGCCTGATCCGCGAGATGCTGTTGGGCGGTGGGGATGTCCTGCTGTTCGATGCGGACCTTTTCCAGTCCGCCGATGGCGATGAGCGCTTCGCGCATGCCGTTCTCCATGCCTTTGACCAGGGCGCTCATGCCGATGAGACTGGAGACACCGAGGATGATGCCGAGCATGGTCAGGATGGACCGGAACTTGTGCGCCCAGATTTCCTTGAAGCCGACGGCGATGGCGTTGGTGAGGTTCATGCGGTGGGGCGGTCGAAACGACCGTGGGCGATGAAGTGCAGCGCCTGCCGGGCGACTTCGCCGCTGCGCATCAGATAAGTGTGACTGCGAGCGACGACAAACAGATCCGTCAATCCGGGCACGGCTGCCTTGGTCACAGAAACTTTGCCGTCATTGGGCCCTTTCAGCCACGACGAGAAAAGCGGGTTCAAGGAGCTGCGTCCGGCGATGACACCCACTTCAAAGTCCACGGGCCCGAGCAGGTTTGGAGTGCTGGTTGGGCCGGTGCCCAATTCCTGGCCGGCGGGCCCGGTCGTCCACCGGTAGATGGGATTGCGGGCCAGGCGGTCGACTACCTCGCTGCCCTGGCTGGGCGGGCCAAGCATCACCACCCGGCCAAGGTTGGTGGGCCGATGGCTTTGGAGTAGCGCGCGAACGACAACGCCCCCGAGCGAATGGGTTACAAAATGAACCTGACCAGGGGCACTGCTGAGTTGAGGCGCCAACTTTTGGTGCAGATGATCAGCGGCTTCCGCAATGTCGAGTCGGGTTGAGGGATAGCCCTCGTTCACCACGTTGTAGCCGGCCTTGGCGAACTGGCGGGCGAGCCATTGCATCGAGAGCCGCGAACGTCCGAGGCCGTGGAGGAGAACGACGGTGTCCGCGGCTGCGCCCGCCATCGCGTCTTTGCGCCTTGGCGTCTTTGCGTTATCTCCGGCTGAATGGGTGGAACCGATCGGGTTGGCCTCAACGCAAAGGCTCCAAGGCGCAGGGGCACAAAGGATCGGTTCGAGACGCAGGCCTCGAAGCCCGTGGATCGCTCGTGGCTCGTGGGACGCCTCGGCGGGGCCAAGGTCCCCGGAATTCCATGCGGCGATCGCCGTCTGAATGAGGAGGGTCATGCTCATCAGGGCGGGGCAGCTCATGGCGTCATGGCTGCCGCGATGCGATCGAGGCCGGCCAGTTTGGCGTCGAGATGTTTGGCCACCTTGCCGTCGCGAATCTCGATTCGGCGCGGGGTGACGGCGGCAATCTCCGGATCGTGAGTGACCAAGGCAATCGTGCGCCCTTCCTGACTGAGCTTGCGGAACAGGGTGAGGATGGCCTCGCCGGTGTGGGAATCGAGATTGCCGGTGGGTTCGTCGGCGAAGACGATGCGCGGATTATTGACCAGGGCGCGGGCGATGGCGACGCGCTGTTGCTGGCCGCCGGAGAGTTGCATTGGCCGATGTTTGGCCCGGTTCTCGAGACCGACCATCTGCAAGGCGGCCAGGGCTCGGTCGCGTCGCTCGCGGCCGGGGCGTCCGCTGTAGATCAAGGGGAGCTCGACATTCTGGAGGACGTTGAGCTTTGGCAGCAGGTTGAAGAACTGAAACACGAACCCGATCTTTTCGTTGCGAATGCGGGCGAGGTCGCGCTTGGAGGCGTGCTGAATCTCGGTGCCGTCGAGACGGAACGTGCCCTGGGTCGGGGTGTCGAGGCAGCCCAGAATGTGCATCAGCGTCGACTTGCCGCTGCCGGACGGGCCGATGATGGAAATGAATTCGCCGGCTTCGATGTCGAGCGAGAGATCGTCGAGCGCGCGGATTTGTTCACCGCCGAGGTGATAGATCTTGCTGACGTTGCGGAGCTCGACGAGGGACATGCAGGCCAGGGCCGGATGCGGCCTAGGATTTTACGGGGCGGACCGCGGCGGGCGAAACGGAGTTGGACGTGGCTCCGCTGGCGCCGGCGGCGGTTCCGGGGGTCGGGTTGGAGCCTTTTGCGTCCGCCCGGTTCGGCGCGGTTTTGGAGGCATTCGTTGGTGTCGTTGCCGCGGTGGTCGGGCCCTTGTTGCCGCTGATGGTTTGCTCGAGCGAGACGGTCTCGCCGGCGGCGAGGCCTTGAATCACTTCGGCAAACGCGTAATCGGTCACCCCGAGGAGGATGGGACGTCGTTCGAAACCGTCGTCCGTCTTGACGAAGGCGAAGCGCTCGCCGGCTTCGGTGAAGACTGCGGCGAGGGGGATGGCGAGGACGTTGTCGGCGGACGAGACCGGGATGCTGAGGAGGGCGGTCATGCCGGGGCGGACGCGGGGGTCGATGTCCTGGATGGCAATGCGCGTGGCGAAGCCTTTGATGCCGTTTTTGATGACGGCTTGCGGGGCGATGCGCTCGACGGAGCCGCGCATCTTCACGCCGGGCACCGACTCGGCTTGGATCTCCACGGCACGTCCGGGCTGGAGGCGGATGACATCCGCCTGATTGACGTGGGCGTTGACGATCATGTTTTTCAAGTTGGCGATGGACATGATCTCGGTGCCGCTGTTGAACCCGGCCGCGCCGGACACGGTCTGGCCGAGTGAAACGGGCCTGGTCAGCACGGTGCAGTCGAATGGCGCCATGATCTTGGTTTTGGACAGCCGTTCCTCGACCTGGGAGAGATCGGTCAGCGCGCGAGCAAGGGCGTTGGTGGCGAGATCAAAGTCGGTCTTGGCATCGTCAAAGGCCTCCCGTGAAACGAGGTTGGCGGCGAACAGATCCCGCGAGCGGACGAAGCTGCGCTCGGCTTTGAGCAGCTGCAGCTTGGCGCCATCGATTTGAGCCATGCGCGCCGCCCGTTCCGTGGAGAGCTCTTTGTCGTCCAGCCGGCACAGGAGCTGGCCCTTCTTGACCTCATCGCCAACATCCACCGGTAATTCGTCGATGCGGCCGTTGACCTCCGGGCGAACGGAGACCTGGTCGGCTGGGCCGATGTCACCGGCGGCGCTGACGGCGAAGCTGATGTCGCGGGGCTCCACCACCGCCGTGGTGGCGCGGGTGGAGGTCTTCGCTTCGTCCGCGGCCTTGGGTGTCTGGGCAAAATAAAAGTAGCCCCCGGCACCGAGGCCCAGGAAAACGAGCAGAGACAAGATGAGCTTCATCGTTTCGGAGCGCCCGCGATGTGGACTCTGGGCGCAGGGTTAAGATGCCCGGGTGTAACGGGATATTCACAAAAGTTCTCCGGGTGATACGGACCCCCGGGCCGCTGAACCTCATGGGGGTGGTGTGGGCAACGTCGCGGAACGGTCGGGCCCGGGCCATTCGGGTGGCGAAAATGCCTGGGGCATCGGTTGAACGCCGAGGCCGTCGGCCGGGCATCCGGCGTCCCGCTCAGAACTTCCGAATGCCGTCGACGGGAGCGGCGTCTGGGAAATGCTGTTGCGTTTTCACCTACTGTTTGCTGAATTCGCGACGTGCCCATCATGAACAAAACCAACTCGTTTATCTCCTTACTTTCCGCCGTGGCCACCGGCTTTGGCGCGTCCCTGGTGCCGGTCGGTGCGGCGGACGGAAATCTTGGCTATACCAACACACCCTTCATTCCGGGAACCAGATGGCATGTCCATGACGGGACCCGGCCGCAGCCGCGCATCGTCACGCCGGCAGCGACGTTCAGTCATCTGGCGCCCGCGCCGTCGGATGCAATTGTGTTGTTTGATGGCACGGATCTGTCGAAGTGGACTGGTCCGGGTGGCCAGGCCAAGTGGAAGGTGGAGAACGGCTACATGGAAGTCGCGCCGAAGACGGGCAGCATTCAAACCCGCGATCGGTTTGCAGATTTTCAGTTGCATCTGGAGTTCGCCACGCCGGCGAAAGTCGAGGGCAAGAGCCAGGGGCGCGGCAACAGCGGCGTGCTCTTCAATGGCGCCTACGAGGTGCAGGTTCTTGATTCCTACAACAATCCGACCTATCCCGATGGCCAGGCCGGCGGGCTTTATGGTCAGACCCCGCCGCTGGTGAACGCCAGCAAACCACCCGGTGAATGGCAGAGCTACGACATCATTTTCGAGTCGCCTCGCTGGAATGCCGACAAAAAGCTGGTCAAGAAGGCCAACGTCACGGTCATCCACAACGGCGTCGTGCTGCATCACAAAAAGGAATACCAGGGCACCACGCCGCATCAGGCCAACGGCAACTACGACAAGCCGCACGCTCCGGAGGTTTTTATCGAACTGCAGGATCACAACAATCCCATGCGCTTCCGTAATATTTGGCTGCGCAAGCTCGGCGAATACGACGTTCCGACCTCAGTCGACAAACATTGACGTGACGCCCTCCGCGGCGTCACGGGAATCAGACGAACCTCAGGCCTGGGCCAAACTGAACTGTTATGCGAAATCAGTCCATGAAGCAGGGCTTGGGCGCTGGCGCCGTGGTGGCGTTGATCAGCCTTTTGTCGGGCGAACTCATCGCTCGGGATGAATGGCCGCAATACCGGGGGCCGAAGGGTGATGGCCATGCCGACGGACCGCTGCCGGTGCAGTGGAGCGAGACCAACGGCGTGGTTTGGAAGACGGCGATTCACGGTCGGGGCTGGTCCTCGCCGGTCATCGGCGACGGCCGTATCTGGCTGACGACGGCCTCCGAAGACGGCCGGGAGTTGGCGGCGCTTTGTCTGGATGAAAAGACCGGCAAGGTTCGTTTGGACTTGAAGCTGTTCGAGGTCGAGAAGCCGCAGTTCGCCCACAAGTTCAACACCTACGCGTCGCCCACTCCGGTGCTCGACGGCAGCCGCGTCTATGTGACGTGGGGTTCGCCCGGGACAGCGTGCTTGGATGCAGATTCAGGCAAGGTGCTGTGGCAGCGGCGCGACCTGGAGTGCAATCACTATCGCGGCGCTGGTTCATCGCCCATCCTCCACGATGGTCTTCTGATCATGAACTTCGACGGCAGCGATCATCAGTTTGTGATCGCGCTTGAAGCTTCGACCGGTAAAACCGTCTGGCGCCAGGAACGCTCGATCGACTTCAAGGATCTTGGCAAGGACGGCAAGCCCGAATCGGAAGGGGACTGGCGCAAAGCTTATGGCACGCCCCACGTGGCGATGGTGGGCGGCCGGTTGACGTTGCTGAGCCAGGGCGCGAAGGCCGTCTACGGATACGAGCCGAAGTCCGGCCGTGAGCTCTGGCGGGTGGAGGAACGCCAGAACCATTCCGGGAGCACGCGGCCCCTGGTTTTGGGTGATGTCGTTTATGTCAACACCGGCTGGTCGAGCGGGCAGGTCCTGGCCATCCGCCCGGGTACTAAGGGCGGTGTGGTCGATGCCAACGCCGCGACGCCATCGTCTGGCGACGGGCCGGCGGTGCTTTGGAAGATTAAGCGGAACGTTCCGAAAAAACCGTCGCTGCTCCTGGTGGAGGATTTGCTCTACTTCGTGGACGATGGCGGGATTGCGAGTTGCATCGAGGCGAAGACCGGCCAGGAAGTTTGGCGCGAGCGCTTGGGCGGGAACTTTTCGGCCTCACCGATCGTAGCGGCCGGCCGGCTTTACTTCCCGAACGAGGAGGGCAAGACGTTTGTGCTCGCGGCGGGACGGGAGTTTCGAAAGCTGGCGGAGAATCAGCTGGGTGATGGCTTTCTCGCTTCGCCCGCGGCCGCGGGACAGGCGCTGTATCTTCGGAGCCGAAGCCATCTCTACCGCGTCGAGTGATCCTTCGTTGGGTTAACCCACTCCACGGTTAACCGAAACGACCGGATTTGAAACCGCGGATGGACGCAGATCGACGCAGATAAGACAGTGGCTGTGGACGGTCGGGGTTGATCACCGCTGGTCGACCGCCGATCAGAACGTCCGCCCCCACGAGACACCTTGCTTCATCAGCGTTCGGTGCATCTTGAAGTTGTTGGATCGGAGCGCGGGCCTTTGGCCCGCAGCGGGTGGAATCGGCCCTGCGCGATCGAATCTTCGGGCGTCGTCGCCGGCCCAAGCCGCAGCGGGCTGAAAGCCCGCGGTCCGGCCAAGTATGAACTCTTACCAACAACTTCGAGATGCACGGATCAGCGTTCTTCGGCGTCTATCTGCGGTTTAAAATTTTTATAGGGGGATCAGTTAACGGTCGCGGTGAATGGATGCGGATTGCATCCGGGCTTCGGGGCGTGGCAGTCTCCGGCCCAGTGACATCCGCCGAAGCCACCGCCTTGTTGGAATCGTTGATTGCCGGGACAACCAGTCCGGCCGCTGTGTTGCGTGCCTTCCAAGCCGCGCCCATCGCGGATCTGGGATTTGCCCAGGTCGACTTGCATCGGTCCCTGCGCAAGGGGTTTCCCGAGGTGATTTATGGCGAGGGCAAAACGCCCTTTCAAGTGGCGCGGATTGCCAGACAGATCGCGCAACGTGACGGTCGTTTCCTCGTCACTCGAGCGGGGCCCGAGCACGCGCGGGCGGTGAGGAAGGCGATGCGGAACGCGGTCTATTATGAGGCGGCCCGATGCATCACCTGCGAAGTGAAGCCCCTGCCCAAGCGGCCAGGAACCATCGCGGTGCTGGCGGCCGGAACCAGCGATCTTCCGGTGGCCGAGGAAGCGGCGATCACAGCGGACATCATGGGCAACACGGTGGAACGCTACTACGACGTCGGCGTGGCGGGATTACATCGTTTGCTCCGGCACATGGAAGCCGTGCAGCGGGCCCACGTCGTCATCGCTGTCGCCGGCATGGAGGGGGCCCTGCCCAGCGTGGTCGGAGGATTGGTCAATCGCCCGGTCATTGCCGTTCCGACGAGCGTCGGCTACGGGGCGCACCTGGGTGGTTTGACCCCGCTTTTCGCCATGTTGAACAGCTGCGCGAGCGGGCTCACGGTGGTCAACATCAACAACGGCTTCGGCGCCGGCTACGCCGCGAGCCAGATTAATGCGCTGGTGGCACAGACCCTCGAAGGGCGTGGCCCGCGTGGTCCGGTTGCCACAAGATCTGGGCGCCGAAAGTAGCCATGAACGCGATTTACCTCGATATCTTCAGCGGAATCAGCGGCGACATGTTCATCGGCGCGCTGCTGGATCTGGGCGTCGACCCGGCTCAGTTTGAGCGGGAACTGGGCAAGCTCGGCCTGCACGAATATCACCTGCACATCGCGCGGGGCTCCCGATCCCAAATCGCGGGAGTGAAATTCGATGTCCACCTCGAGCTCGGTCACGACCAGCATGGTCATCATGGCCATCATGGCTCAGGGGAACATGCCCACGCCGCCGCCATAAAGCATCGGCATCAACAGTCTCACTCGCATTCCCATTCGCACGAGCACTCGCATTCGCACGAGCATGAGCATGAGCATGAGCATGAGCATGAGCACGGTCATGACCATGACCACGACCATGGTCGGACCTTTGCCGATATTCGGCAGATGATCGATCGCAGCGGGCTTTCGGCGTGGGTGAAGACGCGGGCCACGGCAATTTTTCGGCGCATTGCGGAGGCGGAGGGTCGCATTCATGGGCAGCCGGCGGAGTCCGTGCATTTTCATGAGGTGGGTGCGGTTGATTCCATTGTCGACATCGTGGGCGCCTGCGTCGCGCTCGAACTGCTCGGGTGTCCGAAAGTGTTTGCCGCGCCCGTGGTCGAAGGGACGGGCTTTATCCGATGTGCCCACGGCCGCTTTCCGATTCCGGCGCCGGCGACGCTCGAGATCTTGGCCGCGCGCGGAGTGTCGATTACGCAGTGCGAAGAACCGCATGAGCTGGTCACGCCGACCGGAGCCGCCCTGCTGGCCGAGTTGGTGGAAACGTTCGGGCCGATGCGGGCGTTTCAAGCCAGTCGTGTAGGCTATGGCCTGGGCACGCGGGAAAACCGCACCCGGCCCAACGTCTTACGGGCGGTGCTCGGGGCGTGGGGCGGCGAGAACGCGGCGGAGGCTGGCCCGGCTCGAGATTGGGAGCGCGACGTGGTTGTCGTGCTGGAAACCAATCTCGACGACATCAACTCAGAAGTGTTAGGCGGTTTCGTTGATCAAGCGTTGCGGGCCGGGGCGCTGGACGTGTTTCATACCGCGGTTCAGATGAAGAAGAACCGGCCGGGAGTGATTCTGTCGGTGGTCTGTGCGGAGTCGGACGCGGATCGGTTCACGGACTTGATTCTGCGTGAGACCACGGCGTTTGGCGTCCGGCGTCATTGTGCCGAACGACGCAAGCTTCGCCGGGAAATCGTCCAGGTGGTCACCGCGCTTGGGCCGGTGGCGGTTAAGCTGGGCCGATTGGACGGGCTCGTCGTGCAGGCGTCGCCGGAATACGAGTCATGTCGTGAAGTTGCCGCCCGGGCGGGCGTTCCTTTAAAAGCCGTATACGAAGCGGCGGTCCGGGCGCTCCCCTCGGCCAGTTAGTTGAACCTGTCCAAATTGAACGAGGCAGTTATGATCGATCCTGAATTCCTGAAGTTACTGCGCTGCCCGGAATCGCGGCAGACCCTGACGGTCGCGGACGCCGCCGTGGTCCGCAGCCTCAACGACCGCATCCAGGCGGGCAAGGTCCAGAATCGGGGCGGAGCCAAAGTTGAACAGGCGTGCGAGGCTGGGTTGGTGCGGCAGGATGGCCGGTATCTTTACCCGATTCGCGACGGCATCCCGGTCATGCTCGTCGCGGAATCCGTCGCGCTCTAGATCCTATTGCGCATGGATCCGCAGGGGGCGTCCCTGCGGGAGGCAATGGTCTGGCCGATCGCGGCCCGGCTTTTTCACCACCGCTAATGGCCGGCAAGCCTCCGGTTTGCAAGGCTTGTCCAAGCCGGCATCCCCCCCAGTGCCCTTGCTCGCTTCGGGAGGAGCAAGAGCAGGATTAAGAGCAAGAACCGGGAGGAGGTTCATGGGAAGCCGCCTGTTCGTTTTAGACCTGCTCACGAGAGATGAACCTGCGGACTGCTCCACCTCACCCGGTTCCGATCTCGCTCGGGCGAGTTCGGAACCTGCCCCTCTCCCCCGCAGGGCGGCGGAGAGGGTGTGCGCGGCGGGCCGTTCGATGGATAGGTTTCCGGATCTCCGTGTCGCGTGCCTTCTGGTCGACCCTCCGGTTCATGGGAAGCCACCCGTTCATTTTAGGGCTCGTCGGTTTTTCCGGTCTTATGGGGCAATTCCGGGGTTGGAGTAATAGGAGGCGGGCCGTTTCTTCTGAGAGGAGTGGCGCTGGCCATTGCCTTGGGTGGGATTTCTCCTCCGGGGCTGGGACCAAGCCGATGGAACCGAACCGAATCGAACCCAACACCGAACCTGTTCTCGAGCCTCGACTATGAAACTTTCCCCGTTCTCCCGACTGCGAATGCGTGTGAAACCTCTGTTGGCTGCCTTGGGCCTCGCGGCTTCCTTGGCCGGCAGCCAGGCCGACGTCCTGCTGACATGCACCGGCCAGCCCGGTGGTGATCTGGTCGATCGCGGATTCTATGTTCGCAGCTATCCCGGGAACAGCTTGGACTCAGCCCGATTGGTCATCTCCGGCGGAACGCCGGGCAATCATGCCTTGACCATGACGGTACGGCAGGGGACCTACGATGGGCGAGTGGTCGGGACGGCGACGGAGTCATTCTCACTCCTGGGTGCGTATCCCCAGAATGTTCCGGTGACCTTCCGCTTTCCTTCGGTGCGCGTGCAGGAGGGACGTCCGCTGTGCTTTATTCTCAGCGTGCGGGCTGGGTCGGGGCCACTTTACTATTCGGTGGCGGATACCGTGGGTGGCTGCACCACGGTGGTGGAAACCGAAGGAACCACGCCCCCGCTGGACACCTTCCGCCGCTACGGGGTGAACCTGGTGATTAACGGCGAGGACAACCTCATCGTGGCGCCAGGAGAATCGATTCAAGCTGCCATCGACGCTGCCAGCGTTGGGGACACGGTCCGTGTCGATGCGGGCACCTATCATGAGAACATCCGATTGCGGAGCGGTATCGACGTGATTGGCGCGGGTCAGAATCTGACTCATTTGCAGGGGTTGGGTAACTCCAATGTGGTGACCGCGGCGGGCGTGACGGATGCGCGGATGGAAGGGTTCAAGATTACGGGCAGCGGCATCGGGCCGTCGCTGGCCGGCGTCTACATCGTGGGCGGCAATGTGCAGTTTTCCGACAACTGGATTTTCGGGAACATCAACGGCGTTTACATCCAGGGCGGCAGCAGCGCGCTGCTGCGGAACAACCGCATCGAAGGCAACGGCAGCAATAGCGATGCGTATCTTAACTACGGCATCGTGAATCTTAGCTCCACCCCGCTCATCGCGAACAACGTGATCTTTAACACGAAGGGCGTCGGTCTCTATTTCGCGTGGGCCGGTTCGACGGGAGCGCAGGTCATCAACAATACGGTGGTGGACAACGAAGCCGATGGCATCTGGTGCTACACCGACGCGAACGTCACCATCAAGAACAACATCTTTGCCCGCAACAACACGGGCATCACGGCATCGCACGGCGCAGCGCCCTTGAACTCGTTCAACGACGTCTGGGGCAACACTTGGCGCAACTACAATCCGCAGAACGGCGGCGCCGTTGGTCCAGGCCCCGGCGACATTTCGGCTGATCCGGTGTTCGTCATGTCCGCGGGTCTGCCGTACGGGCTGGCCTTGGTTTCACCCTGCATCAACGCGGGTGATCCCAACCCGCTCTTCAATGACGTCGATGGTTCCCGCAACGATCAGGGTGCGTTTGGTGGCCCGAGTGGGGTGCTGGGTGGCGTGGGGCCGAGTGTCACCTCCGGATTCCTGTTCACCAGCATTGGCAAAATCCCGACTTCGGAAATCACGGACAGCGGGGCCAGCGTCGGGCTTGCCAACGTTTCTCCCGCAGTCGCAAACGCGCTCAGTCTCTACCCGTTCAAAGACGCGCCGTTTGGCGGCAATCTTTGGTTAAACGGACTTTTTGGCAGCTCGGACACGGCGGTTTACTACTACCGGCTCTATGCCGCCCCGTGGGTGGGCAATGTCCCGCCGAGCCTCGCGTCGTTCCAGCCGATCGACGATCCGTTGTCGAAGGTCAAATACACCGTCGGCCCGGGCGGCGTGGTGACCGCGAGCCTGGTGAACGTGGGGCCGGATGCCAGCGGCATGTATCTTCGGACCGAGTCCGGCTACTGGGCGCACCCCGATCTCAAGATGATTTGGAACACCCAGGCCCTGCCGAACGGCCGCTACGACATCATTTGCAAGGCCTACAACATTCTTCGCACGGAAGTCGCGCTGCCGGCCAACACGCTCAGCCGCATCACGGTCCGGGTCGACAACTCCCCGGTGGAGGCGACCATCAACGCGGTGAAGGATGCGGGCGGGGCGACCGTTCCCGAGTGCGGCATCATCCCGCTGGCGACCGCGACGCAGAATCTGCAGTTCGACTTCACCGCCAGTCATCCGGGCGGATTCCTCCGCGACTACACGCTCGACGTGCTCTATGGGCGCAATCGCTATGGTGGGATCATCGCGACGGACCGATATGTGGGTTCACATGACTCGGCGCCGCCCGTGTGGGGTGGGGTGACCGGCGTGACCTCGAACTCGTTGCCGGCTCACGCGTCGGGGGCGCTGCAACCCTGGACGAGCTGCGCCTATCAATTCCGTCTCACGGCGTGGGCGCGGACGACGGATGGCTTCGGGCATCTTTACTACAAGAGCTTCAGCGACCATTACTCGCTCAACGTGGGCGGATTTGGCGGCATCAGTTCCTGCGCTGCTGACTTGGATCACGATGGCGACGTGGACGGCGCTGACCTGGCCATCTTTGCGACGCAGTTTGGCAGCACCAACTGCACGACCGTGGTGTCGCCGTGAGCGAAAGGGTTCATCCGATGAACATCAACCTGAAGCAACGAGACCAACGCATGAACACGATGTCATTCCTCCGGCTGACCCGGCTGACCGGGCTGACCCTCCTCACGGTTGCGACCTGGCTGGGCGCGACGTCGGCCGTCGACGCCGCGGCGGTCGATCCGTATTCGGTGCAGGTTCACGGCGAGGCCACCTCCACCGGACCAACCGTCCGCGTGCAGGTGTTCGCCGACATTGGGGAAGCGTCGATCGTGAGCCATAGTTTCCGGCTGTTCTATCCCTCGCCACTCACCGTGGAATCGGCGGTTCGTAACGACTCGGTTTGGTATTTCCACGATGGCAGTCGGGTCCTGCCCCAAGCCGGGCCCGACACTTCTCGGCCTGGAGAAGTGTTGTTTGTCGGTGGCCACTTGGATGCACGCAGCCCGCGCGCCGGCGTGACGGGAAATCAGGTGCTGCTGGGCACGGTTGTTTTCCGGCGGACCGGGCCGGCGACGCCGACGTTCGAGCTGTCGATAGGCCGCGCGGGTCAATTTGCCAGCTTCGTCACCACAGCGGGCGCCGTGTTGGAGGCGCTGCCCGGCGTAGTCAACTGGCAGGGGGTGCAAGCCGACCGCAACGATCAGGACCTGGATGGGCTGAACGACGGTTGGGAGGAGAAATACTTTGGCACGACCAAGGGCGTCTTTTATTCCGACGATTCGGATCGGGATGGCGCGAGCAACCTGGGCGAGCAGGCGATGGGTTCCGATCCAACCGATCCGAGATCGCTCCTGCGTCTCGAGGTGGCCGAAGGGAAGGAGACGCTGGTCCTGGAGTGGCCGAGCGTGGAGGGCCGTCGCTACACCCTCGAAGGAGCCAAGGTCTTGAACCGATTTGGAACCATCCAGGAAGGGATCGCGTCGACGCCTCCGCGGAACACGGTTGAGCTCAAGCGCGCTGAGCTGAGCGAAATCATGTTCTTTCGCGTGCGGGTTGAGACCGATGGGCGGTAAGCGGTAACCAGTATTCAGTATTCAGTTGGGCGTCAGTTCAGAGCGCGTCGTCGACTAGCAGTGGTCGGCGGCGCGCATTTCCTTTTCGGGTGGGGTGGTTTTGGGGGCGTGAGACGAGATTCGCGCGTCAGCGCGATTCCAACTGCGCGTTCACGACCGCGAGGTCCCAGAGCTGAATCTGGCCTTGGGCGCAGGCGGCGGCGAGCCAACGGCCGATGAGAAGACTGATCGTTTGCCGCCCTTCACGGCGAGTTGACGTGAGCGAGTTGCTCTCGCAACCACTGAGGCCGGTTCGTCGTAATGCTGTCGACTCCGGCCAGACGCAGTCGCCGCGCGGCTTCAGGGTCGTCAACCGTCCAGACATGGCATTGGAGTCCGGCGGCCTTCACGGCGGCAACGAAGGAGGTGTCAACCGGGCCACGATAGTTCACACTGAGCCCGGTGAACCGCCCAGCTTTGGCGCGGCGAACGAGATCGTCCACCTTGGGCGCGAACGCGCCATTTTGGCCCTGGCGCTGGAAACTGGCGAGCCAGTAGACGGTAAGTTCCGGAAAACGTTGCCGAGCTTGGACCATGGTTTCATAGCCGAATCCGATGAGAACCGTTTGCGACGGCGGCAATCGGGATCGGCGCAACACCCGTTCCAGCTCGGGAAGGATTTCCGGACCGCATTTGATCTCGATGAACAACCGCTTCCCCTGGGGAACCGTGTCGATGATTTCTTCGAGCGAGGGAATTCGTTCGCCACGCCACCGGGGATCCTTCCATGCCCCGGCATCGAGGGCGCGCAAAGCTGGCCAGGGTTGATCGACGACTTTGCCAGGAACGCCGGTGGTCCGCTGAGTGTCTGCATCGTGCATCACTACGATTCGCTGGTCCTGACTCAGGTGGATATCAATCTCGACGGCGTCGGCCTCCTGACGCCAGCCCAAGCGCGCCGACGCCACCGTGTTTTCCGGGGCGTCATGCGACGCGCCGCGGTGGGCGATGATCTCGAGGGCCGAGAGCGGGAGGCTGACCAGGGATGAATGGAGCAGAAGTAATCCGACCCGAAGGCAGGCCCGGCGGCCGAATGAAAGATATACCCTGCGACTCGGTAGTTCAGCGTTCATGCACTTTGGGTGTTTGGATTCATGAGTAAATGACCGACGCCCCAAGCTTGCCAAGTGCAAATGCGGGGCGCTTACCTTCACATCCCCGCGCGTAGATGCTTTTGACCGGAGACTTGCGCGGATCAACGCAGAGACCAACGGGGTCATGGTCGCGCGAACGTTACGAGCGAGTGGGTTGTCACCGAACCGTTACATTCTTTTGGGTTGAATCCCGACATGCGGCCCGCCAACGTTTGCCGCTCTGTCGTTGGTCGATCGACCTCGCTCCGTGGTTCATGTCAAAGGGGCGAGGAATGATCGGGCGTCCGCCGGGCAAGGTGGGAGTCAAACGGACGGGGCTCGGCCCAAAAACAATAAGCCAGCAGGAATAAAACATGAAGAAACACAAGCTCCTTCCCTGGGTCATGACGTTGATCGGGGTAAACGTCGTGGCGCAGGAGATTAATCCCGTCTGGGTTCAGCACCTGAACGGGCTCATCAATGTGTCGGAAGCGGATCGGCTTCCCATTTTGAAAAAGCAGGGTGACACCGCCGACAAGGCGGATGGCAATTCCACGGTGGAAGTCTACGTGGGATTCATCAAATACAGCGACAGCCTTTATCTGTTGGGCGTCCGGGAGAACGGCATCGATGAGACGAGCGCGTCGTTGACCGAAGAAGAGCGGGCGCGGGCGTTGGCATATCCTGATCGTTCAATTCTCTGGATCGACGCGCAGACGGGGCGCTCCCGGGGTGTGGCCCTCAAAACGGAGATTTTTCCAGTGCCGTTGGCGACGCAGGCCCCGACCCATTTCTGGTGGTCCTGGGGTATCACCGACGGTCCGCATGGCGAGCGTGTGATTTACACCGGCTACAAGTACAAGATTCTGCGGTATGCGGCGACGGGCATCAACGACCAGGGCTTCGCCACGTGGTCGACCACGCCCACCGAGGCCTGGGTTGAGCCGGTCCCGGGCGAACCCAATCCGACCATTCTTCCCGGCGAACAAGGCACGGAGCCAGGCCTGAGCGAGGGTGACGGCAGCAACAGTTGGCGCCAAAAATCATTCCGCGTCTGGGGCCACGGCTCGAATGTCGTCGTCTGGGCCGGAGGCGGCACCTGGCGAATGAGCATGCACTCCCAGGAGTTCGTTTCCGACAATGGAGGCCTGACCTTGCGTCCGGTGGCCCGTCTGAACGATCGCGGTGACGGCGGTGGTTCGAAGGGCTTCTACACGCTGGGCGGTGAGCCGTCCAAGATTGTCAGCACGCCGACTGATACCAATCGCCCGAACCTCAAGGTGACCTATCAGGCGCATTTTCCCGGATCCGGCTGGGATGCTCGTCCGTTTCGTTACACCCGGAATCCCGACGCGCAATTGCCCGACGGAACGGCGAACGCACGAACCAACCGCTATGACCCCGACGGAAACGCATCAGGGAATTTGCTGGCGTTTACCTGGGAAGCGGCCGGCAAGGATGGCGTCTGCGTCGATCACAACATCAATGGAGTTTCCCAATATGATGGCAACTGGGTGATGACCCTGGATACGGACGACGGGCTTGACTACGTGGTCACCTACTCCATCCCCAGCTGGAACAACGTGTTTGGCGCCATCAAGAAGCCGGGTTGGCTTGGCGTGCATACCCTCGACGGCAAAGTCGCGGTCGGCTCGAAAAACGCCTATCAATTGCCCTTCTACGAAACAGACGAACCGGTGGCGGCCAACGGAGCGACGGGATCAACCTATGGCTACGAAGGCGACGTTGAGGTTTACAGCGAAGCCAACGGCAACGCCCTTGTTCTGGCCAGCTTTGGTCAGTATGGCTTCGGCGTGTTCCGAGTGACTGCGCGCGTCGCTCCCACCGGGGCCCTGACGGCACCAGCCAACGTGTCGACGTCGGAAAACCAGCCCGTCAATCTTTCGGCCCGGTTCACCGGGTCCGGCACGCCGCTTTTCTACTGGTGGCAAAAGGACGATGGCAGCGGCACTTTCGTCAATGTTCCGGGAGCTACCGGTAATCTGGGTATTCTGGGAGTGAACTCCGGTCTGGCCGCATTGTCGTTCAATCGCATCCAAACCTCCGACGCGGGTCGCTACCGGGTGGTGGTGGGCAACTCCGCGGGAACCGTCGCTTCAGCCGTGGCCACGGTGGCGGTGTCGGGCGATTCGAGTCCGCCGCTGCCGGTCGCGGCGAGCACGCTCAACCCGGGTACGATCGACCTGCGTTTCAGCGAACCGCTCGACACCAACTCACCGACGTTGCTCGATAATTTCACGTATCTCGTCACCCGGGAAGGCGTCGAATCCACGGCAGCGTCGGTGGCGGTCCTCGGGGATGCACGCACCGTCCGGCTCTCCGGCTTTGACTTTCCGATCACCGGCGCCTTCTCCGTCCGGGTCCAGCCCGTGCCCGATTTGAAAGGCAACGTCGGCGCATCTCCCACCACCGTGGCTGGTGCAGCCCAGGACTTCCTCTCCGCGGACATCGGGGGCGCTTCGGGGTTGTCCGTCTCGCCCATTCCCGGCGAAATCGAAATGTTTGCCGGCGGGGGCGACTTTTGGGGCAACAGCGACAGCGGCCAGATCGTCTATCAGACCCTCTCCGGTGATTTTGACGTGAAGGTCCAAATCAAGTCGAACCAGCGCCCCAGCAATCGCAACGGCATCATGGTGCGCGAATCGTTGAACGCGGATAGTGCCATGGTTACCGCGACGTGGAATCCGGATGCCAAATACGGGTTCTTTTCGCGGGCGACCACCGGGGCCAACGTGGACTGGGCTGGTACGCCCCGGAATTGGGTCTGTGACAACACGCCCCCGCCGAATGTCTGGCTGCGGCTGAGCCGTTCTGGCAACACCTACACCGGCTACTACTCGGCGGATGGCGAGGCGTGGATTTCGTTGGGCAGTTCCACGGTGGATGCCATCCCTGGCACCGCTTTGGTGGGCTTGGCGGCCAATCGCGGCGGCCTCGGCCTGTCCGGCGGCACCGTGTTTGCCGGCTACGGATCCGTTCGTTCGCTCCGCATCGTTCGCGACGAATCCGGCGCTGTGGTGCTTTCCTGGCTCGGGGGCGGTGTCCTCGAAGCCGCGACGAACATCACCGGTCCGTGGAGCAGCGAAGGACTCAGTCAATCGAATCCTCAGACGCTCACGCCTGCGGGCGGCCAGGTATTCTATCGCCTGCGGTAACTGGTAATTGGACTGAATTCCGTGACCCAGCGGCCGGGCGTGAGCC